>NZ_CP102266.1:95000-1422500 GCF_025147905.1 Blautia sp. KLE_1732_HM_1032 | reverse complement strand
CCGTCCGCCACTAGAAACAATCTAAATCTGCCGAAGCTTCAATAAAAGGTTTCCCGTTCGACTTGCATGTGTTAAGCACGCCGCCAGCGTTCATCCTGAGCCAGGATCAAACTCTCTGATAAAATGTTTGATTCGTTTACTCAAGACAACCGTTTGGCTATCTCTCGTTTTTACTGCTTTTGGTTTGTTTAAACCGTTCTTTAAATGTAAAGAAATTTTCGAGAATCGTATGTGTTTCACTGTTTAGTTATCAAGGTTTGTTGCGTCTGTCTCTCAGACAGCTCGTTTATTTTATCTCATCTCTTTTTGTTTGTCAAGCACTTTTTTAAGTTTTTTTCAAACATTTTTGAGTTAAGATTTTGTTGTCGTTTCGTTAACGACTTGGATACTTCATCATATCTTCTGTCTTTTGTCAACTGTGAATTTCATTTTTCTGAAATTCTTTTTAATTGTTTGCTTTTCAAAAACAATTATTTGCGACAGCTCAGTTATAATACCACTGGGAGTTATGCTTGTCAACCATAAATTTCAATTTTTTTAGATTTTCCTGGAAATTTATTTTTATAGGACAATTTTTTATTCTTATTTTTAATTTTTAGGATTATCTTTATTGTTGTTTATTGTGTTGTTTTTTTTATGATAAGTCTCTTCGCTGGATGGCGCTACGCCGGTCGCATTTTCAATGCGGTAAGTGCGAGGGAAGGCGATCTCAGAGTTCCGCAGCCCGAACGCCCTCCCTCGCGCTCCCACCCCGTTGGGCACGGAAAGAGTTCTGCGTTGTTGTGTGTGCTGCGTTGTTGACTTTTGTCTGTATGCTGCGGTACTCAGAATGGAACGTTGTGCCGATCTGGTTTCTGTATTCTTCGGTACTTATGGTGGTACGCTGTGCCGATCTGCGATCTGGTTCTGTGATTCTTCGGTACTTATAGTGGTACGCTGTGCCGATCTGGTCCCTGTATTCTTCGATATTTATGGTGATACGCTAGGCCGATCTGATCCCTGTATTCTTCGATATTTATGGTGATACACTGGGCCGATCTAGTTCCTGTATTCTTCGATATTTATGGTGATACGCTGGGCCGATCCCGTTTCTGTATTCTTCGATACTTATAGGAATATTCTGTACCAGTCTGACATTTCAGGACAGGACGCCCAGTCCGATTTCATCCCCCGCATGTTTTTTCCTGTCGGCTGGAAACGTCAGCCAGAGGAAGGTGGCATCGGGCCGGGCTGCTGCGGAGGAGGGGTGATTACTACTTGGGCTGCGGGAGACGGCGTTATTGCGGCAGGGTCTGCTGTCTGAGCCGCAGGCGAGTTCTGGCCCTGCCGCAATGCTTTTAGCCGTCTCCCGGAGCCCTAGTAGTATCCCCCGACGGAGTCCCTGCCCGGAGCGATGCCACTTTCCTCTGGCGTCCCTCAACCACATCCACCTCTCAAAACCCCAAAAACATCCCCGCCTGCATCCACCCCCGGACCGATGCCACCTTCCTCTGGCGTCCCTCTCCATCCACCCCACAAAACCGCAAAAACACCCCCGCCTGCATCCACTCCCCGGACCGATGCCACCTTTCTCTGGCGTCCCTCTCCATCCCAACAAAAAAACGGCACCCGGCAGTTCCAACACTGCCAGACACCGGAACCAAAACACCCGTCAAACAGACATATACAATATATAATCAGCATTCGCTATCTGCTCAACTCAATTACCACCAGAAAGTTCTCTCAGCAACTCAAGATCGCTGGCCTGCACTTTAATATTCGTAGTCAGCTTCTCACCCTCAGGACTAATATACGTCACCTCAAGAATGCTCCCCTCACGAATCCCACGCCGGGAAACCGCACTACAAAATGCCGGAAACTTCGGATGATTCTGTTTAAATGTATTCCATGCATTCATAACCTTCATCATATTTCCAATATTACCAATACCCATAACCAACACCAGCCTTTCCTTTACTATCATCTATGTTTTTTTTATTAACCCAAACACAGCCGCCGTACAAACCATACAGCGGCTGACCACATGATCCTATTCAAAATAACCTGCCGGGAACTCACAACCCTCTGATAAAAGAAATCGCATCCCGGATCCCAGCCACATAAACCAATTTAATTCCTTTAATACTCTCTGTAGCCGTCCGGTTCACCTCAGGAAGTATCACCGTCTCAAACCCAAGCTTTTTCGCTTCCTGCACACGCTGTCCGGCCATACTCACTGCACGAACCTCGCCACTCAGACCAATTTCACCAAACGCCATCACAGAATCCGGGATCACGATCTCCTTCGCACTGGAAATAATAGCAAGACAAATACCCAGATCGATCGCCGGCTCTGTCATCTTCATGCCACCCGCAATATTCACATAAGCATCCGAAGCAGCAAGATGAACTCCCGCCTTCTTCTCCAGAACCGCCATCAAAAGATTCACACGATTAAAATCCGTACCAACTGCTGTTCTTCTCGGAATTCCAAAATTACTCTGACACACCAGAGCCTGAATCTCCACCAAAATCGGTCTCGTCCCCTCCATAGAACATGCAACAACAGACCCCGAAGCATTCTCCGGTCTTCCATTCAAAAGGAACTCGGAAGGATTCTTCACTTCTTCAAGTCCGGAATTCTGCATCTCAAAAACACCAATTTCATTGGTAGAACCAAAACGATTTTTCACCGCACGCAGGATCCGGTAAGAAGCATGCCTGTCTCCCTCAAAGTAAAGCACAGTATCTACCATATGTTCCAGTACACGAGGACCTGCCACATTTCCCTCCTTGGTCACATGACCCACGATAAAAATGGACACTCCCATACCCTTAGCGATCTGCATCAGTACATTGGTAGATTCCCTCACCTGAGAAACACTTCCCGGTGCAGACGAAATATCTTCATGAAACATCGTCTGGATAGAATCCACAACAGCTACATCTGGTTTCGTCCGCTCAATGATCTCCCGGATATTTTCAAGATTCGTCTCACAGAGCAGTTTCAGTTTATCATTAAACGTTCCAAGCCGATCTGCCCGGAGCTTGATCTGTCTGAGAGACTCCTCACCAGAAATATACAAAACAGAAATCCCCTGTGAAGATAAATTTCTGCACACCTGCAACAACAATGTAGACTTGCCAATACCAGGATCTCCACCTACCAAAACAAGGGAGCCGGGGACGATTCCGCCTCCCAGCACCCTGTCAAGTTCACCGATTCCACAGCTCTGACGTTCATCTGAAGAAAGACTGATATCTTTCAGAACTACAGGCTCCGTTTTCTTTTGTGTAGTTTTAATACTCCCTGAGGAAGATTTTTTGGAAGAAACCGTTTCCTCCACAAAAGTATTCCATGCCTTGCATGCCGGGCACTGCCCCATCCACTTGGCTGATTCATACCCGCATTCCTGACAGAAATAAACCGTTTTTTTATTTTTTAGCATTTTACAATTTTAACTTCTGCTTTGGTGTTCGCATCCAGTTCAACACTGAAAGAAAGCTTGCCGCCCAGGTTTGTGGTCATTGTACCTGTACTTACATCATCAATAAATACCTGATACTCTGTCTCAGCTTCCAGTTCAACAGTAATCTGAGAATCCTCAAAGCCCTGAACCTCAAAACTCATTGCTGTTCCATCCTGCTGAAGATGGAACACACTGGTTCCCGGAACAGACTCATATACGAACATTCCATTACGCTCAAGTTTGGTGATCTCCTTATATGTTTTTACTTTATACATATCTCCCTGATACTGATAATCCGACAATTTGGATTTCTGATTTAATTCATAATCTCCAAAACTGATAGTCCCATTATCTTCTGTGCGGATCAATTCCTGTACCACTGCCATGATCTTATGTCCTCCTGAAATCTTTCGTTGTATAGTTTTAATTTTGTTAATTATAACTTATTTCTGTTTTTTTGGCTATAGAAAGTAATAAAATTCTTACGCTTTCTCCGCATCTTTTACTTCAAAGTAGATTTTCTTGTCTTTGACCTTCACCTGTACGGTATCACCGGCTTTGATCCGACCTTCAAGGATTTCTGTTGCCATCTCATCCTCAATCTTTGTCTGGATCGCACGACGCAGCGGTCTTGCACCGTATTTACTGTCAAAGCCTGCATCTGCGATAAGATCTTTAGCTGCTCCGGTAACTTTCAGTATGATATCCAGCTGTTCCTGACAGCGTTTTTCCAGGTTTTTCAAAAGAATAGTAACGATCTTTCTGATATTTTCTTTATTCAGAGAATGGAATACCATGATCTCATCGATCCGGTTCAGAAATTCCGGCTTAAACATCCGCCGCACTTCTTCCATCACTCCGGACTTCATCCGTTCATAATCACGCTTTTCCGTATCTCCGGACATAAATCCAAGATGTTTCGGTTCCATGATCATCTGCGCACCTGCGTTAGAAGTCATGATAATGATCGTCTGCTTAAAATCCACTTTTCTGCCTTGAGCATCTGTAATATGACCATCATCAAGTACCTGCAGAAGAATATTAAACACATCCGGATGAGCCTTTTCAATCTCGTCAAAAAGAATGACACTGTATGGATTTCTGCGCACTTTTTCGCTGAGCTGTCCACCTTCTTCATAGCCTACATATCCGGGCGGCGATCCGATCATTTTAGAAACACTATGTTTTTCCATATATTCGGACATATCTACACGGATCATTGCCTGCTCACTTCCAAATACAGCTTCCGCCAGCGCTTTGGAAAGCTCCGTTTTTCCCACTCCGGTAGGTCCCAGGAATAAGAAAGAACCTATAGGCCTTGCGGGATCCTTTAATCCTACTCTTCCCCTTTTTACCGCACGGGCAACTGCAGAAACTGCCTCATCCTGTCCGATCACACGTTTTTTCAGAACCTTTTCCAAATTTGCAAGCCTACGGGATTCCCCCTCTGTCAGACGCTGTACAGGTATTTTTGTCCAGTCAGACACAATACCGGCAACTGCCTCTTCATCAACTGTAAGTGGATTTTTCCGATTTTTCCGCTCCGCCTTTCTTCGGATCTTTTCCAATTCTGCTTCCGCCTCATTCTGCTTTGCCTGTGCTGCTTTTGCACCTTCAAGATCTGCATTTATGACTGCCTGTTCTTTTTGTTTCAAAATATCGTGGATCTCTCTTTCCAGTGCTTCTGCTTTCGGAGACGGACGATATCCCGCCAGTTGTACTTTCGACGCTGCCTCATCAATAATGTCAATGGCTTTATCCGGAAGAAACCGGTCATTGATATAACGAACGGACATTTTTACAGCCGCCTCAAGGGCCTCATCCAGAATCTCTACATCATGATGTTTTTCATAATATGGGCGCAGCCCCTTCAGGATTTCAACAGCCTCCTCTTCTGTAGGCTCTTCCACGATGATAGGCTGAAAACGCCGTTCAAGCGCTGCATCCTTTTCAATGTATTTCCGATATTCTTCCAGTGTCGTTGCTCCGATCAGCTGGATCTCTCCACGGGAAAGAGACGGTTTCAGGATATTGGAAGCATCCAGTGCACCTTCCGCTCCACCTGCTCCGATGATCGTATGGATCTCATCAATAAAGAGCAATATTCCCTGCTGTTCGCTTACCTCATCGATCACATTTCGGATACGTTCTTCAAACTCACCGCGATATTTACTTCCTGCGACCATTCCGGAAAGATCCAGAACTACAACCCGCTTATCCTTCACAGTATCCGGTACCATTCCTGTGACGATCCGCTGTGCAAGTCCCTCTACGATAGCCGTTTTTCCTACTCCCGGCTCTCCAGTCAGGCAGGGATTGTTCTTTGTTCTTCTGCTCAGGATCTGGATCAGTCTGGCAATCTCTTTATCCCTTCCCACTACAGGATCCAGCTTACCTTCTTCTGCCATAGCCGTCAGATCTCGGCTATACTGATCCAGAGTTGGTGTTACACTGCTGTTTCTTCCCTTTGAAGCTTTTACAGCCTGGAATTCTTCCGCAATGGCATCGCTGTCCATTCCCATAGCTGTCAGCACTGCCGCATAAAGCTTCTGGATATTTGCACCCATTGTGTACAGCAGTCTGGTACCCACACAGTCTGTTTCTTTCAACATTGCCAGCAGAATATGTTCTGTCCCGACTTCCTCAAAACGCATGGATTCTGCTTCTGCATATGCACCCTCAAGAACTCTTCTGGTTCTCGGACTGAATCCCGGTTTCTGTGAAACAGCCGTATTTCCCGGCGGTGCGATCAGTTTATCGATCAGAGCCATCGCTTTATCAGCCTGGATCCCAAACTCCTCCAGAACTCTTCCTGCTGTGCCCTCCTTTTCTTCTACAAGCCCGACCAGCAGATGCTCCGTGCCGATATAACTATGTCCGCAGGAGCTGGCTGCCTCTTTTGCCAGAGCAAGAACATTCTCTGCCTGTTTTGTATATCGTTCCTGCATGATGTCTCCTCCTATCTGTCTGTGTCATACTCGTCAAAAATCTCGTCCACCAGCTGATGGACTTCTTCTCTTGTTACATTTTTACAGCATCCCCATGCCATTGCTACTGTCAGATTCTGTTTCATTTCTTCCAGTGCTCTGACCTTATCTGCATCTATGGAGATCACCGCTCCCTTTCGCCTGTCAATAGTCACAAAGCCTTCCTGACGAAGCAGCGCATATGCCTTATTCACAGTATGCATATTGATTCCTGCAATGCTTGCAAGCTGCCGTACAGAAGGCAGAGTATCCCCTTCATGAAGCCTTGATGTAGCGATCCCCATTATGATCTGATTGGTGATCTGCATATAGATTGCCTCATCACTGTTAAAATCGATTTCTATCACCATAGGGTAATCTCTCCTCTACAACAGCAAAAGGCTGCACAGTTTCATCCTGGCAGCCTGCTGTGATTTTTGTTTTTATTTACTGATCCCTGCAATCTTCTCTATCTGTTCTTTGTTAAGAACCAGATTAAATCCCATTGGATTTACCACATAAGCGTTTGCCTGCGGAATCATCAGGCTCGGAAGTTTGTCTATAGTCACTTTCGCAACACGGAGATTCTTGCCTCTTCCAAATTTCTCAAATTCCATAACATCTGTAAACACAGGCTGCATGATCTTATCCTCTTTATTTTTCAGATACGGAATATGGAGCTTTCCATCTTCTTCCTGCTCTGCATTGATCGCGATCAGGAATTCTGCCTTACGCAGGTTTGCTATCAGCTCTTCTTCCAACTCACGGATATTCTTATGCTCTTCCTGTTTTACCGGACGACGCAATTCCTGCATAAAATAGATTCCGGAAAGTTCAAGAGACGGGTTCAGAAGCGGTCTCTTTGACGGCTCGATCTTACTCATATCTCTCTGATTTGCGATCTTTCCGATCTCAATCTCGATCTTCTCTTCTCCGTCGATCCAGATCACACTGTTCACTCCGATTGCGTACAGCGTACCATACAGTCTTGGATAGTCTTTTTTCTCATATTTCATGCCCATAAGAAGGATCTTATCCTCAAGGAGCTGTTTACCATATTCTTTGATCTCTTCTTCTGTGGCAAAAATCCTTGCCTGGTCATTAAATGTTTCTTCATCACAGGTCACATATGGAAGTCTGGTTGCCTGTGAATATGCAACAAATACTTCCTCTCTGTTTCTGAGCTCATGGATTGCTTCTTCTACACTGATTCCCATTTTTCTGTCCTCTCTGCCTCATCACTTGGATGCGACACCTCATCAAGGAAAATGGTTGGTTCCTGTTGTGCCCTGTCAGCATCCAGCTTTTCATGTTCGTAACTACTCACTGTGTTTCATAGTTGTTACTATTGTACAATGAAATCCCTGTTTTCGTCAAGCTGTGCCTGTGAAAAATGACCAACTTAAGCCTCGTCGATAGCTTTTCCGATATCGTGACGCATATACTTATTTGCAAAGCTGATCCACTCTGTAGCAGCATATGCATTCTTTCTGGCTTCTTTTAATGTCTCTCCTTTGGCAGTGATGCCAAGAACACGCCCACCGTTTGTAACGATCTCTCCATCTTTAAATTTGGTTCCCGCATGGAAACAGTAGTATCCGTCTTTGTCCTTAAAATTCTCAAATCCATGGATCGGGATACCTTTTTCGTATTTTACCGGATATCCATCACTTGCAAGAACAACACAAACTGCTGCATTGTCCTCAAATTTCAGATCGATCTGATCAAGTTTGCCGTCTACACAGGCTTCCATTACTTCAATGATATCATTCTCCATACGCGGAAGAACAACCTGTGCCTCCGGATCCCCAAATCTTGCATTATATTCCAGAACCTTCGGGCCATCTGCAGTAAGCATCAGTCCGAAGAAAATGATTCCCTTAAACGGACGTCCCTCTGCTGCCATGGCATCTACTGTTTTCTGATAAACATATTTCTTACAGAATTCATCTACTTCCAGAGTATAGAACGGACTTGGAGAAAATGTTCCCATTCCGCCTGTATTCAGTCCCTGATCCCCATCCTTCGCACGCTTGTGATCCTGCGCAGATGTCATGGTACGGATCGTCTTTCCATCTACAAAAGAAAGTACGGAAACCTCACGGCCAGTCATAAATTCTTCAACTACCATGGTATTTCCGGCATTTCCGAATTTTTTGTCTTCCATGATCTCTTTTACGCCAGCTTCTGCCTCTGCAAGATCCTGGCAGATCAGAACACCTTTTCCAAGAGCAAGGCCATCTGCCTTCAAAACGATCGGGAATTTTGCCTCGGTTCTTAAATATTCCAGAGCTTTTTCCGGATCATCAAAATTCTCATAAGCAGCTGTAGGAATGTCGTATTTTTTCATAAGATCCTTGGAAAAAGCCTTGGAGCCTTCCAGAATAGCAGCATTTTTGCGCGGTCCGAACACACGCAGTCCCTCTGCCTCAAATACATCTACGATTCCTCCCACAAGAGGATCATCCATTCCCACGATAGTAAGATCGATCTCTTTTTCTTTGGCAAAGGCTGCCAGTTTTTCAAATTCCATTGCTCCGATATCTGCACATTCCGCATACTCTGCGATTCCTGCATTTCCAGGTGCACAATAGATCTTGTCAACTTTCGGGCTTTTTGCAACACTCCATGCAATTGCATGTTCTCTTCCGCCGCTTCCTACGATTAATACTTTCATCTGTTTACTCCTTTGTTTCATCTGTCTGCTGATTACTTTAAAGAAACAATTCCATCTGTCACTGTGATCTTGTCATTGGCGATAAGATTGATTGCTTCCGGAAGGATCTTCCACTCTGCTTTTTCCATTACACGTCTCTGAAGCTCCTTGGATGTATCTCCGTCTTTTACCTTTACTGCTTTCTGAAGAATGATCGGACCTGTATCCGTTCCGGCATCTACGAAATGAACCGTAGCGCCTGTTACTTTCACGCCTCTTGCAAGAACTGCATCATGGACCTTAAGTCCATAAAAACCTTTTCCGCAGAAAGACGGGATCAGAGATGGATGGATATTGATGATCTTGTTGGGATACGCTTCCACCATCATCGGAGGGATCGCAACCAGATATCCTGCAAGAACGATCAGATCCACCTCTTTTTCCTGAAGCTTCGCCAGTAATGCTTTATGGAAAGCTTCTCGGTCCGGATAGTCTTTCGGTGCGATGCATACCGCCTCTATATCATGCTTTCTGGCTCTTTCCAGAGCATAAGCGGAGGCATTATTACTGATCACAATATCCACTTTTGCATTTGTGATCTCTCCTGCATCAATAGCATCCAGGATCGCCTGAAGATTCGTTCCCCCACCGGAAACAAGAACACCGATCTTTAACATAAGGTCACTCCCTTTTCTCCCTCTTCAATGGATCCTACCACATATGGCTTATCGCCGGTTTTGCGGATAGCTTCCATTGTTTTGTCAACATCTGCAGGATCTACTGCCAGGATCATTCCAAGACCCATATTATATGTATTATACATCATATGCTCATCAATATTTCCTTTTTCAGCAAGGAGCTTGAAGATCGGAAGTACCGGATAGCTGTCTTTTTTGACAACAGCTCTGGTTCCCTCTTTCAGCATACGCGGGATATTCTCATAAAATCCACCACCTGTGATATGGCTGCATGCATGGATCTTCACGCCAGACTCTCGGATGCTCTTCAGCGCTTTTACATAGATTCTGGTCGGTGCGATCAGTGCCTCTCCCAGAGTTGTTCCAAGCTCTTCATAATAAGTATCCAGAGACTCTTTTGTCATGTCAAATACTTTACGTACAAGAGAAAATCCATTACTGTGAACTCCTGTGGAAGCCATACCGATCAGGACATCTCCTGGTTTCAGGGCCTCTCCTGTAAGAAGATCTTTTTTGTCAACGACTCCTACTGCAAATCCGGCAAGGTCGTACTCATCTTCCGGCATAAGTCCAGGATGCTCTGCTGTCTCACCACCGATCAGAGCTGCCTCAGACTGTACACAGCCCTCTGCAACACCTTTTACGATCTCTGCGATCTTTTCCGGATAATTTTTGCCGCAAGCAATGTAGTCCAGGAAAAACAATGGCTCGCCGCCTGCACATGCAATATCATTTACACACATGGCTACAGCATCGATTCCGATGGTATCATGCTTGTCCATAACCATGGCTACCTTAACCTTGGTTCCACATCCGTCTGTTCCGGAAACCAGAGTAGGCTCTTCCATATCTTTGAATTTCTCCATGGAAAATGCACCTGAGAATCCACCGATTCCTCCAAGTACCTCCGGTCTCATTGTCTTGGCAATGTGCTTTTTCATCAGCTCTACTGATTTGTATCCTGCCTCAATATCTACGCCTGAAGTCTTGTAATCCATAATGTCCTCCTTATGACAACACCTTTTTATTTTTATGGTAAAAGATTTATTTAGTAATTTTTATATCCAACTTCCTGAAGCCTTGCGTCTTTCTTCTCAACCTGCTCCTTCAGATCCTGACTGTAGGCTTTCAGTCTGGAAAGAAGCTCTGCGTCGGAAGTTGCAAGGATCTTGGCAGCAAGAAGTCCCGCATTGGCGCCACCATTGATCGCTACTGTAGCAACCGGGATACCGCTTGGCATCTGTACGATTGAGTAAAGGGAATCTCTTCCTCCCAGAGAGGTTGTATGCATCGGAATACCGATCACCGGCATCGGAAAGATCGCTGCGCACATTCCCGGAAGATGAGCTGCCATTCCTGCGCCTGCGATGATAACTTTGAAGCCTTTTTCTTCTGCTGTCTTTGCATACTCGAAAAATACATCCGGTTCTCTGTGTGCGGAAATGATCTTCATTTCATAATCAATCCCCAGTTTCTCCAGGATATCTGCTGCTTTGCTCATAACCGGCATATCTGAATCACTACCCATTACAATTCCTACTTTTGCCATTGTGTTCTCCTTTCATGGTACACTAACTGAATATTAGCCTGTGTCCTTTGACTATTGTTATGGTTATTCTACGTATATTCTCACTTTCTGTCAATACGATCGGAAAAACTGTAAATTTACTAATTAACTTATATTATTATTTAATGGAAGATTCTCAAAAGGACGGTTTAATTCCTCTGTTCCCGGAAGAACAAACCTTCCGTTTTCGATAATGGAAAGCATTTCTCCCTCATCATCGATCACCCGGATACTTCCAAGCTCATCATAAGGTATCGTAATATCTGTATGACAGCCATAATAAGCAAGGCTTACGTCATCCTTTCGCATCTCGGAAATCTCATTATCCCTGGCGATGATTTCTTTTCCATCCGGATTATATACCGGTGTATCCTCTGCCCAGCTGTAACAGGTATCGCCCACAGCAAAATGCGGTCCCATTTTTTCTGCGATCAGGATCGGAAGCTTATCCGCAATTCCGTATTTCAGCGCCGCCACATAAGCTGTGGTATTTGTACCGATGGCAAACTCTCCCATGGGGATCTTCGGATGGTGGTGGAGGATATTATCTTCAATATATTTCCGGTTCTCTTCTTCGGTTTTAAAATTCGAGCAGGTGTAATCAATAACCTGGCCGCAGTCAAATACCAGCTTCAGATCCCGGAACTGAAGACCGTTCAGATATACTTTTTTCACATGAAGGATTCCGCCTGTGCCTGCCAGCTGCGGAGATGTAAAGACTTCGCCCACCGGAATGTTCACATCTGCCACACAGTTCTCAAAATTCGTCTGTTTCTTCGGATCTGTCAGTTCATGAAGATGGATCAGAAGATCCGTCTCATTGTCTCCACGTCCTTTGACTTCCACCCACTCACAGGTATCCAGGGTATTGATGATCGTCTGCTGGATTTCCTGATAGAGATGGTAATCCAATGTATTGATCTTTACGATCTCACGGAAAATTTCCTCATAATTTCCACCAATCTCAGGAACCGGATATGCAATGATCGTAAAACTTCTCTCATCACCTTTGATGTATCGGTTTACGATCTGTCCGGATTCATTGTCAAGTTCTGTCTGAAGCTTCTGCTGTGTCTCGCTTAATGCATAAGCTTCCGGTTTACTTATCGGAGAGAAAGGATTTTCTCCAAATGTATCAATGCAGGCCGGACCGCCATGTACTTCTGCCAGTTCTCTGTACTTCTCATAGGAGGTCTGCATAGCACGAAGTTTTCGCTGAACAAAATCCCCATCCAGGAACAATGCACTGTCCTGACGATGATCGTAATCGTACTGCGGATTGGCAACGCCGCCTGTATAGCCTACTCTCACGGCGCCTCTCTTATTTACCACATGCGTTGCATGGCGATAGATCACCGGCTTCAGACCCATTTTTTCAAACTGGAGGATCGCTGCTTTTACCATCCGTTCAAAACCAAGACTATATCGGATATTTACTGTTTTCTTTTTTGTGATATCCTTCCGTCCGGTGATAAATCCGATCCGATAGCCTTCTGTATAGGTAGAAGCCATCTTATCAATCTCTTCCTGAGAAAGGGAGTTCAGAAACTCTGCAACTCCTGTTTCATTCTCTGAAACAAACTCGCCATAGCGATACAGATATCTCAGATCCGAAAGATCCGAATTCATGATGATATCTGCTGCAAAGTCAAGCTCCGGATCTACACCTTCCCGTATCCTCTGCTCCATCATATCCTGGCAGTAATCATTTACATAGGAACGGAGAATCCCCTCCACTGTTGCCGCCTCTGGAAGTTCTTCCTCACAAAATGCAGAATATACTTCCAGAAACAGTTCCATGGATACAGTCATATCCCACAGCCTTTTCTCATGAGCATAAGCTACAGTTCCTGCGATCTCTGCATACAGAAAACTGAAGGCTTTTCCATATTCTCCCATCTGCTGTACTGCATACGCCGGATTTCCATAGCTGCTTTCATAATTTTCCGGGAGGATATCCTGATAAAAGCAATGATTTCTCTCTTTCAACGCCTCCATCGTAAGCTCTGCTGCGCTCTCATCCATCACATCTGCTGCCATGGAAAGAAACTTTGCCCTGTTTCTGAAAAAATCTCCAAACGGTTTTTTTACGGTTTCTTCTGTTATGATCTCACGGATCCGTTCCTTCGCAAGTCCATAACGTTCTTTCATGCATTCTTCCAAGACTTCATCTCCCATCTTTTTCATCATCGATCACATGCCCCAGGGCAATGTGTTTGTCAACGAGTTCTTTCATATATTCCCAGATCACTTCAGAACCCTCTCCTGTTTTCCGGTTTCTCTTATAAATCTGACTTTTCTTCACCTGATGCTCTTCCCAGCTTTTTCCGTTGGAAGCATCATTTAGAAACAATGGCTGACAATTATCTAGCACATGGGCAAATTTCGCCTCCGGGGTTTCGTAAGCCTCAAACTCCTCCCATAATGCTTTTAACCACTGTCCCTGATCTTCCGGCAATAGTCCATAGATCCGTTCTGCTGCCTGCTTCTCCCTGTATTCCTTGGTTGTCGCTCCTTTTTCATCATATGCATAGGTATCACCTGCATCGATCTCTACCAGATCATGCGCCAGTACCATAGGAATCACCTTCGAAAGATCCACTTCCTCATTGGAATATTCCTTTAAAAGCACCGCCATCAACGCCAGATGCCAGGAATGCTCCGCATCATTCTCTTTCCGCTTTCCGTCTGCAAGATATGTCTGTCGGAAAATATTCTTGACTTTATCTATCTCCATAATAAAGTCCAGCTGTTTTTTTAAGCGTTCTTTTTTATCCATCTGTTATACCCCCGATAAAAAAAGTCCCAGCCAGATAACCAGGATCACTCCGTTCAAAATAGACCCGACCATGCTCGTCCTGTGTTTCCGGTTTTCTTCCGAAAAGCTGGAAAGCCCCAGTGTAAAGCCATATGCAGAAAGCA
The DNA here is from genome assembly GCF_025147905.1 of Blautia sp. KLE_1732_HM_1032. NCBI lineage: Bacteria > Bacillati > Bacillota > Clostridia > Lachnospirales > Lachnospiraceae > Blautia > Blautia sp. KLE_1732_HM_1032. The sequence continues at coordinate 1,408,242 of NZ_CP102266.1, read as the reverse complement.
GCATGGCAAAAAGCCCGGTTCCGCCGATCAGGCCCCCGAGCTTTCCATCAAAAAAGAGTGCAAGCACAACTGCCGCGATAAACAGCACGAGGGAAGCCGCCGCAAGTCCTACAGACCATTTTCCCTTGGAAGCTTCTCTTTTTTTTGCAAATGCATATCTATATCTTCTTGCCATTAATTTTTCTCCTAATCCTGTCGCAGACTGCATAAATCCCATATCCAAGCGCTGCGCCCAGAGTATTCAATATCATATCATCCACATCAAAGCAGCCAACTTTTGTAAGCAGCTGGATCACTTCTATCGTCAGACTGATAAAAAAGCCGGATAATATGATAAAAAAGCCATTTCGCATTTTTCCGGTTATTACCGGAAGAATAAATCCGTATGGCACAAATCCCAGCACATTTCCAAAAACATTTGTGAAAAGCGCAAATGTACCCACTATTTTTCGATAAGTCCAGAAACGCCTGATCTCCACAAACGGAACAAGATTGTAACGGTATTCTCTTTCTGCATCCGCCACTCTTCCGTATCCTTCCGAAAAGAACAGAAGATACACAAGAACAAGAACATACAATACAAAAAAAGCTGTCCCGAGTTTTTTTACTCTGCGTTTTGTCCCTTTTTCCAATATTCTCCCCTGCTTAAATAGTCCGAAAAGCCACACGGAACAACGTGCGGCTTTTCAGATCATATTAGATTAATATCTCTGATTTTCTTCTGAGCAGTCTCGCACCGTTCACGATCATCAGAATTCCTGTGACAAGTCCCGTCACCAGAACGACAATACCGAGTGCAAGGCTTCCCGCCCCGCTGCTCGCCATAGTTTTATAAATTTTTTCATTCATAAGGCTGCGTCCTCCCAGTAAAAGCGGACCTTCGGAATCCGCCGCTCTTTTATGACCTTTTATAACAATATTATTCTGCGCCGTACTGGTCATAATATGCATCAATGGCAGCTTTCAGCTTATCATCGATCACAACACGGCCTTTGTATTCTTTGTTGTAGAGATGCTCAACAACCTCCGCCATAGTTACAATAGCTGTAGTCTGAAGGCCGTAGGTTTCCTCGATCTCTTTGAGCGCACTCTTTGTTCCCTGGCCACGTTCCATACGGTCAACAGAAACCACAAGACCTATCGGATTTACATCTCCCTGCGCTTTGATGATCGGAAGTGTTTCTTTAATGGATGTTCCTGCAGTCGTAACATCCTCAATGATCACTACCTTATCCCCATCCTGGATCGGGCTACCAAGAAGAATTCCTTTATCTCCGTGGTCTTTCACTTCCTTACGGTTGGAACAGTAACGGATATCCTTTCCGTACATTTCACTGATTTCCATAGTTGCTGCTACAGAAAGCGGAATTCCTTTGTATGCCGGTCCAAACAGCACATCAAAATCCAGTCCGAATTTGCTTTCTATCGCTTTTGCATAATACTGTCCCAGCTTGCGAAGCTGCGCACCGGTACGGTAAAATCCTGTATTTACAAAAAATGGTGTCTTTCTTCCTGATTTCGTAGTAAAATCTCCAAATTTCAGGACATTACAGTCAATCATAAATTCAATAAATTCCTGCTTATACTGTTCCATTTATCTAATCCTCCATGTTTTTCATATATACGACAAACCCAGGATCCACACTCTGTTACAATCCCAGTGTAAAATCCCTTTATTTATCCTGTTAATTCTAACATATGAACAACAGAATTGCAAATACGGCAATCCTCCGTTATTTCACTACTCCGATCAGCTCATTGATGTCTTCCACTTTCTGTTTTTCAAGAAATGCCTGAATACCATCTGCGATCTCCACAGTGGCATAAGGGTTAAAAAAGTTTGCAGTTCCCACAGACACTGCAGTAGCACCTGCCATAATAAATTCCAGGGCATCCTCAGCAGTTGCAATTCCCCCCATACCGATGATAGGAAGGGATACTGCATTTGCCACCTGATATACCATACGGACAGCTACCGGTTTTACTGCAGGACCGGACATTCCACCAGTTTTATTTGCCAGTGCAAATGTACGTCTGTTGATATCGATCTTCATTCCTGTCAGGGTATTGATAAGAGAAAGAACATCTGCGCCGCCAGCTTCTGCTGCTTTCGCCATCTCGGTAATATCGGTTACATTTGGGCTCAGCTTCATGATCACCGGCTGTTTTGCATATTTCTTTACTTCTTTTGTGATCTCTTCAAGAGCTTTCGGATTCTGACCGAAGGCAATTCCGCCTTCCTTGACATTCGGGCAGGAAACATTAATCTCCAGCATATCCACAGGCTCATTTCCAAGGCGTTCTACAACCTCACAGTAATCCTTTGCAGATTTTCCACAGACATTGACGATGATCTTTGTATCATATTTTTTAAGGAACGGAATATCTCTTTCACAGAAAACATCAATCCCCGGATTCTGAAGACCAATGGCATTGAGCATTCCGGATGCTGTCTCTGTCACTCTCGGTGTAGGATTTCCCGGCCACGGTACATTTGCCACACCTTTTGTCACAACTGCGCCAAGTCTGTTCAGATCCACAAATTCACTGTATTCCGCTCCGGAACCAAATGTTCCGGACGCTGTCATCACCGGATTCTTAAGTTCTACGCCGGCAAGATTTACATTCATTCTGCTCATAGCTCTACCTCCGTGCTCAGGAATACAGGTCCGTCTTTACATACTCTCTTGTTATGGACATGAGAATGAGAATCCACATCTTTGGATTTGCACACACAGGCAAGACACGCGCCTACGCCACAGGCCATACGCTCTTCCATGGAGATCCAGCACGGAATTCCTTTTTCAAGGGCATATGCCTTGATGGCACGGAGCATCGGGGCAGGTCCGCAGGCAAAGATCGCATCTGCCTCAAGATCGTTCTCACGGATGGCATCCATAACATTTCCCTTTGTTCCTGCAGAGCCGTCTTCTGTTGCCACATAGACATCTCCATAAGCTTCAAATTCCTTATTTAAAAACAGCTCATCTCTGTATCCGAGAACCATGATCTTTTCTGCGTCCAGCTGTTTAGCAGTTTCCAGCATTGGCGGGATTCCGATTCCTCCACCCATGAGAAACACTTTTTTGCCTTTTACTGCATCCAGCGGAAAACCATTTCCCAGAGGTCCCATAGTCTCAATGGGGACCCCTGCATGAAGTCTGGAAAATTCCTCCGTACCGGTTCCTTTTCCTGTAACGCGATATACCAGTCTCAGTTTTCCTTCTGCTTTATCGATCTCACAGAGACTGATGGGTCTTGGCAGAAGCTTACCGCCATTGCGGCTGTAAAGTGATACAAACTGTCCCGGCACTGCATTTTTTCCAATCTCACCTGCATCCAGCCACATACTGTAAATATCTGTACCAATACATTCCTGGCTGAGTATCTTACAGGGCTTTTTTGTTTTTTTACTTTCTGATGTACTCATAAAATGCCTCCTGTATTATCTGTTCTCCAGCGCACCGCTGATATCCGCGATCATATCTTTTACTGCCGCTCTGGAAGCATCTGCGTAATTTTCAGCGCCAAACTCTTTATATTTCTCCTGCTTATATGCAGCGATGATTCCTCTGGAAGAGTTTACGATAGCACCAAGTCCGTCCTCATTAAAGAAATGGACAAGATCTGCGCCTTTTCCACCCTGAGCACCATATCCGGGAACAAGGATAAATGTCTTCGGCATGATCTTTCTTAATACCTTTCCCATTTCCGGATAGGTCGCACCTACAACAGCACCAACATAACTATATCCATCACCCATAAGCTCATCGCCCCACTGTGCAACCTTCTCACCTACCAGCTCATAGAGCGGGCGACCGTCGATGACACGATCCTGGAACTCACCACTTGATGGATTGGAAGTTTTGACCAGAACAAAGATACCCTTTTTCTCTTCCTTGCATACATCCATAAAGGGTTTCACACCATCAGAACCAAGGTATGGATTGACTGTTGCAAAATCCTCATCAAAACCTGCATATTTTTTTGAGCCTACCTGAACCTGTCCCAAGTGACCAACTGCATATGCTGCAGATGTGGAACCGATATCACCTCTTTTGATATCACCGATCACAACCAGATCTTTGGATTTACAATACTCAACCGTTTTCTTGTATGCGATCAGTCCCGGGATACCAAACTGCTCATACATGGCGATCTGTGGTTTCACTGCCGGGATCAGATCAAAGGTCGCATCCACGATTCCTTTGTTATACTGCCAGATTGCTTCTGCAGCGCCCTCCAGAGTCTCCCCAAACTCTGCAAAAGCCTTTTTCTGGATATGCTCCGGAATATAATTCAGCATAGGATCCAGTCCTACAACGATTGGTGCATTTGTTTTGCGGATATTGCTGATCAGTTTGTTAATCATGATTCTTTCTCCTCCTAGTTTTTAAATACAATTTTTCCGTCACAGATGGTATAAAGCACTTTTCCCTTTACTTTCCAGCCATCAAACGGTGTGTTATGTCCTTTGGAAACAAATTTATTTTTATCGATAGCATACTCCTGCTCCGTATCCACGATGATCACATCTGCCGGATGGCCTTTCTGGAGAGTTCCTCTGTCAAGCCCGAGGATTTTCGCCGGGTTCAGGCACATCTTCTCAACCATCTGTTTCAGTGTGATCACATCTTTTTCCACCAGCTCTGTATAGGTGAGCGGAAGGCTTGTTTCCAGACCTACGATCCCAAATGGTGCATTCTTCATAGAACCTGTTTTTTCCTGTGCACTGTGCGGTGCATGGTCCGTGCTGATCACCTCGATGGTACCGTCCTTCAGGCCCTGTTTCAGCGCTTCCACATCCTTCGGTGTACGGAGCGGCGGATTCATCTTGTAATTCGGGTCATCTGTTTTAATATCATCGGATGAAAGGATAAAATGGTGCGGGCATACTTCAGCTGTGATATTGTCGTATCCTTTCTCTTTTACGATCTTCATCATCTGAGCATCCCCATAAGTGGAACAGTGGCAGAGATGAAGATGGACTCCTGTCTCCAGCGCCAGAATGATATCTCTGGCTGTAATGGTATCTTCCACTGCATTGCAGATTCCGGGAAGCCCCAGTCTTTTGGCGTTCTCATCCTCATTCATGCATCCATCTCCACGCAGATCGATATCTTCACAATGGTCAAAAAACGGCACGCCACATTCTGCCGCGATCCTCATTGCTTCTTTACAAAGCGCTGTATTCATCACAGATTTACCATCCTCGGACACTGCCGGAATCCCTGCTTTCACCATTCCGGCAATATCTGCAAGTTCAGTACCTTTTTCTCCCATGGTGGCTGCACCTGCCTGAAGTACATGAATACCGGAAACCTGCGCCGCCTTGTTATGTACATAGTTTACCCGGTCCGGATTATCAATAGTGGGAGTTGTATTTGGCATAGCAACTACAGTTGTCACACCACCACGTGCTGCCGCAGCAGCACCACTCTTGATATCTTCCTTATGTGTCTGGCCCGGATCACGAAAATGGACATGAAGGTCGATAATTCCCGGCATGACCAGCTTTCCTTTCGCATCAATCACACGGTCGCCGTCTTTCTTTTTCAGCTTCTGGCCTATTTCCGCAATGATTCCGTCTTCCAGATAAATATCGCCTGTTTTATCCGTATCTGTAGCCGCATCCACGATCCGGCCTCCTCGAATCAGAATCCCCATTTCTGTTCTCCTCTCATCCTGTATTTTCAAAGCAGATCCTTCAATCCGCTTGTATTCTCCTATATCATACACGAAATCTCTCTATTTATAAAGATTTTTTTTACAAAGCAATTTCGCCCCCTTTTACACCCCGGAATTGTTGGAATTTTCTCCTTGACATTTCAAAACACGGGTTATATAATCAGAGCATGGCAAAATATTTAATGTAAAATCACTAGTTTTTAGAGATTATATTTACATGAATATAGTCTGTAAAATCTGGTGATTTTTTATTATCATCAGAAGGCTATTTTAATTTTTTTTATTTTTATGGAGGTAACACAAAATGAACAAGGGAACTGTAAAATGGTTCAACGCAGAAAAAGGTTATGGTTTTATCACAGGTGAGGACGGACAGGATGTATTCGTACACTTCTCCGCTATCAACGGTGAAGGCTTCAAATCTCTTGAAGAAGGACAGGCTGTATCCTACGACTTAACAGAGGGCGCTCGCGGAATGCAGGCTGCTAACGTTACAAAGTTATAATTCTATAACCATAAAAAACGTATAAGTCAAAACGGGGCTGCTTTATGGCAGACCCGTTTTTTATTGCATTATATTTATCCTATATATAAAAATCCCCGGGATGCTTCAACACATCCCGGGAACCCATCATTTCATATGTGTTTTCTATTCCGCACTGTCTGAAGATAATCCGGAAATATAATCTGTCAATGCAGAAGTATCCATCACAGTATCCACCTTCACGCTGGCTTCCTTCACCTGAATCTTGGCGTATGCGGAATATCCGATCCATCCCACAAGCAGAACCGCGATGAGGATCCATGCCGCCATCTCAAGTACAAATTCTGCGCGTTCCTTCTTCAGGGCACTGTTTCGCGAGTATTTGCTGTTTTTATATTTGTCAACTTTCTTCTGGCTCATTGTCTTTCTCCTTTGCCGCTTCAGTACTTCGTTCATTATAGCACACTTGTTTTCAAAAGAAAAGCGGCAACTCCCTGAAGAAATGTGATAATTTTCTGAACTGGAGATTTTCTCTGATCAGACTGCTACGATAACGCCACCATCGTTGGCATACATACTGCTGACACCGGCAGTATCCATAACTACGATCTTTGCTGGGTGCAGTTTCTCACGGATAGCCTCCTCCAGCATCTTCGCTCTTTCCGGACAGTTGCAATGAGTGATGGCAACTGTCTTTTCCGGGATGTTGATCCCCTTCTCTCCAATGTGATCCACCATTTTTACGATTGCTTTATTCATGCCTCTGGCCTGATCCAGCTGACAGATCGTTCCTTCCGGAGTAGCTCCCATAACCGGCTTGATCTTCAGTGCACTGGCCACCAGAGCTTTCACTCTGCCCAAACGTCCGTTCTTGCGCAGAGTTTCCAGATTCTCCAACACAAAAAATGTGTTCATCTCTTCAATATATTTCTCTACTTCACTTACTACTTCTTCAAAAGAAAGTCCCTTTTCTTCACACTCCACGATCTTCATGGCAATCAGACTCTGACCACCGGATGCAGATTTGGAATTAAATACATGAACCTTTTTCTCCGGCTGCTCTTCCAGGAACAGGTTTTTTCCAAGAATCGCACTGTTATAGGAACCACTCAATTCTGCCGATAGCGTCACCGCATAAATGTGTTCCGCATCACACTCATATGCCTTCATATAGCGTTCCGGAGAAGGGCATGCAGACTTGGGGCATTCCGGGCAGGCCGCAACCTTCTTTAAAAAATCTTTCTGATCGAAATTCTCATCATCTATAATATTCTCACCGCCCACCGTCAGCGTCAGTGGTATGGATTCAATCCTGCCGTCATTTTTCCATTCATCTAAAAGCTCCCCACAGCTATCTATCGCAATCTTATAGCTCAATTATATCGTCCTCTTTTCCATTATATGTAGTATTCAATACCACATCTATCGTATCACATAAACAGATATTTGAAAAGAGTTTTTTAAAAAGTCTGTCCTTTTTTCTTTATCTGAGATATAATGTCTACACGCGATCACATAAAAGAAAGGAAGTGCGGCATGCTTGCATTAAAGATTACAGATATCCGGGATTTCACAAACAAACTTTTTATAGGAGAAGTATTTGACAAATTCTGTCTGTCCGAAGCGACTGTGACTACTTTTAATACTTTTACCATTGATGGCAGGCTTCAGAAAGATTTTTTTGATACAGACAGCATGAACAGACTCACAGAGCACGGCCGGACACATTCTCTCTGGAAGGACATCAGACCTTTCTGCTGGTCTGTGATCCGCGGTAAGCGTACGCCCTTAAGCTTCAGGATCGTGCTGCATTTAAGTCGGAGTGGAGTTGAAGCTGCAATGAGAAATACAGATTTCGGAATTTCCTCCGAACAGATAGACGGACTATTCTTAAATCTTCAATTTAAAAATAACAGCCTTCTTTGTACTACCGGAACGTCTCTTAAAACATTCTCTATGGATAAACGCCCAGAGCAGCTCTGGGATGATATGATCCTGAGCTTTCTGTCCAGGAATCAGATTCTTTTTGAAAGGCTATAGTCAATTCTCTTCTTCTATTTCCCTCAGATAATACGCAAGCATATCAATAAATTCACTGTTGGTAGGCTTGTATTCTAGAGGATATCCTGCAATCTCATCCAGCAGTTTTTTATTTCCTTCCCAACACACATTTACCATTGTTCTGATATCATGCTCAATATTGGTAGGTGTTGATCTGTACTTCCGCGCCAGGTATGGATAAATATCCTTTGTGATCCGCAATGGTTTATACTGATCCCCCATGGAAATCTTTACCGCTTCCGCAACGAAAAAATATCCTTTGTATTTCGAATTTGCACCAAGTCTTCTGATCAATCCATACACCTTTTTCATACATTTGTTCCTCCATTTCATTTTTTTCTCTTTTCAAAAGCACTCCCTTATGTATAATACGACAGTTATCTATATTTTTCGCTTTCTTCTGAAAATTTATTTTATACATATTAGATACTAATTTAAATTTTTAGTCATATTTTACAGGTTATTTTTATTTAATATCTATTATTTTATTTAAAATTCCTATAATTGTGTTAAAGATACACATATTGTTATAAAAAAAGCAAAGGCTTCGCCCCATTACGGGCAAAGCCTTTCGATCATTTTATATGTCGTTTTATTTTGTAAGGACCATAAGGATATCGTTGCTTCTCTTTACAAATTTTGTCATTTCTTCAGGAGAAAGCTGTTTATGGCTCATCATTGCAAGATCATAAAGCTGTTCACAGATCACCGGAACATACTCTGATCCCTGATTTTCTGCTATAAATCTTACAAGAGGATGATTTGCGTTCAGTACAAGTACTTCCTGACCACCGAACATATTCGGATCCATTCCGTACATATTGTACATTTTCATCATATCCTGCATACGGCGGCTCTCCTCAGGAAGAGTGATCATCGCTGCAGTTCCCTCATTTTTCAGCTTCTCTACTTTTACTTCAAGTTTATCCTTGCCAAGATTCTTACGGAACACCTCAGTAAGTGTCTTGACTGTTGTTTCATCCGCTTCTCCGTCTTCACGAAGCTCTTCTGTCAGATCTGCATCAATTCTCTTGAACTGGATCGTCTGATCCTGCTGTTCAAGATGGGAAATAAACTGTGAATCGATCACATGCTTCAGCAGTACAGCATCTTTACCCGCTTCACGGAACATATTAATGTACTGGCTCTGCTGTACCTCATCGGTCACATAATAGATCACCGTTTTTTCCGGTTCCTCATTCTGGGATCCTTCAGAAGCTTTCTCCTCTGTCTTCTCCTCTTCAGCTGCTTTTGTTTCTTCTTTTTTATTTTCCTCAATGCAGTCTTTCAGGGTAAGATATTTGCCATCCAGATTCTTAAAGAGGATATAATCATTCATCTTCTCACCAAATTTCGCATCCTTGATGCATCCAAATTTGATAAACGGGCTGATATCATCCCAGTACTTCTCATAAGACTCTCTGTCTGTCTTGCACATTCCGGTGAGCTTATCTGCTACTTTCTTGGTGATGTATTCAGAAATCTTTTTCACAAAACCATCATTCTGCAGTGCAGAACGGGAAACATTCAGTGGAAGATCCGGACAGTCGATCACGCCTTTCAGAAGAAGAAGGAATTCCGGGATCACCTCTTTGATGTTATCTGCAATAAATACCTGATTATTATAAAGCTTGATGGTTCCCTCAATGGAATCATACTCTGTCCTGATCTTCGGGAAATACAGGATACCCTTCAGGTTGAACGGATAGTCCATGTTCAGATGGATCCAGAACAGCGGTTCCTTGTAATCCATAAATACCTTACGGTAAAATTCTTTATACTCTTCATCCGTGCACTCATTTGGGTGTTTCATCCAGAGCGGCTGTGTATCGCTTAAGGATACCGGCCGTTTATTGATCTTTACTTTATCTTTGGCAGGAGAAACTTCCACAACTTCTTTCTCGCCTTTATCATTCTCCTTTTCCTCTGTCTTGGCATCCTCATGAATATGCTCAACTACCACATCATCTTCACGGAGATCTGCCTCATCGATGGTTTCATACTCCTGTTCAGCATTTGCTTTGGAAAGATAGATATTTACCGGCATGAAAGAACAGTATTTCTCAATAACCTCTCTCATACGATATTCATTGGCAAACTCCAGGCTTTCCTCATTGAGGAAAAGAGTGATCTCTGTTCCCGGTTCTGTTTTGTTTCCGTCTGCCATCTCATACTCCGTACCACCGTCACAGGTCCAATGTACCGGTGTGGAACCCTCCTTGTAAGAGAGAGTATCGATATGAACTTCATCTGCAACCATAAATGCAGAATAAAATCCAAGTCCGAAATGACCGATCATCTGATCATCCGTTGTTTTATCCTTATATTTCTCAAGAAACTCTGTGGCACCGGAAAAAGCGATCTGTGTGATATATTCCTCTACTTCATCTGCTGTCATACCAATACCGTTATCGATAAACTTCAAAGTTTTCTGATCCGGATCAACGATAACATTTACAGCCGGTTTGTAACCTTCCGGGAATGTATAATCTCCCATAACTTCCAGCTTTCTCAGTTTGGTGATCGCATCGCATCCGTTGGAGATCATCTCTCTTACAAAAATATCATGGTCGGAATATAACCATTTCTTGATAATCGGAAAAATATTTTCACTGTTGATTGATAAACTTCCATGTTTTGCTGACATATATGTCACTCTCCTTTTGTTTTTATTTTTATTTCTGATGTTCCGACAGAGCCGGAAACCTGTTGTTTTTTTCAATAAATATATACTAATACGACTTTTTACAAAAGTCAAGAAAAATTTAGCACTCATCATTATAGAGTGCTAGTAACAGCATATAAAACGGATCTCTATGTGCAAAAAAATCCCTCCGTACATTTTTTGTACGGAGGGTGCTGTAAAACTATCTTCTACATTCTGTTCTTATTTTTTCTTTCTACGATATACAAGGATTCCTCCAATACATACCACAGCCACGATCAAAATGATCACAAATGTCATGATCGGTGTACTGTCTCCCGTCTGCACTGCAGATTTCTGATTTGTCTGTGTCACTGCCGGACTCGGAGTCGCAGTAAGAACTGCTGCCTGTGATACCGTAAAAGTAACCGTACTTTCTGACTGTGTACCGGTATCCTTCCAGCTGGAGCCGTCGTATTTCTGCTGTCCAAAGGTAACTTTCAGAGTATATTTTCCCGGCTTGCTGACACGGAATGTTGCAGTATAAGGCTCTCCATCCCAGGTACGGGTCTCTGTGATCTTCCAGCTCTTCGGCTGATATCTGGTATCTCCCTTACGCGGGTTTGTATTATCCATTCCTGCACCAGCTGCTGTAAAGGTGATCTTTGTATTGGTATCATACTTGCCATTGGAATCAATGCCTGTGATCTTATTGTCCGATGCAGCGGCTTCCGTGCCCTGATATCCATTTACTGTAATACTTACTGCGATCACTGTACTGATCTTGTTGGGATTCTTAACCCCCTCCGGAAGAATGACGGTACCTTTTACATTAAATATCTGACGTTCTGCAGAAGACGGATCATAAGAAGATCCCTTAACATCCCATTTAACAGATGCCTTCTGCTCTCCCTTTGTTGTAGTGATCTTTACTGTTCCCGGAAGCTTCAGGGCTTTCTGGGTTTTCTGGGTTCCATTGGGTAGATCTTTGATATCGGATGGCTTTTTGATGCCTGTAAGGTTATTCGCCTTCTTACCGTTATCTGTTTTTTTCTTTGTAACGCTGAAATGGACATTTACATAAGCTTCCACATTTGCATCATTGGCGATCACAATGTCTTCCAGATATTCCCCCTGTGAAAGTCCGCTGACCGGCTGTACGCTAAAGGTTGCATTATCTCCTGCTTCCAGCTCTGTGGCGGAAAGTGTACCAATTGTATATGCATTTGATGAAGGCTGTTTCAGAACGATCTTTGTATTTCCGGTGTTGGTAACTGTAACTTTCTTCGCATCAGGAAGTTCCTTATAGCCTTCCTCTTTGGTTCCAAACTCCAGACTATCTGTTACCGAAAGACCGGGATTGGGTTCCGGTTCCGGCTCCGAAACTGTAAATTCCAGCCGGACTTCAGCCAGTGTGTTTCCGGTATTCTGATCTGTCACAGAAATCGTATCGCTGTGATCTCCGGCCTGAAGACCGGTCTTGGGCTGTACGGTAAAGGTTGCCGCCTTATCTCCGGGATTGAGCACTTCCGCAGAAGGCTCTCCCACCTCATAATCCTCCGGAGCAGAAAGCTGGATCCGGATAGCCTCTGTACCTGTATTCTCTACGGTTACAGGCTGTGCATCCGGCGCAGTCTCATAGCCCTGTTCCAGTGTTCCAAACTTCAGAGGACCTTCCGGTTTCACTGTTGCAGTAACTGTTTTTGGTGTTTCTGTCTTTACCATAACCGAAGCCGTCACTGTAGCAGATGCTTCCGTGCTTTCATCAGAAGCAAATACAAGCTCTTCCACGTATGGATCATCTTTTGCAGAGAGTCCAAGCTTAGGCTGTACGGTAAAGGTCTGCTCTCCTCCCTGCGCCAACTGGATATTTCCGCTACTCTCCACTTCACTGACCGGCGCAATATCAAAAAACTCCGACTCAGGCTGTACTAACGTCACAGCTTCTGTACCTTCGTTTTTGATCGTGACTGTACTTGTTGTTTCTACCTTTTCATAACCGGCAGTCAGATCATCAAAAGGCAGTTCTGTCGGATCCGCAGTTAGCTTGTATATTTTTTCCGCTGCAGGGTCCGATGTTTCCCCGGGATCTGTCTGCTCATTATTTTCATGATCTTCGGCTTTTTTATTTTCCGGTTCTTTTACTGTAAAGTCCGCTTCAAAGAAGACATCGGCACCTTCTTCTGTCTGATACGTGATCAGATCTTTGTATTCTCCAGCCTTCAGACCTTCTCGTGGTTTTACCCACACAGCAACACTTTCACCACTCTTTAATGGCGCATCGTTAATATCCGCAGCCATGAAATTCTCCGGGGCAATCTCTTTAAAATTGAGATCTCCGGTTCCGTTATTTGTGATAGTAACCATCTGTGCTTCCGGAATTTCCGTATATCCCTCTTCCACGGAACCAAAATCCAGAATTCCACTTCCATCTTCCGTGTATGCAGATGCCGAATATGTCGGTTCCTCATTTTTTTCGGAAGCGTCTGCTGCTGTACCTGCGGAATCCGGTGTCTCTGTCTGACTATCTCCAGATGTATCTGCCTCATCGGTATTCTGAGGCCCTGACTGTTCTCCGTTTACTTCTATAACAGAGTTTTCAGCAGGCTCCTGGGTATCTGCAGGTTCCTGTGCATCTGTATTTTCCTGTACATCTGTATTCTCCTGCACATCCGCAGACTCCGTTTCTTCTGCCGGCTCTATGGTTTCCTCAGGCTGAGCACTATCAGGCTCCTCTGACGTTCCAGCTTCTGTATCCGGCGTGTTCTCTGAAGACTCCGAATCTGCCGAAGCTTCACTTTCCTCCGCATCCGGATCTTCTCCTACTGCTTTGGCTTCCTCCTCTGTTTCGGAAACCTCCTGGGTCGTCACCGTAAGCTCACCACTGACTCCCGTCTCTTCTTTTCCGGTGATCTTCAGAACGATCGGAAGACCCAGATCTTTTTCATCGATTTTATAAGTCTTATCAGTTCCTACCTCTGTAAGAAGGTCTCCGTCCTTTAATGACCAGGAAAAACTCACATTATCATCTGTGATCCCCTCCGGCTTGACCTTTGAGTAATCTGCACTTAAGGTAGACCCGATCGCAAGTGTTCCTTTGACCTTCAGCTTTCCATCAAGAGTTCCCGATGGAGCTGCAGTGGCAAATACCATCGATGGAAGCAGCGTTACCATCATAAGCACAGCCATGACGACTGCCAGCACTCTGCTTTTTTTCATATCCCATCCTCCTTTACATCATTTTATTTTCCCCACATTTACCCTTTCTACGCAGGGCTTTCTTTTTGCTGATGCAAGTTTATCATATTTAATTTTCAGAGGTGTAATCCCTGCTTTCCGTCAGCCTTCTACGATCATATATTTTCCGTCCGGGAGTTTGAATACTTCACTTTCTTCTTCCAGCTCCTTCAGGGAAATCCCCTCCACATCTGCGCCCATTCCATCCAGATATTTTTTAACATCCTTCAGGGAATCCAGCACAACTGCCATGCAATCCTCTAGAAATTCCTCTGCCTCCTCAAAATCCTCTGCTACCGGCTCATCAAAAAGCTGACCCTGTTTTTCCAGAAATGTCTGGACATATTCTTTCTTGTACATATTAAAGTACCTCCTTTATATCTCCGCCCGCCGCGATCAGTCTGCGAAGTACTGGTTCCACCTTCTCTGTCTCGTAGAAAGCCGCCGCCTTTACCCCTGGCTTCGCATGCTTCATGGCAAAGCTGTATTTTACAGATTTCATCATTTCAATATCATTGTATTCATCCCCGAACGCTATGCATTCATCCGGTCCGATTCCCAAAAGTTCCTGGTATTTACGGATCCCTTTTGCTTTGTTCGTGGTAAATGGAACAAAATCCACCCACGCAAATCCGGATGTCACAACAGTACATCTGTCTTTGAACCGTTCTCTCCAGTACCGGATGGATTCCTCCGTCATTCCTTCTCTCTCATAAACTGCAACCTTCATACAAGGCTCTGTGATCTCATCAAAACTCTTTATGATCTTACACTGATTTTTTACTTCTTCGATCATCAGATGGCGATAATGTTCTGTCTTGGGCATGATATAATAAAAATCCTTTGTAGAACAGGAAAATTCCGCTCCGGGCTTTTCCCATATTGCCTGAATGATCTCTCTGACCAGTTCTTTGTCAAAGCTGTCGCAGTACAGAAGCTTCTCATTCTGGACAGCAAGCCCGCCATTTTCACTGATAAATGCCATCTCGTCCTTTACCGGCGCAAAAAGATTCCTCATATTGGCATACTGTCTGCCACTGGCTGCCACAAAGAGGATTCCCATTTTTTTCAGTTCCTTTACCAGCGGAAAAATCTCTTCCGGCAGCGTCTGTCTTCCACCGATAAGCAGCGTTCCATCCAGATCACTGGCAACCATCTTAATCATGCTGCTTCTCCTCATAAATAGTAAACAGATCACCAGGTACAGCTGCTACAATATCTGCACCGTTATTTTCAAGCTCTTCTCTGTCACGGAATCCCCATAGTGCACCAACGGTATACATTCCGGCAGCACTTCCTGTCTGCATATCTGTCTTTGTATCTCCGATATACATACATTCTTCCGGCTTTACGCCGAAATCTTCTGCAATCTTCAGCGGACCATCCGGCGCCGGCTTTCTGCGGATTCCTTCCTGCTGTCCCATCACCTCATCAAACAGATCGCCATAGATCGCCTTTACCACTTTCTGCGCCGCAACATGAGGCTTATTGGAGCATACAGCCATCTTAAGGCCTGTATGTTTCAGCTTCTGAAGGGTTTCCGGCATATCTTTATATGGCACAACTTTATACAACGGATCTTCATCAAATTTCCTGCGATAAAGTTCCCTGACTTCTTCGTAGTGTACCAGCTCCGGATCTCCTGCATCGATCAGGCATCTTCTGATCAGCATATCTGCACCTTCACCGCTGTAATAACGAAAATTATCTGCCGGCTGTGGTTTCAGGGAAAACTTTTCCATGATCTCATTCGCCACATATGCCATAGATTCCAGTGTATCCGCAATTGTTCCATCCAGATCAAATATACAAGCTTTTATCATTTTGTCTTTCATCCTCTCAGGTTCATTCCCAGTTTTTTTGTCTCATAGATCAGTCTTGCCACAGGCAGTCCCACCACGTTGTTATAATCACCACGGATTCCCTTCACATAGGCTCCCCAGGCGCCCTGGATTCCATAGCTTCCGGCTTTGTCCATTGGGTCTTTGCTGTTTACATATTCCTTTATTTCTTCCTCTGTCACCGGATAAAAGCTCACATCTGTGCACTCATGGAAGGTATGAACTTTCCATCTCCCTTTTTCTCTTATCAGCAAAGTTACACCGGTATATACCTGATGTGTATTCCCCTGCAGCATAGCGAGCATCTCTATTGCAGCTGTCTCATCTGCGGGTTTACCTAAAATCTTACCCTCATAAGATACAACGGTATCTGCACCGATCACAACCACATCTCTCAGATCTCGGTTCTCCTCTTCCTCCAGCGCGTATGCCGTAAACATAGCTTTCTGACGAGAAAGTTCCTCCACCACTTTCGCAGGCTCTGCACTGGTGATCCGTTCTTCCCCGCTGGCAGGCTTCACTTCAAAGGCGACTCCTACCTGGCTTAAAAGTTCCCGCCTCCTGGGAGATGCGGAAGCAAGCACGATTTTCTTCATGTGTAATTCCTCTCTTTCCTGTGTTATCAGTATAACCGTTTCTGTAAATGGGCGCAACCGAAATCGTTGCAGGAGCATTTTGTACTTATCCATTTATTCCTGATGACGATAAAACAAAACAAGCAGTACACCCTGATACCTGTTCACGGTGTACTGCTGTCATATGTTTCATATTCTTTTTGACAGTTTTTATGCTTTCGGTAATTTGAAAGAGCTCTTCAGAGATACAATGCGGTTAAATACCGGTGCTCCCTCCCTGGAGTCATGGATATCTGCGCAGAAGAAACCGTTACGTACAAACTGATAGCTGTCATAACCTTTTGCTTTCAGAAGCTCCGGCTCTACATAAGCACTTGTTACTGTAAGAGAATTCGGATTTACATTAAGAGAACCATCTTCTTTATTGTAAACACCTTTTTCTTCATCTACGATATTCTCGTAAAGTCTTACCTCAACTTTACCTGCATTGGATGCTTCCACCCAGTGGATCGTTCCTTTTACCTTACGTCCGTCCGGTGCATTTCCGCCCTTGGTCTCCGGGTCATAGGTACAGTGGACTACACGGATCGTTCCGTCGTCATCTGCCTCATAACCTGTGCAGGTTACAAAATATGCATTCATAAGACGAACTTCATTTCCAATATAGAGACGTTTGTATTTCTTAGGAGGCTCTGCCATAAAATCATCACGTTCAATATAAAGTTCTCCACTGAACGGGATCTTTCTGGTTCCAAGCTCCTCATTCTCCATATTATTCGGAGCTTCAAGATACTCAACCTGTCCTTCCGGATAGTTATCGATCACGAGCTTGATCGGATCAAGGATCGCCATCATACGCGGACGTTTCAGCTTCAGGTCCTCACGGATGCAGTACTCGAGCATTGCATAATCTACAGAACTGTTCGCCTTTGAAACACCACAGAGTTCTACAAATTTACGGATAGACTCCGGTGTAAATCCACGGCGGCGAAGTGCGGCGATGGATACTAGTCTCGGATCATCCCATCCATCTACGATGCCGTCCTCAACAAGCTTCTTGATATAACGTTTACCTGTAACAACGTTAGTCAGGTACAGCTTTGCAAACTCGATCTGCTTCGGTGGGTGCGGATATTCCAGTTCCTTTACCACCCAGTCATAAAGCGGTCTGTGGTCCTCAAACTCCAGAGTACAGATAGAATGTGTCACACCCTCAATGGCATCCTCGATCGGATGAGCGAAGTCGTACATCGGATAGATGCACCATTTATCTCCTGTATTGTGATGTGTCATGCGGGCTACACGGTAAATGACCGGGTCACGCATGTTCATATTCGGTGATGCCATATCGATCTTGGCACGGAGAACCTTCTCGCCATCTCCGTATTTGCCCTCACGCATCTCTTCAAAAAGCTGAAGATTCTCTTCTACAGTACGGTTTCTGTACGGGCTCTCTTTACCTGGCTCTGTAAGAGTTCCTCGGTACTCACGGATCTGGTCTGCAGTCAGGTCGCAGACAAAGGCCTTGCCTTTCTTAATAAGCTTCACTGCTGCCTCATACATCTGATCAAAATAATCAGATGCAAAGAAAAGTCTGTCTTCCCAGTCTGCACCAAGCCATTTCACGTCAGCCTTGATGGACTCTACAAATTCGGATTTCTCCTTTGTAGGGTTGGTATCATCAAAACGGAGATTGAATTTTCCGTTGTATTTCTGAGCCAATCCATAATTTAAAAGAATGGATTTTGCATGTCCGATATGAAGATAGCCGTTAGGTTCCGGTGGGAAACGTGTATGCACGGTGTCATAAACGCCTTCTTCAAGATCTTTGTCTATAATATTTTCAATAAAGTTTTTGGAAACTGTTTCGTTCTCCATTGCTTTCCCTCCTAAATATCATCCTGATGTTTTATCTTATCATAAATCCGGAGTTTTTGAAACCCGCAAAACCTGTATCTAAACAAAAAATTGTCTGTTTTTAGACACAAAAAAAGCTGCTGACGGGAATCGAACCCGTGACCTCCGCCTTACCAAGGCGACGCTCTACCGACTGAGCCACAGCAGCTTGTTTCGCGACGTTTGTGCCGCTCACAGTTGTTTATATTATCAGATGATTGTCATATTGTCAATACATTATTTTTATTTTTTTAAAAATTCATATTTTCATGATTATAGCACAAAAAATCCTGTGTGCTGTCGCTCACAGACACAGCACGCAGGATTCTCTTTTTACTCTTCTGTCTTTGTCTCTTCTGCTTCTGTCTCTTCTTCCGCTTCGGCCTCCGATTCAGCATCTGCAGGTGTTTCCTCTTCTGCTTCTGTTGGTGCCTCTTCAGCATCCTCTGCCTCTTTGGAAACTTCTACAGTCTCAGATGCAGTCTTGTCCCAGTCCTGGAAGACTTCTTTCTCTTCTTTTTCTTCCTTCTTCTCGTCATCCTTGAAATCATCAAGATCTTCGAAATCATCCTCAAAGTCTTCTTCGCATACGGATCGTCTGGATACAAGTGCTGCGATAGCTCCTGCTGCGGCAGCGGTAAGCGCTCCTACTGCAACAAGTCCCCAATATTTATTGATCTTTGCCATAATTTGGTCTCCTTTCTTATTCTGCTCCTTATGAATATTATTTTAATACTTTTATATTCAAAAGGAAAGAGGTATTTACTCTTCTCAAAAATAGCTTTTAATTTTCCCACGGATCCTCTGCAGTGCATTATCAATGGATTTCGGTGTTTTTCCAAGGATCCGGGCAATATCCATATATCCATTTCCATCCAGATACAACTGCAGTACCCTGTTTTCCAGAGGGCTCAGGCTCTTTTTCATTTCATTTTCAAGAGCCGCCACATTTTCCCGGTCGATCAGGATCGATTCCGGATTATCATGCTCCACACAGGAATCTCTGAAGTTTTCCTCCGCCTCTCCGTCGCTTAAAGACACATAAGTGTTCAGTGGCTGATGTTTCTGGCGGTTTGAACTTTTAATTGCAGTATATATCTGTCTGTCAATACATATATTTGCAAAAGACTGAAAAGACGACTCCCTGTCTGGCTGGTAATCACGGACTGCCTTAAACAGTCCGATCATCCCCTCCTGTATCAGATCATCTGTGTCCCCACCTATCAGAAACATGGCACGGGCCTTTTTTCTGACCAGACCTTTATACTTTTCCATCAGATAATCTGCAATTGCAGATTCCCCTGCACGAAGTCTTTCGATAAGAGCTTCATCCGTCATCTCATTATATCGGCACATTTTTTCTCCGAACAGCTATGGCTGTATTTGATGTATTTATTTTGACAGTCTCTGTCTCACGATTTCAAAAGCAAGCACCCCTGCTGCTACAGAAGCGTTAAGGGAATCGATATCCCCCTTCATCGGGATCGCGGTAGTAAAATCACATTTCTCTTTTACAAGGCGGCTTACACCATTTCCCTCATTTCCGATCACAAGGCCAATAGGTCCTGTCAGATTCTGACGGTACATCACCTCTCCGTCCATATCTGCACATACGAACCAGATGCCTTTTTCTTTCAGTTCATCAATAGTCTGTCCCAGATTAGCAACCTTGGCAACCGGTGTATAATTCAGTGCGCCTGCCGACGTCTTGGCAACCGTAGCAGTCAGTCCTACTGCTCTGTGTTTGGGAATGATCACACCATGAGCACCTGCGAGATTTGCGGTACGGATGATAGCTCCCAGATTATGAGGATCCTCAATATTATCAAGAAGAATGATAAACGGAGGCTCTCCTTTATCTTCTGCTTTTTTCAGGATATCTTCCACTGTAGAATAATCATAAGCCGCAACCTGTGCGATCACACCCTGATGTGCACCTGTCTCGCTCATGGAATCCAATCGTTCCTTTGGAACAAATTTTACAATGGTATCATGTTTTCTGGCTTCTCTTGCGATGGTGCGGACCGGTCCGTCCTGACAGCCATCCAGAATAAACAGTTTATCAACACATTTACCGGAACGAAATGCCTCAAGGACCGCATTTCTTCCTTCTATCATTTCAGTCAATTTAAATTTCCTCCTTCTCAAGTCCTGCATGGACCAGTTCCAGTATCCTTGAAAAATCCTCTTTCAGGTAAAGATATCCCATCAGCGCCTCAAACCCTGTGGCACGCCGGTAATCCGCCATGGTGGCATGTTTGGCCATGGTAGCGGAATGCGCATTCCTTCCTCTTCGATATACACTTTTTTCTTCTTCTGTCAAAAGTGGTTCGAGGATCTCCATCATACCCGACTGTGCAGATGCTTTTACAAGGCTGCTGGCTTTTTTGTGGAGACGATTTACCGGACAATTCGCTTTTTTCACAAGAATAGTACGGATCACCAGCTCATAAACACCATCCCCGATATAGGCCAGCGTCAGCGGCGAATAGGTCCGAAGGTCTGCGTCTTTCAGATCAAACAGCTCTTTCAGTTTCTTTAAGCTCTCTGCCATTTCACACCTTCTCTTGTATCTTTAAGGATGATACCTTTTTTCAGGAGCTCATCTCGGATCTCATCTGCTCTCTTGAAATCCTTTGCCTTTCTTGCAGCCTGGCGTTCCTGGATCAGATCCTCGATCTCTTTGTCAAGAATCTCTTCTTTTTTCTCGATTTTCAGTCCCAGCACATCACTGAGCTTAAAAAGTTCCTCATAAAGACCACCGGCAAACTCCCTTGAGCTGTTCTCGTCTACGTTTGTGTTGGCAAATTTTACAAGCTCAAAAATTGCCGCAAGTGCATCTGCAGTATTAAAATCATCATCCATGGCAGCTTCAAATTTGGTAACAAAACCTTCTGCCTCTTTGAGAAGCGCAAGCTCTTCCTCTGTAATATTCTCTGCCGCCCCATTGTCTTTACGGTCGCTGAGCTTGCCTGCCGCCTCAAGGATACGCTCCAGAGAGTTCTTTGCTGCCTCCATCAGATCTGCGCTGAAGTTCAGCGGACTTCTGTAATGTGCGTTCAGCATAAAGAAACGGAGAACCTGAAGATCATACTGTTCACCGATTTGACGAACGGTACGGAAATTTCCGAGAGATTTGGACATCTTGCGGTTGTCGATGTTCAGGAAACCATTATGCATCCAGTATCTTGCAAAAATCTTACCATTGCAGCACTCACTCTGTGCAATCTCATTCTCATGATGCGGGAAGATCAGATCCTCACCGCCTGCATGGATATCAATCTCTTCTCCGAGATATTTCTTGGACATAACAGAACACTCAATATGCCAGCCAGGACGTCCGTCGCACCACGGTGACGGCCAGGACGGCTCGCCCTCTTTCTTTGGTTTCCAAAGCACGAAGTCTAACGGATCTTCCTTCTGATCCTCACCGGATACCTTAAGAGAACGGAATCCTGACTGGAGATCATCCAGATTCTTATGAGAAAGCTTGCCATACTCTTTAAATTTCTTTACACGGAAATAAACGGTCCCGTCAGCTGCCGGATATGCATATCCTTTATCAATAAGAGTCTGGATCATGTCGATCATGCCCTGGATCTCCTGTGTAGCCTGGGGTGCAGTTGTAGCAGGTTTTACATTCATATCTGCCATATCTTTCTTGCACTCTTTGATATAACGGGTAGAGATTTCCTCTGCGGAAACGCCCTCTTCAATGGCCTTCTTGATGATCTTGTCATCTACATCGGTAAAGTTGGATACATAATTTACTTCATATCCTTTATATTCCATATATCTGCGCACCGTATCAAAAATGATCATAGGGCGGGCATTTCCGATATGGATCAGATTGTATACCGTAGGTCCGCAGACATACATTTTTACTTTTCCTTCTTCCAGAGGTACAAATTCCTCTTTTCTGCGTGTCAGTGTGTTAAAAATCTTCATGTTACTCTTCCTCCAATTTCCCGATTCTGTACAGGGAGCAGATCGCCTGTGAGGAGATTCCCTCTCCCTGTCCTGTAAATCCAAGGCCTTCCTCTGTTGTCGCCTTGATATTCAGCTGTGATATTTTAATCCCAAGTGCTTCTGCGATATTTTCTCTCATCGTCGGAATATGTGGTGCCATCTTCGGTTTCTGAGCGATGATGGTGGCATCGATATTTCCGATCGCATAGTCATTCTCCTTCAGTAATCCGGCAACATGCACCAGAAGTTTCACACTGGAGATTCCCTTATATGCAGGGTCTGTATCCGGAAAATGCTTTCCGATATCTCCAAGAGCCGCAGCTCCCAGAAGTGCATCCATGATCGCATGGATCAGAACATCCGCATCCGAATGGCCCAAAAGACCTTTTTCCCAGGGAATATCAACACCACCAAGGATCAGTTTCCTGCCCTCAGTCAGTTTATGTACATCATATCCCATTCCTACTCTCATCAAACCGTTCATCACTGCCTTTCCTGAAATTTATGTCAAGTCAAAAGAACCTTTTATGAGCTGTTCCTGCTCAGTATGTGAGCATCTTCCGAAGTCTCAGAAGGCTCAGCCTTCTTCTTGTATACGGTGCAAGTCTGAGACTCTCCTCGATCGCTTTTCCCGGCAGTCCGATATCCCGGACTCTGCTCACGCAGCCGACGATACTCATCATCTCCTGCATATCTGTAACTGCAGGAAGAAGATCTATGATCTTAAGGATTTCCGGAAGTGCACCGGAAAGTGTTTCTGTGCTTACATCGTCCAGAAGTTCCGGAGTGTTTTCTTTTTCAAGTGCTCCAAGAATCCCTTTTCTGCCGAAGGTCTCCTGCAGGAGTTCTCTGTCTCCGTCTGTAAAGGCATGCACTCTGCAGGCTCCTCTTCGGATAGCATCTGCAAGCTTTTTATATTCCAGAAGGACCAACATGGTTGCTGCAGAAACCTTCTCCCCGTGAAGAGCATCCAGGTGGCCATTGACCACTTCCATATCCCAGAGGTGGACCATATGGTGCTCCGCCCCGGATGCCGGTCTGGAGTTTCCTGTCATCTGCATGGCCAGTCCGGAAAGGATCAGCGCATACATCAGCTTCTCACATGCATCTTTCTCTCCTGCTGCAATTTCTTTCAGATTATCCTTAACAGTCCGGATCGCTTTTGTTTCCAGGTCTGCCACCGCTGTACAATAGTATTCATCCATAAGAATACTTGCTATCTTCCAGTCTGCCAGCGCAATGTATTTTCCCAGAATATCTGACACCCCGGCTGCTGTAAGCCTTGCAGGCGCCTTAGCAAAAATATCCGTATCCGCAAAAACAAAAAGTGGCGCAGATGCCTGAAATACTTTTTTTACACCATTCCAGGTCATGTCTGCTACTGTGGAAGTAAATCCGTCTGAACTGGCTGCGGTGGGCACAGAGACAAAAGGGATCCGGTACTGATGGGCGACAAAACGGCTGAGATCATGGATCGTCCCCGCTCCAACTGCAAGAACAAGATCGATGTCCTCTTCCATATAATTCTCCACGATCTCCACGGCACGCTCATCTGCCTCAAGACCTTCAGCATCCAGGATCAGTACCTGACACCGGTCATAGATATCCTCCATCAGTTCCTCTGTAGCTTTGTAACTGTTCGTGTCACAGATCAGAAGCGGGGAAATACATTCTTTCAGATCACCGTCTGACATTTCCTTTTCCAATTTCCCGATAGCTCCTGATTCAATTACAATTTCTCTAACGTCTATGTGGTGCTCCCTCCCGCAGCTGCAAGGTCGGGCAAAATCGTCCGCATCGACTCGCATGTACTTATGTCCTCCTGACTTCTTTTAATGATTCACAGCGTATTTCTCTGTCCGCTGAATGATACAATATTACAGTTTGGTATTATACAGGATTTTTTTTTATTACGCAATGATAGAGTTCAACTTGTTTCATCATATAGCAAAAATCCTTTATTTTCAAGGATTTCCGGTGTTTCTACGCCAAACAATGTTTCGCCTGGTTGCGTCTATTTTCTTTTGTTTGTCACAAAAATTGTCATAATAAAAAGCCACTCACAATAAAGGGAAGTGGCTCTGATTATTACATTACATTTTCAAGCTTTTTCAATTCATTCTGTACTCTTGCTCTTCTGCATCCTTCCCCTCCGCTTATTTCCATTCAGCGTCTGCTTCACTTAAAGTCTTTAATTGCCCAAAAAACTCTTTTGCAGCATCCAGACCTACAACCCCACTGTCTGTCAAACAGATATTCGCAATCCGCTTCGCT
The DNA here is from genome assembly GCF_025147905.1 of Blautia sp. KLE_1732_HM_1032. NCBI lineage: Bacteria > Bacillati > Bacillota > Clostridia > Lachnospirales > Lachnospiraceae > Blautia > Blautia sp. KLE_1732_HM_1032. The sequence continues at coordinate 1,383,573 of NZ_CP102266.1, read as the reverse complement.
ACTTGCTCATAACCGAATAACATCATAAAAAAAACACCGTCTCACAGACAGTGCACCTCATTTCATGCAACTGGCTACCATTTTACAGGCCCTATAGCTTTGCGTCCCAGACTTTCATCTGGTTTGCCGATCATCCTTATTAAGCTTTTATACGTATCCTAAAAAACTGGTTTTATTATACTACAGCGCTCTACTTTACACAAGAAAAAACATTACCGTTTTAACGCTTGAAAACACAAAAAAAGAGATTGCTCCAAAACAGAGAAAAATACTTTATCCCCACGAAAAAAAAATCCCCGCTGTCTGACTGAAATCAGACAACAGGGATTTTTTATCAGATCATCCGATCGCTGCGATCACTTCTACCTCGCAGAGAACGTTCTTTGGCAGTGTCTTGACTGCAACACAGGAACGTGCAGGTTTATTTACGAAATATTTGGCATATACTTCATTAAATGCCGCAAAATCGTTCATATCTGCAAGGAAGCATACTGTCTTGATCGCATTCTCATAGCTGGAACCGGCAGCTTCCAGAACTGCTCCGAGATTCTTCATAACACGGTCAGCCTGCTCCTCGATGGTTGTGCCAACTACCTCTCCAGTTGCCGGATCCACCGGGATCTGACCGGATGTGTAAAGTGTATCTCCATGGATGATAGCCTGGGAGTATGGTCCGATTGCTGCAGGTGCTTTGTCTGTATGTACTGTCTTCATAATAGAATTCCCCTTTCATGAACATTTCGGATACTTCTCTGGCGGAAATATCCATCAGGATCTTGCTCAGCTGTTTTTTATTCTAACTCACAGATCACCCCTGGTCAAGGTCCATATTCAGATAATTATAAACAATACCGGAAATATCCCGGATATGCGAAACTGCATCCCCAGGTTTACAGTCTTCTGACATCACACAGAGGATATATGTAGTCTTTTCTCCATATACAATGGCGATATCATGCTGGTCCGTATCCGTTTCTCCAGTCTTATTTGCAATTTCCACGGACACAGATATCCCGCTGGGGATCTTAGTAGTAACCTGCTGGTTCAGAAGCAGGTTCAGCATAGCCTCCGAAGCTTCTTTCGATACACATTCTCCTTTATAGATCCGGGAAAGAAGCTCTGCGCAGTCTTTTACGGAAGTGGTGTTCCTGCCACCGAGGCCGACGTCCTTTGAAGAGGACGGGCTTAAGATATGCTGTACGGAAGTATCTGCAAATTTCTGTTCCGCAAGAAATCCATTTACAGCCTGTGCTCCGTCCTTAAAAACACCCGATGCTGTCTGCAGACGTACCAGCTCATTAAAAGATTCATTGTCACTGACTGTGATCATATTCCAGAGAAGGTCATTGACCTTTGTGGATACGGACGGATCTGTAACATCTTTTTTCATTTTTGCCGCTTCGTTCTGAAGGACTGCATCCATGTTGGCATAGGTCTGGGCCATGACAAACACTTTGATCAGACTGGCTGAGTACAGTGACTGACTATTCTGTTCAAACTCCTGATCACTGATCAGATCCTTTACATAAACGCTCCATGTACCCTCATAGGTTCCAAGAAGATTCGCAAGCCGTTTCTCAAGGCCATCCATTCCCAGATCTTTCGTCTCGACTTTTCCAGATTTATCCACGGAAAATCCCTCCGGAGTCTCTCCCTCTTCCTGGAGCAGAACGCCGTTTTCTCCGCCAAAATAATAATATCCGTCAAACATCTGTCCTGCAGCATTCATTTCCAGATAATGGATACCTGGATCTGTGACCATTTTTCCATATTCATCAAAATAATACAGCCCGTTGTATGTTGTTTTGTCCACCACCAGCTCATCCATATAACGTACCTGTGGAGAGGCGCTGAGTTTTCCCAGATTGTTTACCATATAACAGCCGTCAAAAGAAACTTCCTCACCGCTGCCGTCTTTTGCCGGAGCCTTCAGATCGGTGATCTGGACCATATGCGAGTTTCCCGCTGTAAATTTACCGCTTTCGTCGTGATAATAATATCCATCAAAAACCGTTCCGTCGATCTCAAAATGATCAAAATAATACACTGCCGGAGTATTTTCTTTGGTTCCATCTTCATTCAGGCAGTAAAAGCCATTGCTTTTCAGAATATATTTCCCGCTTTCACCAGGAATTGGAAGTATCTGGGACTCCTCCGTAACAGAACCAAGGCTTCCCTGTGCCGTCTGCTGCACTGTTGTCGCAAAAACCGGCTGTGCGAGCATCACTGTGCTCAGACAAAATGCCAATGCTTTATATATTTTTTTTCGTCTCATATACTTCTTTCACTTTTCTTATGATCCTATTTTACAGTTTCTTGTCCTGATCCGGCATCCACACATTCCTCCAGTGATTTTCCAGATAAAGACTCTATAAGTATATCGGATTTCTCCGTTCTGTCAAGTAAACCTCTTCCAGAACGTCTCCACTGCACCTTCTACCGTATCCAGCCTGCAGCCTGTACGGTCCTGCCATTCCCTGGGAAAGATTTCCTGGTAATCCCGATCCCAGAAGCGGTCATCCAGAAGCAATATCACGCCTTTGTCCTCTTTTGTGCGGATCACGCGCCCGGCGGCCTGAAGCACCTTGTTCATACCCGGATAGCGATATGCATAATCAAAACCACAGTGATTCTTTTTATCGTAATACTCTTTCAGGATCTCACGCTGACTGCCGATCTGGGGAAGTCCGGTTCCTACGATCACTGCCCCGATCAGACTTTCCCCTGTCAGATCAACACCCTCAGAAAAAATCCCTCCAAGGACACAGAACCCTACCAGGGTACCTTCCCGTTCCTGAAATTCCTCCAAAAATCCTTCCCGTTCCTGTTCTGTCATATCCGGCGTCTGACACACGCAGCGCACCCAGTCTACGGAAAATTCTTCCTCATAAACCTGCAGTACGTCTTCCATAAGACGATACGACGGAAAAAACACCATATAATTTCCCTGCCTCTGCCAGACACATCTGGCAATATATCCGGCGATCTTCCGGTATTCTGCACGATTTCTCCGGGTATACCGGCTGCTTACGTCGCTGCCGATAAGAATCCTGCGGTTTTCTTTTGGGAAAGGAGACTGCACATAAATCCCATAGGCATCACGGTCTGTTGTCAAAAGCTCCCGGTAATAGAGCATGGGAAACATTGTAGCTGAAAAGAAAATAGCACTTTTCCCTTTTTTCAGGTATTCTCCCAGATTTTCTGCCGGGTTCACACAGAACAGCCTCAGACGAAATCCTTCTTCTGCGCTGTTTTCGGTATATACTACATAATTTTCATCTACCAGCTCTGAAACATTTAAAAAATCACGCACTATAAAATAAAACTCCAGTATTTCCCTGCGTAGTTCTTCTTCCAGTTCTTTTTCCTCCAGTATTTCTTCCAGTTCACCTGATATCGTAAGAAATGTGATCGGCAGTACTCCGGGATTGGGAAGCACCTGATACCCTTTTCCTGTTTCCGCAAGATTCTCTTCCAGTTCCATCATCTGGCGATTTGCTTTATCCAGTGTTCTGGCCAGTTTTGAAAATCTCTTTCTTATCTTCTTTCGAAGTGCTACCAGACTCTGACGGGAAATACCGGCACTGTACATCTCTCTGCCACGTTCTACCAGATTATGTGCCTCATCGATCAGAAAAATATAATCCCCGGAAATATTTTCCCCGAAAAAACGTTTCAGATGAACATTGGGATCAAACACGTAATTATAATCACAGATGATCCCGTCTACCCAGATTGAAAGATCCAGACACATTTCAAAAGGGCACACCTGCCATTTTTCTGCATGAACACGGATCACTTCTCTGGAATATACCTCTTCAGTGGTCCAGAGCTCATAAACCGCATCATTTACCCGGTCAAAATGCCCCTTTGCATAAGGACATTTCTCCGGTGTACATTCCGGAGTATCCTGAAAACACAGCTTTTCCTTTGCCGTGATCGCCGTTACCTTGAATTTCAGACCTTTTTCCCGCAGGATGTGAAATGCCTCCTGCGCCACAGTTCCTGTGATGGTTTTTGCGGTAAGATAAAAAAGTGTTTCACCTTTTCCCTCACCGATGGCGCGCACGGACGGAAAAATGGCAGACATGGTTTTTCCCACACCGGTAGGCGCCTGAACAAATAAGGTCTTCCCGCTGGAAACCGTATGGTACACACCACTAACAATATCCCGCTGCCCTTCTCTGTATGGAAACGGAAACTGCAGATCCTTCATGGATGCATTTCTCTCTTTTTTCCAGTTAAGAGAATATGCGATCCATTTGTGATAGGCATCCAGAAGCTTCTGATACCAGCCTTTAAGCTCCTCTATGGAAAAATCCTCACGAAATCTCCTGGTTTCTTCCGTCTCAAGATGAGCGTAGGTCATCTGAATGTGGATTTCAGAAATCCCTTCTTTTTCTCCCCAGATCATTCCGTAACACATGGCCTGGGCACGGTGGACAGGTATTGGCATGTCCATTGCCTGGACATTTCCGTAAGTCCCCTTGATCTCATCAATATAAACGGCTCCGTCCTCTGTAAAGATCCCATCTGCACGGCCCTCGACCTGAATGACCACATCGTCGTATTCACTTTCTTTTTTCAGAGAAACCTCCGCCTGATAATCGCCCTTCATACTCCGCTGTATCTTGCGGTGAAGCCTTCCGCCTTTTAACATGGCTTCCTTATCTCCGGATGTCCCACTGCTGTTATCCAGATCTCCGCTCCTCAGTATAAATTCCACAAGATTTCTGACAGAAATCCGCACTCTTGGTTTTTCCATATTTTCACTCCCGGCAGCTGCCGGAATTCCAGTCCGGCAGCTATTCTTTTTCCATGCTATACCAGGATTATACCATAAAATATGATCCGAAAGCTTCCCATAATAAAAAGGACGCATGTTCTGCTTTTCTTCTCATGAACTGCGCCCTTTTATCACCGTTTTTCTTTATTCATATTTCTCAACCTGCTGCATACTTGGAAAGAACACGATTAAAATCCTCGTCTTCTCCGTAACACTTTACTGTCAGAGTCTTTGTCAGATCCAGACTCAAAAGTCCGAGGATCGACTTTGCATCAATGATAATACGGTTATAAAATACATCAATATCAAAATTACATCTGCTGGCTGCACTGACAAACTCCTGTGCACTTTTTTCATCCAGTTTGATCTGTTTCTCCATAGCTGACCGCCTGCCTTTCTGATTTTTTCATATTTCAGTTTTACACAAAAGTTAAGTTTTTGTCAATACTGTTTATTTCATATCAAACTTTTTTCGACACAATGTACAATATCTTTGTCTTTCCTTTGGAAATCCTGTTGAATTTGATTGTATTATTTTTAGATAAATCTTGGATTTTTTCCATAAAAAACCGCCGCAGGACGGTATGTTACACGTACTGCGGCGGTTTTAAATAAATCGGATATTCGGAATCCGTTTCCGGATTTATATAAATCGGATATTCGGAATCCGCTTCGCTACTTCCTCATAAACAAAATCCGTTTCCGGATTTTGTTTATATCCGTGTCAGAACAAAAATATCGTAGATTGCTCTGACTGCTTTTTCGAAATCACGATTCTCTACACCGATGATGATATTCAGCTCACTGGAACCCTGGTCGATCATTTTTACGTTTACATTTGCATGGGCAAGAGCAGAGAAGATCCTTCCTGCAGTGCCCCTCTGGGATTTCATTCCACGACCAACAACTGCGATCAGTGCAAGGTCAGATTCCATCTCCACAAAATCAGGCTGCACCAGACGGTGGATACCTGCGATAACCTGCTGCTCTTTCTCCTCAAATTCGTCCTGATGAACATATACAGTCATGGTATCGATTCCGGATGGTACATGCTCAAAGCTGATCCCCTGATCTTCAAATACCTGAAGTACCTTGCGTCCGAACCCGATCTCACTATTCATCATGGATTTCTCGATATTAATAGAGCAGAAGCCTTTCTTTCCGGCGATACCGGTAATAGTAAATTTCGGCTTCTTACAGGTGCTCTCTACGATCAGAGTACCTTTATCCTCCGGGCTGTTTGTGTTACGGATATTGATCGGAATTCCCTCTTTACGAACCGGGAAAATGGCATCCTCATGAAGAACAGTAGCTCCCATGTAGGAAAGCTCACGAAGCTCTCTGTATGTGATCGCCTCGATAGGCTCCGGATTGTGAACGATACGCGGATCTGTTACAAGAAAACCGGAAACGTCCGTCCAGTTCTCATAAATATCTGCATGGATAGCCTTTGCAACCAGGGAACCTGTCACATCAGAACCACCTCTGGAAAATGTCTTTACTGTGCCATCTGCACATGCGCCGTAAAATCCCGGAATAACCGCATGCTGGGATTTGCTGAGTTTTTTGGAAAGGAGTTTATTGGTCTCCTCCGCTTCCAGATTACCAGCTTTATCAAAACGGATCACAGAAGCTGCATCCACAAAATCATATCCAAGATATGCAGCCATGATCTTACCATTGAGGAACTCTCCTCTGGATGCCGCATACTGGATTCCTGCCTGTGCACGGAAATCCTCATCGATCTTCTTGAACTCCTCCTCAAGAGAAAGGCTCAGTCCGAGTCCCTTGATGATCTCATAATATCGCGCCTTGATTGCATTGATCTTCTCAGTGATATCCTCCCCTTTGGATGCTGCGTCATAACATCCATAAAGCATATCCGTCACTTTGATATCCTCGTCAAATCTCTTTCCCGGAGCTGACGGAACTACATAACGGCGGCTCTCATCACTGCGGATGATATCGCCCACTTTCTGGAACTGCTCCGCATTTGCAAGAGAACTTCCACCGAATTTTACAACTTTTTTCATGATAACACCTCTCACCTGTAATTTCGACTTCCAGCGCCGCCTTTTCACCATTCACTGCAACGCTTTACCACAGAAACCTACGGCTATTTTATTGAATAATTTGTAATTTTGCAAGCATTTCCGTAACATTTCTGCAAAAAAAGTCAAATTATACAAGAGAAAAGTATCTCCTGACCTGTTTCTTATGCACAGTACTGCTTCAGAATGTTCTCGAGAGCTGCAGCGCTGCTTGTGTGACAGCGGCATACCGGAATGGATTTTTTCTTTGCTTCTTCTACTGCGCAGTTTACCATTTTGTGGGAAACGGTACTGGTGAACAGGATCATCAGATCCGGCACCCCGATCTTTTTCTTCATGGCTCCTTTTTCCTTGGCAAAAACTTTCGCCTTGCATCCGAAGCCTTTGCAGATATCCTCATACTGACATACCATTCTTTCATTACCGCCTACAATTACAACGCTCATAATTCACTCTCCTTTGATCTCTGAACTTTTATATGACTGTTTCAAGGTTATTTTAAGCTAACTTCACTTTTAAAATATTGAGTTAGCACTTGCTAACTCACTTATTATAATACCATCTCACAAAAAGTTTGTCAAAGGTAATTTTAAATTCTGTCTGATTTTTTATATCCTGTGATCTCACATACTGTAAGTATGCCGTTTTTTACCTGAAAATGAACATCCATTCCTGCAAAAGGCATTCCGTATATCCTCTCCGGATCTTTCTGGTAGGCAGGCCTCGGATCCTCTCTGAGCACGCCTTCCAACGCAGTAAGCTTATCCTCCGGAATCCTTGCCTTCCATTCTTCCGGGATCTCTACCTGCAGAAAATGCTGCTCCACCTTCGTCGCAAAGCCGCCCAGCGCTTCCGGATGGCAGTCTGCCACAGGCAGATATGGCTTGATATCATAGATGGGGGTTCCGTCCATCAGGTCCGCACCGGATACGATCAGTACAGGAGCTTCTTTGCTTTCCAGATCGATTTTTTCAAGCTTCACACAGGATAAGCCTACAGGATTGGGACGGAAGGGCGATCTGGTGGCAAATACGCCCATCCTTTCATTTCCGCCCAGGCGTGGCGGACGTACTGTAGGGGACCAGTTCTCACGGATCGACTGTGAAAACTCCCACAGCAGCCAGATATGCGAAAAATCTTCCAGTCCCTTTACTGCTTCACGTACCCGGTATTCCGGTTCAAAAACAATACAGGCTGTCAGTTCTTCCACTCGACCGCTCTGACGCGGGATTCCGAATTTTGTCGGAAAATCACTTCTGATCCTTGCGATTATCTTCATATCCCTATTCTCCCTTTCACTTGCCAGATATACACCTCATGCGCCTGTTACATAATTCTGCTTTCAATGACTGTCATGTCATTTCCGTCAGATCCTCTTGTAGGCAACACAGTTTTTTTGCCGCTTGGCCTGATAGAGAAGCCTGTCCGCTTCCATCACTCCATCTCTGACCTTACAGCTTCCATATACACCTCCCACGCTCATGGAAAGCCGGATTTCTTTGTATTCCGGCACATCTGCCATTGCGATCTCTTCCCGGATATCTTCCAGCTTCTGCTGAAATACCTTTTCCGGGATTTCTTCAAACATCAGAAGAAATTCGTCTCCTCCATAACGCAGTACCACGTCATCTGCCCGCACATGCTCAAAGATCGTTCTGACAATGGTACAAAGCGCCGCATCTCCAGCTACATGGCCATAGCTGTCATTGATCTGTTTAAAATTGTCCACGTCGATCATAGCTATAGCCCCCATCTTATCCAGGGATTTCAGCTGTTCCTCAAAATATCTCCGGTTTCTGGCACCAGTCAGCGGATCTTCATATAATTCCCGGTTGAATCTGCTGATCTTATCGATCAGAGATCCGCTTCCATAAGCTCCCAGAAAGATCTTATCCGTCATTTTAAAGACCATTTCCATGACAAGAGGTGTCCCGTCTATAACCACATATTTGGCGATTACCTGATAAATGTCATCATTGACGAACTCAAATTTCGTCATTTTGTTTTTACGGGCAAAAACTTTGGCAGAAATACAGTTCTCACATCTTCTGCCTTTATTCCACACTGCAAAGCATTTATGTTCTGCTTCATAAGAGCAATCGTCTAAGCCAATATTTACCGGAGCTGTACGGCTGACATCCACCAGTCTTACAATGTCAAAAACCGTCTTCAGCATTTCTATTTCCATATTTACTTCCCGGGCAGTCATAAATACACCCTTATCTTTATCCATAGTATTTTCCTGCGTTTCTGAAATATTATATACATTCATGATAACATATTGCACATCAATTCACAATTGTATTTCATCGTCGTTTATGCTATTGTATAGTGTATAAGAAGTAATATTTTTATCAGGAGGTTTCATATGGCACAGAGACGTACAAAGATAGAAGTACTCAATGAGAAAATTTCCAAAGTAGATTCCAAGATTGCTGCCTGCACCGAAAAGATAGCAGCGCTGGAGGATGAAAAAACTGCACTGGCAGCTCAGCTGGATGAGATCCGCAAAGCTGAAAAAAAGGCAAAGGAAGCTGCTGAACTGAAACGTCTGCTCAAGCTGATGCACAAAAAAGACATTTCCGTAGAAGATCTAGAAGCCATGATCTCCAGGGAAGCCTGAAACAGATCCTCAGCAAACAAAAAACCGGTTTACGAAGAATTTTTTCTTCCAAACCGGTTTTTTTTGCGATCTTTCTATGATACGATCTGTATATTTCTGCAATCTTTATATTCTTTGGAACAGCTTTCCGTCAGGATCACTGCTCCGTCAAATGAAAAGAACGTCACCGCACTGATCTGTCCGAATTTGGAGCTGTCAGACACTACGTACTTTTCCAGACACTGCTCCATGGCGGTTCGCTTTACCAGTGCTTCATTGGATTCCGGCGTGGTAAAGCCTTCTCTCTGAGTCATCCCGTTGGTCCCGAAAAAGCCCTTTGTAAAATGATAATTCTTCAGCATCTGCATGGCCTGACTTCCGATCACAGCTTCCGTAGATCCCTTCAGTTCTCCGCCGATCAGCAGCACACGGACTCCCATCTGAGCCAGAGCCCTGGCATGGGAAACACCATTGGTGACAAAAGTCGCCCCGGAGCCTTCCAGATGCTCCAGCATATATCCGGTAGTCGTTCCCGCATCCAGATACACAAAATCTTCCGGACGGATCAGAGCTGCCGCATAGGCTGCGATCTTCTTTTTTTCTTCAATATTCAGCTCAACTTTCTGGGCTACGGTAGGCTCATAGGCATTGACAGTATGTTCCAGCGCCACCGCACCGCCAAAAACCCTGGTCAGCTTCCCCGCCTTGTAAAGCGCCGTGATGTCTCTGCGGACCGTAGATTCCGATGCATCCAGGATATCTTTCAGTTCTGTTACCGTAACACTGTTTTTTTCTCTGAGAAGGCCGAGTATGATCTCGTATCTCTGCTCCGTCAGCATTCCTTTTCCTCCTTCAAAAAAGACATCCCGATCGACCGGACCGGGATGCCTTCTGTTCACTCATTCTGAGATTACAGGTTCTCCTGCATGAATTTGCTTACTGCCTCGTATGCTGCATCCTCATCTGCACCATCGAATGTAAAGGTAACCTCATGTCCCTTCTTTACGCCAAGTCCCATAAGTGCAAGAAGCTTTCTGCACTCTACAGTCTTGCCGTCCTTCTCGATAGTGATCTTGGACTCGAAACCTTTTACAAGCTTCACAAGCTCTCCGGCCGGACGTGCATGGATTCCTTCGTTATCTGTTACTACATACTTGAATTCTTTCATTTCTTTATCCTCCAGTTTTTATTTTAATTTAAAAAAATTTAAGCAACTTTTTTCTTCAGTACCCCGAGAAGTACAGCTGAGATCAGAGTTCCCACAACCAGTGCGACCAGATACATCATTGCATTACCTACAACCGGGAATACGAAGATTCCGCCATGTGGTGCCATCAGTGTACAGTTGAAGAACATGGAGATCGCTCCGGCTGCTGCGGAACCGACGATACAGGACGGAAGTACATGGACCGGGTCAGATGCCGCAAAAGGAATCGCACCTTCTGTGATAAATGCAAGTCCCATAATAAAGTTGGTCGGTCCTGCCTCACGCTCTTCTTTTGTAAATTTGTCTTTAAACAGCAGGGATGCGAGTGCGATGGCACACGGAGGAGTCATACCTCCCACCATAACTGCTGCCATAATGTCATAGTTGCCTGCCGCAATAGCTGCTGTACCAAATACATATGCTGCTTTGTTGAACGGGCCGCCCATATCAATGGCCATCATACCACCAAGAACCAACCCTAAAATTACTTTACTTGAATTTCCCATGCCTGTCAAGGCATTATTTAATCCTGTATTGATACCGCCCATGATCGGCTCTACAACGAAGGTCATACAGAGTCCCATAAGAAGGACACCAACAACCGGATAGATCAGTACAGGCGCTATTTTTTCCAGTGCTTCCGGAAGCTTATCACAAACCTTACGAAGTCCAAGGATCAGATATCCTGCAAGGAAGCCTGCAAGAAGTGCTCCGAGGAAACCGGATTTTCCGTTTGCCGCGATCATACCGCCCACAAGTCCAACTGCAAGTGCCGGTCTGTCACCGATGGCCATTGCAATAAATCCGGCCAGGATCGGAAGCATGAAACCAAATGCGGTTCCACCAATGTTTTTCAGAACAGCCGCTACCGGTGTGATGGTACCAAAGTTTGCTCTCTGGTCTGCAGGAAGGGAACTCAAATCTACACTTAAACCATCGATCAGGAATGCAAGAGCGATCAGGATACCACCGCCTACAACCAGTGGAAGCATATGAGATACCCCGTTCATCAGCTGCATATAGATCTTGTGGCCTGCTCCGCCGCCTGCTTTTGCATTTGAGGAAGAGCTCTGACTGCCTGCTGCTGCATGATATACCGGAACATCTCCGGAAATCGCACGTTCAACAAGCTGGTCCGCTTTGCTGATTCCATCTGAAACCTGACATTCGATGACTTTCTTTCCATCGAAACGATCCATGGGAACCTTGGCATCTGCAGCTACAATGATGCAGTCTGCCTCCCGGATCTCCTGATCCGTAAGTACATTTTTTGCTCCACCGGAGCCTCGTGTCTCTATTTTAATGAAACAGTCTTTCGCCTTTGCTGCTTTTTCCAGTCCCTCTGCTGCCATGTAGGTGTGGGCAATACCTGTGGGGCAGGAGGTAACTGCCAGCAGTTTAGCTCTGGCTCCTTCGGAACTTCCTGTATCTGCCAGTCTTTCATCAATATCTTTTTTCTCCTCATCGGCCTTGTCGATGATCTCCATAAATTCATCTACAGAACCTGCGTTGCGTAAGGATTCTGTAAAATTATCATCCATCAGCATTACGGAAAGCTTGCTGAGTACATCCAGATGAATGTTATCTTCTGTATTCGGTGCTGCGATCAGGAAAAGAAGGGTAACCGGCTCATCATCCAGTGCCTCAAATTCCACGCCGTTTTTTACTACCATGGCAGCAAGTCCCGGTTTCTTTACCGCATCACATTTTCCATGAGGAATAGCGATTCCCTCACCGATTCCTGTCGTACTTTCTTCCTCTCTTAAATACACCTGTTTCCGATAAGCTTCCCTGTCGCTGATCTTTTCACTTTTTACCATAAGATCTACGACCATGTCCAGAGCTTCAGATTTCGTCTTCGGTGCAGCATCCAGTGATATGCTTCGTTTGTCAAGCAGATCTGTGATTCTCATCTTCCCTTCTCCTTTCTTCTTTACCCCTCTGTTACCTGTTCATATACTGCCTGAACTTCTTCCCTTGTGGCAAGATTTTCAGAAAATGCACTTGCACTTCCTGCGGAAATTCCCATATGGAATGCATATTCGTGATCCTGTTTTTCCATCCAGCCTGCCATAAAGCCTGCTACCATGGAATCTCCGGCTCCTACGCCGTTTACCAGTGTTCCTTTCGGCGCCGGTTTCTCAAACACCTGACCGTTTTCTGCTACCAGGACAGCTCCCTCACCGGCCATTGAGATCAGCACGTTTCTGGCTCCTTTTTCCTGGAGCTTCTTTCCGTAAGGGATCACATCCTGACGGTTCTTAAGCTCTACGCCGAAGATTTCTCCAAGCTCATGGTTATTGGGCTTCACCAGGAACGGATGATACTTCAGGACATTTACAAGAAGATCTCTCGTTGCATCCACAACGATCATCACGCCTTTTCCGTCCAGCCTCGCCATGATCTTCTCATACATATCATCCGGCATAGATGAAGGAATACTTCCTGCCAGAAAAAGCACATCTCCCTCTTTCAGTCTGTCAAGCTTCTTCATCAGCTCCTGAACCTTTTCAGCGCTGATCTCCGGTCCCATTCCGTTGATCTCAGTTCCATCAATAGATTTCAGCTTCAGGTTGATCCTTGAAACGCCTTCCGGGATCCTGATAAAATCAGATCTCACTCCCATCTCCTCAAGCTTTCTTACAATCTCATCTCCGACGAATCCTGCCATGAAACCAAGTGCTGTATTCTCGATTCCAAGATTCATCAGCACGGTGGAAACGTTGATTCCCTTTCCGCCCGGAAGCATCAGCTCAGAGCTTGTTCGGTTGGTAAGTCCGAGTTTAAAATCCTCCACGGAAACGATATAGTCCAGAGACGGATTAAAAGTAACTGTGCAGATCATTTTTCTCCTCCCATATCTTTTATCCTGCGGTTTTTGACCGCTTTTTGTTGTTTTTCATTTGTTGAACTCAGTATACTTCCAAATTCATTCAAAGTCAATCAAATTACTTCACAAAATTCATGAACGTTTTTGGTTGAGTTTGCACAAAAAACGTGCATCAACCTTAGCTTTCCCTGGTTAATGCACGCTTATCTCTGACTGTATTGGTCACTTTCATTCAAATTCCGTTATAAATCTATGTACCATTCCAAATTCCTGTTTATATTACCTCCATCCTCAGGTACATTTCCCGGAAAGCCGGATCTTCACATTCCATCACCTTTCCTGAATGTGATAGTTTCGCAATAACATTTATCTGATTTGTTTCCTATTCGCAGTATCTCTGACCATCTTCCGATATCTTCTCATCAGCTCCCTTGTCACTTTGTCTTCCTCAAACCGGATTCCTCCGATCTGACGCACCGGCATGATTCCCATCAGGGAATTGGTGACAAAGCATTCCTGATACCATTTAAGATCCTGAACATAGATATAGGTTTCTTCCACCTCTTCCGTGTCACAGAGATATTCACGGAGGATTCCCGGGAGAAGTCCGCAGCTGACTTTTGGTGTATAGATCATGCCATTTCGCACAAAGAATACATTACTTACTGTCCCTTCCGATATCTGTTTCTTTGTATTCAGAAACAACCGTTCATCCATTCCTGCTGCTGTAGCATTACGTTTTTCCAGGATACAATCTCCGTAATTCATGGTTTTGTGATATACAAGAGGTGATGTTTCATTTCGTTTTACCTTGCTGACATCCATGATAAAGCCTTTTTCATAATTCTCCGGCGTATAATGATTGGCACGAAGAGAATACACTACATTTTCCTTTGTAAGCATAAGCTTCAGCGCACAGTGTTCCAGTCCGTCAAATTCTTTCTGCACCTCCGGGCGTTTTTTTTGTTCTTCCAGATATTCTTCGATCCTCCCGGCTGTGATCCCACGCACTGCCGGATCACCCAGCTTCAGGAAATCTGCCGCTCGTTCCAGTCTTTTCAGATGCTTTTCCAGAAGTATGGGGGTTCCCTTTTCTATTCCTATGGTCTCAAATGCTCCCAGACCGAACTGAAAACATTCATCTAAGGTTATGTTGTTCATTTCCTTTGACCTCCTTATGAAGTGTCCCTGTCAGATTCTCTGATCTGTCCACAGAGCCTTTCACTTTTACCGTTCTGTATGTTTCTCTACTGCAGTGCATCCAGGATCGCTTTCGCCTTCTGCAGAGTCTCCTCATACTCAAATTCCAGATCTGACTCTGCTGTGATCCCGCCGCCGACACCAAGGTGATATTTTCCGTCTTTATGAAGGGCTGTACGGATCACAATATTGAAATCGCAGCTTCCGTCCAGTGTCAGGTAGCCGATAGAGCCTGTATAAAGATTTCTCTTTCCGTGTTCCAGCTCGTCAATGATCTCCATGGCACGGTATTTCGGCGCACCGGTAATAGAACCGCCGGGGAATGCAGCTTCCAGAAGATCCATAACATTTTTTCCTTCTTCCAGTTTTCCTTCAATATCCGATACCAGATGAAAAACCGTAGCGTATGCTTCCACTGTAAAAAGCTCGGTTACCTTCACGCTTCCCGGTGTACATACCCGGTTCAGATCATTTCGCTCCAGGTCTACGATCATAAGAAGTTCACTCTTATCTTTTCCGGAATCCTGAAGCTCCCGACGGAGCATTTCATCTTCCTCAGATGTTACGCCACGTTTTCTTGTTCCCTTTATAGGACGGGTATTTACATGACGGTCTTTCATCTTCAGAAAACGTTCCGGAGATGCACAGACGATCTGATAATCTCCGAAATCCAGATATCCGCCGAAAGGAGACGGATTATTTTTCCGAAGATCATAAAAAACATCCAGAGGTGGTTTTTCGCTTTCAATGGTCAGCTGCTGCGTCATATTGGCAATATAGATATCGCCCTCTATAATATAGCGGATCATCCGATCTACTGCCTGTTTGTATTCTTCTTTCTCAAAGTTGGGATGAACCTGGATCCTGAATTTCTCACGGTGAGAATTTTCCGTGACCATCTTGTTTCCGGATTCCTTTTTTTCCCCTGTTTCCGATCCTTCCTGTTTCCCCGCCTCTGTAAATTCCCGGATTGCTTTTTCCATCGCTCTGATTTCTGCTGCAGCGTCTGCACTGATTCCGTTTGACACAAGATAGGTTCTTTTTTCCTGACAGTCTTCTATGATAAAACAGTCATAAAACGTCAGAACTGCCTCCGGAACAGTCACAAGATCCTTTTCTCCGGATGGTACTCCCATCTGTTTTCTTCCGTAATCATAGGAAAAATATCCTACTGCACCGGATACGATGGGAAGTCCGCTGTTATTTTTGTCTTCATGGGTATTTAAATATTCCCGCATATAGTCTTCAAAGGTTGTTTCTGTTTCCGGCCTTCCGTTGATAGTAAAGTTCTCTCCGTCCTTTACCAGCTTCAGATACGGACATCTTCCGATCACAGAATAATGTCCCAGCTCATTGACAAGGGAGGAATCCAGAAACGCTGCTCCGGGTTCTCCCTCGTAGATCCGAAAAATGTCCACTGCCGGGATATATGGGGTCAGTTCTTTTATTCTTCGCTGATTTTTGTACATATTTTTACTCCTCCTTCTGAAAATTCTCCGCGATCCTGCAAAAATTCTCAAGAAGCTCATGTCCATATTCCGTAAGAACGGCTTCCGGATGGAATTGCACACCATAGATAGGCAATGCTTTATGGGAAATTCCCATAACAGCACCATCATCAGAAAGCGCATCCACCTGATACTCCTCCGGAATGCTGTCTTCCCGCACGATCAGGGAATGGTATCTTGTCACCTTGTATTTCTCAGGCAGGCCTGCAAACACTCCTGTTCCATGGTTGTGGATCTCTGTTACTTTTCCGTGCATGGGACACACGCCCTTTTCCACTACTGCTCCCGCGCAGTGGCCGATCACCTGATGGCCCAGACAGACACCAAGAACAGGAATCCTTCCCTGAAATCTTTTTACGGTATCTACGCAGAGCTTCGCATCCCAGGGACGCTTCGGTCCCGGAGAAAGGATGATTCCTTCCGGGTTCAGCTCCTCCAGCTCCTCCAGGGTGATCTCGTCGCAGCGTCTGACCAGGATCTCTCTTCCAAGTTCCTGAAAATATGCCTTGAGATTATAAACAAATGAATCGAAATTATCGATCATCACATACATGCTTTTTTCCTCCATATCAAGCAGATATTTAAGACTCTCTTTATCGTCTGCTCACAAAAAAAGGGATAACGACGGCATGCCCAAAAGACATGCACAGTCGTTATCCCCTTGCGGTCCGTAATCTGTACGTTCTAATATAAATTGTACTGCTGATTATTTCTGTTTCTTGGTTTCCTCATAATGATGGATGTCTGCCAGTACAGCGTTTACATCAAGTCCGTGTACCATACATGCCTCCTCAAGAGACTCACCGATAGAAGACGGACAGCCGATACAGTGCATTCCTTCCTGCATAAGAATGTATGCAATCTTCTCATCGTATGCAAGCATCTCGCCCATTGTTGTTTCCTTTGTGATTTCCATGATCTATATTCTCCCTTCTGGATCTGTAATCTTACCCGGAATCCCGGTTTCCTGGTTTTTTCCGCAGTTATAATATCATTATAACTGTATCTTCCATAATTGCAAGCCTAAATTTATTCTTTTCATTTTCTGTATTATACCCACTCAGGCAGCAGTTTCCTTTTTTCCCCTGCTCCACTTTTTCATCACATAAATATAATACGGGATCAGAGGGATCAGCGCTGCGATCCATGCGGCAGGATCTGCCAGACATACACCTGCAAAACTTGTTTTTCCTGCAACAAACATAACGATCGCACTTCTTGCCGCCAGTTCAAACACACCGCCCAGCATGGGAACCAAGCCATATCCCAGTCCCTGAAGTCCGTTTCGGTAGAGGAAGATACTTCCAAGGAACGGATATGCCCAGAATACCGTATGAAAATAAGTAACAGAAACATTAATAACATCCGTCTGGGATTTGTCAATAAATAGCCAGGTCATGTACTTTCCGAAAAAGAACATAATGATCATAGTGATCACACTCCAGATCAAGATCATGATCTGGGTATATTTCATTCCTGCTTTTACACGGTCCATCTTTCCGGCGCCCCGGTTCTGTCCTACATAGGTTGCCATCGTCGCACCAAAAGCTACAAATACAGTTGCAATGATATTCTGTATTTTTCCCGCAGCGGAAAATCCTGCCATATATACAGAACCGTAAATATTTACCGCACCCTGCACAATAATGGTTCCGATCGCTGTGATGGAAAACTGAAGTCCCATGGGAATACCAAGGGCCAGCAGATAACGGAAGCTGGTAAAAGAAACTTCAAAGTTTTCTTTCTTCAGATGCAGGATCGGGAACTTTTTGATAATATAGATCAGGCAGCAGACTGCGGAAATTGCCTGCGCGATAACCGTAGCATAGGCACAGCCTTCCACTCCCATCCCGATTTTTACAATAAACAGAATATCCAGGAACACATTGATCACTGCCGAAATGATCAGAAAATACAGCGGAGATTTTGAATCTCCAAGTGCACGGAGAAACGCTGCCAGTGAATTATATGCCGCTGTTACGATCAGGCCTGCATAAATAATTCCCATATATCCCTTCACAGATCCCATCAGATCCTCCGGTGAATTCATCAGCCGCAGAATCGGTTCATTCAAAGCCTCAAAGCCAATGGTCATCACAATGGCAAAGGCTGCTGCCAGATAAATGGACATAGCTACGTAATGACGCATCTTATCATATTGCTTCGCCCCGAACCACTGGGATACCAGAATGGCAAAGCCACTGCTCAGTCCGTTAAGCCATCCGGTAACAAAAAACATCAGTGAACCGGTGCTTCCGATTGCAGCCAGCGCATCTACTCCCAGGAACTGACCCGCAACAATGGAATCCGCAATGTTATAAAACTGCTGAAAAATATTTCCGAGACACATGGGAATCATAAACCGGATGATCAGGCTCACCGGATTTCCCACGGTCATATCATTGGTCTTGTCCTTTGTCAATTTCAGTCCAACTCCTTTTCCACAAATATAACTATCTTTTATTTTTTAAAAACAATCAATTTACTGATCACATAATTCAATACGATCACAACCACCTGAGCAACAAGTTTCACTGCCATGCTGTTAAATCCAAGCCAGGTGATAAATACCGCAAGGATTGCTTCCTCCACAATCAGCGTAAAGAGCCGGCCTCCGAAAAACGAAGCCATCTGCTTTAAAAATCCGGCGGCGGAATCCACCTGCCCGTCGAATACCCATGTCCTGTTTGTAAAATACTGGAACAGTACGCAGACCACCCAGCAGATCACATTGGCAATCAGCGCATTCATGCCCAGGCCCTTATCCAGCCATGCATACAATGCAATGTTCAGAAAAAATGTGAGCCCTCCAAAGAACAGATACATCAGAACTTCCTTATGTTTCTTATAAAAAGGTTCCAATATATTCAGCACCGGAAGATGCATCAGTTTATCAAAAATGTCCTTCTTTTCCTCCACATCCATATCCTTTCTCCTATTCAGTTTAAACCATAGCTTTATCATATGTAAACTTATATAACATAGCAAAAAAAATCCCGAATGTCAACGCATTCCAGGATTTTTCTGTTTCTGTATTTGTATCAGAACTGCTCTTTCACTCTTCACTCAGGCCTTCACAGCCCAGCGCATCTTCGTGGATCTGGCGCGCCCATTCTGTGCACATTCCTGTGCGGAAGGACGGATCACATCTTTTGAATATTCGGAATAGATGCCGTCTTTATAACCCTGCTTTAAGGCTTTCTTTACCAGCTTATCCTCTCCGGAATGGAAGGTAAGGATTGCTACACGGCCGCCTGGCTTCAGCGCTCCGGGAAGTTTTTCCATAAAATCATAGAGGACCTCGAATTCCCGGTTCACATCAATACGCAGTGCCTGGAAAACTCTCTGGCATGTTTTTTTCACCGTGTCTTTCCTCTCTTTTTCAGGAAGGAAAGACAATGTCTTCTCAATGACTTCACGAAGCTTCGTAGTGGTATCTATGTGGTTTCCTCTTCGGATCTCATCTGTGATGGCCTTCGCGATCTCCTCACAGTACGGCTCATCGGAATTCTCATCCAGCATTCCGGCAAGCTCTTCTCTTGAAATGGTATCCAGACGCTGTGCTGCGCTGATCCCGGTTTCCTGGTTCAGCCTTAAATCCAAAGGACCATCCACCTTAAAGGAAAACCCTCTCTTGGGATTGTCGATCTGCATAGAAGACACCCCAAGATCCGCAAGGATAAAATCAAAGCCTCCAACTTCCTCTGCGATCTCATCAATGGTGCAAAAATTCTGGAGTTTAATTGTCAGGATATCTTCTCCGAATCCCTGCTCTGCCAGACGTTTTCTTGTCTTGGCAGATTCTTCCGGGTCCACATCCGTGGCGTACATGTGTCCCTGACCTCTCAGACATTCCAGCATGGCCTTTGTATGCCCACCGTAACCAAGTGTAGCATCAAATCCAACCTGTCCCGGCCTGATCTCCAAAAAATCAATGATCTCTTTTACCATAATGGAAATATGCATTCCAGCCGGTGTGTTTCCCTTGCTGATCACATGTTCAATGGTATCCTTATACTTTTCAGGCTGAAGCTCTTTATATTTCTCCTCGAATTTCTTCGGATATTTTCCTTTATATCGTACACGTCTCTTATGAGGTGTCTGTGATTCCTGATTCATAAAATTCTCCTTATCCTCCGGCTTTATCTGCCCTGTTTCTTTCATGATACCATGAATCCTATTTTTCGTAAACCGTCGGAATACTTCAAAAAATATCATAAAGAAAAAAAGCCTCTGACAATCTGTATTTCTACAGACTGCCAGAAGCTTTATATATGCTCAGACTGAAACTTCAGCCTGAAATGTATTCTTACTTATGCGTTCTTCTTAGCGATTGCTGCCTGTGCTGCTGCAAGACGAGCGATCGGTACACGGAACGGTGAGCAGGATACATAGTCAAGTCCGATCTCGTTGCAGAACTCTACGGAAGACGGATCTCCACCGTGCTCACCGCAGATACCTACGTGAAGTTTCGGGTTAACCGGTTTTCCAAGCTCGATAGCCATCTTCATAAGTTTGCCGACACCTGTCTGGTCAAGCTTAGCAAATGGATCGTTCTCGAAGATCTTAGCATCATAGTATGCGTTAAGGAACTTACCAGCATCATCACGGGAGAATCCGTATGTCATCTGTGTAAGGTCGTTTGTACCGAAGCAGAAGAAGTCAGCCTCTTTAGCGATATCATCAGCTGTAAGAGCTGCTCTCGGGATCTCGATCATAGTACCAACCTCGTACTCAAGGTCAGAACCAGCTGCTTTGATCTCAGCATCTGCTGTCTCTACAACGAATTTCTTAACATATTTAAGCTCTTTGATGTCACCAACAAGCGGAATCATGATCTCCGGTTTGATGTTCCAATCCGGATGATTCTTCTTAACGTTGATAGCTGCGCGGATAACAGCGCTTGTCTGCATCTTAGCGATCTCTGGATAAGTAACAGCAAGACGGCATCCACGATGTCCCATCATCGGGTTGAACTCGTGAAGGGAAGCGATGATTGTCTTGATCTGCTCTACAGTCTTGCCCTGAGCATCAGCCAGTTTCTTGATGTCCTCTTCCTCTGTAGGAACGAACTCATGAAGTGGCGGATCAAGGAAACGAATTGTTACAGGATTTCCTTCAAGTGCCTCATAGAGTTTCTCGAAGTCTCCCTGCTGCTCCGGAAGGATCTTAGCAAGTGCTGCTTCTCTCTCCTCTACTGTCTCAGAGCAGATCATCTCACGGAATGCATCAATTCTGTTGCCCTCAAAGAACATATGCTCTGTACGGCAAAGACCAATTCCCTCTGCACCAAGCTCACGAGCTTTCTTAGCATCAGCAGGAGTATCAGCATTTGTACGAACTTTCATTGTTCTGTACTTGTCAGCCCATCCCATGATACGTCCGAACTCACCAGCGATCTTAGCATCTACAGTCGGGATAAGTCCGTCATAGATGTTACCTGTTGTACCATCAATGGAGATTGCATCTCCTTCATGGAACTCTTTACCAGCAAGTGTGAATTTCTTGTTCTCCTCATCCATAGCGATATCGCCGCATCCGGATACACAGCAGGATCCCATACCACGAGCAACTACAGCTGCGTGAGATGTCATACCACCACGAACTGTCAGGATACCCTGAGCAGCTTTCATACCTGTGATATCCTCTGGGGATGTCTCAAGACGAACAAGAACAACTTTCTCTCCTCTTGCAGCCCACTCAACAGCGTCCTCTGCAGAGAATACGATCTTACCGCAAGCAGCTCCTGGAGAAGCACCAAGACCTTTACCCATCGGTGTAGCAGCTTTAAGAGCAGCTGCATCGAACTGCGGATGAAGAAGTGTATCAAGGTTACGAGGATCGATCATTGCAACAGCCTCTTCCTCAGTTCTCATTCCCTCATCAACGAGGTCACAAGCGATCTTAAGAGCAGCCTGTGCAGTTCTCTTACCATTACGTGTCTGAAGCATATACAGTTTACCATGCTCTACAGTAAACTCCATATCCTGCATGTCTCTGTAATGTTTCTCAAGAGTCTCGCAAACCTGTTTGAACTGTACGAATGCTTCCGGGAACTTCTGCTCCATCTCGGAGATGTGCATAGGTGTACGAACACCAGCAACTACGTCCTCGCCCTGTGCATTGGTAAGGAACTCACCGAACAGACCGTTAGCACCTGTAGCAGGGTCACGTGTGAAGGCAACACCTGTACCACAGTCATCACCCATGTTACCGAATGCCATCATCTGTACGTTAACAGCTGTACCCCAGGAATATGGGATATCGTTGTCACGACGATATACGTTCGCACGTGGGTTGTCCCAGGAACGGAATACGGCTTTGATTGCGCCTACCAGCTGCTCCTTCGGATCAGTTGGGAAATCAGAACCGATTTTAGATTTATACTCAGCTTTGAACTGGTCAGCAAGCTCATGCAGGTCAGCAGCTGTAAGCTCAACGTCCTGCTTAACACCTCTCTTAGCTTTCATCTCATCGATGAGCTCCTCGAAGTATTTCTTACCAACTTCCATAACTACGTCAGAGTACATCTGGATGAATCTTCTGTAGCAGTCCCAAGCCCAACGCTCATTGCCGGATTTCTCAGCAAGAGTGTTAACAACTTCTTCATTTAAACCAAGGTTGAGGATTGTGTCCATCATACCTGGCATAGATGCTCTCGCACCAGAACGAACGGATACAAGCAGAGGATTTTCTTTGTCACCGAATTTCTTACCGGTAACTCCTTCCATCTTGGTAATTGCTTCCATGATCTGAGCCATGATCTCATCGTTGATGGATCTGCCATCCTCGTAGTACTGTGTGCAGGCCTCTGTTGTGATTGTGAAGCCCTGCGGTACAGGAAGACCGAGGTTTGTCATCTCAGCAAGGTTGGCACCTTTGCCGCCCAGAAGATTTCTCATAGTAGCATTACCTTCTGTAAACATGTAAACCCATTTTGCCATTTTACATTTTCCTCCTAATTATTGTTCTTTAAAACATAAAAAATGTATGTTTTCTACGCACATAATTATTTTATAGATTTATCCTTCATTAGTCAAGGTTATTCTTCCAAAAAACAGCAATTTCTCTTGTGAAATATGACAGATTTTCCAGTTATATTTTTCACAGATTGTATTTTTCTCGTTATCATCTGAAAAATGTGCTAAAATAGAAAAAAACATGCAGCAATTCCGAGGTAATATTACCCGAATGCTGTCATACAGGAGGTTTATCATGACACGAACGATTGAAAATAGCTTTCTTAAGATTTCCGTTTCCGATCACGGTGCTGAACTCACCGGCATCTATGACAAGACTAATGACAGGGAGATCCTCTGGCAGGCAGATCCGGCTTACTGGAAACGCCATGCGCCTGTACTTTTTCCCAACGTGGGACGTAACTACAAAGATATCTGGCGTCTGAACGGAAAGGAATATCCTTCCAGCCAGCACGGCTTTGCAAGAGACAGCGATTTTATCTGCACGGATATCACCGATACTTCCCTTTCCTTTGTCCTTAAGTCCTCTGAAGAAACCCTGAATGTTTATCCGTTTGCTTTCGCTCTGAAGATCACCTACACTCTGAAGAAGCACGACCTGGAAGTATGCTGGGAAGTAGTTAATAATGATTCTGAAACTATGTATTTTACCATCGGCGGCCATCCGGCATTCCGTGTTCCGGTACGTGAAGGCGAATCCCAGAGTGATTACCGTCTTGCTTTTGAAGGCCTGGACACTCTTACCTATCTCCTTATCGATACGTCTGTAGGAACAGTCCTTGCTGACGAGCCACATACACTTTCCCTTGAAAACGGAACCTGTTCCATTGCTCCTCACATGTTTGATAAAGACGCTCTTGTTTTTGATAACGGCCAGATCCAAAAGGCCGGTATCCTCTTCCCGGACGGAACTCCATATCTGACACTTACCAGTGAGGGCTTCCCGAATTTCGGTATCTGGTCCGTACCCGGTGCTCCCTTCGTATGCCTGGAGCCGTGGATGGGACGCTGTGATGACTGTGGTTTTGAAAAGCCTCTTTCCGAAAAAGCAAATATCAATGTGCTGAAACCGGATGAGGAATTTATCAAGAGCTATCAGATCACCGTACACTGAGCTATGATAAAAAAAGATCCGCCATACATCGGCTTTTTCAGCTGTCTGTATGACGGGTCCTTTTATTTATCTTACTGTCTCAATACGCTCTTATTCTCTCACAAAATGATACTGATAAGCTCTGTACTCCCCAAACTCTGCAGGAAGCGGCATTCCACCATGCATCAGAGCAGCTCCGGAATAGATTCTGCCGGTAGTCTGTTCCTTATAAAGTGCACTCTCATCAAGGCCGCGAAGCTGCACATAATTCACAGTCATATTTCCATGGATCTCCTCCATGACAACATTGAGCAGAACTTCTTCCTGAGAATTTCCAACGATTTCCCATGCACAGACCTCACTCTTAAACGGATCTGTCAGGCGATAGTACCGTCCGTTCTGGATCAGTGGCGCATATTTACGGAATTCCCCGATCTGGCTGCGGACCTCATCTTTTTCTTCCTCAGTCAGCTTCAGAAGATCCAGCTCGTAGCCGAAGGTTCCGGACATAGCAACCACACCTCTGGTATGTAACGGAGTGATCCTTCCTGTCTGATGGTTCGGCACTGCAGATACATGTGCTCCCATGGCCGATACCGGATATCCGAAGGAAGTGCCATACTGGATCCGAAGCCTGTCAATAGCATCAGAGTTGTCGCTGCACCAGATCTGCGGTGTGTAATACAGCATACCTGCGTCAAATCTTCCGCCGCCGCCGCTGCAGCCCTCGATCAGAAGATCCGGATAACGGTTCACCATACGGTCCAGAAAATCGTACAATCCCAGGACATAATCATACATTACACGTCCCTGATCCTTGGTCATTACGGAAAATACATCCATCAGGCTTCGATTCATGTCCCATTTAACGTACTCAATATTGGCATTATCCAATACCGCACTGATCTGTCCGAAGATTCCGTCTACAACTTCTTTTCTGGAAAAATCAAGTACCAGCTGATTTCTGGATCTCACTGGTTTTCTTCCCGGAATCGTAAGTGCCCAGTCCGGATGCTCACGGTAAAGATCACTGTCCTCAGAGATCATCTCAGGCTCGATCCAGATACCGAATTTCACTCCAAGGTCATTGACTCTTTTTACCAGTCCGCCGAGAGTCTCTCCAAGCTTCTTCTCATTGACATACCAGTCCCCAAGACCACTGTTGTCATCGTCACGTTTTCCAAACCAGCCGTCATCCAGAACCAGCATATCGATACCAAGGCTCCTTGCCTCTTTTGCCAGATTATATAAAGTCTCCCCTGTAAAATCAAAATATGCTGCCTCCCAGCTGTTTACCAGCACCGGACGGACCTCTGTCTTATATTTACCACGGCAGATATGATGACGGATGCAACTGTGCAGATTCTGGGAAAGACGGTTCATTCCCTGATCTGTGTAGCTTAAGATCACCTCAGGTGCATAGAAGGTCTCCCCGGCTTCCAGCGGATACCGGAAGCACTCCTCCTGTACACCAAGGAGCATTCTTGTCTGATTGTACTGATCTTTAAGAACCTCACCCTGGAAATTTCCACTATATACAAAGGACATAGCATAGCAGCCTCCATGATCCTCTGTTGTGTCCTTCTCTGCCAGGATCATCATCGGATTATACTGATGGCTGGATGTGCCACGGACACTGCCGATCATCTGACTTCCATGAGCCACCGGTACTCTCTGCAGATTCCGCTCCATGGCATGTCTTCCGTAAAAAGTAAGCAGGTCATAATCTCCGTAAAGAAAATCCAGTTCTGCGGACATCACCTTGTTCACATAGATCTTCTCACTGCTCTGATTGCGGATATAGACGCTTCTTGTAATGATATCCAGTTCCGGAAGTACACCGTAAAGAAGCATGGCCTCCACGCCGGTAGCCGGATCCTCCAGTACGATCTCCAGAGTCTGTGCCTCATCATTATCTGCATAAACCGCCGGAAGCCCCGGAAGGCTGTATTTGCCGTCACGGATAGTATAGTTCTTGTAACGCATATCACAGCTCATGCTTCCGTCACCGTTTTCCAGCATCAGTGATGCACTGCGGAAATCTCCGTTTCCGTAGCAGGAAAGCTCCTGCGGAAGAGAGTCCATGGAATAGGTTCTGTCTGTTCCCACATCATAGGGATTTCCGGAAAATCCTCTGTCATAGTAAGTCAGAAGATAATCCATGCAGCCTTCTGCCTTTTTACCATAATAGAGATGAAGAAGAAATCCGTACTGATCCACCTGCATCTGATATGTAGTTTCTTTTGTCTGCAGGGTAAACGTTCTGTCTTTCTCGCAGTAGATGATTCCCATATGTGAATCCTCCTTTTTCTTGTGTTTTTATTTTACGGCACCGTTTACAACACCATTTAAAATGTGCTTCTGGCAGATCAGATAAAACAGAAGGATCGGAAGCAGTGCCAGCAGATAAGAGGCAAACGCAAGGTTATAGTTTGTTCCGAACTGAGTCTGGAAATTCAGCTGTGCCAGAGGCAATGTGGTTCCACCCGTAGATCCGGACATGATAACCAATGGAGTCATAACATCATTCCAGGTTCCAAGTGCTGTCAGAACTGCCACTGTGGCATGCATCGGCTTCATGATCGGAAAGATGATCTTCCAATATGTTTTCCAGGTGCTGGCTCCATCCACACAGGCAGCCTCCTCAAGGGCCATTGGAATGTTTGTCAGATATCCGGAATAAAGAAGCACGTTCATAGGCATATAAAATACCGTATAAAGAATGATCACACCGACTTTGTTATCAAGGCCCATCTCAGCAGTCTGCTTTACAAGTGGCATCATCAGGATAGCAAACGGAACAAACATACCGCTCACTACATAGAGATAGATAAATTTATAAAATTTACTTCTCTTGTTTCTGGCTATAGCATAACCTAAAAGTGAATGAATTACAATAGCAAGAACCACTGTGATCACAGTGATCAATACACTGTTTCCAAGAGAATGCCAGAAGTCTGTTACCTCCATAGCTTCCCTGAAATTGGCAAGACTGAATTTCTCTGGCAGAGACAGGATCCCGGCTACACTGTTGGTCATCTCTGTCGGCTGCTTGAATGCGATCACAATTGTCATATAAAGCGGAAATACCACTGTGATAAGGCCAAGGATCAGAAGGATCGTTATCGGCCAGTTCGCTTTTTCTCTTACTTTCGTTTTCATTACAGCTGCTCCTCCTTTTTCCCTGTGATAGTCAACTGCATTGCAGAAATGATCACGATCACAATAAAGAATATAACCGCATTGGCACTCTGGAATCCAAACTGTCCTCCACTCATACCATTGTTATAGATCAGGTAAGAAATCGATTCTGTACTCTGTGCAGGACCACCCTTTGTCAAAGCCATGATCTGATCAAATACCATCAGGAAGTTTTTCACACAGAGAACCATGTTGATGCTGAAAAACGGAACGATCAGCGGGAATGTCAGGTAACGGAACTTACTGAATCCGGTAGCACCATCAATAGCGCCTGCCTCGTATACATCCTCCGGCACTGTCTGAAGACCGGAAATGTAGATGATCGTATTCATTGCAATGGACTGCCATGCACACACGATCACGATGGCAACCCATGCCAGGCTCGTACTGGAAAGCATGCTGGAAGACAATGTTTTATTTCCGACCATCTTTCCGAATGCAGGCAGGATATATGTAAAGAAATAATTGAAAATATATCCTACGACCAGTGCGCCAAGTACATTCGGAATAAAATAAGCTCCACGCAGTGCACTCTTGAAACGGATCTTGCTGTTCAGTCCAAGTGCCAGGATCAGACTGAGTACATTTGTTACGATAGTTGCCACGATGGCCAGCTTAAAGGTAAACAGATAGGAACCGCCAACACGGCTGTCTGTAAAAAGATCCTTATAGTTTCGAAGTCCTACCCAGTCATAGCTTCCATAGCCTTTAAAGTTTGTAAAGCTGTAGATCACACCCTTGATCAGAGGCAGTGTGTTAAAGCAGAAAAATAATGCCACGATCGGAATGGTGATCAGAAGAAAGGTCAGCTTTCTTCCACTCATAGATTTTTTTCCCATGATCAGTTCTCTCCTTCCCCGTTCTTCTCCTCATAGTCCTGTACTTTACGGATAATGTCACGGTTATATCTTGTCCAGTCTGTATCAAATTTTTTCAGGAATGCATCTTTATCCTTTTTCATCAGGAAGGTCTGGATCTGTGCATCCACAGCCATCTCTGTAGGATAATAATGATCCTGGTAGTCGGCCATCCTTCCCTCTTCTATGTATTCCTTCATACCATCCAGCGTAGAGGGAAGTGTGAAATCACCCTCTTTACAGGGAACTGCCTTCTGGTCATCCAGATATGTCTGTATATTCTCATCCTCAAGAAGGAAATCCAGCACTTCATATGCAGCTTCCTTATTCTCACAGTCATCCATCACACAGAACTGAAGGTCAACTCCAGAATTCAGTTTGTTTTCTGACGGATCATTGCTTGCCGGTGTTACAAAAGAATCAATATCCATATCCGGATTTACACTCTGGATCTGCGGGATCGCATAGCTTCCGATGGGATACATGGCAGCCTCCCCTTTTGCAAAAGCGGTGCAGGCTCCATTGTAATCATAGGCAAAGGGATCATCCGGTCCATACTGGATAAGCTCCAGCATACGGTCTGCTACTTCCTTATACTCTTTTGCAAAAGTAGTGTTTCCCTGGTTTACCTGGCGGCATACATCGGCTGGTGCAAGATCTACCGCAATAGAATTCCACGGTGCAAGACAGGTCCAGGTATCTTTAAATCCGAAATAAAGCGGCTGGATACCTGCATCCTGAATTTCCTGGCAAAGGCTCATAAATTCATCCCATGTAGTCGGGATCTGCCAGCCATGCTCCTTGAAAAGCTCACGATTGTAAAGGATTCCGGCGGCATTGGCCACGTAAGGAACCGCATAGACTCCGTCTTCCGGAACGAATTCCAGCGCTTTATCAATTTCTTTATATGCATCTTTGATCGAATCCAGTCCCTGATAATCGGAAATATCCATCAGCATATCAGAATCAATAAAATTGGAAAAGTTAACATCGCCTCCGATTCCAATGATATCCGGATTATCCTCACGGATAAATCTTGTCTTCAATACAGTCATAGCATCGTTTGGTGATTCGATGGTAAGATGGATATCATCATGAGTGGCATTGAATTTTTCTTCCAGTTTTTCAAATGCCTTAACCGCTTCCGGTTTATACTGCACAAGTTCGATCTCTGTCTTTCCGCTGTCCTTTTTACCTGTGCCGCATCCGCTCAATGTAACGGAAGCTGCCATGGTAAAGGCAAGTCCCATACAGAGGATCCATTTACTTCTGTTGCGCATCTTGTAATGCTCCTTCCTTTTCCTTTTATTTGATAAGTCGGATATCACCCATTTAACTGATATGGCTATCCGGGTTCTCCAATACTTATTCTCTGGTTTCTTTTTTCTGAAAGCTATTTTAACATAGCTTTATGCTTGCATAAATAGCAGTGTTTTTCTTGTTTTATGCCAAAATGCAATTTTTCTCTGTCTTCATTAAAGTCATCTAGCATTTTGATATATTTTACACCTATATCACTACTTTTATCTAAAATTAGTATATTCCGAATTTATCGAAAATCAACAAGTTTCTCGAGAAACTTAATTTTCTCACAAAGTTTTATCGATTATCCTTCTCTTTTTAGTATATTTTACAGGCTGTTTTTGTAATTGCATTTTTATACATATGTTGAAGTTCCCTGCTGTTTTAATATATAATGTTACTGAAACCAGACAAAATCATACGCCTAAAGGATAAAAATATGAATGACCTTCTCTTCTCCGTTTTTCCAAATGAAAACTTTGTTGATATCGGATTATACCAATACGGCTGGGAGCACTGCGCTCCGGCACATTCATTCGGCCCGGCAGCACGAAACCATTATATTTTTCATTATGTGATCTCCGGTACCGGAACTCTGATGGCAGACAATTCCGCAGGAGAGACCATCACCTATCAGGTAAAAAGCGGCCAGGGTTTCATGCTTTTTCCCGGTCAGATCAACACCTACATTGCAGATACCAACTTTCCATGGGAGTACACCTGGGTGGAATTTGACGGGCTCCGGGCAAAAGAGATCGTGGAAACTGCAG
Organism: Blautia sp. KLE_1732_HM_1032; assembly: GCF_025147905.1. Taxonomy (NCBI): domain Bacteria; kingdom Bacillati; phylum Bacillota; class Clostridia; order Lachnospirales; family Lachnospiraceae; genus Blautia; species Blautia sp. KLE_1732_HM_1032. The sequence goes on along the minus strand of NZ_CP102266.1, from coordinate 1,353,186 downwards.
GTTTAAGTCCGGACCATCCGGTCTATCACAGCCACTCTGCAGATCTCCGCCAGAAAATGATGGAGGAAATGCTTTATATCAGCCATAATTCCCAGGAATCACCCTTTCATCTTATCGGACATACCTGGCTTTTTCTGGATTACTTTATGCGCTCTACTGAAACTGTCCGCATGAAACAGGATGGAAGTATCCGTGATTTTTATATCAAGGAGGCGCTCTCTTTTATTGAACAGAATTTCCAGAATGATATTTCCATTGAGGATATCGCAGCCTGCTGCGGCCTGAACCGAAGCTACTTCGGTAAGATCTTCCACGACACCATCGGACGTTCTCCCCAGGAATTCCTGATCAGCTATCGCATGACCAAAGCTGCAGAACTTCTTAAGATCACAGCCCTGTCTATCGCAGATATCGGAAATGCAGTCGGATATCCCAATCAGCTGCATTTTTCCCGGGCTTTCAAAAATGTATACGGAATGTCGCCAAGAAACTGGCGGATGAAAAACAGACTTATTGAAAAAAAGCCTCCGGCCAGAAAATAGCCGGAGGTTTTTTATTAAAAAATGTATTTACTTAAAATGTAAATTTATCAGCAAAGTATGCATCAAGCTCATCGATCTTCACACGTACCTGCTCCATAGTGTCACGGTCACGGACTGTAACTGCACCGTCATTCTCAGACTCGAAGTCATAAGTGATACAGAACGGAGTACCGATCTCATCCTGTCTGCGGTAACGTTTACCGATATTTCCACGGTCATCGTACTCACAGTTGTACTTCTTGGAAAGCTGCTGGTAGATTTTCTCAGCACCCTCGTTAAGCTTCTTGGAAAGCGGAAGCACACCGATCTTAACCGGTGCAAGTACCGGATGGAAATGAAGGACTGTACGGACATCGTTCTTCTCTTCATCCAGAACTTCCTCATCGTAAGCGCTGCAGAGGAAAGCAAGTACCATACGGTCTGCTCCAAGTGATGGCTCGATAACGTATGGGATATATTTCTGTTTCTTCTCATCATCAAAGTATGTGAGATCCTGGCCGGATATATTCTGATGCTGTGTCAGGTCATAATCTGTTCTGTCAGCGATTCCCCAGAGCTCGCCCCATCCGAATGGGAAAAGGAATTCCACATCTGTGGTAGCCTTGCTGTAGAAGCTCAGCTCTTCCTTATCATGATCACGGTAACGAACCTCATCATCCTTAAGTCCGAGAGCACTCAGCCAGTCAAGGCAAAACTTCTTCCAGTATGCAAACCACTCAAGATCTGTATCCGGCTCACAGAAGAACTCAAGCTCCATCTGCTCGAACTCACGGGTACGGAATGTGAAGTTACCCGGTGTGATCTCGTTACGGAAGGATTTACCGATCTGGCCGATACCAAACGGGATCTTTTTACGGGATGTTCTCTGTACGTTCTTGAAGTTTACGAAAATACCCTGTGCAGTCTCCGGTCTTAAATATACAGTATTCTTGGCATCCTCGGTAACACCCTGGAATGTCTTGAACATCAGGTTGAACTGACGGATATCTGTGAAGTTGTGTTTACCACAGCTCGGACATCCTACCTCGTGTTCTTTGATGAAGTCCATCATCTTCTCCTGGGACCATGCATCTACGCTTCCCTCAATGGCAATGTCATGCTCTGCACAAAAGTCCTCAATGAGTTTATCTGCACGGAAACGCTCGTGGCACTCTTTACAGTCCATAAGAGGATCAGAAAATCCGCCAAGATGTCCGGAAGCGATCCATGTCTGCGGGTTCATAAGGATCGCACAGTCAACACCTACATTGTACGGAGACTCCTGAATGAATTTCTGCCACCATGCACGTTTTACGTTATTTTTAAGCTCTACACCGAGATTTCCATAATCCCATGTGTTTGCCAGGCCGCCGTAGATCTCGGAACCCGGGTAAACAAATCCTCTGGCTTTTGCAAGAGCTACGATCTTTTCCATTGTCTTTTCCATGATTTCTCTCCTCTTGACTTGCAGCTGTTCCGCCAAATGCGTCCGGAAAGCTCCGGAAAAAGCTGCTTTTTTACATTTTTGGTCTTATTATACTAGTATCCTCATGATTTTTCAAGGATATTTCCATTTGCATTGCATCCTGTCCTGCTTTTGAAAAATAAATCGTTACGGTTATTCCGCAGCCGGCAGTGATCTATCTCATCAATTCCAGGATCTCCAGACTTTTAAACCGCTTGTCTGTATTCAGCTCCGTATACCGGTAAATGTGGCGTTCCAGTTCCCGCAGCACATCATCCCGTACTGTAAACGTATACAGCTTTGCCAGGGGGGACACGGCTATGTAGCGCATGGCATACAGGGCAGCCGCTGAGATCCGTTTCCTGTCCATGGCCATCCTGCTGCAGTCCGCACACAGGATCCCATGCTCGTCCTGGGAGAAAAAAAGTTCTCCGATTTCTTCCTCCGTAAGCTCTCTCCCGCAGCCCGCACACTGGAACAGCTGCGGCATCACGCCCTGGATCACCATAGTCCGCAGTTCATAGATACAGCGCACCAGCCGGTCTTCTATATGAGGATTCAAAATGGCTTTGATGGTCACATAGAGAAGATTCATCATCTCCTTCTCATCCGTTCCCTCTTTGCCAAAATAATCTGCCAGCTCCAGAAAATAATATCCATAGTAAACCCCCGGCTGCCGGGTGGCCAGCTCCACAAAATGATGCTGCACGCTGACCTGGTTCAGATTATAGCTTGTCCTTCCCTCATAAAGAGTAAAGCTTCCGAATACAAACGGGTTAGCTGCTGCCATGAACGGACTGTTCTGCCGTCTCGCTCCCTTGGCAAAAGCGGAGATCTTCCCCCTCTCTCTTGTGAGAAGGACGATCCGCTTGTCATAATCCCCTACCGGCATGGCAGAAAGTACCACTCCCTGTACGGTAATCAGATCACTCATTTTCAGATTTCTTTCTTATCATATCCAAAGTTCTTGATCAGGAAATCACTGTCTCTCCAGTTCTTAGTCACCTTGACCCAGAGCTTTAGGTTTACCTTTGCTTCCAGCATACGCTCCAGCTCATAGCGGGCATTGCTTCCGATCTTTTTCAGCATGGCACCCTGTTTTCCGATGATGATGCCTTTGTGGGAATTACGCTCGCAGATGATGGTCGCATCAATATCTATGATGTTGCTTCTTCCCGGACGTCTCTTCATCCGGTCGATGGCAACGGCGATTCCGTGAGGGATCTCCTCATCCAGTGCATGCAGAGCCTTCTCACGGATAATCTCTGCGGCGATCTGGCGCTGAGGCTGGTCGGTAACAGTATCTTCATCATAGAACATCGGTCCGTACGGAAGATATTTGAAAATACTTGGAATGATATCCTGTGTGTTTTTTCCGCGGAGGGCAGAGCAAGGAATGATCTCTGCAAAATCACAGATCTTACGGTAGGTATCGATCGCAGGAAGAAGCTCTTCTTTTTTTACCGTATCGATCTTGTTGATGATGAGAATCACAGGAACTCCAACCTTCTGCAGCTGCTCGGCAATGTGGCGCTCTCCCGCACCTACGAATGTGGATGGCTCCACCAGCCACATAATGGCATCTACTTCCTTCAGGGTTCTCTCCGCAACCTGTACCATGTATTCTCCAAGCTTGTTTTTTGCCTTGTGGATACCCGGTGTGTCCAAAAATACGATCTGTCCCTCATCACAGGTATACACGGTCTGTATCTTGTTTCTGGTTGTCTGTGGCTTGTTTGATGTGATGGCGATCTTCTGTCCGATAAGATGGTTCATCAGCGTGGATTTTCCAACATTCGGTCTTCCGATGATCGCAACAAAGCCTGATCTAAAATTGTTATCCATTCTTTATCCTCTCATAATCCTTTCACAGCCTGCTATCCCATTTAACGGACAGCAGGCTTTGTTTCTCCTCAGCCGATCAGTGGCTTCACTTCCATGAATACATCTTCCGCCTTCTCTATTGCAGTCTCACTTCCTACTACGCAGATCTGATCATCGGAAAGTACTGCTTCTACAAGAGCTGCCAGTTTCTGGATATCCTCCTTCTGCGCTCCGAGGATCTGATTTCTTTCCTTCTGGAGCATATCCTCTGTAACATTGGAGAAATATGCGGTTTTTGAGATACTTCCCTGCATCTGCGGAGTTCTCGGCACATCCTTGTTGCTGATCGTTCCGATGATATATTTTGTCATCTCACGCTCGTCTGCCTCAAAGGCACGGATATAATCCGGCACTCCCTGGTATACTTCCAGGGTTCTCTTTAGATGGGGATCACGGTAGGATACCAGGAAGCTCTCTCCGTTTCTCTTAAAGCCGCTCATGCAGCCATACGCTCCACCCTTTACACGAAGGTTGATCCAGAGATAATCGTAGCTTAAGATCACTTTCAGGATCTCCAGTGCACCGGTATACTCCAGGCCTTTTTTGCGGAAGTTTCCGTTCTGTGCCACATACTGGACCTGGCCGGAAGTCTTGAAGGCTTCGTTTTTCTTTATGCAGGGGGCCTGCTTCACAGACTCCGGCTTCTGTCCGTTAAACAAGACTTTTTTGATCCCGGCAGCCTGTGCTTTTACTACATCCAGAGATTCTCTCTCTCCAGTATAGCTTACACAGAAATTCTCCGGACGAAGGACCTCTTCCATCACCTTACGGAGATTTTTCACGATCTCATCCTTGCAGCTGTCAAAATCCTTCTCCAGTTTTTCGATAAACTGATAATATCCGATTCCTGCCATCTCATCCTGGAATGCCGCCATCGGAGATGCGTAGGAAGCACCACGGAGAACGGCGGTGGAATGGCCTGCACTTGCAAGGCTGGCCTGGGCTCTGGATCTCACTCTGGCAATGATCTCGTAGAGACGTTTGGTGTCATCCAGCTTCGAAGTTGTAAGAACCTCCCGGATCATGGAAAACATGAAATCCATCTCCGGATATAACGCTTTTCCTCTTACGGCAAACATGGCACGGAATGCATCGGTATCCTGGGCATCATCAAAAACCTCTATCCCATAGGCAATACCGCCGGTTCTCGCATTCACTTCATTAAACAGCTCGCCATAAGTGTAATTCTCCGTATCCACTGCACCAAGCACAGATTTCAGAAGTCCCAGATAATGGACTGTATCAACATCAAAGTCATGGATCTCAAAAAGAAGATCCGCATAACCGATACCATTGGTGCACACATCATGATACAGAAACAAGCTGTCCTCCACATGGTGCTCCTCGTTTGTCAGCCCTGTGATCTCTTTTTTGATGTCTTCTCTGGAGAGCATGGGGATGCAGGTCAGCGCTTCCGGAGCTTCCTCCGCTTCCTGATAAGCCTCCAGCGCTTTGGTGTGCTCTACCATCCGGGTAAGCTCTTCATCAGAAAGGCTCTTTCTGTAATTCTCCAGCTTTTCTTCCAGTTCCTTATCCCTCTTTGCTGCAAGGCCCTTCTCCGGTACCAAGGAAAGGATTGCACCATGAGTGTTGCCCAGAAGATATTTTCGGATCAGCTCCTCAAAATATCCCTCTTCCAGGGCTTTCTTAAGGAACTCAAAGCCCTCCAGAAGCTGCACCTCACAGAACGGCTTCGTATCATCATAAAGCCAGCTGCTTAAAATATCCAGGCCATACATCAGCCCCTTCGGATAGGAAGAAAAATCTGCTTCGCGGAAACGGAATTCATAGTAATTGATTCCGGCTGTTACCGCCTTTTTGTCGATGCCTTCCTCTGCGATCTTTGTGAGGGTGTCACGGATCACTTTGACAAATTCCTCTTTCTGGCTTAAGTTGGCTCCCTTTGCCACGATGGAGAAATAGGTCTGTTTGATGCCATCCTCAAAAGAACCATAGATATCTTTGCCGATCTTTGCATCCAGAAGTGCCTGCTTCAGCGGTGCACCCGGTGCGCTTAAGAGAGCATAATCCAAAACCTCGAAAGCAAGACTTAAGTTGATATCTGCCGCTTCACCCACAACCATATTGTAGGAAAGATAGGTGTTATCCTCTTCTCCCTCATCCTCTGATACCGGATAAGGCTTCTGAATGTCCTTTACCTGAGCAAAGGCTTCCTGATCCCGGATCTCGGAATCAATGACAAGAGAATCAAAGGCAGACAGATAATGGCTGTCAAGAAATTCCAGCTTCTCCTCCATATCCATGTTTCCGTAGAGATAGATAAAGCTGTTGGACGGATGATAGTACCGTCTGTGGAAATCCAGAAATTCCTCATAGCTGAGATCCGGAATATTTACAGGATCTCCGCCGGACTCACAGCCATAGGTTGTATCCGGGAACAGCGAATTCATGATCTCTCTCTCCAGAACATCATCCGGTGAGGAAAAAGCACCCTTCATTTCATTGTAAACGACACCGTTGTATTTCAGCGGGCCTTCTTTTTTCTCCAGATGGTAGTTCCAGCCTTCCTGACGGAAGATCTCTTCTTTTTTGTAAATATTCGGATAGAATACCGCATCCAGATATACATGCATCAGATTCTGGAAATCCCGGTCATTACAGCTTGCTACCGGGTAGCAAGTCTTATCCGGATAGGTCATGGCATTAAGGAAGGTATTAAGAGAACCTTTTACCAGCTCCACAAAAGGATCCTTAAGCGGAAATTCCCTGGAGCCGCACAGTACGCTGTGTTCCAATATATGAGCAACACCTGTGCTGTTTTTCGGCGGTGTACGGAATGCAATGTTAAAAACCTTATTCTCATCACTATTCTCGATGAGCATCACTCTGGCTCCTGTTTTTTTGTGTCTCAGAAGCCATCCTTTTGAATGAATATCCTGAAGCTCCTCTTCCTTCAGGACTTCATATGCGTTCAGATGATTGGGATTCATAAAATAGTAACCTCCTGAATGTTTCTCTTCACACCCGACATGGATCTTCGTTCAAAAAATCTCAGAATATTTTATCGGATGCATGGCAACAAAAGGCTGCCTGAGTAGTCAGACAGCCTGAAACGGAAGCTCTCCGGCCTCCTAAATGTTTCCTTCGTTGGGATAATACTGCCTGTAGATCTCTCTGGCAGCTCTTGTGATGATTCCAAGCTCAGCTTCCATTCCAAGATTAGCCGGAAGCTCCACAGCTGTTTCCCTGATGTCTCTCTGGACCTTGGCCTTCGCACTGTCCTCCTTGATGTGGATCAGGCCGAAAATCGTTGTGTTATAGGATTTATCTGTCTGACAGAGATCCATGTAGACCAGAACCAGATGACAGCATTCCCGGTAAAGAAGCTCCTCATAAAGGCCGCCCTTTTCCTGGAGCTCCTGAAATTTCAGCTTCTTAAGATACTTGCCTATCTCTTTCTTCGCACTTCTTGTACCAAAGAATCTGGAAGCGGAATTCCGGTTAAACTCCATGGTCATCCAGAGACCGAGATAACCGTCTGCCCTGGTATCACCAGTCTCAGCTTTATCGCTGTAACGGATCTCCCAGAGTTCCTTGCGGATCCTGTTTTCTTCTGGTTCTTCTCCTGCTGCAATGGACTGCTCCAGAAGCTTCAGACGCTCCATGGGATCTTTCTCTCTATAGTATTTCGCAATTGTTGGTGTATCCATTCATTCTTCCTCCTGATATCTGAATATTATATCAGACAACCTGCCAAAAATACACCCCTATCTGTGATTTCGAAGCTTTTTCCCAGGGCTTTTCACTTTTTTTCCGCGGTTATCACATAGATATACATTGCGGATATACCACAGGGTCTTATCCTCTCCGTATTTATCCAGGATCCGGAGAAGTCCCTCCAGCTCTTTCTTTGTCTGTGGGTGGATAAACCACAGCTTCTCCTTGCTTTTCAGAAAATACTGCAATGGTTCATGATAGGTATATTCCTCTCCCAGATAGTTTCTGGATGCACTGATCCGGTCCATGACCATTTCCGCCACATATTTTCTGGGCATTCTGGCTCCCATGATCACATGCTCACCGTCAAGGGAATAGTCTACCCAATGTTCAAAATGGTGCCGGTTTCTTCCCTTATGGTGCAGCCAGGACATGGATACGCCGGTTGCCTCACGTTCCGCGTTGTTGGGGCTTCTTGTCCCCTGATAATATTTACAGCCTACCAGAAACTCCGTCGGGGAATATTTGGACAGGTCATGAAGCAACCCCTGCTTATATAACCCGATACGAAAACAATATTTCATCACCAGAAGCTTATGCCTCGTGATGGTCCTGAAGTGCAGCCACGGGTGCCATGATCGCATCTTTCTCCGCCTCCTGTCTGCCCAGCAATACCACAATGGCGCGGGGGCCTATTTCGATTGATTTTTTATATTCTTCTTCCTCCTCCAGACAGAATCCTGTTCCGTGAAGAGAGGTATCTGCGATTTTTTTCCAGCACATGCCTTCCGGGAGATTGGGCAGAGCAAGGCTCCGGTTTTCCCAGTGGAAATTATAGCCGATGTAAATAAAATCATCCTCTGCAGCCTCCAGATCCTCTTTTTCCCTTGCATAGGCTCCATAGTACATCATACCAAGAAGCCTGCTGGTATTCTCATAGCTCAGATACCAGGCACGTTCCCCGTGAAGAGACACATCCGGGAACCCCTTGGTCAGATAATCTACCCCTTTCAGTTCCACCGGCATATGAAGAACAGGATGGGCCTTACGAAAAGCAATGGCATCCTTTACAAATTCCCTCAGTCCCTGGTTTCTGGAAAGGTCCTTCCAGTCTGTCCAGCCGGTAGCATTATCCTGACAGTAGGCATTATTGTTTCCGCTCTGGGAATTGCCGAATTCATCGCCGTGATAGATCATGGGAACACCCTGACTCAGCAGCATCATCAGAAAGGCATTTTTGATCTGGCGTTCCCTCATCTGACGGACGGAAACCTTACGGGTAGGGCCTTCCACGCCGCAGTTCCAGGAATAATTATAGCTGCTTCCGTCCTGATTGCCTTCGCCATTGGCCTCGTTATGTTTATAATTGTAGCTCACCAGGTCATTCATGGTAAATCCGTCCTGGCAGACCATGTAATTGATCACTCCATGATTCTCGCTGTTATGACGAATATGCCATGCTGCAGCCTCCACCATACCTTCATCGCTTTTCAGGAAACGGCGCATATCTTGGAGAAAATTCATATTGCTCTCCGCTCCGCAACGTCTGGCCGGGAGCTTTCCTCTGTAAAAATGATCAAAATCAAAGCCCTGGAAGATCAGTTTTGCTCCGGAAAGGATTCCATCCCGAAGAAGCATCTCCCGGTTAAAGCCCTCTCCCAGCACATGAAATCCATCTACATGGTAAAAATCTCTCCAGAACTGCAAAGCTCGAAGAGCCATCAGGCTGTCTGTTTCCTCCGGAAAATAGAATTCCATGATACAGGCAATGCCGTTCTTGTGCAGTTCCCGGATCAGATACCGAAATTCCTGCTCCGGTTCTCTGGTGCTGCAGTAAGCACTCTTCGGGCTGAAATAAAAGCCGGATGCATAGCCCCAGTAATTCACTACATTTTCCTTTCGACGGGTCTTGATGTGTTCACTGCCTTCCTTCGGTTTACTGATCGGAACCTCACAGAATTCATAGGCAGGCATCAGTTCAATGGCATTGATCCCAAGTTCTTTCCAGTAAGGGATCATCTCTGTCAGGCCAAGAAAAGTCCCCTTATGGGAAACCATCTTTCTGGCAAGCTTCGTATAACCACGGACATGAAGCTTGTACAGGATCATATTTTCATATTCGACTGCCGGTGCAGTTTCATTTTCCCAGCCGGAAACATTCTCATTAAGGAAGCGACAGCGGACCTCCTTTTCCGGATCGTAAGGTACTCCGAAATGCTCTCTCCCGTGAAGGCCGTATGCATACGGATCCTGCACGATCTCTCCGTCTATTTTATAATTATATTCAAAATCCCTCAGAGAAGCACTGCACAGCTTCAGTGCCCACACACGTCCTGTATGGAAATCCTTTGGAAAAACGATCTCCACCGGTGCGGCAGCTCCTCTTTTTTTATATAAAAGCAGGGATACTTCAGAATCCTCCGATGCCTCCACTGCAAAATTATAACCGCCCTCCATTTTGTTGGCTCCAAGTATCAGCGGCTGACCTTTCTCCACTCGACCTAATCTGCGGCTTGCCAAGGCAACTCCTCCTTTTCTCTTTTTATTATTCAAATCCATGGAAATCCGTTTCGCCGGATCCGTCACAGATCAATATCCAGCTCAACCGGGCAATGATCAGATCCCATGATCTCTCCGTGGATCTTCGCATCCTGAAGCTTTTCTTTCAGGGAAGGGGAAACAAGGAAATAGTCGATACGCCAGCCGGCGTTCTTCTCTCGTGCACGGAAACGGTAGGACCACCAGGAGTAAACGCCCTCTTTATCCGGATAAAAATAGCGGAATGTATCAATAAAGCCACTCTCAAGGGCTCTGGTAAAGCAGGCTCTCTCTTCATCCGTAAAGCCTGCATTTTTGCGGTTGGTCTTCGGATTCTTGAGATCGATCTCCTGATGTGCCACATTAAGGTCGCCACAGCAGATCACCGGTTTCTTCTCCTGCAGTTTCAGGAGATAAGCCAGGAAATCCTCTTCCCATTTCATACGATATTCCAGACGGCGGAGCTCGCTCTGGGAGTTGGGAGTATATACAGTCACAAAATAATACTCTTCGAATTCCAGTGTGATGACACGTCCTTCCTTATCATGCTCCTCTATCCCAATCCCGTAAACTGCAGACAATGGCTCCCTCTTTGTAAAAATGGCTGTACCTGAATAGCCTCTGCGGTTTGCGTAGTTCCAGTACTGATGATATCCGGGAAGTTCCAGTTTCACCTGTCCCTGCTGGCATTTCGTCTCCTGCAGACAGAAAATATCCGCATCCAGCTCATGAAAGCGTTCCTCAAAGCCCTTGGTGATACAGGCCCGGATCCCATTTACATTCCAGGAAATAAATTTCATATTTTTATATTTTCTCCTCATTTTTTCGTCATATTTTTATTATATCTCACATTGTCGGATTAAGCAAAAAATATTTTGAAAGTTTTCTCAGGCTCTCAAATATTTTGTTGCTGTTCTACGTCATATCTGTTAAAATGTTCTCTATATCATGCAGAGCTGCCCTCTTATTTACAGGCAGCAGCAGAACGGAGGATTTTTTTATGAGTGATGAATTTAACAAAAGCGGATGTGCACCAAGTGACTGCGCTTCCTGCACAGCTAACTGTGAAAGCAAGGTAGATGAAGCACATCATACCATCACCCTGACTATGGATGATGATACTGAGGTAGAATGTGCCATCCTTACTATTTTCCCTGTAGAGAACAAAGAATATATCGCACTTCTCCCACTGGATGAGAACGGCCAGAATGAGACCGGTGAGGTTTATCTCTACAGCTTCTCTCGCACAGCAGACGGCGATCCGATGCTGGCAAACATTGAAGATGATGAAGAGTACGACGCTGCCGCAAATGCCTTTAACGCAGTCGTGGAAAAAGCACGTGCAGACGAGGAGGCAGACGCACCTCTCAGCTAAACCGTGCATTTATCAGAAAGCAGTAACTACACAAAACAAGCCCGGAAAATCGGATGTATGTGGTCTTCACACCTCCGCCTTCCGGGCTTTTGTTTTATTTTGTGGTACTTCCGAAGCCGCCGTTTCTTACTGCATCTGCATCGTCATCCACGGTGATTCCGTATTCCACAAAGATCCCCTGCATAAAACCGGTTCCTGCCGGGATCTGGATCGTTTTATCTTCTCTTGTATCGTTAGTCAGCTTGGCAAAGATATGACCTTCGTTGTCGGAAAAGAAATAATCGCTGTCAATGATTCCCACTGTGTTATTCAACTGCAGCCGGAATTTAAATCCCAGTCCGCTTCTCGGATAACATTTCAGAACCCAGCCCTCTTCCATCTCTACACGGATACCGGTTGGTATCTTTACGATCTCACCTGGCTTCATGGTCGCATCCACAGGTGCATAAAAATCATATCCTGCACTTCCGGTCGTAGCTCTCTTCGGAAGCTTCAGACTGTCGTAGATATTCCGGATCTCCTCTTCTGAATACTGTTCAAAGGTATCCTTCCAGTCCTTTGCAAACTGTTCAAAACTTACCTTGTGAAATTTCGCAATTCTTTTCATTTTTCGTTCCACTCCCAATAGGTAATTTCAAAAAAACCTCTGATCACTCCGTGTACAGAACCACACGGTTCTCACGAAGTGACGCCTGTACATCGATCACCCTCTGATTTGAGGAGCCTTTCCATTTCAGACGAACCTCTTTCTTGTCCACCTGAAATTCCCCGTCCACGCATACATCCAGATAATGGATGATCTCGTACTGCTGGATTTCTTCCCAGAGAGAACCCGTATACAGCCAGATCGTCTTATCCGGATACTTCTCTCTGATCTCTCTTGCAAGAGCTGTTACCTCAGCGATATTGGAAGGATGCAAAGGATCGCCTCCCGAGAAGGTGATCCCGCTGATATAATCCTTGTCCAGCTCTGCAAATATCTCAGCTCGCTCGCTGTCCGTAAAGGGCAGACCTCCATTCGGATCCCAGGTAATGGGATTCTGGCACTCCCGGCAGCCGTGTGAACAGCCGGCTACCCAGAGCACTACACGAAGTCCGTCTCCGTTTAACATATCGTCCTTGGTAATATTGTGGTATCTCATCATTTATGCTTCTTCCGGTACATCCTTCATGCTGAAGCTGATTCTTCCCATCTTGTCCTTGCCAAGGCAGATAACCTTAACTTTGTCGCCAAGTGTAAGAACATCCTCAACACGGTTGATCCTCTGTTTGGAGATCTTGGAAATGTGTACCATTCCCTCCTTGCCCGGTGCAAACTCAAGGAATGCGCCAAACTCTTTGATGCTGACTACGCGTCCTGTAAAGATCTGTCCTGCCTCAAACTCGGTAGTGATGATCTCGATCATACGTTTTGCTTCATCCATACCCTTCTGGTCTGTTCCGCAAATAGAAACTGCGCCGTCGTCTGTGATGTCGATCTTCACACCTGTACGCTCGATGATCGTGTTGATAGTCTTTCCTCTCTGTCCGACTACATCACCGATCTTCTGCGGGTCGATCTGGATCTGGATGATCTTCGGAGCAAACTCACCAACGCTTGTACGAGGCTTGTCGATACATTTCTCCATAACCTCTGTCAGGATATATTCTCTTGCCTCTTTTGTTCTGCGGATCGCTTCCTCAACGATCGGTCTTGTAAGACCATGGATCTTGATATCCATCTGAATTGCTGTGATTCCGTCATGTGTTCCGGCTACCTTGAAGTCCATATCTCCGAAGAAGTCCTCAAGGCCCTGGATATCTGTAAGAACGATGTAATCATCGTCTGTTTCACCTGTAACAAGTCCGCAGGAAATACCTGCAACCGGTTTTCTGATCGGTACACCGGCAGCCATCAGTGACATAGTAGATGCACAGATACTTGCCTGGGATGTGGAGCCGTTGGACTCAAATGTCTCAGATACGGTACGGATTGCATATGGGAATTCTTCCTCTGTAGGAAGTACCGGTACCAGTGCTCTCTCAGCAAGTGCTCCGTGACCGATCTCACGACGTCCCGGTCCTCTGGAAGGCTTGGTCTCACCTACAGAGTAGGACGGGAAGTTGTAGTGGTGCATATATCTCTTGGATGTCTCAAACTCATCCAGTCCGTCAAGACGCTGTGCCTCTGTAAGAGGAGCAAGTGTAGTAACGGTACAGATCTGAGTCTGTCCTCTTGTGAACATGGCAGAACCATGAACTCTCGGGATGATATCTGTCTCTGCAGCCAGCGGACGGATCTGTCTGATCTCACGTCCATCCGGACGTTTATGATCTTTGAGGATCATCTTGCGGACAGTCTTCTTCTGGTACTGATATACAGCCTCACCGAGAACGGCAAGCCATTCCTCATTGTCTGCAAAAGCTTCTTTCAGCTTATCAGTGATCTCGCTGATGTTATTCTCACGTGTCTGCTTGTCATCAGAGAATACGGCAACCTCCATCTCTTCCGGAGGAACGATCTTCTTGATCTCATCAAAAAGCTCCTGAGGTACTGCACAGGACTCGTAGGAATGTTTCTCTTTTCCGCACTCTGCTACGATCTGATCGATGAATTTGATGATCTCCTGGTTCACTTCATGAGCCTTGTAGATAGCCTCGATCATCTTATCTTCCGGGATCTCATTAGCTCCGGCCTCGATCATGATAACCTTCTCTCTTGTAGAAGCAACCGTAAGCTGAAGATCAGAAACTGCCTTCTGTGCAAGTGTCGGATTGATGATAAACTCGCCGTCGATCATACCAACCTGTGTGGTTGCGCATGGACCGTCAAATGGGATATCAGAAATACAGGTTGCAATGGAAGAACCAAGCATAGCCGGGATCTCCGGATTGCATTCCGGATCAACAGACATAACCATATCTACCAGAGTTACGTCATTTCTGTAATCCTTTGGAAACAGCGGACGCATCGGACGGTCGATAACACGGGATGTAAGGATTGCATGCTCGCTTGCCTTACCCTCTCTCTTGTTGAAGCCTCCCGGGATCTTTCCTACTGCATACATCTTCTCCTCATACTCAACACTTAACGGGAAGAAATCGATTCCTTCTCTTGGCTCTTTGGATGCGGTAGCAGTAGCAAGGACTGTAGTATCACCATAGTGCATAAGAGCAGCACCATTGGCCTGTTTTGCTACACGTCCGATATCTACAGTCAGTGTTCTTCCTGCAAGTTCCATGGAATAACTTTTGTACATATTCGTTCTCCTTTTCTTATTATATTAATATCTGACAGGAGCCCGAAACAACTGAAAAGACCACTTCCTTTGAAAAAGATCTCGACCGGAAATGGGCTTTTCAGTAGTCTCGGAAATCACTCCTGCGGTAATTCCGTCTGTGTTTATCACACATGTTAAAATGGGGCGGATGGAATCATCCGCCCCTCCCGTAGCAATTATTTTCTTAAACCTAATTTCTCAATCAGTGCACGGTATCTTTCGATGTCTGTTTTCTTAAGATAAGCAAGAAGGCCACGTCTCTGACCTACCATTTTCAGAAGACCTCTTCTGGAATGATGATCTTTGTGGTGTGTTTTAAGGTGCTCTGTGAGCTCCTGGATTCTTGCTGTAAGAACTGCAACCTGAACCTCCGGTGAACCTGTGTCACCCTCTGTTCTTGCATACTCTTTCATGATCGCTGTTTTCTTCTCTTTAGAAATCATTGTTGTTTCCTCCTTGAAATTTTAATCAAACGCCGGGTATTAAGAAGTGGTCGGAGTCTCCGGCTTCTGAATACTGGCTTTTTTCACCTCGAACAGTATAGCACACGGTTTCTGACCTGTAAACTGTTTTTTTCGAAAAGTTTTTCCCGAAAGTTTTTATTTTTCGAGACTGCGGAAATAAGCCTTTCCCTTTTCTGCATCCTTCAGGAGCTGCTGCTTTAGTGCTTCTATGGACGAAAAGCGCTTCTCCGGTCTGGAATAATGAAAGAATTCCACTCTGCAGGGCTCTCCGTACAGATCCTCCTCGCAGTCAAAAAGATAGGTCTCAACACCCAGGAATTTCTCTCCGATGGTTGGTTTATATCCTACGTTTGTGATCCCGCAAAGGGTTCTGTCCTTAAAATGGGACACTGTATCATAAACGCCATTTGGCGGCATCAGCTTTTCTTTTGCAGGAACGATATTGGTAGTGGGAAGAAGGACCTTATGTCCCATTCCTCTTCCATGTTCGATCACACCGTCCACAAAAAAGGGGATTCCCAGCAGATCATTAACCTTTTCCATATTTCCCTTTTTCAGTTCCTCACGGATAAATGTACTGCTGATCTTTCTGCGGCCTTCCATTTCTTTCGGAACAACATCCACAGTAAAGCCAAGCTTCCTTCCCATAGTCTCCAGAAGCTGTGGTGTTCCCTTGCGTTCATACCCGAACCTGAAATCTTCTCCCACTGCAACATGCTCCGCCTGAAGATCTCCCACCAGGATCTCTTTAACAAAGGTTTCTGCCTTCATATGACGGATCCGGTTATCCAGCGGACATTCGATCAGCACATCCACGCCTGCTTTCTCAAGAAGCTGACATCGTTCCTCTTTTGTAAAGATCATCTGACTGCCGATGCCAAGAGAAAAAAGGACTGTCTGCAGACCTTTTTCTTTCTGTTCCAGGATCTTCTCCACCAGTTTCTGGTGTCCACGGTGTATGCCGTCAAATTTTCCAAGTGTCACCGCACTCTTTGAAAGGCGCGGAAATTCTCCGTCGATCTTCAAGTATTCCATATCTTCTGCTGCTCCTGCAAGTTTTTATAAAGTGTCATACAAAAAACATGCGGATGGGTACGTATTTCTGTTTTCTTTCATCCCAGCCGTATATTCCTGTGAAATTTCCGTTGCTTTTATACATCCGGACTTTTTCTTCCCTGCTGCCTCCCTGTACCAGTTCTTCCGGAAGCGGGTTTCCGTTATTGAGAAGTCTGTCTCCCTCCGGTGTACAGGTAAGGACCGGATACATGGAAAGTACATCCTCGATGGAAACAAGCTTTTCTCCGATGGTCCCATCGGCAAACGCCTCCTCCACCTGGGAAAGTGTCATGCTCTCTTCCAGAGTGAAATTTCCGGACCTAGTCCGAAGCAGCTCTTCCATGGCTCCGCCGCAGCCTAATTTTTCTCCGATGTCATTGCAAAGTGTACGGATATAGGTGCCCTTGCTACAGGTAACGCTTATGCGTACCAGCGGAAGCTCCATATCCAGTATCCTTATCTCATAAAAAACCACAGGGCGCGGCTTACGCTCTATGGTTTTTCCTTCTCTGGCCAGTTCGTAAAGCTTCTTTCCGTTTACCTTCAGAGCCGAATACATAGGAGGGATCTGCAGCTGTTCTCCCACAAAGGATCCCACTGCCTCACGGACTTCCTCTTCCGTGACGGTCACAGGTTTCTCAGAAAGAACAGCTCCGGTCATGTCCTGGGTATCTGTGGAAACTCCCAGCCTTAAAACCGCCTCATATGTTTTTTCTTTTTCTGTAAGAAGCTCCACCAGCCGGGTCCCCTTGCCCAGTGCAACAGGAAGTACTCCCTCTGCTGCCGGATCCAGAGTCCCGGTATGGCCGATCTTTTTCATGTGGAGAATCCCACGCAGCTTTGCAACAACATCATGAGAGGTATAACCTTTTTCCTTTCGGATCACAAGTATTCCGTCCATGATCTTATCTTTACTCCTCTGCAAGCTGTTTTTCAATTTCAGCGGTAAGGTTGTTGATCACATCGTACATGGAGCCCTGCATATCACAGCCGGCTGCACGCACATGTCCGCCGCCTCCGAAAAATACGGCAATCTTGCTTACATCCACCTTACCATTGGAACGGAGAGATACTTTAAAGAGTTGCGTCTGCATCTCATAGATAAAGATCGCAACCTCCACACCAGCAGTCAGACGGAGCTGGCTCACGATTCCCTCCAGATCCTTTCCTTCCACACTGTAGAAATCCATCTCCCGTTTTTTCAGATATCCGACCACACACTTACCGCCCTGAAGGAGAATACTCTCTGCCAGGACACGTCCCATGACCTGATTCTGAAGATATGTTTTCTGGTAAAAGGACTCATCGATGATCCTGCTGAAATCAAATCCTGTTTTCATCAGTTCTCCGGCGATCCTCATGGTTTCCGGTGTTGTGGAAGAATACTGGAACACGCCGGTATCATGTGCCATTCCGGTATAAATAGGAACCGCAATGGAACGATCGATCTTGTCTGAATCCAGAAGTCCGTAAAGAACTTCGCTGGCAGAGCTGATCTCGCCTCTTACATGATTGACATCCGCAAATCCGTTATTGCTCACATGATGATCAATGCAGGCTGTTTTTTTTGCTGCATCGAAATATTTCCGGGCAACAGCAAGCCTGTCCAGTGCGCTGACATCACAGGTGATAAAAAGATCATACACCTTATCTTCTTCTGCTTCTGTCTTAACCTCATCCATTCTGTCAATGTAATCAAATACAGGTTTCCGGTCTTCCAGATAAACATCTGCTTTTATATCAGGAAAATATTTCCGGATATAGAGATACAGAGCCATACAGGAACCAATGCAGTCCCCATCCGGACGGATGTGACCGCCAATGCCAACGGTTTTTACATTTTCCAGTATTTCTGAAATGTTTTTCATTTTTTCCACCTATTCCTCTGTTTCCATCCCACTCATTACGTCATTGATCTTCTTTGACATATTTACACCATATTCAATAGACTCATCCAGAACAAAACGGATCTCCGGTGTATTGCGGAGATTCAGTCTTCTGGCCAATTCTCTCCGAACATAGCCCTCTGCATTCTTTAAGCCCCGGAGGGTGGAATCCTTGGCCTGTTTCTCGCCCAGCACACTGATGTAAGCTTTGCAGGTCTTAAGATCTGGTGCCACCTCAACAGCTGTCACAGAAGTCATCGGATGAATTCTGGGGTCCTTGATCTCGCTGTGTATGATGGTGCTGAGTTCTTTTTGAACTGCACCATTCACACGTGTATTTTTAATGCTGTTTTTTCTCATTACGAATCACTCCTATCTTGGTACCTCTACCATGATATATGCTTCGACTTTATCTTCTTCTTTGACATCATTAAAGTCATTAAATACAAGACCGCACTCATATCCGGCACGAACTTCCTTGACATCATCCTTAAATCTCTTCAGAGATGCAAGCTCACCCTCGAAGATCTGGTCCTCACCTCGTGTGATACGAACCTTACAGTTACGCTGGAATGTACCATCCAGCACATAGCTTCCTGCGATGGTTCCGACACCGGATGCCTTGAACAGCTGACGAACCTCTGCGTGACCGATAACCTTCTCCTCGAATACAGGATCCAGCATACCCTTCATGGCTGCCTCTACATCCTCGATCGCCTGATAAATAACTTTATAAAGTCGAAGGTCAACGCCCTCCTGCTCAGCAAGCTGTTTTGCTGTAGTATCCGGACGTACGTTAAAGCCGATGATGATCGCATTGGATGTTGCAGCAAGGCTGACATCAGACTCATTGATGGCACCTACACCACCATGGATCACCTTAACGATAACTTCCTCGTTGGAAAGCTTGGTAAGACTCTGTTTTACAGCCTCAACAGATCCCTGTACATCGGCCTTGACGATGATCGGAAGCTCCTTAAGATCGCTGGCCTGGATCTGGTCAAACAGGTTATCCAGAGAAAGCTTGCCTTTGGTCTCCTCGAGAAGACGGCTCTTGTTCTCTGTAACGAATGCGCCTGCAAAGTTCTTGGCTTCTTTATCGCTCTCAAAGGACATCAGGATCTCACCTGCATTAGGAACATCACCAAGTCCGAGGATCTCAACCGGAGTAGACGGACCTGCCTCTTTTACACGACGTCCCTTATCATCCATCATTGCACGTACCTTACCATTGCATGCACCTGCGGCAATAAAGTCTCCCACATGAAGAGTACCCTTCTGAACAAGGATGGTAGCAACCGGTCCTTTACCTTTATCAAGCTGAGCCTCAATAACAAGACCTCTTGCCTCACGGTTCGGATTGGCTTTGAGCTCGGAAACCTCAGCAGTAAGAAGGATCATCTCAAGAAGATTCTCAATTCCTTCTCCTGTATGTGCGGATACCGGAACAAAGATGGTGCTTCCGCCCCAGTCCTCAGGAATCAGTTCATACTCGGAAAGCTCCTGTTTTACACGTTCTACATTTGCACTTGGTTTATCGATCTTATTGATGGCAACGATGATCTCAACACCGGCTGCCTTTGCATGGCTGATTGCCTCTACTGTCTGCGGCATTACACCATCGTCTGCGGCAACGACCAGAACTGCGATATCTGTAGCGTTGGCACCACGCATACGCATAGCTGTGAACGCCTCATGTCCCGGTGTATCCAGGAATGTGATCTTCTGACCTTTGATATTTACCACGTAAGCACCGATGTGCTGTGTGATTCCGCCGGCCTCGCCTCTGGTTACGTTTGTATTACGGATGGCATCCAGAAGAGATGTTTTACCATGGTCAACGTGACCCATAACACAGACTACCGGAGGTCTCGGAACCATATCATCCTCATCCTCTTCGTCCTCTTTGAGGAGCTCTGCGATCACATCCACCTTTTCTTCCTTCTCAGCAATGATATCAAAGCCAAGTGCGATCTCCTCTGCCTTTTCAAAGTCGATCTCCTGGTTTACGGTTACCATGACACCTTCCATGAAAAGCTTCTTAACGATCACTGACGGCTGCATCTTCATCGCGTCCGCAAGTTCACGGATAGTAAGCTTCTCCGGAATGGTGATCTCCTTGATCTCCGGTTTCTTCTCTTCCTGCTTCGGCTGTGGATTCGGTTTCTGAAGTGCTTTCGGGATTCTGGAATTCGGTCTGCGTCCGCCCTGATTTGGTCTGCGTCCGCCCTGCGTACCTTTCTCGAATTCTTTCTTCTTGTTCTTATTCTCTCTGTCACGCTCACGCTTGCTGTCCTTGGATGTCTTGGTCAGCTCCGGAGTGAATACAGCATCTGAAGAGCCACCGTTTCTTCTCTGTCCCGGACGCTGTCCGCCGCCCTGGCCACCACGGTTTGCTCCGCTGAAACGGTTGTCTCCGCCTCTTCCGCCTTCGGAACGTCCGCCCTGGCCTCCCTGGCCACGGTTTGCTCCACCGCCGAAACGATTTCCTCCGTCTCTTCTTCCTTCAAAGCTTCCACCCTGACCTCCCTGGCCACGGTTTGCTCCACCGCCGAAACGGCTTCCGCCTCTTCCGTCATTCTGACGTGGGCCTCTGTTTCCCTCGCCCTGTCTTGCCGGACGTCCCTCACCATTCTGGGAACGGTTTCCGCCAAAACGATTTCCGCCGTCTCTTCTTCCCTCGAAGGTTCTTCCGTCACGATTTCCGTCTCTTCTTCCTTCCGGACGGTTGCCCTGCGGTCTTCCGCCCTGAGTACGATTCTGGCCACTCTGACCGTTTCTCTGCTCACCAGACTCACCGTTTCTTGTGTTTGCTCCTGCGCTTCTCTGACCGCCGTTCTGTGGACGTGCCGGTCCCTTTCTCTCGCCTGCTGCCGGTTTTCTTCTTCCTTTACCGCCATCGCTGGCATTCTGTGCATGAAATACACGAATGATATTTTTTTTCTTTTTCGGTGCTTCAGATTTGTTACCCTCTGTATTCACCGTTGTTGTCTTTTCTTCTGTTTTTGGAGTATCCAATTGTCTATATTGCTCCTTTCCCGATCTGTTGAATTTATCTTTTATCATTTCTATCGTCAAACCTCCTTACAGACGCCTGTATCATGCAGGTTATCTGCCGGATTCTTTTTCCAGCGCCTTCATGATCGCCTTTGCAAAATTTTCGTCCTGCACGGCAAGGCTGGCACGGAATTCTTTGCCCATTGCTCTGCCCAGGCTCTCTTTGTCTGAAAGGAAATATAACGGAACTTCATAATAGGTACACATATTCCGAAATTTCTTTTTTGTGTTTTCGGAGGCATCATCTGCCACCAGTGCCAGGAAACCTTTTCCTGTTTTTACGGATTTCTCTGTGGAAAATTCTCCGCTCACTGTTTTTCCTGCTTTTGTCGCAAGTCCGATGAGTGATAAAACCTTATTGTTTTTCAATTGATCCAAACTCCTTTTTGAGGTTCTGATACACTTCATCCGGAACTGCCATTTTCAAGGAACGCTCCAGGCCATGGTTTTTGATAGCCTTTTCCAGGCATTCCTCTGAGAAACAAAGGTATGCGCCGCGTCCGTTTTTCTTACCTGTAGCGTCCAGGATGATCTCATTCTCTGATGTCCTGAGAACTCGTATCATTTCCTTTTTGCTTTTCATTTCCCTGCAGCCGGTACACTGACGCATGGGAATCTTGGTTCTCGTTTTCATTATTCTTCGGCATCTCCATCTGCTGTTTCTTCAGCTTCTGTATCTTCCTCTGCTTCTTCAATCTCTTCGGAAACAGCCTCTTCTGTCATTTCTTCCTCTGCTTCCTCGTGTTCCTCATCGTAATCATCGTAGAAGTCACCGGACTCTCTTGCCTGTGTCTCGCTCTTGATGTCGATCTTGAAGCCTGTAAGTCTTGCAGCAAGACGTGCGTTCTGTCCTTCCTTACCGATAGCAAGGGAAAGCTGGTAATCCGGAACTACGACCAGTGCGGTCTTCTCATCCGGGTCAGCCATAACTGCGATAACCTTTGCAGGGCTTAATGCATTCTCGATAAGGATCGCCGGGTTCTCATCCCAGTTGATGATATCGATCTTCTCACCGTGAAGCTCGTTAACAACTGCACCTACACGTGCACCGTTCATACCAACGCATGCTCCCACAGCATCTACATCCGGATCGTTGCTCCATACAGCGATCTTGGTACGGGAGCCTGCCTCACGGGCAATGCTCTTGATCTCAACGGTACCGTCTCTTACCTCTGCAACCTCGGACTCGAAAAGTCTCTTTACAAGACCGGGATGTGTTCTGGAAACCAGGATACGCGGCCCCTTCGGTGTATCCTTAACTTCAAGAATGTAAACTTTTACTCTCTCAGTTGGCTGGAAGGTCTCACCCTTTACCTGTTCGTTCTCTGTAAGTACTGCGTCTGCCTTACCAAGGTTGATGCTGACATTTTTGCCCATTACTCTCTGAACAATACCGGTTACCACTTCTTTTTCGATTCCATAGTACTGATCGTAAAGAACTTTACGCTCTTCCTCACGGATTTTCTGAAGAATGACATTCTTTGCATTCTGGGTTGCGATACGTCCGAATTCCTTGGACTGGATCTCAACCTTCATAACATCACCGATCTCTGCGTTCGTGTTTGTTTTCTGTGCATCCACCAGAGAAATCTCCAGCGCCGGATCCTCCACATGCTCTACAACAGTTCTGTCAGCGTAAACACTGAAGTCACAGGTCTCCGGATCGATCATAACGTGAACGTTATCTGCCTTTCCGAAATGGTTCTTACATGCCTGGATCAGTGACTGCTCAATTGCCTCCAGCAGTGTATCCTTACTGATGTTTTTCTCTTTTTCGAGAACGTCCAGCGCATCTCTTAAATCTCTGCTCATTTTTCTTTTTTCCTCCTGAATTTTACAGATTCGATTCTCTTTTAGAATTCGATTGCGAGACGAATCAGGGCAATATCTTTTTTATCAAAGGTACGTTCTGTGCCGTCTTCATCAATTGTCACACTGTTACTATCATATGCATTTAAAATACCGCAGAATTCTTTCTGTTTCTCAATGGGCCGGTAGGTACGGATCTCCACCAGCTTGCCAAGGCTTCTCTTAAAGTCTTTTTCTTTTTTAAGAGGCCGGTCAAGTCCTGGAGAACTGATCTCCATAATGTAGCTGTCCTCGATGAAATCCTGCTCATCCAGTATATCGCTGAATGCACGGCTTACGTCCTCGCAGTCATTGACTGTGATTCCGCCCGGCTTGTCGATATAGCCTCTGAGATACCAGGTTCCGGCTTCCTTGACATACTCCACGTCTACCAGCTCAAAGCCCCTGGACTCCACGATTGGTGTAAGGATCGCCTCTGTCTTCTGTTCATATTCTTCCCGTCTGCTCATGCTTCCCACCTGCCTTTCCTATTTCTGCCTATTTCTGAACAAATTCCTTCTCAGCAAATAGGAGCGGGCTCTCGCCCACTCCTATGCCAACAAGTTCTTAGTTTCGTTCATTGTAACACCAATGTCTGTTAAATGCAAGTATTAATTGCGATTTGAATTTCTGTTTATCTTTTACAGGATTTCTCCCGCTTTATAGCATGCTGCTATATAATCTCTCGGCTGATAATAAAAATCTGTATTATAGTCCGAAATATGTGCATCAATCCAGGAATGATAAATATCCCATATTCCTTTTTCAATTTCCGCATCATCATATATGTCTTCTATTAATCGCTCATATACTTCTCCAATATCCCAGTAATCCGGAACCGTATATCTGCACATGGATACATTGTCAAATTTTCCTTCTGGAATATTGCATTGCTCCATAAACTCTGCTGCAACTTTTTGTATTGGCTCACAGTGAAATACATCCGCATAATCGTATATTCTCTTTATGTTTTCTCTGCCAAGATAATCTGTGATTTCCCGCCGATGTTGTTTTCTGTTTCGTCCTATATACTCAATCAGGCTACAGGTAAAAAATAAA
Source organism: Blautia sp. KLE_1732_HM_1032 (assembly GCF_025147905.1). Lineage (NCBI taxonomy): Bacteria > Bacillati > Bacillota > Clostridia > Lachnospirales > Lachnospiraceae > Blautia > Blautia sp. KLE_1732_HM_1032. The sequence continues at coordinate 1,329,095 of NZ_CP102266.1, read as the reverse complement.
TTGTTATTATTTTTTTTCGCCATATACGACCTCACTTCCTGCAAATTCCAAAGTATCCAATGCCGAAACTGTATGAAAACTGATCTGATGTGTGGGGTACTTAAATTTTACCAGTTCCCAGAAAGCAGATCTTGAGATCTTACCATCCAGATAGTTTTGCAGGTAATTGTAGATCGTATCATCTGCCATCGGTCCTTCCACAATATCATACTGATGTGCTTGTCCACTTCGACAGGAAATAATAAAGTCCAGCCATTCTTCTGTCATTTTCTCAAATCTAAGAATTTTTAATTCTGTATTTTCTATATACTCGTACCTGTTAATGTATCCCTTTTCTCCATACCTTGTCGCCCACCGTTCTGCCTGTTTTTCGATGTTCGTACAATAGAAGCCAAAGTAGAAATCTTTGTTAAATCGAGCTTTTCTGATTTCCGGATACTCTACTATATCTTTACTTCCATGATATAAAGTCATATGCACTCCTTTTCAGATTGGACTTAACACAATAGTTTCCTGGAGCTATTATAACAAATGTGTATCGAAAATCGCAATATATTTTACTCTCACAAGAGCATCTATATCACGACACTCTCCCATTCTCCATCTCATACACCACATCCGCTACTTTCATCGTAGAAGTTCTGTGTGACACCAGCACGACGGTACGGTTGGCTTTATCTTCCTTCAGGGATTTCAGGATGATGCCTTCGTTCAGGGAATCCAGATTGGAGGTTGGCTCGTCCAGAAGAAGGCTACCAGCGCGGTTCCTTCCACTACGGGGTCCTGATGCCGGATAAAGTATTCAAAAACGCCGGTTGGGATCCGGGGATTTCCGTTTTCTTCTTCGGCTTTTACTCAGCCGGTTTCTGGGTCCACATACCAAAGAACAGTTTTTTTCCTCCGGTGCTGTGCAGAACAGTTCAAAATAGCTGTCCTCTTTTTTTACATGAAGGCGGATCTGTTCTTTATAATTCTTAAATTCACCGGCCAGTCTTCTTGGACAGGTTTTTTCCATGTAGTAGATTCCCATGAGAAAGGAGTATTCCCTCGGCTCATAGCGGTATCTGAGGTCTGTGTTCCGAAGAGCATGCTCAAAGGTGCTTCCGTAATTTACGAAATTGCAGATCTGCTGCACGGTCTCATCGCTTACCACGTGCTCCATGCGGCAGGCATCTTCTTCTGCAATGCGGCTTTCTACTCCTACATATTCCAGAAGCTGGGTGAAGTTTTCATGGCGGTGGCGGCATTCCTCGCCCCGGATCCGTCCCAGCTCTGTGAGGCAGACGCAGATGTTTTTTTCTTCGATTTTTACGTAGCCCTGGGCTGTCAACTGTTTCAGACAGGCCAGAACCTCCCGTCTGCTCATCTTCATCCGCCCGCAAATCTCGGAGATTCCGATCAGGGCGTCCTTTTTTGCAAGAGAGCAAAGCTCCTCCAGCATGTCTTCCTCGATTTCTCTTTTGGATAAGGGTATGCTGTGGCCCAGCTCTTCTGTGGATTCATATGTTATTTTTGTCATTGTTTTTTTCTGAACCTGTTTTATATTTGCGGCTGTGTTAGTTCAGTCTAATTTATTATAAAAGATGGCTCATATTTCTGTCAAGAGGGCAAAAAAATCCCCACCGGTCGGGTTAATTGTACCTGATCGGTGGGAAGTATATATTCTGTAAAATTGTATTCTCTTTATTTACGTCCAGTCGCTCTCCGCTTCTGCCAGCTTCTCCCTCAATGTTTTCTCAAGAGCCACAAAAGCCGGAATAAAGCTGTCGCGGATGAGCAGGATCATCTCATCTACTTCCTGCTCATTATATATATGGACAGATGTGTTACGCTTTTTCAGCATGAGCAGCCACACTGCTGAGTCGTTTACGAAGCCCAGCTTATAGCCAAGCTGCAGGATTTCTCTCGGTGAACCGGTGTCTACTCCTTCTGCCCCGTGGAGTCGCAGGATCTCCTGAAGAGCTTTCCAGGCAAGCTCGAAAGTCAGGTTGAACTGTCCGATCACGCCGGTTCTGTAAATATCGTTGTTATCCGCAAGTTTGAAATCTGCATTTCTTAATATAGTAAGACAATTAGAAAAATTATCAAGCTTTTTCATAGATCACAACTCCATCCTTTTTAATTTCTTTTTTGAGTTCTTCGGAAATTGAAGCATCTGCATTAATTACATCAAACATCAGAAGTGAATGGATATTTTCTTTGATATCCCAGTAAAAGGAATCAAAATCTCCTCCATATACAGCAATATCTACATCACTTCTTTCTGTATTGTTTCCTCTTGCACGGGACCCAAAGAGGATGATCTTTCTGACAGAATGTTTTGTGGCAAATGAAAATAGTTCTCTTATAACTCTTTCCGGAAGATCATATCGCATTTTTAACGCCTCCCATTTTCATATAACCCTATCATATCCTATCTGCCAGTTATCCGCAATCCTCTTCGCGTCTTTTATACCCTCGGCTTCACACCCTTCGTATCTCTCTTAGCCAGCTTAACTTTATTCAGCACATACGGCTTATCATGATATTCAATGGCATATTCCTGGCGGCTTTCCAGGAGATAGGCGTGGTGGATGCGGTCTTCGCCGGTAAGCTTCATGCCTCGGACACCCAGGGCGTTTTTCTTGGTGACGGAGATCTCGGTTTTCATGATACGGAGGAAGTAACCTTTCTCAGACTGGAACACAACCTGATCCATCTCATCCGCTGCTCCTACGAATACAAGGCGGTCATCCTCTGCAAGCTTGGTGGAAACAATGGTGCGTTTGGAAGCACGGAACTCGTCACCTTTTACCAGCTTGCACATACCGTTCTCTGTAACAAAAAGTACTGTGGAGGCTGCTACCTGACTCAGCGGTGCCACATAGAGGATCTGCTCGGAAGTACTGTCATAATTACCCAGATTATCTGCAGGAACACCCTTGTCACGAAAACGTACCAGCGGGATATCCTCTGCCTTCACGGTGTGGAGCTTGCCGGTATCTGTAAAGATACAGATCTTGTCCGTATTCATGCAGGTAAAGACATAGCGGCTCTCTGCATGAGCGGCATCCTTATTACGCTCGTAGGCATTCTTGTCAATGAGACGCATATATCCGAAACGATCCATCAGGAAGCAGACTTCGGTCTCTTCCATCTTCTTCTCCTCATAAACAGCTTCCTCGGCGTTTTCAATGGAAGTCTTACGCTTACTGCCGTATTCCTTCTTGATCTGATCCAGTTCACCCATGATCACTGCTGCCATGGAGTCATAATTATTCAGGATATCCTCATAAGCAGCAATGTTCTTCATGGTTTCCTCATGCTCCTTCATCAGAGCATCGATTTCCAGACCGATCAGCTTGTAAAGACGCATGTCCAGGATAGCTGTGGCCTGTTTCTCTGTGAATTTCAAGGATTTTGCCGCTTTTTCGGATGTCTTGGTCTTGAATTTAATCCCTTCTGTGATACCATCGGTCAAGCATTTCTTTACCTGGTCACGGCTCTTGCTGCCACGGAGGATCTCGATGATCAGATCAATGACATCGCAGGCTTTGATAAGACCTTCCTGGATCTCCCGTTTCTCCTGTTCCTTGGCAAGAAGGGTTGTATATTTTCTGGAATTTACTTCAAATACAAAGTCCACATGGTGAGCAATGATCTGCTTCAGTCCCAGTGTTTCCGGTCTTCCGTCTGCAACTGCCAGCATGTTGACACCGAAGGTATCCTCCAGTCGGGTCTTCTTATAGAGCATGTTGGTAAGGTTCTCCACGTCTGCATCGCGCTTCAGTTCCAGAACGATACGGATTCCCTCCTTGGAAGACTGGTTGGAAATATCCACGATATCTGTGGTCTTCTTGGTCTCTACCAGGGTTGCGATATCATTAAGGAATTTTCCGATGTTTGCACCGATCATGGTGTAAGGAATCTCTGTGATCACCAACTGCTGGCGGCCGCCCTTCAGCTTCTCTATTTCCACCCGTCCACGGATACGGAGCTTGCCTGTTCCGGATTCATAGATCTTTACAAGGTCGTCCTTATTTACTACGATACCACCTGTCGGAAAATCCGGGCCCTTGAGATAACGCATCAGCCCACGGGTGCTGATATCATTATTCTTCATGTATGCCTTCACAGCATCCACCACTTCGCCCAGGTTATGCGGCGGGATGCTGGTAGCCATACCAACGGCTATTCCATCTGCTCCGTTTACAAGGAGGTTTGGAATACGCACCGGAAGCACTACTGGCTCCTTCTCTGTTTCATCGAAGTTCGGCATAAAGTCCACAACGTTCTTATCCAGATCTTCCAGAAAAACCTCCTGGGTCAGCTTCTCAAGACGTGCCTCTGTGTATCGCATGGCTGCGGCTCCGTCTCCCTCAATGGAACCAAAGTTTCCATGTCCGTCAACCAGTGTACGACCTTTCTTAAATTCCTGCGCCATGACTACAAGAGCATCATAAATAGAACTGTCACCGTGAGGATGATATTTACCCATGGTATCTCCTACGATACGGGCACATTTACGGTACGGGCGGTCGTAACGGATGCCCAGCTCATACATATCGTAAAGGGTCCGGCGCTGTACCGGCTTCAGTCCGTCACGTACATCCGGCAGCGCTCTGGAAATGATAACGCTCATGGCGTAATCGATATATGATTTCTGCATGATCTCCGCATAATCGGTGCGGATGATATTGTCCTGTTTCGTATTCATAGTTTATTCTCCCAATCAAATATCCAGCTCTGCATCTGTTGCATGCTCATAGATAAAGGCCTTACGTGGCGGAACATCGCTTCCCATCAGGATCTCTGTCACATCGGAGGCCATGCGGGCATCTTCGATCTCCACACGCTTCATCATTCTTGTCTCAGGGTTCAGGGTAGTCTCCCAGAGCTGCTGGGCGTCCATCTCACCGAGACCTTTGTATCTCTGGAGCGTGAAGCTTCCCGGTTTATGGCTCTTACGGTATTTCTCAAGAGCCTTGTCATCGTAGAGATATTCCTCCTGCCCCTTCTTCGGCATTACCTTATAAAGAGGTGGCATGGCAATATACACATGTCCCTCATAGATAAGCTCCGGCATAAAACGGTAAAACAAGGTCAGAAGCAGAGTAGAGATATGAGCACCATCCACATCCGCATCGGCCATGATCACGATCTTGTCATAACGAAGCTTCGTGATATCAAAATCATTTCCGTAGCCTTCGGAAAAGCCGCAGCCAAAGGCATTGATCATAGTCTTGATCTCTGCGTTGGCCAGCACCTTGTCGATGGTAGCCTTCTCTACGTTGAGGATCTTACCGCGGATCGGAAGGATTGCCTGATAGTTACGATCTCTGGCTGTCTTGGCCGAACCGCCGGCGGAATCTCCCTCTACGATAAAGATCTCACACAGTGACGGATCCTTTTTCTCACAGTTGGCCAGCTTGCCGTTGGAATCAAAAGAGTATTTCTGTTTGGTGAGAAGGTTTGTCTTGGCACGCTCCTCGGTCTTACGGATCTTGGCCGCCTTTTCCGCACAGGAAAGGACGATCTTCAGTGTTTCCAGATTTCGGTCAAAAAACAGTACCAGCTGTTCTCCTGCTACCTTGCCGGTGGCTCTGGATGCGTCCTGGTTATCCAGCTTGGTCTTGGTCTGTCCCTCAAAGCGGGGTGCCGGATGTTTGATGGAGACTACAGCAGTCATTCCGTTTCGGATATCTGCACCTGTAAAATTGGGGTCTTTATCCTTCAGTACACCGATCTCACGTGCGTAGGTGTTCATTACCGTTGTGAAGGTAGTCTTAAATCCGGTCAGATGAGTTCCTCCCTCTGCATTGTAGATATTATTGCAGAATCCGAGAACGTTCTCACGGAACTCATTGGTAAACTGAAAAGCAACCTCCACCTGGATCCCGTCTGCCTCTCCTTTAAAATAAACCGGATCATGGAGAGGCTGTGCATTCTTGTTAAGGTCACGGATAAAGCCTACGATCCCCTCCGGCTCATGATACTCGATATCCTCAGGAGCGTCCCCTCTTCGATCCTCAAAATGGATGGTAAGCTCCGGATTCAGATAGGCAGTCTCATGAAGACGGCTCTTTACATCCGCTGCTCCAAATCTTGTTTTCTCAAAAATCTCCGGATCCGGAAGGAAATTCACACAGGTTCCGGTACCTCTGGTCTTCCCTAATTTGGGGAGCAGTCCTGCTTCCAGTTCAATGGTAGGGATTCCTCTCTCATAGTGGTCATGATGTATATAACCATCACGACTGATCTTAATATCCAAATACGTAGATAATGCGTTCACTACGGAAGACCCTACACCATGAAGTCCGCCGCTTGTCTTATATGCGGAATTGTCAAACTTACCGCCTGCATGAAGGGTTGTAAAAACAAGACGCTCCGCAGATATTCCCTTGGCATGCATATCCACCGGGATCCCTCGTCCATTATCCTCTACTGTACAGGAACCGTCCTTCTCAAGAACTACATGGATACGGCTGCAGTACCCTGCAAGGTGCTCATCCACCGCATTGTCTACGATCTCATATATCAGATGGTTCAGTCCCTTTCTGGATACGCTTCCGATGTACATACCGGGGCGCTTTCGCACGGCCTCGAGGCCCTCCAGGACAGAGATACTGCCCGCATCATAAGTGTCTTTTTTTGCCATTCCACTGATTCCTTTCTTTTTTATACTCGAACATTTGTTTGTATTATACTCAAAATATATGTACTTGTAAAGTCCACATGATCATCTTTTCTCTGCAATTTTTCCAAAAGATACGCGTGGCAGTTCAAGGAACCGATCTTCCGAAAAATCGCTTTCTTCAGCCGCCACAGCCTATCTATTCTATCAAAAGTATCTGTAAACTTCAAGCAATTTGTGTCTGCCAGAATACAATAGGCGGAAAACCCTGCTTTTTATAAAAGCATGTTTTCCGCCTGTTTCTGATCATTTCAGGAAATTTTTTCCAGAATCTTTTCCTCGCACAGGGGCCTGGAAAAATAATATCCCTGTATCATATCTACACCCCATTTTTCCAGAAGCTTTACCTCCTTTTCGGTCTCAGCGCCTTCTGCGATCACCTTATATCCCATATGCTGCAGGATCATGACAATGCTGCGATAAAAGGTCGCCGTCTGAGGATCGCTGCTGACCCCGGACAAAAGAGAACGGTCCATTTTTACTGCTGAAAACGGAATTCGAAGAACTGCGTTCAGATTTGCATAACCGGAACCAAAATCATCCAGGCACATGTGGATCCCCACTTCTGCAAAATCATCAATGGCTGTGCAGAAGCTTTCGCTGTATTCGGTTGCCACGTTTTCCGTGATCTCAAACTGAAAATATCCCGGATCTAATCCATACCCCTGTATGATCCCGATAAGCACATGGCTGTATCCGGGTTTCATCAGTTCGGAAGGAGAAAGATTGAATTTCACATTCCGGATCTTCTTCATGATATATTCATGTTCTTTTATAAAACGGCAGACCTTGTGAAGCTGAAGACATCCCACTGCAGAGATCATTCCCTGTTTTTCCGCAATCCCGATAAACACATCCGGCGGGATCATTCCCAGAACAGGATGTTTCAGCCGACTCAGTGCCTCCAGAGTAATAAAATCCTGGTTTTTTATAGAATATACCGGCTGATAATATACTTCAAACAGATCCTCTTTCACAGCCTTCTGAAGAAAATGCTCCACTTCCTGCTCATAGCGGAAGCCCTCCAGGATCTTGCTGTCCGACTGGATCAGGACCGTATCCTGACGGTTCTGTATCAGAGAGATCATATATTCAATATAAGAAAGAATACTATCCTCTTTTTCCAGTTTTTCCGCATTCATGATCCCGCAGATCGCAGCATGGAACGACACCTTTTCGTTTTCGATAAAAAACGGCTTTTTCAGAAATTCTTCTATGCCATCTCTGGCTTTTTCATAATCTGTCAGCGAGTCCAGCACTGCCAGAAAGCAATTGCCTGTGATACGAAAGATCTGCACTGAATCCGTGATCTCCCGAAATCCCTTCGCCGCCCGGATCAGCAGCTGATCTCCCACTCTGGTACCGTAGATCCGGTTGATCTGCTTCATATTGCGGGCATCCACAGCAAGCAGATGAAAGCTTTCTTTTCGATAGAGCTTTTCTCCGATCCATTTGTCAAAATACTGTTTGTCAAATAAACCTGTCATACTGTCCGTATATTCACCTGGATTGTTCATAGTAAGATAGATCAGCCAAAGTCCTACAGAAAGTCCGAAGCCGGTAAGCAGTATTCTTTCCGCAGCAATCTGGAGAAACAGGCAGGCTGCTTCGATAAACCAAAATCTCCATATGGTGCGCCGTATTTCTTTTTCTGCTGTTTTTCCATAAAGTAACATAAATGCAACGATCACCAGCATAAAAAAGAATACATATCCATAGAGCAGAAAATGAAAACTTCCCCGGATAAATCTACCTTCCTGGTCAAAATAAAAAAGCCATCCCGTCCGTAAGTTTGCTGTAACTGCCAGCAGCATTGCAGCCGGCAGGACCACCCAGCCGGTTTTCAGCCATTTATATTTCTCCTTCTGTCTTCCGGTGATGATCCGAATGTAGCAGAAAAGCCCGTAGGTAAGTATGACATCACAGAAATAATAGAGCGTCAGGACCAGCGCTGACATTCTGCAACCTTCGCTGCTGCCGCCTCCCGCGATCACCGCACTCAGCATATCCAGCAGCACGTAAACGCCGCTGAAAGCCAGAAAACATACAAAATTCCTGTTTTCCGCATTGTTCAGTCTTTTATGAGAAAAATAATGTATCGCGATCATCGTCACCAAAACAAGGGATGTGATCTGAAAACAGTTAATATACTCCATTTTTCAAATCCCCCTTCTTTTTGTTCTCATAAAGCTTCCTGTCTGCCTCATATTTCCATTCTCCCATGGATTTCAGAGAGCCATCCTTATTTCGCAGATGGCTGCATCCCAGGGACAACGAAAAACGATGTCTGCATCCTCTCCCGATATTCCGGAGTTCTTCTTTCAGGCGTTCCGACCAGAATTCGTCCGGTACTTCCGGATCATAGACCAGAACCGCAAATTCATCCCCGCCGATGCGGTAGCAGGTTCCTTTTTCCTGGAAAACGTTCTCCACACATCTGGCCGAGATCACCACCATCTCGTCTCCTGCAGCCCGTCCGTATTCTTCGTTGATCACGCGAAGCTGATCGATATCGATATACATAAGAAGGATATCCCGGTATCTGCCCATATCTGCGGAAATACTTTCCAGTTTTTTCTCAAAATTGGCTCTCGTCTCAAGTCCTGTCATCCCATCCTCTCTGGACAGTCGTTCGTAAGCCTGGGATTCCAGACGGTAACGGACGTTGTCTGCCATCATCATGACTGCGTCTGCAATGACCAGCACAAGAAACACAAGATTTCCCAATTCAAAAATGGATCCATAGTAGGAAATCTCGAACAGCCAGTACAGGATCAGCGCTATGATACCGCTTGCTCCCACGATGATATATGCAATGAGAAGCAGATGTATCTCACGCTGTTTATGCTTCCGGTACTCCCGGATCAGAAGTACCGCTGATATCAGAACCCACACAAACAGCAGGATATGTGTTACAAACAGCATATCCTTAAATTCAAAGGCTCCCAGGATCACCAGAACTCCCTGTAAAACAGCATTCAGATAAAATGTAAAGATTCCAAGATCCAGGAGCCTGTATTTTTTCATGTTTCCGATATTCTGCAAAAAACGCAGCATCGGAACTGCCAGCAGCATGAACATATAAAAAGAAATGAGACATAATACTTCGGGGCATCTGCTGTAACTTTGTGCCAGTGATGAGTCCGTCACCAGCCAGATACTGCACATCATAAGGAACAGTGCCACATCCCGGAACCGTCTGTCCGGCATCTGCCTTATTCTCATATAGATGCAGATGCACAGGGCGATCATACTTAATACGATCATGATCGTTGCCGCCCCTAAAGGAATGGCTGCTTTTCTGATCTGATACCAGGCTATTGCACTTCCGGTTCCTATGCATACCGGCTCTATAACATATTTTCCTCTCTGAGGCGCAGAATAGCTGAACGTCAGGACTTTTCCCTCTGTGTCATTACCCAGAGCGGCGATGCACTGCACCTTGGAACGCATCTGCACATTTTTGGAAAACATGGCCTCCTTATATTCATACAGGATCTTTCCATTCAGGCGTATCACCAGATCGTACTGGGCTCCTGTAGAAACCACGGTCATTCCTCTGCTTTCCGCTCCCAGACTTTCATTGTACAGGATCAGCTTTTCACCTGTTTTTGCCGGAATTTCCGCAGGCAGGGTGATCTCCTGTTTTTTTCCGTCCTTTATGTAGTACCATCCTTTGTTAAGAAGCTGTACACTGTCCTGCTTCTGGATCAGCCCCCCTGTGTGGATCGCCGCAAAGATCGCGCCAAAAACCAGCAGTACCACAAAAAAAAGAAAGGATTCTCCCTTCCATATCAAATTTTTCTTTTTTCTGTAATCCATACTCTTCCTCTTTATATTTTTTTATTCCATTTCGTTTTGTATCTATCATATCATCAATCGATTTTTCCGTCAAAAAAATTGTCAAAAAACAGGGTGAAAATTTTTTTCAAAAAAAGAAAAAAAGTGCTTGCATTTTGTAAGAAAGTATTATATACTAACGAAGTCGGTTGCGGGAAACAACAGAAATCAAGAGCAAACGACACAAATGAATATGGCCAGTTGGTCAAGGGGTTAAGACGCCGCCCTCTCACGGCGGAAACACGGGTTCGATTCCCGTACTGGCTATCAACTAAAAGCAGTTAGGATTTTTATTCTGACTGCTTTTTTGTGATTGTTATACTTCACTTTTTCCTGTTATCGCTATCAAACGTTGCTCTGAACATTGCATATAAAAATTTCGTTCTTCCTGTTTATCTGTTTTCTGTATTTTCACATATATTATTTTGCATTTCTTTCTCTTCTGTTTTATAATTTCCCCTGAAAATACTTAAGATAAGGGGTGACTTCTCATGCATCACAAACATTCTTTTCGCAGAAAGCTGCAGACATTTTTTCTTTCTCTGCTGCTTGTTCTGCTAACAGTCGCAGGAGTTCCCTCTGCTGCTTACACAGCCGAGGCTGCTTCTGCTGACACAACAATGGCTGTACACTTTCTGGATGTAGGGCAGGGGCTTTCAATCCTGGTCCAGTCACAGGGGCAGAATCTCCTGTATGACGGCGGTGACCGAGGACATTCCAGTTTCGTGGTTTCCTATCTGCAGAAACAGAATATTTCCATCATTGACTATATGATCTCCTCCCATTATGACGAGGACCATGTGGCTGGTCTTGTAGGATGCCTGGACAGCTTTTCCGTAAAAAATGTGATCGGTGCAGATTATGTACAGGATACAAAGATCTATCAATCTTTTGAAAACAGTGTTGCCGCTCAGGGATTAACTGTGCAGCATCCGGAGCCCGGAACGGATTTTACTTTCGGAAGCGGGAAATTTACGGTGCTTTCTCCTCAATCGATCAGCAGCAACGATAACGACAATTCTGTTGCGATCCGGCTGGAAAACGGAAATAACCATTTTCTTTTTACTGGGGATGCAGAATCTGCCGGGGAGGAAGCGATCTGCAATCTGGGACTTGATCTTTCCTGCGATGTGATCGTTCCGGGACATCACGGTTCTGCCACTGCCACCACCTGGGATCTGCTCCAGCAGACTGTTCCGGAATATGCAGTGATCAGCTGCGGCGCCGGTAATTCCTACGGACATCCTCATAAGGATACCATGGATAAGCTTGCGGATATGGGAATACAGGTATTTCGTACTGATGAGCAGGGTACGGTGATCGCAGTCAGCGACGGAAGCAATATCCAGTGGAACCAGAGTCCCTGTAATGATTATTCTGCTGGAGATGAATCGGATACCGGCACACAGCCTTCCTCCGCTTATAAGGATTCCGGTGCGTCCGGCTATGGATCTTCTGATTCGGCTGCTGCAGATCCTCAGACCGGAGTGCAGGCCGATCCGGAGCCAGTGGGTGATATGGTCTGGATCTCCGCTACCGGAAGCAAGTACCACCGGATCCCTAACTGTGGAAATATGAATCCGGATAATGCCACAGAAATGACACGCTCCCAGGCTGAAGCTGCAGGGTATAAAGCCTGCAAGAAGTGTTATTAGAAACGCCCGCATGCTGTCAGGTTTTCTGAATATCATGCAGTATTAACATAATATGGATAATCTTTGAGAACATTATTTAAGGACAGCTGTATCATAAATTGATATGACAGGCTGTCCTTTTCTTTTACTATTTTATAATATCCTCCGCCGGTTCAGCCGGTACGAAAACTCTCTTCTTTTCTTTTTTCTCCTTTTTTGCTGCCTTTGCCCGCTCGGTAGCCTCCCTGCAGAATTCCATCTGGGAATTTATCAGCGTTTTGCCACGTTTGTCCTGCTTCTCATACAAACCGGAGGGCTGCAGGATATGTGCTTTTACATTGTCACGGAATTCCAGATCCAGCACATGCATGATCTCTTCCTTGATCCGCTCATCTTCCACAGGGAAAACAATCTCCACACGACGGTCAAGGTTACGTGGCATCCAGTCCGCACTTCCCATATAGATTTCATCGGAACCGCCATTGCGGAAATAGAAAATACGGCTGTGCTCCAGGAAATTACCGACGATCGAACGCACGTGGATATTTTCGCTGATACCCGGAATGCCCACCCTCAGGCAGCAGATGCCGCGGATCAGAAGATCGATCCTGACACCACAGGAAGAAGCATAATACAGCGCTGCAATGATCTCAGGGTCACACAGAGAATTCATCTTTGCCGCAATGTGAGCCTCTTCTCCCTTTTTCGCATGCTCCGCTTCTCTTTCGATCATTTTTACAAAACGGTCCTTCATCCAGATCGGTGCAACGATCAGGCGATTCCAGCGCTTCGGCTCGGAATATCCGGAAAGCATGTTGAACACAGCAGTTGCATCCTCTCCAAACCGTTCGTCACAGGTAAATATACCACAGTCTGTATAAAGCTTGGCTGTGGAATCGTTATAGTTTCCGGTTGCCAGATGCACATATCTGCGGATCCCGTTTTCTTCTCTTCTCACAACAAGAGTGATCTTACTGTGTGTTTTCAGACCCACCAGACCATAGATTACATGACAGCCTGCCTTTTCCAGCATTTTTGCCCAGACGATATTGTTTTCCTCATCAAAACGCGCTTTCAGCTCTACAAGAACAGAAACCTGCTTGCCGTTTTCTGCGGCTTGAGCAAGTGCCGCAATGATGGGTGAATTGCCGCTGACGCGATACAGGGTCTGCTTGATCGCCAGTACATCCGGGTCCTTTGCCGCCTGACGCACGAAATCCACCACCGGATCAAAGCTCATATACGGATGATGCAGGAACACATCACCCTCCCTGATCACCTGAAAAATATCTTTATCATTCTGAAATGCAGGCACTGCTGCCGGTTTGTATTTCGGTTCCTTGAACTGATCGTATCCGTCAATACCATAAACCTTCATCAGCATGGTCAGATCCAGAGGTCCGTTGATAAAAAAGATATCATCTCCATGAACCTGAAACTCCATTTTCAGAATATCCAGAAGCCGCGGATCCATCTTATCTTCCACTTCCAGGCGGATCACCTCTCCCCACTGGCGCTTTTTCAGCTGTTTCTGGATCTCAACCAGAAGATCCTCTGCCTCATCCTCGTCAATAGGAAGATCCGCATTACGCATGATCCTGTACGGATGGGCACAGATCACATCATAGCTTAAGAACAGCTTGTCGATGTTGCGCTCAATGATCTGTTCCAGAAGTGTTACGGTTGTATGGCCTTTTTTCTCAGATGGAATGATCACTACTCTCGGAAGTACAGAAGGCACCTGTACAGTGGCAAAATCAATCTCTTCTTTTCCTTTTTTGGTATCTTTTTTGGAAAGAAGTGCTCCGATATTCAACGTTTTATTACGGATCAGAGGAAACGGTCTGGAAGAATCCATTGCCATTGGTGTCAGGACCGGATATACATTATCTTCAAAATACTGATCCACAAATTCTTTCTGCTTCTCGGAAAATGCCTCGTGCTCAAAGATCACATGAAGTCCTGCTTTTTCAAGTGCAGGGACCAGAGACCGGTTTAATGTACTGTACTGTACGTGAACAAGATCATGTGTCTGCCGGCTGATGGCTTTCAGCTGTTCCTTGGCTGTCATTCCTGCAATATCTGTTTTTTTGTACCCTGCATGAACCTGATCCTTCAGGGATGCAACACGGACCATATAAAATTCATCCAGATTGGATGAGGTGATACTCAAAAATTTCAGTCTCTCAAACAGAGGTAGATTTTTGTCTCTGGCTTCACTGAGCACACGATCATCAAATTTGATCCAGCTCAGCTCTCTGTTTACAAAATATTCCGGTTTGTCAAATTCCTTAAATTTCATACAAAAACCTCCTCCGTTATCTTCTTCCCTTCCGTCTCATTACAAGCCGGATTCCAAACACCTCTTCAAAAAATTCTTTTTTATCTTTCAGAAGCCCCAGCTCCAGAGAAACATCCCTTGCGGAATCCACCACCAGGTAAAGGATCCTGTCTTTTAAGGTTACATTAAGCGCTTTTACCTTCTGGTAATGGCTTCTGTCCATAGCATTGGCCAAGCGGAGAATTGCGGTCAGCTTCGCAGTCAGGAGATAATTTTCCCTGCTCATGGATGTTTCACGGTTGATCTCTTTGTAGCAGCCGAATTCTCTGGTATTGTACCTCACCGCACTAGCGATCACCTGCCGCTCCTCTGTGGAAAGACCTATGATCTCCGTAGCCATGATGATCCGGTAAGAGCATTCTGCCACCTCACTCATACTGATATATTTTCCGCAGTCATGAAGAAGAACTGCGATCTGCAGAAGAAGCCGTTCACGTTTTCCCATGCCGTGGATCTTCCTTGTACTGTCAAAAATATCCAGTGCCACATCGGTAGTTCCTGCAATGTGGTTCTTTCCACTGGAATACCTTTTGGCAATGTTCCTGGATGCCACCAGGATATCATTTTCAAAATTGTGTACACTTTTCAGATATTTGTTTTTTTCCGCATAGTCATAGGCAATCCCGTCCAGAAGAGAAACACCCGGGATCCAGAGTGCTTCTGCCTGAAAGATTTCTATAAAATTTCGGATGATAACCATGTTCGGCACGATCAGAGACGCATATTCCGGTTCCAACTCCATGGATTCGGCAAGGTCATGATCGGACATGTTTACAATGGTCTCGTATTTCTTCAGGAATTCCTCCTTTGTGATGATATTCTCTCCGGATCTGTCCTGAAAGATCGTATCTGTGAGAAAATCTCCCATCAGGATCAGATTGGAGATTTCCTTGTCCTTAAGATAAAGACGTTGAAAGCTTATCAGATCATTTCGGATAAATTCCTCTATCAGCCGGTCATAATGTGGAGTTGTTTTCTCCAGTTCTTTCAGACGTTCGCGGATACGAAGACTTCCCATACGGATACTCTGGGTCAGCACCAGAGCATCTTTGTCAAAGAGAGAGATCTGCAGATTTCCTCCTCCGATATCCAGGATCGCCGTCCCCTTCTGAATAGCCTTTTTGAAGCCGGATTCAATGGCAGCAATGGATTTATATCCCAGAAAATGCTGTTCCGCATTACTCAGGATCTCTACCCGGATACCAGTTCTCTGATAGATCTGCTCCAGGATGATCACCGGATTTTCCAGCTCACGGAGAGAGCTTGTTGCACACGCACGCCAGCTTTCTACCCCAAATTCAGCCATCATGCGTTTAAAATCATTAAGGATCTCGCAGAGCTCATCCACAGTCTCCATCTCTAGCCGTCCTGCAGCATAAGTTCCACGGCCCAGCTCCAGCTGGTAACGGACATCATTGATCTCCCGGAAGCCGATCCGCTTTGACATTTCAAAGATCTTCATACTGACTTCATAGGAGCCTATATCAATTGCTGCAAAGGTTGTCACCGCCATAGTTTTTCATCCTTTCCCCCAATACACAGGTAAACTATTTCTTTTTTTCTTCCTCTGTTCCCACAATGTAATCAATAAACTGCTGCGCTGCACGTCCGGTCAGTCCGCCGTGAGAGATCTCCCACTGGTTAGCTTTCAGAAGCAGTTCCTCCTCCGGCATGGTAACTCCATAACGGGCTGCCAGTGTGCGGACGATCTCCTGGAACTGTTTTTTGTCCGGTTTGCCAAAGTAGATACGGACGCCAAAACGATATACTAGGGAAAGCTTCTCCTGCACGGTGTCGGAGGAATGCAGATCATTGTCATCTGCGATCTCCAGCTTATCTGTGGCACGCTCACGGACAAGATTACGCCGGTTGCTTGTGGCATAGATCAGGACATTGTCCGGTTTTTTCTCAAGACCGCCCTCGATCACGGCTTTCAGGTATTTATATTCGATCTCAAATTCCTCAAAGGAAAGATCATCCATATAAATGATAAAACGATAGTTACGGTTTTTGATCTGGGCGATGACTTCATTAAGATCCTGGAACTGATGCTTATAGGCCTCAATGATACGAAGTCCCTGATCATAATACTGGTTCAGGATTCCCTTGATACTGGAAGATTTACCGGTTCCCGCATCACCAAAGAGCAGACAGTTGTTCGCCTTTCTCCCCTGTACAAATGCCTCTGTATTATCAATGAGCTTTTTCTTGGCGATCTCATATCCTACCAGATCATCGATCTTCACATGTGCGATCCTTGTGATAGGCTGGATCTCCACCTTTCCCTCCTCATCGTGGCCGATACGGAATGCCTTATGGAGACCAAGCTTGCCAACACCGAAATCTTTATAGAAGGATACCATATCATCCATAAATTCTTCGGTTGTGGTGGCTGCTGCCAGGGTTTTGCTCATCTGACAGATACGGTCACGGATCCTGGTATTAAAGAGCTTGCTGTTCTCATCCGGTGTCTGGTAATCACAGATCACCCTGCAGCATACAGTTCCGAACACTTTATCAAAGACCGTGATGTCAAAATCATACAATTCCTTGAAAATCTGGAAATCATTTTTTGCCAGGTCGTTAATGCTGCCCTTGATCGCTCCTCGTATCTCGCTTGCCATACTGAAAGCGTTCTCATGATTTACCAGAAGGAAGGTAAGATATGTATGCCAGATATTTCCGGAAAAACCGTACATTCCTGCCAGCTCCACCAGCCCGTTGACACTTTTGAAAAACTGGTCTTCTCTTGCCTTGAGTGCTTCTTCATCTGCTTCATAAAGATTAATAAGTTCTGTCATATCGTCCAGTATCTCACCGTTTGAAAATCCACGGTAAAGGATACATTCCTGAATTCTTGCCAACATAATAATTTAGCTCCTCTGTCTCTTAATAATTTCCAAGAACACGGAGAACATTCGCCTCCGCCTCGATTCCTCTTAACGCATTCTCCACAGCGCTTTCGCCAAGTTTCCCTGTGAAATCCACGAAAAAACGGTATTCCCAGGATTTTCCCGGAATCGGACGGGATTCAATTTTGGTCATGTTCAGTCCGTTGTAGATAATATGTGAAAGCATGTTGTAAAGAGTTCCGCTTTCATGAGGCAGCTCAAAACAGATGCTGATCTTCCCGGCCTTTTCCTCGTATTCCGGTTTCCTGCTTACAATAATAAAACGTGTAGAGTTTGCTTTTTCTCTGCAGATATTTTCTGCAAGGACCTTCAGACCGAATACCTCACCAGCCTCACGGCTTGCGATAGCTGCCACGCCTTTGTCCCCCACCTCACTGACCTTTTTGGCCGCGCCTGCGGTGTTTTCCACTTCCTTCTTTTTCCAGGAAGGGTTTTCCTCCAGAAATGCCTTGCACTGGGCAAGCCCCTGAGGATGAGAGCAGACTTCCCTGATATCCCCTATCTGTGCATCCGGCATGCCCAGAAGCACATGATCCACACGGATGATCTGCTCGCCTACGATATACAGCTTGTACTCCATAAGAAGGTCATAGATATCAGCCACGATACCTGCAGTAGAATTCTCAATAGGAAGTACCGCATAATCGGCCTTGCCATGGGTTACATCCTCCATAGCTGTCCTCCATGTTTTTACATGGTAGCTTTCGATATTTTTCCCAAAGTACTGCCGCATAGCCGCATAGCTGTAGGCTCCCTCTACACCCTGAAACACAACCGTTGCGTTTTCAAGGGGAACATGCTTCACAGTTGTGAAATTGCGCTCTCCGTAAATCCCATGCTCTGTCAACAGCTGGTACTGTCTCTTACGGCTGATGGCCATGATCTGACGGAAAAGCTCCTGCACGCCGAGGCTGTTAAAGTCCCCGTGGGCCTTGTTTTTCAGCGTATGGATCTTCTGGCTCTCACGTGCCGGATCCAGTACCTGCTTACCAGTTTTTATTTTATATTCAGCGACTTCCTCACTCACCTTCATTCGTTTTTCAAAGAGACGTACGATCTCACTGTCGATCTCATCGATCTCGTCTCTGTATCTTTCCAAATCCGTCATTGGTTTCCTCCGTTATGTTTCCTGATAATTTCTGTAAGATCCCCCAGGAACGCCAGGGAACCAAAAGCAATGATCACATCCTCTTTTCCTGCCAGCTGATAGGCCTCTGCCACTGCGGCTTCGATGTTGTCAAAGGGCCTTACATCAGAATGAAATTCCCGCACCGCATCTGCCAGCTCCTGCGGGGTCAGAGCCCTGGGGTTATCCGGTGCCGCAATCGTCAGGATGGTATCTGCGTATTTTTCTGTTTTCCGGATGACCTTGCGGTAATCCTTGTCACGGAACATTCCCATGATGTAGATGATCCTTTTTCCCTTAAAATACCGTTCAATGGATGCAGCCAGCATGTCTGCCGCTGCAGGGTTATGAGCTCCATCAACCACAAAATCCGGTTCTGTCCCGAGAAGTGCAAATCTTCCCGGCCAGGTGGTACGTTTCAATCCATCCTGTCTCTGGACCAGTGTTGTGGGATATCCCTGTTCATTCAGGATTTCCAGTGCCCGGAGCGCTGCCACCGCATTTTCCTTCTGATAGGCACCTGCCAGGGATATTGTATATTTTTCTCCTTTATAAAGAAAGGTCTGGCCAGTTATGGATGCTTCCAGTACCTCTGCGCTGTCCCGGTCTGCTGCCTCGTATGGCACATTCTGTTCTGCGCATATTCTTCGTATGACCGCCTCTGCCTCCGGCTGCTGCTTTACAGTTACCATATGACTGTTCGGTTTAATGATGCCGGCCTTTTTTTCTGCTATCTCGCCCAGGGTATTTCCAAGAAATGCCGTATGATCCATACTGATGGATACCAGAATGGAAAGAACTGTAGTACTTATAATGTTGGTGGCATCCAGATCACCGCCCATACCAACTTCCATTAATACCAGATCGCATTTCTCATCCCGAAAATAAAGAAATGCGGCTGCAGTTTCAATTTCAAATACTGACGGATGCGGTTTTCCCTCTTTTACGATCTCATCGATCACCTCCGCGATCCTTGTCACATATGCTGCAAATTTCTCTCTGCTGACAGGTTCTCCGTTAACCTCCATCCTCTCTCTGTAGGAATAGACCGCCGGGGAAATATATCTTCCGACCCGGTAACCTGCACCTGATAAAGCGGAATACAGATATGCGATCACAGAACCCTTTCCGTTAGTTCCCGCTACATGAACATACTTCAGTTCATCCTGGGGATCTCCAAGCCGCCTCATCAGTTCTCTCATATTTTCCAGTCCCAGAACAATTCCCTTTTTCAATTCCGCAGCTCTGATGTAGGCACGACTTTCTTCATAATTCATCGTCTGTTTTCTCCTTCCGCATGTGTTGATGATCCATTACTGCTTTTTCACTTTGCAGTAATAATTTTGTTCATTATAACCCACGTGTATATTTTTTTCAAGGCAGGGAAGGCTATTAAAGACGCTTTTCCACGTTAAATATATTTAAAGTCCAGGCGGATATTCGCAGCCCCGCAGGGGACTTTCTTAATTCAGTTAAACTGACATTTTTCCGGAAAGCGCAGGATTTCTGCTGATGAGAAGGAGCTTTAAAATGCAAAAGAAGGATTTTTTTCTGTGCGGTTTTACAGGCTGGTGTCTGGAGATCTTATGGACAGGACTGCACTCTCTTGTCACCGGACATTTTACTATGATGGGCAAAACCTCTCTTCTGATGTTCCCTATTTACGGACTTGCAGCACTGATCCGTCCGGCTTACTACAAGCTTGCCCGCTTTCCGGTTATGGTACGGGGGATCATTTACAGCTGCGGGATTTTTTTCGTGGAATTTTTAAGCGGATCTTTTTTTCAGAAGCTTCACATCTGTCCCTGGGATTATTCTCATGTTCCGCTTCAGTATAAAGGAGTGATCCGGCTGGACTATGCTCCTCTGTGGTTTTTTACCGGTCTCTTTTTCGAATGGCTTCTTCGACAAAATCCTCGGAAAGTCTCTTGAAAATCTCACAGTTATATTATATGATAACTAGAAGGAATCTTATTTCCAGTAAATAATTGGAGGTACAACATGAGACATTTAATGAGTCCTTTGGATTTCTCGGTTGAAGAGCTTGATAAGCTTCTGAATCTCGCCGACGACATCGGGAAAAATCCAAAAAAGTATGCGCATACCTGTGATGATAAAAGGCTTGCGACATTGTTTTACGAACCAAGTACACGTACACGTTTAAGTTTCGAAGCAGCCATGATGAATCTTGGAGGAAAGGTTCTCGGTTTTTCTTCTGCTGATTCCAGCTCCGCATCCAAAGGCGAAAGCGTTGCCGATACTATTCGCGTTGTTTCCTGTTATGCAGATATCTGTGCTATGCGTCATCCGAAAGAGGGTGCTCCGCTTGTAGCTTCTATGTCATCCAACATTCCGGTGATCAATGCCGGTGATGGCGGCCACCAGCATCCTACCCAGACATTAACCGATCTTTTAACTATCCGCTCCCTGAAGGGCAGACTCGACAATATTACCATCGGCCTCTGCGGTGACCTGAAATTCGGCCGTACCGTTCACTCTCTGATCGAGGCTCTGGTCCGTTATGAAAATGTGAAATTTGTTCTGATCTCTCCGGAGGAGCTTCGTATTCCAAGCTATATCCGTGAGGATGTTCTGAAACGCAACAATGTCGAGTTTGTCGAGGAGGAACGTCTGGAGGATGCACTTCCGGATCTGGATATCCTGTACATGACCCGTGTTCAGAAGGAACGTTTCTTCAACGAAGAAGATTATGTCCGCATGAAAGATTTCTATGTTCTGGACAAACAGAAAATGGAGCTTGCACCGAAGGATATGTATGTCCTCCACCCACTCCCACGTGTTAACGAGATTTCTGTTGAAGTGGATTCTGATCCACGTGCCGCTTATTTCAAACAGGTCCAGTATGGTGTGTATGTCCGTATGGCCCTGATTCTTACATTACTGGAGGTGGAACTGCCATGTTAAACGTAGGTGCTCTTCGTGAGGGTTATGTTCTGGATCATATCAAAGCCGGCAAGGCAATGACGATCTATCATGACCTGAAGCTGGATAAGCTGGACTGTACGGTTGCTATCATCAAAAATGCCCGCAGCCAGAAAATGGGAAAAAAGGATATCATCAAGGTTGAATGCCCCATCGAGGATCTGGATCTGGATATCCTTGGTTTTATCGATCATAATATTACCGTAAATATCATCAAGGACGAAAAGATCGTTGCAAAGAAAGAGCTGAAGCTGCCGAAGCAGGTTGTGAACGTGATCAAATGCAAGAATCCTCGCTGCATTACTTCCATCGAGCAGGGACTGGATCAGATTTTTGTTCTTGCAGATGAAGAGAATGAGGTTTACCGGTGTAAGTATTGCGAGGAGAAATATAGAGGTAAACGGAATAAATAGGGATTCAAGGATTCCTGCGAGAATTATTGACAACCGGACGCGTCCGGCTCCTGCGAAGGCCTGAATATCGAAGCGGGAACTGGGCGCTGTGTTTTCATAGAAAAGTTTTTTACAAAAAAGCAACTGATATTTTACAGAACATATCTGCAAAATACAGTTGCTTTTATTATGTGCTTATTATCATACACAGTCAGACCGATAAGCCGGGTTATGTCGTTGGGTGATCATCTATCTAGGCCTTCCGTTGCCAGAAGGCTCCAGCGACCTACCTGAAAGCACGACGGGCCGCCGTATGGCTTTCTTCTCGGTCTTGCTTCGAATGGAGTTTACATGTGCCCGCTCTGTTACCACAGCGGCGGTAGTCTCTTACACTGCCTTTCCACCCTTACCCCGCAAAACGGGGCGGTTTATTTCTGTTGCACTGGTCTGGGAGTTACCTCCACCGGACGTTATCCGGCATCCTGCCCTGTGAAGCCCGGACTTTCCTCGTCTGGACCCTTTCGTCTGTCCAGCCGCGATCACCTGGCCTGGCTGCGCACCTGCTATTTTAACACAGGTGTATAGACTTGTAAAGTTGGAATTTTCTTGGTCTCCTATGTCTTTTACATGGAAATCCATCCAAATGCATTTGCCACAGAACTGAAAAGAATGATCGCCGCAAAGATTGGACAAAGATACTGGATCATAAAATTAAAGATTCTTTTTCTGCGGAAAGTACCACCTTCCTGCAGTACTTCCTCTTCAATCTTCTTTGTACCAACTACTCTGGATATCAGAAGACAGGTAGCAATCGCTGCGATCGGCATCATGACAGAGTTCGTCAGGAAATCAAAGAAATCAAGGAACTGCATTCCAATGATCTTAACACACGCCAGAGGACCATAGCCAAGAGAAGAAAGACTTCCGAGAACAACCATGATAATTCCGACAAATACTGTCGCCTTCTTGCGTCCCCATTTCAGTTCATCCTGAAAAGTAGATACTGCACTCTCAGTCAGTGCAATAGAACTGGTCAAGGCTGCACAGAGAACCAATACAAAAAACAGGATTCCAACCAGAGTTCCAAATCCCATGCTTGCGAATACCTTCGGAATCGTAATAAACATCAGTGCCGGTCCCGCCTGTAACGTATCCGGATTTCCACCGGAGAATGCAAACACAGCCGGAATGATCATCAGACCTGCCATCATTGCGATCGCTGTGTCAAAAATTTCTACATTTTGTGTAGACCCTTCAATAGATACATCCTTTTTCATATAAGAACCAAAAGTTACCAGAATACCCATTGCGATCGACAGAGAATAAAACATCTGTCCCATTGCCGCAACCACTGTCATCCAGGAGAAGTTTTTGATATTTGGTATCAGAAAATATTTCACACCTTCCAGTGCTCCTGGCCTCGTTACCGAATAAATGACAATGACCACAGACAAGAATACCAGTATCGGCATCATTAATTTGGAAACTCGTTCCACGCCATTCTGCACACCTGCATAAATGATCACCAGCGTAAGCAGTGTAAAAAACAGGAAACAGGTTTCTGTAGAAAACCCATCCGCTATAAAAGCAGAAAAATATCCGTCTTCAGCAAGAGTCTGACTGCCTCCCTTTACATATTCCACCAGGTATTTAATTACCCAGCCACCGATCACGGAATAATACGGCACGATCAGAACCGGTATGATCGCATTGATCCAACCGCCCAAAGACAGCCACTTTGATTTACCAAAAGTTCCAAACGCACCTACCGGACTTTTCTTTGTCATACGTCCCAGAGCTGTCTCTGCCACGATCATAGAATATCCGAAGGTCAATGCCAGAATGATATAGATCAGTAAAAAAATTCCACCGCCGTACTTTGCCGCCAGATAAGGGAATCTCCATATATTCCCAAGCCCTACCGAAGCACCAGCTGCAGACAGTACAAATCCAATCTTCCCGGAAAATGTACTCCTCTCATGTTTATGTTTCTCCATAATTCTTCCTTTCCCGTCACATATTTGTTTTTCATATTCTTTATGTCTTCTCAATTTCCGCTCATATGATAATACCATGCTTTTATCCCTCAGGCAAACAATATATTAAAAAAATGCAGAGCCTATATTTCCTGAATTACTGTTCACTCCATTCTCAATAACACGCTTCGCGATGCTCAGAATTTATGCTAATCACATAAATTCGCACAGTATGGCTCGGGTTTTCTGTGACCTTCGCTCACAAAAAACACCTCGCGGAATATTACCAGTGAGCAGTAACTTTCCTTCTCTGCATCTCACAACCATACTCTCCGCACATTTTATGTTTTTCCTACCAGTTGGATGCACCAGCCTGGGGGAGAGGATATCGGTTTGGGCTGCTGCGGAGGAGGGGTGATAACTACTTGGGCTGCGGGAGTCGGCGTTATTGCGGCAGGGTCAGCTGTCTGAGCCAACGGCGAGTTCTGGCCCTGCCACAATGCTTTTAGCCGACTCACGGAGTCCTAGTAGTATCCCCCGACGGAGTCCCTGCCCGGACCGATATCCTCTCCCCCAGGCGTCCGTCGTCCGCCATCCACCATCCGTCATTCTGCTACCACCACTTTCCCCAGCAGTATCCCCCTACGCAACCATCCACTCTGACGTTATCGTCCAAACATTTGTTCGTAAATTAATTTCCTACCGGAGCACCAACGTCCACTCCTGCCGATCCACAACCTCACCGATCACCCCAGCCTGCAAACCTGCCGCATCCAGCCGCTTCATGATCTCCGGCACATCCCTCTCCGGAACCGCCGCCAGCAATCCCCCAGAAGTCTGCGGATCAAACACCAGATCCTCCCGCCAGAGTACCGCCGAACTCTTCACTCCGGTTTTCTCAGCAAACTCCCGGTTCCTGTAAGCCCCACCCGGAATCAATCCCATAGAAGCAAACTCCTTCACATCCGGAAGCACCGGCAGCTTCTCCGTATCAATCACAACCGTCCGGTCACTGGCCACAGCCATCTCCGTAGCATGTCCCCCAAGGCCAAACCCCGTCACATCCGTACAGGCATGAACCTCAAACTCTTTAAAAACCTCACAGGCGTCCCGGTTCAGTTTCTTCATGGAAGCCAAAACCGCCTTACGTGCACCTTCCGTCACCAGATCCGCCTTGATCGCCGTATTCACGATCCCCGCACCCAGCGCCTTCGTCAGGATCAGCTTATCCCCGGTCTGCGCTCCAAAATTCTTCCAGAACTTCCTCGGATCTACAAAACCCGTCACACTGAGCCCATACTTTGGTGTATCATCCTGGATCGTATGGCCACCGGCAAGAACCGCACCAGCCTCCATCACCTTATCTGCACCACCACGCAGGATCTCCCCGAGGATTTCCACATCCATATCCTTCGGAAACGCCACAATATTCAAAGCCGTCTTTGGAGTTCCACCCATAGCATATACATCACTCAATGCATTTGCCGCCGCGATCTGCCCGAAATCATAAGGATCATCTGCCACCGGAGTAAAAAAATCCAGTGTCTGGATCAGTGCCAGATCTTCGGAAACCTTATAAACGGCCGCATCGTCCGAAGTGTCCGTTCCAACCAGAAGATCCGGATCGCAGAACTTTGGCAGCCCTCCAAGAACTCCCGCCAGAGTCCCCGGTCCTACCTTAGCTGCACAGCCACAGTTTGGAGCCAGTTTTGTCAGTTGTACTTTTTCTTTCATGATCATTTTCCCTTTCCTGTAAATCCCGTTATCCATCCGCAGCACCACAGAAGACTTTAACTTTTCCGATTCACACTCAAAAGGCTCCACACACCACAGATCCTATGCACAGAGAAATCCTAATCTTCTCATCTTTGCGCCAACCGATATCTGCACTGCATAGAGCCTTATATCTACACATAGCTTTTTTTATTCATACAATTAATTTATACATTAAAACAACTACCGCCAATAAACTCCCTCAGAAGCGAATTAAACGGAACACCCTCACTGGGCACCGGCACAAAATAATCCAGGAACTTCAAAAGCCGCTTCGCCTCCTGATACTCCGGTTCACTCTTGTCAATTCCAAAAAGCAGCGGTTCCGCATAAACCTTCAGGCAGGCAAGCTCATACACAAGAGCTGAATTAAACATCACATCTGCTTCCTCCTGGAACGGAAAAATATTCTGCTCCTCGCCTCTCCGTACAGAAGGCCACCTTGCAATGGTATCCTTTGCGGAAGTTCCACGTGTACGTGCATCACGGACAATCCGACGGATCAGCCTTCCATCCGTTGTGGGGATCCGGTTATGCTCATCAATGTTCAGCTGTGTCAACGCACTGATATAGATCTTAAACTTACTCTCTTTTGGAAGGGCATAACTCAGCTTGTCATTAAGCCCGTGAATGCCTTCGATGACCAGGATATCATCTTTTCCAAGCTGAAGCTGGTCTCCCCGGTATTCCCTGCATCCGGTCCTGAAATTAAATGTAGGAAGATCCACGATTTTTCCCGAAAGAAGATTCAGCATATCTTCATTAAACTGCTTCGTGTCAATGGCTTCCAGACACTCATAATTCTTTTCTCCGAATTCATCCAGCGGCGTATGTTCACGATCCACAAAATAGTTATCCACAGCAATGGGATGCGGCTTCAGACCATGAGCAGAAAGCTGAATAGATAATCTGTGAGAAAAACTGGTCTTTCCGGAAGAAGACGGACCTGCGATCATTACGAACTTTACATTGCCCCTTCTCCGGATCTCCTCGGCAATCGAAGAAATCTTGGCCTCATGGAGTGCCTCCTGAATCAGCATCAGGCTCTGCACACCTTCTCTTGTGATCCGGTCATTGAGATCTCCTACAGTGGCAACATCCAGCTTATCGCCCCACTCTTCCGATTCCTTCTGCACATGGAAGATCTTAGCCTGGGGTTCAAAAGGCTCCAGCACATCCGGGTTCTTCTGCCTCGGAAGGATCAGCACAAAGCCTTCATCATAAAGCTGCAGATCAAAATACTTCACATAGCCGGTATCCGGTGCCATAAATCCGTAAAAATAATCCTCGAAATTTTCCAGGCTGTAAATATTCACTCTGGAAACCCGTCGATAACGGAACAGCTTTTCTTTATCATACATATGATGCCTGTGGAACATGGAAACGGCATCATCCGTGCTGACACTGCGTTTGCAAATCGGAAGCTTCCGGTCTACCAGTTCCCGCATCCGCACTTTTACCCGGTCAAGAAGCTCCTGATCCAGGGTAGCACTGCCTTTCATGGTAAAATAAAGAGCATTTCCAATAGAATAATGGATCACAACATGATCCACATTCTCTTTTCCAGCTACATCAAAAATTGCCTTCAAAAGAATAAAGATCGCACTTCTCCGATAGGTTTTTCGACCGGCACTGTCCTTTGCGGTTATAAATCCCAGTGTACAGTCATGCTGAAGCTTCTTGTGAAGCTCACGGAGCTTTCCGTTCTCAGTCACAAGGATCACCGGATACTCTGTTTTGCCCTCATAATCCCTTATGATCTCAGAATACGGTGTCATTTTGGGGTATTCCCTTGTTTCTCCGTTTATGGTCACTTTAATCATTGTCTGTTCCATAACGATCCCCTCCACAGGCTTATATATTTATACAGCTGCCCGATTTTTCGGACAGCCATGTGTTTCACAATTCATTTTTCCGAAACGGATAATCGTATTCCGTCCCACTACATATTCATGAATACAAGCACTTTTTTGCAATCCGCTTTTACAAAACAGTATATGGATTTTTCACACTGGCGCAGGTTGTCTTAAGCGCAGAGAATGCCTCATTCAGTTCCTTCTCCATAGCTTCCGCAAAAATATACTCCGTACCGTAATGTCCGGCATCTACGATCGCCAGACCATCTGCCATAGTATCGATGGCAGTATGATAATCAATATCTCCGGTCACATATACATCCGCACCGGCGGCCATTACATCACCGATCATACTCTTTCCGCTTCCTGTACAGATCGCCACCGTCTCGATCTTCCGATCCAGATCACCGTAAACCCGCACATCCGGAAGATGATTGCATTCTTTTACATATTTTCCAAACTCACCAAGAGTCATAACATGGGGAAGCTTTCCTACTCTTCCGAACCCCTCCGGCTGCTCCCCGGATTCATCGGTAACTGTAAGCACCCTTGTATCCTGAAGCTTCAGATGCTCTGCACTTAAATCTGCCATTCCGATCACATCATAATTGGTATGCATGGCAAAATACGGGATATCCTCCTTTATCAGACGGAGGATCTTTCTTCCGGTAAAGGTATGATTGTTGATCTTTTTGATTCCGGAAAAGATCATTGGGTGATGGGTAAGGATCATATCCGCACCAGCAGCCACCGCCTCATCCAACACCGGTTCCGTAAGATCCAGTGCAAGAAATACATGGGAAATCTCTTTCTGGTCATCTCCCACCAGCAGTCCCACATTATCCCAGTCCTCCGCAAATTTTTGCGGATGATGCTCATTCAGCCATTCGATCAGTTCATATGCTTTCATATCGTTTCAGAGCTGTATGGATCAGCTCCATTTCCTCCTTTACTTCTGCCAGACGAGTTTTTGCGGAAACAGACTCTGCCCCGGAAAGACCGGCAAGTATTTTCTTACGGATCATTTCCTCCCGTAGAAGATACTCTTTAAGGACCGGGTGACATTTTTTCAGAAGGAGAGGTCCAAACCAGGCCTCTTCCTCTGTGTAAACAGTCTTTTCTCCCGAATTGTTACGTACCGCTTTCATCATAGGATAAAATTTTCCGTCTTCTTTTATCATTTCTTCCCTTACGATCTCCCAGCCGATCTCAGAAAGAAAATGCCGGAAATGAGGAAGGTCCGACTGAGGCTGCAGGATCAGTTCCTGAAACCCCTCCCGGACCTTCGCTCCATCCTTTAATATCCTTTCCATCAGAGGACCACCCATTCCCGCGATCGCCAGGGTATCACCTTCTCCCGGCTCAAGCTTCGCAAGCCCGTCGCTCAAACGGGTCTCTATGTAATCTTCAAGGCCATAACGGGTAATATTCTCCCTGGCTCTTGAAAGCGGTCCCGGACGTACATCCATGGCAATGGCTGACGGAACTGTTTTTTCACTGACAAGCCAGATTGACAGATAGCCATGGTCACATCCTACGTCTGCCAGCCGGTTTCCTTTTGTTACCATACCGGCAATGGCACGAAGACGCATGGAAAGCTGTACGGATATATTTTTATCAGTCAAGATAATCCTTCAGCTTGCGGCTGCGGCTGGGATGACGCAGCTTGCGCAGAGCTTTTGCCTCGATCTGACGGATACGCTCTCTTGTGACATTGAACTCTTTACCAACTTCCTCCAGAGTTCTGGCACGTCCGTCGTCCAGTCCGAAACGGAGGCGGAGAACCTTCTGTTCACGGTCAGTAAGCGTACTTAAGACTTCTACCAGCTGCTCCTTCAGAAGTGTAAATGCAGCTGCATCTGCAGGTACCGGAACATTATCATCCTGGATGAAATCGCCAAGATGACTGTCTTCCTCCTCACCGATAGGAGTTTCCAGAGATACCGGCTCCTGAGAGATCTTAAGGATCTCACGTACACGGTCTACCGGCATGTCCATCTCCTCAGCGATTTCCTCCGGCGTAGGTTCACGTCCAAGCTCCTGGAGCAGCTGACGGGAAACACGGATCAGCTTGTTGATGGTCTCAACCATATGCACAGGGATACGGATGGTACGTGCCTGATCTGCAATGGCTCTTGTGATAGCCTGACGGATCCACCAGGTTGCATAGGTACTGAACTTGTAGCCTTTTCTGTAATCAAATTTTTCAACAGCTTTGATAAGGCCAAGATTTCCCTCCTGGATCAGGTCGAGGAACAGCATTCCACGTCCAACATAACGCTTTGCAATGCTGACAACAAGACGGAGATTGGCCTCTGCCAGACGTTTCTTGGCAGCTTCATCCCCCTTTTCCATTCTCTTGGCAAGCTCGATCTCCTCATCTGCACTTAACAGACTGACTTTACCGATCTCTTTCAGGTACATACGGACCGGATCCTCGATGCTGACACCTTCCGGTACAGAGAGGTCGATCTTATCAAGCTCTACCTCTTCTTCATCTTCCATCCCATCCATATCCATATCGTTATCAAGGAGGAGTTCGTCACCGCTGTTTTCTGTGATACGGAGAACGTCCACACCGCTGGCCTCCAGGAAGTCAAAAACCTTCTCCATCTGATCCACTTCCAGTGGAGAGTCCTTGAAAAAGTCACTGATCTCCTGATATTCCAGCACATTCTTTTTCTTTTTTGCAAGTTCAAGAAGCTCTACAAGTTTCTCGCTGAATTTTGCCATATTCATTTCCATAGGTGCTCTATACCTCCATATAGTGTTTATATTTTATCCTTAATTGAAAGAAATATGCAGCTGCTGCCTCTTTCTTCCAAGGTCTTCCAGTTCTTTTTTGGCTTTTATCAGTTCCTGAAGCCCGGCCATGTCTGACGGGTCCCAGGTACGGTTTTTTTCTTTGAGGCTTTCTTCCTTGATCCGCAGCAGCGCATCGGAAAAAGCCCTCTGCTGTTCTCCTTCGTTTTCCAGATGGATGGTGGCGTTAAAAAGAGATGCCACCTCCCGCTGCTCCTCACTGTCTGTAAAGGCGTTGAGAAGCTTTCCCGGATTGGTCTCTCCCTCCTTATGCTGTTCAAACAGCATCTGGGCTACCTCTTTATACAGCGGTACCACAAAATCGGAAGGGGAAATGTATTTTTCCACCTGTTCAAAAATACCCGGATAATTTACAAGCCAGGTCAGCATCAGCTTCTGTGCTTTGTCTGCGGCGGATTCCTTTTTCTTTGTTTCCGGAGTCCCGGACTTTGGCTGGATCCGTTTCTCGGCAGGCGTTCCCTTCAGAGCCAGCGTGTTGACCCTTTTCCGGATATCCTCCGTGCCCACTCCATAGCGGCCGTATTCCTTTACAATGGCTTCTATATAAAGATTCCTCTCCAGTTCATCGGAAAGCTCCAGAAGCATCCCGGCACACCGCTCAAAAAACTGATTCTGTCCCTGGGGTGCATCCATGGCAAATTCCTGTTCCGCAATATGTACCCGGAACATAAAGCTGTCCATAGCCTGGTCCAGACGCTTTTCAAAGGCCTCCGCCCCTTCGTTCTTGATAAACTCGTCCGGATCCTTCCAGGGCTTCAGACTTACTACCCTGGACGTGACTCCCGCCTCCCGCAGGATCGGGATCGCACGAAGTGCCGCCCGGATCCCTGCACCGTCACTGTCATAAAGAAGCAAGACTTCCTTGGTGTAACGTTTCACAAGACTTGCATGTCCGGAGGTCAGTGCAGTTCCAAGCGACGCTACTGCATTGGTAAAGCCTGCCTGATGCATGGCGATCACATCCATATATCCCTCACAGAGGATCAGATAATTCTTCCTGGTGGTCCTGGCCACATTCAGCCCGTAAAGATTCCGACTCTTATCAAAGATCTTCGTCTCCGGTGAATTCAGGTACTTGGGCTTGCCATCTCCCATGACACGACCTCCGAAACCAATGACCCGGTTGTTTACATCCATGATCGGGAAGATCACACGGTTCCAGAACTTATCATACATGCCTCGCCGCTCATCTACATTGAACAGGCCGGATTCCCGGAGAAGTTCATCACTGTAGCCCTTACCCTTAAGATATTTGTACAGATCATCACTATACTTGTCCGAATATCCAAGACCGAATTTACGGATGGTTTCCTCGGAAAGACCTCTTCCTGTCAGATATCCGTAAGCCGTCTTTCCGCCTTCTCTCCGGAGCTGATAATAAAAGTACTGTGCTGCCAGCTTGTTGATCTCCAGAAGATTTGCTCTCTGTTCTGCTTTTTCTCTGGCTTCTCTGGAATACTCGATCTTCGGAAGCTCTACCCCTGCCCGATCAGCCAGATGTGACAGCGCCTCACCAAACGAGTAATTCTCATATTCCATGATAAAATTGTATACGTTTCCTCCTGCCCCGCAGCCAAAGCAGTAATACATCTGCTTGGATGGTGTTACGGAAAAGGAAGGAGTTTTCTCATTATGGAAGGGACACAGCCCAAAATAGGAGCTCCCCCTCCGTGTCAGTTTCACATACTGGGATATCACGTCTACAATGTCATTTTTCATTCGGACTTCTTCTATGATGTCATCTGAATAACGCATGCTTATCCCTCTTTTCCATTTAATAGACCTCCCAGGCTCTCGGTATATAGATCTCCCTGAATTTCTCCATGGAATACTGATCCGTCATTCCCGAAATATAATCACATACTGCCTGTTCCTTAGGTACTCCCCGGTATTCCACCAGTTTCCTGTATTCCCGGGACATTGCCTCCGGATGGTCAGTATAATATCCGTACAGTTCACTCAGCATCTGGATCACTTTACCCTCTTCCTTCCTGGCAACCGGATTCTCATAGACATTCCGGAACATCAGCGCCCGAAGCTCCATCATCGCCTCAAAAACATCCGGCGACATGGAGATGCTGTCTTTCCCCATACTGTTCTCTATAATATTATGTACGAAAGTATTCAGCCGTTCTCTCGTGGTATAGCCCAGAAAAGTTCTCATTGTGACAGGAATATCATCTTCTGTGATGATCCCTGCCCGCTGGGCATCGTCCATATCATGGTGGATATAGGCGATCTTGTCAGAAAAACGTACCACCTGTCCTTCCAGTGTGAAAGGATTTCCGCTGGTGCGGTGATTCATGATCCCGTTGCGGACTTCCCAGGTAAGGTTCAGTCCGTTTCCGTTCTTCTCCAGTACTTCCACAACCCGGACGCTCTGCTTATAGTGTGCAAAGCCACCCGGATGTACCTGATCCAGTGCTCTCTCTCCTGCATGTCCAAAAGGCGTATGCCCCAGATCATGTCCCAGAGCGATCGCTTCCACCAGATCTTCATTTAAGCGAAGTGCCTTGGCAATAGTCCGGGCGATCTGCGATACCTCCAGTGTATGTGTCAGCCTGGTACGGTAATGATCTCCCTGTGGTGCCAGAAACACCTGTGTCTTATCCCTCATACGGCGAAAAGCCTTACAATGAAGGATCCTGTCTCTGTCTCTCTGATACGTTGTCCGCACATCGCATTCCTCTTCCGGGTGCTCCCGGCCTCTGGTATCTGCGCTGTGAGAAGCATAAGGGCTCAAAAGCTCCCGTTCTCTCTGTTCCATGCTCTCTCTGATGTTCATAAGCATTTCCTCCACAGTCTGACAAACAGCGGCGATAAAATACCCTCTGTTAATTATATTCTACACAAAACCACAAATTCCTCTTTTCTGAAAAAATAATTCAAAAAATATTGGAGTTACGGTCTGATCAGCCCTTAAGATGTCCAAAATTATCCTATTGTATATGAAACGAATACAAATATATCACGCAGATCTTCCCATTTCAGCTTCTCACCAGTGCAGGCATGCAATAATTTACTTTCATATAGCCAAAAACAGAGCTGCAATTCACAGCTCTGTTTTAAAGTCATGCGGAAGATGGGACTTGAACCCACACAAGCGCAATGCTTACAAGATCCTTAGTCTTGCTCGTCTGCCAGTTCCGACACTTCCGCATATCGCATTTCATTGGAAATTTCCAATGCGGAAGATGGGACTTGAACCCACACGAGCGCAATGCTCACAAGATCCTTAGTCTTGCTCGTCTGCCAGTTCCGACACTTCCGCATGACCGCATTTCCTTGGGATTTTTTATTTTCTCCCTCGCGACAAGTGATAGTATAGCAAAGTGGATCTTGTATGTCAACACCTTTTTTCAAAAGTTTTCTATTTTTTCGGTTTTTCTGTTATTTTGTCACGATTATCTTTGGTCCGGCACCCTTTGCACGGAGGAGTTTTTTGTATGCACTTACCCTGGAAGCCGGTACTTTAAATCTGCAGTTGGAACGGATTCCCTTAAATGCATTGGCTCCGGTCTTCGCTGTCGTAAGCTTTGTGCCAAAGATCGTTACATTGGAGAGCTTACTGCAGCCGTAGAAGGCTTTCGCACCTACTGTCATTATATTCGCTCCGATTTTCACTGTTGTCAGTTTCTTTGCTCCGCTCATTGCAGAACCTCCAATGGCTGTCACTCTGAAATTTTTTCCTCCGATCTTTACTGTTGTCGGGATCGTAAGGGCCTTTCTTGCTGCCTTGTCCGTAGCTCCGGTAAAGACTACAGTTCCCTTGCCGGACGTGTCTGCATTGGATATCTTATATTTCAGCCTGCTGACTGTATAGACCGCGTTTTTCTGAACCGTGATCCGGAATTTTTTTGTAACAGAACCATTATATTTTCCTTTTCCTTTGATAGTAACGGATGCAATTCCGATGTTTTTATTATTCTTCCAGGTAAGGGTGTAATCCCTGCCGTTTACAAGCTTTTTACCGCCGTAGGTTATGGTGAGTGCCTGGGTCAGCGGCTTTCCGGTAAAGGCCCTGGTCTTAAGTGCAGATATCTTTGCTTTGCTGATATTGGTAACCGCTGCAGTCTGTCCGCCAATGGAAACAAATTTCACATCTGTAAAAAATACATGATATAAATTTTCAAATTGATGTATCCTCTTTACATATCGTTCCGCTGCCGAACCTGTATAACCTTCTACTGTAAAACCACCGGGAATAACTTCCTCTGCACCATTTCCCGTGTTATAACGTATTCCTAATGCCAGTCCACCAATATCTGTAACTGATTTCGGAATACGGATCTTTTTCAGCTTAAGGCAATCATGAAACGCCCAATCTTCGATCTTCGTCAGTCCCTCATGTAAGGTCACACTGGTCAGCCCGGTATTGCGAAATGTGTCAGACTCGATCTGCTTCAGACCGGCAGGTATGTCAATCTTATCCAATGATGTACAATCTCCGAATGCATCTGACCCTAATTTATTTAACTGAGACGGAAGCTGGATCTGTGCCAGATTTTCGCAACTGCTAAAGGCGCCATTACCCAGCTCTTTTAATTGAGATGGAAGCTGGACCTGTTCCAGATTTTTGCAGTTACAAAATGCATACGCTCCTATCAGCGTCAGTTTTTCCGGAAGCTGGATATTTCTGAGTCCGGTCTCGAAAAATGCATACTTTTCTATTTCTGTTACGGAATCCGGTAACGCAATAGAACTCAGCGCACTGCAGCCGGAAAACATATCGACGCTGATCTTTTTCAGTGCTACGTTCTCAAATATTACCGATTCAAGGCTACTGCAGCCTTTAAAGACATATTCTCCAACTGACAGGATTCCGTTTTTCAGTATTACCTCTTTCAGTCCGGTACATTTTTCAAACATATATGTCGGCACATCCACAGCACCGGATATCACGATATTCTCTATATTGTCAAGACCGTCAAAACAAAATTCCGGAAGCTTCATCCCCGGATCTCCATTGATCTCCAGCTCCTTGATACAGGTTTTCAGATTTCTCATACTGTACTTATCAAAACCGGTGATTCCCTTCCCGATCACCAGCTTGTTTACTCTGGAAAAATCAATACCTGCATTCTTCAAAGCACTTTCCGATACCTCATTTTCTGTCAACTCCGTGTTATTTCCCGTAATGGTCAGTGTTCCATTCCCGTCCAGTGCCCACGTAAATTTTCCGTCGGAGTATTCTGCTGATGCCTGCACTGCATCCTTCGTTCCATCATCAAAAGCTATATTTTCTTCTTCTGCCTGTTCGCATTTCTCCAATGCTTCCGCTTCATCCATTGCCGCTTCCGGAGCCTCCGGATCTTCCTCTTCCGCAGTACCCTCTGGCGCTTCTTCACCAGACTCCATTACGCCTGTTTCCGCATTCTCCTGTACGTTGTTCCCGGTATCTGTATCTGTGGTTTCCTGTTCCTCTATGGCAGCTGATCCATCTGTGATCTCTGTTTCCGTCTCTGCAGTATCTTCCGGATCTGAGGATGCAGTATCTCCACTTTCTTCTGCCAAAAATGCTGCTTTCTCACCCTCTGGTTCCATTTCTGCCGCCACTGTCAGCTCTGCCGGAGTCAGCGCCAGGCTTGCCGCTATAAGTACGGCCATGAGCTTTTTTCCTGCACTTTTTCTTCTCATATGACTATGCTCCTTCCATTTTCTTCTATCATAACATATAAACACGATATATTCTATCCGGATTCCTTTTTTACAGATATTTTTAGGTAGCAAAAAAACCTGCATCCGTTTCCAGATGCAGGTTTCTCAAATAAAAAATGCGGAAGATGGGACTTGAACCCACACGAGCGCAATGCTCACAAGATCCTTAGTCTTGCTCGTCTGCCAGTTCCGACACTTCCGCATATCGCATTTCTTCGGGATTCTTTATCTTCTCCCTCGCGACAAGTGATAGTATATCAAAGTGCTTTTTGTATGTCAACAGTTTTTTTCTAAAAAAATCCAAAAATATTTTTTGTTTATACAATTAATACATTTCGTTTAATAACAATCTGAGACAGAAAATCTTTCATCCCAGAATTTATACTCCGACACAGGTTACGCCTCAGTCGTAAAAAGAGCAGCCTCTTCAAAAAGGCCGCCCTTCTGTCTCACTTCTGTTTTCTTCTATATGGATCAGTCAAAAATGATCAGTGCCATGAACACAAGATCTGTGTCGCCTGTATTGGTAAGACCGTGTCCTTTTCCATCTGGTGTGATGGTGATGTCGCCGGCCTTTACCGGGCGTTTCACGCCGTTATCGTCGTACTCGCCTTCACCGCTTAAGATATAGTAGGTTTCTGTCTCGCCATGATGCTCATGGTATCCCAGAGAACATCCTTTTTCGATGGTAACCTGTGCGTAAAGTCCGCATTTTCCCTTCAGCTCGTCTCCCTCAAGAATGTCTTTGATGATCACATGCCCTTTACCGCCGCACATATTTTCTACTCTTCTGATACCCATGATAAAATCCCCTTTCGTGATTGCGTAAATTGTGAAATTTTATGAACACAGGCTTTCTGCGGCCTGTGCCTTACTTCCTGTACAATTATAAATGATATGATAAATTTTCGCAATCCTTATTATTATTTTCACAAATTAACTTACAAGCAAATTTTTCCCACTGCTTATTGCTTTTTGCAACCCTGCCGGGAGCTTCTTTGATCCAGATCAAGTGGATATTCGCAATGAAGCAGAATACTTCTTTGATCCGGTAAAAAAACGAAGCAGCTCTTTTCCAAAGACCTGCTCCGCAATTTATACTCATATTACAGATTTTTAATTCTCTCAATTGCCTCAAGAGTATTCTCATAGCTTCCGAATGCAGTCAGACGGAAGTATCCCTCACCATGTGCACCAAAGCCTGAACCTGGCGTTCCTACGATGTGTGCTTTCTCAAGGAGATAATCAAAGAACTCCCAGGAGGTCATCTGATCCGGTGTTTTCAGCCAGATATATGGAGCATTTTTTCCACCAGACACGGAAAATCCTGCTGCGGAAAGTCCCTCCAGGATCGTCTTTGCATTACGCATGTAATAAGCGATCTGCTCCTTCAGCTGTGCTTTTCCCTCCGGAGAGTAAACAGCCTCGCCTGCTCTCTGTACAATGTACGGAGCACCGTTAAACTTGGTTCCGTGGCGTCTTGCCCAGAGACTGTGAAGCTCTACGCCATCACGCACCAGTTCCTTCGGAACAACAGTAAATCCAAGACGAACGCCTGTAAAGCCAGCATTTTTGGAAAAGCTTCGAAGCTCGATGGCACAGGTTCTCGCACCCTCGCACTCATAAATGCTGTGCGGGACATCCTCCTCAGAAATATATGCCTCATATGCTGCATCATAGATGATCACGCAGCCGTTTTTGTTGGCGTAGTCGACCCACTCCTGAAGAGCTGCCTTTGTGATAGCACCACCGGTGGGATTGTTCGGGAAGCAGAGATAGATCAGATCCGGTACCTCATCTGCCGGAATCTCCGGAAGGAAACCATTCTCCTCTTTGCAGGGCATGTAGATCACACCGTCAAAGTTCTCACGCTCTTTGTTATAAAGGCCAGTACGTCCAGCCATAACGTTAGTATCTACATATACAGGATATACCGGGTCGCAAACTGCAACCTTGTTATCCAGTCCGAAGATCTCCTGGATGTTTCCGGAATCACTTTTTGCTCCATCGGAAACAAAGATCTCGTCTGCGCTGATGTCGCAGCCTCTGGACTGATAATCATTTTTTGCAATGGCACTTCTTAAGAATTCATATCCGAGATCCGGAGCATATCCGTGGAAGGTTTCTGCGTGTGCCATCTCGTCTACGGATTTATGAAGGGCATCGATGATTGCCGGTGCAAGGGGCTGTGTCACATCACCGATTCCAAGACTGATCACAGAATCCTTAAATTCCGGATTGGCCTCCTTATATGCGCTTACCTTCTTTGCGATATTGGAAAACAGATAGCTTCCCGGAAGTTTTAAATAATTCTGATTTACTGTAACCATAGTATTTTATCTCCTTCTCTCAATTTCCTCTGCCAGTGCTTTTCTGACGCTGTCAGGATTTGCCTTGCCTTTCAGTTCTCTCATCAGCTGTCCTACAAAAAATCCCATAACCTTATCCTTGCCGCCCAGAAGCTCTGCCAGCGGTCCAGGGTTTGCATCTACGATCTTTTTCACAGTTTCGGTGAGAAGGCCTGTATCTTCTACGATCTTAAGACCATTCTCTTCTATATATACAACCGGATCAATATCCTCGTCAAACACTTTTTCAAATACTTTCTTGGCATTCTGTGCGCTGACCTCTTTTTTCTCCACCATGGAAAGAAGGTCTGCCAGATGCTTCGGTGTAAAGCTTACCTTTTCCGGATCAAGGCCCTTGTCCTTTGTCAGGCGGAGAACCTCCACCATAAACCAGTTTGCCACCTTTTTCGGATTTCCGAGAAGAACCGCTGTCTCCTCAAAAAGTCCTGCCAGATGTCTGGATTCGGTCAGGATCCCTGCATCATAAGCCGGAAGCTCATACTCCTTCTGATAACGCTCCATCTTGGCTTCACGAAGCTCCGGAATGGAAGCACGCAGCTCTTCGATCCATGCATCGGAAATGTGGATCGGCGGAAGATCCGGGTCCGGGAAGTAACGGTAATCCTTTGCATCCTCCTTGGAACGCATAGCATGGGAAGACTCTTTGTTATCGTCCCATCTTCTTGTCTCCTGTACAACGGCTCTTCCTTCTTCCAGAAGCTCGATCTGACGTTCTCTCTCTCCTTCGATCGCTCTCGCAATGGCCTTGAAGGAGTTCAGGTTCTTCATCTCTGTTCTTGTTCCGAAGGTCTCACTTCCCACCTCACGGACGGAAAGGTTGACATCGGCACGCATGGAGCCCTCCTGGAGCTTACAGTCAGAAACTCCAAGATACTGCATGGTGCAGCGGAGCTTTTCCAGATAAGCGATAACCTCCTCGGAGCTTCTCATATCCGGCTCGGATACGATCTCGATCAGCGGTACCCCGCTTCGGTTGTAGTCAACCAGGGAGCAGTCCTCCCACTCATCATGGATCAGCTTACCGGCATCCTCCTCCATATGCATCTCATGGATACGTACGGTCTTTTTGCCTGCGGAAGTCTCGATCTCAACAGCTCCGTCATAGCAGATCGGCAGATACAGCTGAGAGATCTGGTAGTTCTGGGGATTATCCGGGTAAAAATAGTTCTTACGGTCAAACTTACAGTACTGATGGATATGACAGTTTGCCGCAAGACCTGCCTTGATGGCAAACTCTACCACTTTTTTGTTGAGGACCGGAAGAGAGCCCGGCATACCGGTGCAGACCGGGCAGGTATGTGTATTTGGTGCGCCTCCGAATTCTGTGGAGCATCCGCAGAAGATCTTTGTTTTTGTGGCAAGCTCCACATGCACCTCAAGTCCTATGACTGTCTCATACTGTTTCATGCCTTTTCTCCCCCTTCCATTGCTGTTCCGAAATCACCGCGTTTTTTCTCATAGGCGTGTGCTGCGCGGAACAGGTTGTTTTCTTTGAAGCAGTCACCGATCATCTGGATCCCGATCGGAAGTCCTGCTGCGTCTTTTCCGCATGGAACTGTGATTCCGGGAAGTCCGCACAGGTTTACTGCTACCGTATAAATATCGCCAAGATACATGGCAAGAGGATCTTTCAGACTCTCTCCCAGCTTCGGCGCCGTAAAGGGTGATGCCGGGGCAAGAAGAACGTCATATTTGGAAAAGGCCTGATCAAATTCCTTTTTGATAAGGGCTTTTGTGCGAAGTGCTTTCAGATAGTAAGCATCGTAGTAACCGGAGCTTAACACAAAGGAGCCAAGCATGATACGGCGTTTTACTTCCTCGCCGAAACCTTCAGTCCTTGTCTTCTTGTACATATCATGAAGTCCCTCGTACTCTTTTGCACGGAAGCCGTACTTCACACCGTCAAAGCGCTCCAGATTGGAGCTGGCCTCTGCGCTGGCAATGATGTAGTAGGCAGGGATCATATATTCTGTTGTCTTCATGGAGAAAAATTCTACCACTGCGCCCATCTCGGTAAGGCTCTTCAGCGTATTCATAAAGGCCTCTTTTACCTCCGGGTTCAGTCCCTCTGAGAGATATTCCTTCGGCACGCCGAATTTCATTCCCACGATCTTATCTGTCATAGAAGCGGAGAAGTCAAGATTCTCTCTCTTCATGGAGGTGCTGTCCTTGGCATCGTGTCCGGCAATGATCTCAAGGAGTGCCGCACAGTCTGCAACATCCTTTCCTACCGGTCCGATCTGATCCAGAGAGGATGCATAGGCAACCAGTCCGTAACGGGATACTGTTCCGTAGGTCGGTTTGATTCCGGTAACACCGCAGTAGGAGCTTGGCTGACGGATGGAACCGCCGGTATCAGAACCCAGTGCCAGGTAAGTCTCTCCTGCTGCCACTGCCGCACAGGAGCCGCCGGAGGAGCCGCCCGGAACATGCTCCAGATCCCACGGGTTTCTGGTGACGCCGTAAGCGGATGTCTCTGTGGTACTTCCCATGGCGAACTCATCCATGTTTGTCTTTCCGATGATCACAAGACCTGCCTGTTCCAGACGGTCAATAACCTCGGCATTGTACTGCGGCACAAAATTCTCAAGGATCTTTGATGCACAGGTAGTTGTTTTTCCCTTAATGCAGATATTATCCTTAATTGCAATAGGTACACCGGCAAGAGGTCCTGTATAGGTTCCATCCTCAATGCCCTTCTGTACCTCTTTTGCTCTTGCATAGGCTTCTTTTTTGTAAGTATCAAGATAAGCGTGGACCTTGTCCTCTTTTGCTTCGATCTGATTAAATACGTATTTCACACCGTCCAGGACGCTTATCTGATGCTGCTTGATCTTTTCCGCAAGCTGTAATGCGGTTAATTTTCCCAAATCCATGTCCTGTCTCCTGTCTTATCCAATTGTTTTCGGAACCTGATACTGGTTTTCTTTCTGCTTCGGTGCATTGGCAAGCATTGCCTCATGATTATCTCCGTTTGTCACAACATCCTCACGGAATACATTTTCGTCCTCAAAAATATGGGACATGGGCTCTACGGAAGAAGTATCAAGCTCATCCAGCTTGTCTACATAGTCCAGCATCTTCTGCATGTCCTCTTTTGCTTTTTCCTTTTCATCCTCTGTCAGAGAAAGCTTTGCAAGGATGCAGACATTTTCCATTGTTTCATCATCGATTATCTTTGCCATCTTTTTTCTCCTTATTACGGCTCAAGTCTGTTCATATCACGTGGGAACAGACAGGTCTCACGAACGTTTTCTTCTCCGAGGATCTGCATGGTAAGACGTTCCAGTCCGATTCCAAGTCCTCCGTGAGGCGGCATTCCATGCTTGAAGGTATCCAGGTACTGCTCCATACCCTCTTCATCCATACCACGGGCTGCGATCTTATCCTTCAGCATCTGATAATCATGGATACGCTGTCCGCCTGTAGTTACCTCAAGTCCCTTGAACAGAAGGTCAAAGCTTAATGTAAATTTCTCATCTGACGGATCATCCATTGCGTAGAACGGACGCTTCTTAGACGGATAATGTGTGACAAAAACAAAATCAGCATCATATTCTTCTTTGAAATATCTTCCAATCAGCGCTTCTTCCTCCGGCTCCAGATCATATGGGTTGCGGATCTTACGATTATATTTTTCAGCTACCAGCTCTTTGGCCTTGTCAAAACGTACTGCCGGGATCTTGTCCACCTTCGGAAGCTCCACCTTCAGAATGGAAAGCTCATGAGCGTAGTCTTTCTTAAGAAGTTCTACCGCATACTGGAGAAATCCGGTTTCCATCTCCATGATATCCTCAAATCCGTTGATATAGCCCATCTCAAAATCAAGGCTTGTATATTCATTCAGATGACGTTTTGTGTTATGCTTCTCTGCACGGAATACAGGGCCGGTCTCAAATACACGGTCAAAAACACCTACCATCATCTGTTTATAAAACTGCGGGCTCTGTGCCAGAACTGCCGGTTTATGGAAATAACTCAGCTTGAACAGGTTTGCACCACCCTCTGCACCTCTGGCTCCGATCTTCGGTGTGTGGATCTCGGTGAACCCCTTCTCATAGAGGTAATCACGAAATGCCCGCACCAGAGCCTCCTGGATCTTGAATTTTGCACGCTCCTGCACATTACGCAGGGCAATAGGACGATAATTCAGCTTTGCCTCCAGGGAAGTGTTCAGCTTCCATTTGTCGATGGCCAGCGGAAGAGACTCTGCAGGTGAGGAAAGGATCTCCACATGGCTGATGCGGAGTTCTCTTCCGTGAGGCGCTCTTTCTTCCTCATGAAGAGTTCCTGTGAGACGCACACACATTGCCTCCTTCAGATCATGAATGGAAACATTTGTCTTGTCGTTTTCATATACGGTCTGAAAAAGCCCTTCTTTTTTTCGAAGTATCACAAATGCCACGTCACCCATATTACGGATGCTGTGTATTGCACCTTCCACTGTTGCTTCCTGGTCTTTCATGCTCTCGGAAAGAAGCACATCCCAGGCACATTCTCTAGTCTTACAGATTCCATCCATAAATTCCATTCCCTCATCCTCCAATTCAAAGTAGTTTCACCGAATCAGGAAATCCCCTGCGGAATTTTTCCCGATTCGGTGTGATATCAGGCATTCAAAGCAGATCATTTCTGTCCGCCCTATTGTTTTTTTACACAGAATCATATAAAAGCATCAGAACCATCTGGGCTGTCTCCACCATATTGGTCCCGGAATCCATACTGCATTTCTGGATATAGCGGTATGCGTCATCCTCGCTCAGGTGATTTCTTTCCATTAGAAGCATCTTTGCATTTGAAATATAATTCTGTTCTTTCCATGAACGCTGTTTCGGCTTTTTCTTATCTTTTTTCCAACGCCTTTCGATCTGGGAAAGCATCATGCTTACCGTATTTACCAGATCTCCGACTTTCAGAGGCATTCCCACGCATAAAATGGATGTTGGCGCCTCACTGATCACTCCCCGGGAAGCCATAAGCAGCATTTCAAAATAATCCGGCATATAGTCCAGAAGATCACGGTAGTACATATCCTGAAGATGATAACCGCAAAGCAGAACGCCGCCATCAAGCTCCGAGATACTGGCAAGGGCATTGGCACCTGAATTGCATACTGCCGCCACCGTGAATCCATATCGGTTAAGGACTGTGCGGATCTTTTTTGCATCTTCTATTTTCGGTAATGCAATCACGATACTCGTGTTCATAAGCCGCCACTCTCTTTCGTCCCATTATGCCTCGTTCATCAGATCCGATACAGATACTCCTCGATCTCCCAGTCGGAAATCTCCTGGGAATAACGTAGCCACTCTTTTCTCTTGGCCTGCGCATACTGTTTGCAGAAAGCTTCTCCAAGG
The DNA here is from genome assembly GCF_025147905.1 of Blautia sp. KLE_1732_HM_1032. Lineage (NCBI taxonomy): Bacteria > Bacillati > Bacillota > Clostridia > Lachnospirales > Lachnospiraceae > Blautia > Blautia sp. KLE_1732_HM_1032. Next base: position 1,285,422 of record NZ_CP102266.1, on the reverse strand, counting down.
ATTTCCTTCATCCAGCTGCTGTCCTCAAACAGTGTGATCGCTTCCCGCAGGTTCTCCGGTAAATTCTCGATACCCTGTTCCTTCTGATCCGACTCGGAAAGAGAACGGTTAGAAGCTTTTGTAGGATAGATCTTCTTCTGGATTCCATCCAGGCCCGCTGCCAGGCATACCGCAAAAACAAGGTATGGGTTGGATGCAGCATCCGGGCTTCGAAGCTCGATCCTGGTATCAGCACCATTGACTCTCGGGATCCTTACCAGTGAATTCTGGTTATTTCTCGTCCAGGTCAGCTCTGTAGGCGCATCAAATCCAGGTACAAGACGCTTATAAGAATTTACAAGCGGATTGGTGATCAGAGTCATCTCACGGCTGTGAGCCAGAAGACCTCCGATAAAATAGTATGCCTCTTCACTTAATCTGGACGGATCCTCCGGATCCACGAAAATATTTTTTCCATTTTTAAACAGTGAAAAATGGATATGCATGGCTGAACCGTTTACTTCCCGTCTTGGCTTCGGCATAAATGTCGCATGAAGTCCATGACGTTTGGCTACAGTTCTTACTGCCATCTTAAAGGTTATAACTTCGTCTGCCATCTCACGTGCTTCCCCGTAATGAAGGGCGATCTCATGCTGTGCAGGTGCTGTCTCATGATGAGAGGATTCCACCTCAAATCCCATATCCTCAAGAGTCAGTACCATGTCACGTCTTGCATTTTCGCCTAAGTCCACCGGACTTACATCCAGATATCCGGCCTTTTCGTGAGAAACCGTTGTAGGCATTCCGTTATCATCAATATGAAACAGGAAAAACTCGCATTCCGGGTCAACATAACAGGTATACCCTGCCTCCTCTGCTGCCTGCGCTGTTTTTTTCAGAATATATCTGGAGCTCATCTCATGCTCTGATCCGTCTGCACGGCGCATATCACAGATCAGTCTTGCAACCTTTCCCTGCTGAGGACGCCATGGAAGAATTGAAAAAGTATTATAATCCGGATACAGGATCAGATCCGGCTCCTTTTCTCCCACAATGCCCGCAATATGAGAGCCATATACAACGCACTGGTTATCCAGGGCTCTTGGAAGCTCTCTTGCTGTGATCGCAATATTTTTCAGAGTTCCAAACATATCTGTAAACTGGAGGCGGATGAACTCTACGTCTTCCTCCTCTGCCATTGCAAGAATCTCTTCTCTGGTATAATTCCCCATAGTATTCTCTCCTTTATTTCCTCATCACACAAAATAATTACCCTCAAAATCAGAAAAAGGGTGCACTTCAGAGAGCTTCCGCTCCTGAAGAACACCCTTGTTCATGGACGTAATTATAGCAATCGGTCAATTCTTTGTCAACCATTTTTTAAAAGGGGCAAAAGTTCAAAAGCTTTATCGCGGAAACACGAACAGTTTTTTTGACCTTTTGCCCCTGGTATCTGTTATTTTACTGTAAATATGAATAGCTCATCAGTGATTCATCCACTGCTTTCGCAGCCTCACGTCCCTCATGGATCGCCCATACGACAAGGGACTGTCCACGATGCATATCACCTGCTGTGAACACACGATCTACGCTTGTTGCATACTGCTCCGGTTTTGTTTCCACATTGGTTCTTGGTGTAAGCGCTACACGGAAAGCATCTGTCACATATTTCTCGCTGCCAAGGAAGCCTGCCGCAATAAGGACCACATCTGCAGGGATCACTTCCTCACTGCCCTCAACCGGCACCATATTGAATCTTCCGGTCTTTTCATCCTTTACGCTCTTCAGTTTTACGATCTTGGCCTTGCAGACATTTCCTTTTTTGTCCTTGATAAACTCGGTAACGGTTGTCTGATAGATCCGAGGATCATGGCCGAATACTGCAATAGCCTCTTCCTGGCCGTAATCGGTTTTCAGGACCTTCGGCCACTCCGGCCATGGATTGGAAGGAGTTCTTGCTGCAGGAGGCTGCGGCATCATCTCAAGCTGTGTTACAGATTTCGCCCCCAGACGGATAGATGTTCCCACACAGTCATTACCGGTATCACCACCGCCAATGACCAGAACATTTTTGCCCTTTGCAAGCTCATATGGAAATTTTGCAAAATCTGTATCCAGAAGACTTTTTGTTACCTGCTTCAGGAAATCCACTGCAAAGTAAATTCCCTTGGCATCTCTTCCCGGAACCTTGATATCTCTCGGATGAGAAGCTCCACAGCAGAGAAGGACACGGTCATAATCCTTCAGAAGCTGTTCTGCCGTGATGTCAACACCAACATTGATATTGGTAACAAATTTCACGCCTTCCTCTTCCATCAGCTTCAGTCTGCGGTCAATGACCTTTTTCTCCAGCTTCATGTTCGGAATACCGTAGCGGAGAAGTCCTCCGATACGGTCGTTTCTCTCAAATACGGTTACGCTGTGGCCACGGCGGTTCAGCTGCTGTGCTGCTGCCAGTCCGGAAGGACCACTTCCGATGACTGCGATCGTCTTTCCTGTGCGGACAGGCGGGATCTGCGGTTTTACCCATCCTTCTGCATAGGCTGTCTCAATGATCGCTTTCTCATTCTCCTTTGTGCTGACCGGATCTCCGTTCAGGTTACAGGTACATGCAGCTTCGCAAAGTGCTGGACACACTCTGGATGTAAACTCCGGAAAGCTGTGTGTCTTGTTTAAACGAAGGAATGCCTGCTTCCAGTTTCCTGTGTACACAAGATCATTTGTCTCAGGAACCAGGTTATGCAGCGGGCAGCCGGAAGCCATTCCGCCGATCATCATACCTGACTGGCAGAAGGGGACGCCGCAGGCCATGCAGCGTGCTCCCTGAAGTTTCTGTTTTTCTTTATTTAATGGAATACGAAATTCGTTGAAATTCTGAATACGTTCCTTTGGCGGCAGAACCTTTGCCGTTTCTCTTTCATAATCTAAAAATCCAGTTGGCTTTCCCATTTCCTCATCCTCCTTAATGTTTCACGCCGATGCTCTCATAGAACGCTTCCATCTGTGCCTGCTGGCTGGTCAGACCTTTTTCTTCCAGCTTTGCACTTAATGTGATCATTCTCTTGTACTCATCCGGAATGAGTTTTTTGAAGTGAGGCAGATAGGAATCAAAATCAGCCAGCACCTTCTTACCGATCTCAGAGCCTGTTGCTTCCACATGAGCCTCGATAAGATCACGAAGCTCTTTTTTATCATATTTATTATCCACTTTTTCAATGGAGATCATTGCTTTATTGAGGTTCTTGTAAAGAACGTTATCCACATCAAGGACATAAGCGATACCGCCGCTCATACCTGCTGCAAAGTTCTTTCCTGTTTTTCCAAGAACTACCACACGACCGCCTGTCATGTACTCGCAGCCATGCTCGCCAACACCCTCAACAACTGCAACCGCACCGGAGTTACGTACTGCAAAACGCTCACCGGCAACACCGTTGATAAATGCAGTTCCGCTGGTCGCACCATAGAGTGCCACGTTTCCGACGATGATGTTCTCTTCAGCCTTGTATCCGGCCTTCTCTGGAACCTTAACGATCAGCTTTCCACCGGAAAGGCCTTTTCCGAAGTAGTCGTTGCTGTCACCGGTCAGTTTCAATGTCAGTCCTTTCGGAATAAAGGCACCGAAGCTCTGTCCGCCTGCACCTGTACAGTTTACAGTTACCGTATCCTCCGGAAGTCCATCCTTATGATTTCTTGTGATCTCAGATCCGAGGATGGTACCAAATGCACGGTCTGTATTGGTAACATTTACATCAACAGAAACTTTCTCACCCTTCTGGATCGCCGGTGCACATTTCTTGACCAGAACTTTTTCATCCAGAGTTTTCTCAAGATTGAAATTGTATACAGCCTTCGGATCAAAAGTTACTTTGCCCTTTCCTGCATATGGGTTATTCAAGATGGCACTTAAGTCAACCTTACCCTTATGCGGCTCCTGCACACTGTCAGAAACTGTAAGAAGGTCTGTACGACCTACCATCTCATCGATGGTGGCAACACCAAGGCGTGCCATGTACTCTCTCAGCTCCTGTGCAATAAAGCGCATGAAGTTCTCCACATACTCCGGTTTTCCGCGGAATCTCTTACGCAGCTCCGGGTTCTGTGTAGCCACACCTACCGGGCAGGTATCCAGATTGCAGACTCTCATCATCACGCAGCCCATCGTTACAAGTGGCGCTGTTGCAAAACCGAATTCCTCTGCACCGAGAAGTGCTGCAATGGCAACGTCACGGCCGCTCATCAGCTTACCGTCTGTCTCGATACGTACACGGTTACGAAGTCCGTTCATGATCAGCGTCTGGTGTGTTTCTGCAAGTCCAAGCTCCCATGGAAGTCCTGCATTATGGATAGAGCTTCTTGGCGCTGCTCCTGTACCTCCGTCATATCCGGAGATCAGAACAGTCTGTGCACCGGCCTTTGCAACACCGGCTGCAACCGTACCAACACCCGCCTCAGAAACCAGCTTTACGGAAATATCCGCATATTTATTGGCGTTTTTCAGGTCATAGATCAATTCTGCCAGATCCTCGATAGAATAGATATCATGATGTGGCGGCGGAGAGATCAGGCTGACTCCCGGTGTGGAATGACGGGTTTTTGCGATCCACGGATATACCTTCTTTGCAGGAAGATGTCCGCCCTCACCCGGCTTTGCACCCTGTGCCATCTTGATCTGGATCTCTCTTGCGGAAACCAGATAACGGCTGGTAACGCCGAAACGTCCGCTGGCTACCTGTTTGATCGCAGAGCAACGGTCATTGTCTGTTCCTGCTGAATCCAGACGCTCATCACTTTCACCACCCTCACCGGTATTAGATTTTCCATGGAGATGGTTCATGGCAATAGCCAATGTCTCATGTGCTTCCTGTGAAATAGAACCGTAGGACATGGCACCTGTCTTAAATCGTTTTACAATATCCTCAACACTCTCAACCTGGTCGATCGGAATAGGCTCCTTGGCAAACTTAAAGTCCAGAAGACCTCTTAAGTTTCCATGACCCTCGTCATCCACCAGCTTTGTATATTCCTTGAACATCTCATAGCTGCCCTGTTTTGTGGACTGCTGGAGAAGATGAATGGTACGCGGGTTATATTTGTGCTCCTCACCCTGGCTTCTCATCTTATGGGCACCTACGCTGTCCAGAGTAAGATCTGTGGCAAGTCCAAGGGGATCAAATGCCTCAGAATGAAGTTTTTCTACATTATCCTCGATATCTTCCAATGTGATTCCGCCTACACGACTTACGGTTCCTGTAAAGTAACGATCGATCACATCCTGGGAAATTCCGATTGCCTCAAAGATCTGAGATCCCTGATAGGACTGGATAGTGGAAATACCCATCTTGGAAGCGATCTTTACGATACCGCTGATCACTGCATGATTGTAATCATCAACGGCTGCGTAATAGTCCTTATCCAGCATATGTGTATCGATCAGCTCATGGATCGTATCCAGTGCCAGATACGGATTGACTGCACTTGCACCATATCCGAGGAGTGTTGCGAAATGATGTACCTCTCTCGGCTCACCTGACTCCAGGATCAGGGCAAGGGAAGTGCTCTTCTTTGTTTTTACAAGATGCTGATGTACTGCGGAAACCGCCAGCAGGGACGGGATCGGCATATGGTTCTCATCCACACCGCGGTCAGAAAGGACCAGGATGTTTGCTCCCTCACGGAAGGCTTTGTCTACCTCTACGAACAGACGGTCAATGGCACGTTCAAGCTTTGTGCTCTTATAATATAATGTAGAAAGTGTTACAACCTTGAAGCCGTCCTTTTTCATATTCTTGATCTTCAGCATATCGGTGTTGGTCAGAATCGGATTGTTGATCTTCAGCACCTGACAGTTCTCCGGCTTCTGGATCAGAAGATTTCCGTCTTTTCCTACATATACACTTGTAGAAGTAACGATCTCCTCACGGATCGCATCGATCGGCGGGTTTGTTACCTGTGCAAAAAGCTGCTTGAAATAATCGAACAACGGATAATGTTCCTTGGAAAATACTGCAAGGGGAGTATCATGTCCCATGGCTCCGATGCTTTCTGCGCCGTTTAATGCCATGTTTCGGATCGAAGTACGGTACTGCTCATAAGTATATCCGAAGGCTTTCTGAAGGCGTGCTCTCTCCTCCGGAGTGTATTCGACAACTCTCTGATTCGGGATCTTGATATCACGAAGCTGTACCAAATTGCTGTCCAGCCACTCACCATAAGGCTGTTTTTTCGCATATTTTTCTTTGAGCTCATTGTCATCAATGACACGACCCTGAACGGTATCAACCAGAAGCATTTTTCCCGGATGAAGACGTTCTTTTAATACGATCTTCTCCTCATCCACAGGAAGAACACCAACCTCGGAGGAAAGGATCATATAGCCATCCGATGTGATATAGTATCTGGATGGACGAAGACCGTTTCTGTCAAGAACCGCTCCCATCACATCACCATCTGAGAACAGAATGGACGCAGGACCGTCCCATGGCTCCATCATAGTCGCATAGTACTGATAAAAATCTCTCTTCTCCTGAGAAATCGTATCGTTGTTTGCCCATGGCTCCGGAATCGTGATCATCACTGCAAGTGGAAGATCCATTCCACTCATAACCAGGAATTCCAGGGTATTGTCAAGCATTGCAGAGTCAGAACCATTGCGGTTAACTACAGGAAGGACCTTGTGAAGCTCATCCTTCAGATACGGAGACTCCATGTTTTCCTCACGTGCAAGCATCTTATCGGCGTTTCCGCGGATCGTGTTGATCTCACCGTTATGTACGATGAAACGGTTCGGATGTGCTCTCTCCCAGCTTGGATTCGTGTTGGTACTGAAACGGGAATGTACCACTGCAATGGCAGACTCGTAATCCTGGCTCTGAAGATCGCCAAAGAAGGTACGGAGCTGTCCTACCAGGAACATACCTTTGTATACGATGGTACGGCTGTTCATGGAAACTACGTAAGTATTATCATTACTCTGTTCAAATTCACGACGTGCGATGTAAAGCATACGGTCAAAGGCAAGACCTTTTTCCACATCCTCCGGTTTTTTAACAAATGCCTGCATAATGCACGGCATGCACTCTTTCGCTTTATGACCAAGAACCTCCGGGAAGACCGGTACTGTACGCCATCCAAGAAGCTCCAGACCCTCTTTTTCCACGATGATCTCGAACATCTTCTTTGCCTGGGCACGTTTGATCTCCTGCTGTGGGAAAAAGAGCTGGGCTACACCGTATTCTCTCTCTCCGCCGATATCAAAGCCTTCTTTTTTACAGACCTTCTTAAAAAATTTGTGGGAGATCTGAAGAAGGATACCGACACCATCACCGGTTTTTCCTTCTGCATCCTTACCAGCACGATGCTCAAGATTCTCTACGATCTTAAGAGCATTGACAACTGTATCATGTGTTTTCTTTCCTTTTATATTAACAACGGCTCCGATACCGCAGTTATCATGTTCAAATTCAGGGCGGTAGAGGCCCTGCTGCTGATTTGCTACTTCTCTCATTTTTCTCATCCTTTCATTGCAGCTTCTTCTGCCGTCTTTTTATCAACTGCCGCCTGCACAAATCCACGGAACAGCGGATGTGCATGGTTTGGCCTGGATTTAAATTCCGGATGTCCCTGTGTTCCCACAAAGAACGGATGTCCGGCAATTTCGATCATCTCAACAATGTGAGCATCCGGGGATGTTCCTACAATGGACATTCCCTTTTCGTCCAGTTCCTTACGGAATGCGTTGTTTACCTCATAACGATGTCTGTGACGTTCCTGGATCTCTTTCTTTCCAAAAAGCTCATAGGATTTGGAGCCTTCTGCAAGCACACACGGATAGCTTCCAAGACGAAGAGTTCCTCCAAGATCTTCCACATCCTCCTGATCCGGCATCAGGGCAATGACCGGATGTGTTGTTTCCGGTGCCAGCTCAATACTGTTGGCATCTTCATATCCAAGCACATGGCGGGCAAATTCCACAATAGCCATCTGCATTCCCAGGCAGATCCCAAGGTATGGGATCTTATGAACTCTTGCATACTGTGCCGCAAGGATCATTCCTTCTGTACCACGGTTTCCGAATCCTCCCGGAACCAGGATTCCATCTACAGAATGGAGAGTCTGATCCAAATTTTTTTCATTGAGTTCTTCGGAGTCCACCCAGGTGATATCAACCTTTGCACGGCAAGAGATCCCGCCATGCTTCAGTGCTTCCACAACACTCAAGTATGCATCATGAAGCTGTGTATATTTACCAACCATGGCGATCTTTACTGTTTTATCCGGGTGGCGGAGATTTTCTACCATATTTTCCCAGTCTGTAAGATCTGGTTTGCGATTCTCCAGTCTTAAGCTCTGCAGTACTACGTCTGCAAGCTTTTCTCTCTCCATTGCAAGAGGAGCTTCATATAAATATTCCACATCCAGATTCTGAAGCACATTGCTTACAGGCACATTACAGAACAGGGCGATCTTTCCACGGATATCCTCGGTAAGAGGATACTCACTTCTGCATACCAGGACATCCGGCTGGATTCCCATTCCCTGAAGTTCTTTTACACTGGCCTGGGTGGGTTTGGTCTTCATCTCTCCGGAAGCACGAAGATACGGGATCAGAGTTACATGGATAAGGATCGCATTGTCATGTCCCACATCATGCTGGAACTGACGGATGGATTCCAGGAACGGCTGGCTCTCAATATCACCGACTGTACCACCAACCTCGATGATGGCAATTCTGTCTTCGTCTGCGGATTTTGCTCTGTAAAAACGGCTCTTGATCTCATTGGTAATATGCGGGATCACCTGAACGGTACCTCCGCCGAAATCACCATGACGTTCTTTCTGAAGAACAGACCAGTAAATCTTACCGGTTGTCACATTGGAATTTTTGTCAAGGCTTTCATCAATGAAACGCTCATAATGTCCAAGGTCAAGGTCAGTCTCTGTACCGTCATCCGTTACAAAAACCTCTCCATGCTGAATGGGATTCATAGTTCCCGGGTCAATATTAATGTAGGGATCAAATTTCTGCATGGTCACCTGATACCCTCTGGCTTTCAGAAGGCGCCCAAGAGACGCTGCGGTAATTCCTTTTCCCAGACCAGAAACAACTCCACCTGTTACAAAAACATACTTTACTGCCATCTTCGATTTCCTCCTCCATTTTGTGTCCCACAACAAAAAGGCGTCCGGAACAGATTCCAAGGGGTGAGAATTCCCCTGTGGTATCCGTTCCTGACGCCTTTGTCAGTTATCTTTCATATAAAATATGGTTTACTATAAACTATTTTTTTTTATTTGTCAATAACTGATTTTTCATATAGTCTGCGGAATTTCTTCCTATGAAATGGATGTAAAGAAAAAACAGACGCCTGCTGAGGATTTCAAACTGATCTCCTGTCTCTGCAGTCACGTCTGCTTTTTCTTTTTATGTCTTTCATATCTTGTCTGTCTCTGCACTGTCTGTCAGGCAACTGCATATTTCTGAAGGAAACGATCAAACTCATGATCCTCGCCATGACAGGTTACTGTAAGAACTCTGGTCAGATCCATGCTGAGGATTCCAAGAATAGATTTTGCATCAATTAAAATTCTGTTATATGAAATATCTACATCAAAATCACATTTACTTGCAGCCTTAACAAATTCTTTAACATCCTCTGTCGCATTCAATCTAATTTTTTTAGACATAAATATCATCCTCTCTTTTATCTCGGCAAAAAACCGGCCTTTTTTCGGCCTTGCTGTTTTCCTGTATATTCCAGACCAGCGGCCTTTTTCATCTGGCTGTTCCACATTATGTCTCATGTTGTCAGATTTGTCAAGTTGATGTTTTTTATCGTTTTTAAGAGTCTTTCTATAAAAACCCGGATTTTATATGACAAAATCCGGGTTTTTTATATATTTATTGTGCAGTTTTTACATTTTCGTTTTTCAATCCATTATTTTTTACTGTGAGATTAATTCCACATAGTTCATTAATCCTGTTTGATTTCTGCCGGTATTTCCATCGGATAATTGCCATCAAAACATGCTTTACACAGCGGAAGTCCACCTGCCATGCCTTCCAGATAATCGATCTGCATATAACCCAGGGAGTCTGCACCGATCATCTTACGGATTTCTTCCGTGCTGTGCTGTGCTGCGATGAGCTGGTCATTGGACGGCACATCGGTACCAAAATAACAGGGATGTAAAAATGGCGGGGAGCTGATACGTACATGGACTTCTTTTGCTCCTGCTTCTTTCAGCATGTGGATCAAATTGGCAATGGTAGTTCCTCGGACAATGGAATCATCTACCAGAACGATTCTCTTCCCCTTCACCACGGATTCCAGAACGCTCAGCTTCAGATGGACACTGGACTCTCTCTCCTGCTGTGTAGGCTTGATAAAAGTTCTTCCAATGTAACTGTTTTTATAGAACGCAAAGCCAAACGGGATTCCGGATTCCTCAGAATAGCCTTTTGCTGCCGGAAGTCCGGATTCCGGTACACCGGTTACCAGATCCGCTTCTACCGGATAGGATTTTGCAAGAGATTTTCCTCCACGGATCCTTGCATCATAGATTTTCACGCCATCCATGGTGCTGTCCAGTCTTGCAAAATAAATATATTCAAAAACACAATGAGCATGCTTTTTCTTCTCAGTCAGTTTACTGGATTTCAGTCCGTTCTTGGTGATCGTGACGATCTCACCCGGTTCAATATCACGGATAAATTCCGCTCCTACAGATGTCAGCGCGCAGCTTTCAGATGCAAGGACATAGGCATTATCTCTTTTTCCAAGACAGAGGGGTTTCAGTCCGTAAGGATCACGGGCACCGATCAGCTTCCGGGGGCTCATGATCACAAGAGCATATCCTCCGCGGATCTTCTCTACGGTTTTATGTACTGCTTCCTCTACAGTGGCAGAATGCACACGTTCTCTTGCGATATGGAACGCGATAACCTCTGAGTCGGTAGTTGTATGGAAAATTGCGCCTGTCTGGATCAGCTCCCATTTCAGAGCTTCTGTATTAACCAGATTTCCGTTGTGCGCAAGTGCCAGACTTCCCTTGATATAAGAAAGTACCAGCGGCTGTGCATTCTCTGCGACAGATTCTCCGGTGGTGGAATAACGAACATGTCCGATTCCGATATCCCCATTCATATTATGTACAACATCTTTTCGCAAAACTTCGCTTACCAGTCCGAGATCTTTATGGAACTGTACGTTTCCTCTTTCTCCGTCCGTCCTTGAAACGGCCATTCCGCAGGACTCCTGTCCCCTGTGCTGCAGCGAGGTAAGACCATAATAAATAGATGGTGCAATATTCCCTCCATCCAGATCATAAATCCCGAATACGCCACATTCTTCCTTTACTCCTGACATATTTTCCTCCATCTGTTCTTTCCGTATTGTACATCTTTGTCACTGGTCAAAAAGCTTCTTTTGCCTCGATCACTTATAGCGATCGCTGACTTTTCGACTGTATAACTACGATATCAGATTATAATAAAAGGACAAGATTTGTCAACCCTGCCTATTTTCCGACAGTCCGATCGCCCTGGTCAATTTTTTAGATTTTTCCAAAAAAGCTCTTGACAATATTTTATTTTGGTGTATACTGCAACACATAAAGCAAAGGCGCTTTGGATACGGCAGGTATCTGAAGCGCTTTTTTTGTTTTCCGGTCCGTTTATACCCGGTTCTTCCGGCAGCGGTCCTTATAAAATAATTAAAAATTATAATGAATGAGTGAAATCGAAAGGAGTGTACCTATATGGCACAGAGTATCCCTGAAATGTATGGCAGCCTTGTATTCAATGACAAAGTGATGCGAAGCAAACTGCCAAAGGACATGTACAAAGCATTAAAGAAAACAATTGAAAACGGAACTCATCTGGAACTGGACGTTGCAAATTCCGTAGCAGTTGCAATGAAAGAATGGGCTACTGAAAACGGTGCGACACATTACACACACTGGTTCCAGCCGATGACAAACGTAACTGCTGAGAAGCATGACAGCTTCATCTCCCCTACAGGTGACGGACAGGTGATCATGGATTTCTCCGGTAAAGAGCTGGTAAAAGGTGAGCCGGATGCATCCAGCTTCCCGTCAGGCGGACTTCGTGCTACTTTTGAAGCAAGAGGATATACAGCATGGGATCCTACTTCACCTGCATTCATTAAAGATAAAACTCTTTACATTCCTACTGCATTCTGTTCCTACAGCGGAGAGGCACTGGATAAGAAAACTCCTCTTCTTCGTTCCATGGATGTTCTGAACAAAGAAGCGGTTCGTATTCTTCACATCCTTGGAAACAAAGAGGTCCGTCACATCGACACAACCGTAGGACCTGAGCAGGAATATTTCCTGGTTGACAAGGATCTTTACAAAAAGAGAAAAGACCTGATCTTCTGCGGCCGTACTCTTCTGGGCGCTTCTGCACCAAAAGGACAGGAAATGGAAGATCATTACTTCGGAGCCCTGAAGCCTCGCGTTGCTGCTTACATGCATGATCTTGACGAAGAGCTTTGGAAGCTTGGCATTCCAGCCAAAACAAAACATAACGAGGTTGCTCCTGCACAGCACGAACTGGCTCCTGTATTTGATACCACAAATGTTGCTGTTGACCACAACCAGCTGACCATGGAAATCATGAAGAAGGTTGCCGATAAGCACAACATGGTCTGCCTCCTTCACGAGAAACCATTTGAGGGAATCAACGGAAGCGGTAAACACAACAACTGGTCCATGAGCACAGACACAGGTGTAAACCTTCTTGATCCAGGAAAAACACCGGCAGAAAATACACAGTTCCTAGTATTCCTGGTAGCTGTCATCAAAGCCGTTGACGATTATGCTGATCTTCTCCGCGTATCCGTTGCAAGCGCCGGAAACGATCATCGTCTTGGAGCAAACGAGGCACCGCCTGCGATCGTATCCATCTTCCTTGGAGATGAGCTGACAGACGTACTGAAATCTATTGAAAACGATACCTTCTTCAGCAATAAGCATGCGGTACAGCTGGATATCGGAGCAAAGGTACTTCCGCACTTCATAAAGGATACCACAGACAGAAACCGTACTTCACCATTTGCATTTACCGGAAACAAATTTGAGTTCCGTATGCTTGGTTCTGCAGCATCTGTCGCAAACCCGAACATCGTACTGAATACCGCTGTTGCAGAGGTTCTTGCAGAATTCAGCGCAGCTCTTAAGGATGTTCCGGAAGAAGAAATGGAAAACGCAGTACATGCACTTCTTAAGAAGACCATTGAAGAGCATAAACGCATCATCTTTAACGGAAACGGATATACAGACGAATGGGTTGAAGAAGCTGAGAAACGTGGTCTCTACAATCTGAAAACAACTCCGGATGCACTTCCGCATTTCATTGCTGAGAAGAACATTGAGCTGTTTACAAAGCATGGCATTTTTACAAAGGAAGAGCTTTTCTCCCGTTACGAGATCTGGCTTGAGAACTATTACAAGACCATCAACATCGAGTCCAACACTCTGGCTGAGATGATCCAGAAGCAGGTAATTCCTTCTGTATATACATATGTTGAAAAGCTTGCAGATACTGCAGCTGCAAAGAAATCCGTAGTAGCTGATATTTCTGTAGCAAGTGAAGCTGCTCTGATCTCCAAACTGAGTACACTTGCAGACACCATGGCAAAAGATCTGGAAACTCTGAAAGCAGATATAGCAAAAGCTCTTGCTTCTTCTGACGATGTACTTGCATGCTCCAAGGCTTATCAGGAAACTGTTCTGGAAGACATGGAAACTTTAAGAAAATCTGCAGATGAGGCAGAGGCTCTGATCCCGGATGAGTTACTTCCTTATCCGACCTACGACGAGCTGTTATTCTCCATCTGATCACAGATATCAGATAACAATTTCATACGGTAAATACAGGGGATATCCCTTATGAACTCTACTTCATAATTCATTATCGATTTCCTCATCCATTAATCACACGATACAGATATTCCCTGTTTTACATATATTAATTTTGATTTCGTAAAGGCGCGGAAGAGAATTTCCTCTCTCCTGCGCTTTTTCGTTATACTGATACTGGATAAATTCTGTCTGTTTTTTCTGTCCGGTATTACAAAAATTCTTTCTATACATAATAGGAAAGAAAAAAATTGGGAAAGGGAGTGTTATTATGTATTCTTCAGTAAACACAACTTGGGTCCTCGTCGGTGCAGCACTGGTCTTCTTCATGCAGGCTGGATTTGCAATGGTCGAAACAGGATTCACAAGAGCAAAAAACGCAGGAAATATCATCATGAAAAACCTGATGGACTTCTGTATCGGTACACCGGTCTTCTGGCTGGTTGGATTTGGCATCATGTTCGGTGCAGGAAACGGTTTCTTCGGCAAGATCGGCGGAATCGCCTCAGAGGCAAACTACGGAAACGCAATGCTTCCGGATGGAGTTCCTTTCTGGGCATTTCTCATCTTCCAGACTGTATTCTGTGCTACTTCTGCTACCATCGTATCCGGTGCCATGGCAGAGCGTACTAAATTCATCTCCTACTGTATCTACAGTTTACTGATCAGTCTCGTTGTATATCCTGTATCCGGTCACTGGATCTGGGGCGGCGGCTTTATCAGCCAGATGGGATTTCATGATTTCGCAGGTTCCTGTGCCGTTCACATGGTTGGTGGTGTTGCTGCACTAATCGGTGCCATCATCCTCGGACCTCGTATCGGAAAATATTCCAAATCCGGTAAATCCAGAGCGATCCCGGGACATAACCTTACGGTTGGTGCACTTGGTGTATTCATTCTCTGGTTCTGCTGGTTCGGTTTCAACGGTGCATCTACTGTCAGCATGGAAGGCGATGCCATTGTAAGCGCCGGAAAGATCTTCGTAACAACAAACCTTGCAGCTGCTGTTGCTACTGTAACAGTTATGCTGATCACATGGATCCGCTACAAAAAACCGGATGTTTCCATGTCCCTGAACGGTTCTCTTGCAGGACTGGTAGCCATCACAGCAGGCTGTGATACCGTATCTCCTACATCTGCAGCTATCATCGGAATCCTCTCCGGATTCATTGTAGTATTTGGTATTGAATTTGTTGATAAAGTTCTCAAAATTGATGACCCGGTTGGTGCTGTTGGCGTTCACGGTCTTAACGGTGCTTTCGGAACTCTTGCTGTCGGTCTTTTCTCCGACGGTGCAGGTACCGAGTGGAAAGGTCTTCTCACAGGCGGTGGTTTCCATGGCTTCGGTGTTCAGTTTATTGGTATGGTTATCACCATCGCATGGGTTGCTGTTACTATGACAATTATCTTCCAGGTGATCAAACACACGATCGGTCTTCGTGTTTCCGCTGAGGAAGAGATCGCAGGTCTGGATATGAAAGAGCATGGCCTCGCAAGTGCATACGATGGATTCTTTGTACAGGATACCATGACAAAGGCTCCGACTCCAATGGGAACTTCCGTAAAAGCCCCTGTTGTAAAACATGCTCCTTCTGCTCCTGCTGAATCTGTTCCTGAAATTCCTGCAGACGGCGTACACAAACTGACAAAGGTTGTTATCATCACACGTCAGAACAAGCTGGATGAGTTTATGCAGGCTATGAACGAGATCGGCGTAACCGGTATCACTATCACAAACGTTATGGGCTGTGGTGTTCAGAAGGGTGCTCCAACCTACTATCGTGGTGTTGAGGTTGACATGAACCTCCGTCCGAAGGTTAAGATCGAGATCGTTGTAAGTCTTGTACCGGTTCAGAAGGTTATTGATACTGCAAAAGAAGTTCTTCATACCGGTCAGATCGGCGATGGTAAAGTCTTCGTTTACGATATCGAAAACGTTGTCAAGATCCGTACCGGCGAGGAAGGCTTCCTGGCTCTGCAGGATACAGACGCATGATTCTCTTATGAGAGGAACCGATAAAATCTTCTACGCAATATAAACCAAATAAAAGCCAAAAAGCTCCGGAACATTATTCCTTAAATGTTCCGGAGCTTTTCATATCTTTTTTTATTCTCTTCTCAGTCTCGGCAGATTCCACCGGTAATGTGCCGCCAGGTACCGGATCAGGATCACTACTACCGTTCCGATCACCATGGCCGGCACTCCGCCCCACAGCCTGTATATCCAAACACAGGCAATGGCCCCTACAATAGACGCACAGGCATAAATATGGCGCACAAAAATATATGGCGGTACTCCTGCCATCATATCACGGATCAGACCGCCTCCAACTCCTGTGACAGTCCCAAGAAACACAAGAAAAAAAGTTCTTCCCATATATCCCTGGGAAATCCCCTTATCAACCCCCATGACAGTAAACACACCAAGGCCAACCGTATCCATCACCAGCATCACCTTATCATAGACCAGCCGGTTCCCGCCTTCCAGCAGCTCCTGCTTCCAGTACATCACTGCAAAAACAATACAGGACGTCACGGTTGCCACAATGGTATACAGCGGATCCTGAAACATTCCCGGCGGCACGATTCCCAGGATAATATCCCTGGTAGCTCCTCCGCCTACTGCAGTCACCACTCCAAGAACGCAGACCCCGAAAATATCCATTCCTCTCTGCGCCCCCACCATAGCTCCGGAAGCAGCAAACGCAATAGTTCCTGCCATCTCCAGCATAAATGTAAACATACTCTGATAATCCATTTCCCCTCCATACATATCCAACCGTATTTTTTCTCACCCTCATATCTGCATCCTGTTTTCCCTGTTTGTACATTTCCACAAGGTGCACATTTCCGCAGGGTGCAAGAAGGAACCCTGCCATGCAGGATTCCTTCTCCTATTTTCGTGATCACTCTATTTTCATATTAACAGAATTTTCTCATTCTGTATATCTTTTCTTTTTGTATCTGACTTCTGCTATTCTGCTTCGATCAGAAATCCTCGCCGTTTCAGCATATCCTGGATCATATCCAGGATTTCCTCGGATTCTGCTTCTACTTTATGATAATGATAATCCGATGTGATATTCTTCAGAGGACTGGACTTGCCGCTTCGGATATCCTCCATAAAATTCTCAACCTGGCGCCTGGAGCTGATATTCAGTTCTGCCTCGATATGTCCGTAAACTCTGTGATTCACCATTACGTTGATCACTTTTCCGCCAAGATCCACAATCCCGCAGAGCTCGTTCTCCAGATCCGCATCTGTATGATGCACCTTGAATATCCGGCTCACAGTATGGGGAGCAGTAAAAATATATCCTCTGTTGGTGGAGATCACGTCATTCCCCTCCGCGCGTATCAGCGCAATATCCTGCACGATCACCTGTCTGCTGACCTGAAATGTTCTGGCCAGAGCACTTCCTGAGACCGGCCGTTCACTGTTTTTAATTTGATCCATGATCGCTGTCCTGCGTTCTGAACCAGTCATTTAAGTTCCCCTTTCCTGGCTGTGCCTGTACTTTTTATTCCGATACCTCTCTCCTTCATTCTCGCGATATCTCCAACCCGGCCCGACATCACCTGCTATGCCTCTGCTTCCGGCAATTCACGCTTCTTTTCTGATATTCCGGGTATTTCCTGTCACAGCACCCGGTATTCTGTAAAATCCTGCATTTTTCAGGAAAGTGGATGAAGATTCTTAAGCGAAATATCAAGGATCGGTGCAGAATGCGTTAATGCACCACTTGATACATAGTCTACACCAACATCCCTGATCTTTGCAATGTTTTCTTTTGTAACATTTCCGGAGCATTCAGTTTTTGCTCTTCCACCAATCAGCTGCACCGCTTCTTTCATCATCTCCGGAGTCATGTTATCAAGCATGATGATATCTGCGCCGGCCTCAACAGCTTCTTTTACCTGATCAAGAGTTTCTACCTCAACTTCGATCTTGCGGACAAAAGGAGCGTACTCCTGCGCCATTTTTACAGCATTTGCAACGCTTCCTGCTGCTCCGATGTGATTGTCTTTCAAAAGAACTCCATCTGAAAGATTATATCTGTGGTTCTGTCCGCCGCCTACACGAACAGCATATTTCTCAAAAATACGCATATTCGGCGTCGTTTTTCTGGTATCCAGCAATGTGATCCCTGTTCCCTCAAGAAGTGACGCAACCGAATGTGTATAGGTTGCGATCCCGCTCATTCTCTGAAGATAATTCAGCGCCACACGCTCGCCGGAAAGAAGCACCCGGATATCTCCTGTAACTTTTCCCATTTTCTGACCTTTTTTTACTTCATCGCCGTCCTTGCAGAACAGCTCCACTTTTGTGTCAGCATCCAGAAGCGTAAATACACGGCTGAAGATTTCCAGTCCCGCAATGATTCCATCCTCTTTACAGATCAGATCTACCTCTCCCGGAACTGCTTCTTTCATAACAGAGTTTGTGGTAA
The DNA here is from genome assembly GCF_025147905.1 of Blautia sp. KLE_1732_HM_1032. NCBI lineage: Bacteria > Bacillati > Bacillota > Clostridia > Lachnospirales > Lachnospiraceae > Blautia > Blautia sp. KLE_1732_HM_1032. The sequence goes on along the minus strand of NZ_CP102266.1, from coordinate 1,267,108 downwards.
CGTCTTCGCTTGAAATATCTTCCTTTAAAGCCTCCAGGATCAGGTGATCTACCTGAAGTGTCATTGTGATCTTATTCATTTTACAATCCCTTCTCTTTCTTAATCATCACAGCAGCCCTGTTCTCCAAAGCAAGGCTGCTCCTGTCTTTCATAATACGGATATTTATATTCCGGCTGCATTCACGCCGCACCTGTAGCACTTTTCTTTTCTGCTGAGATTGCTTTGGCTGCACGTTTTGCAAATACAAGGCTCTCCAGCAGGGAATTACTTGCCAGTCTGTTCGCGCCATGTACACCGTTGCAGCTGGTTTCTCCCACTGCATAAAGCTGGTCCATGCTGGTCTTGCTGTCAGAATCCACCCAGATACCGCCCATGAAATAATGCTGAGCAGGAACAACAGGGATGCATTCTTTTGTCACATCATAGCCTTCTTCCAGACACCTCTGATAAATATTCGGAAAATGATTCAGGATCGTATCTTTATCAATATTTTCCATGGAAAGCCATACATGGTCTGTTCCTTCTTTTTTCATTTCTTCCCGGATCGCATTTGTTACTACATCTCTTGGAAGAAGTTCATTGACAAAACGCTCTTTTTTGCTGTTATAAAGTACTGCGCCTTCTCCGCGGACCGATTCTGAGATCAGGAATCTGCGGCCCGGTTTCTTGGAATACAGCGTTGTCGGATGGATCTGCACATAATCCAGATGTTCCAGACGCACATTGTGTTTTTTTGCAATATCAAGAGCATCCCCTGTGAGATGCGGATAGTTGGTGGAATGCTCATATCTTCCTCCGATCCCGCCGCTGGCCAGGATCGTATCCTGTGCATAAATCTCTACCTGGATCTCTCCGCCCGGCTGGATCTCTTCCTGGGTCTTCACCGCTTCTTCGGCTTCCATAGCTTCAAGACGTGTCCTGTTCGCTTCTGCGGAAACTGCCTTCAGGCCTGTACATTTGCCATTTTCCACAAGAATATCCTGCATGGTAGTATATTCCAGAATTGTTACATTTTCAAGCTTCAGAACCTGCTGGAGCAGTTTTTCGGAAATTTCTTTTCCTGTGATATCCTCATGATAAAGGATCCTCGGTCTGGAATGTGCACCTTCTCTTGTATAAGCAAAATCATCTCCATCCATCTTGAAATCCACACCATATCCGACAAGGTCATTAATGATGTCTCTGGAGCCTCGGATCATAATGTCTACCGACTCTTTTCTGTTTTCGTAATGTCCTGCCTTCATGGTATCTTCAAAATAGCTGTCGTAATCGTTTTCATCACGGAGCACACAGATCCCGCCCTGGGCCAGGAAAGAATCACTGCTCCTCATATCCTCTTTTGTGATGATCACGATCTTTTTGTCCCGCGGAAGCTTCAAGGCACTGAACATACCTGCAACACCTGTTCCCACGATCACTACGTCTGTTTTAATTCTCATTGCTTTTCGCCTCTCTGTCCTGATTTCTCTTTTCATCCAACTTAGACAAATCTTTTATACAAATGTGTTTTATTTATTTTGCCAGTTCCAGCATCCGCTCCAGCGGTCTCTTCGCGTTTTCACGTGTCTCGTCTGTTACATGAACCTCATTCTCCCCGGTTTTCAGAACGTGGAGAACTTTTTCCAGAAATACTTTTTTCATGTTTTTGCAGACCGGTACGGTTTCTGTGAAGTAGAATTTTTTATCCGGGCAGGTAGTTTCCAGCTTGTACTGAACGCCACATTCTGTACAGATGATAAACTCTTTGTTGTCACTTTCCTGTGCATATTTGATGATCCCCGATGTGCTTCCGATGTAATCAGCCTGTTTCAGAACTGTCTGAGGACATTCCGGATGTGCCAGAACCAGTGCATCCGGGTGTGCTTCTTTTGCTGCTTTTACTTCTTCCGGATCCATAAATTCATGGACAATGCAGAAACCTTCATTATAAATAAAGTTCTTCTCAGGAACCTGTTCTGCAATAAAATGTGCAAGATTTCTGTCCGGGATAAAAAAGATGTTTTTGTTCGGAAGCGCTTTTACGATCTTTACTGCATTTGCGGAGGTAACACATACATCAGAAAGCTCCTTCAATGCTGCTGTGGAATTAATGTAACAGACAACTGCCACATCGTCATATTCCTCTCGCACCTTGCGGATGCCTTCTTCTGTTGCCATATGAGCCATCGGACAGTCTGCATCCATGGCAGGCATCAGAACAGTTTTATCCGGACTTAAGATCTTCGCACTCTCTCCCATAAATCCTACTCCACAGAACACGATCGTCTTCTCTTTCGCGCTGGCTGCGATCTTGCTGAGATAAAAGGAATCTCCTATATAGTCAGCTACATCCTGTACTTCGGGACGCACGTAGTAGTGTGCAAGGATGATGGCATCTTTTTCTTTTTTTAATTTCTGGATTTCTTCTGCAACTGTCATTATCTTTCACCTTTCCTGCAGGATTTCTTTTTTGAGTTCCTGCTTTTGCTTTCTAGTACAGCGAATATTAAGTAACCGCCATATTGACTTGTCTGATTTTTCATCTGCTGCATCAATATAGCAGAAACTTAATTTTCGCTGTACTAGTCTTTATTATGCAGATGCTTCTGATCTGCTTTTTTATTATCATGTAACTTTTTTCAAAACATCTTACACATAATACCACAGTCCTTTACATGTGACAAGACAGTTGTTTGATATATGTAAAGTTTTTTTGTAAAGAAAGACATCAAAAAACACGGTTTCCACAATGAAACTTTCATCCTGGAAACCGTGTTTCTGCACACATTCATTATTTTATCAGTCTTATTCACCGTTCTGCGTACTGTCAGCTACTCATTTATTACAGTTTTCTTTCTGATCTGCCGCGATCACCCGATCATTTCCCCAGCAGTTCTCTCTCAATCCGCTCTCTTGCTTCCGGTGCCTGCTTATCCATCTTTTCCGGAAAACCAAACATGGAAACGCAGGCAATGTTATCGCCGCCGGCTTTCGGTGCATCCGGTTTCAGCTGCTTGCTGGCAAAATCCATTTCTCTCAATGTTTCAAAAATACCATCAAAATCCACATCACCCTCACCCATTGCAAGATGCTGATGCACCGTCACATCCGCTTTTCCACGGCCATTCAGCCACGGCGGATTTAAAATGTATCTGCAGTCCATGGTCTGGTTAAAGGTATCCGCAAAAAGTACATGGGTCAGTTCATCTCCCGCATATTTCAACATGGACCGCACATCTCCTTTGCCCTCATCGTAGAAGAAGCCGTGAGGAGAAGAATACACATAACCAAGATTTGGAGAACGGAAGGATTTCACCATATCACAGGTCTCATTATTCAGCTCACAGAAATCATAAGGATGAGACTGGATCTCCACACGGATACCCTCACGCTCGATCAGCGGAAGCAATTCCTCCATGGATCTAAACCACATTCCATTGCAGATCTCCTGCTGGTTCGGATCACCCGAAAGCTCTGTATTGATAACCTTCACTCCCATATCTCCGGCGATCTGGATCATCCGTTTCCAGTTTGCAACTGCAAACTGTCTCTGTTCCTCCGTCGGACCAGACCAGCGATACACCACGATAAAGGACGAAATCTCAACGCCAGTCTCTTTAAGAGCCTGTCTGTATTCCTGTTCACATTCTTTTGAAAACAGTGGATGCTTATAGAACGGATTGATCCTCGGATGCGGAGACTGTTCAATATATTTATATCCCCAGTCCGCCACCTGATGGACCATACGGTTGATATCCATCTGTTTTGCAAGAACATCTACGTCAAATGCGATCTTCATGATGCATTCCCTCCTTTTTCCTCTTCTTTATTCCGGATATAATCCAGGATCAGGCTGGCCGCTCCGGCTGCACCTGTTTTGGATACATTGATCACCATATCGTAATAATGGGGATCGTCTCTGCGGATTCCGGTAAACTTCTCATAGTATTCATTTCGGATCTGATCACGTTTCTCCAGTTCTCCAAGAGACTGGCCTTTATAATATTCCTGGCCCTCTTTTTCCCGGTAAGCATCATCTGCATAAACGAAAAAGCTGTATGCATGTGGCTCTCCACGAAGCACATAGTTGGCACATCTTCCCAGGAATACACCTGGTCTTCTCTCAGAAAGCTCACGGATGATCCGGCTCTGCACCTCAAACATCTGAACACCTGTATAATCTGCTGCCGCACCTGCCGATGAATGTCCATACGGGGAAAATGTAAGCTCAGAATCCTCATAATTGTAGGAATCCAGATACTGCCTTACACTTTCCAGATCTGCTTTTTCCATACCGAACTTTTCTGCCATAAGACAGATGATCTGACGATCATAAACCTTGCAGTCCAGTGCTTTTGCAACATCCTCGGCAATCTTTCTTCCACTGCTGCCATACAGTCTTCCAATTGCCACGTTGATCCGGTTTCCGGAAGCTTCCGGTAACGGCATGGACTGAATCTCGCCCGGCACAGAGACGCTTTCCTCTCCCGATTCTCGCTGGATCAGTTCACGCATCATTTTGTCATAAACTTTGTCCAGCTGGTAGCATGCTGCGATCACAAACATCACTACCCAGATTGCTATCGGAACATACAGATAAAATCCCTTGATCACGCTGATTGCCTCTGCAGACTGCTCTGCCGCTGTCGCCTTTGTTCCGTCAAAGTATGCCGCCGAAAGAATTCCTCCCATAATAGCAGAAGTCAGTCCGGAACCGGCTTTCTGACCCATGCTCATAGATGAGAACATCAGACCCTCCACACGCTTGCCTGTTTTCCACTGGCCATACTCAATAGCATCGCTTGGAAGAGAATACTGCACACCATAGAATGGGGCGATTCCGATACCTCTCATGATACAGGTTACAACACCAAGCGAAACACTGGTAATATTCATCAGGAACAGAAGCTGTCCTGCAACGCCCAGGATGCAGCCGACACAGATGAGATTTCTTTTTCCATAGCGGGGAAGCACCTTCGGCAAAAGGGCAATTCCTGCCACAGTTGCCAGTTTCTCAGCTGCGGAAAGAGGCATGACGAGGTCTACATTTCCGAGTACATACTGGCAGTAATAGGTAAGGTCCGTTCCGATAATAATCTGATATGCGGTATAAAAGATCATCAGCCCCAGAGCGATAAGGAAATACCGGTTGGTAACGGTTGCTTTAAATGCTTCCACAAAAGGAATATCTTCCTTTTCCTGTTTTGCTGCAGAAACACGCTCTGTACAGACAATATAAGTATTCACAAGTACACCGACAGAAATGATCGCATAGCCGGCAGTTACCAGGATCCAGGCCATCTGCTGATTGCCGGTAATATTCGCTACGATATTGATCAGCGGCAGTGTGAACGCAGTAATGATCATACTTGCTGTGATCGACAATACCATGCGGATGTTACAGATCACATCACGTTCACGACGGTCACGGCTCATCAGAGATCCCAGTGCATGGAATGGCTGGCTGATAGCAGTGTATACAACCGTATTCATGATATTATAGGTAACAAAAGCATAGATGATCTTTCCCATATTTCCCATTGGCGGCATGGTGAACAAAAGCACCGCTGCCAGCGCATAAGGAACCGCAAGTCTTAAGATCCAGATCCTGGCTTTTCCATACTTGGAATGAGTCCGGTCGATAATAGTTCCCATCAGCACATCGGAAAATCCATCAAAAACACGGGACAAAAGCATGATCATTCCTACCGCACCTGCTGATATTCCAACAACGTTGGTATAAAAATAGATCAGCAGAGTTGTAGTCATGGTATACATCAAGGTCAGTGCCGGATCACCAAAACAGTATGCCAGCTTTTCCGACAACGGAACCTTGATGAATTCATTCAAGTCTTTCCCCTTCTGCTTGTAATTCAACAATTCAGGGATTCCCTTACCAGCCATAGTATCTACCTCCTATCGGTTTAAGGTCGGACCTTTCTGAATGAATTATCCGAAATATTTCTGCACAAAGTCTCTGGTAACTTCCGCAGCCTTTTTCACGTTGTCCTCATGGCTCATTGCATAGTATTCCGGACGGAACTCTTCGATGGTGCAAACGCCATCAAAACCGATCTCCTTCAGTGCAGCTGCGATTCCTGCATGATCTACAACACCCTCACCCGGCCACAGTCTCTTGTCGTCTCCGCAGGAGCCAAGCGGAAGATCCTCACAGTCATTTAAATGGTATGCAAAAATCTTCTTGCCATCAGCAGCTCTCAGGTCCTCAAGGCGGGAGCACATCTCATGGAAATGGAAGGTATCCACGGTAACGCCTACATTATCTCTGTCTACTGCTTTTACCACATCATAGGCTGTTCCAAACTGGTTGATGGAGCAGTTCGGTGCACCACAGAACTCCAAGGAGATCTTCATATCCGCGCCAACCTTATCGGAAAGATAACGAAGACGTGCAACTGCTTCTTCTTTGATCTCACTGACAGATTTGTCTTTTACATCAAAGCTTGGAACGGTGATCAGCATTTTCATTCCAATTGCTTTGGAAACCTTCAGGATAAAATCAACTTCTTCGTCAATCTCTTTTTCCCCTGCCTCATCTCTCTGGTTAAAGAAGATCAAAGTGTTGTATGCCCATGGTTTCAGATGATGATTCTTAAACCAGTCTGCAAGTTCTTCCAGTGTATGCTCTTTAAGATAGTCCTTTACGCAGTCAAAGCGGATCTCAATATAATCAAAACCATATTTCTCGCACATCTCCAGGTCTGCCATAAGAGACTGTCCTTTACATTCCAGTGCAGTTGCTTCATTAAATCCTAATTTCATCTTCAATACCCTCCATATGTTTTTACTTTTCAGCCAATTTTTCCAGTTAATCTCACCGGCAGGTTTTCCACTGCATTTTCAACAAAGCCGAAGCGGAATCGGATCCTGCCGGTAACTGCCGCCGCAGACTCATTGGGGAAGTCTGTAGCAATAAGTTGGTATGATAACTCACACTTGATGAGGTAGAGCTCGTAAAATATATTTATTTATAAAATTCCGGCTTCTCAACTGCTGAAACGATTTTCTCGATCTGTCCGGTTTCCTGCGCTTTTACAAGAGCATCTGCTGTGATCGCTGCCAGGTATCCATCCCATGCATTCGGTCCTGTGATCACTCCTGCCTCTGCGTTATCAACCCAGTCCTGAACCTCTTTATCATAAGCGTCTTTAAATCTTACGAAGCAGTCTGTGTCAATAGCAGTGGACACTGCCGCATTCTTGCGGATAGACGGATAAGCCGGCTGTGCCATTTTCAGTGCACCGTCCTCACATACAACTTCACAGTTGATGTCATATCCAAACTTGCAGTTTACAAATACTTCTACATCAATGCATACACCTTTTTTAGTACGGAGCATCATGATCTGCGGATCCTTCAGCTCAGAGTGGGAATATTTCGTCACTCTTGGCATTACTACCTGTGCTGATTCATACTCATCATCTACAAGCCAGTGAAGGACATCGATCTCATGGATTGCGGTATCGTGCACAGCCATTGGTGTATTGTAATTGGTACCTACCTCTGGATTTCTGTGTGTACAGTGAAGGATCAGCGGCTCGCCGTATTCTCCGGTTGCAAGTGCTTCCTTGATCTGCTGATATCCCTTGTCATAGCGTCTCATAAATCCAAGCTGGATGAGATGTTTGCCGGCTGCCTCCTCTGCCTTTACTACTTTCAGGCAGTCCTCAGCAGTTGTACATAATGGTTTCTCACAGAAAATCCTCTTGCCGGCCTCGATCGCCTGAAGAAGAGAATCTACATGTGCGAAGCCCGGAGATACGATAAATACTGCATCTACGTTCTCTGCATTGATGAGCTCCTTACTGTCTGCATAGACTTTTGCTCCGCAGATCTCGGCTGCTTTCTTGGCACTTTCCTCAAATACATCGGAAACAGCTACTACTTCTGCTCCCTGGATCTTCTCTGTCAGTCTTCTGATATGATCTCTTCCCATTCCGCCGCATCCGATAACTCCTACTCTTAACATTTTAAATTCCTCCGTTCATTTTTTATTGTTTATTGTTTTCTGTTTTTGTGTTCTTTTTGATGATGTTATATTATCATCTTGTGCACGTGAACGCAATATCTTTTTTGTACAAATTTTCCATTTTGTTTTTATGCGATTTTCACCATTTGTTACTTCATTCACATATTTTGTTTATTTTACAGTATTTTTTCGGCATTCACTCACATTTTCGCATCTATAAAATGACTTACTATGCTTATTATAAACGTTGATCATATAGCGTTTTATTATGTGCACAAGAACGCAATATTTCATTTCCCTTATACCCTAGTAGAGTTTATGTAGAATATTATTGTATTTCAACACATAAAGAGTTATACTTATATGTAGTTTTATTTAAAATACACAAATGCATTTTTCATACTTTATTTAACCGAACTTTAAGGATCAAAGCTTCTCTCAGAAATCCCTGAAACGCAGGCAGGCTTCCCTGATTCGGTTAAATTCATACGAAAAACACAGCAGAAAGGACTTATCCCTATGAGCGACTATAATTTAGAGACTAAATGTATCCACTCCGGCTATACCCCATCCAAAGGCGAGCCCTGTGCACTTCCTGTCTATCAGAGCACCACTTACAAATATGACACCACCGACGAAATGGGCCAGTTATTTGATCTGAAGGCAGACGGATATTTTTACACCCGTCTCCAGAACCCGACTAACGATGCCGTAGCCGCAAAGATCGCAGATCTGGAAGGCGGTGTTGCTGCAATCCTGACTTCTTCCGGACAGGCAGCCAACTTCTACGCAGTATTTAATATCTGTGAGGCAGGCGATCACGTTGTTGCCGCTTCTACCATTTACGGAGGAACCTTCAACCTTCTTGCCGTCACCTTCAAGAAACTTGGCATTGACTGCACCTTTGTTGATACCGATGCAACAGAAGAAGAGATCGCTGCCGCATTCAAACCGAACACAAAGGTTCTCTTTGCAGAAACTATCGCCAATCCGGCTCTGGTAGTTCTTGATATCGAGAAATTTGCACACGTTGCACACCAAAACGGCGTGCCTCTTATTGTGGATAACACCTTTGCCACACCGGTAAACTGCCGTCCCTTCGAGTGGGGTGCAGATATCGTTACCCACTCCACCACCAAATATATGGACGGACATGCCGTTCAGGTAGGCGGCGCCATTGTCGACAGCGGTAACTTCGACTGGGATGCCTACGGCCATAAATATCACGGCCTGACAGAGCCGGATGAATCCTATCACGGCGTTATCTATACAAAGCAGTTCGGAAAAAAAGCTTACATCACTAAGGCTACTTCCCAGCTGATGCGTGATTTGGGCTCTATTCCGTCTCCGATGAATTGCTTCCTTCTGAACCTCGGTCTGGAAACGCTTCCGCTGCGTGTTGAACGCCATTGCTCCAACGCCCAGAAGATTGCAGAATACCTGAACGCACACGAAAAGGTTTCTCATGTAAATTACGCAGGACTTCCGGAGGATAAATATCACGCACTGGCTCAGAAATATATGAAGGATGGTCATACCTGCGGCGTTATCTCCTTTGAACTGACCGGTGGCCGTGATGCAGCAGTCCGTTTTATGGACAGTCTGAAGCTTGCCACCATCGCAACTCACGTTGCCGCCTCCATCACTATGGTCCTTCACCCAGCCAGCCATACACATCGCCAGATGAACGACGAGCAGTTGGTTGAAGCAGGAGTTTCTCCTGGAATGATCCGTCTTTCCATCGGTATCGAAAATGTGGATGATATTATCAAAGATCTGGAACAGGCACTGAAAAATGCATAAATAACCAATTCAAAAAGGAAGGATACATCTGCTCATGCATGATGTATCCTTCCTTTTTATGATATATTTTCTCCTACTCTCAATTATGACATTTCCGCAAATTACCTGCATCCTGTTCTGAACGGCTTTCTTCTGGCGCATAAATTCCTGCAGCTGCTGCAAGTATCTGAAACTACCTTACAAAATCCATTATTCATCTTTTTCCAGCTGTTTGATCAGCTGGTTCACATATGTAGAAAGCCCCGCCACCAGGACTCCCTGTGTCGTGGATGTAAATACTGCCATTGCAATATCCTGTGCATTTTTACAGGAACAGGTAGCAAAAATATAAATTCCGCATATAAGGATCCCTGCACACCCCAGTATCAGCGGAATATATTTGTCCTTCACAGCCTGAGCCTCCTTCAGTGCGATCCCCATAAAATACAAAGCGATCGCTGTGATCAGCAATTCCGGTTTAATATAATCCACAAGCGCTTCCATAAATATTCTCCGTATCTCCCCTGCCGCTTTGATTTATTTTATGAATTTCTCCAAAAAATATTTCATAAATTCCCACAAAATGTTAGCTACGTGTTCGCTATTACTGTTTTCGCACTTTTTGAGAATATTTTTTTCTATTGCAGAGCAAAAAGAAAAAGGCCATAAACCCTAAGGTTTACAGCCTTTCCCACTATTTTTCGTTATCTGAAATCAGAATTTGCCAGCGTCAGCAGCTTCCTGTACGGAAACAGCTACAGCAACTGTCATACCAACCATCGGGTTGTTTCCAGCGCCGATAAGACCCATCATCTCTACGTGAGCCGGTACGGAAGAAGATCCTGCGAACTGAGCGTCAGAATGCATACGTCCAAGTGTATCAGTCATACCGTAGGAAGCAGGACCTGCTGCCATGTTGTCCGGATGAAGTGTACGTCCTGTACCACCGCCGGAAGCAACGGAGAAGTATTTTTTGCCTTTCTCGTTGCACTCTTTTTTGTATGTTCCTGCTACCGGATGCTGGAAACGAGTCGGGTTTGTGGAGTTTCCTGTGATGGAAACGTCAACGCCCTCTTTCCACATGATCGCAACACCTTCCGGAACGCTGTTAGCGCCGTAGCAGTTAACCTTTGCACGAAGTCCCTCAGAATAGGATTTACGGAATACTTCCTTAACCTCGTTCTTATATGGATCATACTCTGTCTCTACATATGTAAAGCCGTTGATACGGGAGATGATCTGAGCAGCATCTTTTCCAAGACCGTTCAGGATAACACGAAGAGGTTTTTTACGAACCTTGTTTGCTTTCTCTGCGATACCGATCGCACCCTCAGCTGCTGCGAAAGACTCATGTCCTGCAAGGAAGCAGAAGCAGTCTGTCTCTTCCTCAAGAAGCATCTTTCCAAGGTTTCCATGTCCAAGACCTACTTTACGTGTGTCTGCAACGGATCCCGGGATACAGAAAGCCTGAAGGCCTTCTCCGATAGCTGCTGCTGCGTCAGCGGCTCTTCTGCAGCCTTTTTTGATCGCGATAGCTGCACCTACTGTGTAAGCCCAACAAGCGTTCTCGAAGCAGATCGGCTGAATGCCTTTGATCTGATCGTAAACGTTCAGTCCTGCGTCTTTAGTGATTTTCTCAGCTTCTTCGATAGAAGCGATTCCATAGCTGTTTAAAACAGAATTGATCTTGTCAATTCGTCTCTCATATGATTCAAATAAAGCCATTTCCTGTAACCTCCTGATATTTTTACCTTACGAAGTGTAATTACTCTTTTCTTGGGTCGATGATCTTAACAGCATCTGCAACACGGCCGTACTGACCTTTTGCTTTCTCCCATGCTGTGTTCGGGTCATCACCTTTCTTAATGAAGTCAGTCATTTTTCCAAGGCTTACGAACTGATATCCGATGATCTCATCGTTCTCATCAAGAGCGATACCTGTAACATAACCCTCAGCCATCTCAAGGTAACGAGGTCCTTTTTTCAGAGTTCCATACATTGTACCAACCTGAGAACGAAGTCCTTTTCCAAGGTCCTCAAGACCAGCGCCTACTGCAAGTCCGTCCTCGGAGAATGCAGACTGGGAACGTCCGTAAACGATCTGAAGGAAAAGCTCTCTCATAGCTGTATTGATTGCATCACATACAAGGTCTGTGTTCAGTGCCTCCATAACGGTAAGTCCTGGAAGGATCTCAGAAGCCATAGCTGCAGAGTGAGTCATTCCTGAACATCCGATTGTCTCAACAAGTGCCTCCTGGATGATTCCCTCTTTAACGTTAAGGGAAAGCTTACAAGCACCCTGCTGCGGAGCACACCAGCCAACACCGTGTGTAAATCCGGAGATATCCTTTACTTCTTTTGCCTGAACCCATTTTGCTTCTTCCGGGATCGGAGCGGCACCATGATGTACGCCCTGTGCCACTGGACACATTTCTTCTACTTCGCGTGAATAAATCATTTTAAAACTCCTTTCAAGTATAGATTGACCGATGTTATTGAGAAAAAAAGTTCGATAACACCCTATGGCTATTTTCTCACAAAACCTTTGTTTCGTCCAGTCATATTTGATAAAATTTTGCCATAAAACGCATAATATTGGTAGTTATTCCGGCAGTATTGCATGCCTAACTGTCAAATATTTCTGGCAACTACTGTATGTATGTGATAATATATTAGCAAGTTTAACCTTGGAGGTATATTTTTCATGAATGCATCTGTGGATTCTGTTTTTCCAGAAAAATACCGCATTCTCAGCGGAAGCGCTCTGAAGATGATCGCGGTCATCACCATGCTGATCGATCATATCGGAGCTGTGCTGCTCAGTATGTATCAGCCTGCACAGAAAATCCTGTTTACACTTTTCGGCAGAGAATATACTGTATATCTTATTTTCCGCGATATCGGAAGAGCTGCTTTTCCCATCTTCTGTTTTCTCCTGCTGGAAGGCTTCCGGCATACACGGAGCAGGTTCCTCTATGGAAGAAATCTCCTTCTTTTTGCGCTGCTCTCAGAAATTCCGTGGAATCTGATGTTTACAAATACGCTGCGTTACGAAAGACAAAATGTGTTTTTTACGCTTTTCCTCGGATATCTGGCCTTTTGTGCCATCGAATATTTCCAGACCAGACCTTCGATGCAGCTTCTCTGCATCCTGGGACTGCTTGTTGTTTCCATTTTTCTGAAAGCAGACTATGGATGGCGGGGGTATATCTTCCTGCTGATCATATACTATATGCGAAACGATAAACCAGGCCAGGCAATCCTCGGAAGCTGCTGGCTTTACTATGAATGGAGAGCCTCCTTTGCCTTTCTGTCCATTAACCTGTACAATGGAAAAAGAGGCTTCATCCGCGGAAAATCAGCAAAATATTTCTTTTACTGGTTTTACCCAGTCCATATTATAGGACTGGTCATACTTCGACAGCTTTTGTTTTTATCTTAATCCCGCCCGCTCCGGTCGGTTCATCCTTCCACGACCAATACTGTTGCATCGCATCCATCCCTCATCAAAAAAAGCTGCACTCTCTCAAAAGTGCAGCCTAAATGCGTGTCCAGAAGAATCTGTTTCTTATTTTTTCTTTACGATCTCTTTTGCATTTTTATAAATGGAATCTGCAGGAACACATCCACGTACCGGTGACAGCGGGTAGATATTAGAATTCCGTCCGATCACAGTACCGGGATTCAGCACAGAACCGCATCCGACTTCAACATGATCTCCGAGCATCGCTCCGAATTTCTTAAGACCGGTTTCGATCTTTTCATCCCCGTCTTTTACGACAACCAGCTTCTTGTCTGATTTTACGTTGGAACAGATCGATCCGGCACCCATGTGGGACTTATATCCCAGCACAGCATCTCCAACATAATTATAATGAGGAACCTGAACCTTGTTAAACAGCACTGCATTCTTAAGCTCTGTGGAATTTCCCACAACTGCGCCCTCACCAACGATAGCCTTGCCGCGGATAAATGCACAGTGGCGCACCTCGGCGTCTCTGCCAATGATAGCCGGTCCGGTGATACTTGCAGTCGGCGCAACTGTAGCGGATCTTGCGATCCATACATTTTCGCCCTTCTCCTCATATTCAGAAGGATCCAGTGTTTTTCCCAGCTTAATAATGAAATCTCCGATCTCCGGAAGAACCTCCCACGGATAGGTTTTTCCCTCAAAAAGCTCTGCTGCAATGGTCTCATTCAGATCCAGCATATTGCTGATAGTAAAATCTTTCATCATGATGATTTCTTTCCTCCCTGTCTGGAAGCTCGCTCCGGCTTCCTGTAGTTTACAGCGGCCACATCAAAAAACTGCCGCAGGTTATACTGATAATTGCTTGCCTCCACCTGCCGGGTACGTACCCGCACAAAATGCTCCAGCTTGTCCATATATTCCTGTTCCGTGATGCTGCCCTCTGCCACATAGGTGAGCCCCTTTTCCCAGCTTGCCGTAAGCTCCGGGTTCAGAAGCTGCCGGATAGAACAATTTACCACATCGAAGATCATTTCCCCAAGAAGTGTTGGAGTGATCACCTGGGTCTTTTTGTTCAGTGCCAGATATTTGATGTTAAAAAGCTTCTTCAGGATCTCGGCACGGGTAGCACTGGTGCCGATCCCGCTTCCCTTGATCTGGGCTCGAAGCTCCTCATCCTCGATCAGCTGTCCTGCATTTTCCATGGCAAGGATCATGGAACCGGAATTGTATCGTTTGGGCGGTGAAGTCTCACCCTCCTTGATACTCAAACCGTTCACAGGAAGTATATCACCCTTTTTCAGCTTCTGCAACGCCTCCAGGAGCACAGTATCACAGGAAACCTCGTCTTCCTCTCCATTTCTGTTTTTCTCACTGTCTGAAGCCCTTTTCCGCGAAAAAGAATTCGTGGCGATCTTCAGATAGCCTTCTTCTTTGAGAACCTTAAAGGATGAAAAGAATGCCTCGCCGTCCAGCTTCGTCACAAGACTCACCTTCTGATAAACGGCCGGCGGATAAAAAATACACAAAAATCTCCGTACAATGGTCTCGTACACACGCTGTGCAGTAAGAGACACGCTTCCAAGCGCATTCAATCCCTGACCGGTAGGAATGATCGCGTAATGGTCTGTGATCTGCTTGTCATTCACATATCTGGTCTTTGCAATGCTTTTCCAGGATTCCATCCCCAAAACCTCTGCCGCCGCAACACCGGCCTGCTGATAATTTCGAAGACCGGATATATTCTTGTATATCTCCTTGGCCACTGCCGTGGAAAGAACTCTGGCATCCGTTCTCGGATAAGTCACCAGCTTCTTCTCATAAAGCTCCTGTACGATCCGGAGTGTCTCGTCCGGACTGATCTTAAACAGCTTTGAGCACACATTCTGAAGCTCCGCCAGGTTAAAAAGAAGCGGCGGATTTTTGTTTTCTTTTTTTCGTTCCACCTTTTCCACAATACAGGAAAGGGGCTGGTTCACCATCAGCTGATCGATCAGCATCTGTGCATGCTCTTTTTTCCTGAAGCCGTTTTCTTTATAAAGATACGGGGACTGGAAATACCGGCTGCCTTCCACAGCTCTCCATTCACCGTCAAAATTTTCACCTGCAAGTCCAATACTGCCAAGGACACGGTAAAACGGTGTCTTCACAAAGACACGGATTTCCCGTTCTCTCCTCACTACCATGCCAAGAACACAGGTCATCACACGCCCTACTGCAATAGCCTGATATTTGGAATGGAGATAATTGGTGACACTGCTTCCGTAGCGCAAGGTCAGAACTCTGGAAAAATTGATTCCCATAAGATAATCTTCCTTTGCGCGGAGATACGCAGATGCTGCCAGATTATCATACTCCGAGATATCCGTCGCTTCACGGATTCCTCTTAAGATCTCTTCCTCTGTCTGGGAATCGATCCACACACGTTTCTGGACTTTCCCCTTTACTCCTGCCATCTGGGCTACCAGACGGTAGATATATTCACCCTCACGTCCGGAGTCGGTACACACATAAATGGTATCCACATCCGGCCGGTTCAGCAGTCCTTTTACGATCTCGAACTGCTTTTTGACCCCGGGGATCACTTCATATTTAAATTCGCGCGGCAAAAAAGGCAGGGTATCAAAACTCCACCTTTTAAACTTGATATCATATTTTTCGGGATAGCTCATGGTAACCAGGTGTCCTACACACCAGGTTACCACAGAATCATCAGATTCCAGATATCCGTCTTTTCTCTGACCGTTGATCTTCAAAGCCTTCGCAAATTCCTGTGCCACGCTGGGCTTCTCCGCTATGTATAAAGCCTTTGCCATACTATTTATCTGCACTCATCTTTCTAAGCGGCCATGCCAGAAGCACAGCTCCGCCAACTATATTTCCCAGTGTTACGATTACCATGCTTTTAAGCATAGCGCCGACAGACAATCCTGGCACCATACAG
The DNA here is from genome assembly GCF_025147905.1 of Blautia sp. KLE_1732_HM_1032. Taxonomy (NCBI): domain Bacteria; kingdom Bacillati; phylum Bacillota; class Clostridia; order Lachnospirales; family Lachnospiraceae; genus Blautia; species Blautia sp. KLE_1732_HM_1032. Next base: position 1,250,943 of record NZ_CP102266.1, on the reverse strand, counting down.
AATGCAACTGTAAAAATACCCATATTTGCAATACAATGCTCAAATCCGCTGACAACGAAACCTGAAATACAGATCACGATCATCAGGAACTTGCCTGACTCACTCTTCAGCTTAATGCCGCAGAGAACAGCAAGACAGACGAAGAAATTACAAAGTACCGCACGGAAAAACATCTGTCCTGCCGGAATACTCAGTTTTCCGTTTATAAATCCGGCAAAATAATCTGCTGTACCGGACGCTCCGGCACCTACAAAGATCAGCGCCAGGATCAGGCATCCCACAAAATTGCCGATGTAACTGATTCCCCAGACCTTTCCAACATCTTTCCATGATACGCTCTTGTCATACGCACCAAAAGCCATTACCAGATTGTTACCGGTAAACAGCTCTCCTCCTACCATTACGATCAACAGGACCGCAATGGAGAACACGATGGCTCCAAGGAATTTCCCCCATTCCGGGAAAGTTTTGGAAAATACATTTCCAACAACGTTACTGTAGATCATCGCCACATCAATAAAAAATCCGGCCATGATCGCCCGCATAAAGTATTTTCCGAAATTGCTGTTCAGTAAGTTTATCTTACCCTTCGCAGCGGTTGACAGTTTCTCTACATCCTCCCTGTTCATAAATAGCACCTCCACATATTTTTAGCAAGCGTGGCACTTTGTTGCTGCTTCTTTGTTCACAGCAACACGCTTTCCGGAAATCTGTTTGTTATATTGTAACACTTTACTAATTATTTAACAATAAAAATGCGAAAATTTTCAAAAATTTCCGTTTTGTTACATACAACAAACAATATCCGTTTTATACCAGAACACGATAGATGCCATCCCAGGCCAGTTCCTTTTTTTTCAGGAAATTTTCTGTTTCCTCCTCTGATTGCTCCACGCATTTCCATGCCAGTCCGCACTGGGCACTGATCTCTGAAGGGATCGGGATCAGCCTTCCCGGAAATTCAGATTCCTTGGCCGTTCTTTCCATTTTCATGGCAGCCGTGGTTGTGGAAAATGTCACAACTGTAGTAATTACTTTTCTGCGCATATCTCCTTTGTTCCTTCCACATACGCAAAAACAGGACACCGGAAAAACCGATATCCCGTTTCTGATGATTTTCTTTATTTCCTGTAAAGGATCCAGTTCTTATTTAGCCTGGATATATCCTTGCGCTTTCAGAGTTTCTGCACAGAGAACTGCTCCGCCTGCGGCACCTCTTACTGTGTTATGGGAAAGTCCGATGAACTTGTAATCATAAACAGTATCCTCACGAAGACGTCCTACAGATACTCCCATTCCATTCTCATAGTTTACATCCATCTGTACCTGCGGACGGTTGTCCTCCTCAAGATACTGGATGAACTGCTTCGGAGCGCTTGGAAGCTCAAGCTCCTGCGGAAGTCCCTTAAACTCAACCAGCTTCTGGATCAGTTGCTCTTTGGTAGGTTTCTTGCGGAATTTAACGAATACAGCTGCTGTATGTCCGTTGAGGACCGGAACACGTACACACTGGCATGTGATGACAGGTGTGGTAGCCGGAACGATCACGCCGTCCTCGATCTTGCCCCAGAGTCTTAATGGCTCCTTCTCACTCTTCTCTTCCTCACCACCGATGTACGGAATGATGTTGTGCTCCATCTCCGGCCAGTCCTTGAAGGTTTTTCCTGCTCCGGAAATAGCCTGGTATGTAGTGGCAACTACTTCATACGGCTCGAACTCTTTCCATGCGGTAAGTACCGGAGCGTAGCTCTGGATAGAGCAGTTCGGTTTAACAGCTACAAAGCCGCGTTTTGTTCCGAGACGTTTCTTCTGGAATTCGATAACCTCGAAGTGCTCCGGATTGATTTCCGGAACTACCATCGGAACGTCCGGTGTCCAGCGGTGTGCGCTGTTGTTGGACACAACCGGTGTCTCTGTCTTTGCATATTCTTCCTCGATCGCCTTGATCTCATCCTTAGTCATATCAACTGCGGAAAATACAAAGTCAACAGTAGCTGCAACCTTCTCAACCTCGTGGATATCCATAACAACCAGCTTCTTTACTGCCTCCGGCATCGGAGTATCCATTTTCCATCTGCCGCCTACAGCCTCCTCGTAGGTCTTGCCTGCGCTTCTCGGGCTTGCCGCTACAGTAACCACCTCAAACCACGGGTGATTCTCCAGAAGAGAAATGAATCTCTGACCAACCATTCCAGTTGCACCTAAAATACCGACTTTAAGCTTTTCACTCATAATAAAACTCTCCTCATCTCGTGTCCCTCCATGGCACACATTTGTCTTTTCTGTAAATACTATACCAATTTTTCCTAAAATGCAAGCATTATCTTAATTTTTTTCAAGATATTCTTTATTCTGAGCGATCACCTGCTCCATCACGTCCGGTCCCGGCGCTCCCAGAGTCACACGTTTTTCCACGCAGGTCTTCATACTGATGGCTTCATAGATGTCCTCCTCAAACACAGGACTGATCTCTTTGTACTCGGAAAGCGGAAGCTCATCCAGAGAGATTCCCTTATCCAGACAGAGAAGGACCAGTCTTCCGACGATGCCGTGAGCATCACGGAACGGTACACCGTGGTTAACCAGATAGTCTGCTGCGTCTGTGGCGTTTGTAAAGCCTCTCTTTGCACTTGCCTCCATGTTGGCTTTGTTGAACTGCATAGTGGAAACCATGCCGGTAAACAGGGCGATACAGCCTTTTACGGTGTCGATGGCATCAAAGGTCAGCTCCTTGTCTTCCTGCATATCTTTGTTGTATGCAAGCGGGATTCCCTTCATGGTTGTGAGAATAGATGTCAGCGCTCCGTAAACACGGCCTGTTTTTCCACGGACAAGCTCTGCGATATCCGGATTCTTCTTCTGCGGCATGATACTGCTGCCTGTGCTGTATGCGTCATCGATCTCAACGAAACGGTACTCATTGGAATTCCACAGAATGATCTCCTCTGAAAAACGGCTCAGATGCATCATGATCGTAGAAAATGCACTGAGAAGCTCGATGACATAATCTCTGTCAGATACGGAATCCATACTGTTTCTGGTTGGTGCATCAAAGCCGAGAAGCTCTGCAGTATAGGCACGATCCAGCGGATAAGTGGTTCCTGCCAGTGCTCCCGCTCCAAGCGGACAGGTATTCATTCTCTTACGGATATCAAAAAGTCTGTCACGGTCTCTGCGGAACATCTCAAAATATGCGCCTACATGGTGTGCCAGAGTTACCGGCTGTGCCTTCTGAAGGTGGGTAAATCCCGGCATATAGGTGTGAACATTCTCTTCCATGATCTTCTGCAGGGCAAGAAGAAGGTCCTTCAGCTCCTTATCTGTCTCATCGATCTCGTCGCGGACATAAAGCTTCATATCCAGAGCTACCTGGTCATTACGGCTTCTTCCTGTGTGAAGCTTCTTTCCGGCATCTCCGATACGGTCGATCAGGTTTGCCTCCACGAAGCTGTGGATATCCTCATACTCCGCTGTGATCTCCAGCTTGCCTGCTTCCACGTCTGCAAGGATACCGTCCAGTCCTTCTGTGATCTGCTCCTTTTCTTCCTCTGTCAGGATCCCCTGTTTTGCAAGCATGGCAACATGTGCCTTGCTTCCACGGATATCCTGTCTGTAAAATTTTTGATCAAAGGAAATGGATGCGTTAAAATTGTAAACCAGCTTGTCCGTTTCTTTTGTAAAACGGCCTCCCCATAACTGTGCCATATTGATTCTTCCTCACTTTTCTTTTTTGCGGCAGAACTGTCTTCTCCGGACATACACGAGCTCCGTCTCCCGGACGTCTGCACTTTTCTGTGTTAGTGTAACATATTTTTATAAAAATGCAAAGTTTTTCATAATTATACGTTTGCTGTCTTCAGCCGTTGTTACTGTTCACTCGGTTCTCAGTAACCAGCCGTTCTCTGTCCATGGCTTCTTTCTTTGAAAATACACAGCCGCAATAATTCTGCCGGTACAGAGCATGCTCATGAGACAGCTCAATAGAACGCTTGTAGCCATTCTTTTTCTTAAAATCCGAAGTCAGATGTGGCACTTTATAGATTTCTGCCAGCTCCTCACCAATCTCATTAATCTTCTGTGCATTCTTCAGAGGACTGATACTTAAGGTTGTGGTGAAATAATCATATCCTCCCTCCTTCGCCAGCTTTGCCGCCTCTTCCATCCGCAGGCGGTAACACCGAAAGCACCGTTCTCCTCCTTCCGGAACGTTCTCCAGACCTTTGGCCATCTCGTAAAACTCCTCCGGGTCATACCGTCCCTCCACCAGCGTTACCGGATGTACAAACTCCATCTCCTCGATCAGGCGGCGGATCTCAGCCACGCGGTGTGAATATTCCTCCACCGGTGCGATATTAGGATTATAAAAAAATATCGTGATCTCAAAATACTGCGACAGATATTCCATCACATAGCTGCTGCATGGCGCACAGCAGGCATGCAGAAAAAGTCTGGGGGTTTTCCCTTCTTTCTGGTTTCTTTCAATCAGTTTATCCAGTTCTTTCTGGTAGTTTCTCTTGTTCAATGTTTGTAATTCCTTTCTCTATGACTGTTTTCAGGCAGACATCAAAGTATGCATCTCTGCCATTGGCCTTCTCCTGTTTCAGACATATGATAATATTATACCATTATCTACGAAAAGGAGGCAACATCCATGAATCCTGTCCTGAAAGTGCGGGACGTGTGTCTCTCCTATCACACATTATCCGGTGAGACACCCGCCCTTTCTCATATATCCTTTGACCTGATGCCCGGTGAATTCCTGTCCATTGTAGGGCCTTCCGGATGCGGAAAATCCACTCTTCTGAATCTCATTGCCGGCCTGCTCACTCCAGAGCACGGTTCCATTACTCTGGGAAACCGTCCGGTATCCTCCGGCAGTGCCGCTGTAGGATATATGCTCCAGAAGGATCATCTTCTGGAATGGCGGAGCATCTACAAAAACATCCTTCTCGGCCTGGAGATCCGGAAAGAGCTCACACCTGAAAAGCTGGCACATGCAGAAGCCCTTCTTCAGACCTACGGTCTGGACCGTTTCCGTGATGCCCGCCCTTCCCAGCTTTCCGGCGGAATGCGCCAACGTGCCGCTCTGATCCGGACCCTGGTGCTGGAACCGGAGCTCCTTCTTCTGGACGAACCATTTTCCGCTCTGGATTACCAGACACGCTTAAATGTCAGTGATGATATCGGAAAAATCCTCAAAAGCTCCGGCAAGCCTGCGATCCTGGTCACTCATGACATCTCCGAAGCCATCAGTATGGCCGACCGGGTACTGATCCTTTCTGCACGTCCTGCCACTGTACGAAAGATCATTGATATCGATCTGGATATCAGCGACCGCACTCCCCTCTCCTCCAGAAATGCTCCGGATTTTAAGAAATATTTTAACATCATATGGAAGGAGCTCAATGAAAATGCCTGAAATTTCCAGACAGCAGAAACAATATCTTGCACGGCAGAAAAAAGAAAAACACATTATCCTGGCTGCACGGACACTTCTTTTTGTTCTGTTTATGGGACTTTGGGAAATATCCTCTGGTCTTGGATGGATCGATTCCTTTATCTTCAGCAGTCCTTCCCTGATCGCAGAGACCTTTCTTTCCATGTGCAGGGATCAGTCCCTGTTTGCACATATTGCCGTGACACTGGCAGAAACTCTTGTCAGTTTCTTTTTTGTTGTGATCCTGGGTGTAGGAACCGCAGTACTTCTCTGGTGCTCCCGACGGATTGCACGGATCCTGGAGCCATGTCTGGTGGTACTGAACAGTCTCCCGAAATCTGCTCTGGCCCCTCTTCTGATCGTATGGCTTGGTGCCAACGAACGTACCATTGTGGTCGCCGGCATGTCTGTAGCCATCTTCGGTTCCATTATCAATCTGTACTCCGGCTTCTGCCAAGCAGATCCGGAAAAGCTGAAGCTGATCGAAACTCTGGGGGGACACAAAAAGGAAAAGCTTCTGAAGATCGTCCTACCCTCCTCCGTTCCTCTTATCCTGAGTGTGATGAAGGTCAACATCGGGCTTTGCTTGGTAGGCGTGATCATCGGAGAATTTATCGGTGCCCGAAAAGGCCTGGGATACCTGATCATTTACGGAAGCCAGACATTCAGACTTACATGGGTCCTGATGTCCATTGTTATCCTCTGCATCATTGCCATGCTGCTGTATTTTGCACTTTATCTTATTGAAAAACAGGTCCGGAAGCATTAGCTGTAAAAAGGGCGTGTAAAAATGATCTCTCATTTTTTACACGCCTCTTTTGCTCTTATAACCTTTGTTTCAAAGTTTTCCCACGGCAAAGGCCGTGCATAATAAAAGCCCTGGATCTCATCGCAGCTCAGGCTTCGCAGGATCTCCACCTGTTTTGCTTTCTCCACGCCCTCGGCAAGAACCTTCATTCCAAGGCTGTGTGCCAGCGAAATGGTATGACGGATCACCTGCTGCCCACGAAAATTATCTATGTAATCGATCAGACTTTTATCCAGCTTCAGAGTATCGAATGGCAGCTGGTTCAGGCTTGTCATAGATGAATAGCCGGAGCCAAAATCATCCATATGCAGCTCGAATCCTGCATCCACCATCTTCTCTATGAGCTTACTGATCCGATCATTATACAACGCAGCAGTTTCTGTCAATTCAATGGGAACAGAAGAAAACGGAATGCCATTTTCTTCCACGATCTTCACATAACGACAGATCATATTATCGTAATGGATACTGGCACGCGACAGATTCACCGAAATCGGAAGTATCTTTTTCCCTGATCTTATACGTTCCCCCTGGATGCTGCATACCTTTCGGAAAACATATTCATCAAGGCGTACGATCAGACCATCCTTCTCAAAAAGAGGGATAAATTCTCCCGGCGAAACCATAGTTCCTTCCGCTCTCTTCCAGCGCACCAGTGCCTCCGCCCCAACGATCTCTTCTGTCTCCACACTGTATTTCGGCTGCAGGTAGACTACGAATTCTTCATTGCGTATAGCCTCCACGAAAGCATTCTCCATCTGTCCGTTACGGATATGTCTCCGTCTCATCTCATCATCATAAAAAGCGATCTGGTGCTCATAGTCATCCCGGATACTCTTCATGGCCAGAAAAGCCCTGTCACAGATCAGGGTAAAAGGCAGTGTCTTATCCACATTCTCATAGACCCCGTAGTTGACCACCAGATTAGGAATCGGTGCTCCACTCTCGACCCTGTGGATAAATTTCTCCATATCTGCCCTACGGATCTCTTTCTTTCCATATATGATGGCTACAAACTGGTCTCCTCCATATCTGCCCACCGTCCCGTAGCGAACCTGATTTCTATACGTATCTCCCAGATAGGTAAGAACCTGATCACCGGTCTTCTCTCCATAGGTTCCGTTGATCCATTTAAAGTTCTTTATATCTGCCACCACCACATGAAAATCCTGATTCGTATTAAAGCGCATCAGCGTCTTTGCATGATGGAAAAAGGCCTGTCTGATATAAAGCCCTGTAAGATCATCATATTCCAGAGCTGAGAGTACCATCACGGACTCTCTCAGCTTGATCACATTGTTGATCTTACTTTTTAATATACGGACATTATACGGTTTCCGTACAAAATCCACTGCTCCCAGTTCCAGACATCGCACCTCATCCTCCAACCGGTTACTTCCGGTTATGATGATCACAGGCACAGAGGTCAGCATCACATCATCACGGATCAGCTCCAGAAACTGAAATTCATCGCATACCGGCACACTCATATCAAGAAGAATTGCAGAAAGGGTTTTGTAATTCTCAGACAGACGCTTCATCCCCTCTGCTTCATTCATCGCAGTGATAACCTCAAAACTGCCCTCCAGATGTTCTGTAAGCGCTTTCCGATCCGTCTCGTCATTCACTACAATAAGAAGTTTTCTTCCGGATGCTGTTCCTCCTGGTTCCAGTATGGCCTCCATCTCACTGTACCGTACATCCATATCCTCATTGGCAAAAGCAAACACCACAGCCTGAAAATCCTCAGCCGTTCCTACCCTGGCACATTTCACATAGAAATATTCAATCCTCCCGTTGCTTCGGCGTACACGATAATGTACCATCAACTGGGGAATCCTTGTAAGACGTTGGCATATCTTCTCAAAATCCATCATCTGATGCATCCGGATCCTGTCCTCTGCCGCAACACTGCTCTCAATATAAATATCCATGATCTTCTCATAGGATTCATCCCTGCGAAGTCCCTCCTCCACATAAGCGCCACTCTGCCCCTGGAAGCGGCATACCTGAACCTTATGAGTCTCTCTGTCAACAGAGTAGATATTGATAAAATTTTTTCCGAGAACATTAATGATCCCCATAAGAAGCGGATTCTCCATCATTCCGCTGCTGATCTCATCATTCGTCTCTGTATCCGAAAAAACAAGGGCATGTCCTGTCCCGCCGGATTTCAGTGGAATCTCCACAGCATCAACCGAACGCAGGATATTCCGTCCCGGTTCCAGATAGTTCTTCGGACCTTTGATCCCGTTAATGACCGGACAGATCTCACAGGGAGTTTCTCTGTTTCTCAGACAGTGATAGCATTTCTCGCCACTCTTCAGCTGCGGATAGATCTCACGTGCTGCCAGGTTATAGCTGATAATCTTATAATCCTCATCTATGGCATACATTCCCGATGCATTTTTCCCCACGAGCATCACCTCCGGATTCGTAAATTTCTCATAGATCCTTCGTGACAGTTACTGTCTCAAAATCCTTAAATATGCCTTCATTATATACGATTTTTCTGATAACTGCAATTATCTTTCGTATTATTTATTTTTCATATTGGTTTTATTATATTTCGGTTATCAGCGCATCTGAAAAGATTTCCCCCTGAGCGGAACCCCGGCAAGCTCCGCAAGCCTTTTGATCCCGGAATCTGCTATGGATACCGCACTCTCCACATGATTGAAATCTGTGGCACTGTAATCAAACAGGATATTTCCCTGTGCTTCAAACTCCTCGTCCCGTTCCCAGAAAAAGAATCTCATAGGCATACAGTCAAAGGCCCTAATCTCATATCCCACATCACCCTGGGGCAGTTCCCTGCCGTCAAGCTTCTGAAACGCCTCCCTCAATTCCTTTTCATGGCCGGAAAATGTAGCACTGAACACATCCGTCTCTCCGATCTGATACGCCGGCGCAAATGGTCTTGCATTCCTGAGATCTGCAAAAGGGACCCACTTATCCATAATAAAAGCCCCCTCTTTCGCATACCCCAGAAGCGTATAAATATTCAGCATCTCCGTAGTATCCGGTTCTCTCTGTCCATCCAGGCTCCGGATACTGCCGTCTTCCAAACTCACCCCATATCTTCTTCCGAAATGAATGATCGTGAGAAACCCGTTTTCTTCCTTCAGTTCCGGCACCCGTTTATGCAGATCTGCCTGATCCATCTTCAAAAAGCGTTGTGCCCACTCTTCACATAGTTTTACATAGTTGGAAATTCTTTCTTCTTTCATCCTGTCTTCTCCCTGTCTGATATCGATATCCTTTCTCCGCTGTATTCCGGACTTTTTTTACAGAATACACTGCTTTCACATTTTCCGCAAGAATCTTCGCCGATGTATCCGAAATCCGGCTATTTTCAGTGTTACTGTTTTTTCAGCATCCCGGAACCTTCTTAAACGTTTCTTTTTTTCGACAGATCATCCATCAATTTTCCCAAATTCGTCTAATTTCTCAATATAAAAATAACGTTTTTTTGCACAAAAAACTGGATTTCCTTTTTCGAAAGGTGTATAATATTAACAAAGTTTATTGTTTTTATGGTTAAAGACACCTGGCAGTAAACAAGAAATGAAAGTGAGGATTCGCCATGAAACAAAACAGTATGTTAGCAATGATCCTGGCCGGTGGAAGAGGAAGTCGTCTTCACGAGTTGACGAATAAAGTTGCCAAGCCAGCCGTTGGTTATGGCGGTAAATACCGTATCGTGGATTTTCCGCTCAGTAACTGTGCCAACAGTGGCATTGATGTCGTAGGTGTACTGACACAGTATGAATCAGTTTTACTGAACAGCTATGTAGCAGCCGGTGGCCGCTGGGGCCTTGATGCCAAGGACAGCGGAGTTTATGTACTTCCTCCACGTGAGAAAGCGGATGCCGGTCTGGATGTATACCGTGGAACAGCTGATGCGATCTCTCAGAATATTGATTTCATCGACTCACAGAACCCGGAATACCTTCTGATCCTTTCCGGTGACCACATCTATAAGATGAATTATGCAAAGATGCTTGATGACCATATCCAGCATAAGGCAGATGCGACTATTGCAGTTATCGAGGTTCCCATGAAGGAAGCCAGCCGTTTCGGTATCATGAACACCGGTGAAGATGATCGCATCGTGGAATTTGAGGAGAAACCGGAACACCCGAAGAGCAATCTTGCCTCCATGGGTATCTACATATTCAACTGGAAGCTTCTGCGCAAGCTCCTGCTGGCAGATATCAAAAATCCGGATTCCAATCACGATTTCGGTAAAGACATCATACCTACACTCCTTGCACAGGACAAAGCACTCTACGCCTACAAGTTCAAAGGCTACTGGAAGGATGTAGGAACCATCGATTCTCTCTGGGAAGCAAACATGGATCTTCTCAGTCCAAACAGTGAACTGGATCTTAACGATCCTACCTGGAAAATCTACACTGAGGATGCTACCTCTCTTCCACAGTATATCTGTGATACAGCTGTGATCAACACTGCTTTCATTACTCAGGGCTGTGTTGTAGAAGGTGAGATCACCAACTCCGTACTTTTCACAGGCGTCAAGGTCGGTCCTGGTGCCAAGATCATCGACAGTGTCCTGATGCCGGGTGTTGTTGTTGAAGCAGGTGCCGTTGTCCAGCGTGCTCTCGTTGCAGACGGAGTCGTGATCGGTGCCAATGCTCGTGTCGGTTCCAAGGACAGTGAGCACATCGAACTTGTATCAAAACGTGTAAAGGGGGCTGAGTAATATGTTTAAAGCATTTGGAATCGTGAATTCCTCAGAAAGAAATATCCATGTGGAGGGGCTTCAGGACTACCGTGCGATCGGCGCCTTTTCATTTCTCGGAAGATATCGTGTCATCGACTTCCCGATCTCAAATATGACCAACAGCGGAATTGAGTACATTCAGGTCTATGTAAAGAACAAACCCCGTTCTCTTGTAGAACATCTCGGAACCGGACGTCACTACAACATCAACTCCAAGAGCGGTAATCTCCAACTCCTCTTTTCAGAGCATTCCGGAGTCAACGATATCTATAACACCGATATCGACAACTACTACTCCAATCTGGAGTGCATCGAAGCAGTTCATTATCCGTATGTTGTTATCGCTCCGAATTACATGATCTACACCACCGACTATTCCAAGCTGATCGATGCCCATATCGAATCCGGTGCAGATGTGACCATGCTTTATCATTCCGTTGATAATGCCAAGGAGAACTATCTGAACTGCCACATCCTGAACCTGAACCGTCAGAAGGGTGTTCTCTCCATTGAGCACAACCACGGCAATGCAAAGAACCGCAACATTTTCATGGATACCTACGTAATGAGCAAGGAGCTTTTCATCAGCCTCATCCATAAGGCAAAAGAGATCTCCTCTCTTTATACCCTTGCAGACGTGATCAATGCCGGCTGCAGAGACGGTGAGCTGGATGTGCGTGGTATATCTCATCGCGGATATTTTGCATCGATCACTGATTTCAAGAGCTATCACGATGCAAATATGGATCTGATCGACTACAAAACTGCAACCGATCTTTTCCATGATAACTGGCCGATCTATACACGCACCAACAACTCCTGTCCGACCCATTATTTTGACACAGCCAATGTTTCCAACTCCGTTATCTCCAACGGCTCCATGATCGAGGGAACTGTAGAAAATTCCATTGTCGGACGTGGCTGTACCATCAAAAAGGGCGCTGTTATCAAGAACTGTGTAGTTCTTGCAGACTGCACCATCGGTGAGAATGTCCATATCGAAAATCTGGTGGTAGACAAGCATGCCAAGATCACGCATGCCAAGGAGATCATCCGTCCTGCGGATGAGCCTGGCTACATCAAACGTAACGATACACTGTAATATTCATATATAATAAGGCCTCCGGTTCCTGTGTTACGAACCGGAGGCCTTATTTATCTCTGTACTCAGCTAAGCATATGGATCCATCATTTCAGAACAGACTGAATCCATTTCAACGCATTATCCTTATTCTTCACGTTACCCGGAAGGCAGATACACACCGGATCATATCTCAGGCCAAATTCCTCTGCAACACTACTGCTGCCGTCAAGCTCCAGATGCTGATCATCCACAGCGCCCAGAGACTCAAACACCTCATCTCCAAACGTTTCCCTGAGATTTGCATACATTCCGCTATCTTTCTCATGTTCATAGAGTTCCTTCGGCATGATCAGGACATCAACGGTAGCACTCTGGATTTCCGTCACATATGCGATCCTGGCATAGTAATCAAAATCCTCTCCTGTCTCGTCCGTCATCAGATTCTGCGCCACACTGACTTCTGCATATTTATCCTCTGTTCCCAGTGTCTTCAAAACATCCTCTTCCACCTTCTCAGAGTCATAATTCCCTGCATTCACCACCGCAATGGAAAGCACCGTCTTCATCTGTGCGTGACGATAAATATTCACTCCCAGACAGACTCCGCCAATGGCAAGAAGCACGCACAGCATATGTATCTTATAATACATCCAGATATACTGAATCTTCTTCCCTGTTCCCATTCCCTTCAGTTTCTCTTTTTCGATCCGGCGGCGTTCCTTCTTCGTCAGATCAGTTTCGTTGGGCATCTCCGGATTCAGTACACTCTCATCGTGTCCGTCACTGCCGGCCTCCGCTCTGTTTTGTAAATCCATAAAACTCTCCTTTGTCTTTCATGTCTCAGTATTTTTTACCCTGAAGCGGGATATTCCAGTCGCTTTCCCCGCATCCTCCGGGTGGGTGCTGTGACTTATCAATAAAGGATATTTTAGCATATTTTGGTACAAAATCACAGCGCATAAATATGAAAATACCATAAACTCTTCTATTTCCGACAGATCCTCATTCCATATCCATACATTACCGCCACAGCAGTCACAAGAACACAGACCATCACCGGTCTCATCCACAGATATAAAAGATTTTTCTCAATTCCAGCTGCCACAGCCACATCCTTCAGGATATCCGCCACACAGAGATGGAACAGATAAATAAAAAATGCATATTTCTGACCGATGGCTACCGGAAGCTCGGGCACTTTCCGATTCTTTCCCATGATCGCAATGAGAAAAAGGCCAACAGCCATAAATACTGACCCCAGAAACAATTCCAGTTTGCCAAAATACCGGTATTCCAGCAGACTTGCAATCCCGCCGCCAGCTACCATGCCATACAAAAGAAGCACTTTTTTTCCGGCAAACCAGGCTTCCAGCTTTTCCTGATGTCTGTGTATCAGATGTCCCAACATAAAAAACGGAAATCCGGTAAACAGATAGTTTCGAAATTGCATAACACGGAAATGCTTTTCCGGGAACAGGAAGGTCGAAAATTCCTCCATTCCGAAATGGATCAGAAGAAGCACCGGTATCAGAACATATGCCTGCTTACAAATCCGGAATCTTGCTGCCAAGGCAAAAAGAAGATAACAATAGAGCAGTGCCGGGAGAAACCACAGATGCCATTTCACCTGAGAGCTGTTATTATATAGAAGAAACTGGCGGATATGTTCCCCCGAAACCAGGGCTTCCAGCCATTCCTTCTGGCTTGCTCCGTCGATGTAATTCTGGATCAGCTCCCACAGACAGCAGACCGGAAATGCCACAAGCATCAGCTTCAGAACATGCCGGATCTTTTTTCCGGTTCTTATAAATTCCGTATCATCGCCACGGAAACAAAAATATCCGGATACCATAAAAAACACAGGTACTGCAAATCTAGCAAGTACATTGGCTATGATTCCGGCATTTCCCGGAAAATGGACGTGAAGAAGCACAACTGCATAAGCACAGATCGCCTTTACCATATCCAGAGTACGGTTTCGCATAAAAATTACTCCTTTTTATATCGAACGCTTATCCCGGAAATATGATTCCGGGGTTCCTTTTTTTCGAAACGATATACTAACAAACCAGCAGAATTTTGTCAATGCTGTTTTTCTCCTGTACGGTTTGCTCTTATACGTTTTACTCTTGTACGGCTTCCGGATCTGAATTATAATTCTTTTATGACTTCTATGACAGGATGTTTGTTATTTCCTCAGAAAGGATTCTATTTTTTATGAAAAAAGACGGCTACTATTCTTCCGGCGAATTTGCACGCATGGCACACGTAACTCTGCGTACTGTCCGCTATTATGATAAACAGGATATCCTGAAACCCTCTCTCGTCACCGAATCCGGCGCACGTTTTTATACAGATGAGGATTTTGCAAGGCTTCAGCAGATCCTCCTTCTGAAATACCTGGGCTTTTCCCTGGATGACATCCGTGAAATGACCATCGGTGATTCCGATTATCATTTCATGCTGAATTCTCTGAATATCCAGCTTCGTCTGGTCCGTGACCGGATCGAACAGATGCAGCTGGTGGAAAAAGCGATCCAGGATACCGCACAGATGATAAAGGAACAGCACACCATTGACTGGAGCCAGATGCTGAACCTGATCCACCTGACCGGCATGGAAAAAAGCCTCAAGAATCAGTATCAGAATGCCACCAACATTTCCTCCAGGATCAACCTCCACAGCCTGTACTCCCAGAACAAACAGGGATGGTTTCCCTGGATCTTTGAGCAATGCCGGATCTCACCCGGTCTTCGTATTCTGGAGCTGGGCTGCGGGGACGGAACGTTATGGACCGACAACCTTTCCCTTCTGCCGGAGGATATCTCCATCACACTTTCCGATATTTCCAGCGGTATGCTCCGCGATGCCAGACGAGCCATCGGTTCCTCGGATACCAGGTTTGCATTCCGGGCCTTTGACTGCCGAAAAATCCCCTGCAAGGACGAAAGCTTTGATCTGGTGATCGCCAATCACGTGCTTTTTTACTGCGATGATATTCCCTCCGTCCTGAAGGAAGTCCGCCGTGTCCTCGCTCCCGGCGGAAGATTTCTCTGCAGTGCTTACGGAAAGGCACATATGCAGGAGGTCAGCCAGCTGGTGCAGGATTTTGATGAACGGATCGTGCTTTCCGCAGACCGGCTTTATGAACGGTTCGGACGTGAAAACGGCCAGAGTATCCTGGCGCCTTTTTTCCCAAAGGCTCAGTGGCTTTCTTATGAGGACTGCCTTCTGGTCCAGGATGCGGAGCCGCTGATCTCCTACGTTCTCTCCTGCCACGGCAACCAGAATCAGTATATCCTGGACCGTTACAAGGAATTCCGGGCCTACACCGCCAGAAAAACTGCCAAAGGATTCCGCATTACCAAGGATGCCGGCGTATTTCTTTGTGAAAAATAGCCAAAAATAAAAAATATGAAAAAAGCTCTTGAAGGTGACCTTGCGTCACCTTTTATAATACAGTTACAGTAACAAAGTTATGTGCAGGCACGACTTATGCTGCACATCATCACGCAAAGGAGAAAACATATGAAAGGAATTATTTTAGCCGGAGGCTCCGGAACACGTCTTTACCCGCTTACCATGGTGACCTCCAAACAGCTTCTGCCGATCTTTGACAAACCGATGATCTACTATCCTATGTCTGTTCTTATGAACGCAGGCATCCGTGATATCCTGATCATCTCCACCCCGCAGGATACCCCGAGATTTGAGGAACTTCTCGGTGACGGCCATCAGTTCGGTGTCAACCTTACCTATGCTGTACAGCCAAGCCCGGACGGACTTGCTCAGGCATTTATCATCGGCGAGGAATTCATCGGCAACGACACCGTATGTATGGTCCTTGGTGACAACATTTTCGCAGGACATGGCCTCAAAAAGCGCCTGAAAGCTGCTGTAGACAATGCAGAAACAGGCAAAGGTGCCACTGTTTTCGGATACTATGTAGATGATCCGGAGCGTTTCGGCATCGTGGAATTCGACCAGAACGGAAAAGCTGTTTCCATTGAAGAGAAACCGGAAAAGCCCAAAAGCAACTACTGTGTAACCGGTCTCTACTTCTACGACAACAAGGTTGTAGAGTACGCAAAAAATCTGAAGCCAAGCGCAAGAGGCGAGCTTGAGATCACAGACCTGAACCGTATCTACCTTGAGAAAGGACAGCTGAACGTTGAGCTTCTGGGCCAGGGCTTCACATGGCTGGATACCGGTACACACGAAAGCCTTGTAGAGGCAACCAACTTCGTAAAAACCATGGAGCAGCATCAGCACCGCAAGATCGCATGCCTTGAGGAGATTGCTTACTTAAACGGCTGGATCACAAAGGAGGACGTGCTCAAGGTTTACGAAATCCTTAAGAAAAACCAGTATGGCCAGTATCTCAAGGATGTTCTGGATGGAAAATATCTGGACGCGCTTCACTAAGCCGATCTGATTTTCCGACACTGCATTTACCTGCGGACTCCGTTTCGACGGAATCCGCATAAGATCAATCATTTATTATAAAGGAGATTTTTTATGACAATCATCGTTACCGGCGGCGCCGGATTTATCGGAAGCAACTTTATTTTTCATATGATGGAGGCTCATCCGGATTACCGTATCGTATGCCTGGACTGCCTGACCTATGCCGGAAACCTTTCCACTCTTGCACCGGTCATGGACAAACCGAACTTCCGCTTTGTAAAGGAAAGCATCACAGACCGTGACGCTGTTTACAAGCTTTTCGAGGAGGAGCATCCTGACATCGTGGTAAACTTCGCAGCTGAGAGCCACGTAGACCGTTCCATCGAAAACCCGGAGGTATTCCTTGACACCAACATCAAGGGTACTGCTGTTCTCATGGATGCCTGCCGTAAATACGGAATCCAGCGTTATCATCAGGTTTCCACAGACGAGGTTTACGGAGATCTTCCGCTTGACAGACCGGACCTCTTCTTCACAGAGGAAACTCCGATCCATACAAGCAGCCCGTACAGCTCCTCTAAAGCAGGTGCTGACCTTCTTGTTCTCGCATACCACAGAACCTACGGCCTGCCTGTGACCATCAGCCGCTGTTCCAACAACTACGGCCCGTATCACTTCCCGGAAAAGCTGATCCCGCTGATGATCGCCAACGCTCTGAACGACAAACCACTCCCGGTTTACGGAAAGGGTGAAAATGTCCGCGACTGGCTCTATGTTGAGGATCACTGCCGTGCCATCGACCTGATCATCCACAAAGGACGTGTAGGCGAGGTTTACAATGTAGGCGGACATAACGAGATGAAAAACATCGATATCGTAAAACTGATCTGCAAGGAGCTTGGCAAACCGGAAAGCCTGATCACACATGTAGCAGACCGTAAAGGCCATGACATGCGCTACGCTATCGACCCGACCAAGATCCACAACGAGCTTGGATGGCTTCCTGAAACAAAATTCGCAGACGGAATCAAAAAGACCATCAAATGGTACCTTGACAACAAGGAATGGTGGGAAACCATCATCTCCGGTGAGTATCAGAACTACTACGAAGAAATGTATGGAAACCGCGAGGAGGTTAAAGCATGAGATTTTTCGTAACAGGTGTTGGCGGCCAGCTTGGCCATGACGTAATGAATGAACTGTCCGGCCGTGGACATGAAGGCGTAGGAAGTGACATTGCTCCTTCCTACAGCGGCATCGCTGATGGTACTCCTGTTACCACCATGCCTTATGTGCAGCTTGATATCACAGATAAAGAAGCGGTAGCAAAAACCATCCGTGAGGTAAAGCCTGATGCAGTGATACACTGTGCCGCATGGACGGCCGTAGACGCTGCAGAGGACGAGGAAAACCGTGAAAAGGTACGTCTTGTCAATGTTGTAGGGACACAGAACATTGCGGACATCTGCAAGGAGCTTGGCATCAAGATGATGTATATTTCCACAGACTACGTTTTTGACGGCCAGGGAACCACACCATGGGATCCGGACTGCAAGGACTACGCTCCACAGAACGTATACGGTCAGACCAAGCTTGACGGTGAACTGGCCGTATCCGGCACTGTAGATAAATTCTTTATCGTACGTATTGCATGGGTATTCGGCAAAAACGGCAAAAACTTTATCCGTACCATGGTAAATCTGGGAAAAACCCATGACAAGCTTACCGTAGTCAGTGACCAGATCGGAACTCCGACCTATACCTACGACCTTGCCCGTCTTCTGGTAGACATGGTCGAGACAGAGAAATACGGCTACTATCACGCAACCAACGAAGGCGGCTTCATCAGCTGGTATGATTTCACTAAAGAGATCTTCCGCCAGGCTGCTGCCCTCGGCCACAAGGAATACGAAAAAGTAGAGGTATCTCCTGTCACAACTGCAGAGTACGGCGTTTCCAAGGCTGTACGTCCATTCAACAGCCGCCTGGATAAATCCAAGCTTGTAAAAAACGGCTTCCAGCCACTTCCAACATGGCAGGATGCCCTGGAAAGATATCTGAAAGAGATCCTGTAAAAAAAATCCATCGGCGATTGCCGGTGGATTTTTTTCATTCTGTTTCTCATGAAAAAACAGCCGGTGGAAAGCTTTACGCTTCCCCGGCTGTTCTTATGCTAAAATTTTAATAAGTTTATCTTACTACTGTGCAACAGTTCCGTCTGCTGCCTGGGCATCTGCTGTGCCATCCTGTGTGGCATCTGCAGTCTCACCCTGCGCTTCTGCTGTACTTCCCTCTGCAGCTGCCTGTGCATCATTATCCGTAGCTGCTGCCACTGATGTTGCACTGTCTGCCTCCTCCTGGGAAACAGTCTCTCCGTCACGAACCTTCTTCATCATGGCCTCCGCCTTCTGAACGGTAGACTCATCCGGGATCATAACGTAAGCCTTCTAGCTCATGGAGTACGGCTTCTGTGTGTCACCGGTACCATTTACACTGTAGCTTACGATGTTCCAGTCACCGCCGTTGTTCAGCTGCTGCTGGAGCAGTCTGGCGATCTCCTCATAGGAGATATTGGTCTCAAAGCATCCCTGGATGCTGGAAAGAACAGAAGAATAATTCTTCAGAAGCTCCGGTGAAAGAGCCTTGTTGATCACACCCTTGATCACTGCCATCTGGTTCTTGCCACGCTGACGGTCGCCCTCTTTAAAGGCATAACGCTCACGGCTGAATACCAGAGCCTGCTCACCGTTCAGGTAGTTTTCTCCCTGATTGAAGTGATATCCTGTCTCATTCTTGGAATCAAAGTCATAGTCAGAATAAACAGTAACTCCGCCAAGCGCATTGATCAGCTGCTCAAATCCCGCAAAGTTGATACGGAAATAATAGTTGATATCCTCATTATAAAGCATACCCAGAGTATCCATACATACATTGATACCATAGATACCTGCATGTGTCAGCTTATCTCTCTGTCCGCCTGAAATAGAAAGCGGTACAAAATAATCACGAGGTGTGGAAACCAGAAGCACCTGTCTGGTAGCTGTATTTACCGTAGCAATGATATTGGAATCGCTTCGGCTCTTTGCAACAAGGCCGCTGCGGCTGTCGATACCACTGATAAAGATGGTATATATAGAACCGTCATTGGTATTCTCTTCAGCCTTCGCCTCTGTCTCCTGGGGCTCAATGGTCGTCTCCACCTTCTTCACGGTCAGCTCTTTGATCCTGGAAGAAATATCGGAATATCCATCCATCTCTTCAATAACGCTTAAATATGCGCTGTTCAGCACGATCGCACCTGTCTGTCCGTTCAGAAGACCGTCAACCAGCTCTGTAAGTCCTGCATACTCCTGGACCTGCACAGTCTTGCCTGTCTCGGAATCCACCTCCTGGATAGCCTTGTCCGAATTGGCTCTGTCAAGATCTGTCAGCACACCATACACATAATCTGCTGTAGCCTCTATGGAATCTGCAGAATCATCTGCACGGACATAAATGCCGACCTCCGTAACCTCTGTGTTCACACCGGAAATCCCTGCCAGTGTGGAATGTGTCTTATAAACATACATACTTCCGAGAATAAATACTGCTGCAAAAACTGCTGCCAGGATCACTCCCACTACAAATCTTATCTTACCATCCGTACTCCATACAAGCGCTCCGACGATCACGATCAGGACCAGCATTACCAGTCCGATCACTGCAATGAACTTCGTCGGGATCACCTTCATATTCAGAAGCATGACCGCAAATACGATTGCTGTGATCAAAACCACAAGCGTCACGATCAGCCCTGGGATATGTTTTCCCATTTTTCTCATATGCAATCCTCCATTTTTGATGGTACAGAGAATATTTCATATGGACACTCTCTGTACAGATTCAAATATCCTAATCATTTTACGCTTTTTTACTGATAAAAGCAAGAAATATCGTAAATCGCCAAATGCAAAAACAGTTCCGTGATATCATGATCCTTTTATGCTCTCACGATGTCACGGAACTGCCTCTAAAATGTTCCTTCCATGAAACAGATATCCTTATTCCACGGTAACACTCTTGGCAAGATTTCTCGGCTTATCCACATCCAGACCTTTATTTACACTGACATAGTAGCCCAGAAGCTGCAGCGGGATCACTGCCAGCGAAGTTGCAAAATGCGGATCTGTTTTCGGGATATAAACCGTAAAATCTGCAGTATCCTCGATATTATAGTTTCCAAACGTAGTAAGCCCCATCAGATACGCCCCACGGCTTCTGCACTCCACCATGTTGCTGACTGTTTTCTCATAAAGCTCCGGCTGTGTCAGGACACCGATCACAAGGGTGCCGTCCTCGATCAGGGAAATGGTGCCATGCTTCAGCTCGCCAGCCGCATACGCCTCAGAATGAATGTAGCTGATCTCCTTCATCTTAAGGCTGCCCTCAAGGCTGATGGCATAATCGATCCCTCTTCCGATAAAAAAGATATCCTTTGCATTGGCCTGCTTGGAGGCAAACCACTGAAGCCTTTCCTTATCCTCGATGATCCTGCCGATCTTGTCCGGAAGTGTCTTCAGTTCCTTAATGTAGGACTCACACTGCTCCTCTGAGATCTTTCCGCGGACCAGTGCCATCTGCAATGCCAGCACATAGGAAGCGATCAGCTGTGTACTGTACGCCTTGGTGGTAGCAACCGAGATCTCCGGTCCTGCAAGTGTGTAGAATACATGATCCGCCTCTCTTGCAATGGAAGAGCCGACCACATTGACAATAGCCAGCGTGCGGATCCCCTTCTCCTTACATTCCCGAAGCGCAGCCAGACTGTCCGCAGTCTCACCGGACTGACTGATGATCACTGCCAGGCCGTCAGGATCCAGAAGCGGCTTCCGGTAACGGAACTCCGAAGCAAGCTCCACACGCACCGGAATACCTGCAAGATCCTCAATCACATACTGTGCAGCCATTCCCACATGGTAAGCAGAGCCGCAGGCCACGATATAAACCTGGCTGATGCTGCGGATTCTCTCATCATCCAGACCGATCTCCGTCAGATCCAGCTTGTCCTCCCGGATAACGGAATTCAGTGTATCTGCGACTGCCTTCGGCTGCTCATGGATCTCCTTCATCATGAAATGCTCAAAACCGGCTTTCTCCGCTGCCTCTGCATCCCACTCAATGATCTTAGGCTCCTTCTCGATCTCCTCACCATCCAGATTGTAAAAAGTGATCTCACCCGGTTTTACACATGCCAGCTCCAGATTTCCGATATAATAAACATTTCTTGTATACTTCAGGATCGCAGGAACATCCGATGCGATATAGGATTCTCCATTCTCCACACCCAGGATCATAGGGCTGTCTTTTCTCGCTACAAAGATCTCTTCCGGATAATCCCGGAACATCATTGCCAGCGCATAGGAACCACGGATACGCACCATTGCATGACGCACTGCCTCAACCGGAGATCCGCCGTATTTCTGGTAGTAATAATCCACCAGCTTCACAGCAACCTCCGTATCTGTGGAAGAATAAAAAGAATATCCCCTGCGGAGAAGCTTCTCCTTCAGCTCCTGGTAATTCTCGATAATGCCGTTATGCACAGCTGCCACATTTCCGTTATCACTGACATGAGGATGGGCATTGACCTCTGATGGTTCTCCGTGAGTTGCCCAGCGGGTATGACCGATTCCGCACATACCCGGAACAGATTCACCTGCGTTTGTTTTCTCCAGAAGGACCTTCAGACGGCCCTTCGCCTTAATGATCTCGATATCCTTTTCCCCGTCACGCACTGCGATGCCGGCGGAATCATATCCTCTGTATTCCAGTTTGGAAAGCCCGTCCAGAAGGATGGGTGCTGCCTGATGCCTGCCTGTAAAACCTACAATTCCACACATGATTTTTTTCTCCTCTTATTGCATTTTTATATTCTTCTGACTGCTCCGTTCTTCAGACACCTGCGGTCTGCATCCAGGACATCACTCTGCCACATGCCCCTTCTTACGGACGATCTCAACCACCTGGTCCACATATTTTCTGCAAAGTTCCTCACTCTCTGCCTCAACCATAACACGGAGCAGAGGTTCTGTGCCGGATTCTCTCACCAGGATCCTTCCGGTGTCTCCAAGCGCCTCAGCCACACGCTCTACTGCTGCCTGCACATCCACATCTGCCTGCGCTGCTGCCTTGTCATGGACACGCACGTTCTCAAGAACCTGGGGATAGATCGCCAGATCAGCGGTAAGCTCACTGAGCTTTTTCTTCCTTGCCATTATAACTTCCATCATCTTCAGACTTGTAAGGATGCCATCCCCGGTAGATGCATACTTGGAAAAAATAATATGCCCGGACTGCTCACCACCAATACGGCAGCCATTCTGCATCATATATTCATAAACATATTTATCCCCTACTGCTGTCTTCGCATACTCGATATCAAGAGCATCAAAAGCCTTGTAAAGGCCAAAATTGGACATTACCGTAGTTACAACCGTATTGGTGAGAAGCTTTCCGCGCTCCTTCATGTAACGACCGTACACATAGAGGATCGCATCTCCGCTGACCACATTTCCCTTCTCATCCACACAGAGACAGCGGTCCGCATCTCCGTCGTAGGCAAAACCAACATCCAGCCCCTTCTCCACTACAAGCTTCTGAAGACCCTCGATATGGGTGGAACCGGCATTGTTATTGATATTGGTACCATCCGGCTCAGCATTGATCACATAAGTCTTCGCTCCCAGCGCATCAAAAACCGCCTTTGCGATATTCCATGCACTTCCGTTGGCACAGTCCAGACCAATCCTCATTCCCTTAAAGGAATATACTCCCAGGGAGATCAGATATCCTATGTAACGGTTCCGGCCTGCAGAATAATCCACCGTCCTGCCGATTTCACCGCCCTTTGTAAAAGGAATCTCACGCCATTTCTGTCCGAACAGCTGAAGACGGTCATCCAGATAATCCTCCACCAGCGCGATGATCTCCTCTTCCATCTTCTCACCCTGGCCATTAATCAGCTTGATCCCGTTATCATAATAGGGATTATGGCTGGCAGAGATCATAATACCACAGTCAAAGCCATCGGTACGGGCAACATAAGCCACAGACGGTGTTGTTGTCACGTGGAGAAGATAAGCATCCGCTCCGGACGCCACCAGTCCTCCAACCAGTGAATACTCAAACATATAGCTGGAACGTCGGGTATCCTTGCCGATCACGATCCTGGCCGCAGCCGTCTCCCCCGCTCTTCTGCGCAGCTCATTATAATACCATCCCAGAAAACGCCCGATCTTAAATGCATGATCCGCTGTCAACGAAACACCCGCCTCCCCACGGAATCCATCTGTACCAAAATATTTTCCCATTTCTTGCTCTCCTTTGTGTGCTGATATTTATAACTTATCTTATATATTAATGTATAAGGACAATGTTATTTCCGCATTATCCTTATGCATCAATATATCTTGTTTTTATTACTATAATATATTTTATTCCGTTAACTTCTATGTACTTTATGTCTTGGGTCCAATCGTATGATCTTATAATATCCTGCTTCTATAACAACATGTATACGAAATACCTCAGTTACTGCATAATGATATACCTGCATTCCATTATACACATCATCCGTATCTGGTTTATGCGAATACGCTTTATCTACCTGTGTGACTGTCATTTGAGAAACCTTGTTCAAAAATATTTGAAACTGTTTCACATTTTCCGGTGTAAGTTCCTTAAATGTATACCCATTCTCCAAATGATATTTAAAACACAATTCAAAAGGTACTTCCCGATTTTGTTTTTCCGTTAATTTTGCCATTATTAATCACCACAATAAATAGCCTTATAGTAAGATGCCATCGTTTCAGGAGAAATGATAACTGTACATCTCTCCTCTGGTTCATATCCTCTCCGAGCTTCTATCCAGGGTAATTCTCTATGTGTAAGTGTCTCAAGCGCATTGCCAGTGCTCTCTCCATACGTATCCCACACATCTTCCAACAATCGAATATCATCATCTGATATCTTCAGAGCAACCTTCTCTTTTATACAAATCGTATCATATCCAAATGCCTTAAAACGCTCCCATAATGCAGGAGAAACCGGTCCATGTACCCAAGCCTGAAAATCTGTATTCATAAGTCGAAAACCTTTCAAAGCATAACACCAGGCCTGTGCATAATAACATAATTTCTGCAATTTTTTATGAGTCATCTGTCCTTTAGTCAAAAACCAGTTTGCAATATCAAATACAGAATACTTTCCCTCTTCATTAACATCAATATTAATCGATTCTTCTGGATTTACAATAACATATTTTTCTGTATCGGTAGGTATTGCAGACGTAGTAATTGCATGATATGCAGTATATGATGTTGTAACTGCAGTATTATGTTTGGAATTCACTACCTCTTTCATAAACAATATCCTCCATTCTATTGCTTGACTGTACCTGCATTTTTTCTATTAAACAGTCATGCCTCCAGCCTTCAAAATTCACTCTGTTTTAAACAGCAATCTATCCATCTGGCAAAGTTCCCCGGATAACAGTCCCTTCTGTTGAAAAATAATCCGCTCCTCCAACTATACTTTCCAACAGGCCTCTACGCACCACATATGCACCATTCACTTCCGTTAGTAAAAATGGTTTGCTAAACATCAATTCTTCGTTTATATCATCATAAATCTTTTTGATGATTTTATATTGTGTCTCGGATGGTTTTATAATATTTAATCCCAGTTCATCCTTAGCTTCCCGTCTGTTAATAGTATAATCATGACTTCCAGATTCGCTGCACAGAAATGCTATGATCTTCTTAATCTTTTCCGGATCTCTAACCTGATTTTGAAGTAATTTCTCTGCCATCATTTGAAACTGAGCCTTGGAACGGTAAACTTCCCCCAAAACCAAAGGATGTACAAAATCTGTCAACTTTTCAAAAATACTTGCAAGGGACGCTGTATCATCAATCTGCATTTCATTTTTTGCAAATTCAAGATATCCTTTAACAGCCTCTACACTTACCGGATATATGCCTCCATCCTGCAACCTGGGATTCAATGGGGTATGTAAACTCGGATCTATTGGTCCTAATGTATGATCTAGTAAGACTGCGGCTCCGCATCCGGATTCCCACACAAACAATCTACATGATTGATCACATCCCATGGGCAGTACACATCCGTATTTCCAAAATGATATCCATCATACCATCCCTTTGTTTCGGAAAGATGATCCTCCCTGCCATATGCTGTAAGCAATCTGCAGACCTTATCATCTGTAAAACCAAAATGCTCATCAAATCGATGATCCGTGATCGAAAGCACTTTGAAGTTATTAAGTCCTGTAAAAATACTCTCTTTAGACACGCGAAGACACCCTGTTAATACTGCAAAATACAGAGAATCGTTAGTCTTAAGTCCCTGTCCGAACACACCGCGTATCATGAACACCATTTCTTTATAATAGCCATGCTGAAAAGCCTTATCCAGAGGAACATCATATTCATCTATAAAAATGATCGTCTTCTGCCCATAATGCTTATGCAGCAGCTGAGACAATATCTGCAGCGCAGAAGAAAGGATATTTTCATCCATAGAATATCTGCCATTCTCTACAGAGATCAATGTACGATATATATCTTTATCCGTTTCTGTCAGTCTGTCACTCTCCAATAAAAACAGAAAACGACTGGCCTCTCTGCCTACCAGTTCTGTCAGCTGATAGCGCGCATTCTCAAAGGTAAGTCCATCAACATTCTTCAGCGATAAAAACACTACCGGAAATTTCCCCATATACTGTTCACACAGTTCTTGTTTCCGGGAAATATAAAGACCTTCAAACAGAGCTTCATCTGCCCCGATCTCGAAGAAACAACGAAGCATACTCATATTCAATGTTTTCCCAAAACGCCGAGGTCTTGTAAACAGATTTACTTTCCCCCACTGATCGATCAGTTGTTCGATAAGCCTGGTCTTATCTACATAATAAAAACCCGCCTGACGAATTTTCTGAAAATTCTCGATTCCCACCGGTAGCTTCGGTCTCTTTATATTCCGCGTTCCACTCCCTTTCAATGCGAAAAATCACATACAAATATGCCAATTGCCACGTGATTCGTGCTTTCAGAGTAGCACAATACGCTCTTTTTGTCTATTGATTTATTTCGACTCCGTTCGACAAACATATCCGCTTTACCTGCGCAGCTCTGAAGCTTTTTCACAAAATCCTCTTTCCAAAAGCAATGAACTATGTTACCCTGAAAATGGATCAGATGATAAAATAACTCTGATCACATAACAAGATCGAAGGTGGTGAAACCTATAGGTACAAAGGATACCATCACCAAAGATTACATGGCTGACAACCCACAGAGAAGCAAAGCAATGGCCCTCCACATCCGGAGAATATCTCACCGGCTTCTACAAGGATGACCGGCTGATTCCGGTCATCACCGTAGTCGTATACTTCGGCTCCGATACCTGGAAAGCTCCCAGGAGCCTCCACGAAATGCTCTCTGTCCAGGATTCCGAGATCCTTTCTCTGGTCCCCGATTATCGGATCAATCTCTTCTCACCTGCTAAGATAAAAGATGAGGAACTCAATAACCTCCAGAGCAATCTACGGGAAGTCATGCTCTTCATCAAATATGTCAAAGACAAACGGAAACTTAAGGAGCTCACGTCCGAGAACTCCGGTTTCCAGTCGCTCGAGCTCAAAGCAGCCCGGAGCATCGATTCCATAACAGGTATCCATTTACGTTTCACGGAAACAGAAAGGAGCGTTAATATGTGTCAGGCTGTTCAGGAAATGTACGATGACGCACGCGCCGAAGGTCATCTGGCCGGACGTACTGAAGGTCTTCAGGACCATGCTTTACTTACTGCACAGCGCATGCTAGAGGATTCCAGATTCTCACCTGAAGATATCTCCAGATTTTCAGGGTTGCCACTTGAGGATGTTCTGAAATTGCGGGAGAAATGATGATTGAGAAAATGCTCAGGAAGCGTGAGGCTTCCTGAGCATTTTAAATTTCTTTAGCATTCTCAGCCAACACCAGGAACCCAAAACAGCTCCCATCATACATCCAACCCCATTGTGGATAATATCATCAAACTCAAACAATCCTCGGCAGGTGATCAACTGCAATAGTTCTATCACAAACGATGTTCCCATTCCAATCACCAAACCTCTTTTCCAGCTGATTCTCTTATCTAAAGCACCTGGCAATAAACAGCCATACGGCATCAATAATATGCAATTTAGAATATTTTCCTTCAGCATCTCATTGTCATGATATACAAAAAATGCTTTCCAGGACCAGAATATATGAAGTTCATATTGAGGATATGCCTGTGGAATGCGAGTAAAAACTGTAGACTCCAATACCGTCCAAAGAAATATATAAATTGCGATATACGCCAGACTTTGTGAAAAGTTAATTCTGTTACTTTTGTATGACTGTTTTATGATCCGGCTAAAACACAATAAAAATACGAAAAACCAACAACCCCCTGTTATTCCCCAACTAGGATTGTGCTTAGTAATTGTTTTATAAATATCCATTTAAATTTATAACTTATCTTTTAATCTCTGTAAAAGATATCTCTTGTGTATACTCGTTCTTTTACATCATCCAGACATTTATCATATCTATTTGCAATAATCGCCTGACTCTGCTCTTTAAATGCCTCAAGATCATTTACAATTTTACTTCCAAAAAATGTTGTCCCGTCCTCTAATGTCGGTTCATAAACAATAATGGTGGCACCTTTGGCTTTAATGCGCTTCATCACACCTTGTATAGAAGACTGACGGAAATTATCTGAATTTGATTTCATGGTAAGACGATATACACCAATTACAACCTCTTTTTCCATTGAAACATCATAAGTATTTTCATCACCATAAGCATAGTATTCTGCCTTCTGTAAAACTCTGTCGGCAATAAAGTCTTTCCTCGTTCTGTTAGATTCTACAATGGCAGACATCATATTCTGTGGAACATCTTCATAGTTTGCCAAAAGCTGCTTCGTGTCTTTCGGCAAACAATATCCACCATATCCAAAGGATGGATTATTATAATGAGAACCAATACGCGGATCCAGACATACTCCGTTAATAATCTGCTGTGTATTCAGTCCTTTCATCTCAGCATAAGTGTCAAGTTCATTAAAATAAGATACCCTCAGTGCCAGATATGTATTTGCAAAAAGTTTAACCGCCTCTGCTTCAGTGAATCCCATAATCAAAGTATCAATGTTTTCTTTAATTGCACCTTCCTGCAACATTCCTGCAAAAGTATTGGCTGCCTTTACAAGCCTTGCGTTCTGTACATCAGTTCCCACGATAATTCTGGATGGATATAAATTATCATATAGCGCCTTTGATTCCCTAAGAAACTCTGGACTGAAAATAATATTGTCACAATGATACTTCTCTCTGACACTGGCTGTAAAACCAACTGGGATCGTAGACTTAATGATCATTACCGCATCCGGATTATACTGAATCACTAGCTTAATAACTGCCTCTACTGCAGAAGTATCAAAGAAATTCTTCTTACTATCATAATTCGTCGGAGCGGCAATGACAACAAAATCCGCATCCTTATATGCCTCCTCTGCATCCAGTGTAGCTGTCAAATTTAATTCTTTTTCTGTTAAGTACTTCTCAATATACTCATCCTGAATCGGACTGATTCTCTTATTAATTTTTTCTATTTTTTTCGGAATAATATCAACTGCCATTACTTCATGATGCTGTGATAACAATGTCGCTATGGATAAACCAACATATCCTGTTCCTGCTACTGCAACTTTCATATTTTATGCCTTTCTTCATTTATCATAAAATGAAACTAAAATTTGAATGTTTCTTTAAGTCTCTGCCATTTTTGATCTTTATCTGACAAATTAAGCTTCGTTCCATCATTCAACGTATATCCTTTTCCAGATGCTGTACCGTTATATTCTCCCTTCAATTCCGGCCAAGTAATTCCAATCTCAGGATCATTCCATGCAAGACCACCTTCATCTCCTGGATGATAAAAATCGGTACATTTATAACAAAACTCTGCCATGTCACTTAACACCAAGAATCCATGCGCGAATCCTTCAGAAATATAAAATTGTTTTTTGTTTTTTTCAGTAAGTTCAACACCATACCACTGTCCATATGTTCTACTGTTAGCTCTTAAATCAACTGCAACATCAAATACAGATCCTCTGATAACCCTTACAAGTTTACCTTGCGGATATTGTTTTTGAAAATGAAGTCCTCGTAATACCCCCTTAGTACTCATACTTTGATTGTCTTGAACAAAATGCAGATTAAGCCCAGCTTCTTTCATATCATTAAGATTATATGTTTCCATGAAGTAGCCTCGTTCATCTCCGTGAACAGCAGGCTCAATCACATATAATCCTTCAATTGATGCTTTTGTTACTTTTATCTGTCCCATTTCTATTACTTCCTTTTTAAAATCTTGTTTATATTGTCAATGAAAAATCTATCTCTTAATATTAATAAAACACCAACATAACTCAATCCGCCTGTACAAATCAGAACACATAATGAAACAATACCGCCTGAGAACTTCGTTTTCAATGTCTCTACAAACAATAGCATGATACTTCCAGATAAGAGATACTTCCAACAAGGCACAAAAATCTGTTTGGCATTCAATTGTTTCTTTGATATACAATATATAATTTGAATAGCAGTTCCTATTGTTTCCGCTACAATTGATGCAATTGCTGCGCCAAACACTCCGACTCTTGGAATCAATATAAGATTCATACAGAAATTTACAATTGCCGCTATAGTAACTGCTGCGGTATAAACATTTTGCTGTTTGGTAGGTATCAGATAAGATATTCCAGTCACATATGCTAAACTCACAACCAATACTAAAATGGAAAAAATACACAACAGCCCTATTGCATCATCAAAGCCAGATCCCAGAAATAAAGGTATAAATACCGATGAAACCCCCATCAAACCAAACATAATAGGAATCGCAAGCAGCCACACAACCCGAAATGCCTGATATACATATCTTTTTGCTTCATCAAGATTAGACTTTTGAAACAGATTAGCTACTCGTGGAAGAACAACCGTACCTATAGAAGTTACAACAGTCATTGCAAGGCGCGCGATTCTCTCTGATTGTTCATAACAACCATTAGCATAATCTGAACCAGTAATCCATCCAATCATACTCTTATCAAGAATCGTATATACTTGAATTGCAATAGATGGTAAAAAAATCAATAAAATATCCTTAAACCCGTCAAATGGATTAATTCTTTTCACAAAGCATATGTATTGAGGCATCACTCGCCACATCGAAAGACTTCCTAAAATCTGGGCCAGCATCAAAATCAGTACATATTTCCACGTATCATTTGCTGTCTTTATAAAAATAAAAATTCCACTAAGACATATAATCCTGACTATCAAATTTCTTATTACTACACTTTTAAAATCCTCAATACCTTGATAAAACCACGAAATATCAAATGTAACATTTAATATACTAAGTGCAATAATAATGTTAATCAGATTTAATCCTTCAAAAAAAATTGCATATATAAAATATAAGATGAATGAAATTAAACTCATAACACAACGGAAGAAAAAGGTATTCCAAAATACTTGACTCATTTCTTCTTTATTGTCGCGATAATACGCAATTTTTCTTTGCCCATAAATAGTTGAACCTAATGCAGCCAGCAAAGTAAAATATGTAACCATTGCTGATGCATAACTGTATTTTCCAATGTTATCCGCACCCAAAACTCTTGAAACATACGGAGTTGTCACAAAAGGAACTAACAAAATTAATACCTGAAAGGCAGAGTTATATATAAAATTTTTCTTTACACTAATAGATTTATTATCCATTAAAATATCTTCCTGTTCTATTTTGTTTTTGTGGAGTAATTCTCATTTTTAAAATAACACTTACTAAAATTGCTATAGCAATTAAATACACCCAAAATGTATGTACAAAATAATACTCAAACCATCCAAGAGAAAAAGCTGCACAAAATAAAGCAGATAATGCTGTCAAAATATCGTTTCTTTTTGAAAATACTTCATCCATGAAACTTGTTATAAATACCCATAAAATATTTAATAAATTTCCTATTATCATACCATTATATAAATATAATGTTCCAACATAAGTATTAACATTTGATGTAATACTTATATCACGTATTGAACTGAACCCAAAAGTCTGCCATACTGTATTAACTGTGTCAATAGATTCTCCAAATCCAAATTTAGCCATAAAATTAATAAATGGAGCCAATGTCACATTATCCAAATGTTTGAATGAATATACATTATGTGTAGATATATTTTGACTAAATGATTGGACACCTGCTATTAGATAATCAATTAATTTAGAACCAATAAACTGATAAGTATCAATTTTTAATAATATATCCGGATCATAAACACTCATTTCAACTAAATATACACCAAAAAATACCATAATTCCCACAAAAACAATTGTAATTCCAGCTTTTAGTGAAATTTTTATATCTCCATTTTTTAATCTCAATAAAATACTGGCTAAACATGGAATAAATACAATACCCTTTACAAATGTAAGTATATTTGGAATTAAACAAAGCAACCCTAGAAGAATGTTTTTTTTGGATATCTTAGCACATCCTAAATAATATGCTGTTGCAATCATCATAAATAGCCGAATATAAAAATTCAATCCAGCCGAATATTGATTTTGAAATTGTTCTTGTACAACATAGTACATCTTCGGAAATCCACCTGCTAAATAAATAAAATGAGTGACGGAGTACATTGCTGCAAACACACATATAATATTAAATCTCTTTTCATGTTTACTCATAAAAGTACTTTCACATGAACTTTTTAATTTAATACCATTAAATGACACTTTTTTCGCAAATCTACTTGCAACAAGATCTGTTAATAAAGCAATAACAATAAATACCGTTAATATCATCCAATATTCCATGGTTGCGGTTTCATATTTTAACCAAAGACATGCTATAACTTGTACTCCAGTTATTACAGAAAATGTAATAATCAAATAATTTGATACAGTAAAAAAAGATTGTCTTAATGTTTTGTTTATCCATAATAAAACTATCATTATTACAAGAAATACAATATACTCCAGTATCATCACACCCAAATTATCACCTCACAATCATATTCTTTACATCATAAAAATAATGCTACAAAAAACTCCCTTATTGCTCCTTTTTTTCCATTAAAATAATTTTCAAAATCTCCATTTTTCACATGTTTTTTTATAATTTTAATACGTGTTAATCTTTTTAAATTTTTATCACTTTCTACTAAATCTTTCCAAAACAAAATGCAAGCGTTTAATTTTTCTTGTTGCTGTTCAGAAAACATATAACCCATTTTATCTTTCAATTCAATATATCTGTTATATCGAATGATATGTGTCTCTTTAATAATTTTAAAATTATTTAGATAACTCTTTATTCTCGTTATTGAAGTTACGTTGCTCATACCGACAACATTATCTCCATGCTGTCGATATAGAAGTAATTTATCCTGACATGGGACAAGCCCCCCTCTGGCAACAGCTTTCCATGCAAGCCACCCATCATGAAGCCAACTAGATGGAATTTTCTCATTTTCTGAAAATAACTCCCGCTTAAATGCCATTGCTGCGCCCGTAACAAAACAACGGTTCAACATATATTCAAACCACTTATTTTCTTCAAGCATTTCGGTAGCAATTCCTACAGACTTCCACATATCACAATTCAATAGTTTTAAATTCTGATCTACTAATTCACCATTCGTAAATACAAGCAATGCTTTATTGTTATTTTCAAATATTTTGAGAATAATTTCAGCTTTGTTATTAACCCAAACGTCATCCTGATCAGATGTGAAAATTATATTTTCTGAACATCTTGAAATCGCATTACAAAAATTTTTAGTAACTCCATGAGTTCCTGTATTTTTCACAATTCTATATTTAACAGAACAATGACTTAATAAATTATCAACAATCTCTAAAGTCTGATCCTTTGAACCATCATCACTAATAATAATTTCTTTTGGCGGAATAGTCTGAGATAAAATACTATTTAACTGTTCTGCTATGTACCGCTCGCCATTATATGTACATAGCGCAACACTATAATTACAATTTGCTTTCATTTCCCTTCATCCTCTATATTTTTATTCACAATATAAATTCAAATCTATTTCCAATATCTTTCAACCAGAAAATTAATAGATTGGCTACACCATTTCTGTTTTCTTTGACTGGCTATTTTTCCTGTACTCTGATTTTCATTGTGAATTATTTTCAAATTTTTATCATAATATGATAAAAATTGATTTTCTTTTAACTTTTCAGCAATATAAAGTTCTTCACCATACATAAATATCTGAATACTATCTTCTAGGAATTTATCAATGCACTCTTTTCTTAATATAACTACACTTCCATGAACTCCATATACATATTCATTTTCCTTACGCGTTTCCGTATGACTGATTTTGTTTTTTATATCCGATAATACATAATACAATCTGTATAAGAAATAATTTGCATATACCACTTTTCTAAATTTCATCAGTGCATTTCCTGGTCTGGATAAAGCAAACGGATTCTGTTGTTTTCCTGTTACTTTTAAAGTAATATCTGGTCCTATACATCCTATTTTAGAATCATAATGATTATCCAGAAGTTTTGAAAAAAAACTATCTGATACAAAATCAATATCTGTATTTGATATAACAGCCCATTCATATTCCTCGCCAAACTCTTTAAAACCATATAAACATCCATGTAAATATCCCAGATTTTCCCCTGGCTCAAATATCTGTGAGGATATTTTAATTTCATTTAAATCATTTATTAGTTTCTTTACATTCATACACTTATTGCATGTAACTAAAAGTACAATTTTTTCAGAATCTTTTTGTCTGCTCAATTTATCTGCAAAGTCTAATACTTCCTCTTCATTATCATAACAAATGACGGATACTGCTATTTTATACATTGTGATCATTCCTTATTCTTGATTACTAATTACATCCTTGCGATTTCTTCCATTTGAAGAACAGTATTAATCGCATGAATGAGTTTATTTCCATCTAATCTTTTTAACAAATGTCGAAACCTGTATAAAATCTTCACAATTGGATAAATACATGGACGATACTGAATATGCATTTTACAATACGCTTTATGAAATCCAAATGTATTGATTTTATATTCCTGTACATTCGTCTCATGATTAAGGCTTCTGCTATCACTACTTATATATTTAATTTCAGGTTTGTTCATCCATAAATTCAAAACAAAATCATATAAAGCATCCGATGGACGTAGTGCCATATATTCTGGATTAAACTTCGACATATTAATTTCAAAATATTCCTGATAGCAAGTACAGATAAAAAAAACAATTAAACTGTTTGTTTCTAATTCAAAAGCACCATAATAGAACATATTTTTATTTTTCCTATTTAAAAACTCATCTTTTATAGACTCAAAACTTCTGAAATTGTCTGCTTTTTCATATCGTTTATATGCAGCTTGATAACAGGAATACATTTTCTCTATCTCATTATCTTCAATTTTCCTAACATAACACTTTTTGAACGCCTGCCTAATATGTTTTCTAGTGGATTTCGATAATTGTTCTATCTCATATGAACCAGTTCTAATAATATACCAAAATTGAGTTGCTAATTCACAATCGAAATCCGAAATCCATCGAGCAAGCAAAGGATATCCCCCCACCTGATTTTTTGTCAAATTTGGGAATTTCTATTGTTTCATGCGGTGCTATATCTGGAATTAACGCATGATTATAATATATCCATTTAGTTTGCATTTTTTTCTTCCATTCATTCTATCCAATTAATTTCTTTCCTCATCGGTTTTACTGGAACACCAGCGTATAAATATATGATTCTCTGGTTCTGCCTTGGTAAGTAAACTACCATACCCAACAACGCAATGATTACCAACATTAACACCCTTTAATACGGTACTATATGAACATAACCAAACATGATTACCAATATATACAGAATCCGCTTTCTTCTTCTGCCTTCCGTTTTGAATAACTGTATGTCCATCATTGTTTTTTACAGTCACATTCCATCCCAAAACAACATCATTACCAAAAACTATATTTTCATCTGTACAGTCAATAGTAGTAGAATAATTGCATCGAAAATGATCGCCCAATACAAGTGACGAATTATTAACTAACAAAACAACTCCCTGTGATAATCCAACTGTGCCTTTCAGAATAATTTTTCCTCCATTAACAATCCGAATCAGACCTTTTTTACTTTCTCTACATCCATTCGCAGAATCTCCAAATCCGATTCTCATAGATGCTGTTGATAAATTCTTCTTTTCTACAATAAAATTGTCACGTGTCACCCCCCAGTTTTACATTATAAGATACGATAAATGGCATTTTTATTGCACTTTTTACGGGTAATACTTTAAAGTTAAAAATTACTGTTTTAGGAATGCTAAGCAATATTTTAACAATATTTTCTCTGATAAAGTGTTTTGTGTATTCATTCATTTTCTATTTTCCTTTACATATCGTTTCTTTTTATATAAGCCAAATGTCATATTTCTTATAGTGTTTACTAAGCTACATATAGGATTTTCTTTTTCAGCAAATCGAAACAATCTATAATGCCATTTAATCAGTTCTTTATATCCATGTGTACTGATACTTCCGCTTCTTCCACGTCTGTATTCTGCCAAAACTTCATCCAATAAATAACATCTGGTTTTTTTGCATATCTTCAACCATATTGCATAGTCGTTATTCTTCTTTATATCTGCAATCTGAATCAGACCGATTTTTTTTCGATCATACATAACTGTCAGACATCCCGGCCAACAGTAATTAAACATTCCTGTTTTAGATATCACTTTTGGTCCTGTAACAATTACATTTGTTTTATTTCCATCAGCATCTATTTCTTCATAATTGGTATATGAAAAATAATATCTATTTTTCATCATAAAACAAATTTGCTTTTCCAGTTTTTCTGGTTTCCACAAATCATCCGAATCCAAAAACGCAACCCATCTTCCATTAGCTTCCCTTAACGCCCTATTCCGACTAACCGCTGCTCCTGAATTTTTTTCATTTTTTATATATCTGATTCTTGGATCCTTTATTTTTCCAATCACTATGTCAGTATTATCTGTTGAACAATCATCCACAATAATCAATTCCCAATTGTGGTATGTCTGATCAATTACTGATTGTATTGTTTCAGTTATATATTGTGCTGTATTATAAGACGGCATTATAATTGACACTAAATCACTCATGTTATTTCCCACTCTTTATTAAAATTTCTTTTGCCATTTCTTGTTTTTCCAGATATTCTTCCAAGCTAATCTTACCTGTTCTCAACAGATAATCCCCAAAATCCTCTGCCGTAGCCATATCATCCTGTGAAATGCCTTCCTGCTTGATAAATGCCTTTTTGACTGTTTCTAAAATAATGTTAATATCTTCTATCAGCCCAACTTTTTTGATATATTTCTGATCCCACTCCAATTTATCTTCCCAGGTAATCGCATTTCGCCCATTAACCTGTGCCAGTCCTGATAAGCCAGGTTTTGCGGTATGACGCATTCTTTGTTCATCCGTCATAAATACCATATCCCTTACCAGCTGAGGTCTTGGACCAATTACTGACATCGTTCCGTTCAGGATGTTAAAAGCTTCCGGCAGCTCATCTAGGCTTGTCTTTCTTAACCATGCGCCAAACTTCGTCAGTCTTATTTCATCAGGAAGCAGATTTCCTTCTTCGTCTCGTTCATCTGTCATCGTACGAAATTTATACATTTTGAAAATCGTTTCTCTTCCGTTCTTATCTACCAAACCTGGACGATCCTGCGTAAAAATAACTGGTGATCCCAGTTTTATTTTTACTAAAAGAGCAACTCCTGCATAAATCGGACTAAAACATAAAATTGCCGCAGATGCACATATTACATCCATCCCTCGTTTTATATACTTCTCATAAAATCCCATCTTACGGGGTTTAATCGTACTCATTAATTCAGCAGTATATGTAGTCTTATCTGCTTCCTTTTTCATTGCATGTGCTGTTGTCGCAGTCGTTACTGCTGTACTTCCTGCCAGAAGACCCAATTTTTTCTTTTTAGACACAATCTCATTCCTCTTGAATACTATTCAAAACAAGCCCGAATAACCTCAATGATCCTCTCCTGCTGCTCCACTGTCATCTTATTATCACTAGGCAGACACAGACCTCGGTTGAAAATATCCATTCCAACATCAGACACGCTGCCTGCAATATATGCATTCGATCTGGCTCTTCCATTTCCGTCTTTTACAACAAATGGATTCAGACGATAAATCGGCTGCATATGCATCGGTTTCCAAACTGGGCGTCCTTCTGCATTAATAGATGCAATTGCTTCCAAAATTTCTGCCGGACATGTTTTTCCTGTTTCTTTTATGTAGCAGACGTCCTGCTCGCCACGAACCTGCTTGCACATTGCTTCCTTATCAATAATCAGACAAGACAGCCAGTAATTTGGCTCAGAATTTTCCAGATCCATTGGATTCATAGATACTGGTAATCCTTTTAATCCCTCTTTATATCTCTCATAGATTGCTTTTTTCTGTGCAATGTGTTCATTTAAATATGGAAACTGCCCACGTACAACGCCAGCAACCACATTGCTCATTCGATAGTTATATCCCAGTTCTTCATGCTGGTACCATGCAGCATTCTCTCTGGCCTGCGTTGACCATTTACGTACTTTATTTGCAGCTTCTTCATCATCTGTCAGGAAACATCCGCCTGAACTTCCTGTAATGATCTTGTTTCCATTAAAAGAAATCGTATTATACTTTCCAAACGTACCTGTTTGAACCCCTTTGTATGTGGCTCCCATAGATTCTGCCGCATCCTCGATCAAAATAGCTCCATGCTTTCGGATCACTGCATTTAATTCATCTATCTTTCCCGGAGTTCCGTAAAGATGTGCAATAACCACAACCTTCGTATCAGGATAGATTTCAAAGGCTTTTTCCAATGCTTCCGGATCCATGTTCCAGGTATCATACTCTGTATCAATAAATACCGGTTCTCCACCTTCGTATACAACCGGATTTACTGTTGCAGCAAAAGTCATATCGGAGCAGAAAACTTTCTTTCCTTCCAATGCTCCATGACCAACTTTTGGCATACCATATGCTTCAATTCCAGCCAGTTTCATAGCCAGATGTAAGGAAGCCGTTCCTGCTGATAAAGCTACTGCATATTTACAGCCGATATATTCACAGGCAAGTTTTTCTACTTCATTAATGTTTTTTCCTACTGTAGACATCCAGTTTGTTTCATATGCTTCTTTTACATATTCAATTTCCGGTCCATGCATTGTTGGACTGCTTAACCAGACTTTTGATTCAAATTTTTCAAACTTGTTACTTTCTTTGAACATGGCTCTCTACCTCTTTTTATGTACTTTCAGTTTATGCTTGATCACTTCTCCGCAGCCACAGCCGCCTCACTCATCAGCTCCTCATACACCTTCTTATGCAGCTTCAGGTCGGAATCCGCCGAGTGATAGGTCGGTACGATCGCGGCTACGATGTCTCGGATCTTTTCGCTGTTGGCGTAGCCGTATGCTGCCAGGACTTCCAGCTGTTTGAAGAATTCCTGTACGTCCATTTCGATGGGTTTGCCGATGTGGATGAGGTCGTTTGGAGTTTTCTCCATGCCTTCTTCGGCCATCAGCTTTTCTTCGTAAAGCTTTTCGCCTGGGCGGAGACCAGTGTAGGTGACTTTGATGTCTACATCCGGGGTGTAGCCGGAAAGCTTGATCAGGTTTCGGGCAAGGGTGTCGATCTTTACCGGGGCTCCCATGTCCAGGACGAAGATCTCGCCGCCTTTGGCGTAGGTTCCTGCCTGGAGGACAAGGCTTACGGCCTCCGGGATAGTCATAAAGTAGCGGATGATGTCCGGATGTGTGACGGTGACAGGGCCGCCTTTTTCGATCTGGCGCTTGAACAGCGGGATCACACTTCCGTTGCTGCCGAGAACGTTTCCGAATCGTACAGCTACGAATTCTGTGCCGGTTCCTGTTTTCGATGTATGGTTCTCACTTACATATGCCTGACCTTCGTTGTCGTGAAGTGCATCCAGGGTATCCTTTCTGTGTCCGCCAAGTCGTGGCAGCCAGTCGGTGTGTCCGTTGTGGCTGACCATGTTCATGCTCTGGACTACCATTTCGCAGAGTCGTTTGCTGGCGCCCATGATGTTGGTCGGGTTTACAGCCTTGTCGGTACTGATCAGCACAAATCGCTGGGAGCCGTTCATCATTGCCGCATATGCAGTCTTATAGGTTCCTACCACATTGTTCTTGATCGCCTCACAGGGGCTGTTCTCCATCAGCGGTACGTGCTTATGTGCGGCTGCATGATATACGATCTCCGGCTTATAGGTTTCAAATACCCAGTTGATCCTTTTGCTGTCACGGACGGAGCCGATCAGTACCTTCAGGTTCAGGTTCGGATAACTGGCCTTCAGCTCCTGCTCAATGTCATATGCATTATTTTCATAAATATCGAAGATCACCAGAAGCTCCGGCTCATGACCTGCGATCTGACGGCAGAGCTCGCTTCCGATGGAACCGCCGCCTCCTGTTACCAGGATCCTTTTGCCCTTCAGATACTGAAAGATCTCTGACATGTTGACTTTGATGGTGTCTCGTCCGAGAAGATCCTCCACTGCTACTTTTTTCATCTTGCTCAGGGATACTTCTCCGTTTACAAGCTGATATACACCCGGGAGCTGCTTCAGCTCGCAGCCGGTTTCCTTGCAGATGTTCAGGATATCCCGCTTCTGATGCGGTGTTGCCGTCGGGATCGCAAGAAGGATCTGATTGATATGATACTTGTCCACATTGAGAAAAATATCGTCTCTTCCGCCTACCACCGGAACGCCTTCCATGTATCTTCCCCATTTATTCGGGTTGTCATCGATCAGGCAGCGTACTCTGGAATTGGTTTCCTTTGCATTCTGAAGCTCCCGGACAATGGTCCTGCCCGCTTCTCCTGCACCGATGATCATCACGTTTTTGCTCCGCTCCTCACGCTCGCTCTTTTCTCTGCGGTTCCGCTCAAGAAGTACAAAACGATAGGAGAAACGTACGCCTACAGTCAGGAAAAACTGCAGCATGATACCGATCAGATAATAGGAAGCCGGCATCCGTCCCCAGAAGATCGTGATACCCACAATATGCAGAACACCTGTGATCACAGTTGCAACCGTGATCTTGATCAGCTCATGGAAGCTTGCGAAACGCCATACACTGTTATACAGATGCAGGCATCCGAATACTGCCAGGATGATAATGGTATAGATTGGTGCAAAGCTCCTCCATGCATCAAAATAATCTGTGGGAATCGAGGAATACCGAAAATCGAATCTCACCAGCAGCGCCATAAAATAAGAAAAATTAACAGCTATCATGTCATAGATGATCAGATATATCGCAATTACTTTCCAATGTTCTAACTTCTTCATACTTCCTCCGGTCTGTCTTACTGTTTCTGCATAATCCCTGATGTATTCTTCCTGCTCTTTGTCTTCTGTCTGCTTTTCCCTGGGACTTTGTTTTGCCAGTGCCAGAAGCAGGACCGAGAACGCAAGAAGTACTACGATCAGCATGATCAATAAAATCTGCATTTTTTACTTCCTCTTTTATATTTATAACTTATCTAATTTATTTTTATCCCCGAACTGCGTCTCCGCAGCCCGGGTCATTATATTCGAATCTCAATATGTATGAATCATTTGGCGCCGCTTCCGCGGAAAACGACCATAACTGTCTTAACCAGGATCTCAATATCCAGTTTCAGACACCATTCGGCAATGTACTTTGTGTCAAGCTCTACGACTTCCTCGAAATCCGTAATATCACTTCGACCGCTTACCTGCCACATACCGGTAAGTCCCGGCTTGATGGCCAGACGTTTGCGATGGTGAAGCTCATACTTCTCCCACTCATCCATTGTCGGCGGTCTGGTTCCTACAAGACTCATATCTCCTTTCAGAATATTCCAGAACTGTGGAAATTCATCCAGGGATGTCTTTCGGATAAAATGTCCTACTCCTTTGATGATTCGTGGATCATCATCCATTTTGAACATCATTCCATCTTTTATGTTATTCTGTTTCATCAGTTCTTTTTTGCGTTCTTCTGCATCCATATACATGGAGCGGAATTTATAGATCTTGAACGGACGACCGTTCTTTCCCATGCGGACCTGTGAGAAAAATGCAGGACCCGGAGATTTGATCTTAATGGCCGGAACCAGAAAGATCGCTGCGATTCCTGTAAAAAGACAACCTACCAGACCGCCTGCGATATCCATAGCTCGTTTCACAAACATCTGGCGCGGTGTCACAATGTGGATACTGCTGGAAAGCACAGTGTATCCGCCAAGCTCCTCCACCACCTGGTTCTTGCCAAGGGATTTCATGGTTGCCAGTCTCATATGGATAACAACTCCCATTGCAGAACAATCCTTGATCATCTGCTCCGGGATCGGAATTTCCTTAGGCACTGCAAAAAATACTTCATCGATCCAGTTCTTATGGATATAGGAGATCATATCCTCACTCCCGGCTACTACCGGTACTCCACAGACGGATGCTCCCTTCTTGTCACAATCCATAAAAACAATTCCTGCCAAATGATAGGTTCCGTAATTATTCTTGCGGATGGTTTCCACCACATTGTCTGCATTTTCACTGACTGTAACGATCAGCAGGGATCGCTTCTCGCTTTCTTCGTATCTGTGATCCTTCAGGAATTTCTTCAATGCCTGTCTGCCGCAGTAGCTGAAGCAGATATAAAGTACATAGGTGATCAGCAGGATCATTCTGGAATAATTGTTTCCAATTCTTAAAAGAAACATATATGCCAGGACCAGAAGACAGACCAGTGTACACTGTTCAAAGGTTTTCTTCAGTTCCACCAGCATTCCTCTTCGCAGAACTCCGCTGAAGCTTTCATTAAAAAATGTGACCATCAGCTGGATAAGAAACATCACCACTGCCACATTTCGATACAGCTCTGTCTCGTATGGCTGATCGATCCCGTTTCGGATCCAGTATGCAAGTACAAACGCAAGCTGCAGACACAACATATCGCAAATCGTAAAATCGGCATGTTTTACCCAGCTGCTGTTTTCTTTTTGATACATATTCTTTTCTACGCCTTCCCTCGCTTACATTTTTTGTTGCTTTTATCCCCTCTCCGGTATCTCAGGCACCTGGAGAGGGGATGATATTTATTTCACAACAATGGTAAGTACGGCTCCGTTGGAGCTGTTTCCACTGTTGTCTACTACATAATATGTAAGCTCGTAAGTTCCCGGTGCAGCTGTATTTACATCACCGGTGATCTGAATCCTTTTGAAAAGATCACTGGTTGACTCTGTATCATCCTGGATATCCTTTACATAGCTTAATTTATCCAGCGTAGTTCCTACCGGTACCTCTACGTAATAGGTAGTCAGATACATCTTTGGATCCTGCGGAGAAAGCTGCTCGATCTTGTCTTCCTGTGTCTTCTGCGCCTGTTCCTCCGGAGTCAGTTCTCCTTCTGCGGAATCTCCGCTTTCAGCATCTGTGCTGTCTGCTTCTGTCCCATCCTGCATATCTGTCTCTTCTGCAGGCTCTGTGGTATCTGTGGAATCTCCGTTCTCTGTGAGACCGTCATTATCGATCAGTCCCAGCTGCGGATTTTCGGCACTGCCGTCCTGAGCTTCCATGGTAAATTCTTTTTTTGTTACATTGTTGTTTTTGTCCTTTGCAACAAAGATAACAGAAACCTGTTTTCCGTCATTCTTCGGATATATGGTTTCTACAGTAAGAGACTCTGTAACATCTCC
Organism: Blautia sp. KLE_1732_HM_1032; assembly: GCF_025147905.1. Lineage (NCBI taxonomy): Bacteria > Bacillati > Bacillota > Clostridia > Lachnospirales > Lachnospiraceae > Blautia > Blautia sp. KLE_1732_HM_1032. The sequence goes on along the minus strand of NZ_CP102266.1, from coordinate 1,207,487 downwards.
ATCTCTGTCATCCTGTGCCTTTACATCCTTCAGAAGATCCTCTTCTGTCATATCGGATGTATAATTCGTATCTTTTCCCTCTTCAAATGTGATCTTCGGTCCTTCATTATCCTCGGAGCTCTTCATGTATACTACACCGGCTCCCATACCAAGGCAGATGACCACTAATAAAAACACAAAAAATTTCTTCATATTTTTGCTGCTCCCGGCCTTTCCCAACACTTTGATCCGTTGTTGTTATTTTTATGCGTGACGTTTCTTTTTCTTTTTGGATTTCTTGCCCATTTTGGAAGAGTATGGGATTGTACCAAGTACGCTTAATCCAAGATATTTCTCTACGTCTTCCGGTGTCTTTACAGTATCGTTTGTCAGATATACGATGAGCACAACGGCTGCTGCCAGAAGGATACCCAGAAGTCCGCCGATCACACCGTTTTTCGGTACGCTTGGGCTTGACGGCTCATCCGGGATGTTTGCTGTCTCTACCACATTTACTGCCTTGATATCCATAACCTGCTGGATATGCTTGGAAGCAATATCTCTTACTGCGTTTGCGATCTGTGCCGCTGTATAAGGATCGGTATCTGTAACTGTGATGGATACTACTCGTGTATCCGTTGGTGTATCTACGGAAAGCTTCTTAAGAAGCTCCTCATGTGTCATATCCAGTTTCAGCTGTGCGATCACACCCTCAGTAACTGTACGGCTCTTGATCAGCTCCGCATAGTCCTTGGTCAGTGATGTACTTGTCTGGATATCCTGATTGGTCAGTGTGCTGCTGTCCTGCTTGGACAGTACCACGATCTTGGTTGTGGATTCATACTTCGGTGTGATCAGAAGCATGGTTCCCATAACAGCTGCCAGGCAGAAAACAATACCGGATAAAATGATAACACCCAGCTTGCTCAGTAACAGGTGAAATACCTCACCAAGATCGATCTCTACTTCGTCGTTGTTGTTAACAGTCTGATTTTCCATTTCTTTTCTCCATTACCCTGTGATTTTCCGGGGATTTTTGATAAAGATCTTCTTTACATATTCGCTCCCCATTGTTTTTTCCATTTTGGCGACACATTTGCCGATCTCCGGGATACGCTCCGTCTTACGGTGTCCGTCAGAACCGACAAAATCCAGAAGCCCATGCTTCATGACTTTCCGTGCAAAGGTTTTTGCCCCGAATCCGTCCTGACCGCTGATGGTATCTGCGTTGACCTGGATATGTGCTCCCATATCCTTCAGCTCTGTCAAAAATCCAATATCGTTCCGGGTAGCCTTATAACGTTCCACATGAGCGATGATCGGGATAAAACCATTCATCAGAAGACTTCTGACCCGTTCTTCAATATAATTTTTCTCATCTCCGTTGCTGAATTCCACAAGCACATATCTGGAACCTGCAAGGGTAAGCCGCCGTCCCTTCTTAAGGCATTCCACCATATCCATACTGGAATGGAGTTCACAGCCCAGATAAAGTCTCATGCCTTCATCACCAATATTCATGGCTGCTCTACGCAGCTGCATAAACTGTCTTGTCACAATGTTCATATGCGGCTCAAACATATCGTACCGGAAATGTGGTGTCAGGATCACATGACGTACGCCCTCCTGATACTCCTTATTGAGCATCCAGAGTGATTCTTCCATGTTTCTTGCACCGTCATCCACCCCGGGGAGGATATGACAATGAATATCATAAAGTCCCTTCATTAAAATAACCCACTCATTTCTGTTGTCAATGTTTTTTTATTTACTGCTGCTCTCACCATAATCTCCGTAGGAACCATACTTACCGTACTTGCCGTATTTACCATACTTGCCATAGTGACCGTAATTGCCGGCCTTGCTGTAGTCCACCTTGTTCAGGATGGTTCCCAGGATCGGGCAGTTGCTCTTGGCAAGCTGATCTCTTACTTCCTGTACAAAACGGTAGCTGATAGTACCGGATTCAACGACGATTACAGATCCGTCGCAGGAATCTGCTATGATAGCACTGTCGATGATCAGTCCAAGCGGCGGTGTATCTACAATAACGTAATCATAAACATCTCTTACCACGCGGATCATATCCTTGAAGAGTCTGTTTCCGAGAAGCTCTGCCGGGTTCGGAGGTACGATACCGGAGAAGATAATATGGAACTTCGGAAGTGTAGTGGCACAGATCACGTCAGAAAGCTTGGCCTGCTTGGAAAGATAATGAGCAAGTCCCATTACCTCCTGGTCTACTGTCACACGTCCCATCAAAACGGATTTACGCAGATCGGCATCGATCAGAAGCACTGATTTGCCGCTCTCAGCAAGAGAGGCAGCAAGATTAAATGCCACACTGCTCTTTCCCTCATTAGGAGTACAGCTGGTAAGTGCGATCACTTTCTTATCTGCTCCGCAGAACTGGATATTTGTTCGCAGAGCTTTATAAGCCTCATCCATCTGGTGATCAGACTTCCAGTTGCTCAGTTTAACTTTAATCATAATTCCTTTTCACCTTTACCTTTTTGTTCTATCTGATGACAGTCTTGCCCTTTGGGCATGTCTATAGGTTATTATACAATCCTATTTTCTAATACGCAAGTTCTTTATTCGACAGAAAAGTCGTTAAATATGTACAATTTGCCTAATTTTTATTATTTTTTATTTCCCGGCCCAGAAACAGGATAGATTATTTTTATTCCCTGTGTTAAAATAAACCCACGGCAATGAGTGCAGCGGTTACAGGAGGAGCCCTATTTTTTGCCAACCGTGATTGGCTGCCATAAGGAGGATATAAACATATGACAAAACAGGAATTTCAGAAACTGACCGAAGATCATGTCCTGCTGCTGGATGGTGCTACCGGCTCCAACCTGATGAAGGCCGGCATGCCGCGTGGTGTCTGTACAGAGAGCTGGGTGCTTGAGCACAAGGATGTGATCCAGTCTCTGCAGAAGGCATACATCGCGGCGGGAAGCCATATCATCTATGCGCCTACCTTCGGCGGAAACCGCATTAACCTCACTATGCACGGACTGGAGGATCAGATCGAACAGATCAATCATACCCTGGCAGGCTATTCAAAGGAGATCGCACCGGAGGGTGTTTTCGTAGCAGGTGATATCACCACCACAGGCAAGATGATGGCACCGGCCGGTGACATGACTTACGAAAAAGCCTTCGAAGTCTATCAGGAACAGATCGGCTATCTCCGTGATGCAGGTGTGGACCTGATCGTAGCGGAAACCATGATCAATATCGAGGAGACACTGGCTGCTGTAGACGCCTGCCAGAGTGTCTGCGAGCTTCCTATCATCTGTACCGTGACTGTAGAAGCAGACGGAAGTATCTTCAGCGGCGGAAATGCCATAGAGGCTGCCATGTCCCTGGAAGCTGCAGGTGCAGACGCTGTCGGCATCAACTGCTCGGTTGGCCCGGATCAGCTGGTATCGGTTATCCGTAATATCAAAGAGAACGTTTCCATTCCGGTCATTGCCAAACCCAATGCGGGAATGCCCCAGATCGATGATCTTGGAAATGCAGTTTACAGCATGACCCCTGCGGATTTTGCAGGTTATATGAAGGTGCTGGTGGACAACGGTGCTTCCGTGATCGGCGGATGCTGTGGTACCACACCGGAGTTTATTTCGGAAACCGCCCAGGTGCTTGGACTTCGATAACTTTAACCGGAACAGATATGCTTCCACGCACTGCTTCAATTGAGAACAACAATAAGCCGTGAGTGAAAGATTCCGTCAAAAAAATCCTGAGGATCCTATGTGAGATATTAACAGATATCAACATAGAAATTCTCAGGATTTTTATTTTTCCGGATATTATTTCTCTTTTACTGCTTCTTCCGGCCGGTTTGCCTCATCCGCATAGGAACTGCGGATCGCTTTTCGCACTGGAAGTACACAGGCAGGAACAACGGAAAGGCCGTCCACTCCCATCTGGATAAAAGCTTCTGTAAGATTGGAATCTGCTGCCAGCTCTCCGCATATGTAAACTTCACATCCTGACTTATGTCCTGCCTCTGTTACCATGCGGATCATCTTTACAAGCGCCGGATGATGATCATTGTATTTATCCTTCAAAAGAAGATTCTGCCGGTCCATAGCCAGGGTATACTGGGTCAGGTCATTGGTTCCTAGGCTCAGAAAATCCACACGTTTTCCAAGTTCTTCACTGATCATGACCGCTGCCGGTGTTTCGATCATAATTCCGGTACGGATGTTTTTGTAAGGAATGTTCTTCTCATCCAGGCCCTTTTTTACCTCTCGGATCAGCTTCTCGATCTCATCCAGCTCTTCCTCGGACGTGATCATCGGATACATCAGGTTGATATTTCCATAGGCACTTGCACGGTAAATAGCCCGAAGCTGCGCTTTAAACATTTTTTTGCGATCCAGGCAGAGGCGGATGCCGCGGTTTCCCATCATAGGATTGACCTCATCAGGAATTGCCATATATTCTGCCTGACGGTCTGCCCCCAGGTCCACGGTACGGATCACTGCCGGACGTTCATCCATATCCTCGGCTACTTTTTTATAGGCACGGAACAGCTCATTCTCTCTTGGATAATTCTCTCTTCCGAGATACTGGAATTCACTTCGAAGAAGGCCGATACCTGCTGCTCCGTAATAAAGAACCGTATTCAGATCATCCAGATTTCCGATGTTTGCCAGAAGCTTGATCTCCTTGCCATCGGCTGTGATATCCTTCTGGTTCCGAAGTCTCAAAAGTTCTTCCCGCTCTTCCTTATCTGCTGCATGACGGATCTCATATTCCTTAAGAAGCTCCGGCTCCGGATCGATATACAGTGTTCCTGTATACCCATCTACAATAGCCATATGGCCATCCCATTCTTTCTGTATCTCCACCTCGACCAGGGTGGGGACTTCCATGGATTTTGCCATGATCGATACATGGGAAATAACAGACCCCTGATGCATGACTACCGCCAGAAGACTGGCTTTGTTCATCTCCAGAAGTTCATTGGGGGAAAGCTGCTCTGCTGCAAGGATCACCGGCTCATCTCCCAGATTGATCCGTGCATGGGAGCCACCCATGGCGCCGATCAGCAGCTCGGAGATCTCCCTGATATTTTCGATCTGTTCTTTGACAGCCTCGTCCTCCAGCTTGCGGAACACATTTGCAAGCTCATCCCTGGTTGTCTGGACTGCGTAGGCTGCACTGACCTTTTCTGTCGTGATCATGCTTTCCACGGCCCGCTGAAAGCTGCCGCCACTTAAGAGCTTCAGCTGACGTTTCAAGGTCAGCTCCTGCTCTTTGGGGAGGGGTGCTCCGTTTTTATACATATGCTGGATCTGGTTCTTTACCGCTGTTCTTGCATTATCCAGACGATCCAGCTCCTTTTTTACATTGTCTACCATGGACTGACGTATCTGATATTCGCCTCTGTGGTAATACAGTATTTTTCCAATGGCTATTCCGGAAAAAGCGGATGTGCCTTTGTATATCTCCACCTGAAAAACCCCCTTACTGGTTCGTCTGCTTAATCGCAGGCAGCTTTAAACTCTGTCCAGATCTTATTGTATTCCTGCTCTGCTTCCTGGCTTACATTCTGTACGATCTCACCCTTTGTCACGCTGTCCGGAACAACCAGGCTCTCGTCTACCAGATCATCTGCTGCCTTGTTTGTATTGTAGTATCCGATATAGTTGATGCACTGTGCAGATACTTCCGGCTCCAGGATATAATTGATAAATTCATTGGCAGCCTTCGCATTCGGTGCTTCACTTGGCACAAACATTCCCATAATACCAAATCCAAGACCTTCCTCCGGATAAACCACCTTAAGATCCGGATTATCCTTCAGTGCCTGTGTTACCTGTGATGTATAAAGAAATGCCACACTTGCCTCTCCATTGAGAAGTGCATTCTGTGTATTGTCATCCTGGATCATACGAATGTTCGGTGCCAGCTCTTTCAGCTTCTCACCGGTCTTGTCGATCACGGCTACATCTTCTTCGTTCATGCTCTCTCCCATGGAAAGCTGTGTGATGCCACAGATCACGCGGTAATTACCTACGATGGCAATGCTGTCCTCCAGAGACTTATCCCAGAGATCCTTGTATCCTTTAATGTCGATATCTACCTGCTCCGGATCATAAACGATCAGTGGGATTCCTGCTCCGTAAGGTACTGTATATTCGTCATCCGGATCATAAAACTGTCCCTGATAAAGGGGGTTGATGTTCTTAAAATTGGAAACGGTATCCTTGTCAATCTTCTGGACAAGTCCTTCTTTTACCGCGCTGTCGATAATGTAATCATCTGCAATTACCACATCGTAATCGCCGCCCTTTGCCTGGGAAAGCTTCTCAAGCATGGTCTCATCGGTATCAAAGTTGGAATATACCACCTTGGTCCCTGTTTCTTTTTCAAAATCATCCAGCACTTCCTGCGGAAACATTCCGTCCCATGTATAAAGTACCAGTTCATCCTTATCCTTTGCACTGACACTGACACCTGTTATCATAGATGTTCCAAGTACCGCACATAACATGATCGCTGCTGCTTTTTTTGATTTCATAGAACCTCCTTCATGTCTCTCTCTGACGTCTTGTTATTTTGCTTTTACCTTTGTCCAAAGCTCTGCGAATTTCTGCTTGATCTTTGGCTTCTGGTATCCGAAGATCTCATTCTTTGGATTGTCGATCTGCGGAATATAGGAAGAAATTCCCTCATAAGTTCCGTTCTTCATCTCCTCGAATGCACTCTTTACAGTAGAAGTATATCCTACTTCTTCGGTATTGGAAAGAGCATTTTCATCATCCAGCATAAAATTGATGAACTCATGAGCCAGATCTACTTCATTACAGTCTTTGGTGATGACCATGGCATCATACCAGGTATTGGTTCCCTGCTGCGGGGTATAATAGCCAAGCTCCGGATTTTCGCTGATAATATAGGAAGCATCTCCGGAATAAACAACCGCCATTGCCTTGTTTCCTGAGATCATGTTGTCGATCACATCATCACCTGCATAGATTGGATCCATGGTATCTCTCTGCCGGATCAGCCACTCATAAGCCTGCTGAATCTCATCAAGATTTTTTGTGTTCATGGAATACCCCAGCGCTTTCAGGGCGATCATAAAGGAATCCCTTTCGGAATCATACATATAAAGATCTCCCTTATATTTTTCATCGCAGAGAATATTCCAGCCCTCTTTGTCAAGATCCTCCTGAGAGACTACATTCTTATTATAAAGGATTCCTACAGTTCCCCAGAAATACGGACAGGAATAACGATTTCCCGGATCATAGTCCTTATTCTGTACCTCGGGAAGAAGATTTTTGCTGTTTGGGATCTTTTTCCAGTCAAGGGCCTGAAGATATTCCTCCTTGATCAGTCTTTCGATCATATAATCTGACGGAACCAGAACATCGTAGGTTTCACCACTGGCCAACTTGGTGTACATCATCTCATTGGACTCGAAGGTTTCATATACAACAGTACAGTTATACTGCTTCTCAAATTTGTCCAGAAGACTCAGGTCCATATATTCTCCGGCATTATATACACGAAGCACGTGGTTTCCCTGGCTTACGAGCGTCCACTTTCCCAATACCAGAACAACCGCAACAGCTGTGACAATCGCAACGATCCTTCTTTTTTTCGGATCCATTTTTTTCACGGTGGAGGCCTGAAGCTTCGGCATGATCAGATTTGCAAAAAGAAGCACCAGTACAATGACCACGATCACAATGGTAGAAAGGGCGTTGATGGTGGGATTGATGCGCTTTGTCATATTATATACAACAATGGATATATTTTTTACTCCGTTTCCGGAAACAAAGTAGGAAATTACGAAATCGTCAAAGGACATGGTAAAGGCCAGGAGCGCTCCCGCAAAAATCCCCTCTTTGATCATGGGCACGATAACCTTGGTAAGTGCCTGATATGGCGTTGCACCAAGATCCATGGCTGCATTGGCAAGGTTCGGATCCAGGCTTCGTACCTTCGGATATACACTGGTGATCACATAGGGCGTACAGAATGCGATATGTGCCAGCAGCATGGTCAGATAGCCTTTCGTCATTCCCAGCGAAGAAAACAGCAGCATCAGACCAATCGCGGTTACGATCTCCGGATTCAGAATTGGAAAGTTATTGATGGTAAGGACCATCTCCTTCAGCACCTTTCTGGATTTTGAAAGTCCGATGGCTGTGATGGTTCCCAGCACTGTGGAAATAACAGTTGCCAGGATTGCCACTGTGACCGAAACATAAACTGCCTTACTGATCTCCATGTTGTTTATCAGCTCTCCGTACCAGCGCAGGGAAAATCCTGTAAATCTGGTCAGGGACTTGGATGAGTTAAAGGAAAAGATCATGGTCACAAGGATCGGCAGGTAAAAAAATGCCAGACACAGCACTACATATAATTTTGAAAATATGGTATTTTTTCTTTTCATCTCCTGCCTCCTTTAATCGTCCTGAGTATCCATCTTCTTCATCAGGCTCATAAAGATCAGGATGATCACTGCCAGGATCAGAGAGATGGCACTTCCGAAGTTCCAGTCACCTACAGAAATAAACTGTGACTCGATGAGATTACCGATCAGCATGTACTGGCCGCCGCCGAGAAGCTTCGGAATAACGAAGGTTGATATGGACAGAAGGAATACCATCATGATACCATTGACCACACCTGGCATGGAAAGCTTCCAGGTGATCCTCCAGAAGGTCTGGAAGGGATTGGCACCAAGGTCGTTGGCCGCTTCGATCAGTGACTTGTCCATTTTACTTAAGGATGTATGGATCGGAATGATCATAAAGGGCATAAAGTTACAAACAAGGCCCACGATAACGGAAAAATCTGTATACATCATGGTGATCGGTGAGATTCCCAGCATTTTCAGAAGGTTGTTCACCAGACCATTGTCAGAAAGAATGTTCATCCATGCATAGGTACGGAGAAGCATGTTGATCCACATGGGAATGGTGACCATAAGGATCAGAAAGCTCTGCACCTTTTCGGAATATTTGGAAATAATGTATGCCAGCGGATATCCGCAGACCAGGCAGATTAGTGTGGTCAGGATACCCAGGCGGAAGGATTTCAGGATAACACTTAAATATGTAGCTTCCAGAAATTTTGCAAAATTCGCCCATGTAAAATGCAGGGTCAGAACTTCATTTCCATCTGAGGTAAATGCATAAAGCACGATCAGGATCAATGGTACCACGATCAGGATCGAAGCCCAGATGATATACGGCTTGATCAGATGCTTGAACTGTTTCATTAGTATCCTCCCATTCTGCACATAACATGGATATCCTCAGGACCAAACTTCAGTCCCACTTCACGTCCCACTTCTGCATAATCGGTAGTGTGCACCATGTATGTGCGAAGCTCCGTCTCAACCAGGATCTCATAATGCACGCCCTTGAACGTAATGTTCCGTACCGTTCCTCTGATCTTGGCCTGATCCGGTTCCACAATATCCAGGTCCTCCGGGCGGAGAACAACCTCAATGGCTTCGTTGTCCTCAAATCCCTTGTCTACACATTCAAAACGGAAGCCATCAAACTCCACAAGGAAATCCCTGATCATTGTTCCTTCTATAATATTGGACTCTCCGATAAAGCCGGCAACAAAACGGTTCTCCGGCTCATTATAGATATCTGTCGGGCTGCCGATCTGCTGGATCTCACCGTTGTTCATGACTACTACCGTATCAGACATGGAAAGTGCCTCCTCCTGGTCATGGGTGACATAGATAAAGGTGATCCCTACCTCTCTCTGGATCTTTTTCAGCTCGATCTGCATCTGCTTACGGATCTTGGCATCCAGTGCGCCGAGTGGCTCATCCAGCAGAAGAACCTTCGGCTCATTGACAAGAGCTCTGGCAATGGCAACTCGCTGCTGCTGTCCACCGGAAAGAAGTGTAACATCTCTTTTTTCGAAGCCTTCCAGCCCTACCATTTTCAGCATTCTTTTTACCTTCTGCTCAATAACAGATTTATCTACCTTTTTCAGATTCAGGCCGAAACCGATATTGTCCATAACATTGAGATGCGGAAACAATGCATATTTCTGGAATACCGTGTTGATCTCTCTTTTATATGGAGGCAGCTTGGAGATCTCAATTCCGTTAAACAATACCTCTCCGCCGCTTGGCTCCTCAAAGCCGGCAATGATCCTTAAGGTTGTTGTTTTTCCACAGCCGCTGGGTCCCAGAAGCGTAAGGAATTCGTTTTCGTGAATGTCCAGATTAATGCCCCGGAGCACCTGCTGGTCATCAAAGTTTTTTGTGAGATTTTTTAACTCGATCAGTTTATTGCTCATCTTTTATATTCCCCTTCCCGCGTTTTCCTGCGATCAGATATACTGCCAGTACCAGAAGGATCACTCCCAGCATTATGGTACAAAGTGCATTGATCTCCGGCGTAACGCCTGTTTTCATCTGTGTGTAAACTTTTATCGGCAGCGTGGATACACGTGGCCCGGTTACAAAAATGCTGATCACCACATCGTCCATGGACATGGCAAAGGCCAGCAGAGAGCCGGATATAACAGCCGGCATGATCAGCGGCAGGGTAATGTCCCAGAAGGCCCGAAAGGAACCGGCACCAAGATCTCTGGCTGCCTCTTCCAGGGACGGATCCATTCCCACAAGCCTTGCTTTTACCTCCATCAAAATATAGGGCACGCAGAAAACCGTGTGTCCGATCAGAAGTGTCAGCATTCCAAATGGCAGGTTCAGCATATAGAAAAATGCCATCAGTACCATTCCCAGAATGATCTCCGGGATCATCAGAGGCAGAATGGAAATATACTCCATCATCCCTTTTGTTTTCCAGTGGATCCTGGAAAGTCCTACAGCCCCCAGTGTTCCGATCACTGCAGATACCCCACAGCTGGACACCGCCAGGATCAGACTGTTTTTCAATGCCTGGATCAGATCCCTGTCCTGAAACAGTTCCTGATACCATTTCAGGGAAAATCCGGTAAAGCGCACCGGAAGTCTTGCTTCATTAAACGAAAATACCACTACCACACCAATGGGCAGATACATAAGGAAAAACAGGATCCCCAGGTACAGTCCTGAAAGCTTTGAGTTCTTTTTCATCCGATTCCCTCCAGTTCCTTCACATTGGTAAGCTTCCGATATAATACGATCATCAGAGTTGTCAGTATCATCAGTACCACAGCCAGTGCTGCGGCAAAGGGCCAGTTATTGCCTCTTGTCATCTGCTCCTGGATCAGGCTTCCCACAAGTACGATCTTGTTTCCGCCCAGGATATCCGCAATAAAAAACAGACCCATAGACGGAATAAAGGTAAGTATCACTCCGGAAAGAAGTCCCGGCAAAGTCAGCTTAAAGGTGATGCTCCAGAAGGCCTTCCATCTGCTGGCTCCAAGATCTCTGGCAGCTTCCACAAGGGACCAGTCCAGCTTTTCCGCACTGGAATATACGGACAGTGCCATAAACGGCAGCAATACATAGATCATACCGATCACGATCGCAGGATAGCTGTACAGGATTTTTAAGGGCTCCTGGATGATGCCAAGCTTCATCAGCAGATAATTCAGAAGGCCCTTTTTCTGGAGAATGATGATCCAGCCATAAAGACGGATCAGGGAATTCACCCAGAAAGGCAGCATCAGGAAAAGCATGGCCAGCTTCTTTTTGCCCTCGGAAAGCTTTGCCATAAAGTATCCGAAGGGGTAGCCCACCAGACAGATGATCAAAGTGCTGGTGAGCGCAAGACGGAAGGATCCCGTAAAGGTCTGCAGGTATACAGGCTCCAGGATCTGCTTGTAATTATCCAGAGTAAATTTCCAGTTCACGCCGTAGCCGCCGTCTGCTGTGGAAAAGCTCAGTGCAACTACATACAGAAGAGGCAGAGCAACGAAGATCAGTGTAAAAAGATACAGCGGCAGGATCATCCATACGGAGCCTGCTCTGTGCTTACGCATGGGTACCTCCTGCACAGGGACCTGACTGATCCGGCAATACTTCTTCTGATCTTTCTTCCCGATCTACCAGCACTGCATCTGTAGGAAGAAAACAGCAGCGCACCTTTTCTCCTACACTGACATTTGTATCAATGCCGTAACGGCTTGCCACGATTTCCTGACCTTCCGAAGTTTTCAAAACAACACGGAGCTGGCCGCCGGCGAAGGTTTTTTCAATGACTTCGGCGGTTAAGCCATCGCAGCTGTCATCTGTGGTTTTTTCTGCGGGCTCCTGTACACTCTTTTGTGTGTTTTCTGATGTGCAATTCGGCGTGCTTTGTTGTGCATTTTTTTTATTTTCCTCAAAACGGATATTTTCGCTTCTTACTGCGATGGTAACCTTTTCTCCTTTTTGTGGGAAATATCCTCTGTCAGATGTAGCTGCGGTGTCCATTGATACTTTTACTTTTCCGGCATCAGTTCTTACGGTGATCTGAGCGGAAGTACCGTCAATCTCCTCTTCCGCAATGCTTTCCACAATACCGGTCAGGATATTGGCATTTCCAACAAAGGTTGCCACATAGCTGGTCTTCGGATGATTATAGATCTCATCCGGCGTCCCAATCTGCTCAAAGCGACCGTGGTTCATCACAGCGATCGTATCAGACATGTTGATGGCTTCTTCCTGATCGTGAGTGATATAGATAAAGGTGATCCCCAGCTTCTTCTGCAGGCGCTTCAGCTCGTGCTGCATGGCACGCCTCAGCTGCAGATCCAGCGCACCAAGGGGTTCGTCCAGAAGAAGTACCTCCGGATTGTTCACAAGTGCTCTGGCTATGGCCACACGCTGGCGCTGACCGCCGGAAAGCTCTGACGGCTTACGCCTCTCAAAGCCCGGAAGCTGAACAAGCTCCAGCATTTCTTTGACTCTTCTGCTGATCTCCGCTTTCGATGTTTTTTTCAATTTCAGCCCATATCCAATGTTATCTGCTACATTCATATGGGGAAAAAGTGCATAATTCTGGAACACTGTGTTCACATTGCGCTGATTCGGTTCCATGGATGTCACATCCTTTCCATCCAGAAAAACCTGGCCGGAATCTGGCTGTTCCAGGCCTGCAATGATCCGCAGTGTGGTGGTTTTTCCACAGCCGGAAGACCCCAGCAGAGTGACAAATTCTCCTTTTTTTGCTGTAAGACAGATGCTTTCCAGGACGTCCTCACCTTCCTGGAAGCTCTTTTTTATGTTTTTCAGTTCTAATGAAATTTCGGACATTTAGTTCTCCTTCTGTTTGCTATGATATCCGCACCCTGCATGGGACTTTCCTGATATAAGATTGCTTATTGTACTCTCGCAGGGGATTCTCCTGATCCAAGATTGCTTATTGTACCCCGCATGGGATTTCCTGATTCAAGATTGCTTATTGTACCCTCATAGGACTTCTCTGATTCGGTTAACTACTCATTTTCATGAAAATTATCTCGTATATACTGACAATAAGTTTCTTTATTAAATACAGGTTTAAATTCCCGACAGATTTTTTTTGCTTCTTTTGCCTGATCACAAAGAAGACGATACGTAGTCAGTGCCAGAAGCTTGGCTGGTTTGATATATGCCAGTTCTTCATCCATGATCTTAAAATCTGCTCCGTGAAGTTTTCCCGCAAATCCTCCAAATGTAAAATTCAGCACTGGAAACAGATGGGTCAGGTCTCCTACGTCGGTACAGGCGTTGTTAAAATCTGCCGGCTTTGAACATCGGTATGAAGCATCCAGAAGCTTTACGGATTCTTCCATCACTTTATCCGCACCTCTGTGCAAGATCGGCATATATCCCTGAAGCGGTTCTCTTTCGATCGTACCACCGAATGCATAGGCAGCTCCGTCATAGGCACGGTCCATTTTTTCCTGTGTTGCCCGGATCGCATCCAGAGACGCTGCACGGACTTTTGTTTCGATCACCGCTTCGTCCGGAACTGCATTGATCACATCTCCGGCTTTTCGGATCACGTTGTGAAGACGCACATGGTCTTCCTCCCGGAAGGTTTCCCGCATCAGTCCCATCATCTGGATGGCACTGGAAGTAATACTTAATGCATTGACACCATCCCATGGATCAATAGCTGCATGTGCGGCTTTTCCTCTTACTGTCACTCGTTCTGCGGAAAATCCATTGCAAGCCGCATTCCCCAGGTAAAAATCTTCTTCTACCGGCATCATGTGCACATGTGTGGTCAAAATAATGTCTGAATGATCAAATTCTCCAAGCCGGATCAGCTCGCTTTTTCCGGATGCCGGGAAGCCGATTCCCTCTTTCCGAAGCCGTGCACGTTTATCTGCATCAATGTATTCTTCCGCCGGAACGGCAAAAAAAGATACGGACCCAGACAGAGAGGCTTGAACCTCCTCATTGGTCAGTGCCAATGCTGCGCCGATCATGGCTGCAATCTGTGCGTGGTGTCCGCATGCATGTGCTGTCCCATTAACGGGATCAGCCATCGGATGCGACTTACATCCGATGGCGTCAAGTTCTCCGATAATCGTAATGTTCGGTCCGTCCTGTTCCATCCACTCAGCGCGAACCCCTGTGCGTGCAAGTCCTCCATGCACACGAAGTCCCAGGCCACGCAAAAAAGCCGCTACGTGTGCGGCTGTTCTCTCCTCATAAAATCCCGGCTCCGGATGGCTCTGGATATCCTTCGCAAAGGCTATGATCTCATCTCTGTGTTCATCTATAGTCTGAATGATCTTTTCTTCAATATGATTCATGTCTTATAACCTCCATTTTCCGCAGGTTAAGCTATATGATATCATAAAACAGTTGATTTGGAAATAGATATTTTCTGGAGATATTTCGCTACTCCGTCGTTTTCATTGGAACCGATGATCCCGGTTGCCACAGCTTTCAGTTCACTCACTGCATTTTCCACTGCATAGGCTTCATCCGCAATTTCAAACATATCAATATCATTTTTTCCATCACCAAAAACAACTAATCTGTCACATTCCAGTTTTTGTTTTAACTGCAAAGCAGCCTGCGCTTTAGATGCTTTTTGCGGCATGATCTCCAGCCACTGCTCTCCTGTATAGATATCTTCCTGATAAACAACGTGATATTTATTTTTGTATTTATGATAAAATGGTTCCAGCTTCTCCGGCTTATCAATGCAGGTGATATAAAAAAGATCTCCATACATCAGTTCAGACTCTGTAGTTACAATATTCGTACGTTTGTCGCCCTTCCGGCTGTTTAAAAATGTCTGCATTCCACTTGTTGCCTTTGCCGGTATATAAGAAAACTTTTCAATATTATTCTGATATGAATATATGATCGGATATATTTCGTGTGCAAAAAGATCTCTCAATACATCATATATGTCTTCTTCAAAATAATTGGCAATAAGGATTTCCTCTGTTATATTATCTTTCACAAATGCCCCATTGTATATAATAAGAGGGAAATGTGTGTTAAGGCCTTCTGTTACTTTTTTTGCCGTATTTAAGGAACGAGCTGTTGCATAGGAAAATAACATGCCTGAAGAAGTTAACGCATTGATTGTTTTTATTGTATATGGGGATAAAGTTTCATTTTTTCGTAAAAGAGTTCCATCAAGATCTGATACGTATAATGTTTTCATAAATAAATCCTTTCGTTTTGCTGTGGACTGTGAATAGAAAAACTTTTTTCAGTTGACAGGGACATTGATGATAACGTATTTTTTTATTATAGCACAAAAAAAGTGGCTGTTTAAGCCACTTTCTTACGATTGTATATTCAAAACTACATACATGCTTTGTTGATGGTTAATCGTTTTGTTGAATCAATTTTAACCTGCGTGCCGATTTGCCTTTTTTTCACGGGCTCGCAGCTAAAGCTGCATCGCCTGTTTAGTAGGCTACTCCAGCGGGGGGCATCTCACGACTTCGTCGTTCGATGTCATTTGCTTCGCAAATGTTCAGTCTGCATCATAAATGGTTCTCCACAAGCAAGCTTGCTCCGCCCCATTTCTGCTACATCCTGCCCGCTTCCTCGGCTAGTTGGTCAAGCCCTCACCCGATTAGTAACAGTCAGCTCCATGCATTACTGCACTTCCACCTCTGCCCTATCTACCTCGTCGTCTTCAAGGGGGTTTACTTCATAAGAATGGGATATCTCATCTTGAGGGGGGCTTCACGCTTAGATGCCTTCAGCGTTTATCCCTTCCGGACTTGGCTACCCGGCCATGGCTTTGGCAAGCCAACCGGTCCACCAGCGGTCCGTCCATCCCGGTCCTCTCGTACTAAGGACAGCTCCTCTCAGATATCCTGCGCCCACGCCGGATAGGGACCGAACTGTCTCACGACGTTCTGAACCCAGCTCGCGTACCGCTTTAATGGGCGAACAGCCCAACCCTTGGGACCTACTACAGCCCCAGGATGCGATGAGCCGACATCGAGGTGCCAAACCACTCCGTCGATGTGAACTCTTGGGAGTGATAAGCCTGTTATCCCCAGGGTAGCTTTTATCCGTTGAGCGATGGCATTCCCACTTAATACCACCGGATCACTAAGCCCTACTTTCGTACCTGCTCCACCCGTCGGTGTCGCAGTCAAGCTCCCTTCTGCCTTTGCACTCTTCGAATGGTTTCCGTCCATTCTGAGGGAACCTTTGGGCGCCTCCGATACCCTTTCGGAGGCGACCGCCCCAGTCAAACTCCCCGCCTGGCATTGTCCCACCGCCGGATTACGGCGGCTGGTTAGAAGCCCAATATCACAAGGGTGGTATCCCAACAGCGGCTCCGCGGCAACTGACGTTACCGTTTCTCAGCCTCCCACCTATCCTGTACATGCAACACCGGACCCCAGTGCCAAACTGGAGTAAAGCTCCATGGGGTCTTTCCGTCCTGGCGCGGGTAGCCAGCATCTTCACTGGCACTTCAATTTCACCGGATGTATTGCCGAGACAGCGCTCAAATCATTACGCCTTTCGTGCGGGTCGGAACTTACCCGACAAGGAATTTCGCTACCTTAGGACCGTTATAGTTACGGCCGCCGTTTACTGGGGCTTAAATTCAAAGCTTCGACTTACGTCTAACCTCTCCTCTTAACCTTCCAGCACCGGGCAGGCGTCAGCCCATATACCTCACCTTTCGGTTTCGCATAGACCTGTGTTTTTGCTAAACAGTTGCTTGAGCCTATTCTCTGCGGCCTGCTCTCGCAGGCACCCCTTCTCCCTAAGTTACGGGGCCATTTTGCCGAGTTCCTTGGCAATACTTCTTCCGCCGGCCTTAGGATTCTCTCCTCATCCACCTGTGTCGGTTTACGGTACGGGTACAATATGAACGATAGCGGCTTTTCTTGACGCATGGCTCACGGGCTTCGCTACTAATCTTCGCTCCACATCACGTCTTCCCATTGCCACACGGATTTTCCTATGTGACTGGTACCTCGCTTGTACCGGGCTTTCCATTCCCGGCTCCCGCTCTCCTTACGTGTCCCCACAGTTCTGTCATACTGCAGTACAGGAATATCAACCTGTTGTCCATCGGCTACGGCTCTCGCCCTCACCTTAGGTCCCGACTCACCCAGGGCAGATCAGCTTTACCCTGGAAACCTTGGATATTCGGCCTAGAGGATTCCCACCTCTATCTCGCTACTCATTCCGGCATTCTCTCTTCCATGCAGTCCACAGCTCCTTCCGGTACTGCTTCTTCCCGCATGCAATGCTCCTCTACCAATCTTTTCAGATTCCTTAGTTTCGGTGGCGCGTTTCAGCCCCGGACATTTTCGGCGCAGGACCTCTCGACCAGTGAGCTATTACGCACTCTTTGAATGTATGGCTGCTTCTGAGCCAACATCCTGGTTGTCTTCGAAATCCCACATCCTTTTCCACTTAACGCGCACTTTGGGACCTTAACTGTAGGTCTGGGCTCTTTCCCTTTTGACCGCCCAACTTATCTCGTGCAGTCTGACTCCCGGTGATATCTACACGGCATTCGGAGTTTGATATTCTTCGGTAGGCTTTGACGCCCCCTAGGAAATTCAGTGCTCTACCTCCGCAAGACTCACACCGAGGCTAGCCCTAAAGCTATTTCGAGGAGAACCAGCTATCTCCGGGTTCGATTGGAATTTCTCCCCTATCCACACCTCATCCCCACCCTTTTCAACGGATGTGGGTTCGGTCCTCCACTACCTCTTACGGCAGCTTCAACCTGGACATGGATAGATCACCCGGTTTCGGGTCTACTCCTACTGACTCTGGCCCTATTAAGACTTGGTTTCCCTACGGCTCCACACCTGAAGTGCTTAACCTTGCCAGTAAGCGTAACTCGCCGGACCGTTCTACAAAAAGTACGCGGTCGTACATATAAAGTACTTCCACAGCTTGTAGACACAGGGTTTCAGGTTCTCTTTCACTCCCCTCCCGGGGTCCTTTTCACCTTTCCTTCACAGTACTATGCGCTATCGGTCACTAAGTAGTATTTAGCCTTAGGGGGTGGTCCCCCTTACTTCCCACAAGGTTCCTCGTGTCTCGTGGTACTCCGGATCCTGCTCAGTCAGCTCTGCTTTCACGTACGGGGCTTTCACCCTCTCCGGCCGGCTTTCCCAAAACCGTTCTGTTAACTTCGCTGAATCTTAAATGCAGTCCATGACCCCGGCATGCACGCACACCGGTTTAGGCTCCTCCGCGTTCGCTCGCCGCTACTTACGGAATCGATGTTTCTTTCTTTTCCTCCGGGTACTTAGATGTTTCAGTTCCCCGGGTTCCCTTCCATACGTTATGGATTGGCGTATGGATGCATGAGGTCTGCTCATGCGGGTTTCCCCATTCAGACATCTCCGGATCACGGGATATTTGCTCCTCCCCGAAGCTTTTCGCAGCTTATCACGTCTTTCATCGGCTCTTAGTGCCAAGGCATCCGCCCTGTGCCCTTATTGCTTGACCTTTCGCTTCATCACCCTAGCGTAGGTGATGCGGTCTCTTGATTCTCGTGTTACTACAGTAAGTGCTTTCTTCTCACGAAGTTTACACTCACGTTCGTAACGTATGTGTTTGATTACTCTGTTCAATAACAGATAAATCGATGTCTTCCTATCTTTGCGTTTGTATTAATTTCTTAATACTTTGCGTTTAAGGATATTTGATTAACTTAATCAAATTTCATGTATGCAGTTTTCAAGGTACAATGCTGACTGATGTTTTATCAGCCATTTAAAAAGAAAATATCTTTTCTTCTTAAATCACTGGTAAAACCAGCATCTATTCTCATCAGGATCTCTCCTGTGTTTTTCTTTTTTGATCTGGCGCCCACCTGCTCTCCCACACCGTCTCCAGTGCAGTACCATCGGCCGATTGGGTCTTAACCGTCGTGTTCGGGATGGGAACGGGTGTGTCCCCCAACCGCATCGGCACCAGAAATATCTCAGCTTGATAGCTAAACAGTAAAACACATTCTTACTCTCTACTTTTCCCTTAGAAAGGAGGTGATCCAGCCGCACCTTCCGATACGGCTACCTTGTTACGACTTCACCCCAGTCATCGGTCCCGCCTTCGGCAGCTCCTTCCTTGCGGTTAGGTCACTGACTTCGGGCGTTACTGACTCCCATGGTGTGACGGGCGGTGTGTACAAGACCCGGGAACGTATTCACCGCGGCATTCTGATCCGCGATTACTAGCGATTCCAGCTTCGTGTAGTCGGGTTGCAGACTACAGTCCGAACTGGGACGTTATTTTTGGGATTTGCCCACCCTCGCAGGTTCGCTTCCCTTTGTTTACGCCATTGTAGCACGTGTGTAGCCCAAATCATAAGGGGCATGATGATTTGACGTCATCCCCGCCTTCCTCCAGGTTATCCCTGGCAGTCTCCTCAGAGTGCCCGGCCGAACCGCTGGCTACTGGGGATAGGGGTTGCGCTCGTTGCGGGACTTAACCCAACATCTCACGACACGAGCTGACGACAACCATGCACCACCTGTCTCCTCTGTCCCGAAGGAAAGACACGGTTAAGAGTCGGTCAGAGGGATGTCAAGACTTGGTAAGGTTCTTCGCGTTGCTTCGAATTAAACCACATGCTCCACCGCTTGTGCGGGTCCCCGTCAATTCCTTTGAGTTTCATTCTTGCGAACGTACTCCCCAGGTGGAATGCTTAATGCGTTTGCGGCGGCACCGAATGACTTCGTCACCCGACACCTAGCATTCATCGTTTACCGCGTGGACTACCAGGGTATCTAATCCTGTTTGCTCCCCACGCTTTCGAGCCTCAACGTCAGTTACCGTCCAGTAAGCCGCCTTCGCCACTGGTGTTCCTCCTAATATCTACGCATTTCACCGCTACACTAGGAATTCCGCTTACCTCTCCGGCACTCAAGACGGGCAGTTTCCAATGCAGTCCCGGGGTTGAGCCCCAGCCTTTCACATCAGACTTGTCCATCCGTCTACGCTCCCTTTACACCCAGTAAATCCGGATAACGCTTGCCCCCTACGTATTACCGCGGCTGCTGGCACGTAGTTAGCCGGGGCTTCTTAGTCAGGTACCGTCATTTTCTTCCCTGCTGATAGAAGTTTACATACCGAGATACTTCTTCCTTCACGCGGCGTCGCTGCATCAGGGTTTCCCCCATTGTGCAATATTCCCCACTGCTGCCTCCCGTAGGAGTCTGGGCCGTGTCTCAGTCCCAATGTGGCCGTTCACCCTCTCAGGCCGGCTATGGATCGTCGCCTTGGTGGGCCGTTACCTCACCAACTAGCTAATCCAACGCGGGTCCATCTTATACCACCGGAGTTTTTCACACCGAGCCATGCAGCTCTGTGCGCTTATGCGGTATTAGCAGTCATTTCTGACTGTTATCCCCCTGTATAAGGCAGGTTACCCACGCGTTACTCACCCGTCCGCCACTAGAAACAATCTAAATCTGCCGAAGCTTCAATAAAAGGTTTCCCGTTCGACTTGCATGTGTTAAGCACGCCGCCAGCGTTCATCCTGAGCCAGGATCAAACTCTCTGATAAAATGTTTGATTCGTTTACTCAAGACAACCGTTTGGCTATCTCTCGTTTTTACTGCTTTTGGTTTGTTTAAACCGTTCTTTAAATGTAAAGAAATTTTCGAGAATCGTATGTGTTTCACTGTTTAGTTATCAAGGTTTGTTGTGTCTGTCTCTCAGACAGCTCGTTTATTTTATCTCATCTCTTTTTGTTTGTCAAGCACTTTTTTAAGTTTTTTTCAAACATTTTTGAGTTAAGATTTTGTTGTCGTTTCGTTGACGACTTGGATACTTTATCATATCTTCTGTCTTTTGTCAACTGTGAATTTCATTTTTCTGAAATTCTTTTTAATTGTTTGTTTTTTGAAAACAATTATTTGCGACATCTCATTTATAATACCACTGGGAGTTATGCTTGTCAACCATAAATTTCAATTTTTTTAGATTTTCCTGGAAGTTTATTTTTATAGGACAATTTCTTTTCTGCTATCATTCATCTATTATGCTATTATCTTCCTGTTTATTATTTTATATGTGTTGTTTTTTAATAAGACTCTTCGCTGTATGGCGCTACGCCGGTCGCATTTTCAATGCGGGAATATGCAGGGGGAAGGCCATCTCAGAGTTCCGTAGCCCGAAGGCTCTCCCCCTGCACCCCCGCCCTCTTGGGCACGGAAGTAGTTCTTCGTTGTTGTATGCGCTGCGTTGTTGACTTTTGTCTGTATGCTGCGGTCCTCAGAATGGAACGTTGTGCCGATCTGGTTTCTGTATTCTTCGGTACTTATAGTGGTACGCTGTGCCGATCTGGTTCCTGGATTCTTCGATATTTATGGCGATACGCTATGCCGATCTGCAATCTGATTCTGGGATTCTTCGGTACTTATGGTGGTATGCTGTGCCGATCTGGCTCCTGGATTCTTCGATATTTATGATGGAATGCTGTGCTGATCTGCGATCTAGTTCCTGTATTCTTCGATATTTATGGTGATACGCTGTGCCGATCCCGTTTCTGTATTCTTCGATACTTATAGGAATATTCTGTACCAGTCTGACATTTCAGGACAGGACGCCCAGTCCGCTTCCATCCCCCCGCATGTTTTTTCCTGTCGTTTGGAAGCGTCAGCCAGAAGAAGGTGGCATCGGGCCGGGCTGCTGCGGAGGAGGGGTGATTACTACTCGGGCTGCGGGAGACGGCGTTATTGAGGCAGGGTCTGCTGTCTGAGCCGAAGGCGAGTTCTGACCCTGCCGCAATGCTTTTAGCCGTCTCACGGAGCCCTAGTAGTATCCCCCGACGGAGTCCCTGCCCGGAGCGATGCCACCTTCCTCTGGCGTCCCTCGACCACATCCATACACACCAAAAAAAGCCCGGCATCTTCATATTCCAAAGACACCGGACTCCCATCAGTCATATATAAGCTGGAAATGAGACTCGAACTCACGACCCCTTCATTACGAGTGAAGTGCTCTACCGACTGAGCTATTCCAGCTTGTGCTAAACACAACTGATATTATACCGTATTTTACAAAAAATGCAAGCACTTTTTCCTACAATCCACTCAAATCCTTACCCTCCAATCACCCCCAACCATATTCCCATTTAATTCACAAACCATCACTCATCCCCGGAAGCCCCTTTCCTGCGAGAAGCCACCCGTTTCACAACCTTTACCGCATCCTTTACAGCCACAGATTTTTCAACCACCGTCATTTTCGCTTTATCCATACGCTTCCCCCTGCTTTTCCCCACAGTCTTTTTCACATTTCCTTTCTTCACAGAGTTTTTCTTCACATCCCCCTTCTCCGGTGTACACCCAAATACCGCCACACCATAAGCCGGAAGCTTCAGCTTCAAAGAAAATTCCCTGTTATCACACTCCATATGAATAGCCGCTTTCGCCCGTGCGTTCACCACACCCTGTCCGCCAAACTTTTCACTGTCACTGTTGAAAATTTCCTTATATTTCCCCGCAAAAGGCACACCAACCCGGTAACTGTCATAAGATACCGGTGAAAAATTACACACCGCAAGAATCGTTTCTTCCGGCTTTTCCGTCTTACGAAGAAACGCAACCACATTCTCATCATAGCTGGTAAACTGGATCCACTCAAACCCATCCGAATTACCATCCATTGCATACAACGCCGGATGATTCCTGTAAAGTTCATTCAGATCATGCAGATACGCCCTCATTTCCGGCCCCACATCCCCATCCGGCGCAGTCATCTTCACACCCGGATGAAGCATCAGATAGCCATACGCAGCACGCAGCTGAGCATCCTTCTGCCTTGAAGATCCCGGAAGCTTCTCCTGAAACTCTTTTAACGTACCCACATCTCTCTTCCCCAGAGTCAGTACATAATGCTCACTATATGCATACATCATGGAAAGCGTCAGCTGATCATAATAATTTCGTCTGTCCAAAGGCTCTGCTTCCAGGTAAGAAAGAAGATCCTTTGTCCAGCCACCACTCCATTTATAGTCAAACCCCAGATGATCATTCTCCACACTGTCTGTAAGCTGCGGCCATAAACCATCCTCCTGTGCGATCAGAAGAATCCCCGGATACTGCTTCTTCACAATAGAATTCAGATGCTTCAGAAACTCCATTGCCTGAAGGTTCTCATTGGAACTATAAAGATTAGCCGTCCACTGGCCCGCCTCTCTTCCAAAATCCAGATACAGCATCGCATCTACATCATCCATCCGAAATCCGTCCACATGAAATTCATCCAGCCAGAAAAACGCATTGGAAATAAGGAAATCTTTGACCATAGGACTTCCGTAATTATAAAGCATGGTGCCCCACATCGGATGAACGGCCATAGCCGGATCCTGTACTTCATAAAGAGGAGTTCCGTCAAATTTCTCAAGCCCTGCATCAAACCGCGGAAACTGAGCCGGTGTCCAGTCCAGGATCACGCCAATCCCTGCCTGATGAAGATCCTCTACCAGTGTCCGGAAATCTGCCGCAGTCCCAAAACGGGTAGTCACAGCATAATACGCAGACGTAGAATATCCTCCTGAACTTCGGTCAAGATACTCCATCACCGGATGAAATTCTACATGCGTATAACCGGTTTCCTTCAGAAACTCCACCAATTCACCACTGTTTTTCCACTCTGTTACATCCGTTTCATAAATAGAAACCGGAACTTCACGGCTGGCAAACCTTTCACGTTCCTTCATCCACGCTTCATCCTGCCATAAAAACTCCCCCAGCTCTGTTACAACAGAAATCACAGACGGCGCTCCCTGGGTTCCATTTCCGTAAGGATCAGACTTCCGCTGTACATTGCCGCCTTTGATCTTGATCTCATACTGGTAAGAGGCCCCTGCCTGTACACCTGGAACAAAAATCTCAAAAATTCCGGACATTGGCATCCGATGCATCGGAAGACGCCTTCCATCCCACCTGTCAAAATCACCGACCACACTGACACGGATTGCATTGGGTGCCCAGACAGCAAAATATGTTCCTTCTACCTCGCCACAGGTCCCCGAATGCGCTCCCAGCTTCTCATATGCCTTGTAATAGACACCGGCACAAAAAGCTCGTTCCTCCTCTTCCGTGATCTGGCATGGACATTCATACGCATCGTAAAAAGTCTCTTTCCTGCTTCCTCTTATCACACGGAAACGATATTCCGGAATCCTTTTCAGTGGAAGCATTACAGCATAATAACCAGCCTCATCTTCCAGGATCATCGGATAACTCTTTTCCCCTACAACAACCTCTGCAGCATCCGCTCCCGGAAAAAATCCCTGGATCAGAACGCCATCCTCTGTTACCCTTGGCTGCATCACATCACGAGGTGATGCCTCCTCCCCATAAACGATCGCCTCGATCCGGGGCCAATCCATATATTCATACGCTTTATCAGCCATAATCGTCTCCTCCATCATATTTGTTGTTTTATAGACTAAGTTTACCACCATTTTACAGAAAAATAAAGATAACAGTTCTAATCTTCGCAAAAAGCACCACAAGTAACCGGTAACAGAACAGAAAATAATTCGATTTGGTTCTTCCCAAAATCATGTGTAACGATTATAATATGAAGCAGAATATGAAACAAATAACTTATCAGGAGGAATCATCAATGGAAAACAGACAGTATGATGTAACAGCTCTCGGCGAGCTTCTGATCGACTTCACAGAAAACGGTGACAGTTCCCAGGGAAACCCTACTTTCGAGGCAAACCCGGGCGGAGCTCCCTGTAACGTTCTTGCCATGCTGAACCGTCTTGGCAAAAAAACTGCATTTATCGGAAAGGTCGGAAACGACATGTTCGGCAAACAGCTGAAGGCTGCCGTAGAAGAATGCGGCATTGATACCAGAAATCTTGTCATGGACGATGAAATTCACACTACCCTTGCTTTTGTACATACTTACCCGGACGGAGACCGTGATTTTTCTTTCTACCGTAATCCAGGTGCAGATATGATGCTGACAAAGGATGAGGTAGATGCCGATCTGATCCGCAATTCCAGGATTTTCCATTTCGGCACGCTTTCTTCCACACATGAGGGTGTCCGTGAAGCAACCCGCTATGCTCTTGACGTGGCAAAAGAAGCCGGATGCATCATCACCTTTGACCCGAACTTACGCCCTCCACTCTGGAAGGATCTGAACGATGCCCGCAAAGAGATCGAATACGGCATGGAACGCTGTGATGTACTGAAGATTTCTGATAATGAAGTGGAATTTCTTTTTGACACAGCAGATTATGACAAGGGTGCTGCCCTTATCGAAGAAAAATATCATATCCCGCTTGTGCTGATCACAATGGGAAAAGACGGAAGCCGCGCTTATTATCGCGGACGGAAGGTCGAGGCTGCTCCTTTCCTTCAGGAAAAAACCATTGAAACCACCGGTGCAGGAGACACCTTCTGTGCAAGCACCCTGAATTATGTGCTGGAACACGGTCTTGAGGATCTCACTGACGAAAATCTCGCAGAGCTGCTTACTTTTGCAAATGCAGCAGCTTCTCTCATCACAACAAAGAAGGGAGCACTCCGCGTAATGCCTGAAAGAGATGAAGTTCTTGACTTCATTGCATCCCGCAAGTAGTGTATGTTTTTCTTTTATTGAATTATTTTTTTGTTTATTGGCTTTGAAAAGCTGAGAAAACACCGCAGGGGGAGAAAGCACTCAAAGTTACGAAGCCCGTTTTTCTCCCCCTGCACCCCCTCTTTCCGGGCACGTACCGCGGAAACGACGCTTCGCGCCTATCCGCCAATTGTTGTGTATTCTTCATATTTCCCCTGTTATATCATATATTTTTATTAATATCTTATCGTATAAAAATTTACAGCCAATATCATTACGCATATTATATTTGCACATTATATTTGTATTTGATATATTTACATTTAATATATTTACATTTAATATATTTACATTTAATATATTCGCATTTGATATATTTACATTTAATATATTTGGATTTGATATATTTACATTTGATTATTTGATATATTTGTATTTGATCATTTGATATATTTGCATTTGATCATTTGATATATCTGCATTTGATATATTTCCCCCTCAAATTCACTTCTATATTATTCCAAAAAATCCGCAGATGTGCCCCGCACATCGAGACCTGCCAACGCCCTCCCAACCTCACTCTCGGCTCAACCTTCCACATCCAATACCGTCACATACCTATAACGGCCTCAAGACTTTTTCACTCTCAACAACCCCTTCAGGCCGTTCTCCTCCATCGGCTCAACCTTTCGTTCCCAGCACCGTCGCATACAGACACAAGTCAACAAAACTCCCGTCCTCCACAACCAAGCACTCCTAAAAAAAGCCCGAGGGGTGTGCAGAGGGGCCGCGGCTTTGCGGCCCCTTTGCGGTTTTCCTTTTTTCCTCAAAAAAATACTGTGCGCCATTCGCCAAAAAAGCGTAAGCGCAAAATATTGCTACGCTGCCCATGAATCACGCTTGCACCAAAATGATAGATGCAAGCGTTTTACTCTATGTTTAGTTTTGACAGTTCGCTTTCGCAGTCTCGCTCCATGGGGCAAGCTGTTCCAGCTGTTCATCTGACATTTTAGCGTCTGGCCGCTGTGATAAGAGGTATGTCAGATATTTGTAGGTATTCAGGTCATTCGCTTTTGCCATCTCAACCATTGTATACACAATAGCGCTAGAGGCAGCTCCCTTCGGACTGGCACTGAACAGCCAGTTTTTCCGGCCAACAGTGAATGGTCTGATTGCATTCTCGCTAAGATTATTGGATAAACTGCAATGACCGTCTTCCAGATAGGTCATCAGGGTGTCTTTCCGATTTTGGGCATAGTTCACCGCTTTCGCCAAACGGGTTCCCTTATTTGGACGCTGTTGATCCAGCCAATTCCAGAATGCCTCCAGTATCGGCTTCTCCTTTTCAAGACGGAACTGTTTTCTCTGCTCCGCAGTATGATTTTTTGCTTTTGAGTACCGCTCACAATCAAACAGCTTGGAGCAGAACTGTACTCCCTGCACTGCCGGAAGGCTGTAATCATACTCTTTCCCTTTCGGTATGGCATCTGTGAAGTAACGTCTCACATGTGCCCAGCAAGAGCAGCGTTTGATATCCGGCAGATTGTTATAACCCTGGTATCCATCAGTCTCCAGATATCCGCTGAACCCCTGCAAGAAAGATGCTGCATGGAACTTTGCCCTTGTCTCTGTGTAATGATAGAGCAGGATCGGCGGAAGCCCATCTTCTCCACTGCGGAAGAGCCACATCCAGGAACCTGTTTCAGGATTGCGCTCCGGCTCATTCAGTACCTGAACCCGGGTTTCATCTGCCATCAGATATTTACGCATCCGTAACTGACGGTGAAAATAATCATAAACATGACAGAGGTAATTCTCGGCACAGTAAATGATCCAGTTAGCAAGCGTAGCCCGGCTTAATGGGACACCCAGCTGCTTCCATTCCGATTCCTGCCGGTTTAATGGCAGGCCATTCTGGTACTTCTGGTGCATTGCCCATCCTACAACGGATTCCGATGCATAACTTTCTGGGATCAATGGTTCCTGGACAGGCGCTTTGACAAATGTCTGATCATCCGGGTGTTCCTCTGATATGGCACATTCCGGGCATTTATAGGTTTCACGATAGATATTTACTACTTTCCCTTTGGCAGGGGTAAACCGGAATTCATGGCGGACGAATTCTTTCCCAATACATTCCATCTGTGTTCCGCAGGTTGGACAGTTCCGCTCCTCCTCCGGAAGAGAAATGATCTCGTCGCAGGAAGGAACATTTTTAAAGAGATCTGCATGTGTCCGTCGTGCTTTTCGCTTATGTTCCGGAACAGTGATGTCATCAGGAAGTTCCTGTTTCCATGTCGGATCTGCTTCCTGCTCGGCTTCATCAAAAAGATTCAGCTGACCATCGATATCTTTCCGTTTTTCACTGGAAGTACCAAAAAGCTTCTTCGTGAGATATTCAATCTGCTGACGAAGGTTTTCTTTTTCCAGACGGTCTGCTTCCAATGTTTTTTGTAAAGACTGGATCAGTTCTGTCTGTGTGGAAATCGTCTTATTCAGTTGGTTGATCAGGTCCTTGTACGCGAGGATTTTTGAATCTTTTGAATTACCGGCCATATGTTTTCTGCTCCTTTTTCACTGCTCTTATTATACCATAAAAAGCAATGAAAAAGAAGGAAAACCCAGTATTTACAAGGGATTTCAGACATGATATAGGGTGAGAACCCCCTCCCTTTCTGTTGGTTGGCATAGATGTTTTACGCGATCATTCCGTAGGTTTGAATGCCTTTGGCTGTTCGATTTCAAGCCCGGACATGAGCCAGTCGAATTGCTGCCAGGTCAGTTGCTTTACTTCCAGCTGATTTCTGGGCCAGCGGAACCTGCCCTGGACTTCCATGCGTTTATACAGCAGCACAAATCCGTCAGACTCCCAGAGCAAAGCTTTGATCCTGTCACAACGTTTTCCACAGAAAAGATACAGGGCACTTCGCCTTGGATCCATATGGAGTTGATCCTCTACAATAGCACACAGCCCGTCAATGGATTTCCGCATATCCGTTCTGCCTGTTACGATATAGATTTCATCGGCGGCTGTGATATCCCCTAACATTCCAACTCCTTCACAATGCGGAGCGTTTGAGCCAGAAGCTGAGGATCTGTTCCATTTGGTATTGTTAGATGGAAGCTTCCTACAGACAGCTTCATTGGCTCTGCTACGGAAAGGTTATTTCTTTCCGTAGCTACCGGAATCACATTGAATGGCTGTTCATATGGGAGCGGGTCAGTATCATGAAAATCCATTCTGACAACTTCCTGGCTTTCCGGTGCACGATAGCTGCGTCCGGTTGACGCTGGCAAATCCACACAACCTTTCTGACGCAGCCTTTTTACCCAGTTGTAAAAAGTCCCCGGTTTGATGTCGTGTTCCACACACCATTGATGATCGGTCAATCCACTTTGACGGCATTCCATGATGAGACGGTATTGTTCTTCGGCAGGTATTCTTTTGCTTCTCATGAGCACACCTCCATAAATCGGATAGAGTAAAATGCTCGCATCTATCATTTCTGGCAAGAGAAGATAAAGTGAAATGCTTGCATTTTCTAATGATTATTATGGAATGATTTTTAGGGCAACACAATCCGTCGAATTATTTTGCGCTTACAAAAAAGCAAACGCCACACAGTATTTAAAAAAAAGTATTTCTAACCTCTTGTTCCTTTACTTAACAACACGCACCCTGTACATTCCCTCAATCTCCTTGAGTTCATCCAACGCCTTAGCAGACGCCGCACTCTCAAGATCAATAAGAGTATAAGCAAACTCCCCTTTACTCTTATTCGTCATATCCGCAATATTCAATCCCTCGGATCCAAGGATCTTGGTAACCTGACTGATCATATTCGGTGTGTTACTGTGCGCAAGAGAGATTCTTCCAACAGCCACACAGGTACCCATATCACAGTTCGGATAATTAACAGAATTTTTGATATTACCATTCTCAAGGTAATCACGGATCTCTTTTACAGCCATCTCTGCACAGTTTTCTTCAGATTCCTCTGTAGACGCACCAAGATGCGGAGTTACCAGAATACCCTCGCGTCCTGCAACTGTCTCATTTGCAAAGTCAGTTACATACTTCTTAACCTTGCCACTCTCAACAGCCTCGATCAGCGCATCCTCATCAACAAGAAGATCTCTTGCAAAATTCAGAAGAACTACGCCGTCCTTCATCTTATCGAAAGCTTCTTTGTTGATCATCTTCTTAGTGCTGTCAAGAAGCGGCACATGAATGGTGATATAATCGCACTGGCTGTAGATCTCATCCAGGCTCTTGCTGTGCTTAATGGTTCTGGACAGGTTCCATGCCGCATCAATAGAAAGATATGGGTCATAGCCATATACTTCCATGCCAAGACCGCATGCTGCGTTTGCCACCATGGCTCCAATGGCTCCAAGACCGATGATACCAAGCTTTTTGCCGCTGATCTCGCATCCTGCGAACTGTTTTTTCTGCTTCTCGGCAAGCTTGCCGATGTGCTCTTTATCTTTCTCCTGTGCAACCCACTCGATACCTCCTACGATATCTCTGGATGCAAGGAGCATACCTGCAAGTACCAGCTCTTTTACGCCATTTGCGTTAGCTCCAGGCGTGTTGAATACAACAACACCCTTCTCTGCATACTCCTTAACCGGAATATTATTGACGCCTGCACCTGCACGTGCAACTGCACAAACGCTCTTCGGCAGCTCCATGTCGTGCATTTTTGCACTTCTTACAAGGATTGCATCACACTGGTCAGCGGTCTCTGTTTTTTTATAATTATCGCCAAAAAGTTTCAGACCTTTTTCAGCGATCGGATTCAGGCAATGATACTGGAACATTATGCATTCTCCTCCTCGAATTTTTTCATGAATGCAACCAGTGCCTCTACGCCGGCCTTTGGCATGGCATTGTAGATGCTGGCACGCATTCCGCCAACAGTACGGTGTCCTTTCAGGTTTACAAGTCCTGCTTCAGTTGCCTCTTTAACAAACTTGGCATCCATTTCCTTGTCACCGGTTACGAACGGTACATTCATAAGAGATCTGTCTTCCGGAACTACAGTTCCTTTGAACAGCTTGCTGGAATCCAGGTAATCATAAAGGATTTTTGCTTTTTCCTCATTGCGCTGTTTCATCACTTCCAGACCGCCCATCTTCTTCAGCCATTTAAATACTTTTCCGCATACATAGATGCAGTAAGCATTCGGCGTATTGTAAAGAGAGCCTGCGTCTGCATGTGTCTTATAAGTAAGCATGGTTGGGGTTCCCGGAAGAACATCCTCTGTGATCAGATCCTCACGGATGATCACGATAACCATGCCTGCCGGTCCGATGTTCTTCTGAACACCGCCATAAATAATACCATATTTGCTTACATCCACCGGCTCAGACAGGAAACAGGAGGATACATCTGCTACCAGAGTCTTACCTTTTGTGTTTGGAAGTTTTTTGAATTTTGTGCCGTAAATGGTGTTGTTCTCACAGATGTATACGTAGTCTGCATCCGGGCTGATCGGCAAATCACTGCAGTCCGGGATATAGCTGAAGGTTTTATCTTCAGAAGATGCGATCTTGTTTGCTTTTCCGTATTTCTGAGCTTCCTGATAAGCTTTTTTTGCCCACTGTCCTGTTACGATATAATCTGCGACCTTGTTTTTCATAAGGTTCATCGGGATCATGGCAAACTGCTGGGATGCTCCTCCCTGAAGGAAAAGTACCTTGTAGTTATCCGGAATGTTCATAAGCTCGCGAAGATCTTTCTCTGCAGTATCAATGATCTCCTGAAAAGCTGCACTTCTGTGGCTCATTTCCATAACAGACATTCCTGTGCCGTTATAATCCATCATCTCATCCGCTACTTCTTTGAGTACTTCCTCTGGAAGCACTGCCGGTCCGGCAGAAAAATTATACACTCTACTCATGTTTCTTCATATCCTCCTCGTCAAATACATCATCAAGGTTCGCACCAGCCGGTACCATCGGGAACACACTCAGATCCTGATCGATCCAGCAATCCAGAACGACAGGTCCCTCTGCTGCCAGTGCCATCTTAAGTGCAGGCTCCACATCCTCCATCTTTGTCACACGAATGGCTTTTGCACCCAGCGCCTCTGATAATTTCACAAAATCAACGGCGTCATCCAGTACTGTGGAAGAGTATCTCTTTCCATAGAAAAGCGTCTGCCACTGACGCACCATTCCCAGTACATGATTGTTCATAACAATCTGGATCAGCTGTCTGCCACAGCGTGCAGCTGTTGCCAGCTCATTCATATTCATACGGAAGCATCCGTCACCTGCTATATTTACAACTGTTTTTTCCGGTCTGCCCATCTTCGCGCCAATTGCAGCGCCAAGGCCGTAGCCCATGGTTCCAAGGCCGCCGGAAGTAAGAAGAGTTCTCGGCTCTTTGTATTTATAATACTGCGCCGCCCACATCTGATGCTGTCCAACATCTGTGGAGATGATCGCATCTCCGTTGGTCAACTCATAAAGCTTCTCTATAATATACGGACCTGTAAGCTGTGTGTGATCATAATTCAGCGGATATTTTGATTTCAATTCCTGGATATGTGCGATCCACTCCGGATGTTCTTTCTTCGGAATTTCCTCCAGAAGGCGTTTCAGCACTTCCTTCACATCACCGATCACACTGGCATCCACTTTGATATTTTTATTGATCTCCGCAGCATCCACATCGATCTGAAGGATTTTTGCATTATGTGCAAAAGTTTTGGTATTTCCTGTTACACGGTCACTGAAGCGTGCACCGAGAACAATAAGAAGATCGCACTCTGTTACGCCAAGATCGGAAGTCTTGGTTCCGTGCATACCTACCATACCTGTATAGAGAGGATCTTCTCCCGGGAAGGTACCCTTGCCCATCAGAGTATCACAGACAGGAGCCTGGATCCTGCGAGCCAGCTCACGTACTTCCTGGTCAGCACCGGAGATCACACATCCGCCGCCAACAAAAATAAACGGTTTCTCTGCCTCTCTGATCATTTCCAGCGCCTGATCAATATCTTCTTTACGGATACTTTTAATCTCACGGTTAACCGTAGCCGGATGGCATGGCTCATATTCATATTTCATTCCTGTGATATCCTTCGGGACATCCACAAGCACCGGGCCGGGTCTTCCGCTTTTTGCAATATAAAATGCTCTTCTTAACGTATCTGCAAGATCTTCGATATTCTTTACGATGAAACTGTATTTTGTTACAGGCATTACGATACCTGCGATATCAACCTCCTGAAAAGAATCTCTTCCCAGGAGTGGTCTTCCTACGTTTGCAGTAATGGCTACCATCGGTACGGAATCCATGTATGCAGTCGCGATCCCTGTTACCAGGTTAGTTGCTCCTGGACCGGAGGTTGCCAGGCAGACACCTACCTTTCCGGTCGCTCTTGCATAACCGTCAGCAGCATGGGATGCACCCTGCTCGTGGGAGGTCAGTACATGTGTGATCTCATCTTTATATTCATATAAGGCATCGTAAACATTCAGGATCGCGCCGCCCGGATATCCAAATACGGTATCAACGCCCTGTTCCTTCAGACATTCTACGATGATCTCTGCACCTGTAAGCTGCATATCTTTCGTTCCTCCTTATTTTGCTTTCGGTACTTCCAGGATCGCACCACGGTTTCCGGATGTTACCATGGAAGCGTATCTTGCCAGATATCCGGTTGTCACCTTCGGCTCTCTTGGCTGCCATTTTTCTCTTCTAGCCTGCATCTCTTCATCTGAAACCTTGATCTCCAGTTTCAGCTCCGGAATATTGATGCTGATGATATCGCCTTCCTCAACCAGTGCGATCGGGCCGCCTACTGCTGCCTCCGGTGATACGTGTCCGATAGCGGCTCCTCTGGATGCACCGCTAAAACGTCCATCGGTGATCAGGGCTACGGAAGAACCAAGTCCCATTCCCACGATGGCAGATGTAGGGTTCAGCATCTCTCTCATTCCAGGGCCACCCTTTGGTCCCTCATAGCGGATAACCACAACATCCCCCTCTACGATCTTACCGCTCTTGATGGCAACAATTGCGTCATCCTCGCTGTCAAATACACGTGCAGGACCTTCATGTACCAGCATCTCCGGTACAACTGCAGAACGTTTTACAACACCACCATCCGGTGCAAGGTTTCCTTTCAGTACGGCAAGTCCGCCTGTCTTTGTATACGGATTGTCGATCGGGCGGATAACATCCGGATTCAGGTTTACACAGTTTTTGATATTCTCACCTACTGTTTTTCCGGTTACTGTCATACACTCTGTATGGAGAAGTCCCAGCTTGTTCAGCTCATTCATGACCGCATAGACACCACCGGCCTCATTAAGATCTTCCATGTAGGTCGGGCCTGCCGGTGCAAGGTGGCAAAGGTTCGGGGTCTTCTCACTGATCTCATTTGCAAAGCTGATATCAAAATCCATTCCGATCTCATGTGCGATAGCCGGAAGATGAAGCATACTGTTTGTGGAGCATCCAAGTGCCATATCTACTGTAAGTGCATTTAAAACTGCCTCTTTTGTCATAATGTCTCTTGGGCGGATGTTCCTTCTGTACATTTCCATTACCTGCATTCCTGCATGCTTTGCAAGACGGATACGTTCAGAGTATACTGCCGGGATGGTACCGTTTCCTTTCAGTCCCATACCGAGAACCTCTGTCAGGCAGTTCATGCTGTTCGCAGTGTACATACCGGAACATGATCCGCAGGTCGGGCAGGTTTTGTTTTCGAATTCTTCCAGATCATCTGCTGTGATGGTTCCTGCTG
Source organism: Blautia sp. KLE_1732_HM_1032 (assembly GCF_025147905.1). Taxonomy (NCBI): domain Bacteria; kingdom Bacillati; phylum Bacillota; class Clostridia; order Lachnospirales; family Lachnospiraceae; genus Blautia; species Blautia sp. KLE_1732_HM_1032. The sequence goes on along the minus strand of NZ_CP102266.1, from coordinate 1,172,801 downwards.
CATAGGATCCTACTGCCTCAAACATACTTGAAAGACTGGTTTTGTGTCCTTTTACATGGCCGGCAAGCATCGGACCGCCGCTTACGAATACAGTAGGAACGTTGATCCTTGCCGCTGCCATCAGAAGGCCAGGTACGTTTTTGTCACAGTTGGGAACCATGACCAGAGCATCGAACTGATGAGCCAGTGCCATGGCCTCTGTGGAATCTGCGATCAGGTCACGTGTTACAAGGGAATATTTCATTCCAACGTGTCCCATTGCGATTCCGTCACATACTGCGATCGCCGGAAATACAACCGGTGTGCCGCCAGCCATTGCAACGCCGAGCTTTACAGCATTTACAATTTTGTCAAGGTTCATATGTCCCGGTACGATCTCGTTATAAGAACTTACGATTCCTACCAGTGGTTTGTCCATTTCTTCCTTTGTCATTCCAAGGGCATTGAACAGGGAACGATGTGGTGCCTGCTGTGTGCCTTTTCTTACGGTATCACTTTTCATTTTTAAGGTCTCTCCTTTTTATTCTTTACGATAGGATCCGGTATCTGTTTATAGACTTCCTCTTCCAGGTACCGGTTTTTTCTGTTCTGTTTCGTTTTCTTCTCTCTGTCCCGCTTTATTTATGCAATGGCATCTGCGATCAGATCGCCCATCTCTCTGGTTCCGACAAGCTTGCATCCGTCAGACATGATATCTCCTGTTCTGTAACCCTCTGTAAGAACCTTCTGTACTGCTGTTTCCACAGCATCTGCTTCTTTATCAAGATCCAGAGAATATCTCAGCATCATGGCAGCGGAAAGAATAGTTGCGATGGGGTTTGCCTTGTTCTGGCCTGCGATATCCGGTGCAGAACCATGGCTCGGCTCATAAAGACCAAGCTTTGTCTCATTTAAGCTTGCGGAGGAAAGCATTCCGATGGAACCGGTCACCATACTTGCCTCATCAGAGAGGATATCTCCAAACATGTTTTCTGTAAGGATAACATCAAACTGCTTCGGATCACGTACCAGCTGCATTGCACAGTTATCAACCAGCATATGCTCCAGTGTTACATCCGGATAATCCTTTGCCACATCCTCCACTACACTTCTCCAGAGTCTGGAAGAATCAAGAACATTGGCTTTATCTACACTTGTAACCTTATTTCTTCTCTTACGTGCGATCTCAAATGCCTTAATGGCAATACGGCGGATCTCATTCTCATTATAAGAAAGAGTATCTACTGCTGTGCGGACTCCGTTCTCCTCAGTAGTCTTTCTTGCTCCGAAGTAAAGACCTCCTGTAAGCTCTCTTACAATGATCATGTCAAAACCATCTCCGATGATCTCATCACGGAGCGGGCAGGCATCACGAAGCTCATTGTAAAGATAAGCCGGACGAAGATTTGCAAACAGGTTCAGCGCCTTACGTATCGCAAGAAGACCTGCCTCCGGACGTTTGGACGGCTCCAGCTTATACCACGGGGATGTCTTGGCATCACCGCCAATGGAACCCATCAGTACTGCATCAGAAGCTTTTGCCTGGGCAATGGCTTCCTCTGTAAGAGGTACTCCGTGAGCATCAATGGATGCCCCTCCTAAAAGAACCTCTGTGTATGAAAATTTATGACTGTATTTCTCACATACTCTGTCTAAAACTTTTTTGGCCTCGGCAACAATCTCCGGACCGATTCCGTCTCCCGGAATCAGGGCAATCTTGTACTCCATTTTATTCACTCCTCCGATTTCCCCTGTGCTGTAAAATTTTAACGCACTGGTGTGGATAATTGTTATTATCATAACGCACTTTTCGACGGATTTCAACCTATTAAATAGATAAAGTTATTTCCGGAATGCAAAAAATAAACGGCAATTCCCTGTTTCTGCCGCCACAGAGACATACTTTCGCACACAGAAAAAAGAAAAACTGCCCTACCATTCCGGTACAGCAGTCTTTCTTTTTTTATCATATTCTGTTTTTCCTGATGATATTCTCAGAATTTCCCGCTGGAACCACCGAAGGTATCACCGGAAGATGAGGTATGGGTGCTGGAACCACCGTTATTATCCTCATTTTTCGGTTTTGCGGATTTTGATACCGTACTGTAGAGGTAAAAATCATTACTTCTGGTCACATTCATACTGCCCTGCCGCACATAAGAAGCCGCCCGATCCTGTTTTCGCACAGTTTTCAGCTTTCTTCTCATATTTCCGGTCACCAGTAATCCTGCCACAAGCCCCACAGCAAGAGCGATCAGCAGGTTTATCCCAACCGCAAAAGGCTCATCCGGAAGGTTTTCCACATCGTATGGCTCTGCCTCATCTGCCTGCGTGATAAAATCATCGCATTCCGTGGCAAACTTATGAAACGCTTCGTTATAATCACCGTCACTTAAATAAGGCTTCACCTGATCCATGATGTAGGACTGTCCGGCATCCGTAAACACTTCTATCGCATATCCGTGTGTTGCAATGGCCCAGTTACGGTCTCCCATATCCAACAGGAATAAAATACCGTCACCATTTTCCCCCTGTCCATATCCATGGTCAATAAAATAATCCTCCGCATACGCCTGGGCTGTTTTTCCCTCAAGACTGTTAACGGTAACGACCACAACATCTACCTGATCCCGCTCACTGATCTCATCCAGAGTACTGCTCAGGCTCTCCTGCTGCTCTGCATCCAGAAGTCCCGCCTGGTCATCCAAACGGCTTACGGTGCCTGCCCATACCGGAAAAGCACATGCCAGACACAAAAGGATCGATATCAAAAATACAGATATTCTTTTTTTCATGGCATCCACCTCCCTACAAAGCCCAGATCAGATACAGGATAATATAAGTGATCACACCCACAACCCCCGTTGTTCCCAGGAACCATCGTGCAAAAGCGTTCTTGTCTGTAGGCAGATTTCCCACAAATTTCCCTGTCTGACCATTCATGGCAAATATGTAATTATCACCCTTCCACTTCGTCTGCAGGATCCATACGGGATATAACGCATATTTCGTTGTCCCGTTATGAAGCCGGATACTGGTATTCTCCGGTACCACACTGGCGTATCCTCTCACCGTATCCCGGAATGCAGCCTCTGTGCTGCGGCGGATACGCTCATTGGCACGTTCCTCACACTCGCTGGCTGTCACATCATATTTATCTGCAAAATATCCAGCCAGATACGCAGTCTGAAAATCCACCGCTTCTTTGAAATCAAAAGGCTCTATAGACTCCATCAGATCATTTTCCATGCTGGCAGAGCCATCCACCGGTACATGATCAAAACCAAGAGAACCACTTCTGTGTACTGCATAATAGCTGGTCTCCGTATAATCATAATCACTATCGCTCCAGAACCGGGTCTTTGTTGCACGGTAACGGATATCTGCGTCTGCGTCTGTGTCATACAGCCAAAACGGAACGTAGATGCCCTTAACCTCGCTGATATGATTCTCCGACTTAAACGCTTTCGGCAGAAGCCTCTTACCGGTAAGATGCTTTTTCAGCCTCTCCTTTGCCGTTTTCTTATCCAGCTTAAACGGGATCACATAATCCGGCTTCAGTGCACCGGACAGCTGCCCGGTCATTACCACCGGACTTCCGCAAAACGGGCAGGCCGTTGCTGCCGTATTGGCATCTCCCACGATCTCACCGCCACAGGACTTGCACACATAGGTACGCAGCCCCTCACTCTCCCCGTCCTGCCACTCACTGCCGGCCTCATCCGACCAGCTCATATCCTCAGGCTGCTCTTCCTCCACAGTCTGGGCATATTCCGATAACGTACCAACATCAAACTCCGTATCACAAAACGGACACTTCATCTTCTGCACAGAACTATCAAACTCTATGGAGCCACCACAGCACGGACACTTAAACTCCTGCATCTTCGCCATATATTCACCTCACTTCATCATTCTGTATCCAACAACCGGCAGGAGTTACCCTGCATTTTGCTCCTGACCATCTCTCTTTCTGATCTATACTGCATCCTCCGGTCCGAACGGATCACCGCACTCCGGGCAGAATTTCGGTGGATTCTCCGGATCTGCCGGTTCCCATCCGCACCTGCTGCAACGATACTGCATCTTCTTCTCCGGCTTCTTCGCTCCGCAGTTCATACAGAACTTTCCTTTATTCACCGTACCGCAGGAACAGGTCCAGCTGTCCTCCACCGGACGCGATGCACCACACTCCGGACAGAATTTCCCCGAAGAAACCGCACCACAGCTGCAGGTCCAGGAACCAGCCGCAGCCCCTGCTCCGTTCCCTGCCGGCGAAACCGGCTGCGCTGCCTGCTTCTGTACACTCTGCTGCTGCGCCTGCTGCTTCTGGCCCATCTCAAACAACTGCTGCGCATTCAGACCACCTGCATTAGCAGCCATACCCATGCCCATAAAACCAGTCATAGCCCCTGCTGAATTAGAAGCCGCAGCCTTCATAGCATCCGCCTGGGCCCCGGTCAAAGTAGCCGCAGCCATAGCAGGATCACGCATCATAGCCGTACGCTGAGCCTGCTTGATCATCTCGGCATCCTCATCCGGCAATGTCACAGAACCAAGTGCCACACTGACCACCTTAAGCCCACGAAGCTCCTCCCACTTGGCAGAAAGCACCTCATTCATGGCATTCTCCAGCTCCGTATTATGAGTCACGATCTGATTCGGACGCATCTCCAGTTCCGAAAGCCTTCCGAAAGCAGGCTGCAGCGCACTGATAAACTCCGCCTTCAGCTGTCCGTCCAGCTCCTCTCTAGTATACTCCCGCTCCACATTTCCACACACATTCGTATAAAAAAGAAGGGGATCCGCGATCCTGTAGGAATAAACACCATGACACCTCACAGCCACATCCACATCCAGCCCGATCCTGGAATCCACAACCCGGAACGGGATCGGATTAGCAGTACCAAACTTGTTATCCACAAGCTCCTTGGTATTAAAATAATACACCCTCTGATCCTTACCCGTATCACCGCCAAAAGCAAACCTCTTCCCGATCGTATCAAAGGTCTTCCTGATTCCGTCACCCAGACTACCTGAAAAAATACTCGGCTCCGTAGAAGCATCATACGTATACTCTCCCGGATCCGCACAAACCTCAACAACCTTTCCCTGCTCCACAATCATCATACACTGACCATCCGCCACAGCGATCCCGCTGCCGCTGGAAATGATATTATCACTCCCATGCTTATTAGAAGACCTGGAAGAAGACCTCTTCGTCCCCTTCACAACCATCACTTCTTTATCCATAGCCTCACAGTAAAAAAACTCCTTCCACTGATCCGCCAACGTACCACCCGCTGCACCCACAGCCGCTCTGATAAGACCCATAAATCCAACCCCTTTCTGAAAATTCATTCTTATTTACAATTTTACGATATTCCAAAGCCATCGTCACTCTCATTTCTGATAGTAACATCATTATTACACGAATTTTACCAAAAATCCACTTATTTCTATACAATATTACAATTGTCATATTCCCATCACATCCACAATCCTAGCACATCCACACAGTCCGTCTGCGCTGGCATCAAAGGCTATTCTCCCATCACATCCGCAATTCTAGGCACATCCGCAATCCCAGGCTGACAGCGCAGCGCCTCAGCCGTCCCCCAAACAAAACACAAACTCAGCCATTGCAGTCGTCCAGCGCAGCGCTGACGCCCCACAACCAACCGTCAAACGACACTATTTCTCACCGGAAGCACCAGCCGGGGAAGGGGATGCTGGATGGCTCTGCTTCTGCAGGAGGGGAGCTGATTCTTGGACGGCGGGAATCTGCGTTGTTTTTCAAAAGTCCGCTGTCTGAGCGGCAGCAGGCCGCGAGTTCGGACTTTTAAAAAACGCTTTTAGCAGATTTCCGGCGTCCTAGAAGCCAGCCCCCGACGAAGCCGCAGACCAGCCAGCATCCCCTTCCCCGGCGTCCCTTCATCCGTTCGTTCGTCCGTTCGTCCACATACAAATACAAAAAAAGACACCACGTCACAAAAAAACGCAGTGCCTCTCTCATATTCAAGTTATTGCGAAAAAAGCATCAAGCAGAAGCCTGATCAGCCTTCTCAACCTCAGCAATCGCCTGCTTCCTCATAGGAATACGGCAATTCTTATTATTACCAAACTCAACAATAACATCTTCCTCAGTCATATCAATAACAACACCATAAAAACCACTGGTAGTAACAACACTGTCACCAACCTCCATGCTGTTCAACATAGTCTGAGTTCTCTTCTGCTCCTTCTTCTGCGGACGGATCATCATAAAATACATAATTCCAAACAGAACTACGATCCAGACAATACCAAGACCCGCGCTAAGTCCGCCAGCTGCCGCTGTAGATGATGCGATCATTTCAAATTCCTCCTGCTAAAAACAAATAATCTGCGGTACCCCCGCCGTTACTGACCTCTAAAAGTGTCACTTCGTACTATCATACACAAAAACCAAAAAACCTTCAAGAGTTTTCTTATAAAATCAAAGTAATTTACATAAATTTTATAAATAAAACTTACCGGTTCCCGTTGATCCTGCCTTCCTCAAAGCCTTCCAGACGCATCTTCTTATAAGCCGCAAAATTCCCTGCATCCAGCGCATCCCGGATTTCTTCCATCATATGATTATAGAAATACAGATTATGCAGAACACAAAGCCTCATGCCAAGCATCTCCTTCGCCTTCAGAAGATGACGGATATACGCTCTGCTGTAATGACGGCAGGTCGGGCACTGGCACTCCTCATCGATCGGTTTGGAATCCAGCTCATACTTTGCATTAAAAAGATTCATCTTGCCATGGTTGGTATACACGTGACCATGACGGCCGTTACGGCTGGGATATACACAGTCAAAAAAGTCAATACCACGCTCAACCCCCTCCAGGATATTGGCCGGGGTACCAACCCCCATAAGATACGTCGGCTTGTTCTGCGGCAAATGCGGAACCACCTCATCCAGGATCCGGTACATCTCCTCATGACTTTCACCAACTGCAAGGCCACCAACTGCATAGCCGTCCAGATCCATCTCCGCGATAGCCTGGGCATGCTCAATACGGATATCTTCATAAACAGCCCCCTGGTTAATGCCAAAAAGAAGCTGGTTCTTGTTAATGGTATCCGGCAGACTGTTCAGACGAGCCATCTCATCCTTGCATCTTTTAAGCCAGCGTGTTGTACGCGCTACCGATTTCTGTACATAATCCCTGTCTGCCACACTGCTTGGGCACTCATCAAAAGCCATTGCAATGGTAGAAGCCAGATTTGACTGGATCTGCATGCTCTGCTCCGGTCCCATAAAAATCTTATGACCATCGATATGAGAGTTAAAATACACGCCCTCTTCCTTGATCTTACGAAGCTTCGCCAGCGAAAACACCTGGAATCCGCCGGAATCGGTAAGGATCGGTCTGTCCCAGTTCATAAATTCATGAAGACCTCCCAGCTGCTTTACCACCTTGTCGCCAGGGCGCACATGAAGATGATAGGTATTGGACAGCTCTACCTGTGTACCGATCTCATGAAGATCCACAGTGGAAACTGCACCTTTAATTGCTGCAATTGTTCCTACATTCATAAAAACAGGAGTCTGGATCGTTCCGTGGACCGTCTTAAACTCGCCCCTTTTCGCTCTTCCTTCTGTTGTGATCAGTTTATATTCTGCCATTTCATTTCCCTTCTAAAAACATTTTAAAGTTGTCTCTGCCCGGCATCTGCGTCGCAGATACAGCCATAACCAGCTGCCGATGCAAATATCTTTCAAAACTTTTAGTCAATATCATAACACATTTTTTTCTTTACGGCTACTGATTGTTAAACTTTTACATTGCCATTTTTTAAACGATATCGTATAATATAGAATATTCGCTTAAAAATCCTTTATAATAAGAAGAAACAACTCCCATCTGACAGAAATGTCAGAGTCGGGCAACCCCTGTATAGATACAACGAGGAGGAAATCAATTTTTTATGAAGAAACACACACTTGGAATTGACATTGGTTCCACCACTGTTAAGATTGCGATCTTAGACGAAAACGATACGCTTGTCTTCTCCGACTATGAGAGACATTTTGCAAATATCCAGGAAACCCTTGCAGATCTTCTTCAGAAAGCTGAGGATCAGCTTGGTGAACTGACACTCTGTCCGGTCATTACAGGTTCCGGCGGACTGACACTTGCCAATCATCTGGAAGTACCTTTTGTACAGGAGGTTATCGCCGTATCCACTTCCCTGCAGAAGCTGGCACCAAAGACGGATGTTGCTATCGAGCTTGGAGGCGAGGATGCCAAGATCATCTATTTCGAAAACGGAAATGTAGAGCAGCGTATGAATGGCATCTGTGCCGGCGGTACCGGTTCCTTCATTGACCAGATGGCATCTCTGCTCCAGACCGATGCACCAGGTCTTAATGAATACGCCAAACATTACAAGGCACTTTATCCCATTGCGGCACGTTGCGGTGTTTTCGCAAAAACAGATATCCAGCCACTGATCAACGACGGAGCAACTAAGGAAGACCTTTCTGCCTCCATTTTCCAGGCAGTTGTCAACCAGACCATTTCCGGTCTTGCCTGCGGTAAACCGATCCGCGGACACGTTGCCTTCCTTGGCGGGCCTCTTCACTTCCTTTCTGAGCTGAAGACTGCTTTTATCCGAACCCTGAAGCTGGATGATGAACATATTATCGCACCGGACAACTCTCATCTGTTCGCAGCCATCGGCTCCGCCCTGAATGCAAAGCAGGATGTTACCGTTTCCCTGACTGAACTGAAGGAACGCATGCGGACTACCATCAAGCTGGATTTTGAGGTAGAACGTATGGAGCCGCTTTTTGCCACAGAGGACGACTACCAGGCTTTCCATGACCGTCAGAGTGCCTACAGGGTAAAAACCGGAGATCTTTCCACCTATAAGGGAAAATGCTTCCTGGGGATCGACGCCGGCTCTACCACAACAAAAACCGCGCTGGTAAGCGAAGACGGAACTCTTCTTTATTCCTTCTACAGCAGTAACAACGGAAACCCGCTGAAAACCACCATCAACTCCATCAAGGAGATTTACAGCCTTCTTCCGGAAGATGCAGAAATTGCTTTTTCCTGCTCCACCGGTTACGGCGAAGCCCTGATCAAAGCGGCACTTCTTCTTGACGAAGGTGAAGTCGAAACCGTTTCCCATTATTACGCAGCTGCTTTCTTTGATCCTGAAGTAGACTGCATCCTGGATATCGGCGGTCAGGATATGAAATGTATCAAGATCCGTAACCAGACTGTTGACAGTGTACAGCTCAACGAAGCATGTTCCTCGGGCTGCGGTTCCTTTATCGAAACCTTTGCAAAATCTCTGAACTACACAGTACAGGACTTTGCAAAAGCAGCTCTTTTTGCAAAACATCCCATTGATCTTGGAACGCGCTGTACTGTATTTATGAATTCCAAAGTTAAGCAGGCCCAGAAGGAAGGCGCTGAGGTTTCCGATATCTCCGCTGGTCTTGCCTACTCCGTTATCAAAAACGCCCTCTACAAGGTTATCAAGGTTTCCGATGCTTCCGAGCTTGGCAAGCATATCGTTGTACAGGGTGGTACCTTCTATAATGACGCAGTTCTCCGCAGCTTTGAGAAGATTGCCAACTGCCAGGCCATCCGTCCGGATATCGCCGGGATCATGGGTGCCTTCGGTGCTGCTCTGATCGCAAGGGAGCGCTATCAGGAGGGTGAAAAAACCTCCATGCTTTCCATCGATCAGATCAACAGCCTCCAGTACACCACCTCCATGGCAAACTGCCGCGGATGTACCAACAACTGTCGTCTGACCATCAACAAATTCTCCGGTGGCCGTAAATACATCAGCGGAAACCGCTGTGAGCGCGGACTTGGAAAGGAAAAGAACAAGGATCATATCCCGAACCTTTTCGATTACAAATATAAAAGGATTTTTTCCTATGAACCTCTTTCCGCAGATAAGGCTACCCGTGGACAGGTTGGTATCCCACGTGTTCTGAACATGTTTGAGAATTACCCGTTCTGGTATACCTTCTTCACAGAGCTGAAATACCAGGTGGTGCTTTCTCCTACTTCCACACGTAAGATCTACGAGCTGGGTATCGAATCCATCCCAAGTGAATCCGAATGCTACCCGGCCAAGCTTGCTCACGGACATGTCACATGGCTGATCCGTAACGGTGTGAAGTTTATCTTCTACCCATGCATCCCTTACGAACGCAACGAGTTCCCGGATGCGGTCAACCATTATAACTGCCCGATCGTTACTTCCTATGCGGAAAATATCAAGAACAATGTGGACGAGCTCAGTGATCCATCCATCACCTTCCGCAACCCGTTCCTGGCATTTACTTCCGAGGATATCCTAACAAACCGCCTTGTGGAAGAATTCCAGGATATTCCTGCCGCCGAGGTCAAAGCTGCTGCCCACAAGGCCTGGGAAGAACTTGCAGCCGTACATACGGATATCCAGAAAAAGGGTGAGGAAACCCTGCAGTACCTGAAAGAAACCGGCCGCCGCGGAATCGTTCTTGCAGGCCGTCCATACCATATTGACCCGGAAATCCACCACGGTATCCCGGATATGATCAACAGCTACGGAATCGCCGTATTTACCGAAGACTCCGTTGCACACCTTGGACATCTGGAGCGTCCCATCCGTGTCAACGACCAGTGGATGTATCACTCCCGTCTCTACTCTGCCGCAAATTTTGTAAAAACAAGAGAGGATCTGGATCTGATCCAGCTGAATTCCTTCGGATGCGGACTTGATGCCGTTACCACCGATGAGGTTTATGAGATCCTGGATGGAAGTGACAAGATCTACACCTGCCTGAAGATCGATGAGGTCAACAACCTGGGTGCGGCAAGGATCCGTATCCGTTCCCTGATCGCTGCTATCCGTGCAAAACAGGCACAGAATAAAAAAAGGGACATCAAGCCGGCTTCCATTGAGAAGATATCCTTTACCAAGCAGATGCGTAAGGAGTACACCATTCTCTGCCCGCAGATGTCTCCATTCCACTTCGGAATCTTTGAGGCTGCTTTTAAGGCATCCGGCTATAACCTGGAAGTCCTCCCCAACGACAACAAGCATGCTGTTGATGTGGGCCTTAAATATGTAAACAACGATGCCTGCTATCCGTCCCTGATGGTTGTGGGACAGATCATGGATGCTCTTCTTTCCGGCAAATATGACCTGAACAAAACTGCAGTCATCATGTCTCAGACAGGCGGCGGCTGCCGTGCCTCCAACTATATCGCATTCATCCGCCGTGCTCTGAAAAAAGCCGGCATGGAACAGATTCCGGTTATCTCCCTCAACTTAAGCGGACTGGAGAGCAACCCTGGCTTTAAGCTGACACTGCCGCTGATCAAGCGTATCGTTTACGGTGCCGTATTCGGTGATATCCTGATGAAATGCGTATATCGCATGCGTCCTTACGAGCTGGAAAAGGGTATCGTAAACCGCAAGCACAAAATCTGGGAGCAGCGCGTCATTGCCTTCGTAACAGGCAGCAGCGTCAGCCATGGTACCTTCAAAAAAATGTGCCGTGAGATGGTCCATGATTTTGATACGATCCCGATCTCCGATGAGAAAAAGCCTCGCGTTGGTATCGTAGGTGAGATCCTTGTCAAGTTCCTGCCTGCTGCCAACAACCACCTGGCAGATCTTCTGGAGGCAGAAGGGGCAGAACCGGTTGTTCCGGATCTTATCGACTTTATCTGCTACTGCTTCTACAACCAGAATTTCAAGGTTGAAAAGCTTGGATTCAAGAAATCCAAGGCAACCATCGCAAATCTTGGTCTCAGAGCCATCGACTGGCTGAGAAAAACAGCAAATGAGGCTCTGGAGCAGAGCCGCCACTTTACACCGGCCGCAGATATCCGTGATCTTGCAAAAATGGCTGCGCCCATCGTTTCTGCCGGAAATCAGACCGGTGAAGGATGGTTCCTGACCGGAGAGATGATGGAACTCATCCATGGCGGTGTCCCGAATATCGTCTGCATCCAGCCTTTTGGATGCCTGCCGAACCACATCGTAGGAAAAGGTGTCATCAAGGAAGTTCGCCGTGAGCATCCGGAAGCCAACATTGTTGCCATCGACTACGATCCAGGTGCCAGCGAAGTAAATCAGCTGAACAGGATCAAACTTATGCTTTCCACAGCACAGAAGAATCTGCATAAAGACGATAAAAAAGACGCATAACAAGAAATGTAGGTTACAAACATCTTTTTCCAAAAAAACAAATTCAAAGCTGCACTGCCGCAGGATTCCTGCCGGCTGTGCAGCTCTTTTTATTTCAGATATGATTCCTGTCAGACAGATTTTTTCTCTGATCCATCACTCTTCACAGGAGGCTTTGCACGGAGCATCAAAGCTCGGGTTAAAGGCATAGAAATTTTTGGCATCCAGCTGCTCCTGCACGGATCTCAGTGCTTCACCGAAACGCTGGAAATGGACTACCTCTCTTGCCCGAAGGAAACGGATGGGATCTGCAACCTCCGGGATATTTTTCACCACCCGGAGGATATTATCGTAGGTGGAGCGTGCCTTCTGTTCTGCCGCCAGATCTTCAAACAGATCCGTGATCGGATCACCCTTACTCTGGAATTCGCAGGCATTAAAGGGCACTCCACCTGCAGCCTGCGGCCAGATTCCCACCGTGTGGTCAATATAATACGGCCCAAGTCCGCTGTTCTCGATTTCTTCCATAGAAAGATCCTTTGTCAGCTGATGGACAATGGTGGACACGATTTCCAAATGTGCCAGTTCTTCTGTTCCCACATCATTGAGCACTGCCGCGACCATCCGGTTCGGTGCGGTAAAACGCTGGGAAAGATACCGCATGGAAGCTCCTATTTCTCCGTCCGGCCCGCCATACTGGCTGGATATAAACTGTGCCAGCTTTGCGTTAGGCGTCTTGATATTTACAGGATACTGGAGTCTTTTTTCATAATTCCACATACCTTATCTGCACCCTCCTTCCTGTTCCCATGGAAACGGCTGTTCCATCCACTGCCATGACTTAAGATTGCTGTCGTTTCCGGTATCAATGGTCAGCGGTCCATAAAATTTTGCATATTTTTCCAGAAGCTCATTTCTTCTTGCTGAAAGCTCACTGTAATATTCAAGAGCTCTTTTTTCTTTTGGATGCGTATCCAGAAAAAGGAGAAGATCGTCAATGGCAAAGCTTACCTGGTCAATAAACTGCAGCAGTTCTTTTTTGGAAGTACAATTTCCATACATCATCGACTTCCTCCTCTCCTGCCGCAGAACGGCTTGCAAAGCTCAGGGAAAATAGTTCCGACCTGAAGAGCTTTTTTCAGCTCAAAGGTAGGCGCAAATTCCTGGTATGGCACATACGCCATTGCAGGAACCTGTTTTGCCATATCAGAAAATGATCGATCCGTCCGGCCTGCCATCCCGCTATTCATCCCACAGGTATACTGATATGGCCGGCAGCCCGAACGATTCATCTGAAATCGGTCCATAATCGAAATCCTTTCATTCATGATCACGCTATATTTTATGACCGTTTTTTAAACTTGTGAAAACAGGAATGTTCACTTTCCTTCATATATATCTATCTTTCTGCCATTTTTTTCTATATATACAGGAAAATATTACTGTTTAAAAATCAGATATACAGTGCTATAATATCCTTGCCTATCTTTACACGGATGGGCGCTTTTACTTATGATTTGTAGCCCTGACCGGCTATTGAAGGAGGAAATTATGCAGGTAATTATTGTAGGCTGCGGAAAAGTCGGTAGAAATCTTGCAGAGCAGCTTCAGGCAGAGGATATTGATATCACTCTTGTCGACGTTATTGCCGACAAGATCAATGATCTCTGCGAAAATATCGACGCTATGGGAATCGTCGGTAATGGTGCCAGCATCAATACTTTAATGGAGGCAGGTGTTGATACTGCAGATATTCTGATCGCAGTTACCGCTTCTGACGAGTTGAACCTTCTCTGCTGTCTGATCGCGCAGAAAGCCAACCACTGTCAGACCATCGCCCGCGTCCGTAACCCCATTTATGAAAAAGAAATCGGATTCATCAAAGAACGTCTTGGTGTTACCATGATCATTAACCCGGAGTTTGCCGCTGCCCAGGAAATTTCACGGCTTCTCCGTTTTCCATCTGCGATCAAGATTGACACCTTTGCACGTGGTCGTGTAGAACTTCTCAAGTTTAAAGTTCTCCCGGAATTCAAGCTGGACGGAATGAGCGTTTCCCAGATCTCAGATGCTTTCCGAAGTGATATTCTGGTCTGCGCGATCGAGAGCCGTGACAATGTATCCATTCCTGGTGGTGATCACATTATACACGACGGAGATATGGTTTCCATTCTGGCTTCTCCGCTTAATGCAGCGGCATTTTTCCGTAAGATCGGTCTCAAGACCAATCAGGTCAAAAACTGTATCATCGTAGGTGGCGGAACCATTTCCTATTATCTTGCCCATGCACTTCTGGGTATGAAGATCAGTGTCAAGATCATCGAGCAGAACAAAAACCGCTGTGAGCACTTAAGCGAACTGCTTCCAGATGCGACTATCATCAATGGTGACGGAACGAACCGTTCTCTTCTGCTAGAAGAAGGACTTTCCGAGTCCGAATCCTTTGTCACTCTGACAAATCTGGATGAGGAGAATGTATTTCTTGCTCTCTTTGCCAAAAGCATCTCCGATGCCAAGCTGGTTGCCAAGGTCAACCGTCTGGAATTTGATGATGTCATCGACTCCCTGGATATCGGAAGTGTCATCTACCCGAAAAATATCACTGCTGATTATATCCTGCAGTATGTCCGTGCCACTCAGAACAGCATCGGCAGCAATGTAGAAACCCTTTATCATATTCTGGATGGCAATGCAGAAGCACTGGAATTTGCGATCCGTGAGGAATCTGCCGTAACTTATATCCCTCTTGCAGAGCTGAATCTCCGCAAGAATCTTCTGGTGGGATGCCTGAACCGCAACGGCCGCATCCGCATTCCCCGTGGTCAGGATATGATCCAGGTGGGAGATACCGTGATCATCGTAACCACTCACAAGGGGCTTCGCGACATCACAGATATACTTGAAAAATAGAGGTACTGCCAAATGAATTATTCGATTATTATTTATATCCTGGGATGGATCATGAATGTGGAGGCTGTCTGTATGCTGGTTCCCGGCATCACTGCCCTTATCTACCGCGAAAAATCCGGTATTGCCTTCCTGATCACGATTCTGGCATGTCTGGCCATCGGTGTTCCACTGGTCAGCCGCAAACCGTCCAAGAAAGCGTTTTACGCCCGTGAAGGCCTTGTGACTACTGCTTTAAGCTGGATCGTCCTCAGTATTGTCGGTGCTGTGCCGTTTGTGCTCAGCGGGGCTATCCCGAATCCCATTGATGCTTTTTTTGAGATTGTTTCCGGTTTCACTACAACCGGTTCCAGTATTCTCTCCGATCCATCACAGATGCCTTACAGCATCAATATCTGGAGATGTTTTTCCCACTGGATCGGTGGTATGGGTGTTCTGGTATTTATCCTGACACTGCTTCCGCTTGCAGGTGGCTATCATATGAACCTTATGAAGGCAGAAAGCCCCGGTCCTTCCGTAGGAAAGCTTCTTCCAAAAGTCCAGTCAACTGCCAAGATCCTGTACAAGATCTACATTGCACTCACTGTTGCACTGATCATCCTCCTGCTTCTTGGGGGGATGCCTCTTTACGACAGTCTCTGTGCAGCATTTGGAACTGCCGGAACCGGTGGGTTCGGAATCAAATCCGACAGTATGGGAAGCTACAGCTTATATATTCAGATCGTCATCACCATCTTTATGATCCTGTTTGGCGTAAACTTCAATGTCTATTTTCTTCTTCTCACCAGGAAGTTTTCTCAAGCATTGAAATCTGAAGAGGTCCGCTGCTACTTCTTTGTGATCATCGCTTCTGCCCTGATGATCACATTCAATGTCCGACATCTGTTTGACAATGTGTGGGAAGCACTTCAACAGGCATTTTTCCAGGTTGGTTCTATTATCACCACCACCGGTTATGCCACTACGGATTTTAACCAGTGGCCTGCGGTATCCAGAACGATCCTGGTACTGCTTACCTTCTGTGGTGCCTGTGCCGGCAGTACAGGCGGCGGAATCAAGATTTCCCGTCTTCTGCTTCTTGCAAAATCCGTCCGCAAGGAACTGCATCTTTATCTGCATCCCAATGCAGTAAAAAAGATCAAAATGGACGGAAAAGCGGTGTCTCACGAAGTTATGCGTGCCACCAATATTTATATGATCGTTTATCTGATGATCGTGGCTACATCTATCTTTATCATCAGTTTTGATGAATTTGATCTTGTAACAAATTTCACAGCCGTAGTCACCACTTTAAACAATGTGGGTCCCGGTCTTTCCCTGATCGGTCCTACCGGAAACTTCGGGATCTTTTCTCCGCTGTCCAAGCTGGTCCTTTCTTTCGATATGCTGGCCGGCCGACTGGAGCTATTTCCGATCCTGATCCTTTTCCTTCGTGAAACCTGGAAGAAATTCTGATAAATATTCGTCATATTTTGCTATGTTTGTGGCATAAATTGTTCTTTTCACATTTATTTCAAATGTTAGACACACTTTCTTCACATTTTTACTGTATATTATAAACCATAGAAGGTGATGAACTTTCTATAATATTTTTCTTTTTCATACGCGCCGGTACGAAAGTACCGGCCTCCTTCCATTTATGGAGTATTTTTTTCCACTCCCTCATAATCGAAATCCGGAATAAAGCTTTCTGAAGCAGTTTCTCCTTCCTGTATAAATCCATTCTGAATCCCCATATCCACAGCAGCATCCAGAACTTTTTCATACTCTCTTTTTGTAACTTTCCGGTTTAATTCCTTAAATTCCACAAATTTTCTCACCGGCGTATACTGATTCATAATACTGATATAAATATCTTCCCCATAGGTTTCATGAAGATACCTCAGAGCCTTTATGGAATTTCCTGTATGTCCCGGCAGGATCAGATGACGGACAATAGTTCCTTTCCGGATGTATCCATCCTCTCCAAACTCACATTTCCCGGTCTGACGCACCATCTCTCCAATTGCAGCCTTTGCAGCCTGCACATAATCCGGCGCATAAGAAAATTTCTGTGCAAGCTCCGGATCCAGATATTTCAGATCCGGAAGATAAATGTCCACATATCCTTCCAGAAGCTTCAGGGTTTCTGTTTTTTCATACCCGCTGGAATTATACACCACCGGAATATCCAGACCATTCCTTCGGGCCATATCCAGTGCCTCTATGATCTGTGGTACATAGTGTGCACCTGTTACCAGATTGATGTTTGCAGCTCCTTTTTCCTTCAGTTCCAGAAAAATCTCTCCAAGCCGTTCCACACTTACAGCCCGTCCCCTGCTCCCGATGGCAATATCATGATTCTGGCAGAAACAGCAGCGCAGCCCGCACCCGGAAAAGAACACTGCCCCGGAGCCTTTTGTTCCGGAGATACAGGGTTCCTCCCACATATGAAGTGCAGCCCTTGCCAGATAAATTCTCTCATCCATGCCACAGAAGCCTTTTTTCCCTGCACTCCGGTCTGCCAGGCATTCTCTTGGACAAAGAGCACAAGCTGACATAATTTCTTCCGTACAGTGCGCGCTCCCTGCCATACTGCTGATTTTATTTTCATTCTCCACTTTCACTTTTCTCCTGATCTTTCTTCCAATATCGTTATTTTCTGTTATCTAGTACTAGTTTAGCACATCACGTCTGCTGCCAACAAGGCTTTCTCTGTTTACACTATATACTTAATATAGTACAATGGATTTCATGGAATCTTAAGAATTTACCCCTTTCGTCTTAATTTCCGGCTGCTATTCTAATAACATCAGGGAGGTACAAAAAAGTGGCTAACATACTTGTTTGCGATGACGACAAAGACATCGTGGAAGCTATCGAAATCTATCTTACGCAGGAAGGCTATCACATTCTGAAAGCCTATGACGGACAGGAAGCACTGGATATCCTGAACAGCGAAACTGTAGATCTGCTGATCATCGATGTGATGATGCCCCGTCTCGACGGGATCCGGGCAACAGTCAAGATCCGGGAAAGCAATCCTCTGCCCATCATCATCCTGTCCGCAAAATCTGAAGACACGGACAAAATCCTAGGCCTTAACATCGGTGCAGATGACTATATCACCAAACCTTTCAATCCTCTGGAGCTGATCGCCAGGGTAAAATCCCAGCTGCGCCGGTACACACAGCTTGGCTCCGCTGCACCGGTAGCATCAGAACACATCTACACAACCGGAGGTCTTACGGTAAACGATGACAAAAAAGAGGTGCTGGTAGATGGAGAAGCGGTACGGATGACGCCCATCGAATATAATATCCTGCTTCTTCTCATGAAAAATCCCGGACGTGTTTTTTCCACCACACAGATCTACGAGAGCATCTGGAATGAAGATGCTCTGGCCGCGGATAACACGGTAGCCGTCCACGTCCGTCACATTCGCGAAAAGATTGAGATCAACCCCAGGGATCCCCGCTATCTGAAAGTTGTCTGGGGCCTGGGTTATAAAATCGAAAAACTGAGCCGGTGAGCCAGCCGGCCATGAAGTATCTGTACTTCAGAAGGGGGTATTATGAATAAAAATAAACATACGGAAAAAAACCGTTCATTTATGCGCATTCCTGCTCTTGTCCTTGCCCTTATCCTGCCTCTGATCATGGTCTTTTCAGCGGCACTGGTGATCCAGGCAGGTATCCGGATGGACTCTGCCGAGGATCTTAAAACAAAGGATTATTTCCAGACCTCTGCTTTTGCTGACAGCTTTTACTCAAAAGCTTCCACGATCCTGTCCGGAATCTCAGCCAGAGAAATCCTAGATAAAACAAACGAAGATGCATACATTGATCTCGGAGAGCTTTATAACGGAGATTCTCTCTCCTTCAAAAACACCTCCGGACTAGCCTATTCCTTCAATGATCTTAAGGAATGGAGCTCACAGACGATCCATTCCAATGATGACTGGATCGTCCTGGGCCTTACCACCCCGGAGGGTGAAACAAAATATATGTACTATTCCGATTTCAAAAAAGCTCTGGAAGACGGAACCCTGCAGCTAAATGCCAACTCCGGTGCCCTGAAACACGAGGGAATTTCCCAGAAAGACTGGACTGAGAGGATTCTTTCCGCTCTGAGCGCCGAATATGCAGACGGCGGCATCCAGTCACAGGAACCTTTGAAAAACATCACAGACAAAAACGGAAACGTGGTTTACACAGATGTGGCAGATATGCTCACTCCGATCTTTGAAATCCCCTGTGCACCGGAAGGTTACGACAGTCTCCTGGATTACATGAATTCCACCTCATCCAAAACCAGGAATTTCAAGGGGAACCTGAACGATGCCTTTGAGCAGCTGGATAATGCCCGGGATCTTTTTTCCAGCTGGACAGAAGCTGCTCAGACACTGGATGAGTACAGCAATGATAATTCCAATCTCCATTATGCCTATACGGATAACACCTCACAGAAAATCTTCACAAATACAGATGCAGCCTATACTTCCGACCTGACTGATATTTCCGGTTTTTCAGACAAAAAGCCTTACGTGTTCCTAAGTGTCAACGAAGCTGCCACAGATGAGAAAAATGCCCGGAATGGTCTTATGAATCTGAACCTTTCCGCTGCTGCAAACCATTCTGTAGGAAACTGGATCGATCTCCTTCGAAATTCCACATACGATGAAAACTGCAGTTTTCTTGCCTGGATCGATGATACCAACCTTCCTGTACAGGATTCCATTAAAACTGACAGACAGCATTTCCTGACTTACCGTACTTTATTTATCCCGGCTACTGTGATCACCATGATCAGTTTTCTGCTCTTTATCATAGATTTTATCTGGCTTACTGTCCACACCGGAAGAAGAAATTCCGATAGCGGTAATGCAGACACGGCTCAGCCAGAACTGAACTTTTTTGACAGGATCTATACGGAAGCAGCAGCCGGACTCGTGTGTATCCCGGCACTTGGTGTATTGACCGCAGGACTGAGCATGCAAGCTTGCACCTATAACCTTGTCTCCTCCCTGATCATCCTGGGTATCACGATTTTCCTGATCACGTGCCTGTTCTGGATCGGCTATTTAAGCCTGATCCGCAGGATCAAAGCTCGCACCCTGTGGAAAAACAGCCTGCTTCGCAAATGCCTGAAGCTTCCCCGTCTGTGTCTTTGTAAAGCCGGTAAGCTGATCGATTTTTTCTCCAGGAATACCATCAGCAGAATACGTATGGTAGTGGGACTTGGCGTATTTCTATTCCTTGAATTTTTCTTCAGTGCCCTGCTCGCGGCATCTGATGGATGGTTCCTGATGTTTTTGCTTCTATTCCTTCTGGATCTGGGTGCGCTTTTCTGCGTCTACAAAATTGCTCTTGGACGGGAACTCCTCCTTAATGGCCTGAAACGGATCACCGATGGAGAGCTCACTTACAAGATCCCGGAAAAGGAACTCCGTGGTGATCAGAAAGCAATGGCACAGTATATCAACCGCATTGGTGACGGGCTGGACGCTGCCGTGGAAAAAAGCCTCAAAGATGAGCGTATGAAAACCGAATTGATCACCAATGTCTCCCATGATCTGAAAACGCCGCTGACTTCCATCATCAATTACATTGATCTGCTGAAAAGGCTGAACCTCAAAGATCCGGAAGCACTGAAATATCTTGAGATCCTGGACTCAAAGGCACATCGTCTGAAAAGTCTGACCGAAGATGTAGTGGAAGCTTCCAAAGCCAGTACCGGAAATCTTTCTCTGGAAATGACGGAACTGAACTTTGTGGAAATGCTTTACCAGGTGATGGGTGAATTCGAAGAACGGATGGAAAACAGACATCTGACCCTGATGACACATCTGCCTGATTCTCCTGCCATAATCTATGCCGATGGCAGGCGGATGTGGCGTATCCTTGAAAATCTTTTCGGCAATATTCTGAAATATGCCATGGAGAACACAAGGGTCTATGCAGAAGTTCTTCTGGAAAAAGATCAAGTCATCTTTACCCTGAAAAATATTTCCGCACAGCCTCTGAACATTCCGGCTGAAGAACTGACCGAACGTTTCATCCGCGGCGATGTTGCCAGAAATACAGAAGGCAGCGGACTTGGATTATCCATCGCACAGAGCCTTACCCAGCTTCAAGGTGGCACCTTTAAACTTTATCTGGACGGTGACCTTTTCAAAGTCTGCTTAAGTTTTCCACAGAAGATCTCTCCCACAGTCTTATCCGCACCGGAAGATTCTCTTTCCGAAGCACATTCTTAACCATTCATAAAAAACAGCAGCGGAAGCCCTGATGATATGATGAATCAGGAGCCAGGCTGCTGTTTTTCTCTTATTTTTGTTCTCTTTTACACTTTAATGGTGATCTCACGGTCTGTCCGGTTATATTTATAATACCGGACTCCAGCTGCATCCAGCATTTTTTTGGATGCGATCACCGACGGAGTATCTGCATATTTATCACAGTCGTATACGATAGTCCTGATCCCTGCCTGGATAATAGCCTTGGCACATTCGTTGCAGGGAAACAGGGACACATAAAGCTTGGCACCTTCCAGACTTCCTCCTCGGTAGTTCAGGATGGCATTGAGCTCACTGTGTGTCACATAAAGATATTTGGTATCCAGCGGATCTCCTTCTCTTCCCCAGGGAAACTCATCATCGGAACATCCCTTTGGAAATCCATTGTACCCCATTGACAGGATCTTGTTATCTTCACTTACGATACAGGCACCAACCTGTGAATGCGGGTCCTTGGAACGCATGCCGGAAAGCATGGCAACACCCATAAAATACTCATCCCAGGAAAGATATCCCTGTCGTTTCTGTCCTTTTTTATCCATACAGAATCCTCTTTTTCTATTGGTTTCTTACTGATCGATCAATCCTCGATCATGTTGATCCTTCTGATATGACGCTCATCCCCGGAAAATGGTGTATCCAGGAATGTATCCACGATCTTCAGAGCAAGTCCCGGTCCTACTACACGACCGCCCATGGCCAGAATGTTGGCATCGTTATGAAGTCTTGTTGCCTCTGCAGTAAAGCAATCTGTACAAAGTGCAGCACGGATTCCCTTGAATTTATTAGCAGTGATGGAAATTCCGATACCTGTTCCGCAGATCAGGATTCCTTTCTCACACTCACCGTCCACGATCGCCTGTGCTACTTTCTTTCCATAAACAGGATAGTCTACAGATTCCGGACCATTGCATCCAAAATCTTTGTACTCCAGTCCTCTCTCTTCCAGATGCTTCTTTACCTCCTGCATCAGCTCATAGCCGCCATGATCACATCCCAGTGCTATCATTTTCTTTCTCCTCCTCAACGTTGATAATTTTATGACCAGCCGCTTTCAGTAAGCGGTTCATGATCGCCTGTCCCATTCTTGGTGTAAAAAATGCCTCTGAATAAATGGCACTTACATTACAGCTGTCAAAATCACGCAGGACCTCGTACAGATGATGCGCGATGGTTTCTTCCTGCTCCCGGCTTCCGATACTCTTTACGATTCCATGTGAATATCGGCCTTTTGTTTCATCTGTTGCGATGATCCCCACCGTCAGTCCCTTCTCCTCAGCCTCTCCGGCTCTTTTTTCGATCTCCGCGATCACACCCTCTGTGGACCCCTCCACAATGGCAAGATCTGCCTTTGGTGCATAATGACGGTATTTCATTCCCGGTGCTTTTGGATGGACCTTGCTGTCCGGTTTGATCAGCCCCTTATCCATCCTTACATCTCCAAGTGTTTCCCGGAGCATTTCCAGGGAAATATATCCCGGCCGCAGGACTACCGGTATGTCTTCTGTAAAATCTACGATCGTAGATTCCAGACCGATATTTACCTGTCCTCCATCAATGATCATATCAATGGCTTCTCCCAGATCCTCTGCCACATGTCCCGCTGTCGTAGGACTTGGTCTTCCGGAAGTATTGGCACTTGGCGCTGCCACATATCCGCCAGCCGCAAGAATCAGCTCCTGTGCGATAGGATCACTTGGAAAACGTACTGCCACACTGTCCAGTCCTCCGGTTGTTTCCTTTGGCACGATATCTGCCTTGGGAAGGATCATTGTCAGCGGACCCGGCCAGTATTTCTCAGCCAGTATTCTGGCTTTTTCAGGAACCTCCGTAACGATCTTATCCAGGTCACGGATATCTGCGATATGTACGATCAGCGGATTGTCCGAAGGTCTTCCCTTGGCTGCATAGATCTTCATCGATGCTTTCGGATCCAGGGCATTTCCTCCAAGGCCATATACAGTCTCTGTGGGAAATGCCACAAGCCCGCCGTTTTTCAGGATCTCGCCACCTCTGGCAATTGCCTTTCTGTCTATATTCTCCGCTGTCATAACTGCTATTTCTGCTTTCATTTTACGCTCCATTTACTGTCTAATATAAATCCCCTGCTCTTCAATAAAATCTTCCAGATCCTGAAGGGCATCCTGTGCCCAGGTTTCGGATTTCTGAAAAGTCTCCGGGAAAAACATGTCTTTTACTATTTTTTTACCTGTTTCTGTTTTAAAGATCTTCTCTGCACTTTTCTTTATATGTTCTTTATCCAGTCCATCTTCAAAATAATTAACCAGAAAATCAGCTTCCACAAGGATCTGATAATCCAGCCCGTCAATATCCTTATAGGTATGATGATGTCCTACCAGATATTCCACTCTGCGGATCACCCTCTCCTGAAAGCCCAGTGCGGTAAGCATCTCTCTGGCAGCTGCCGGACCTTCTGCTTCCTGCGTCTTTCCATCAGAGCGTCCGTATTTTTCCATACCGACTTTGATCCCGATATCATGAACGAGAGCCGCAGCTTCCAGAACATGCATCGTATCTTCATCCAGACCCTCACTCTGGCCGATCAGCCTTGAAAGATCATGCACCTTCACAAAATGCTGGATATGCTTCGGATCCCCCTGATAATAATGGATCATTTCCATATAAAGTCTGTCGATTCTGTTCATAATATCCTCCTCTCTGCTGCCATCCTGCAACTGTCACTTTTTTCTGTATACTGCTCAGCAGAAATCTCCTGCTGAGCATATCCGTTAACAGATAGCTACATAATAGTTACATTATAGCGTTATTATGGAAAAAATGTCAATCCTGCTCCACTTTCACAATGTAGGTTCCTGACATATCATCTTCAAAGACAATACTTCCCAGACTCTGAAGAACACTGTCATTAAGCTCTGTTCCGTATTTTTCTTTTTCCTGTCCTCCTACAAAGATATAGGAAATATCATAACGGCTGATCAGTTTTTTTACCGTCTCTGCATCTGTAGATGTATAAATAGTCTGGATGTCCGCACTTTTTTCATTGAGGTCAGGTACATTATTTCTCCAGAGCCATTCATGCACATACCATCCCAGTACGGTCGGAAGCCCCGTAGATGCAGAAACTCTCTCATATCCGGTATAGCTGTCCCCGTTAGCCTCGAGCACCACAGGAGAGCCCTTGATATTCTGCTTCAGCCAGCGGATCGCCGACGCATCCTGAGGAAAATCCTGCTCAAGAAATGTAGTTGCATCCAGTCCCTGATACTCCGAAACCTTCCAGACATCCCCAAACCAGGAATGCACGGCATTTCCGAAATAGCCCACGGTCCAGAGCAGTACAAAAAGCCCCACACCTGAAAGGATCCGGATGATCTTCTGTCTGGATATCACCAGCATACGATAAATCCCATATACCATTATCATTCCGAAAAGTATATATGCCTGATACGTCAGCTTGAACATAGTATTGGCTCTGGCATTTCCATTTTCATAAATATCCCGCACATATACAAGCTCCGGGATCAAAACCAGTCCGATAGCACATAAGCCCATGATCACTGCAAAAAGATCCGGAACTGTGATCGCCTCCAGCAGCCTGTAAAGACTTTTATGCTTCAGTCCCTTCATTTTTTCTGTGATGACAGACAGGATCAGCAAAACAGTAAGGAGCACCGGAAGTCCCCAGAGGATCAGAAGCTGATACCACAGTGAATGATGCTGTGCCAGTGCCACCCCCTGTACCATCGTATCAAATTTCAATGTAAAGGGCAGGATCACCAGATAAGAGAGACCTATGATCTCCACTGCCTGTACGATCGTCACTGCCAGGATCCTGATTATCTTTCCCTCAAATCGTATGATATTTGCGATCAGGACAACTCCACCGGTCACTACAAAATAGATCACAAAATCCCAGTAATTGGTCCACTGGAACATGCCAAGAAAAACGGACGCCAAAAGGATATGCGGCATCAGAAGCTGTCTCAGCCAGAAAACACTGCGTTCCTGTTTTTCAGGCTCAGGCCCTCTTTTTCGGATCATTTTCAGCCATGCATAGAGCATTCCCACCAGAAATGTCACAAACATCACATTTACCACATGGGCATGAAGATCTCCCAGAACAAAGGAATAGCATGGGAATTCATGTATGGTCTTATCACTGTCATTCACCGGATTATACCCTATGTAACGAGTTGCATCCGGGAACCAGTAGCTGGCTGTTTCTGCCACTCCCTGTATCTTCCGGATCAGCGGCAGTACACAACGGTAGACGATATAATGTACATTTCCCGCGATAGATACTGCAATACCTGCAGTAACTCCTGCTAGTGAAGGAATATATTTCTTCTTTCCATCCAGTCGTCCATACAGCCTGTCCTTCGTCATCTGACGGACCAGGGAAAACGGATACACAAAGGCAAACGCTGCCACAAAGGTACGCATCAGATTATAAGTCACTTCCACTCTGCTTCCTGTAAGCTTCGTAAGAAATACTGCAAAATACTGCCCGCCATAGTAATAATTGATGGTTCCCTGTGAATACCAGAGATCACGTGCAGGAAGAGTTTTGCTCCGCATCATGGCCTCCATGAAGCCATAATCCATAAATTTCTCTGTTCCATATGCCTGCGGCCGGAATCCTGCCAGATAAGTCCACAGCAGAAAGATCCCAAAGAACAGAAGCTCCTCCCGAAAGATCAACTGCATCTTTCCTGACGGATAACATTCAATGCCATGCTTCAGCTGAACATGAAAAAGTACAGCACATAAAATGCCAACAGCCACAGATACTCCTACACACACTGCTGCTGTAAAAGAAAGGATTTCCACCGCTACCAGAAGCCAGGTGAGAAATCCGGTAACCGCAATGGCAAGTACCTTTGAAAAAAGCCAGCCCCGGTCTTCAAAACCACCAAAAAGCCTTCCTGTGACCGGCATTGCCACCATTCCCATAAACAGCGCAAGCAGCCACCAGGTCCAGAATATCCATACATCTCCTCCCAGGAGATACGCAGAAAGTACTGTCAGGAGCACTGCTGCAGTCAGCTCCGGAAATAATTCTCTGATCTTTTTTTTCATCCTTCTGTCCCTCCTGTATCAGATCCTGCCCCGCAGACGGATAAAGTCCGCAAATGCCTGTCTTCCGATCTTTATGATCCGTTTCATGTTGATAGAGTTTTTTCCGGCCTGTCTCGGTCGGAATGTGATGGGGATATATTCCACATAAAGATGATGTTTTTCATAGATCACGGTCATCAGCACATTGGAAAGGAAAAATCCGCTTGGGATACGCTTCAGTACTTTGGCGAGCTGTTTTCCATCCATCAGCCGATATGGCGTATTTGCATCTTTTACCCAGGTTCCAAAAATAAGGAAAAGCACAAGTCGCAATACTCTTGTCACAAAAACCCTGGAAAGCCCGTCCTCTCTTTTCTGCCGGTAGCCGATAAGAAGCCCACACTTTTGACGTTTTTCCCAGAACTGCCAGAATTCCTCCGGAAGTGTCTGACCGTCTGAATCCGTCTGAAAAATATAATCGGCACCTTTTTCTACTGCGTAACGATATCCCCGAAGGATTGTTCCTCCATGTCCTTCATTCGGTTTATCGATTCCTATAAGACGGTCATAATTTTTCTGATAATTCTGTATTTTTTTGTAGGTAGCATCTTTGCTGCCATCATTCAGGATCACCAGGCGGCTGTCCCCGCCGATCCTCTCCACTACCGGATACCATTGCTCGATCACGGTCCCGATATTTTTTTCTTCATTATATGCCGGCATAATGATATATAAGCTGTCATGTTTCATAGATTCTTATTCTCCCATCCTCTGAGGTATACACCAGTGGATATGTCTCCCTGATGATATCCTCACGACATTCCTGCTGTTCAAATTCCATATCCTCCTCAAACAGGATATATGTGATCTTTTCCTGTTTTACGGCAGCTTTCAGTAGCTCCGGATCATCCGTGGTATATATGAGCACTGCCTGGCCGGCACGATAGCCCGTATCGTACCCTGCAGACCATGCATAATAAGGCCATCCGCAATACAGCATGGCACCGGACATGGTAACCTCGTTCATGGTATATTCCGGTGTCAGCAGAAGATCATTTTTCTTAAGATTTGCACTGAGCCAGTCCGTCAGGCTGCTTTCCATATTTACAGTCATCCTGTGTGCAGAATCGTTGTCTCTTAAGATGATCACGTAATCATAGATCCCCGTTGCACTAAGACAGATACAAAGGACCGCTGCCGCTGCGCGACCGGCCCATTTCTTCCAGCTGTTTTTCCCTGCAAGGAAAACACATCTTACGATCCATCCCCAGAAAACTGTCACAAAGGCATAGGAAATCATCACATATTTATGATTGACATTGATGTCCGGAGTCAGAGATACCAGAAATGCAAATGCCATTGGAAGCAAACAGCCCATCAGCACTGCCCGCTGACCTCTCTTCAGAAATACTGCTGCCACGATCATTCCCACAAAGAAAAATCCACTGATCTCCACCAGATACCAGAGTACACCGGAAATGCTTTTATTGTCTGCCAGAAAGCCCCAATAAAAGGATGGACTCATAACACTTCCCGACACAAAGATCTTCGACTGCAGTTCCGAAAAAAGCACTGCCAGTCCGGCACAGATCACATAATCCAGCTTACCGTCAGAAAACACTGCCAGTCCGGCAAGGATCAGAAGGCCGCCGATCAGCGCAGCTCCGTTCCAGAAGGCAGTTAATCCCAGAAACAGTCCCAGAAGGATCGCCGTATCCACATTTCTGCAGATCCAGGCTTTTTTTGTAAAAAAACGGTTACGGACCCACAAAAATCCCTGCTCCTTGTGACTGCATCCGGCTTCCACCCAATCCATAAAGGTCCATACCGCTACAGCTGCCATCAGAAGGCCGAAAGCCAGATGACGCTGGTTCAGATATACATTGAAATTCCATAATCCCCAGTTTTCATTGGTAGTATAACCGATAAACGCCGTATTTTCTTCCAGAGTCCGTACAAGGTCCCCCGCCTGAAGATGTTCCCACAGATAACGCCAGAACGCTATTCCGCTGCGGAAAAAAAAGAAAACAATGGCAGCTGCCCCTGCCCAGAAGCTTTTGAACATCCGGTAGCTGATCCCGTAAAGCACCATAAGAAATCCCGCCAGAGACAGGATGCTTACCAGATTATATCCCAGATCAAGACGAAGGCCCAGATACTCCAGATTTCCCACAAGGAACTGGAACATAAAATGATATTTCACATCCTGCCCGCCATAATGCGGATACTGGGTAGGAAAATTATTTCCCCTTGAAAAAGATCGCATCATTGCCGTGTGGGGTGCATAATCTCCGTATACCGAAAAGCCGGAGTACAGAATGCCGTCTTTCATATGGAAAACGTAAAACATCATCCAGGTCACAAAAACCGTCAAAATGCCAAAAAGCAGAAGCTCTTTTTTCAGGATCCATTTTCTGCTGATCATCCGTTCGGATATCACAAACATTTTTTGCTGTTTTTTCTTTTTCCACCGAAAGATTCCCGAAAGCAACAGGATATCTACCAGAAATACGATCAGATTTCCATAAAAAAGAGGATGCTCTACCCCCGCGCATATGCTGAACATCCAGGAAAGAATATAGACTGCCCAGGTCAGCATCAGGATTCCCATCCCAAACGCTGCCGGCAGGACCACCCATATCCTGTTTCCTCTTTCAGTTGTTTGACGCGGAAACAGACATCCTGCCATTTCCATTCCTGTTAACATACATAATATAAGATAAATGATTCCAAGCATAGGATTCTCCTTAATTCACGTAAAGTATAGCAGAATCACCTTCCTATGAAAAGGCTATTCACATTTTTTTCAATTATTTTCGTTTTCCTTCTGTTTTTTCAGATATGTAACGATTCCATCAGCCACAGCCTCTGCTACCTTTCTCTGATACTTCTCTGTCTGAAGCAGGGCGGCTTCCTCCGGATTTGTAAGAAATCCACATTCTACGATATTGATCACACCCGGACTTCTCTTCAGAAGATAATAGGTTCTGTTTCCTTTTGCCACCCGCGGCCGTGCAATGGAAAGCTTCCGGTTCATGTTTTCCTGGATCGCAAGTGCCAGTTCTTTTCCGCCTTCCGAATCCTCATAATAAAATACCTGCGGGCCTTTTACTCCGGGATCACTGTAGCTGTTCTGGTGGATACTCACAGAAAGCACCGGTTCATATTTCCGGATCTGTTCAATACGATTTTGCAGATCCTGTGCTTTCATATTTTTTGTACCATTTTCATAAAGACCTTTATCTTCTTCCCGGGTCATTACTACGGCAAGGCCTTTTTTTTCCAGGATCGTTTTTAGCTTCATGGCAATATCCAGATTGATTCCTTTTTCCTTCAGTCCACCGATTCCCACCATTCCGGAATCCACACCGCCATGACCGGCATCCACCAGGATCACCTGATCTGCTTTTATATTTCCAGATACATCTATAAGTCTGCCTGCAGTTTCTGCCGCTTCCCATGACAGAATATAAAAACAGACCAGCATAAGAACTGCCATTGCCAATTCTATGAAATGTTTTTTCAACACAAAACACCCCCGGCATATTTATTTTAATATATGTTGCCGGGAGTGTTTTTAGCATTGTGAAGATCACAATGTTTTCTTCTGTTTATGACAGGTTTTCTGTGATCACGCTCCAGATCCCGCTGTTCTCGAATCCAAGCTTCCACTCTGCCACACCTGCCAGTTTGTATTTTTTGATCAGTTTAACCTTTTCCGCAATAGACTTAGAGTCCTCCAGCCAGATCTGGTATGTGGCACCTTCCCCTTCATAGGTTCCATAATTCTGACTTGTCTTCTTGTCCCAGTATGTTTCTGCTCCGTTATCACTGATCGTCTGCTGTGCCTGATCCATACCGATGGCCTCACTTGTCAGTGCACCGCCATCTGTAGTCTTCCAGAGCCTTGTGTAGAACGGAATCGCAAGGATCGTCCGTTGAGCCGCTACTTCTGAAAGCGTATCCTTAACCCCCTGTTCTACCCATGGCAGAGATGCCACAGAACCGGCATCGGAGCCTACGTAATGTTCATCATAGCCCATAATGATCACATAATCCACAACCTTGCCCTGCTCCGCACGGTCATAATGACTGGTAAAATCTTCCGGAACCGGATTATCTACAGACAGTACCAAATTATTGGCGTGACACTGGATAGAAAGTTCTCTTAAAAACTGAAGAAAATGGATTCCTACTCCTTCGCTCAAAGATTCAAAATCAACATTGATTCCATCCAGTCCTGCTTTCAGTGCATAAGTGATCAGCTGATTCTCCAGATTCTGCCTTGAACTGGTTTTTGAAAGAACTTCTGTGGTACTCATGTTCTCATTAAAATTATCCACCAGTCCCCATACCTTCAGTCCTTTTTCATGTGCCTGCATCACATACTCCCCAGATGCAAGACTTGAAATATTTCCGGAGTTATCTGTTACAGAAAACCAGGTTGGAGAGATCACATTCACGCCTGTCATATTCTGTACCGCATCTGCGAAATAGCTGTTTGCATCTGTGCTGGTAACCTGGTGCCATGCCAGGTTCACCGGCTCATCCATGGTAAGATATGTATAGGACTCTGTTTTAAAATTCCTTTCATAATCCGTTGTATCCACAGCACTTACTTTTTTCTTCTGAATATAACCGATGTAACCGTCATCGGTTGCCACCTGATCCCAGTCCTCTCCTTCATTCATCAGCCGGAGAACTGTATTCTTCGCCAGTTTGGAAAGGATCGGCGCCTTGATCCCGCCCCGGTAACGGATCACGGTATCTTTCTTCGTGGTCACGGTCTCCACATTGGTAAATTTGTACTGTATCGCAACCCTTGCAGGATCCTGCTCTATATAAGAATCGATATCTGTATACTTTTTTACATAATCCAGTTTCAGATAAACCGTGTCATCCTTCAGCCACACGTTTCCGTCTGCCTTATCTGAAGCCGTTTCCTCTGTGAGACTGGATGGTGTTGCATACAGTATCTTCTTGTTTTCGCTATCCCAGTAATATCTCTGATTCAAATATCCGTTCACTACATCCAGCGGAAGATATACATCTTCTCCTGAGATAAGTGCCTTCTCTTCCAGTTTCTCAGTTCCAAGTATCAACGCAGCCTCACCGTCTGCATTCTGGCCGTAGTATTCTGTCAGATCCATCTGTTTCCTGCTTGGTATAAGCTTATTGATCCCGTAAACAGCCCCTCCGGCAAGAGCGACCAGAACGATCAGCAGACCTACCACAAGGACCGGTATGTGTTTTTTTATCATGTTTTTTTCCTTTCGGTATAAAATGTCATAATTTGTTTCATTATAACATATCTTGTCTACATTTCGTTATAAAAATCGACTTTTAATAATTTTTCACAATTTCTTTAGAATTTCGGTTCCCCGCATGGTATGCATGAGTGCAGGGGATGATCGTTATCCGGGGAACCGTTTTTTCTTATGTACGGTCATTCTTTGCGAATAAGATCAAAGCTTACACAGGCGATATGGCCGTCTTCATCTTCCGTATAATCCCGCATATAGACCCCGTTTTCCGCAATCTGACAGGCTTTTGCGATTTTTTTCGGAGTGCTTGGTGCTCCATTGAGATAAAGAGAAACTCCGTTCTCACGATAAAGCTCCAGCTCCCTTCGAAGGGGTTTTGCGGATTTCTTTTTTTCCTGTGATATATTTGGCGTATCCCGACCTCCTTTCCTGGTTAGATTTTCAGAAAACACCAGCAATGGTTCTCGAAAAGCTGCAACTTCCCTGTTAGGATGATACTTGTAATAAAATATAAATAATAAAATGGGGGAAAATTTCTCTGTGTACCGACAGACTCGCCGATGAATTTCACACAGAATCCTTATCTTCAGAAAAATATGACTTTAAGTTATCGTTACTGTCTTCTTGCTTCCGGGAGGAGACAGCTTTTCTGCTTTTCATTATACCTGATTTCCCTTCAGATGCAAGTCTTTTATAAAAGAATCAGAAATTTTCTTTTTTCTCCGGTTTCTACATCTTTACATCTTGTGTATAACTGTTATATAATACAGTATGTAAAAGATTAAATTTATTTACCTATAGGATGTGATCATATGAAAATAGAAAAAATCAATGAAAATCAGATCCGCTGTACCCTGACGAAAGAAGATCTGGACAGTCATCAGATCCGTATCAGCGAACTTGCATACGGTACCGAAAAAGCCAAACGTCTCTTTCGTGATATGATGCAGCAGGCACAGATACAATTTGGTTTTGAAGCAGATAATATTCCTCTGATGATCGAGGCTATTCCTGTCAATGCCGAAAGTATTATCCTCATTATCACTAAAGTGGAAGATCCTGAAGAACTGGATACACGTTTTTCCAAATTTGCACCCTTCAAGGGCAACAAACCTTCCGATACCGTAGAGATCGATGGCGCTGACAATATCATCGATATCTTCCAGAAGCTCTGTGAATCCAAGCTTAAGGATCTTTCACAGAAACCGGAAGAAAAAAGGGCGGAAACTTCCGCCTCTCAGGCAACAGAAACTCCGGATGCATCACAGCAGCCGGCTGAGAGTTCTGTAAAGCTTATACGCCTGTACTCTTTCCCGGGGCTGGATGATGTTATTGCCGCATCTCATGGTATGAATGGTTTCTTTACCGGTGATAATACTCTCTATCGTGAAGGAGAAGACGGTGTCTATCAGCTGGTACTTCATCAGTCAGACTGTACACCTGAAGAATTTAACAAGGTCTGCAATATCCTTTCCGAGTATGGCATCGGCCGCGCATTCACACCAGCCGGTGAAGCCTACCTCAGAGAGCACTGTGCACTGATCGCTGATCATGCACTTCAGAAACTTCTGAATATCTGACAAACCAAATATCCTACAGACAAACAAACCGCTGTCGGAATGCGATCCATATGATCTGCATTTCCCGACAGCGGTCCTTTTGTTTCAGCCAAAAAGCTTCTGTTTATTACTCACCAAGAAAATCATTGATCTGAGCTACGAGGACATCTGCGTCCAGGCCATGTACCATTGCTGCTTCTTCCAGAGATTCCATCTGTGAAGACGGGCAGCCAAGACAATGCATTCCTGCTCTCATCAGGATCGGTGCGATATTCGGGTCTACAGTGAGCAGTTCTCCGATCAGCATGCTCTTTGTAACTTTTGCCATGATTGTATTCTCCTTTACTGTTTTATCGAAATATTTCATTCCGTTCTGCTATTATAATACGAATCCGGAATGGAATCAACGGGTTACGAATTTTCAGTTTTGTTTATAAATTTATACTTGTATTCTTTATGCAGATATATTAGAATGGGAATAGAATCCCTGGTAGGGGATACATACAATACACAATTTAAAAGGAGGATATCAATTATGGCATATGTAATTTCTGACGAGTGCGTTAGCTGTGGAACATGTGAGGGTGAGTGCCCGAACGAGGCTATTTCTCAGGGAGACGAGCATTATGTAATCGACGCAGACGCTTGTGTTGACTGCGGAACATGCGCTGAGGCCTGTCCAGTTGGTGCTATCTCTGCTGAGTAATGCATCATTAGCTTGATAAGCTGCTATAATGAATGAGGCTGCCGGTTTACCGGCAGCCTTTTCTGTTTTTTTTATTCTTTTTTCCCTCACAGGAAGCTGCCGCTTCTCTTCTTGCCTGCTGCTGCCTGCGGATTGCTTCATCCAGAGAACGACACCGGTACTCTCCTTCTTTCTTTCTCTGCATTTCCTCACGGATCAGGCGTTCCATGATTTCCTGAAACTCCAGTATCTTATCGTTATCTGCCTCGCACTTCTCTGTATTCCCGGATTCCGTTTTTTCCATGAACTCCTTTTCAGATCCCGTTTTTTTCATTGGGCTATCTTCAAGCTCAACAGCTTCTCCATCCAGGATCCTGATACCAGATTCTGAAAAATCCGGTGTATCTGTCTTTCTTACCTCCGGTGGGATCAGTGTACGGATTGCTTTCAACTGAAGTCCTTTACTTTTCAGCTCATTTATTTTAAGAAAAAGCTGGATATCAAACGGTGTATAATAGCGATGTCCCAGTTCATTGCGTCCGATCCGAAGCTCCAGTTCTTCCTCCCAGTAACGCAGGACATAAGATTTCACTCCGGTCAGTGTTACGGCCTGTCTGACTGTATATCTTTTTTCCATTGTGAACGCCCCCTTATATAGAGATTCACTGCTGCTGTCTACAGTATAACCCCTGAGATCAGGAAATAGCAAGAATAATCGGTTGACATAATTTTACAAAATATGACTCTTTGCCTATATCCATAGCATCCCGAACTCCACGATCACACAGACAAAAATACAAAAGGCCATCAGGATAACTATAAGCTTTCATCCTGACAGCCTTTCATTTACCGTCTGCACGGCTCTATTTTTTCATATTTACAAACTGGGTATATCTCGGCAGCCATACCAGCTCCACAGTTCCGATCGGGCCGTTTCTCTGCTTGGCTATGATAATTTCCGCAATGTCTTTCTTCTCGGTATCTTTGTGATAATAATCATCTCGATAGATAAACATGACCACATCCGCATCCTGCTCAATAGCTCCGGACTCTCGAAGATCCGAAAGCATCGGCCTGTGATCCGGTCTCTGTTCCACTGCACGGCTAAGCTGTGATAACGCAATTACCGGTACATCGATCTCTCTTGCCAACGCTTTCAGCGATCGTGAAATATCTGAAATTTCCTGCTGTCTGGAATCCGATTTTCCACTTCCGCTCATCAGCTGAAGATAATCGATCATGATGATCCCCAGATTATGCTCAAGCTTATATTTTCTGCATTTGGAACGAAGCTCCGCAATGGAGATTCCAGGTGTATCATCAATAATAAGATTGGAGCCACCGATAATATCCGCTCCTTCTACCAGCTTCGTCCAGTCCTCATCTTTCAGATTTCCGGTACGGAGATTCTGGGAATCCACGTGAGATTCCATAGCAAGAAGACGGTTTACCAGCTGCTCCTTGGACATCTCCAGACTGAAAATAGCCACGGTCACATCTTTACGAAACGCCATATACTGGGCAATATTCAATACAAAGGCAGTTTTTCCCATGGAAGGTCGAGCTGCGATCAGTACAAGATCGGACGCGTGCATACCGGAAGTCTTATAATCCAGATCCACAAATCCAGTCGGGATCCCGGTAACGGAGCCCTTCAGCTTGGAAGCCTTCTCAATATTGCTGACTGCATTCAACACAACCTGCTGGATCGGCACATAATCGCTGCCATTTGTTCTCTGCAAAATATTAAACAGCTTTTTCTCGGATTCCTCAAGTATGGTTTCCGTACTGTCTTTTTCCAGATAACAGGCATTGGCAACTTCTTCCGTAGTCCGTATCAGCCGACGGAGAACTGCCTTTTCGCTTACGATATTGGCATAGTATTTCACATTGGCTGATGTAGGAACTGCTGCGATCAGATCACGGACATATTCCATACTGCTGATGTCCGGCGGAAGCTCTTTCTCCTTGAGACGATTCTGCAGAGTGATCAGATCTACCGGCTGTCCTTCATTACAGAGCTCCACCATGGCATCAAAAATGATACCATATTGTTTTTGATAAAAATCATCACTGGTCAGGATCTCGGAAGCCACCAGGATCGCATCACGATCCAGGATCATGGATCCGATCACTGACTGCTCTGCCTCAATACTGTGAGGCAGAATCCTCTTGATCAGTGCTTCTTCCATTGATTACGCCTCTTTTACCCAGACTTTGAGACTTCCGGTTACCTTCGGATGAAGTCGTACCGGAACATTGGTAACACCCAGGTTACGGATCGGATTCTCCAGCTGGAGCTTTTTCTTATCGATATCAAGATTCAGCTGTTTTTTGGCTGCCTCTGAGATTTCTTTTGAGGATACAGAACCGAATGTTCTTCCGCCTTCACCTACCTTCAGAGTAAGGATAACCTCCTTTGTGGAAAGCTCCTCTGCAAATGCCTTGGCAGCGTCCAGGTTTTCCTGTGCAACCTTTTCTTCATTTGCCTTACGGAGTTTCAGGTCATTGAGATTCTTGGATGTAGCTTCAACACCAAGCTTTTTTGGCAGAATCATGTTTCTTGCATATCCGTCACTTACATTTACGATCTGTCCCTTTTTACCC
Source organism: Blautia sp. KLE_1732_HM_1032 (assembly GCF_025147905.1). Taxonomy (NCBI): domain Bacteria; kingdom Bacillati; phylum Bacillota; class Clostridia; order Lachnospirales; family Lachnospiraceae; genus Blautia; species Blautia sp. KLE_1732_HM_1032. Next base: position 1,136,296 of record NZ_CP102266.1, on the reverse strand, counting down.
AGGGATTTAACATCTTCCAGAAGAATTACTTTCATTTCTATTTGTCCCCTTCCTGATATAACTGGTCTATAATTTCTTTCAGCATTCTTTCGGTCTCATCCATGGTGTCTTTCACCTGTGCACCGGCAATATTCAGATGTCCGCCGCCGCCCATCCGTTCCATCATGACCTGTACATTCACTTCATCAATGGCTCTGGCACTGATGTAAACCTCATTATTATAGCTGGTAAGAACAAAAGATGCCTTGACTCCTGCGATATTGAGCAGCTCATTGGCCGCCTGTGCTCCTACAACGGTAGGACTTTCCAGACCTTCACTCGGACATCTTGCAATGGCAAAATAATCTCTGTAGATCTCCGCAGTACGAACTGCCTCCGCTCTCGCCTTATAGGAATCAATATTATCCCGGAGCATCTTACGTACACGTGTCACATCTGCTCCGCATCTGCGCAAGAATGCTGCTGCCTCAAAGGTACGCACACCCGCTCTTGTTGTAAAGTTGTTGGTATCGATCATGATACCCGCATAAATACAGTCCGCCTCAATACTGCGAAGCTTCAGCCCGTCTGCAAAATACTGCAGGATCTCTGCGATCATCTCGCAGCTTGAGGATGCATATGGCTCCACATAGGACAGAACTGCATTCTGGATCACCTCGCTGCCGCGGCGGTGATGATCCAATACCACAATGGTCTTTGTCATATAGAGAAGATCCTGGCATTCGGTATAGCTTGGCTTGTTGGTATCCACCACAATTACTACCGTATTGTTATCCACCAGTTCTTTGGCCTGATTACTGTCCACAAACATGGACGGCTCATAATCCGGATTCTCCATAAATCCACTCATCAGCGGCCGAATGGATGTGGTCGGATCATTGATCACAATATGCACCGGCTTACCAAGAGTCTTACCGGCACGGTAAATACCGATCCCAGCTCCCAGAGCATCCACATCTGTGATCTTGTGTCCCATAACCACCACTCGATCCTTGGTGCTCATAAATTCCTTCAGAGCCTGAGCCTTCACTCGTGCCTTCACTCGGGTTGATTTCTCCATCTGCTGTGCCTTGCCACCAATGTAGGTAATATTATTTTCATTTTTGATCACTACCTGATCACCGCCACGGCCCAGTGCCATCTCAATGGCAATTCTGGCATATTCGTAATTCTGGATATACGTAGAAGCATTCAGACCGATTCCGATACTTAATGTCACAGCCATTTCATTTCCGATGTTAACCGTCTTAACCTCATCCAGGATATGAAAACGCTGTTCCTTCAATGTTTCCAGTGAACTCTGGCGCATGATCAGAAGATATTTATCTTTCTCCAGTTTCTTCACAAGGCCGTCAAAGTTGGAAAAATACTTGGTGATCTTTCGGTCGATCAGTGCGATAAGCAGAGATCTTCTCACATCCTCCACGCTCTCCAGTGCTTCTTCATAATTATCCAGATAAGCCAGTGCTACAACAAGCTTGTTATCCTCATTTTTCTGGATGTATTCCTTAAGCTCTGTTTCATCATAAAGATACATGGCGATCAGACTGACATTCTGGGACATATTCTCCAGAATATCCGCATGGCTGACTACTTCACCCATAGTCACCCGCTGCATGGAAACCCGATAGATCCGATCCCCGAAATGTATACTCATCTCAGAAATTTCCGGTTCATCGGCTACAGGAAGCTTGTCCGGAGTAATATCCTGGAAAACTGTGCTGATATTTTTTTTATAAAACTGATCTCTCCCCGTGATCTCTGAAAAAATACGGTTGGACCAGATCATGCGGCCTTCCATATCCATAATGGCATAAGGAAGCGCCAGTTCTTCCAGCATCCGCTTTTCTACCACATCATACTGATTGGCAAATGCGATCATATCATTGATGATCAGCGGTTTGTGATATCGAAAAAGCTGTACTGCGATAAAAATATAGATCACAGTACCTACAGACACCAGAATTCCGGCCTTTACACTTACAATAAACACCAGCAGGTCCAGCAGCACGACCAGGACCGAAAGGTACAGCGGCCAGCGCATGAAGTGTTTCATAGGCCCCTTGAATTTAACTTTGTTGTTCATTGCTTTTTCCTGTTCTTAATGTAATTTAACCCACAAGTTATTTAACATTATACCAGATTCCTTATTATAATTCCATAGCAATGATAAAATCTGTTTTGCTCATAAAAAAACAGGGCCGCTGCCTCCAGATGACTGCTCATCTGTTTCGCAACGACCCCGTATAAGATCAGAATTAGTCCTGAACGTATGGCATCAGGGACATATGACGTGCTCTCTTAACAGCAACTGTCAGTGCTCTCTGATGTTTCGCACAGTTACCTGTAATTCTTCTCGGGAGAATTTTACCTCTCTCGGAAACATACTTTCTTAACTTTGCTACATCCTTGTAATCGATCTCGTTATTCTCTTTACCGCAGAATACACAAACTTTTTTTCTTCTGCGTCCGCCTCTTCTCTTCATCGGAGAATCTGGTCTCTCGCCTCTATTGTAAGCCATGATTGTTTCCTCCTATCTTATTCGTCTCATCTGTCTTGATCAGATGTTCTAATTGAACGGCAGCTCCTCATCAATTCCATCTGGAATGTTCATGAAGCCGTCGGCGCTTGCTGCGCTCGGACTCGGCATAGACGTTGCAGGTGCTGCCTCTGTTCTCGGATGAGCTGCTGCATAGCTGTCGCTTGATGCTTTGCTCTCAGCAAATTCCTGATCCTCAACAACAACCTCTGTCGTATAAACCTTCTGTCCTTCACGGTTCGTATAGCTTCCTGTCTGGATACGTCCCGTAACTGCAATTTTCAGTCCCTGTCTGAAATACTTTTCTGCAAATTCTGCTGTACGTCCGAAAGAAACACAGCTGATAAAATCAGCACTTGCCTCTCCGTCACGACGGAATCTGCGATCAACTGCCAGTGTATATCTGGCGATTGCCAGGGCATTTTCTCCTGCGGAATATCTTACCTCAGGATCTCTTGTCAAGCGTCCCATTAATATTACTTTGTTCATCGTTCTACCTCTCTTATGATTTCACTTAACTGAACAGGTTCTTAATGGTGTTTTCAAAAATCCGCTGCAAAAATTATGCCTCTTTCTTGACAACCAGGTATCTTAATACATTGTCCATGATGCGGACATGTCTCTCGATCTCCGCCGGGCACTGAGAATCTGCTTCAAACTGAATAAAATAGTAGAAGCCTTCATGCATTTTCTGAATCTCGTAAGCTAATTTCTTCTTACCCCATTCTTCAACTTCTGTGATCACGCCGTTGTAACGTGTGATGTAGCCTTTTGCTTTCTCAACTACAGCGTCACGTGCTTCGTCCTCAAGCTTAGCGCTCACAACTAATGCTAACTCGTACTTGTTCATGCTTGTCTTAACCTCCTTATGGTCTTTTGGCCCTTTGCCTGTCAAAGAGCAAGGATATGAAATATATCACGATTGTTGATTCTAGCACATCTCTCCCGTGATGTAAAGCATAAATTTAATTTTTTTCGAATTTTTTCAAATCTCGTGTATTTTTCTCAACCAGCCTACGTGCCACCATGATCTGATGTCCGCAGCCCTTGCATTTCAGGCGGAAATCCGCCCCTACGCGAAGGATTTCCCATTCTTTACTGCCACAGGGATGAGCCTTCTTCAGTGTGACAATATCTCCAACTTCATAATTTAATCCCATTTGATACTCCTCATTTTTATTTTGCAGATCATCCCAGGTTCCCATATTTTCAGACTCTTATCTGAGAAAACACCTGCCCGATCGGTTCTTTAATAAGAAGATCCGCATATTTATCCCTCGGTGTCGGTGCCTTGTTGATCACCACCAGATGATTTCCCCGGAAATAATCGATCAGGCCTGCTGCCGGATATACCGCCAGAGAAGTTCCCCCAATGATCAGCACCTCCGCCTCTGAGATCACTCTTACTGATTCCTGGATCGTATAGTCATCCAGCCCTTCCTCATAAAGGACCACATCCGGCTTGATCATGCCGCCGCAGCTGCACCGCGGAACCCCTTTCGATTCTTTCATATATTTAAAATCATAGGATTTCCCGCATTTCACACAATGATTTCGGTAAACGCTTCCGTGAAGCTCCAGGACCTTTTTACTTCCTGCCATCTGGTGAAGATTATCGATATTCTGAGTGATCACAGCCTTCAACTTTCCTGTTTGCTCCATCTCCGCCAGCTTAAGATGTGCCGCATTCGGTTTTGCAGTATCACAAAGCATCTTATCTCTGTAAAATTTAAAGAATTCCTCAGGTTTTCGCATAAAAAATGTATGGCTTAAGATCGTCTCCGGCGGGTAATCATATTTCTGGTTATACAGTCCGTCCTGGCTTCGAAAATCCGGGATCCCGCTTTCTGTTGAAACACCTGCGCCGCCGAAAAATACAATATTTCTGCTCTCATCAATGATCTTTTGTAATTTTTCTATCTCATTTCCCATATCATTTCCTCCCAAACTTATCCGCAAAAGCTCTACTGTGGGTTCACCGCATTCACTCTTTTTCCCTGTACCACAAAACGTGTTGCCTGATTGCCGGTACAGGTTGATAATGTAACGATCTTATCCTTCACATTGGCTTCACTTGCAGTGGCATCTGTTCTGATCTCCGAATTCTGGAACATTTTTTTCTCATATTCCAGAAACTCTTTGCCAGGTCCTTTAAATAAGGTATACGTATCGCTGTTTACAGAAGTCGTATACGCTGCAATGATCTCATACCGGTAATCTTTTTCCGGTGTGAGGATCCAGAAATATTTGCTGGTATTATAAAGCGTCTCATCCGCTCTGTACTTTTTCAGCATTCCAAACATGGAACCATTCTTCATGTTGTGTCCGTACACCAGGGTATTACAATCGCTGAAATCTCTTTTGTTCTCATAATCAATAAAGATCGTTCCCGCAAAATTATAATTTTTCTCATATGTCTGGTGCAGATAAAAATTATTATCCTCTCCCTGTACCACCGGATAACTGATCTCAGGCAATGCTTCCATATAGATCCAGCCGATCACATCCTCATTGATACTCCTGAGAGAATCAAAATCAATGCTCACAGGTGCTACAGGCTGTTCATCCGGCTGATCTATCTCTTCCACCTGGTCAGGATCACGTTCTGTCACTGCCATTTCGGAAATGCTGTTATATTCATCGGTTCCTTTTTTATATTCTGTATAAATATGATAAAGGTTAAAAGCTGCATAACAGAAAATACAGATTGCCACGATCAGAACGATCGTCAGAATATGATCTCCAACTGTTTTTTTCTTTTTCACCTTGTTTTTCCTGCTCATAATCACACTCCTTTAAATCTGTCAGGATCATCTGGTTTCTGTATTTATTATAAATATCCCTCCGTTTTCTTGCAACCGTTTTGTTTTTGTCCTGTTTTATACAGAAAGAAGCCGCCTCGGAATGGGCATCCGAAGCGGCTTGTAAGGTATATTCTATTTCAGAGCTGCTGTTATTTTTCAGGCCAGTTCTTTTCCTGTAAGCATTTTGTATGCCTGGAGATATTTCTCAATAGTCTTGTCAACGATCTCCTGCGGAAGTGTCCAGTCGTTGTCCGGATTGGCTTTCAGCCAGTCACGTGCAAACTGTTTGTCAAAGGATGGCTGACCATGTCCTGGTTCATAGCCTTCTGCCGGCCAGAAACGGGAGCTGTCCGGTGTCAGCATCTCATCACCGATAACCATGTTTCCGTCCTCATCAAGACCAAACTCGAATTTTGTATCTGCAATGATGATTCCCTTGCTGAGTGCATACTCTGCACATTTTTTGTAAAGAGCAATGGTGTTGTCACGAAGCTTTTCTGCATACTCGCGTCCTTTTCCTGGGAAGTATTTCTCAAGATGATCGATACTCTGCTCAAAGGAAATATTCTCATCGTGATCACCGATCTCAGCCTTGGTAGATGGTGTGTAGATCGGCTCAGGCAGCTTGTCGGATTCCTTCAGTCCCTCCGAAAGCTTGATGCCGCATACAGTGCCGTTCTCCTTATAGCTTGCCCAGCCGCTTCCTGTGATATATCCACGTACGATACACTCGATCGGAAGCATGTTCAGTTTACGGCACATCATGGATTTTCCTTCGAATTTCTCCTGCTGGAAAAACTCCGGCATATCCTTGGTATCTACAGAGATCATGTGGTTCGGAAGAATGTCCTCAGTCATGTCAAACCAGAATTTGGACATCTGGGTCAGTACAGCACCTTTCTTTGTAACTTCGTTATTCAGAATTACGTCAAAGCAGCTGATACGGTCTGTTGCAACCATGATCAGACTGTCTCCATTGTCATAGATCTCACGTACTTTACCTTCTTTGATTGGTTTTAATTCCTGCATGTTCTCACACCTCATCATTCGGTTATTTGATTTTTGTTTTCGACACCGTTACCGTATCACCTCACAAGCCCTCCTGTCAAGATGTCAGGCCCCTTTCAGTCATAAGTATTCGTTAAGGGATCATTCATATTTCTAATAGTGATGCACATTCCTCCTGAAGCTTTTTCTCCTGTTTCCGGTAAAGAAGCTTCTCACTGCAGGCAAAATAAGGATCACAGCCATACTCTCGGATAAAGGCCGCCGCATGGCTGTTCCGGGTCAGTCCGGTGACAAAAAGCACCGTTTCCTGTCCGTCCCCGAAGCATTCCTTCATAAATGCAAATGCCTGTTCCAGCTCCCCGCTGATCTTTTTCGCACAGGCTTTTCTATTCTCCGCCATTTCCGTAAACAGCTGCCGGATCCGTTCAAAGCCAGCCTCTGTTTCTGTGATATGCTCCTTTCGGATAGTAAGGCTGAATTCCTCCAGAGTGCGGATCACAAGCTCTTCTGTAGTCTGCTGATCTGCGGTAAGAAGCTCCGCCTCCAGACGGACAGCCAGACTTTTCTTCTTCATATCTGTAAATTCATCCAGCGCTGTCATGTCCTTTTTATCCTGAAGAAAAGCTTTCAGATGCAGAAGTTCCTGATAAACAGCACCTGTCTCACCATCCATCTTCTCATAGGTCAGAAAACCTCCGTTCAGACCGTCAAGCAGAAGCCCTGTCACAAGGAAGCGTTCCTCAAAGGAAGCTTCCTTCGCCATTTTTACCTTTTTCTGCTGTTCCTCCTCCGGCATCTCTCCGGAAAGCAGACGTTCCAGGCCATAGTCCTCTCCGTACTTCCGGTACAGCTGATAGCTGGCAAAAAAGCTTCTTGCGATCTCCTCTCTGCATAAATACTCCCCGACCAGATTCTCTGTGATCTCCACGCCCAGCTCCTCATAAGCCTTCAGGATCTCAGACAGGTCTTCCCAGCCTCTTGCTGTCACGAAGAATTTCCCGTCCACTGTATTTTCCACAGAATAAAAATGATCCTTTTTCATGCCGAGATAAGCCAGGATCGATCCGTGGATCTCCTTTTTCCAGGCATACTCCATCCACACCTCAAGATCTGCCTCGATATCCATCCTCCGCACACGGTCCAGTGTTACAATATCAAACTCCCGGACCGATTTATTATATTCCGGAGGATTTCCTGCTGCCGCGATCAGCCATCCTTCCGGCACACTGTGGCTTCCGAAGGTCTTGTTCTGAAGGAACTGCAGCATGGTAGGCGCAAGTGTCTCGGAGACACAGTTGATCTCATCGATAAACAGGATTCCCTCCTTCTTTCCGGTACGTTCCATACAATCATACACAGAAGCAATGATCTCGCTTAAGGTATACTCTGTGATGCTGACCTCTTTTCCGTTGTAGCACCGGGTCACGATCCTTGGCAGTCCTACCGCACTCTGTCTTGTATGATGGGTAATGGTATAGGCTACCAGACCTACATTACATTCCTCTGCCACCTGCTCCATGATCGCTGTTTTCCCGATTCCGGGAGGCCCCATAAGCAGGACGGGACGCTGCCGGAGTTTGGGAAATGTGTAGCGTCCGGCTGCATCCTTCCGGTTGTAAGCCAGTAAGGTATGTTTGATCTCTTCTTTTGCCTCTTTTATGTTCATGTTCTGTAACGCACTCCTTCCTGTTCTGCCACAAGCCGGATCGCCCAGGGCGGAACAAGCTCCATTTTTTCTGTTTTATGTAAAAATACAAAGGCCGTTTCATAATCCGGTTTGCTTCCGGGATATATCCCATCCCCGTCTGTAAAATAGATCAGAGCCTTAAGACTGCGGATTTCTTTTTTCTCCTGCTGCTCCTTCACATACCGGAACACCGGCCGGAAATCTGTTCCGCCCCGGCCCTGTATGGTGATATTTTTGCTGTATTCCTTCCATTCTTCCTCGGAATGGATCACCTTAACATCCTGGATACAGCAGTCACACTGGATCAGGTACACCTTCATTTTATGGAAAAAATTCTCTTTTTCACTGAGAATGGAATACGTTTCTCCAAGGAATCTCCGCACAGTCTCTCCATCACAGGAGCCGGAAGTATCAATGGCGATCACCAGCTCCTCCAGACGGTTCACTTCCTTATATTCCAGCGGCTCGATCAGCGGAAGATTTCCATAATGCTCCATCCCGTAATTATAAAAAATATAATCAAAGCTTTCCGTATCCAGCTCCACCTCTTCCCGCAGCACAGAAAACTGACGGAGAAATTTTTTGTAATCGTATCTTCCGGATCTTACCGTTCCTGCCTCTTCCTTCTGGTCCCCTTTCTGACTTCCCCGCCGTTTCCGGTGATCCTGACGGTTTGCGGCAGTATAGGAAAGAAGCTTGTTCCATTTTTCCTTTGTTCTTTTTCCTTTTTCTCCTGTGCAGGCATCCCATAGTGAGTGATCATCAAAATGGAACGCTTCTTCCATCTCTTCCAATCGAAATGGAAATACCTGATCTTTCAGTTTCTGGCAGATCTTTTCTGCGGAATCCGCGCCGTTTCCAAGCATATGGAAAACTTTTTTCCGGATTTTTTTTTCATTTCCACCTGTCTCCAGAACCGGGATCTTTTCTCTGGAAATGATCTGTTCCACCGCAATATCACAGGCTAGGTTCCATAAACGTCTGTCTTCCTGATTTTCCCGAAAAAGATGCAGATACAGGCAGTGCAGCAACATATGCAAATACCCTCGTCGCACTGCCTCCGGCTTTTTCACATAAAGTTCCAGCAGATATTCCGGAGAAAAAAGGAAGAACTCTCCGTCTGTTCCAATGGTTCTGGTCTCTTCCGAACCCTTCCCGGAAATGCAGGCAAAAGCACCGTCCAGATATGGAAAATAGTAGTACAGTTCGTTCCTCACATTTTCCAGGATATGTATTCCCAGTTCTTCCTGATTCCGGTCCACCGAATCCGCCTCCTGTCCTTCTGATCAAACTATAGCACTCCAAAAAAATACTGCACACTCTTGACAACAGGACTATGATAGAGTCAAGAGGTGATTATTATATTACATGATGAAACACGTAAACTACTTATTGAAGCTTGGAATAAAACGCACAATGCAAAAGAAATCCCAGAGTGTTTTTCTGTGAATACCAGTACTGTTTACCGCCTGGAAAAACAAATGCGTGAAACAGGTTCTGTAAAAACAAGAACATCACAGAGAGGACGTAAACATGCCCTGACACCGTAAGATATCCAAAATATTGACCGGGTGGTTCAGCAGGAACCAGATATCACAATTGATGAAATCATCGATAAACTTGGTCTGCATGTTTGTAATGAAACAGTCCGCAAGGCAGTTATTAAACTCGGGTATTCTTACAAGAAAAAATCTCTTCATACCTCAGAGCAGGAGCGTCCCCGATGTCAGGGAAAAACGCAGAAACTGGAAAAAACATATGTCGGAGAGAGACATAAATCATCTGGTCTTTCTGGACGAAAGCGGAGTAAACATCAATATGACGCGACATTATGCCAGAGCATGGAAAAACCGGAGAGCAGTAGATAAAACTCCACTCAACACGCCCTGCAATACAACCGTTCTTTCTTCCATACGTCTGAATGGAGACTGTGCCTATACAGTCTATCAGGGAGGAACTACTGCAGAGCGGTTTGCAGAATACCTGAAAACAAAGTTGCTGCCGACGCTTTCAGAAGCAGACATTATCGTTATGGATAATATGCGTTCCCATCATGCAAAAGTGGTGAAACAGCTACTGGACAGCTCAAAAGTAACCTATCTGTATTTACCCCCGTATAGTCCGGATCTGAATCCGATTGAAAAGATGTGGTCAAAACTCAAAGCATTTTTAAGGAAAGAAAAGATACGGATTGCATCGGAATTACCATCAGCTATTTCAAAAGGATTTTTAACAATTCGTCCAAAGGACTGCATAGGGTGGTTTCATTCGTGTAATTATGTGCAATAATTTATTGGATTGCTATAATAATGTAGAAAGCCTCTTAAGAGAAGAAACTAAACTGTCAATATTGGAGGCTGTTACAAAGTCTCCTTCTTTTACATTCGTATATCCAGAATATAGTGCTTTTTCATCTTCTGTCAGTTTCGAACTGTCTTTCAGGAAAGAAAATCGCAAAACTTCCATACCTATGATATTTGCCAGGCCCTTACATGCAGCCTCAAAAGACTGACCTTCTACACCTTTCAGACTGATGAAAATGACAGGAAACTGCCCCATATAAGTCTCACACAGTTCTTTTTCTTTTGAAATATTCAGACTCTGAAACAGGTTTTTATCACAGCCGATTTCAAAAAATGATTTAAGCATATTCATATTAAGGCTTTTTCCGAAACGACGTGGACGAGTAAAAAGATTCACTTCACCCCAGTTTCTCAACAAATCTGCAATCATCTCGGTCTTATCCACATAGTAAAAATCTTCTCTTATCAACTTTTCAAAATCATCCACACCAATGGGAAGTTTTTTTCCATATACCATGATCCTGCTCCTTTCAAAAGATTATTACATATATCTTATCATTTGACCTGTTTAATGGCAAGTTACAAGGTGATTTTCCACGTGTAAAACACAAGCCCTCCACCTACAATTTGTAAGCGAAGGGCTTGTATTATTTCATGATTGATCTAACTTTCAAATCAGATATTCAGCAGATCGCTGAATACTTTCAGTGCTCCATCTGTCTCATGTGCAAGAACACGTTTTGCAAGAACTTTACCAAGCTGAACACCTTCCTGGTCAAAGCTGTTCAGGTTCCACAGGAATCCCTGGAACATTACTTTGTTTTCAAAGTGTGCAAGGAGTGCACCAAGGCTTGCAGGATTTACCTGATCACCAATGATGATGCTTGACGGACGTCCACCTTCAAAGTTCTTATTGCTGTTTTCATCAGATTTACCACATGCAAATGCAACGATCTGAGCTGCAACGTTAGCGCAGAGTTTCTGCTGGCTTGTGCTGTCCTGGATCACTACATCTGTGCCCATCTGGTTATTTCTGTATCCGATGAACTGAAGCGGTACGATATCAGTTCCCTGATGAAGAAGCTGATAGAAAGAATGCTGTCCGTTTGTTCCTGGTTCTCCAAAGATTACCGGTCCTGTTACATAATTTACAGGATCACCGAAACGGTTTACAGATTTTCCGTTAGATTCCATATCAAGCTGCTGCAGATGTGCAGGGAAGCGGCTGAGTGCCTGTGAATATGGAAGAACTGCTGTGCTTGGATATCCAAGGATGTTTCTTTCATATACGCCGATCAGCGCATCCAGCATAGCCGGGTTCTGCATAACATCTTCGTTTTTAGCAAGTTTATCTTCTTCTGCTGCACCTTCAAGGAATTCTGCAAATACTTCCGGTCCGAATGCCAGAGATAATACAGCACCGCCAACTGCAGATGTGGAAGAATAACGTCCACCGATATAATCATCCATGAAAAATGCTGCAAGATAATCATCACTCTTAGCAAGTGGAGAAGTCTCACTTGTAACAGCGATCATATGCTTGGAAGCATCCAGTCCTGCATTTTTAAGAGCATCTTTTACGAAGGATTCATTTGTCAGTGTTTCAAGAGTTGTACCTGATTTAGATACCAGTACGAAAATGGAATGTGCAACATCAATAGAATTCAGGACTGCTGCTGCATCATCAGGATCTACATTGCTGATGAATCTGGCTTCCATTTTAAATTTGTCATTTTTCTTTGCCCAGTTCTCAAGTGCAAGGTACATTGCACGCGGACCAAGGTCACTTCCGCCGATACCGATCTGAACAACAGTTGTGAATTTTTCTCCTGCTGCGTTTGTAATCTCACCTGCATGTACTTTATTGGCAAAGTCAGCAATCTTCTGCTGCTGTTCTACATAGAAAGCACGTTTGTCAACGCCGTCAGCTGTAACAGTATCACCAAGCTGGCCACGTGTCAGCTGATAAAGAACGAGACGTTTCTCACCTGTATTGATCATTTCGCCATTGTAGAGAGCTGCGTATTTTTCAGTAAGCTGTGCTTCTTTTGCAAGCTTTTTGAGACCTTCAAGTACGTCGTCATCTACCTGTTTTGCAGCATAGTTATATGCAAGACCAGCAGCCATCGGTACGCTGTATTTTTTAACACGTTCTGCACCATTTTCTCCGGTCATAGCTTCTACAAGGTTTACTTTCTTTACATTTGAAAGTTCTTTGAAAGATTCAAGAGTATCCAGGTTGTTCCAGGTACTCATAATAAGATTCCTCCTTAAAATTAGATGTTCCCGCTGTTTTCAGGATTCGTTTCAATCTCTTTGATTATAATATCAAATGAAGGTAAATTCAAGTCTGCAAACGGAGGTGTGGATATTCTCTCTATAAAATCAACGCCCTTTTTCCCTCATCTGGATCGTACACCTTAAAAAAAATTACAGAGAAAGCTCCTACAATGCCATTCAACACTATAGGAACCTTCTCTGTAATTTTTTTTATTCTATTCTGTCGTTTGCCCTTTCACCAGACAAACATCCTTCAAAATAATATCTTCATGTAATTTTGCACCATTTATTTTCTTTAATAATACATCTACCAATGTATCTGCCAATTCTTTTATTGGCTGTGAAACATAAGTCATTGACGGATAACTTATCTTTGCAATCAGCGTTCCATCATATCCTACTGCTTTAAATTCATCAGGAATACACATTCCCCTCTCACCTGCACATTTTAACGCATTCATAATGATCAAATCTTCCGAAAACATTGCATCCATTTCCGGATATTCATCAAAAAGTTTATTCATTTGCTGATGATATTCTTCTGTTCTTTGTTTTGTATTCCAGATATAATCGATACATTTTACACCATTTTTCTTCAATGTTTCTGAAAAAACCCTATGACGATTAATAGAAGGAGATTTATCTGTTACAACAGCCGTTACATTTAAAACGCATTTGCAGTCATTCTTTATAATTTCATTTGCAGCCAGCAAACCACCCTTATTATGGTCAGAATAGATGGTTGGAATCTCTTCCGCAACTCGATAATCAAATGCCACAATAGGAAGATCCAGATTCTGATATTCGGACTCTGCTAACATATGCGTTCCAAGAATAATACCATCTACCATATTTTCTCTCATCATTTTTATATAATCTCTTTCTTTATCTTCCGTATCTCCGGTATTACATAAAAAAAGTTTATAATGATGTTTATAAAGTTTTTTTTCGATGTATTTCGTTATTTCCGCCCAAAAAGGATGCGAGCTGTCAGGCACGATCAGACTAATATAATAAGATTTTTGTCTAAAAAGGTTTCTAGCAATCTGATTTGGGACATAATCAAGCTGATCAATTGCTTTATATACACTTTCGTATGTATCCTGTGATATATACCCTTTATTATTCAATACTCTTGAAACAGTTGTTACAGAAACTCCAGCCAGTTTGGCCACATCTTTAATATTTGCCATTCAATCCTCCGTGATTTTACAGATTCGCTTGTTTCTTTATATTATAACTATTTATTCATGTATTTCGCAAGCCAAACTCTACTTTTGCACACAAAATCTTCAAAATGCTCTAGTCAACCTCTTATTCTGTTTCTGCTCGGATCAATAATACCCTATTTTCCAACAATTTCTTTGAGAACACCCTGAACAACAGCTTTTACAAGTTCATCCTGGGATGGCTGGTCTAATACACCTTTTCCATTGCTTGAGAAAAGTATCATCTTCTTCATGGTTTCCTGTTTAACAGCCTCAACTGCCGCCGGAATCAAATCAATGATACCTTTATTCATACTTTCAAATTTGCGGAATTCAGCCTCTACTGCTGCCACATTGATATCCGTAAAAATATTGATCTTGCTTATACCTTCCTGAATCGCACGTTTGAAGTCGTTGTCTGTAAGTCCGGAACCGCCATGCAGAACAAGCGGTACATCTACTGTATGAGCAATGGTATTAATTCTCTCAAAATCAAGCTTTGGAGGCAACTTATATGCCCCGTGGGCAGTTCCTACTGCAATTGCAAGAGCATCCACACCTGTTTTGTCAACAAAGTCTTTTGCCATCCTCGGATCTGTATAGAAATCAGCCGGATTGATATGGGCGCTTCCCTCTGCAGAATCCGGGTTGTCACCTACATGTCCGAGTTCGCCCTCGATGGTTGCTCCATAAGAATGCGCGATGTCTGCCATTTCTTTAACTTTTCTTACATTATCTTCATAAGAATCTGTAGAGCAGTCATACATAATGGATGAGAATCCAAGTTCCAGAGCTTTCAGGCATGTTTCTTTCTTAAGGCCATGATCCAGATGAATAACTACCGGAACATTTGCTTTCTTAGCCATAGGAATAAGATAATAGGAAACCTCTTCCAGTGGTCCGTATGGAAGAAGTACTTCCGCAGTTCCCATGATAACCGGTGACTGAGAATTTTCTGCTGCTGCAATGATTCCTCGCGCCAGTTCCAGGTTTACCGCATTAAATAGTCCTACTGCATATTTTCCCTTTTTTGCCGGATAAAGCACATCATTCATATTAACTAACATTTTTTCTACCTCTTACTTTCTTTTTTCCCAACCTGCGGCAATCTTCTTCTGTACTTCATCAAGTGGAATGATTCCACTGAGCGCATCATAGGTCTGTACACAGAGCGCTCCGGTCGCTGTTGCAAGATGAAGAGCATCCTCCCAGCTTTTGCCTTCCAGGATAGCACTTAAGAATGCAGCAATCGTCGTATCTCCGGCGCCTGTTCCAGATGCGACTTTGTCTTTTTCTACGAAATAACTCTTCTCAAAAGCTTCTTTGACTGCCCATGTCTCCGCAATCTCTTCTCCGATTCCACCACCAATCTTCAGAAGCTGTTCCTTGGCTGCTGTGCGAAAATAGATGCCCGGTGTACCACATTTGATCAGGATAACTTTTGCACCATAGGAGAGAAGCTTATCTGCCAGTGGCCTGATATCTTTTTCAACATCAAGGAAGTTCGTTACATCTGAACCATTTGCCCTTTCGTTCCATTCATGATAACGGTCACGGTCCAGCATAATGCAGAGTTCTTCAACACTCGGCACAAAGAAATCAATGTACGGAATCACAGATTTCAGAACTTCGTTCCAATCCTGGGTACCTGCTTCTGTACTTTCTTCAAACATTGCCATATCAACAGAGATTGCAACTCCCTGTTCATGAACAGCCTTTAAAAGACGAACCAGTTCTTTGCCGCCATCAATATACATCTTCCGCATCAGCGATGGATAGCCAAAATGGAACAGATTTGCTCCTTTTACCTTTTCCAGATCGATATCATCCAGAGTAAATGTATCATTAGCACCTGAGCAGTGAAGGAAGATCCTGTCAATGCCTGCCGGTGCAAGGATTACAGAATAAGAAGTTCCGACTCCTTTTCTTACAATCATGCTCTCCGGAGATGCACCATATTTTTCCAGTTCGTTGAGAACCATCTGACCAAATGCATCATCTCCGACCATTCCCATTAGTTCTACATCTGCGCCAAGACGTTTCATGCCAACACCTGTGTTGGATACCGATCCGCCAAGACTTACTTTGGCCGCATCCATTGCGATTAGTTGCCCCGGTCTGAAAAGGTCTTTGATGTTTTTTTCTTCCTTGCTCTTAAAAGCCGGTGTAATATCCAGACAGATATGTCCGGCTGCAATTGCTTTCTTTATGCTCATGTTCTATCCTCACAGTTATTTCTTACCATACCGATTTTATTCAGTTTCATAAGCATATATATCCACCTTATGCTCTCCTGTCATTTCCTTGCCAAAGGAACCTTCCACCAGATTTCCATCCATTTTTACTGTATAGCTGTCACCATGCCCATGTATCTCAAATACAAATTTTGCATTCTGATATGGAACAGAATCAAGTACTGCTCCCTCAAATTCATCCAAAATACATGGATGTATCTGAATTCCCTGTTCACTATAACGTATTCCAAAAATTCCATTAACAATAAATCCAATAAAACCTGCCGCATGCCATGGCAGGTGCGGCCATCTCCACGCTCTTCCTGTATCAACATCCATTACTTCATGAAAAGATTTATTCAGGAGCACATTTCTCACCTGTGCATAAATAAGTTTTTTCAGAAACTCTTTATTTCCACTTTCACCAGCTGCCTCTGATAACCCAAGCGTCCATGATACCCAGCATGCTCTCCAGAAATGGTTTTTTTCTTTGCGGAACGGATACCAGTTAATTCCAAACTCAGAAAATGCCTCTGGATTACTTTCGATTGTCTTCAAAAACAGATTTCTCTGTCTCTCAGTTGCAATACCAAATCGTGGCCACAAAACCATTTCTGCCCCAGTCGTCTCCCACCAGCCTTTTTCGTATGCTTCACTTCCTATTGGTCCACTTGTAAAGCATTCTTTTTCTTCATTCCAGTATTTTTCCTTTATGGATGCAAGCATTTCCTTCGAACGACTTTCCCAGAACTTAATTCTCTCCGGATAGCATCCTGTCACCTCACATATTCTGGCGACATCCTGATACATCAGGGCAAATGCAATTTCTGTTCCAAGACAGTATCCGCCATTCTCCGGTTCTTCAAAAGCATCCTGCGCAAGACACATGGTTGCATGAACCAGCTGCATTTCTTCATCATAACGTGCATCCGCTTCTTCTGCATATTTTATAATTCCAGGTAACATTTCATACAAAAGCTGGATATCTCCAGTTGTTATATAATGATCCCATGCTGCAATCGCCGGCATGGCAGCACAGTCAACACCATTATTAAATCCATGTTCAGAAATATAGGATAACGACTCCCTGGCTTCATCCGGTGCAAGTAGATTCTGACATCGAAATGCTGCATGGCAGGTATCTCTTACCCAACTTCCAAAACCTTCTCCTTCTCTTTGAAAAACAGCCGCATTCATCAGACCTTCTTGTCCTGGCAAGGCATACTTTTTATTTCTGTTCTGACACATAATATCTGTTGCAAGCGAAAATGCTGCATTTATGACGTTATGCTCTGTATGTAATTTCGGGTAGGCTGAATCTTCCGGTGCGTCCCAACGCTCGGTTCGGTTCTGGATTCTTGTCATGTCTCCCCACGGAGTATCTCTCCAGCAGAATTCTTCCACCGCGCGTACAGGTGATAAAACTATTTTTCCACCACGCAGTGCCCATGCTGCAGGTTCTCCATAAATACGATCTTCTACACATTTCTCATATATTGTGTAAGATTCAGATTTAAACAACGGCTGTCCTTTTTCTTCCTGTTCGATCAGCCTTCTGTTTTCTTCTTCATATCTCGTAGATCTTAAACCCCATATATTCAGACAAATGACAGAGGCTGTTTTTCCATTCGTATGGATTTCAAAATACGGGTCCGCATTATATTGCAGATAAAATGATGGATTATTGATATTTTCCACCTGCTCACTTCGAATCTTATAATCTTCTTTTTTCGGTCCATTATCCTGTACTATGAGCATTGCATTCTTTCTGTCTGCATATAATTCCTGAATTGCCATGTCCCTGTAGAAATGCAGATACAGTCTTCCTTTTTCCGTTGGAATTTTCATTTTATATCCCTGACAGTTCAGTGTCTGATCTAATGCCTTCCAGACCCACTTCACTCCACACAGCTCAAACTCAATTTCCGGTTCCTGTCCGACAAACATCTCCAGTTCTACCTCACAGGCCTTTGTCTGAATATCAGATAAAATATTTTCAGGTGCCAGAAGTCGGACTTCCGGCCATACGTCTGGTCCCTGACGAAATCTCATGAGAAATTCAAACTTTTTATCAATATGCTCATTATGCCACTGTCTAACCCACACTCGCAGATTATCCATCTGTGCAGCTGGCTTTATCTGTTCTCCTGAAAAAACGGATGGAATACTGATTGCATTAGATGATGCAACACCTTCACACGTTTTTTTCGCAGTCTGACCTAGAATCCAGATTTTTCCATCTTCTTCAAATTCTATTTGTTTTTCGACATCTCCAATCCATTTATCTGATTTCCGGCAGTTGATTTCAATTTCTTCTAACTCATTCTCCTCGGATTTCCAGTGCAGCAGATCCTTGCTTACAAGTCTCATAGCTGTTTGATTTTCTTCATTTCCTGTCAGTGAACATGGATCGGTTACACAATCTAAAACCCACTGTTCTCCTGCTTTTTTTACACTGTTCAGTTCCCGGATACATCCGGTTGGCGGCATATAATGAATGACAGACTTAGACAGTTCTCTTCTTCTCTGTTTTTCCGGATCATCAGAAAGTTCTATTGCATTGATCCATCTGCTCGCCGGACCTTCTGCCTGAATATCGTCCCCGAAAAAATCTTTCAGGGGATATGCCATCCAATAGTCCACTCTTGTCTTAGATACTTTCATCTGAATAGTTTCTTTTTTTCCAGTACTGTCTGAAATAGTTATAATACATGGATCTGCATTCTCTTCATAAGGAATGCGCAACCAGTTTTCTTCGTGCTTTTTCAGAAAATGCTTTTTCATTTCTGTCTCTGTTCCTTTCTGTTAGCAATCTTCTTTATTCCACTACGTCAATCTTTTTACTTCTGTAAACTTCTTTCAACAGCTCCAGCTGTTTTTCATCAGGTGCTTCAAACATCTGCTGATTCACTCCGACATGTTTTGCTTTTTCAACTCCAAAATCATGATACGGCAAAAATTCCACACTCTTGATGTTTCTTCCAAGAGCTGCAAAAAAATCTGCTGTTGCAACAGCATTTTCTATCTCATCATTGATTCCTTTTATAATTGGAAGCCTGATCATGATCGGTCTGTAATTCACCAGTTTTTTCAGATTCTCTTTGATCAGGGTATTTTCTGTTCCTGTATATTCTTTATGTTTTTCATTGTCAAACATCTTAAAATCTACAAGAAACAGATCTGCACATTCTGTCATTCTGTGTATCACTTTCCAAGGAAAAGCAAGTGCTGTTTCAAAAGCAACTGAAATATGCTCTTTCTGAAGTCTGTTGCACAAATCATATAGAATCTCTGCCTGCATCATTGGTTCTCCACCGGAAAAAGTAACACCACCTTCTGAAATTTCATAGAGTCTTCTGTCTCTGAGCAAAAGTTCCGATAATTCTTCAGCAGAATAATAACTTCCTACGATTTCCAATGCTTCTGTGCAGCAAATTTCCACACACTTTCCACACACAGTACAAAGAGTTCTTTCATAAATATGCTGCCCGTTTTGTATCTGTTGTGCTCCTGAGGGACAGATTTCAATACACTGACCACAGCCAATACATTTATTTTCCGTATAACTCAGTATACTTTCCTTTTTCCATGTCTCCGGGTTGTGACACCATTTGCACCGCAAATTACATCCCTGTAAAAATACAGTTGTCCGTATTCCCGGTCCGTCATGCAGAGAAAAGTTCTGTATCTGACTTACCAGTAATTTTTGCTTCATTTTACCGCTTACCTCTGTGTACGCTGAATTACCTCATTCTGCATTTCCGCAGTCAATGTATGGAAATATGCACTGTATCCACACACTCTTACTACAATATTTTTATGTGTTTCCGGATTTTTCTGTGCCTCTAAAAGTGCATTCCTGCTGATAACATTAAAATCCATAATGCTTCCGCCATTTTCACAGAAGGCCCGCATCACACTTGCAAACAATGACGGCTGCGGAGTTTTATACATCAGTGGAATGTCCATATAAATAACTGCCCCACCCGGATATTTCGTGTAATCCATTGTTTTTATTGCATCAAGTAATGCTGCAATATTGATGTTTTCTGTACTTTCACTTGGGTTAACGCCTCGTGAGAGAGCACTTTCACTTTTTCGTCCATCGGCCGTTGCAATCGTTACATTTTTAAACCAGTTATAAGAATAAAAAGCAAATAATGACGGCTCAAATTTTCCGCCTCTGTAATTTGCCTGTCCTCCAAGACATTCAGCCAGATCATCCATAACCTTTTTTCCAAATTCTGTAGCATCTTTATCCTTGCAAAATTTTGGGACTTTATGAAGCAAATATTGTCGAAGGATCTCATCATCTCTGAAGTCTTCTTTCATCGCTTTAAGCAGGTGACCAAATGTCGTAATCTTATCTTCATATACTGCCTTCTTTATCGCATATAACGAATCAATTACTGTCCCTGCACCCGCAGCAGCAAAATTATCTGTATTATAGACAGCACCGCCTTCTGAGACATCTTTTGCCGTCTCAGTACATGATGGCATAGTTGCAGAAAAGAACAACGACGGATTTATTATTTTCCACCATGAACCATATTCGTTATATTTTTTCACAAAGAAATTCAGTTCATTTCTATAATTTTCAATTACAATATGATAGAATTCTTCAAAATCGCTCGCATTCGCAGCTGGAATAAATTTAAATCCATCCCTTTTAAATACGTCATTCCAGTACTCTGGATATAAGGATCCATTTAACATCTGCACAAGATTAAGATAGGTATATGCTCTGCTGTTGACTTCATTAGAAAGACAGATTTCCTGGCAGCCACCTGCGACATAAAGTCGACAGTCTTCCAGACTTTTTCCCTGCTTCTGATTTGCTGGAATTATCACATCATCATTAAAGACAGACAGCACATTCAGACCCATTCCTGCCAATTCACCAACCTGCATCAGAAATTCATCCGGATGCTTTGCCGATATTCTCACCTGTAGTTTCGGATTTGCAAAATGATATTTTTTATAACTGTTTATGATCATCCTGCTTATGTCATTATAAACAATATTGCCATTTTTATCACATCCGCCTATAATAATATCTGCATTTGTGCCCCCTGGCAGGTCTGCTTCAAGATCCCATCTTGCATCTGTCATTGATACAAAACAGTCAACCAGTTCCTGCGCCTCATCCGGCGTTATTCGATTATTTTTCAAATCTCTTTCATAATAACTAATCAGGATTCTGTCCAAATGGCCAATCACAGCAAATCCAAGACCATCTAACGCATTGCACATCTCACGCGTAAACCAGATTGCACACATTGCTTCATAAAATGTTTCTGCCGGTTCAGATGGAATTCGGCGTGCCGTAACAGCAATCATTTTAAGTGCCTTTACATGTTCCTCATCGTGTTCTGTTTTCAGCATTTCCTCCGCTTTTTCTGCAAATCTTTCAGAAATTTTTTGCAGACTTCGGCATACATCGACCATACATTTTAAAAAATCCTGCTGATGATCTGTAAGATTTTTCTCTTCCAGACGCATCATTGCATGTCTGATTATTCCTGATAGACCATATTTCAACACAGTTTCACAATTTGCATAGTGATGCGCCGCATCCATAAACTGTGGTCCGTTCATGACACCATATTTTCCGTAGTATCCACTCCATTCTCCATATTCATCTACAAAATCTGGGTATTGCTTCATTAGCCAACATCCAATGCCTGGCTGTGGCGGGAACGATGCCGTAACACTGTTCTGTTCTCTTCCTGTATCAATTTCTGCATAAAACGGACTGGATGGAAAAAGAATCACTTCAGCATCCCTGGCTGCAATTCTGTAGATCCATGTTTTTTTCTGAAAAGAGCTTGCCTTTGGATTTTCTTTCTGGAGGCGGTCCAGTTCTTCTTCCATTCTGGAAACATCGGTTGGATAATTAGAATATACCTCTTTGGTCTCTTTAAAATATTCTTCTTTATTGAATCGATAACCTGCCATCATGCGTTCCTCCTGAGTTGCCTTAAAAATTTAAAACTACCTTCAATGCAGTTCTGTCTTTTACTGCCTGAAATCCTTTTTCATAATCATCTATTGAAAATCTATGTGTCACAAATAAATCGATGTCTATTTTCCCATCCATAATCGCATCACAAACCGGCTTATGTACTTCTGCTTCTACCTCAGGCACCGGCCACTGCACATACTGAATATTGAAATTCCTGAGTTCCGGTAATGGTACATTCAGATTTTCTCCGCTTTTTAAGCCATATACAGCAATTGTCCCTGTCTCTTTAATATAGTCCAGACACTGCGTGATTGTCTGATTTGATCCAATCGTATCTATACAGATATCGGACTTTCTGTCAAACAGATCAGAAGCTTTTTTCTTTTCTTCTTCGTCTTTGTTAAGAAATGTACCTGCTGCTCCCAGTTTTTCTGCTGTTTCCAGCTTGTCTCTGTGATTTCCCAGGACATAAATCTCCTGAATTCCCATCAGTTTTGCACAGCTTAGAAAAGCAAGCGCAACCGGTCCGTCTCCGAGTATGACCATCTTCTTTTTATCTTCAACGCCGATTCTTTTTAATGCACTGTATGTTTCCTTTAAAGTTATCAGCATAGAAGCAGCTTCTGCCTGCATTCCTTCCGGGCACACCTGCTGTGTAATTCCAAGATTAATATCTTTTACATCGGCCTGGTCTGCCATGGCTGCTTTATAATCTTTTACAATTCCATATTCAGCAAATCCGCCCCAAGCGCTGGAAAATTTCTCATTATCCGGTTGTCCTGCCCTGACTACAAGATCTCCCACTTTAAAAGAAGTAACTTTTTTGCCGATTTTAACAACTCTTCCTGCATCTTCGTGTCCTAAAACCGCCGGATATCTCGTTACTTCTCTGACTTTTCCTCCAATAACTCCCAGATCCGTTCCGTTACAGATCATACAGCATTCATTTTTTACCAGTGCTTCATACTCTCCGATCTCCGGAATCGGAAGCTTTTCTTCCAGGTACAGTTTATTGTCTTCTGTTACCACTAAACCTTTCATAACTGATCTCCTTTTTACTATTTAATGCCGGTTGCAGCTACAGACTGCATAAAATATTTCTGGAATGCAAAAAACAGAATCAGAACAGGAATCATTCCAATCACGATAACACCCATGATCAGATTCCATGTCGGCTGTTTGATTACAGATGCGCCACAGATTGAACTTATTCCCAATGTTACTGTCCATTTGCCTTCACTTCTGACGGATAACAACATCCAGATCAGATTATTCCACGCAGAAATAAATGTATAAATTCCTAATGTTGTCATACTTGATTTCGTATTTGGCAGTAAGATCTTCCAGAATATCTGGAAATGATTTGCTCCATCAATTTTTGCTGCTTCATCCAGTTGCTTCGGTATTCCCATATAAAACTGGCGCATAAGAAATGTTCCAAACGGAATGGACCATGCTACCTGCGGAAGTATCATCCCCATATATGTATCCAGCATATTGAGATTTCTACACAGATTATAAGACGGAATCAGTCTTACAGTAATCGGAATCATCATCGTTGACAAATAAAGAATAAAAACAATATTTCTGCCTTTGAACTCAAGTCTGGTAAATACATATGCAGCTAAACTACAGAGGAAAATAGTAAGTGCGGTCACTGCTATCGCAACAATAAATGAATTAAAAAAGCACTTGGGAAAATCCAGCAGCTGCCATGCTTTTGTAAAATTCTCCCATTGCGCTGCTTTCGGCAAAATTCTTCCAACACTTGTTGCAAGATCTGTATCCGATTTCAATGCAGTAGATAATATATAAACAAATGGAAACAGCATGATTACTACAAATGCAGCTATAATTACCCAGATTAAGCTGTCTCCCAGAATTTTATTTCTTAATTTTCTGGTCATAATCTCTTCTCCCTTCTCAATCTTTGTCACTTGTCAACTTTAACTGTACAACCGAAATAATAATCGAAAGAATAAAGATAAATACTGCCATTGTACAGGAATATCCCATTTTCAAAGATGAGAAAGCAGTCTTATATAATGTCAGCCCAGTTAAATACGTACTTGTTCCAGGTCCACCATTTGTCATCGTATAAACAAGATCAAATTCCTGGAACGTACCGATTACACACATGAGAATAATATATGTAAGAACTGGTTTCAGCTGCGGCAATGTAATATAAACAAATTTATGCCATGCATTTGCACCGTCCAGATCTGCCGCTTCAAAAAATTCCTGCGAAATTTCCAGACGTCCTGCAACAACCATAACCATGTAATATCCTGCCCATCTCCAGATTGTTACGATTGCCATAGAACCCAGTGCAATCTTGCCATCTGTCAGCCAGCCAATTTTTTCGAATCCCAATACACTCAGGAAGTTATTGATAACACCATAATTCGTTCCCATCAGATATCTCCATGCAACACCGGTTGCAACCAGAGAAAGTGCACATGGTAAAAAGAAACTGCCTCTGATAAATTTCGAAATAACTTCACTTTTATTATTTGCAAACAACACAAGTTCACACATAATGATAGAAAAAATGACAATTGGCGGAACATTCATCAGGATATACTTGATCGTGTTGCCCAGACTTGTCCACCAGAGTTTATCTTTCAGCAGATTTTGATAATTCTCTAATCCTGTAAATATCTTACCTTTTAATGGATTCCAGTCATAAAATGACATGTGGATGGAATCTACCATTGGCCAAAATACAAACAATCCCAGCAAAATCAGGGACGGCAACAGAAACAAAACAGCAATCCGCCAGTCTCCTTTTTTACGTTTTACTACTGTTTTTGCGTTACTCACATGAATCCCTCCTAGTTAAATCCAAGGGATGATACAGAGTATTTTCCATATCATCCTTTTATTCTTAGTTACTGAGCAAGTAAACCATTTAACTGATCTGCCATGCTATCCAGCGTACTCTTGATATCAGCATCATTATGCCAGATTTCATCAAAATACTGTCCAATGATCGTCTGCTGGTCTGCAAATGTTTCTGTAAGGTCAATATATCCTGCATATTTCAGTCCTGTATTAAACAATTTCATATCATGGTTTTCGTCAAACATAGATACGGAAAGATCTGCCTGAGACTTTCTTACTGCAATCTGTGGAGATGTATTATCTTCAAGATATAATGCAAGCCCCTCTTCGCTGGTCAGATATTTAATAAACTTTTCTGCTGCTTCCGGGTTTTCACAGCTGCTTGAAATGCCAATACCATTCAGGAAAAGTACTTCTGCCTGTGTACCATCATTTGCACGTGGCGCATTCATTGCTTTCCAGTTTACATCGTCCTGAAGATATGTTGAATTCCAGAGAGCCACACGACACATAGCAATCTGACCCGCATTAAATTTTGTAATCAGTGCATCATAACCGTCTCCCAGTTTTTCTATTGCCGGCACATAACCTTCATCTACAAGACTCTTGACATATTCGAAAGCCGCAACGGTTTCATCTGAATTCCATCCACAGGTTTCATCATCATTCAAGTAGCTTCCACCAGCTTCTGTAATCCATGGATACATAGTATCGATTGCGGAAGACAGATCATTGATAATTGTCGGATATTCGATTCCAAGTTCATCTTTGTGTTCCATTAATGTTTTACATGCATCTGTAAACTCATCCCATGTAAATCCATCTTCCGGAACTTCAATTCCACACTTGTCAAACATATCGACGTTGTAAACCCATCCATAATTTCCTCCGTCCAATGGAAGTGAATACCAGTCACCATCATATGTACAATAGTTTTCTGCAGCATCCCAGAAATCATCAAATTTATATTCTGTATCTGCTTTCAGTGCATCTACATCGAATTTCTGTAATGCCCCGGCATTTGCAAGAATCTGTGTAGTTCCTGTATTACAGTTGATAAGATCCGGAAGGTCACCCGCTGTAGCTTCTGTCAAAATTTTAGTTGCATAATCTGATACTTCTTCAAAATTAATTTCAATATCCGGATTTTCCTTTTCAAAAGCTTCGACAACTTTCTGATATTTATCATAGCTGTCATAGCTCTGCCAGTTTAATGTAATTTTATCCCCGGAATCTCCCTTGGCAGCCATTACATCCACCCCACTACCAACTGGTACCATACATGCTGTTAATGCAAGTGCAATTACCTTTTTCTTCATTTTGTTCTCCCTTCGTATTGTGACTTTTTCCATATGTCAACCGGTTTCATATTGTTTATTTTTTTTAATATATCATTTAATTTTTATTTTGTAAATATGCTTTTTTCATTTCATGCATTATGTATGGTTTTATCAAATTATTTTTGTATATTATTCACAATTTCGCGGTTTTTAAAGAATATAAAAAGCCCCTACAATGCCTTTCGACACCATAGGAGCTTTCTCAGCAATTTCTCTTTATTCTATTTTTTACATTGATTGCCATTATGATTTTCCTTTTTATTTCGTAAGCTAAAATCAGTTCAGAATACTATCCATCTCATGCCAGGCTTCTCCGCCCCACACAGAATCGCCGATCCCATGGTCTTTAAAGCCAAATTTCTTATACATCTCAACCTTATCCGGGAGGCAGGTCAGGATCAGCTTCTTTCTTCCCCTGGCGCGCTCTCTTTCCTTATATTGTTCCATCAGTTTTCTTGCCAGCCCCTGGTGTTGGTACTCTGGGAGCACATCCAGCCCAAGAAGCATAATGTTTACGCCCTCCGGATCATGTAGATTCGCATCTGTAAAAAAGTCATCTGTCAGATGTTCTCTGTCTGTTGCAAGTCCGTTAAGAAAACCTGCAATCTTGCCTGTCTCCCGATCCACAACAACCAGAAAAAGATCCGATGCTTTTTTTATTCGTGACTCCATATGTTCATAAGTACACGCTTCATTTGGCGGAAAACAGATGCTTTCAATCTCTGCAGCCTGTTCAATTTCATCCTTATGAATGTTTCTGAATTCATATTTTTCATGTATTACTTTGCTGTTCTGTTTCATCAATCCCTCTCCTGCTCATGACAGGTCAATACTGTTATGCTGATCACCTGCTACTATTTTAATATCTGTTTTACATTGTAACATATTTTGTCCCTCACCACATGTAAATAATACCAGCCGACTGGATTACTTCCTGATTTACTTCTCTCAAAAGATCCACTATCTGTTTATCTGATAGTCCATTTAGTTCTATGTCTGAAGATTCTTCTTTCATAGTTTCTTCATCTAGTCAAGCATGTCCTTCATCTTATCATATGATCTCTGACGGTCTGCCAGCGCCTCCTCCAATGAAACATTCTGGTATACATCTTTGACCTGCTCTTTCGTCCAGATATCACCCATTTTACCTGTTTCTCTGATAAAGTTGTTTATTTCCTTATCTTTCATGCTTTCCTTCTCCTTTACTTATTCTTTTTTATAAGTATAGTTCTTTTTAATTCTCTTTGTATTCACGATTCGTGAAGTCTTCTTCCATCAATTTTTCCATTTCGACATGATAACGCTGTGCTATCGCATATGCCGTTATAAGATCCGGGAGACGTTCTCCGCTTTCATAATTAGCAATAGTTGTAGAACCATAACCAATGCTCTCCCCCAGTTCTGCCTGAGTCTCATTATGACTGATTCGCAGTCTTCGTATGTTTTCTCCTATTATTTTGTTCCATGTTTTTTTCTGTTTTTCCATAATATAAGCCCTTTCTGCACTTTGTTTTTTCTTACGTGCATAAAAGGACTTGTATTTTTCGCGTACCACCTGTAGAGGAAAGGGGCTGTCTTTCCGACAGCCCCAGTTCAATACTCACAATATTTTCTTATAGCACTCCAAAAAAATACTGCACACTCTTGACAACAGGACTATGATAGAGTCAAGAGGTGATTATTATATTACATGATGAAACACGTAAACTACTTATTGAAGCTTGGAATAAAACGCACAATGCAAAAGAAATCCCAGAGTGTTTTTCTGTGAATACCAGTACTGTTTACCGCCTGGAAAAACAAATGCGTGAAACAGGTTCTGTAAAAACAAGAACATCACAGAGAGGACGTAAACATGCCCTGACACCGTAAGATATCCAAAATATTGACCGGGTGGTTCAGCAGGAACCAGATATCACAATTGATGAAATCATCGATAAACTTGGTCTGCATGTTTGTAATGAAACAGTCCGCAAGGCAGTTATTAAACTCGGGTATTCTTACAAGAAAAAATCTCTTCATACCTCAGAGCAGGAGCGTCCCCGATGTCAGGGAAAAACGCAGAAACTGGAAAAAACATATGTCGGAGAGAGACATAAATCATCTGGTCTTTCTGGACGAAAGCGGAGTAAACATCAATATGACGCGACATTATGCCAGAGCATGGAAAAACCGGAGAGCAGTAGATAAAACTCCACTCAACACGCCCTGCAATACAACCGTTCTTTCTTCCATACGTCTGAATGGAGACTGTGCCTATACAGTCTATCAGGGAGGAACTACTGCAGAGCGGTTTGCAGAATACCTGAAAACAAAGTTGCTGCCGACGCTTTCAGAAGCAGACATTATCGTTATGGATAATATGCGTTCCCATCATGCAAAAGTGGTGAAACAGCTACTGGACAGCTCAAAAGTAACCTATCTGTATTTACCCCCGTATAGTCCGGATCTGAATCCGATTGAAAAGATGTGGTCAAAACTCAAAGCATTTTTAAGGAAAGAAAAGATACGGATTGCATCGGAATTACCATCAGCTATTTCAAAAGGATTTTTAACAATTCGTCCAAAGGACTGCATAGGGTGGTTTCATTCGTGTAATTATGTGCAATAATTTATTGGATTGCTATAGTTTTTCACCAGATTTATTTACAATTCAAATTCCTTCTCTTTAAATCCATAATTTGCTTTTTTCAAATGGAGAAGTCCCATCAGCGCTGCAGGTCTCCTCCACTCTTCAGCCAGTTTCAGGAACACCTCCAGCTCCTGTTCCCCAAACCATTCGTTCTCATAAAGCTTCTCGATCTTTTCCCAGTCATCTTCCAGGATCAGGCGTTCCACAGCCGGACGGATCCTTTTCTTAAGATATGCTCCATAATGCGCGCGTTCCTCTTCCTCCACACCTTCCTCCAGAAAATATCCCCGCAGGGCAACTGCCAGCCGCAGCGGCTCCTGCTTGGTACTTCCGAATTTCCGGTAAAGATGAATGGCCTCTTCTTTGGCATCCTCGTTCTCCGCCCGCATTTCAAGAGCAGTGGCAGCAACTTCCACATCTTTTTGAAAACGGCTTAATTCTGTCATAATGATCCCTCCTGTCTGCTGTCTGTTTATAGTGTTCGAGAAAATGCTTTTGTATGACATTATCATATCACGTACCGCTTTGTTTGAACATTATTTTTTGATAAAAAAGAAGCCGCCACTGCCTTTTTTCTGACAGTGACGGTCCGAAATTATTTTCTCAGATTCCCTTTTTATAAAGAATAAATGAATAGATCATTGGCACAAGGATGACCAGCAAAATTACCGCAAAAACAATTTCCGTTTTCAGGAGCAGCGAATTCATAAGAAAAAGCAGCCCTGACAGGATCAGTATCCAGCCTGTCATACGGTTGGTACGGTTCCAGTTCTCCTCGCTGTTCAAGGTCCAGGGAAGCTTCATTCCCACTGTATAATTCTGTTTCACCTTATGAACGTAATTTCCGAGAATGATAAACATGATCCCCACCATGATATTCACGATCACACCTATATCAATGTCCATACCCAGAGCAAGACCATAGATTGACATGCAGGTGATCACAGACACCACCGGAACCAGCCACAGGACCATGGTAAAAATACGCCTGTTGATATTTTTTCTCTTTGGATCATTGGCTGTAAAAAACACGCAAAACAAATGGATCAGCAAAAGCAGAAATGGAATTCCAAAAACTGCCATCGGCTTGCTGCTCCAGCCGTTGGCCACATTGTGCTGATCAAAATGTGTTGCGATCTTCTCCGGCAGACGGTTCCACAGCAGGATCCCTGCCAGTGACGGTGAGATCGTAAGGATACTCCCGGAGATCAGGGACATTTTATATTCCTTCAGAAACTCTTTTCTTTCTTCACCTTTCATCATTCTTTCCCCCTTTCAGATCACTGAGCCACAGAAGCAGCTCCTCTACAACTGTGGTATTCAGTTCATAATACACGAAATTCTTCACCTTCGTTTCCCACACAAGATCTGCTTTCTTCAAAATTTTCAGATGATAGGATATGGTTGCACCCGTCATGTCAAAATGTCCTCCGATCTCACCGGCTGACATTTTCCCGTTTTTCAGAAGCTGCAGGATTTCTCTCCGCACAGGATCCGAAAGTGCCTTGAAGGTTTCCGCAAACGCCATCGTGTATGTCTTCCTCCTTTCAGATAGTATTTAGAAATATTTCTAAATAGAATATAGCATTTTCGAATTTCCCAGTCAATAAGTATTTAGATTTTTTTCTAAATACTTACATTTGTCATCTATAAAAAAATGAGGATACCGATCATCGCCTCTGCGATCTTACGATATCCTCATTCACCATCGATCAACCATTATTTATTTTTTCCCCTCTTAAACCTACCTCATGCAAAAACCAAGACTGGATGTGATCTCCGGCGCAAGCTCCGGCACATGTGCACAAAAGTCCATCTCTCTTCCAAGGCCAATGGATGCAACTCCAAGAATGGATTTGCCATTTACCGTTCTGCTTCCCCTTTTCAGATCCACTGCAAACGGAAAATGCTCCGTCACATCAAGAAAACGGTTCACTTCATCCATGCTCTCAAACTGTACTTTTTTTACTGTCATCGTTTTTTTCACCTCTTTTCTCTATCTATACTACTATTTTACTATGATATAATTATTTGTATAGAGTAATTTTTATTATTAAAACACAATAAAAATCTGATTATCCGCTAAAACACAGTATCTATCAGCATTTTCAAGGAAACAAACACATCAATTTACTACTTATTTACTACCATTGAATGAGCCTTGATACGCAAGTTTTCCTAGATATGCAAAGATATGGTACAGCACATCAGTATTGAAACAAGAAAAAATTGAATATTTCATAGACTATGGAACGCCTAACATGACGTTCCTTTTCTATTTTCAGCCGTTCATTATGGACGGCTATTTTATTACCCAAAATGAAAGGAGCATTAGACTTATGAAAAAGACATGGAAACGATTGTGTACGGGCTTCTTAGCTCTTGCAACTGTCGTTACTGCTTTACCGAGTACACCCGTTCATGCAGAAAGTAAGCAATACTGGACGGAAAGTGCAGAGCGGGTCGGTATCATTGAAAAAGTAATGAATGACGGTTCTATCGGTTCTACATTCAATGAGGGCATGATGAAAGTTGAGGGCGAAACTGCCTATTGTATTGACATCAATACAGATTTCAAAAATGGTTACAAGACCAGAGCTGACGCAAGCTCACGCATGAGTGCCGACCAGATTTCAGATGTGGCGTTATCCTTAGAGTATGTCAAACAGTATGGCGAAGCTCACAAGGAACTGAATTACAAGCAAGTCTATCTGTTGGAACAATGTGTTGTCTGGCAGAGATTGAGCGTACATCTTGGCTGGCAATGTGATAACGTGCGAGCTTCTTATGATGAAATTCCAAAGGCAACACAGGACGAAGTTTTCTCTGGTGCAAAAGCCTTTGTCAAAGAGAATAAAGGACGCTATGAATGTGGCGGTTATATCTACTCTGGCGAGGGGCAGGAATTAGGACAATTCTGGACGAAACTGAATGTCGGAAATGCGAAACTACAAAAGACTTCCAGTAATACCAGCATTACAAACGGTAACGGGAATTACTCTGTCGCTGGTGCAATCTACGGTGTCTTTTCTGATAAGGACTGCACGAAACAGCTTGCCACCCTTACGACTGATGAAAACGGAAATACAGATGTTGTAGAGGTAAAAGCAGGCACAGTCTATATCAAGGAATTATCCGCACCAGCAGGATATAAAGTAGATAAAACTGTATATTCCTTAAAGATTGAAGCTGGAAAGACAGCGACATTGAACGTATCTGATACGCCAAAAGTAACGGATACTTTGATTGAGCTTTTCAAGATTGACATGGAAACACAGAAAGACAATCCGCAAGGAAACGCTTCTCTAGCAGGTGCGGAATTTACATGGAAGTATTATGCAGGCTTCTATACTAAAGACAATCTCCCTGCCGAAGCTACTCGTACATGGGTTACAAAGACAATCGCTGAAACAGACAGCGACGGGACAACCCACTACATCACAAAATTAGCGGACGCATACAAGGTGTCTGGCGACAGCTTCTATATGCAAGACGGTAAAGCCGTTTTTCCACTTGGAACACTAACCGTTGAAGAAACGAAAGCTCCAAATGGCTACTTACTTGACGGTGCATATATGCAGGCTGGCGATAAGTCCGAACAGATTAAGGGCTTATATGTAACACAGATTACCGAGGACGGCGACCTTGCCGTATTATCTGGAAGTAACCAGTTTTCCGTTTCTGACAAGGTTATCCGTGGCGGTGTCAAAATTCAGAAACGAGATTTAGAAACGGGCGATACAAAGCCACAAGGAAGTGCCACTTTGAAAGATACTGCCTTTGACATCATTTCCTTAAATGATAATGCAGTATTGGTTGAGGGCAAGCTATACAAAAAAAATGAAGTGGTAAAGACAATTCGTACCGATATTGAGGGTGTCGCTTCTACTTCTGCCGACCTTTTACCTTATGGAAAGTTTCGTATCGTTGAAAGTGAAGCTCCAAACGGATATTTGACTGACGGTGCAAAACCGATTGATTTTACAATCACAGAAAATGGAAAAATTGTGGACTTAACCGACAAAGCCCATTCTATCTACAATCAGATTAAGCGTGGGGATATTGAGGGCGTGAAAATCGGTGCAGGCACACACAAGCGTCTTGCTGATGTTCCCTTTAGGATCACAAGCAAGACGACGGGCGAACATCATGTTGTGGTAACTGATGATAACGGGCAGTTCTCCACTTCTGCTGAATGGGCTTCTCATAAGCACAATACCAACGCAGGCAAGACCAGCGAGGACGGTATATGGTTTGGGACTTCTGAACCAGACGACAGCAAGGGTGCATTACCTTATGATACCTACATCATTGAAGAATTACGCTCTGACAGCAACAAGGGATTTGAACTTATCCCACCTTTTGAAATCGTGGTATCAAGAAATAACCTTGTGATTGATTTAGGGACTTTGACTGATGAATACGAAAAAGAAATCTCTATCCATACCACAGCGACCAGCAAGGACGGCGAAAAGACTATCCTTGCAGGAAAAGAGGTTACGATTGTTGATACCGTCAAATTGGACGGACTTACCAAAGGCACAAAATATCAGCTCAAAGGCTGGCAGATGTTAAAGGAAGAAAATACAGAGCTTATCATTGACGGGAAACGTGTGGAAAATGATTATACCTTTGTCGCTGATAAGGAAGAAATGAAAGTGGAAATTTCCTATACATTCAATGCGTCTGCTTTAGGTGGCAAGAACCTTGTTACCTTTGAAGAATTGTATGATTTGAGCAATCCAAAAGAACCTGTAAAAGTTGCGGAACACAAAGACATTGAGGACGACGGGCAGACGGTACTTATTACAGAGCGTATCATCAAAATTCATACGACTGCTACCGATAAGGACGGCAACAAAGAGCTTGAAGCTGGAAAAGAGGTAACAATCGTTGATACCGTAACCTTAGAGGGCTTAGAAGTCGGTACACAGTACAAACTTGTGGGCTGGCAGATGTTGAAAGAAGAAAATGCAGAGCTTCTTATCAATGGAAAACATGTGGAAAGTGATTATACGTTTACTGCTGACAGCGAAACTATGAAAGTGGAAGTTACCTTTACCTTTGACGCTACTTCCCTTGACGGCAAACAGCTGGTAACTTTTGAAGAATTATACGATTTAAGCAATCCAGACGAGCCGAAGAAAGTTACCGAGCATAAAGACATTGAGGACGAGGGACAGACGATTACCTTTAAGGAAAAACCAGAAGTCCCAGAAGAACCAGAGAAACCCGAAATACCGCAGACACCAGATACACCACATAAAACAAACAGTCCAAAAACTGGCGATAGTACTAACCTTTACGGACTGCTTGCACTTCTTATGACTTCTGGTGCTGGGCTGGCAGGTATTTTCTTCTATAAACGCCGTAAAATGAAGAAATCATAAGGCGGTAACAGTATGAGAAAAGGAAAATCACGTTCTCCGCCGATACCGTATCGGCAGACTTCCGCTTATTCTGGCTTGTCTGCCAACAACCTGCAAGAACACGGATAGTCAAGGGTGCGAAGCATTGATTTTCCCCTTTACTATCTGTGGGATTGTTGGTACTTTCCAAACCGCCAGAATAAGAAATCACAATCAAAAAACTTATCAAATATAGAAAGAAACGAGGTAAAACAATATGGAAATGAAATATGTCGTGCCAGATATGGCACAGTCTTTTGGAACTCTTGAATTTGCAGGCGAAAGCGAGCCTGTCTTTGAAAGGGATAAAAACAACCGCAAGGTTATAGCCAGACGAAGCTACAACCTTTATTCAGATGTACAGAAAGGCGAAAATGTTGTAGTGGAAATTCCCGTGCAGGCTGGCGAAAAGAAGTTCAAGTATGAACAGAAAGTAAAACTTGTCAATCCGAAGTTATACGGCAGAGGTTACGCAATCGGGGATATGGGACATACCGATTATGTGTTGCTTGCTGATGATATTGTAGCAGTTGAAGAAAAGTAAAGGAGTGAAGCATTTATGAGATTATCAAACGGATTTGTTATTGACAAAGAGAAAACATTTGGAGAATTAAAATTTACAGCGGTGCGTGATGTGTTCTTGCAGAATGAGGACGGGACACCGAGTACCCAGCTTAAAAAGCGTATCTATGATTTGAAGTGCAGTCTGCATGGTGGAATTATCCCCGTGTCTGTACCGCCAGAAGTACCGCTAAGGGAATTTCCGTACAATGCAGTTGTGGAGCTTGTCAATCCCGTAGCCGATACGGTATCAAGAAAGACGTTTGGTGGTGCAGATGTGGACTGGTATGTAAAGGCAGAGGATATTGTGTTGAAGAATAAAGGCAACCAGAACGCAGGCAATCCACAAAACCATGCACCGCAGGGACAACCGAAAAAATAGACTTGCTGAATAGATTTTCGTTGTAGAGGATATACGGAACTGTTATAATATGGGTATGAAGAAAGCGACAAATTAAAATTTTTAGGGAGTGAGAATAGTATATGGACAGTTGGTTTACCGTCGAACAAATAGACCAAGATACATTCGTCATCAGCGAATACAGACACTGGGAAGAAACACATTGTTATCTATTGTGTGGGACAAAAAGAGCCATTCTGATTGATACAGGTTTAGGTGTTTCCAACATCAGAGAGGTTATTGATGGATTGACGAAACTGCCCGTTACAGTAATCACTACTCATGTTCATTGGGATCATATCGGTGGACATAAATATTTTCGGTCTATTGCAGTTCATGAAGCAGAAAAAGAATGGCTATCGGTCAAATTCCCTATACCTTTGCAAGTGGTAAAAAACAATATTATGTGCAATCCATGTGATTTCCCCTCGGATTTTAATGTAGAGAAATATCAGATTTTTCAAGGGGTTCCGCAAATGATTTTACATGATGAAGATTGTATTGACTTAGGGAACAGAAAGTTGGTAGTTATTCACACGCCCGGTCATTCTCCCGGACATTGTTGTTTCTATGAAGCGGATAGAAAATATCTGTATTCCGGCGATTTGATATATAGCGGTTGCCTTGATGCTTTTTATCCATCAACAAACCCACAAGAATTTTGGAAGTCTGTTAGAAAAATTCAATCTTTAAAGATAAGTCGAATTTTGCCAGGACATCATCATTTATCTATTCCAGTTACTATAATTGACAAGATAGAGACAGCTTTTCACAACTTGTCAAATGAAGGGAAATTAAAACAAGGGAATGGTATTTTCAGCTATGAGGGGTTTCAAATCCATATCTGAAATGCAATCTTAGTTTTACAATTTTATATCCCTACACACAAAGCAGTTAGTCTTAGGATTGACTGCTTTTTTCATCCCCAGAAAGGAGTGATTGATTTATGCGTATGATTTGGAACAAAGGACACCGTATCAGAGCCAGCGACAAGCACCTTGTCTACCACTTCTCCATAGGAACGCTTCTGTTTATATTCGTGACGGTTCTCCTGTTACTGAATATGAAACAGCTCATGTGTACCGATTGGGAGCATTTCAGCTTGTTAGAGAACGGCTTGACGCTTTCCCCTTACAACTTCATAACCATAGGGATAGCGACTGGTGTTTGTGCATTGGTCGCTTTTCTGTATTACCGCTTCTGTTACGACGGTTTCAAGAAGCTCCTGCACCGTCAAAAGCTGGCAAGAATGATACTGGAAAATAAGTGGTATGAAGCCGATACCGTACAAGACAGCGGTTTTTTTACTGACCTGCAAAGCAGATCAAGGGAAAAAATCGTCTGGTTTCCGAAGATTTATTATCAAATGGAAAAGGGACTGCTTCATATCCGCTGTGAAATCACGCTGGGAAAATATCAAGACCAGCTTTTACGGTTAGAGGATAAGTTGGAAAGTGGTTTATATTGTGAGCTGACCGACAAGACTTTGCATGACGGCTATATCGAATATACCCTGCTTTATGATATGATAGCAAACCGCATTACCATTGATGAAGTACGGGCAGAAAACGGCTGTTTAAAGCTGATGAAAAATCTTGTCTGGGAATATGACGCACTCCCTCACGCTCTGATTGCTGGTGGAACTGGTGGCGGTAAAACCTATTTTCTGCTGACGCTCATTGAAGCCTTACTGCATACCAACGCTGTCCTTTACATCTTAGACCCGAAGAATAGCGACCTTGCGGACTTAGGAACGGTCATGCCAAACGTCTACCATACCAAAGAAGAAATGATAGATTGCGTCAATGCCTTTTATGAGGGCATGGTACAGCGAAGCGAGGAAATGAAACGACACCCGAACTATAAGACGGGTGAAAACTACGCCTATCTGGGACTGCCACCCTGCTTTCTTATCTTTGATGAATATGTGGCGTTTTTTGAAATGCTGGGGACGAAAGAAAGCGTGAGTTTACTTAGCCAGTTAAAGAAAATCGTTATGTTAGGGCGACAAGCAGGTTATTTCCTTATTGTTGCCTGCCAGCGTCCAGACGCAAAGTATTTCTCGGACGGTATCAGAGATAACTTCAATTTCCGTGTGGGATTGGGGCGTATCAGCGAATTAGGTTACGGTATGCTGTTCGGTTCTGATGTGAAAAAGCAGTTTTTCCAGAAGCGTATCAAGGGGCGTGGCTACTGTGATGTGGGAACAAGCGTCATCAGTGAATTTTACACGCCTTTAGTCCCGAAAGGACATGATTTTTTACAAACTATCGGCAGACTTGCACAAGAAAGACAAGCTATGCCAGAACAACAAGGAAAGGAAGATGTGATTGAATAAGGACACATTAAATATTTATCACGCACCCACAGAGAAAAATTACCTCTGTTTGTGCTTGAATACAGATATTTTTACAGCGGATTGCAGGAAATATATGTTAGATTGTTTCTTAAATTATTCTGTCAATCCAAATTTACGATTTCATTCAAGGATAGATAAAATCATTGATGATGTTATTCGTGAAAAAATCAACATTCCTCATAAGTTTAGAATGAGGTTGGAAAGCAGACATTGCATTGAAAGCAGGATAATTTATTTTCGATTTCGAGTTTTAGATAAGTCTTGTCTGCAATGTAATGTATTTCTTAAAGGACTGTCTGATGAAATGAAAGAAGCACTTTCAGATGAAAGAATAGATTTTGCGGTTCTCTATGAGGGCATACAAGGTTCACAGCAGGACACAGACACGGACGACAAGGACGGGTTTTGCGGTTCTCAACCGCAAGTTCCGTTCTTGGCGGACGGGGCTTGTCCCGTCCGCTGATTAAACCCCTCGGTATCTAACAGAGGGGTACGTTTG
This sequence comes from Blautia sp. KLE_1732_HM_1032, assembly GCF_025147905.1. Taxonomy (NCBI): domain Bacteria; kingdom Bacillati; phylum Bacillota; class Clostridia; order Lachnospirales; family Lachnospiraceae; genus Blautia; species Blautia sp. KLE_1732_HM_1032. The sequence goes on along the minus strand of NZ_CP102266.1, from coordinate 1,098,224 downwards.
CAAATAGACAATAGACAAAAAACATAGGAAACATAAGGCTTCTGGTATGATTTCCTTGCAAAATTCAGTTGTGAAGTCGCCTTAAAAAACTTCACACTTTACAGATTGGGGGTATGGTTCTGAATGAAGAACAATGGATAAAAGAATTACGGGAGAAACGGATTGCTTACGGTATCTCACAAGGCAGGCTGGCGGTGGCTTCTGGTATCACAAGGGAATATCTCAACAAGATAGAAAGCGGAAAAATGAAGCCGTCAAAGGAACTTCTGGAAACTCTGCATAAAGAACTGGCAAGGTTCAATCCAGAAGCACCGCTTACCATGCTGTTTGATTATGTGAAAATTCGTTTTCCCACGCTGGATATACAGCACATCATCAAAGATATATTAAAACTGAATATCAATTATATGCTCCATGAAGATTACGGACGTTACAGTTATACGGAGCATTATTCATTAGGGGACATCTTTATCTATACGTCGGCTGACGAAGAAAAAGGTGTCCTTTTAGAGTTAAAGGGGCGAGGTTGCAGGCAGTTTGAAAGTTACCTGCTGGCACAGCAAAGAAGCTGGTATGACTTCCTCATGGACGCACTCATAGACGGGGGCGTGATGAAGCGTATCGACCTAGCTATCAACGACCATACGGGCATTTTGGATATTCCAGAGCTTGCGGAAAAATGCAGGAAACGGGAATATATCGGAAAGTCCAGAAGCTATAAGTTTTACCAGTCGGGCGAGCTTATCAAGCACAGAGAGGACGACAGAGAATATATGGGACGTACCCTTTATCTTGGTTCGCTGAAATCAGATGTGTATTTCTGTGTCTATGAAAAGGACTATGAGCAGTACGTCAAGCTGGGGACACCTCTGGAAGAAGCCGACATTATCAACCGTTTTGAGATACGGCTTAGAAATGAACGAGCCTATTATGCAGTACGAGATTTGCTGACGTATTATGACGCAGAACAGACCGCCTTTTCTATCATCAACCAGTATGTGCGGTTTGTTGATGAAGAACCAGACAAGCGAAAAAATGACTGGAAACTCAATGACCGCTGGGCTTGGTTTATCGGCGATAACAGACAGAGCTTGAAGCTGACGACAAAGCCAGAGCCTTACACCTTAGACCGCACATTGCGGTGGGTACAACGGCAGGTAGCACCGACCTTGAAAATGCTGAAAAAGATTGATAAGGGAAACGGTACAGACTACATGGAAACAATCGAACAGCAGGCAAAGCTCACAGAAAAGCATGAAATGATAATCAAACAGCAGACGACCCCTGCAAAAGATTTGGTGGAAAGTTAGGAGTGATAAAAAATGTGGGTATTATTAAAAGACTTCCTGCTGGTATCTATGGGAATGGGTATCGGCGTAGTCTTGATGTGTATTTTGAATGTCGGCAAAGAAGCTGACTATGAAATGAAACAATTAAAAGAAAGCGAGGACAAATAACATGAATTTCGGGCAAAATTTGTATCAATGGTTTTTATCAAACGCACAGAGCTTAGTGCTTATGGCGATTGTGGTTATCGGTATCTACTTAGGGTTCAAACGTGAGTTTTCCAAACTTATCGGTTTCTTGGTAGTTGCCTTGATTGCTGTTGGCTTGGTGTTCAATGCTGGCGGTGTGAAAGATGTACTGTTAGAGCTGTTCAACAAGATTATCGGTGCATAAATTTTTATTGTGATGTTGTTAATTGGGTGATATAATATGGATGTAAAAATACAACTTTAGGAAGCGATATGTTATGTTAGGATTTAGTATAATGATGTGGTTTGTTTCTGCTATCCTTATATTCGTGAGTATTTCTTTATTAAAGGGAAATTACTCTTTTGTTCATGGTAAAGTATTTGATACTACTGATAACAAAAAAGAATATGCAAAAGAATTAGGAAAACCTGTTTTATTCGTAGGGATTGGTATTTTAGTATCTGGGGTAATTGCGATTATAGTAAAAAATCATTCTATTCCTACCGCAGTTTTTTTCTTGGCAATTATAGCTGGTATTGCTGGACTATGGCTACACAAAATACAAAAAAACTTCCGAAAATTTTAGTTTCCAAATTTATATTTATATGCAAAGCAGTTGGTCTTAGGATTGACTGCTTTTTTCTTACCAAAATTTCAGATTGGAGTGATGAAATGAACGATATTTTTAAGGATATGCAGGCAAACGTTGGCTGTGAATACATTTCCGACCTGCCCTCTTACAAGCGTAAGGTGTGGCATGAAATGAAACGGCTGAACCCTGCCGATTATGAAGCAATACAGTTAGAAGATTTTTCAAAGTATGTGTTTGGTATGCCGTACCAGACCTTAAAAGATGTGATGAAACAACAGAAAGGACGTGAGGAACAATGCAGGAAACAAGGGTGCTGGTGGAAACGAGAGGAACAACTGACGAAGAAACAATATCATACTGGTTTGAACTGCCGATAGATATTGCCGAGTTTGAAGAAAAGTTAGGTGTCGGTGCAGAAAGTGGGGATTACCGCATTATCGAAAAGGTACTGCCCTTTGCTGATGAAGTCCACGAACATACAAGCGTGTATCAGCTCAACGAATTAGATTTTATGTACCGCCAGCTTTCAAGCGATATGCAGGAAGAATATGTATCACTACTTACTATATATGAAAATTTAGAAGCACTTTATATTTGCAGGAACGTGATTATGGTTTATCCCGACTGTAAAAGCATGATAGACGTTGCAAGGCAAAAGCTGATGAACGACCCGACATTTAAGCATTTATCCGAGGACTGTCAAGAATACTATTTTGACTTTGAAGCCTACGCTTCTCACTTGCAGGAACACGGGAAATTTTTAGTAACGGAACACGGTATCTTTGAACTGCCAGAGTAGGAAATGAGGTGGTGCTTATGATTGATGATATGGCGGTTTACATTGCTAATCTTGGCAAATACAATGAGGGCTATTTAGTCGGTGCTTGGTTCACGTTTCCTATTGACGAGGAAGATGTGAAAGAAAAAATCGGCTTAAATGAACAATATGAGGAATATGCTATCCATGATACCGACAACTTCCCTATTGCGATTGGAGAGTATGTTTCCATTGAAGAACTCAATGAAATGTATGAAATGATAGAGGAACTTCCCGACTATATCGTAGAGTGTCTGGACGAATTTATCAGCCACTACGGGACGCTGGAAGAAGTCGTGGAACACAAGGACGATATTTATTATTATCCCGACTGTGAAACCATGACAGACGTTGCCTATTACTACATAGACGAATTGCAGGCACTAGGGGATATTCCACCCAGCTTACAGAACTACATTGACTATGAAGCCTATGGGCGAGATTTGGATATGGGTGGTTGCTTTATTGAAACAAGCCGAGGTATGTGCGAGATACCATACTAACGCTGGAAGATCAGCGACAAGCATTGTTGCTACTGACAGCGTATTTCTCTTTTAAGGGACAGTCTGAAACATGGCTGTCCTTTTCTATTTTGAAAGGAGCTGAAAGAATTTGAAAAAGATTAAATCTTATACGGGTATCTGGAACGTGGAAAAAGTTTTGTATGCAATCAATGACTTTAACTTACCCTTTCCCGTTACCTTTACACAGATTACATGGTTTGTGATTACGGAATTTATCATCATTCTGTTTGGGGATATTCCCCCACTTTCCATGATTGAGGGAGCGTTTCTCAAATACTTCGGTATTCCCGTTGCTCTCACTTGGTTTATGTCGCAGAAAACCTTTGACGGAAAGAAGCCGTACAGCTTTTTGAAATCACAGATAACCTATGCCCTGCGACCTAAAATCACTTATGCAGGAAAAGCCGTAAAACTGCATAAGCAGACCTTGAATGAAACAATCACGGCAGTAAGGAGTGTGAACTATGTTCCCGATAAAATATATTGACAATAACCTTGTCTGGAACAAGGACAATGAGGTGTTCGCCTACTATGAGCTGATACCGTATAACTATTCTTTCTTATCCGCAGAGCAGAAATTTATCGTGCATGACAGCTTTCGACAGCTTATCGCACAGTCCCGTGAGGGTAAAATTCATGCGTTGCAGATTGCCACAGAAAGCTCCATAAGAAGTATGCAGGAGCAGTCAAAGAAACTGGTAACGGGAAAATTAAAGGAAGTTGCCTATCAGAAGATAGACGAACAGACCGAAGCGTTAGTATCTATGATTGGGGACAATCAAGTGGACTACCGCTTTTTTCTTGGCTTTAAGCTCATGGTTACGGAAGAACAGCTCAATCTGAAGAACATCAAAAAATCGGCGTGGCTGACGTTCACGGAATTTCTCCATGAAGTGAACCACACGCTGATGAATGATTTTGTTTCCATGCCGAATGATGAAATCAACCGTTACATGAAAATGGAAAAGTTACTGGAAAATAAAATCTCCCGTCGCTTTAAGGTGCGTCGCTTGGAAATCAATGATTTTGGGTATCTCATGGAACATCTTTACGGCAGGGACGGTATTGCCTATGAAGATTATGAGTACCAGCTACCAAAGAAGAAATTGAACAAAGAAACGCTGATAAAATACTACGACCTTATCCGTCCGACAAGGTGTGTGATTGAGGAAAGCCAGCGGTATTTACTATTGGAACATGAGGACAAGGAAAGCTATGTGTCCTATTTTACCGTCAATGCGATTGTAGGCGAGCTTGATTTTCCGTCGTCTGAAATCTTCTATTTCCAGCAACAGCAATTCACATTCCCCGTTGATACTTCTATGAATGTAGAAATCGTGGAGAACAGAAAGGCTCTTACCACAGTAAGAAATAAGAAAAAGGAATTGAAAGACCTTGACAATCACGCTTATCAAGCAGGAAGTGAAACCAGCTCAAATGTGGTGGACGCATTAGACAGCGTGGACGAGCTGGAAACCGATTTAGACCAGAGCAAAGAAAGTATGTATAAGTTAAGCTACGTGATACGGGTGTCTGCACCCGATCTTGACGAGCTGAAACGCCGTTGTGATGAAGTCAAGGACTTTTACGATGACTTCAATGTAAAGCTGGTGCGCCCTGCTGGGGATATGCTGGGGCTTCATTCTGAATTTCTTCCTGCCAGCAAGCGATATATCAATGACTATGTGCAGTATGTAAAATCAGACTTCTTGGCAGGGCTTGGCTTTGGAGCGACCCAGCAGTTAGGGGAAACTACGGGTATCTATATGGGCTATTCCGTTGATACGGGAAGAAATGTGTACCTGCAACCGTCTTTAGCTTCGCAGGGCGTAAAAGGCACAGTTACAAATGCCCTTGCTTCTGCTTTTGTCGGTTCGCTTGGCGGTGGAAAGTCGTTCTGCAACAATCTTCTTGTGTATTATTCGGTGTTGTTTGGGGGACAAGCGGTTATCTTAGACCCAAAATCAGAGCGTGGCAACTGGAAAGAAACACTTCCAGAAATCGCCCATGAAATCAATATCGTAAATCTTACCAGCGACAAGGACAATGCAGGACTTCTTGACCCATTCGTGATTATGAAGAATGTTAAGGACGCTGAAAGTCTGGCAATCGACATCTTGACATTCCTTACGGGTATTTCCTCTAGGGACGGCGAAAAATTCCCCGTACTTCGTAAAGCGGTTCGTTCCGTTACCCAGAGCGACAGTCGGGGCTTGCTCCATGTGATAGACGAGCTACGCAGTGAAGATACGCCCATATCAAGAAATATTGCAGACCATATCGACAGCTTCACGGACTACGACTTTGCACATCTGCTGTTTTCAGACGGTACGGTGGAAAATGCAATCAGCCTTGATAACCAGCTCAATATCATTCAAGTAGCAGACCTTGTGTTGCCAGATAAAGATACCACTTTTGAGGAATACACGACCATTGAATTGTTGTCGGTGTCTATGCTGATTGTGATTAGCACCTTTGCCCTTGATTTTATCCATTCGGACAGAAGTATTTTTAAGATTGTAGATTTGGACGAAGCATGGGCGTTCTTAAATGTGGCACAAGGCGAAACCTTATCAAATAAGCTGGTTCGTGCTGGGCGAGCTATGCAGGCAGGCGTTTATTTTGTTACACAATCTTCTGGCGACGTGTCAAAAGAAAGTCTGAAAAACAATATCGGCTTGAAATTTGCCTTTCGTTCTACTGACATTAACGAGATAAAGCAGACCTTAGAGTTTTTCGGTATCGACAAGGACGACGAGAACAACCAGAAACGCTTGCGTGATTTGGAGAACGGACAATGCTTATTGCAGGACTTATACGGGCGTGTCGGCGTGGTGCAGATACACCCCGTCTTTGAAGAACTGCTACACGCCTTTGATACCAGACCGCCCGTACAGAGAAATGAGGTGGAGTGATGAAAGAAAGGATAAAAGGTGCGTTCACAAAAAAGAAGATTTTCCACTTTCTCCAAATGGCTCTGTTCGTGGTGGCACTCTCCCTTATCCTGCTTTCACTTTTGGGGACGGTGGCTCATGCGACGGGACTTGTAGACGATACCATAAACGAAGAAAATCTTTACTCAAAATATCCGCTGTCGAATTATCAGCTTGATTTTTATGTAGATAATAGCTGGTCGTGGCTTCCGTGGAACTGGCTGGACGGTATCGGAAAATCGGTGCAGTACGGGCTTTACTGTATCACTAATTTTGTCTGGACGATAAGCCTTTATTTAAGCAATGCCACGGGCTATGTAGTGCAGGAAGCCTATAAGCTGGACTTCATCAACGATATGGCAGACAGTATCGGAAAAAGCATACAGACCCTTGCAGGCGTAACACAGAACGGTTTTTCCAGCTCTGGCTTTTATGTTGGTTTCCTGCTTCTCATTATCTTAGTGGTGGGACTTTATGTTGCCTATACGGGACTTATCAAACGGGAAACCAGCAAGGCACTTCACGCCGTTATCAACTTTGTAGTGGTGTTCGTACTGTCCGCTTCGTTTATCGCCTATGCTCCCGATTACATCAAGAAGATAAATGAATTTTCATCAGACATCAGTACCGCTTCACTTGATTTGGGAACAAAAATCATGCTCCCCAACTCTGACAGCGAGGGCAAGGACAGCGTAGACTTGATACGGGACAGCTTATTTTCTATTCAAGTGGAACAGCCGTGGCTACTCTTACAATTCGGGAACAGCAACGCAGAAGAAATCGGGGCAGACCGTGTGGTCGCTCTTGTATCGGCAAGTCCAGAGGACGAGGACGGGAAAACCAGAGAGGAAGTCGTGAAAACAGAAATCGAGGACAACGACAACAACAATCTGACGATACCGCAGGTGGTAAACCGTTTAGGTATGGTGTTTTTCCTCTTGTTCTTTAACTTAGGTATCACGATATTTGTATTCTTGCTTACGGGCATGATGTTGTTTAGCCAGATACTTTTTATTATCTTTGCAATGTTTTTACCTATCAGCTTTTTACTTTCCATGATACCGAGCTATGAAAGCATGGCAAAGCAGGCAATCGTAAGGGTGTTTAATACCATAATGACACGGGCAGGCATAACGCTCATTGTAACGGTGGCGTTCAGCATTTCCAGTATGTTTTATAACATCTCCAAAGATTACCCGTTCTTTATGGTAGCGTTCTTGCAGATAGTATGTTTCGCTGGTATCTACATGAAGCTGGGCGATTTAATGAGTATGTTCTCTTTGAACGCTAATGACAGTCAAAGCATGGGACGAAGAATTTTCCGCAGACCGTATCTGTTTATGCGACATAGGGCTAGGCGTATGGAACACCGTATTGCAAGGGCGGTAAGTGCTGGCGGTATTTCGGGCGGTGTGGCTGGTGCGGTGGCTGGAAGTGCCGTTGCTAATAAACGAGCTGAAAGAAAAAATACAGCTTCTAAAGAAAATCGGGGCAATACCACTTCCAGCATGGGACAGCGTGCAGGCTCAAAGGTGGGTGCTGTCTTAGATACGAAAAATAAAGTGAAAGACAAAGCAAACGCTGTCAAAGAAAACATCAAGGATATGCCGACACAGACCGCTTATGCGGTGTATTCCGCAAAGGAAAAGGCAAAGTCCAGCGTGTCCGACTTCAAGCGTGGCATGGTGCAGGAACAGCAGTCCAGACAGACGGGACGATTGGAAAAGCAGGAACAGCACAAGAAAAATATCGCTGACAAGCGTATGGAGCTTCAAAAGGCACAAGAAGCAAGGCAGGCACAGCGAAAGGCTGACGGATCAGCGACAACGGGAGCTACCCGTCCCCATGAGCGACCAGCCACAGCTTCAAAGCCGAGTGCGGAAAAAACGCAGGAAGTCAAACGTCCTGCCACAGCGACTACTTCAAAAGCAAGTGAGCCAGTCAAGACAAATGTTATCAAAGAGCGTCCGTTATCTTCTGGTGCTTCTGATAGAAAAGCGACCCAGCCTACACAAACAGTACATAGGCAGAATGTAGAAAAAGTGGTATCGCAGGAAACACGCCAGAATTACACAAAAGACCGCAGGACAAAGGTTCAGCAGACCCAGAACATCCAGAAGAACCAGCAGACCACAGAGAAAACCCGTAACCTTGTAACGAAGAAAGGACAGAAGAAAAAATGAAACTGAAACATATCGCTCTCATTGGCAGTCTGTTTCCTATCCTCTTTTCTCTGGTGCTTTTCTTTGGTGTCCTCATTAGTGCGGACAGCGACGACGAGAACAGCAACTTTTCTTCCGGCATTACGGGTATGAATTTATCCGCAGAAGTCTTGAAACATCAGCCTATGGTGGAAAAATACGCCAGAGAATACGGTATTTCCGAATATATCAATGTGCTATTGGCTATCATTCAAGTAGAAAGTGGCGGTACGGCAGAAGATGTTATGCAGAGTTCAGAAAGTCTTGGTTTACCGCCTAATTCCTTAGATACGGAAAGCTCAATCAAGCAGGGGTGTAAGTATTTTGCGTCCCTGCTTTCTTCCTGTAAAAATCAAGGTATCGAGGATTTGAATGTAGCGATACAGTCCTATAACTATGGCGGTGGCTATGTGGGATATGTGGCAGGAAAGGGAAAGAAACACACCTTTAACCTTGCAGAGAGCTTCGCCCGTGAGAAATCGGGTGGAAAGAAAGTAACCTACACCAACCCGATAGCCGTTGCGAAGAACGGGGGTTGGCGGTATCAGTATGGCAATCAATTTTACGTCGAATTAGTCAATCAGTATTTAACTGTTCCGCAGGTATCGGGAGAGCTGGCACAAAAGGTAATGAATGAAGCGTTAAAATATCAAGGCTGGAAATATGTGTATGGAGGTAGCAATCCCAACACTTCTTTTGACTGTTCGGGGCTGACGCAATGGTGCTATGGAAAAGCTGGTATCTCCTTACCGAGAACGGCACAAGCACAGTATGACGCTACCCAACATCTGCCACTCTCGCAGGCAAAGGCTGGGGACTTGGTATTTTTCCATTCTACCTATAACGCTGGAAGTTATGTAACACACGTCGGTATTCTTGTTTCGCCGACACAGATGTACCACGCAGGAAATCCGATAGGATATGCAGATTTGAGTAGTAGTTACTGGCAACAGCACTTAATCGGTGCAGGACGAGTAAAACAATAGAAAGTGTCTAAAAATAATTAAGTTTGACAATATGAGAATAAAGTACGACATTTTCATAAAAAAGTGTGACAATATTTATCACAACGAATGGCTGATAAAAAAGTATGACAACCACAAAGCAAAAATCATAAAAAAGCCTGACAATATCAGGATAAATACCATAGGTGGCAATGTCATAAATCAGAACGTGGAATCGTCACGCTGACCAGCTTGGAGTGCAGAGCATTTCAGGCTTTTCTATTGTCAAACTATTTTATCACAAAGGCACTTGTAAATGTAAGACTTTATTATGAAAGGACAGAAAGGACTTGAAAAATATGTTTAAGAAGAATGAGAAACAGACAGAAACTATCAAAGAACCAAAAGAAAAAAAGGTGCGTACTGTCAAGGTAGGCACACATAAGAAAACCGTGATTGCGTTGTGGGTGGTGCTTATCGCAAGCGTGAGCTTTGGGATATATAAGAACTTTACCGCTATCGACCAGCACACCACGCATGAGGTAGAAACCATACAGCTACGCCTTAACGATACCAACGGGATAGAAAATTTCGTGAAGAATTTCTGCAAATCCTATTATACATGGAGCAACAGTAAGGAAGCTATCGAAGCAAGGACACAGGCAATCAGCCGTTATCTGACAAAGGAATTGCAGGACTTGAATGTTGATACTATCCGTACTGACATTCCGACCAGCTCCACGGTTACAGACGTGATTATCTGGGATATAGAACAGTCTGGGGAGAACGCTTTTACTGCTACCTACGAAGTAGATCAGCAGATAAAAGAGGGCGACCAGACAAGGAACGTATCAGAAACCTATACCGTGAAAGTCCATGTAGACGCTGACGGGGATATGGTAATCATACAGAACCCTACCCTCGCTCCTGCTATGGAAAAATCCAGTTATGAACCAAAGGCACAGGAAGCCGACAACAGTGTGGACGCTGACACTGTAAATGACGCTACGGCATTTCTGGAAACATTCTTCAAGCTGTACCCTACCGCTACAGAAACGGAGCTTGCTTATTATGTAGAGGGAAATGCCCTTGAACCGATAAATGGGGACTATCTCTATTCCGAGCTTGGCAATCCCGTGTTTACAAAGGACGGGGGCAATGTGAAAGTCAAGGTATCTGTGAAGTTCATTGACAATCAGACAAAGGCGGCGCAGGTATCACAGTATGAATTAACACTTTATAAGGATAGTAACTGGAAAATATTATCCAATAATAAATAAAAAATGAAAGGAGCAAAAGCTCCTTTCGTATTTTATTTTATTGGTGCTTTATCCATTTCATATCCATATATTTTATAATCTTGACTATATAGATTTGCTAAAGAAAAATAATCTCCTGTAGGTAAAAATTCACTTCTATCAATACTGTGTTGTGTCAACAATTTAGATTCATTTGTGTTGTTAATATTGGAAGTTATAATTGCAGTATGGTCTATATCTCCATCTTTGGTAAAGTCTACTGAAATTACATCTCCTGCTGTAAGTAAATCTGATGTTTTTGCTATACCAGCTCTGGATTCCCAATGCTGATAAAAATTATTAGCTCCACCCCATGTATGTGATGGCTTTCCATTATCATAATACCAGTTTTTAGATTGTCTATGTGGTAAAATCAATCCTGATTTTCTATATTGAAAACCACCATAACTTAAACATTGTGAAACAAAATTTGTACAGTCGCTCCAACCTCTTCTTATTGCAGACTGTCCCTCTGCATTTTCATCTAAATCATTGTAATCATTAGAATTAAGGTCTTGCTTATAATAATTAGCATAATATGGAAAATCTGTATTATTTGTTCTATTCCACCATTGCTTTGCATATTGAGTAGCTTTATTAGAAGAGTACCCATTTGATTCTCTATTATCACTAGGAGTTATTTTGTTAGATAATTCAGTTGAACTCTTACTTATTGGTAATAACAATTCAAGTTCTTCAGAATTAAATTCTTTTTCTTTTAAACAAGAAATGATTTTTTTATTAGACTCTGCATTTTCATAAATATCTATAAATTCTGCAAATTCCGCTAGTTTATCATTAAGTTCCTTATTAGTAGAAGTTGGTATAGCATAACCTTTAATATATTGTTGAAATTCATAGTTATCTAAATCCGCTACAATACCTAGTGCACTAGCTTTTTCTGCTATGTAGTTATACGCTTCTTTATACTTAATAAGAGCTTCTTCTTTAGTGATTGTTGTTTCAGGAAACAAATTGATTTCCATTCCTTGATATGTAAATTCATTGAATAATCTATATTCATTATTATAGAACATAGAGCTCTCTATACATTCTTGTAAATCACTTGGATTTTGACTACTTGCATAAACAGGACTACCTAATGTAGTAATGATAGTTGTAATCAATAAAACTGAAAACATTTTTTTCATAATCATTACTCCTAATTTCTATTTTTATTTAAACTTATGACTTTATTACATTCACTAACAAGCCTATCATCATGTGTAGCTAAAATAACGATTGCCCCATTTGAAGCACATTCTTTTAATAAGCTAATCACGATTTGTCTATTTTCAGAATCAAGAGAAGCAGTAGGCTCATCAGCATAGATAATAGAAGCATTTTTTAATATTGCCCTTGCTATACCTATGCGTTGCTTTTCTCCACCAGAGAGTACGATTGCTAGTTCAGAATCTCTACCATTTAAACCAACTTTATCTAATATGTTTTTCACAGCTTTACTTTTAGCTTTTGACTTATCTAATGTAATGTTATATGCTACAGTTTCATCTTCGATAATTCCATAATCTTGATAAATAAATGTCGCATATTTATGCCAAAATTTCGTTTTATCCTTATCGTTCCACTTTGAAGTATCTTTGCCATTTATCAAAATAGAACCACTTTCTATTGGCTGTATTAAACCTAAACAATTTAATAATGTCGTTTTTCCACACCCAGAAGAACCTGTGAGAGCTACCATATCTCCACTATTCATTGTGTCTGTGATATTTGAGAAAATGCGTTTTCCTTTGATTACAACGCTTATACTATTCATTTTAATTTCCATTTTTACACCCCATTTTTTACTCATTTCTTGTTGCTACTTTGTAAAATGCTTGTCTAGTACATATATGATAAGCAACAAAATTACTCAAGCAATATAAAATCAAAATAATAACGCTCACTGATAAAACTGTAATAATTTCTGGTCGTCTTATAACAAAAGAAATTACTGCTCCAATGATTACCGTGATTATCGCAATAAATGATTCATGCACAAAGGTTTGCATTATTATTTCTTTGTATGATTTTCCGAATGTATGTAACGTAAATATTCGTTTTCTGTTTTCGCTTACCCATAACTGTGCGGTAAGAATACCTGCAAAAATCATAGATACAAAAATTAGAATACAAGCTATCACATAGAATACAGCTTCTTTTGCAAATTTTTGAGCTTGTGATAAAGCAACATCAGCAATAGTATCTATCGAAACAACGTAATCTTTTACAGGTGTTTTTGCTAATTCAGTTCTCAATAAATTTTCATCTGGAAAAACAACATTACCACTTGAACAAGCAGGTAACATAAAACCTAATGTATTTAATGATTGTACTGGATTATTCACTAATATAACTAATGGATTTTTAGCTTGTATAGTGCTTCCACCATAGCCAACATTTGGCGGTAAAGCCAAAAATTTATCTCCGCTAAATTCATAGAAGTTAATTCCGCTAGGCTGGATTTCTTCTGTCTTAGTCCATAAAGGCATTTGAACATTTATAAAGTCCTGTAGTGGTTTATCTAAATCGTTCAATTTAATTTTATTCAATTCTCCACCACTTTTATTTTCTTCTATTCCAATATCAAAAGAATCAACCCATGATTTATCAGTAACTATTATGTGGTCGTAACCACCGTATTCTTCCTCACTTAATTGTATAGATTTATCAATAGATAAAGATAAGGATAAATTATCGTTATCTGCCATATTTGCAAAAAAATCATCAACATATGGCAACATTTTATCTGTACTTAATGAATCTAAATCGCTGAAAGATATACTTACAATGCTTTGCATATTTTCCCATAAAGAATACTCATTAGATAACTGCTGTAAAATGTAAGCAGATGTTATGGTGCTTGGTACTATCAAAAGAGCTAATATTATTGACATAATTCTAGTGCCAATACTGAGCATTCTGAATTTTTTGAAAGGAATTTCTCTTTTCGCAAGATGTTCTGTTTTTGGTTTGACAATCATTGAAATACCGAAACTAATCAATGCTGAAATAACAACCAATACCAATAGTGTTATAATATCCTTAGATAACAATAATGTAATTTGTTTAAAATCATTAGTAATTCCAATATATACCCAAAATGCTATGAGTGAAATTAAATAACTGGATATAAACATTTTTGATAGTGTTAATGTATCTTCAATATGAATTTTTTTAATGTCTACTCCACTCAATAATCTTATACTTCTTCCTTTTGAGTGTGAAATAAACCATGTCAATAATACTGAAATGAATAATAATAATACTGTTAAAATAACATTTCCAACACCATTATGAACTAAATTGTAATACAAACTTTTTATAAACGATACTTTTCTCAACCATTGAATAGTAATTCCGTTATCATTAGCCCAGTTTTCTATATCCTGTTTAAAATTCTGATTTCCCTTTACTGCATAATTTCCATATAAAGGTCTATTACCAATATCTTTAGATGAAATTAACTTTCCCTCTAAACTTGAATCTAACCATTTAATATTATCATTATCAATAATAATGTCAGAACTTTTTGGTTTCTCATCTCCAAAGTAAATGATGTCTTTTTTATTTTTATATTCATCACTAGGAATAACAACTTTTACTAAAGTAGCATTGTGCTTATTCGTGATATTATCTAACTCTGAAATAAGTTGTTCTTTCGTAGTACCAGTTTCAGCAATATTTAATACAAGTTGTTCTGTTGTACCTAAAGGTAATTGCTGTTGGTCATTCATTAAATTCTGAAAGATCATAATGAATGAAAATAAAGCTAAAATAAAACTAATCAATCTAATGCCATGTTTATTCATAAAAATATCAACTCCATTATCCTATTTATTAAATAAAATAGGCTTCGATGACAAGCACCGAAGCCTAAAATCTAATTTGTCATTTAAGCTATCAAACAATAAATATGATACTTAACTAACAAACACGATAGAAATACTGGTCATTAGAATCAGATTGAATAGCCCATAATTCAGCGATAGATTTCTTACCTGATGCAGTATTTACTGAACGTGATGTCTTACCATTCAACTTAACTGTTGAACCATGACATCTATTAACTGTGTAGTAAGAACGAACTTTAGCATTCCAGAAACCGTATTGCCATGTTCCACCTTCACTTGGATATTGGTACAATGGTCCATATGCCAACCAACAAGTTTCAACTCCTTCTGGATTACCACCAATCATACCTTCAGTCCATGTGCCATTTTCGTCCTCGTAAGTTGTCTTTACGATTCCATTTTGTGCGTCCTTGTCGCCTGTGTCATTCGTCGCTGCCATTACTGGCGTAGCTAACATCATTGAAGCTACCATGCTCACAGCTGCTAGTTTAGTGAATAAAGACTTTTTGTTTAACATGACCATTCCTCCTTTTGGCTCCTTTCAGCTACTTTATTCTACACCTTTATGATAGTCCTAAACCACTGAATTGTCAATATCTAACAATATGAAATTATAAAAAAAATAAACGCTTTCATAAAATGACGAATTTTGTCAATTTAATGCTTTAATTATATAAATAATGCACAAGCATTTGTTAAAAATTCTACAATCTTAAAGTGATTATAACTATCTATCAAAGCATAGAATCAAATAGAAAAATATTTTATATTTATATTATTTTTTCATTTCGACTGTTTTCGCTCAATTTTTTTGATGTGATAGATTATAATTTTAATGTAATATGTATCGTTTATATTTTTTTACAGGAGATTGGTTACAAATGGGAAAACATATTTTAATTGTACACTAAATAAAGTTATTGATAATGATACAAACTTTCATTTTTATAGTTGTTTTAATATCCCAAAAATTTTAATAAATACTTTTAAAATTGTCCGCTACAACAATTTGTTTTGTACGGACTTTTTTCATGCTCAAAAACTTTTTTTCACTTTTTTTGAAATTAGGTTAGCAAATCACACCTGCCTGTACAGTGTTGGTGCGGAAAGGGGGATAAAGATTCTCCGCTTTGTGCAGGGAGGAGGTGTGAACATGAAACCGACTTCTTTTGAAAACGCAATTCGCTTACAGTTCGATACGCTAATGAAAAAAGTTATTGACGGAATCATAAAGAATTATGAAAAAGAATTAGACCGACGGTCTAATCGTGAAATCCCGTTTTGTGAACTACCAAAAATTGTGGTTAATTCCTTTCCTGTTTTTGATGATTACGAACTTGATGTAACTATTTTTGATGTGTATGGAATGGAAGCCCGAGTATCGGGTAATGAACTATGTAAAGCGTTACAACAGTTACCAGAGAGAAAAAGAAATAATCTCTTAATGTTCTATTTTCTTGACATGAGTGATACAGAAATTGCAGAACTTCAGCATATCTCAAGAGCTGGTGTATTTAAAAATCGTCAAGTCGCTTTACATAATATGAAAAAAATTTTACAGGAGGAAAAGTAGATGGGAAAAGCTGTTGCAAAATGCCCTCCTTACCGTTTAATTGCTTCTGTAGCAGACGGGGACGAAAAAGCAATAGAAAAAATGCTTCAATTCTATGACGCTTACCTTTCAAAGTGTTGTCTTCGTCCTTTGTATGATGAATACGGAAATCTTTATATTGCTGTTGATATGGAACTGAAAGGACGTATTCGTGAAGCAATGATAAAGAAAATGAGAGCATTTGAAGTAAACATTAAATAATGATTATATCGGGATATGATTTGCCAAAACCCTCTTTCCTGTCCCGATTTAAAGATTTGTCAATCTATAAAAATCTGTTGACTACGACAGATTTTTATAGGCGGACAAGCCTATTGTTCTTTGACAACTGAATAAAGCAGACAGATACGTTTGTGAGATAGCGAGCCACGGGGACTGTACGCCACGACCTTTTCAAAAGAAAGCGAGCGACCCACGCAGTGATCCGAGAGCGACTGTTGGAAAAGTCGTTTTGCCACGACCTATCCTCACAGAATAATGATACGTCCGCATGGTGCGGTTCTGCCCACAAGAATGGGAATAGTTGAGATACTAACGGAGCTTTCCAAAGCCGTCTGCCTGCTTGTAAAAAACGACACACAGTAAAGGGGGTGCATAGATTATGAACAATACTGATGTGCCTATCTGGGAAAAATATACGCTGACGATTGAAGAAGCGTCCAAATACTTCCGCATTGGCGAGAAGAAATTGCGTAAATTAGCCGAAGAAAATCTTGACGCTGGCTGGGTTATCGTAAACGGTAATCGTATTCAGATAAAGCGAAAACAATTTGAAAAAATCATAGATACATTGGACGAAATCTAATGTCATTGAGCCGTAGATATGGTATAATAAGATATAGCGTATCACGGCTCATTCCATGACGGAAAGGAGCTTTACACTATGTCTAATGTAAAACGAAAAGACAGTAAAAATCGCAATTTGCGTAATGGAGAGAGCCAGCGAAAAGACGGAAGATACGTTTATAAATATACCGATATATACGGAAAGCCACAATTTATCTATTCTTGGAAACTTGTACCGACAGACAAGACACCTGCTGGAAAGCGTGATGATATTTCATTGAGGGAAAAAGAAGCACAGATAAAAAAAGACCTTAACGACGGTATCGACACAGTCGGCGGTAAAATGACAGTCTGCCAGCTCTACGACAAGAAAAACAGCCAAAGAAAGAACATCAAAAGGGCTACTGAAAAGGGACGACAGTATCTTATGAATGCTCTGAAAAATGACCCATTGGGTATGAGGGCGATTGATACTGTTAAGCAGTCGGACGCTAAAGAATGGGCTATCAGAATGAGCGAAAAAGGATATGCCTATAAAACGATTGATAACTATAAGCGTTCCTTGAAAGCTTCATTTTACATGGCGATACAAGACGACTGTATCAGAAAGAACCCATTTGAATTTAAGCTAAGTGATGTTCTGGAAGATGATACAGAGCAGAAAGTTATCCTTACACCAGAGCAGGAAGAACGCCTGCTTGCCTTTATGGAAAAGGACAAGATTTATAGTAAGTATTATGATGAGGTTGTGCTTCTGCTGGAAACGGGACTTCGTATTTCTGAATTTTGCGGACTGACGACGCATATTGATATGCAGAACAGAATACTCAATATAGACCACCAGTTATTGAAAGATAGCGAAATGAGCTACTATATTGAAACACCAAAGACCAAAAACGGAAAACGGGAACTTCCATTGACAGAACGGGCTTATCAAGCAATCCAAAGAATACTAAAGAACAGAGGAAAAGCACAACCGCTGATTGTAGGTGGTTACAGCAATTTCCTATTCTTAAACCGTGAGGGCTTGCCTAAAGTTGCAGGAAACTATGAGGGTATGGTGCGAGGATTGATTAAGAAATATAACAAGTATCACACGGATAAGTTACCGAACATCACACCACATTCATTCAGGCATACTTATTGTACGAATATGGCAAATAGAGGAATGAACCCAAACACCCTGCAATATCTCATGGGACACGCTAACATAACCATGACACTTGGCTATTACGCACACGGTACATTTCAATCTGCAAAAGCGGAACTGGAAAGACTGGCTTGTTAATATCGGAGCTTATATTTACTACTCATTTACTACTTTTGGTTGCATTTTCATGCTGGTAAATGCCAGCTTATGCAAGGTATCTTCCAAAAAGAAAATACCGATAAATCCCTAAAATACGGGATATATCGGCATTTACCAACTTATGAAAAGATAATCAGAAATTTAGTAAGTTTTTTTATAAAAAAGGTGATTTTTTTAGATGTTATCTTCTCCTATTTCTGTTACAATATAAAAAAACAACACCCAGGAGGTATCAGAATGTCAAAAAAGAACCTTATCGCAGGACAGTCCGGCGGACCGACCGCAGCTATCAACAGCAGTCTTTACGGTGTGGTATCTGAAGCACTTAAACATACAGAAGAGATTGACCATGTTTATGGTATGGTCAACGGCATTGAGGGATTTTTAAACGGAACAGTCCTTGATTTCCAGGAAGCACTTCCGGGAGAGCAGCTTCTCGCTCTTACCTGGACCCCCGGCGCTTACCTTGGCTCCTGCCGTTACAAGCTTCCGGAATCCCTGGAGGATCCGGTTTATCCGAAGCTTTTTCAGAAATTCGAGGAGATGAACATCGGCTGGTTCTTTTATATCGGCGGCAACGATTCCATGGATACCGTCAGCAAGCTTTCCCGCTATGCTGAAAAGATCGGCAGCGACATCCGTATCCTCGGTGAGCCGAAGACCATTGATAACGATCTTGTAAACACCGACCATACTCCCGGATTCGGAAGTGCTGCCCGCTACGTAGCCTCCACCGTCCGTGAGATCACCCTGGACGCCTGTGTCTATGAGAAAAAATCCGTCACTATCATCGAGATCATGGGACGTCACGCAGGCTGGCTCACCGGAGCTGCTGCCCTTGCCCGGAAATACGTTGGAGACAATCCGCTTCTCATTTATCTTCCGGAAACCGATTTCGATGTAGAAGAATTTCTCCAGAAAGTTCATGCTGCCTTCGAGAAAAACTGCAACGTCGTAGTCTGTGTATCTGAGGGAATCCATGATAAAGACGGCACTTTCATCTGCGAATACGACAGCGCTGCCGGAACCGACGCCTTCGGTCACAAGATGCTTGCTGGCTGCGGTAAATATCTTGAGAATCTTGTACGCAGCCGTCTTGGTGTCAAAGCCCGCTCCGTAGAGCTCAATGTAAGCCAGCGCTGCTCTGCAGCTATGCTCTCCGGAACAGACCAGCAAGAAGGCATCCTCGCCGGTGAATTTGGTGTACAGGCTGCCCTGAACGGCGAAACCGGAAAGATGATCGCATTTAAACGTCAGAGTGATTCTCCGTACTCCATGAAATGTACACTGGAGGATGTCAACGTTATCTGCAACGAAGAAAAGACGGTCCCTGTGGAATGGATCACAGAAGACGGCTCAGATGTCACCGAAGACTTTATCCGCTATGCCCGCCCGCTGATCCAGGGAACTGTAAATGTTCCGGTTGGTGAGGATGGACTGCCGGCGTTCGTGTATCGGAAATAAGATTTGTGGTAATGCGGATAAAAATATCCACATTTGCTGCGTAACTCTGTCCTGAGTAACTGTTTATCCGTCATTCAATAAAAAATGCACCGGGAATTTCCTAATAGTTCCCGATGCATTTTCTTTATTTCTCTCTATATATTTTTCTTTTTTATTTCTTACTGCGATATGCTTCTGCTTCCCAGTGTGTGATAAAATATGTGATCTCATCAGTCATCTGCAGCGGACCGCCAAAGCTCTCTGCATACACTGCAAGCTTGATCGCATCCTTTACCAGAAGCTGTGCCTTTGCTGCCTTTCCTTTGTCATCTTCCATGATAAATGCGCCAACGCCCTGTACCAGGATCAGTCTTGGCTCTTTATCATGCTCTGCCATAAATGCATCCATCGCATTTTTCGCCTCATCAATATTTTCTACAAATAACGGATAAGGTCCGCAATATACAATATGATCCGGAGTAAACGGCTTCAGAAGAGGTGCCGCAGCAGTTTTATCTTTTACAAAATGATCCGCCTCCGCAGCCGGTACGACTTCCACCGCATGTCCAAGCAGACTGGAAAGCTTCTGTGCTGCCTGCTCTTTTTCAGGTGTAACTGCATCACTTACATCCGCAATTCTCTTTACCTGCTTTTCCAGCTTTCCGATCACACCATCGAATAAAACGCCGATCTCCTCTACAGTATCAGCCGCAACAAAAATTCCGTGATTCTGAAGCAGAAGAACCTGCACGTCTTTTCCTGTTTCTTCTTTATAGGCATTCATTTTCTCGAAGCAGATGCGGGCAAGTGTGTATCCCGGTTTGCAGATATCGATCCAGAGTACATCTTTTCCAAGAAGCTCTTCGCAAAGAGCCTTTGCGCCCTTTCCGCAGGTCAGTCCATTGATAAGTGTCGGATGAACATGCAGGACATACGTATAGGCAAACAGATTGTGGAGCAGTGCTTCCACGCTGGGACGTTTGGTTTTATCCTCATCGGTCACTGCCGCCATTACATCTGCAAGATATGCAGATTCACGCTTCACATCATCCGCCGGATATTCCGTTTTCATGATCTCATTCAGACGGGCTCTGTCCATTTTGACAAATTCCTCTGCCTTAATGGTAGCAAGCTGTGTACCGGATCCCTTTACATACAGTGTTGTATCGTCTTTTACAGAAGTATTACCGCCTCCTGCCAGAACATAGGCCGGATTGCTTCCGTAAGTGTTTGACATTTTTACCAAAGTTGAAAGCTCCATAAGTAAAATTCCTCCCTGTTGTGTCATTATATAATTTTTCCATATATTTATAGTACACGATACAAAGTGAATTATCTATATGAATATTTTTTCCAAAATTAGTACTTTCGTATCCTTTTTTTATTTTTCCAAATGTAATATCTATGCATCTTGTGCATCTACTCTTTCCAAAGGAAATGATCTGTTTCTGCTTTTCATATTTTTTCCAATTCTCATCATCTCACGTCAGCAGTTCAAAGGTATGATACAGATCCACCTTCCCATACCCCCACTCCGGGTTTGGGTACTGCATGTTTTCTTCTCTTCTTGCGCCTCTCTGCAGATAATATTTCACGCTGCTCCCGGTAAAAAACGGCTGGTTATCCCGTATGATCGCCCATTCAAACAGAAGTGCCGCGATACCGGCGGTCTGTGCGGCGGAGATACTGGTCCCGGAGCGGGTTTCAAAGCCGCCTCGTACCAGCGGCACTTTTACGTTAACGCCAGGAGCTGCCAGATGCGGAGTGATCATGCCATCTGGCGTATAGCCTCTGCCTGCTGCAATGTAGATGCTTCCGTCACGATGCTGGTAGGCAGTTGCCGTAATGCTGTTCCTGGCGTCTCCCGGCGCTGTCACCGTGGTATAGGGGGATGGTTCCAGAAAATAGGTATCCTGGGAGATCAGCCCTTCCACAGGAAGCCATATATGGAACTGTACGTTCTGTTGATTTCTTGCCTGGGTAAAAATTTTCCAGATACCGGACGCCGGATGGAAAAATCGGATATACACCAGGGAATATCCGGTCTGACGCTCGATCAGGATATAATTCACATACACCTTTGTTTCCACAAAAACAAATGACAGCTCCTGGGTTCTGGAACCTATGGAACTGCTGACTTCCAGTATCTCACCGGTTGGTGACTGGATGGAAAGCTCATAGATTTCCGGCGGTTCTCCCCAGAATTCTATGGTAAAGCCCTGCTCTCTTTCCGCTACACGAAGTTCTGTCACGATCTGTTCCCTTCCCTGAGAAAAAATCCCCGTACTGTGGTTTCTTGTATTTCCTTCGTTTCCTGCTGCCACAGATACGGATACCTGAGAAAAATTTGCCACATAGTCCACATACTGGCTTAACGCATTGGTCCCCAGATGCGCGCCCTGGCTGCTTCCGATCCCCAGGCAGATAGAAAGTGGCATCTTCAGCTTTTTGGCCTGGGAAATCGCAAAAGCAATGGCCATCATCACATCATTTTCCTGAAAAGCTTCTGCCTCCGGAGGATAAAGATAAAAATTCCGGAGATATTGCTTTGCCGGCTTTACCTTGATGATGATCAGGGTTGCCTCCGGCGCTGCTCCGGTAAAATTTTCTCCGGGTACCATATTTCCGGCAGCAATACCCGCCAGTGCCGTGCCATGGCCGTTGGTATCTCTGGATGGCACGATGGCAAACGGCTCCTCGGAAGCCAGTGCCCGGTCGATATCCTTTTTCCGGAATAATTTGCCATATGGAACTTCTGTATCTGCTATATCATCCCCCGGCAAATTATCTGCATCTCCATTTTCAGCTTCCAACTCCCGTCCAGACTGATTTTGTTCTTCCTCTTCTATGGACTGATCCCATAAATAAGCGATTCTGGAGCCGCCTGCATTTCGAAACACTTCATTCTGATAATCAATCCCCGAATCGATCACCGCCACCGCAGTACCTTTTCCACGCAGCTTCAGATAAGGGTGATCGTGCAGCCTGTTGATCCCTGATTCCCCTGCTGCCTCCATATCCATGTAGGTATAACATTTCGGGATCGAATTATAGGAGGTTCCCGTGACCTCAATTTCTCCCATACTTTCCAGCGGAACATAAAGAACCCCGAAAATTTCATTGATTGCCCTAAAAGATGCCCCCGGAAAAAGTTCCATAGTATCCTGGACATTCTGCATATATTTCACGATAAAATCCCCGAAGCGCTGACTCTGTGCCGGATTTTCCGTCTGCGCTCCGGGGATCTTATCCTCTGTTTTCATATTTGGTTCAAAATCTTCTTTTCTGAGCATGACAGGCCTGCTTTCGCCTTTTTCATAGATGTATGCAGCGAAAACCTGTCCTTATACCACTATTGTCCAACTTTTTCCTGATACATGGGACTTCCCTGATCCATTTAAACACTGCTCTTGCTGTCTCTTTTTTTCCTGATCCGTATCAGCAGCACGATCCCCGCAATCCCTGTAAAAATACTGATAAACTGGGAAGTCGACAAAATTCCCACACTTCCACGGATAATATCCCCACGGAAAAACTCGATCACAAACCGTCCAATGCTATAAAAGATCAGATAACAGGCAGTAACCTGACCATCTTCTTTTTTGTTCCGTGCGATCAGCAACAACAAAAGAAAATGCAGAAAATCCAGTCCGCTGGAATACAACTGCGTCGGGATCAGCGCCACGTGATTGGGCGCATATTCGGAATTCTGAAATATCACAGAAAAAACACTCTCTGTCTCTTTTCCATAACAGCAGCCCGCCAGGAAACATCCGATCCGTCCAAATCCCTGGGCCAGTGCCACAGATGGCAGGATCACATCCGCATATTTAAAAAATACAAGCTTTCTGATCCTGCAATACAGAAGCCCCGTCAGTATACCGCCGATGATACCGCCAAACACCACAAAACCAGAGCTTAAAGTTTCCATTATAAATCCCGGATCCTGAACAATTGATTTCCACTCTGTGATCCAGAAGAGAAGCTTTGCACAGAAAAATCCACCCACCAGGCACCACAGGATCATTGGAAAGATCTGTTCACTGTCAAGCTTCTGTTTTCCGGCTCTATATTCTGCAGTCAGGCAGCCTGCCAAAATTCCAATGGCGATCATCAGACCATAACCGTATACCGTAAATGGCCCGATGGTAAGAAGTTCATTTTTCATCGGTTTCCTCCTGTTATCTCATTCTTATTTCCGTCATGATCTTCGCTCCCGTATGCGGACAGAAAACACTCCAGCAATGTAGCATTGGCCCGGTCATTCAAGGCGCTGTTTCCAGATTCTGCTACATCACATTCACCACAGATATCCACGCCCAGGATTCCCTCTGCACATATTTCTCTGACTCTCTTCAGACATTCCAGCATCGTATTCAGGCGCATATCCCCCTGGCTCCAGTTCGTATCCGCATCATCCTTGCAGAGAACATCTTTATCCACAGAAATGTACAGCGGCAGCTTTCCCACATGCTTGCTTACAAACGCACACACCTGCGCCTCTTCCATTTCCAGAAGCTTCTCTCTGCTCAAGAATTCCACCTTTTCCTGAATCTCCGATTCCACTCTGGAAAAAGCTTCCTCATCCGGGCCGATCAGGATCACCCTTTTAAGCAATGGAAGTTCCATAACAGAATCGTAGATCCATCCTCCGCAGGAAAGCAGACCTCCGAATGCCGGCGGCTGCATATCCGTGTGATTGTCAAATACAAGAAGCGAGAAAGGCTCCGATATCTTTTCCAGCCAGATTCTTGTCATATAGTGATAGTTTCCGGAATCAATAAAATGGATTCCTCCGGAAGAATAAGGGGCAATACGGCTGCGAATGGCATTCATCGCATCCTCATCACAGTAGCAGTTGGTTCCGGGAATGTCCCTGGCCTCCACCCGGGATACTTCTTTTCCCCTCCAGAACTGCTGATCCTCATATATTCCGGAAAAATCCATCATCAGTATCTTTATATTTTTATCTGTATTTTTCATGTGCACATCTTACCACGGAATGGCAGATGATGCAAGAGAAGGGTTAGTCCTTCCACTCTTCCAGTTCTTCATCGGGACCGTCCAGAAGATCCTTCAGGCTGCCGGTTTCCGCCTGGTCTTTGCCTACAGCCCAGAGCTTCATCTCCACATTCTCCGGTTCTTTTTCCCATCGGGAATTCTTCTGCTTTTGCTCTTCTTCCGGTTCTGTGGATTCTTCTGTCTCTTTTCTGTCCGCAGAATATCCGTCTGCATCCTGCGCCGGCATAGCCGCTGTAGTCTCTGCTGTAGTTTCTGTTGGATATTCTGTTTCCTTCCCACTCTGCTGCTCACTCGGCGCGTTTTCATCCTGAGTTCTTGTATCATTTGGCACATCCATATCTGCCGTTTCATTTACAGCATCTGAACTGTCTGCAACAGAATCTTCCTTCTCTGTCTCCGCCTTTTTTGCGATCTTTCGAAGCCCCAGCTTCATAATAATATAGAATACGATATCCGCAGCTCCGTCACACACCAGCACCCAGCCGGAAAAAATCAGCAGAGTCATAATCTTCGGAAATCTTCCAAACAGCATCACGATTCCAAGTGCAATGAAAACAAGACTTCCGATCAGAAGCACGCTCCATGCGCCGTTTCCTCCTTTTTTCAGAAGGAATGCTCCTTTAAACTTCCACAGACTGTCAACCAGTACAAAAGCGCTGAGCATCCATGGAAGCAGTTTGATCACGATAGACGGTGTCATAAAAAGAAACACCCCTAGCACAAAAACAACCACACCACTTAGAAGATCCATGATCGTAGCTTTCGCTTTTCCACGTATGTAAATATAGATATGATAAATGCCAGCTCCGATGAGGATCAGCCCGAATACTACTTTGCAGATCACGTCCACCGTCTGCGTGGGGATCAGAATCAGGCAAAGTCCCAGCAGTATATAAAATACTGAGGAGATGATCTCACCCTTTAGAATGTTGTTGATTTTTTCACCCATGTTCCTTCATACCTCCTCTGTTATTCCAACAGTATAGCTCTTTTCCACTGGTCAGTCCACCCTGAACCGTCAAAAAAATTTCTTTTTTCCAGAAAAATATTCTTATAATTTAATACAGCCCGAAGGACTTTTCCGGCGTCATTTCGCCTTGTTCCTTCAGGCTGTATTTTACTTTTTATGTTTCTTCTTTTTTGTCATAAGACCACCGATCCGTCCGGTTTCTTTTGCAGAAAGGCTTTTCCACCCGCCTTTGATCACTTTATCCAGAACTCCCATCTCATCGGCAATCTCGTATTTCAGTTTTTCCGCCTGAGAAAGCTTTCCCTCAAGATATGCTTTTACTTCTTTCTCCCTGTTCATCTTCCACACTCCTCATCTTTTTTATGGAGTATGGACAATTTCCGGATAAATTATGCATTCTGAAAAATATGTCCGTCCTTTATGGGTACTGTCATTTTTAATCCGGGATAATGATCGCCGCAATGATATACGCCAGGATTCCGGCTCCGCCCATCAGCGTGATGATCACCCATACCAGCCGGACAAGAGTCGGATCGATATTAAAGTATTCCGCAATTCCGCCGCAGACACCACATAACATACGGTTTACTGATGATTTGTATAGTTTTTTGTTACTCATAATGCTTCCTCCTTTAATCTTCTTCAAATTCAACCTGAACGTTTCCCATTCCGCAATCCAGTTTTATATTTTTCGTGGCACCTTCATTTGTGATCTGTTTATTTCCGGAAGTAATGGATGTTTCCAGAGAATCATCCACCTCCAGATTTCCAAGACCACATTTCAGCTCATAATTATACTCAGTAGCTTTTCCTGTAAGTGTAAGCTCCATATCTCCCATACCACAGCTTCCTTTTAAATTCTCCACCTGAAGTTCACTGATGTCAGCAGTTCCCACTCCGACTGTAAAATCTGCTTCCTTTATATCCAGGCTGCTGGAATTTTCAATGGTTCCGGCCCCCACATTTACTTCCATCTGCTCCGCTTTAAAATCACCATCCAGTTCGATGGTTCCGGCTCCCATCTGAAGTTTTATCTTCTGAAAGCTTAAGTTTTCCGGGCAAAAAATTTCTATGGAACGGTTTCTCACTTTTTGATTGCTTGCAATTCTCAGACTACCGTTGTTATTGCTGATCTGAATGCGATTGTGATCCTTCCCTGAAACTTTCACCTGGACTTTATCCTCATTCCATGTTTTCAAAACCAGTTCTTCGTATCTCAGATCACAGAAAAGGTCTGACACAGCCGAGGCCTCATATACTTTCGTATATGCGGAACTGTCTGCACTGTCTGCCAGAACGCCCTTCTCAGTTACCGCGCTCTCTGCAGCTGCCTGAAAATCGTCCTCCTGCTCATCCATATCTTCCTCGGAATCTTCCACTTCCCAGCTGTCTTCATGATCCAGAACACGAAGCACCTGCGTGATTCCATGATCCAGAACACTCACATCTCCCATAGTCGCTCCCATGGCAGCTCCGCCGGCAGTAAGTCCCAGGCCTGCTACACCGAATACCGCTGCAAGGATCAGAATTACCTTCAGAAAACGTTTCATACTTTTTCCGCCTTTCTTCCATTCAGGAGACTGCTGCAGAATCCCGTAAATTTCCGCAGGATCGCCGGCAGTATCTTACCTGTAAACCACACCGTCAGTAACAGTAACAAAAGTCCAAGTGCCATCATCAGGCATCCGATACCGATAGTCAGGATTCCGGCCGGCGGAAGAGACACCGTCATGGCAATCCCAACAACAATGCACGCAACTGCACCGATCACAAGGATGATCGATCCCGCTCCTGCAAAAAATGTCAGCAGGAAAGGCAGCAATGCCAGTGTCACCAAAATCCCCAGTACTCCGCCAAATAATCCTTTTATCAGAGGAGCCGCAAAAACAAGAACGATCAGCGCAAGAATGATTCCTGCCTTATTCTGCTTTTTCTCTGCGTGATAGCCGCGCTGGGCACGTCTTTTCCTGCGGTCTTCGAAATTTTCTGTATTTCCCGTATCACGATGGGCCTCTCCCTGTTCATTTCCGTATACGGTTACTTCTGTATAATGGTCCGGCATTTCCCCGTTCTCTTTCACACGGGTATCCTGATATCCGTTCTCTGTGTATTCCCCGTAATCTTCACTGTTCTCCTGAAGATCTGCCTTAATGATCGCAGCAACCTTCCCCGGATTTCCCAGTTCCCGGATCACTTCTCCTTCATTCTCAGGACCTGCATCATCAAAATATCCTTCATAATATTCCAGTGCTTCCTGTCTCTCTGCCTCTGAAATATCGGAAAGCAGCCGTTCAAGCTGTTCCATAAACTGCTTTCTGTTCATAATCAAACTCCCTCCTCAAACATCCTGGTGATCTTGGATGAATAGATCTCCCATTCACTTCTGTAAAGATTCAGCTGCGCTGCGCCCTTATCTGTCAGCTTATAATATTTCCGGTTTCTGCCTGCATATTCCATATTGTAGGCTTCCAGACATTCATCCTTCTGAAGCCTGCGAAGGACCGGATACAGCGTAGATTCTGAAACCTCCAGAACACTTCGCACATCCTGGGTGATCTTGTACCCGTAGGTACCGTCCTTCTCTCTGGAAATAACAGCCAGGACGATCGCATCCAGGAGGGCTGCTCCTGTATTAAATACCATCTGCTCACCTCTCTATGACCTGTAAAACGGACCTTCACATTCCGTCTTACTACATGCTGATGAACGCGATCACTTCACGATCCAACGCTCACATGATAAGTCATGTAATATTGTTCTGTGAATAATACTATATATCGTATAATATAGTTTTGTCAATAGTATTTAGAAAAATCCCTCTATACTTTATAATATTTTTCGGAAACCACTCTTTTCACACAATATCCGAGAGAGTCAAGTTTATATTATGGAGGAAATTATGACAGATTCAGATAAAATACAGACATTACCGCTTCCTTTTCTGGAGCGTATGAAAGAAATGCTGGGAGATGATTATGATGCTTTCCTGAAAAGCTACAAAAATCCCCGCACCTACGGTCTACGTGTAAACACCGCCAAGCTCTCCTGCCAGGATTTTCAGGCGCTTTCCCCTTTCCCTATCCGGCCGATCCCGTGGATCAATACCGGATACTTCTACGAGGAGGAAAGCCGCCCTGCACGATGTCCTTACTACCAGGCGGGCCTTTATTATCTCCAGGAACCAAGTGCCATGACACCGGCTTCCAGGCTTCCCATCGAACCTGGAGATTTTGTCCTGGACCTCTGCGCAGCTCCCGGAGGAAAAGCCACTGCCCTGGGTGCAGCCTTAAATGACACCGGATTTCTCCTTGCCAACGATATCAGTACTTCCAGAGCCAGAGCCCTTCTTAGGAATCTGGAGCTTTTTGGCATGAAAAATATGCTCGTCACCGACGAAAAGCCCGCCAAACTTGCCCAGCGTTTTCCTGCTTTCTTCAATAAGATCCTTCTGGACGCTCCATGCTCCGGGGAAGGCATGTTCCGAAAAGAGGAAGCCCTTGCCCGCGACTGGACACCGGAAAAATCTGCTGAGCTTTCTGATATCCAGAAAGACCTGGTCTTAAAAGCTGCCGATATGCTCCGTCCGGGCGGAATGCTGCTTTATTCCACCTGCACTTTTTCCCCATGTGAAGACGAAGAAGTGGTAGCCTATCTTCTCAGACAACGTCCGGATATGGAACTTATGGAAATGCCAGGATATGAAGGCTTCTCCAGCGGCCGCCCGGAATATGCCGGCACAGCAGACACTTCCGATTCCGAAATCGCGTTAAGCTTAAATGCATTTAATCCGGAAGAACTTCAAAAATGCGTCCGAATCTTTCCACACAAAATGGATGGCGAAGGTCATTTTCTCGCCCTGTTCCGCAAAAAAGGTGACTCTCTTCCACCCGTTTTCCGCTTTTCCGCAAAAGGACCGGACAAAAATACCCGGAAATGGCTGGAGGAATTTTTCTCTGAGATCAGCCTGAAAACCATTGGCGGTCAGGAATTTGACTGGAACCGTGTGGAAGTCCGCAAAGATAAAGTATACTATCAGCTGCCCTTCCCTCTGGATCTCCGCGGAATCTCCTTTCTTCGAAACGGCCTCTACCTGGGTAATCTGAAGAAAAACCGTTTTGAGCCGTCTCAGCCTCTGGCGCTGGCGCTTCACAAAGGAGATGTGGAAGCAGTTATCTCCCTGCCGGTTTCCGACGAGCGGCTTACCCGTTATCTGAAAGGCGAAACTCTTATGATCGAGCCGGAAGAGGCCGCTCACAAAAAAGGCTGGCACCTTCTCTGTGTGGACGGTTATCCTCTCGGCTTCGGAAAGCTTGTAAACGGGATCCTGAAAAACAAATATCCTGCTGGCTGGAGAGTGTAATCTCTCCGCCGCAGGATATCAGCCCACATTAACATATCATTTCATTTTCAGATCAGAGACTGAACGCTTCTCCAAGAGTAAACGAATAAATATACCGTTCCTTCACCTTCCGGCCTGTCATCCGTTCCAGCGCCTGGGCGTAATCCTCCAGCTGTACATGATAACGGTCGATCAGCTTCTGTTCTTCTCCACGTCTCACAAAGTCCGTTTTATAATCCACCAGAACGATTTCTTCATCCTCTATAAAATACGCATCAATAATTCCCTGTACCAGAACATTTTCCTCACACTGCCACTGCGGATCGAGCTCCGAAGCTTTTCTTGCGATCACAAAAGGCTGCTCCCGGAACAGAAGTCTCTTCTCTGAAGCTGCTTTCATCCGCTGTCCGAGAGGTGTTTCCACAAAATTCCAGATATCCTTTACCCGAACCGACTCAGCCTCTTTTCTTTCCATCTTCCTGGCGTCAACCCATTCTCTCAGCTGTCTGCGGATCTCATCCCTGCTTGCTGTCTTCTGATAGTCCAGGCATTCCATTACACGATGATAAGCCGTTCCACGAAGTGCCCCTGTATACCCTTCCTCTTTCTTCTCCTCGATAAATCGGGGAACCAGCGGCTGGATCTCTTCTTCCATCTCATAATCCACCGTTTCTTCCAGATCCTGCTCACTGTGGTAGCTTCGCTTTTTCAGTTCTGATACACTCACCTTCACAGGAAGATCTTCCAGATAGTGATAGGGATATACAAAGGAAAAACGTCTCTGGATCTCCTCCCGGATCTCACTGTCAAAAACTCTGCCCGGATTCCAGTTCTCCAGTGTTTCCTTCTTCATTTCCCGCTCTGCCTGTTCCATAACCTCACTTTCTGTCAGTTCCTGTGCTGTGACCCGTGTAACTTTGAATTCTGCCGGATCTTTGTACAGAGGATTTGCAGTATTCATAAAGATGCCATATTCATGAAATAATGGTGCCATGCAGCGATGCCTTGCCAGTGCCGGAAGCACATAATCCCAGTAAGTCTTCCCGCCAAGCCTTCTGCCCAGAGAAAGCAATGGTTCCTCACTGTCCCTTAATGCGGACAATTCTCCCAATTCCGGATGCAGGGCTCCAATAGTTCCACTGAGGATCAGTTTTTCCTTTGCACGTGTAAGCGCTACATAAAGTACCCTCAGCTCCTCTCCGAGGCTTTCCATCAGGAGCGCTCTCCGTATGATCTGCCTGCAAAGGGATGGAGCGATGATCCTCTTCTCCGGCAGGATCGCATCCGCACCGATCCCCAGCTCCGGATGGATCAGGATACTTGCGTTCATATCCCGGAAATTAAAGCGTTTTCCCATTCCTGCTGCAAACACTACCGGAAACTCCAGTCCCTTGCTCTTATGGATCGTCATGATCTGTACTGCACTTTCCCCGGTTCCGGAAAGATTTACCTCCCCGTAATCCACCTGATACTGCTGAAGCTTCTGGATATATCTTACAAAATTAAAAAGGCCTCGATAGCTTGTCTTCTCATATTCCATTGCCTTTTCCACAAGCATGTTCAGGTTTGCATTCCTCTGTTCACCATTTGGCATTGCCTTTGCATGGTCTCCATATCCGGTACGTGCAAGTACCTCCAGGATCAGCTGATGGACCGGCGTGTAAGCCGCCTTATCACGAAGTGTATTCATGGTGTCCATAAAACAGGACAGCTTCTCTCCGAGGATTTTTTTGTTTTCCTCAGAGCTCCCATGCTTTCTGTAGTCCTCCACAAACCTGCACACACATTCATAGATCATTCCTTCCGGATATGCGATCCGAAGCTCAGCCAGCTCTTCTGTGGTACATCCAACGATCGGTGAACGCAGTACGCCGGTCATGGGAATATCCTGCAGCGGATTATCCAGGATCCGGAGATAATTCAGCAGTGTCACAACCTCTGTTGCAGAAAAATATCCGGTTCTGGAGGCCGTATATACCGGTATCCCTCTTGCACTCAAAACCTCCCCGAAGGTTTCAGCCCAGCCTGAAGCAGATCGGAGCAGGATCACGATATCTCCATATTGAAGAGGTCGATACTCTCCCGTTTCCTTATCCAGCACCCGTTCATGCCCTACCATAGATCGGATCCTTCCTGCAATGGCAAGGGCCTCCAGCTCTCTCTCATTCTCCGTTACTTCTTCATCCTCCTCTTCCAGCAGCGGACTGTATTTATCCACAAGAAGGATCTCTGTTTTTACAAATTCCGGATCCTGGCCTTCCGGAAAAGAAGCTCCGGGATACAGAGCTGCCGCCTCGTCGTAAGCAATTCCTCCCAGATCTTCCCCCATGATTTGCCGGAAAATAAAGTTGACACTTTCAAGGACTTCCGGTCTGCTTCGGAAATTTTTGTGCAGGTCGATCCGCTGTTCCGGACTGTCTTCCAGTGAATAGCTCTTATATTTTTCCATGAACAGTTCCGGACGGGCCAGACGAAAACGGTAGATGCTCTGCTTTACATCTCCTACCATAAATATATTTTTGCGTTCATTGACCCAGCCGGAAACTGTCTGCATCAGGATCTCCTGAACCAGATTACTGTCCTGATACTCATCCAGCAGGACCTCATCATATTTTTCAGAAAGCTCTCTTGCCGCCTGGCTGGGCACATAGGTTTCTCCTTCCTTTTTCAGAAGGATGTCCAGGGCAAAATGTTCCATATCTGAAAAATCCAGAACATTTTTTTCACGCTTCTTTGCCTGGAAACGTTCTGCAAAATCCTTTGTCAGCTTTACCAGCATCTCCAGCGGTGGTGCAGATGCTTCTGTCAGTTCCGTCAGCTCAGCCAGATTTCCGTAAAAATATCGGATTCCCAGTTCCTTCAAATTATCTTTTGCATCTTCGCGAAGAGCTTTCACCAGATTTTTCAGCTGCTCCGATACTCCCTCCATTTTTTTTGAGGAAAGTCTTGCAAACTTCAAATTCCGGAGATTTTGCGCTATCTCATCATAATCCCTTTTAACGGACAGTTGTTTTAACTGCCGGATCAGTATCATATCCTTTTCCAGAGCCTCCAGATAAAGCTCCGGTCCATCCTGGAGCTGACAGGTCTTCATTGCGGTTTCTGTAAGCTCTTCCGCTTCTTTCAGTGCGCAGTCTGCAGCCTCCCACAGATATCGGAACCATCGCGTTCCCTCAAGACCTTTTTCCGGATCCAGATGATAATTCTCCACACAGCTGTCCAGCCATTTTTCGGGCCATGGATTACTCATCGCAGCATTATAAAGCTCCAGCACATGTTCCTTCAGTCCTTCATCCGTTTTTCCTGGCGCATAGCATTCCACAAATGCAGTAAAATCTGCTTTTCTTTCTGCATAATGATCCTCAAAAAGCTCCTTCAGCACATCTTCCTGCAAAAGCTTCAGTTCACCCTCATCTGCAGTCCGGTAACCCGGATCCAGTCCGATCAGATGAAAATAATTTCGGATCACATAGGCGCAAAAGCCGTCAATGGTAGTGATCTGTGCCGTATGGATCAACGTCATCTGTCTCTGCAAATGCTCATTATCCGGATCTTCAGCCAGTGCCTGATCCAGTCCACGTTCGATACGTTCCCGCATCTCTCCCGCTGCCGCCCTTGTAAATGTCATGATCAGAAGACGGTCAATGTCCACCGGTTTCAAAGGATCCATGATCTTACTTAAGATCCTCTGCACCAGCACTGCAGTTTTACCGGAACCGGCTGCTGCGCTGACCAGAATATTCCGGTCCCGGAGCGTGATGACCTTTTTCTGCTCCTCAGTCCATTTCACTGCCATTCTCTTACTCTCCCTTCATGATCTTTTTCCACAGTGCATCTTCTTCTATGGACGACAGCCTGTGAAACTCATATCCCGGTATCTTCCTGTCGAAGCCGCACACAGTAAGATACGGACAATATGTGCAGGCATTCTTTTTTCCAAGTTCATAGGGTTCCACTGCCGCATTTCCATCCAGGATCGATTCCCGGATGTCACAGATCTTTCTCCGCACATACGCTCCCAGAGCATCAAACTGCTTCCTTGAGGCAACAGAAGATCTTTTGCTGAAGCTTCCGTCCCGGTTCAGGGATACCGGTATGGAGGCCATAGTGCTGTCGATTTTGGTACTCATATTATCATCTGCCTGTACAAGCCCGTTCATTTTCATTTTCTTCAGCATCTGCTCATTGATGCTTTCCATATCCGCATGGATCTTCTCCTGTATCATAGGATCCTTCACATTATAATAAAACACACCGGCCGGAATGATCTCGCGATCCGGATACTTCCGTTTTTCCACCTGTAATGCTCCATCCAGATAGACCATCAGCTGAAGCTGAAGGCCATGATACAACGCCAGCAGATCAAACGAAGTATTTCCGGTTTTATAATCGATCACCTTCACATAGACCCGGTTGTTCTCCGGTTCTTCCATGATATCCACACGGTCGATCCTTCCGCCCTGAAACCTCACCTCAAATCCTTCCGGCCGGAATGCTCCATGCTTCAGCTGTTCCTGCAAAGCCCACACGGTACGCCGCAAAATACGTCTGGTCCGTTCGATCATATATTCATTTCTCGCACTGCTTTTAAGGATCGTATTTCCGTAATCTGCGGAAACCTGATCCAGACAGCTGTCTATGATACGGTTTCGCTCTTCCTCCGTAAGCTCTGCCCAGTCCAGTCCCTCTTTTCGGACTTCCGCCGCAAATTTTTCCAGTGCCATATGCATGACATTTCCCATATCCATAGCCCGGAACTCATACTCTGCACGTTCTGTAACCTTCAGGCCATACTGCAGAAAATGTGCAAATGCACAAGCCGCAAAACGCTCCAGCCGGGTAGCACTGTACGGGGAAATTTCTCCATAGAGGATCTTTGCCACTGTTTTTCCGATCTTGTCTGACGGTCGTTCTGAAAAAGATGCCTCTGTAAGCTTTTTTACAAGGATCCGGTATTCCGGGCTCTGAAGATACCAGCTGTACAGTTCCTGGAAGACCGCATTATCCTGGTAAGCTTCTCCTGCAAGCCCTCTCAGAAAATAATCCAGGCTGATTCCCGGAAGCTCCAGTAATTCCATAGGTTCCTGCATATCTCCGCACTGCCGGATCTCCATTTCCGGAAACATCTCCCGGATATTACTGACAAGAAAGGCCGGACTCAGGGCTTTTCCCTGGCTGTCGGACTGACAGAAGGACAGACAGAGCAGTTCTCTTGGCTTGGTCATGTTCAGATACAGATAAAATCGCTGCATGTTCATCAGTTCCTTTGGCCCCGGTGCAAGCTGGATCCCCTGATCTTTAAAAAATTCTCTGTCAATCTCCGTAAGCATTCCTCCACCGGATGTATTCTTCGGAATATTCCCTTCATTTACTCCCACAAAAAACAGTGCACGGATATCCTTTAGCCTGGTTCTCTCCATATCTCCCACAAGTACCTGGTCCATACTTGGCGGGATCAGCGCCACCTTGGCCTGGTTCAGTCCTGTTTCCAGAAGCTGACGGAAATCCTGGCGGTTCACGGTTTCCTCTCCAAGGATCTCCACCATATTATCCAGAAGTTCCATAACAATTCCGTAAATCTGGGCATATTCCTTTTCCATGGCCTTGTCGCCCTGTTCCTTGAATTTCAGTTCCTGATGCTTCAGTTTCTGCTGCACCTGGCTCCGCACTGCAAACTCGTAGAGAAAAGTACAGTATTCCCGCACCGTCTTTTTCCCACCTTTAAAGCTTAGCGCAAGCTCTCTGGTCTCATCTGCGAACCGCTGCCGGATCTCATTAAGCCTCTGAATGCTTTCCGGCGGCATTCCCCGGTAAATACGCACCCACACTTCATCCCATTTCTTAAATCCACGGATACCAAGAGCTAGCACATAATTCTCCAGAAGGTCTGCTTCCTCCCTGGTCACACAGGACATTCCGCACCGGAGATAACGGAATACACTCTCATAGGAAAAATCCTGCACTGCCATCTCAAGTGCTGCCCGGAAATATTCTACAAACGGATTCATCAGGACCGTATGCTTCTCATCAATGAAATACGGGATCCCTGCTGCTGTAAATACCTGCTTTGCAAGATTTCCATACTCCTCCAGGTTACCTGTGATCACGGCGATCTCACCGTAACGGCAGCCCTTTTCCCTTACAAGTCTGGCGATCCGGCGGGCAGCTTCTTCCATTTCCTTCTGCGGGTTCACTGCCGAAAACATGCAGATCTCATCCTGCGCTTTTTTATATATATTTTTTCGGTAACGGAAGATATTTTTTTCAAGGAAATGAAGGGCAGGTGCCTGGGAAAAGCGGGATTTTCCCACATCCTTCAAAAGAACCGGTGTCTCGATCTCCCTGGTCAGCTCCGAAAGCCCGTGGATCATCTGACGGCTCATATAAAAAAGCTGATAAGGTTTTCCTCTCATGCTCAGATTCTCATCCGCATCCATGGTCACCGTTACCATCACCTTCTCACAGACAGCAAGAAG
Source organism: Blautia sp. KLE_1732_HM_1032 (assembly GCF_025147905.1). Taxonomy (NCBI): domain Bacteria; kingdom Bacillati; phylum Bacillota; class Clostridia; order Lachnospirales; family Lachnospiraceae; genus Blautia; species Blautia sp. KLE_1732_HM_1032. The sequence goes on along the minus strand of NZ_CP102266.1, from coordinate 1,061,625 downwards.
TTCTCCCACAACACGCATCTGAATAGGCGTAAAACCGGTGTAACCATCCAGAAGGAGTACACTGTTTTTCATTTTTTTAGAAAACGGAAGAGCTTTTTCCAGCGCATCCATTACTTCTTCTCCTGTCATATAATGATTCTTCAGATATCCGGTAAATGCCTGGTAAAGAACAGCTACGTCTTTCAGCTTCATCTGAAGTAACGCTCTGTCACCGGAATCCTCGATCATCTCCTGGATCTCACTGTCCCGGATATCGTACTGCATAAACTCCGACAGGATAGACTTCACTTCATCCAGGTATCCCGCTTTACGCATCTGACCTCCCAGATAGGAAAGCTCCTTTCCATGCTGCTGTACCATCTTCTGCAGCACCATACTCTTACCGGTTTCTTCCAGAAGGATGCGGCTGTCTCCTCCAACTTCCTCCAGAACACGGTATGCAAGACGCTCAAAGCTCAGGATATCAATATTCAGGATTCCCCTGCCCGGACTCATCTCCACCAGTGTCTTCTGGGTCTGCATGGTAAACTGCTCCGGCACGATCACATAAAAAAGCTTCTCAGGATGCAGCCCTGCCTGTTCTATGATATTCTGATAAGCATAACAGGATTTTCCGCTTCCGGAACTTCCTATGATAAACTGTAATGACATCTTCATCCTCCCGATCACTTGCAGATTTTCAGTCATTCCGGCGCCATCCTGCGCCTGAAGTATTCCTATCATACCACAAATTCTACTCCTATAGAACGGTCGTTCTTTATATTCTGAAATATCAGCCTGCTCTTTTCCTTATTTTTCCAGGCACAGTATCGAATGACCTGCGCACAGCTGTGGCATAAATCCTCCCTCCCGATAATAAACTATATAAAAAGCTTTGGGAGGCGTGCGCCATGAGTTCCAAAACCAGGATCATCGTCCTACATATGAAAGAGATCATTTACACAGCTGTCTTTCTGGCTCTGGCTGTCGTTCTGGCTGTCGTTCTTTTCTTCATGTTCGGTCCCGGAAAAAATACCAGTCATACAGCCAGCGAAAAATCCCGCTACAAGCCGGGCGTCTATACCTCTTCCATCACCCTGAACGAGAATACCTTCGATGTGGAAGTTACTGTAAATGCTGACAGGATCAAGGCCATCCGTCTGGTGAATTTAAATGAAGCCACAAAAGCGTCCTATCCTCTTATGGAACCGGTTCTGGATTCTTTGGCAAGTCAGATCTATTCCAGTCAGTCCCTGGAAGACATTCAGTATGCAGGAGACCGGAAATATACCTCCCAGGTACTCCTTTCAGCTATCACGGATGCAGTAAAAAAAGCGGAGAACACTTAAGCTCTCCGCTTTGCGATCTACGTTCAGATTTCAATCTTCTCCAGCACATCCTGCCAGATCCTTGCACTTGCATCACTTGGCATTCTGAGATCTCCTCTTGGAGAAAGTGCCACACTACCTACCTTCGGGCCATCCGGCAGACAGGAACGCTTGAACTGCTGGGCAAAAAATCTCCGATAGAAGGTTTTCAGCCATTTCAGGATCGTCTCTTTATCATAAATCCCCTCAAAGGTCAGGCAGGCAAGCCTGTAGATCTTATCCGGTGTAAATCCTGCACGCAGCATGTAATACAGATAAAAATCATGAAGCTCATAAGGTCCTACCAGATCCTCCGTCTTCTGGGCAATCTTGCCATCCTTAGGAGGAAGAAGCTCCGGGCTTACCGGAGTATCCAGGATATCCAGAAGAACCTCCTTCAGTTCCTCATCTCCGCAGGTATCCGCATAATAACGTACCAAATGACGTACCAGTGTCTTCGGGACAGAAGCATTTACACCATACATGGACATGTGATCGCCATTATAGGTTGCCCAGCCAAGAGCCAGCTCGGAAAGGTCTCCGGTTCCCACAAGAACGCCGCCTTCCTTGTTTGCCGTATCCATCAGGATCTGAGTACGCTCACGTGCCTGGCTGTTCTCATACGTCACATCGTGGATCTCCGGATCATGTCCGATATCCCGGAAATGGATATTTACCGCCTCTTTAATATTTACCTCGGTAAGCCTTGCACCAAGGCAGCGGCTTAACTTGCAGGCATTCTGATAGGTTCTGTCTGTGGTTCCAAAGCATGGCATGGTCACACAGTGGATCTGTTCTCTCGGCATTTCCATCCGGTCAAAGGCACGTGCCATTACAAGAAGCGCCAGGGTAGAATCCAGTCCTCCGGAAAGTCCTACTACCGCACTCCTGCTGTGGATATGCTCCATACGTTTCTTAAGTCCCATAGCCTGGATGTTCAGGATCTCCTCGCAGCGCTCATCACGTTCTTCCTTCACAGACGGAACGAAGGGATACTGTGGATATTTTCTGGTAAGTCTTGTTTCCTCCTCTGCTACGGAAAAATCGACTCTTGTATGACTGCAGGTAGAAACTGCCGGATACGTGGACATTCTTCTTCTCTCATCAGCCAGTCTCTGCACATCAATCTCACTGTAAATGATGCCGTTCTCAAAGCGTCTGCTTTCCGCAAGCATGGAACCGTTCTCTGCGATCATATTCTGTCCGCCAAACACGAGATCCTGGGTAGACTCCCCTTCCCCTGCACTGGCATAAATATATCCGCAGATCAGTCGTGCTGACTGCCCGCTTATCAGAGTTCTCCGGTAGGAATCCTTCCCTACCATCTCATCACTGGCAGAAAGATTAACGATGATATGCGCACCGTTGACGGCATGACGGATACTTGGCGGTGCAGGGACCCAGAGATCCTCGCAAAGCTCTGCTGCAACGGTGAATTCCGGAAATTCCTTACATTCAAAGATCAGCTCTGTTCCAAAAGGAATTTCATCCCAGAACTCATCCTCCTCATTTTTCTCGCACTTCAGGAAGTCCACAAATTCCACATCTTCTTCCTCTGCACCTGCAAACTGTCTCTGCTCATAAAACTCATTATAATTCGGAATATGAGTCTTCGGCACAAATCCCACGATACGGCCATGATTCAGAGCTGCTGCCACATTATAGAGCTTGCCTCTGTGACGCAGCGGGAGTCCCACAAAGATCAGGGCGTCCGTCTCCCTTGTCTCCTCTGCAATATGCAGAAGCTCATCCCACGCACTGTCCAGAAGACATCTCTGGAGAAAAAGATCGTGACAGGTATATCCTGTGATACAAAATTCCGGAAATACCATCAGCTTGACATGTTCCTTTTCCATTTCATGAATGGCCTTCAGAATTTCCTCTCCGTTTGCCTTGCAGTCTGCAACGGTAACTCTCGGCGTTGCCGCTGCCACCTTGATAAAACCATGCTTCATTTTTTCTTCCTCCCGAGTTTTATCGCTTGCACTCTCTTATGATCCTCTTAAGATCTTCCACGGTAAAATTATAATTCTTATTGCAGAAATGGCAGTTCATCTCAATGTCCTTGCCTTCCTGGATCATCTCGTTAAGTTCTTTTCTTCCGATGCTGATCAGCGCTTTTTCCACACGCTCTCTGCAGCAGTTACAATGGAACTGTGTGGGCAGTGTATCATTGATCTCTATGTCAAAGCCTTCCAGTACTTTTTCAAGAAGACTTTCCGGTGTGTGCCCCTGCTCCAGAAGATTGGTAACAGAATCGATCTTTGATACGTTTTCCTCAAGCTTTGCGATCACCTCTTCCTCTGCAAAAGGCATCAGCTGTACAATAAAGCCTCCCGCCTGACGGACTGTATTATCCTTATTCATCAGCACACCCAGTCCTACTGCAGACGGAACCTGCTCGCTGGTTGCAAAATAATAGGTGAGATCTTCTGCGATCTCGCTGGTCTGAAGAGCAACCTGTCCCACATATGGCTCTTTCAGTCCCATATCCTTGATCACATCCATAAAGCCTACGCCGACAGCTCCCGCAACATCCAGCTTGCCTTTGCTGTTTGCCGGGATACATACATCCGGATTCCCCACATAGCCCTTTACATTTCCGTGAGAATCTGCAGTTACTGTGATTCCCTGCAGTGGTCCGCCTGCATGGATCCGAAGTGTAAGGAGATCCTTTTCCCCTTTCATCATAGCTCCCATCATGGCACCGCCGGTAAGGAGACGTCCCAGTGCCGCTGTTGCCACCGGACTGGTGTTATGATTCTTTCTCGCTGTCTCCACCATATCGGTTGTAACAGCCGCAAATGCACGGATCTGGCTGTTTGCTGCTGTTGCTCTTACAATATAATCACTCATATAAAAAATTTCCTCCTTTATTTCTCGTCTGACGGAATTTCCTTTCCATGTTCTCTGGCCACAAAAGTCAATCTTCCGCTGTCCGGCTTCGGTGCATCCTTGGTGTATGCGTCATAAACCGCCAGCGGGATCAGGCCTGCCTTTTCAAGAAGTTCCCTTACTTTCTCCGGATCATAGGCCTTCTGGTAATGAATTTCCTCGTCTCTCTCATAAAGACCATCTTCTCTCGGAAGAAACAGAGTCAGATCATACACATTGATCCCGGTCTCCTCATCAAATTCATTTTCCCAGATAAAGCTTCCCTCTTCCCGATTCTCTGCAATAGTCGTATTTCCAAGCATTCCCCGGTATTTATACGGGGTGTTCATATCAAATATGAAAATTCCATCCGGATCAAGATAATTGTTCACCAGTTTAAATACAGCAAGCAGATCATCCTCCTCTGTGATGTAATTCATACAGTCACAGACGCTGACGACAGCACGTACCGTTCCATAAAGTTCAAACTCCCGCATATCCTGTTCCAGATAAAGGATCTCATGACCGGATTCTGCACGTTTTTCCATGGCTTCGCCAAGCATTTCCTCAGAGTTATCCACACCGATCATATCATAACCGGACTCAGCCAGAAGCTCTGTCATCACTCCGGTCCCACAGCCAAGTTCCAGCACGATCCCGTCTTCAATTCCGTATTCTTTAAGACTTCCTATAAGATATTCCGCCCATTTTTCATATTCCACATTGTCCATGAAAATGTCATAAACTCTGGCGAAATCACTGTATGCTTCCATAAAAACCTCCAAATATTTTCCGGGCGTTCCATCGCCCGCAGCGTTCACATTATACCATGTCTTCCTGTATAAGTATACGCCTCTGACATAATATGACACAAAAAATCCGGGACCGCAGCCACAAAAGCTGTGATCCCGGAATTCTTATCTAACCGAATCTCCTGTTGCTCCAGGCTTTACTGTACAGGCATATAGTATACGTCTGCAGCCTCACCGTGCCAGTAGAAGCTTGTTCCATCCTCTTCATATACATCACAGTCATACTGAGAAGAGAAGGTGAAACGGTTTCCTTCGTTATCCATCCATGCACCGTTTCCGTCCGGAACGATAACACGTGGTTTACCATCGGAGTTTCTGTAAATAGTTCTTGTCTCATCTGTGTTGCCAAGCTGCTCATCTGTAAATCCGCCATTTACGATAGCACCGGAGGAGCTGCTGTCAGTGGATGCAGTTCCATTGGAAGAACCGTCAGATGTACTGCTTCCGTCTGTAGATGTTCCGTCAGATGCTGCACTTCCGTCTGTAGATGTGCTTCCGTCGGCAGCTGTAGTTCCATCTGCTGCTGTTCCGTCAGAAGAAGCTGCGGCATTACCATCTGCAGATGCACTTCCGTCAGAGGAAGCTGCGGCATTACCTTTACCGGCAGTCTTGGCTGCAGAACCATTTGCCGCACTCTTCAGAGTGGAATCACCAAGGATCGCAAAGCTGTCGACAGACTCCTGAACCTTTTTCAGAGCATCCTCTTTTTTAACAGATGCCACAAGGCTGTAATACTCGCTGTCATTTACAAAGTATTTATTGATAGCATATACATAACCGTCACTCTTGGTCGTATCCTTATATTTCACAGTATAAGAATAAATGTTGATTCCGTCTTTCTGATCTGCCTTGTAATCCTGGATCTCAAAATCGGTTCCATTTACCATGTTCTCTGCCTGTGTCATGGAAACTGCCATATCCTGGGAGTTCGGGATCACTGCGGATTCCAGATCTGCGCCGGATCCGTGAAGGATCAGGATCCTGCCCTGGTCCGGAGACTCGAAGCTTACCATATCTGTCTCGTCGGACTTGTTGGACCAAGTTGCATCCGGAAGCTTGATCGCTACGGATTTATCCTTGGATGTATAGGTTGTATTCTGTGCGTCTGCTGCAACAGTCGGTGTAACCTTCGCTTTTTTCGCCGGTGTCGGAGTAGGAGTAGACTCCACAACCACGCTGTCCTCTTTTCCTCTTCCGAAACTACATGCCGTCATGACACCAGAAAGAGCAACAGTCATAGCTAAAAGTGCAATAAATTTTTTATTCTTCATAGTATCCTCCTCATAATCATCATCAGTCACAAAGTGTGTCCGGAATATTCACTTCTGAACACACTCTTTGCTATAGTTTACGATTTTATTACAGCTTTGTCAATTGATTTCTCCCTATACTTTATGAATATCCTGTAAGCAGATATCCTGCTCCGTACAGGATTTTTCTAACATTATAATCTTCCCGGATATACCTATCTTATTCTCTTCTTCTGCTGATCCTGTATTTCCCGTTTTACGCCTTCATTACGAAAGCTCTGTTTATTCCCCCACCAAGTAAGCCTCCTGTTTTAATGACAAATATCCCCTTGAATCTGTCCCTTCTTTTTTTTCTATAATTGTGTCTTTATTCATGCACACTCATGTTGTAAAGTATACCCAACCAAAAATATATGAAAAGAGGACATCCATACATCGATGTTTTCAGGAAAGGATCTATCACTATGGAAAAAGCAGTTCAGACATCTCAGAGAACTGACCAGGAGCTTTCATCTGTTCAGTTTCTCACCATTACAGCCGCATTTGTTGCACTGACTTATATCTTCACCGCATTTATTAATGTTAAGCTTCCGATCGCTGCCAACGGCGGACTGATCCACCTTGGAAATGTGCCGTTATTCATCGGTGCCATTTTATTTGGAAAGAAAACCGGAGCCATTGCCGGTGGGATCGGAATGGGTCTCTTTGACCTTCTCTCCGGATGGACACTGTGGGCACCATTTACTCTTATTATTGTAGGGATCATGGGCTTCACAGTAGGTAAGCTCACAGAGGATCCCCGGCACCAGAACATGAAATGGTATGTGATCGCCATTGCCGCAGCCTGCGTGATCAAGGTTGCAGGATACTACATTGCAGAGGTTATCATCTATGGAAATCCACTGGCACCGGTATCTTCCATCCCGGGAAACCTGGTCCAGATCGGTGTTGCAGCTGTCATCGTTCTCGTAGTGATCACACCATTAAACCTTGCAGCAAGAAAAACCGGATTAAAAAAACAGCTGTAACAGCTGCCGTAATTTGCGGAAATAATATAAAGATCAAGAGGTGAGCTTATGTATAAGATCATGACACCGGGACCTACACAGGTCGCAGAAAATGTCCGTCTGGCAAGAAGCATGGAATGCACAAATCCGGATCTGGACGAAGATTTTGTCGAATTTTATAAAGAAACCTGCGAGAAAATCAGCTCTCTTCTCCATACCTCCAACGAAACTCTCATCTTAAGCGGTGAGGGTATCCTTGGACTGGAGGCTGCCATTGCTTCCATGACTGAGCCCGGAGATAAGGTTCTTGTTCTGGACAATGGTATCTACGGAAAAGGCTTTGCCGATTTTGTTTCCATGTACGGCGGCAGACCGGAGCTTTATACCAGAGATTATCAGAACACTCTCGATGTAAAGGAACTGGAAGCCTTCCTTGCGGATAACCATGACTACAAATATGCAACCGTAGTACACGGTGATACTCCAAGTGGCATGCTCAACGATGTATCTGCCATCTGCCCGCTTCTTAAAAAATACGGGATCCTTACCGTTGTAGATTCTGTCTCCGCTTCCTTCGGCGAGCCTCTGAACATTGATGCATGCCAGATCGATATCATGTGCGGCGGATCACAGAAGGTGGTATCTGCACCTCCGGGACTTACCTTTGTTGTAGTCAGCAGTGATGCAAAAAAGGCAATGACTGAAAGAAAGGCACCCATTGCTTCTTTCTACGCAAATCTCACAACCTTCGCACATTATTATGAAGAAAAATGGTTTCCATATACCATGCCGATCAGCGATATCTATGGCCTGCGGACTGCTATTGACAACATTGCCGATGATCCTGGGATCCTTACACGCCATGCCAGAATCGCCGCAGCCTCCCGAAAGGCCATTACAGGAGCCGGACTTAAGCTGTATCTCCACAGCGGCTATTCCAACACGGTAACTGTTTTTGAAGTCCCGGAAGGCACCACTGCCGCTGCGATCCTGGACGGAGTCAGAAAAGACTATAACATCATGCTGGCAGGCTCCTTCGATGTCCTTGCCGGAAAGGTTATCCGCATCGGTCACATGGGAAATAATGCAGCTTTCTACAATGTACGTGAAGTTTTCCATGCTCTTGACGGAACCCTGCAGAAGCTTGGTGTTCCTCTTACCGGATCCATGGAAGAAATCTTCTGCGAAAATATGAAATAAACAAAAAAACGCTGTAAAAGGAAATTTATCACTGCTGTTTCTCCATTTTGCCGGTATAGCCGGTAAGATGAAGAGACAGCTCACATTTCCATTTATAGCGTTTTGTAATATTATTTATTCTGTTATTTATTCTGTTATTTCATACATATACAATTCATGCAGCGCCCTGGTTGCCGCAATATATCTAGCTCTCTGCACGATCGGACTTCTGTCAGTCCCCGGAAATACAGAAAATACCTGATCAAATTCCAGTCCCTTTGCCATATAAAACGTGGTAACAGTAAGACCCTTTTTGAAATTTGTGCTGTCCCTGTGAAGCAGTGACAGCCTTTCCTTTGTGTCAAAGCCCTCTGCTTCCAGTTTTTTCTGAAGAATATAATATGCCTCTCTCGCTTCATCTGCAGTTCTGGTGATCACCGCTGCTGTCTCGTAAGAAAGCTCCTCCCCGGTCTCAGTCCCATCTGTCTCCGAAGCCGCATTTTCCGGCATGTCTTCGTCGGCTTCCGCCACTGTCTGCTTCTCCAGTCTCAGTTCCTTTACCACACGCTCCAGTGCCTCAGTAAGCCCCGTAAATTCTTTCTCTTCCACCGGTTTTCCATGGCGTTCAAAAAGCTCCACCTCTGTGATCCCCGCAAGCTTATTCGCATAGGAAGCAATCTCAATGGTATTACGGTAACTCTTATTCATCACGATCCTTCTGATATCCTTGCCAAAGATCTTCGGAAGGAATGTAAGCACATCCTGCTGGTCCCCATCCATGGTCTGCTCCCGATCTCCCAGGATCGTCATTTTGCATTTAAAAAGCCTCTGGATGATGAGATACTGGATCATGGAATAATCCTGCATCTCATCCACGATCAGATGGCGGACACCGCTGTCTTCCTGCTGGGTCTCCAGACGGTATTTCAGATACAGAACCGGATACACATCCTCATAACGAAGCTTTCTTTTTTCGTACTGTACCTGTGGAAGCGCCGGAAATCCCTCCTGCCTCAGGAAACGATTGTATAACACATAAAGATCTCTTGTCTCATACATCCGGTAAAAACGACTCTTCACAGCATCCCTTTCTTCATCCGGAAGGTCAAAGCCCTTCAACGTTTCCACCTCATCAATGAAATACTCTGCCACTGCATCCATTCTGGAAAGCAGCGGGATATCCATGAATTTAAAATAAAACAGTTCAATAATTTCCTGTTCTTTTTTTACTACGCCACGATGTTCTATATCCCTGAAATTCATAAGACTGTCTTCCAGTTCTGCCAGATACCCTTCCATACGGTCCAGAAAATCCCGGGACTGTTTTTCCTTCAGAAGCTCCTCATCACATAAGCCTGAGATCTGCCGCTCGATCAGATCATAACGATCCTCGCAGTCAGACACTGTATTTTTCAGTCTCTTATAGGCAAAAAGATCAAAGCTCATCTCCCGGATGTTCTCCTCACCAAGCTCCGGCAGGATATGGGAAATATAATCCGAAAATACTCCATTGGGCGAAAGTACCAGCACAGAAGAGGATTTCAGATTCTTTCTGTCATGATAAAGGAGATATGCGATCCTGTGCAGAGCAATGGAAGTCTTTCCGCTTCCTGCAGCCCCCTGAATCACCATGATCCTGTCCGAGGTGTTTCGGATAATAGCATTCTGCTCCTTCTGAATGGTTCGGATAATGTTTTTCAGCTGTACATCTCCGTTGCTTCCAAGCTCTGCCTTCAGGATCTCATCATCAATTTTCACATCGCTCTCGAACTCGTAGATCATTTTTCCGCCACGGATCTTATACTGCCACTTTGCCGCAATATCTCCATGGATCTCACCCAGCGGGGCCTGATAGGAGGCCGGTCCTTTGTCAAAATCATAGAACAATCCGGACACCGGTGCCCTCCAGTCATAGATCAGAGGCAGACCACCGTTTTCCTCCGCAAGGTTTGCGATACCTATATAAAAGATCTCCGGCTCATCATCACCCTCATAGCAGAAATCCACTCTGCCAAAGAATGGTGAATCCATCATCTTACGGAATCTGCGGCGCAGCTCGATCTTTTCATTGCTGGCATTGATCTCATGGAGAAGTGCCTGCTGGTTATCAAAATTTTCGTAGCCATACTGGTCCATCTCTGTGTAGTTTTCCCAGTAATACTCGTGCATTCCTTCGATTTCTTTCTGACCGGCCTCTATGGAATCATCCAGCTGTGTGATCCGGTGACGCAGAGTTCCTGTTACATGTGCAAGATATTCCCGTCCGTTTTTTACTGCTGCCATACGCCTTAATCCACCACTACCGCTGTTCCGCTTGCTGTAACCATCAGCATGCCATTATCTGCGCCAAGTACCTCATAATCAATGTCCACGCCAATCACTGCATTGGCGCCCATTGCTCCTGCCCGCTGTTCCAGTTCTTTCAGTGCCTCTTCCCTGGCCTTCTGAAGCTCTTCCTCATAACCGGCACTTCTGCCGCCAAAGAAATTCCGAAGACCCGCGCTAAGATCTTTCATAAAATTTACTCCTGAGATCACCTCTCCAAATACGATTCCTTTATATTCACGGATTGCTCTTCCCTCTACCGATGGTGTTGTTGTTATGATCATGGTAAAATCCTCCCGTTTCTGTCATTTTTCATGGACACTTCCGGAGTATTTCCGAAAACATGCTCCGAAGTGTTTATTACAGAATTATACCCGAAAGCGGAACAGATGTATAGAGTAAAAAAGCGAAGCGGACATTCGAAATCCGCTTCGCACCTTTTAAATAATAACGATCGATCTCAGTCTCACGCCTGAGCCTCTTTTTTCTCAAACTGACTGTTATACAGATCCGCATAAAATCCCTTACGTGCCAGCAGCTCTTCATGATCTCCCTGCTCAATGATATCTCCGTCCTTCATGACAAGAATCAGATCTGCATCCTTAATGGTAGAAAGTCTGTGGGCGATAACAAAGCTGGTTCTGCCCTTCATCAGGTTATCCATAGCCTTCTGGATCTGCATCTCTGTTCTTGTATCAACGGAAGATGTGGCCTCATCCAGGATCAGGATCTTATTGTCTGCCAGAATTGCTCTTGCAATGGTAAGCAGCTGCTTCTGCCCCTGAGAAACATTACTGGTTTCCTCATCCAGGACCATCTGATAGCCGCCGGGCTGCTGCATGATAAAGTTGTGGATATGGGCCGCTTTTGCTGCTGCGATCACCTCTTCATCCGTTGCGTCCAGTCTTCCGTAGCGGATATTTTCCATAATGGTTCCGGAAAACAGCCAGGTGTCCTGCAGCACCATTCCGAACATCTCACGGAGATTGCTGCGGTTAAAGTTACGGATATCATGTCCGTCAACCTTGATGCTTCCGCCATTTACATCATAAAAACGCATCAGCAGCTTTACGATCGTCGTTTTTCCTGCACCTGTAGGTCCTACAATGGCGATCTTCTGACCGTCATGCACATCTGCGGAAAAATCATTTACAATGATCTTATCCGGATTATAACCGAATTTCACATGCTCAAACTGTACATTTCCTTCCAGTCCCTCAATGGAATCCGGATTCTCCGGCTGAAGCTCTTCCTCCGGCTCCTCAAGAAATTCAAATACCCTCTCAGAAGCTGCCGCCGAGGACTGTAGAAGGTTTGTAACCTGGGCGATCTGCTGGATCGGCTGTGTAAAGTTACGGATATACTGGAAGAAGGACTGGATATCTCCAACCTCGATAGTTCCTTTGATGGCAAAAAGCCCTCCGAGAAGTGCCACCATCACATATCCCAGATTTCCCACAAACTGCATGATCGGCATCATCATTCCGGAAAAGAACTGTGACTTCCATGCAGACTCATAAAGCTTCTGGTTGTCATGCTCAAATTCCTTCAGCACATCCTGCTCTTTGTTGAATACTCTTACCACATCATGGCCGCCGAAATTTTCCTCCACCTGACCATTTACTTTTCCCAGATACTCCTGCTGTGCCTGGAAATATTTCTGGGAGTGTTTCATTACTTTATTAATGATAAGCATGGAAACCGGCAGGATCAGCACTGCTGCCAGTGTCATCCACACGTTGATGGAAAGCATCATGATAAATACACCGATCAGTGTTGTTACGGATGTGATCAGCTGTGTCATGCTCTGGTTGATGCTCATTTGCAGGGTATCCACATCATTTGTCACCCTGGAAAGGATCTCACCGTTTGTTCTGCTCTCGAAATAATTCATTGGCAGACGGTTGATCTTCTTTGAAATATCCTTTCGGAGATTGTATGTGACATCATTGGAGATCCCCGTCATGACAAATCCCTGGATCAGGGAAAAGCATGCACTTGCCACATACAGTCCCAAAGTCCACAGAAGGATCATTCCGATCTTACTGAAATCAATACCGCCTGTACCGTTTACCTTGGCAACCAGACCATTGAACAGCTCTGTGGTAGCTTTTCCAAGGATCTTCGGGCCTGCAATATTAAACGCTGTACCTGCCACTGCAAAGATAAACATCAGGATAAAACGGAATTTATATCTGCCCATATAGCCAAAGAGCTTTTTCATGGAGCCTTTGAAGTCCTTGGCCTTCTCTGTTGGCTGCATTCCGTGTCCGCCCATCGGGCCTCTTCTTCTCTGCTGACTCATGCCAATTCCTCCTCTGATAACTGACTCATGGCAATCTGGCGATATACCTCGCAGGACTTCATCAGCTCCTTATGGCTTCCGATCCCTGCCATATGTCCATCGTCCAGTACAAGGATCTTATCTGCATTTAAGATCGTACTGATACGCTGTGCCACGATAATGGTTGTTGCTTCTTTTGTATGTTCTTTCAGAGCTTTTCGAAGTGTACTGTCTGTTTTAAAATCCAGTGCGGAAAAGCTGTCATCAAAGATAAAGATCTCCGGATCTTTTGCGATAGCTCTGGCGATGGAAAGCCTCTGCTTCTGTCCACCGGAAACATTGCTTCCTCCCTGTGCGATCGGAGTCTTATATCGCTCCGGCTTGGTGTCGATAAACTCCGTAGCCTGTGCAACCCCTGCTGCTTTTTTCACTGCATCCTCCGAAATCTCTGTCTTTCCGTAACGGATATTGGAATCAATGGTTCCTGAGAAAAGTACACCCTTCTGCGGAACGTAACCGATCCTGTCACGGACATCCTTCTGTGTCATTTTCCGGACATCCACACCATCCACTTTCACAGATCCTTCTGTTACATCATAGAAACGCGGGATCAGATTGATCAGTGTACTCTTACCGCTTCCTGTACTTCCGATGATCGCTACTGTCTCACCTTTTTCTGCCTTGAAGGAAATGTCTGTGATAACATTCTCTCCTGCCTCCGGATATGCGAAGCTTACATGATCAAATTCTACAGTACCCTTCACATCCTGGGAAGGCTGTACCGGATCCTCCGGATCCTGGACACTGACTTCTGTCTCAAGTACCTCGTTGATACGGCGTGCAGATACATTTGCTCTCGGCAGCATGATAGACATTGCTGTGATCATCAAAAATGACATGATGATCTGCATTGCATACTGGATAAATGCCATAACATCACCAACCTGCATGCTTCCGCTGTCTACCGCATAAGAACCGCTGTAGATAGTCAGTACAGAAACTGCGTTCATGATCAGCATCATCACCGGCATCATAAATGTCATACAACGGTTTACAAAGAGGTTTGTCTTCGTCAGAGTGATATTTGCATCCTCAAAACGCTCCTCCTCGTGTTTCTCCCGGCTGAATGCACGGATAACCGGAATACCGGTAAGGATTTCTCTTGTTACCAGGTTCAGCTTATCTACCATGGTCTGCAGGGCTGTAAATTTCGGCATTGCGATCCTGAACAGCATTGCCATAAATGCCATGATCAGTACAATGGCCACCCCAAGGATCCATGTCATGGAGGAATCTCTCTGAAGCACGCGGATCACACCACCGATTCCAAGGATCGGCGCGTAAAGCACGATACGGAACATCATAGCCATTACCTGCTGGATCTGCTGGATATCGTTCGTGCATCGTGTAATCAGGGATGCTGTTGAAAACTTATGGTACTCTCTGCTGGAAAAACCTATGACTTTGTTATAAACCAGCCCACGGAGATCATGTCCCATAGATGCAGCAACTCTGGACGAAAGAAATACCACACATACTGCAGCCATCATAGTGACCAGTGCCATCAGCACCATGCGGATACCTGTTGACTTCATGTAATCCATCTGTATGGCATCCACATCTTCACCCATAGCTTCATATTCTGCACGAACATAGGAAACACCTGCCTGTGTGATGATGGATTCCTGCATCTTGTCAATCTTTTCTCCGACCTGCTCCTTCACAGCAGCCAGAGCCTCTGCAGGCATCTGAGAAAGAGCCGCCAGTGGATCAGTCCCTTCCGGGATTCCCATTTTTGCAAGAGCTGCCTTTGATTCCTCACTGCCGGACATCAGCGTAGAAACGATCACCATCGGTTTGCCGAAGATATCGTTGAGTTCTTCTCTGTCTTCTTTGGAGATTTTATCCTTTAATACCAGATCATCTCCCTCTTCCTCATAAAATCCATCCACAGTTTTCGCATCATCCTCTTCCATAAACAGCTTCAGACTGTCCATGGAGGTCTTTCTGATCTTCTCAGGAACACTGTCTTCAATACCGTTCTGCTGAATTCCCACATTAATGATATTTGATGTGTAATTCGGCAGAGACAGATCACAGTATGCCTGAAGAAAAAGAAGCGCAATGATGAGTACGATGTAACCTGCAGATCGTTTCAGATATTTCATCAGTTTAATCACGTTTCTGTTCCTTCCTTTCTGTCATTTCATCCGGATGAAGCTTTTCTATGGCTTCCTCCGGCTGGATCTTTTCGATATTTACAAGGATCTGCTCCAGAAATCTCCGAAGCAGGCACTGTTCTGCCTCACTGAAGCCTTCCATCATCACAGCCTCATTTTTATGGATCCGTTCCAGTGCTTTTGCCTTGATTTCCTTTCCCTTTTCTGTCATGTAGATCCTGGTCACACGCTGGTCCTTTTCATCCGGTTTCTTATAAAGAAAGCCTGCTTTCTCCAGTCTCTGTATCGATACATTTACCGTAGGCGGCTTGATATGCAGGATCTTTGCAATTTCCCGCTGACTCAGGCCATCCCTTCCGGACACAAGCCCCAGAACCGGTATCTGTCCCGGATAAATCCCAAGCTCCTGCATCTGACCAAAGCATTTCGTCATAAAATAACGGTCTACCTTCATAAACAGAGATAAAAAGCTGCTCTGCCTTTCTTTCTCATCTTCCTCCTTACAAAACACGCTGTCACTCCTCTCTCATCCGATCAGACACCTGCTCTTTGTTAATGATATACGAAGCAGTGATCTTCTTTTTTAATTAGTCGGCTAACTATATATAATATACATCTGCACAAAAAATGCAACTGGTTTTTGTGAATTTTACACTTTTTTAAGATTTACAGCTTCTTTAATTTCCACCTGAAATCTATTAATTAATTTGTCAAGCTAATTTATTTTCTGCTGTTTTTCCTATTTTTTTCGCAAAAAAAAATACCCGCTTCGTTTTTTTATTCGAAACGGGTACTTCTTTCTGTTCCTGATTTTCTTATACAAACTGATTCACAGCCGGATCATAAGCATAATCGATCATGTCAAGCTTATCCTCCAGTTCTTTCCGGTTAAGTCCTCTGTCCTCACAGAAGGCATCCAGGGATCTGTAAAAATCCCGCAGCTGTGTATTTACGTAACTTAAAAGCATTACCGGGTCCTTTGGTATCATAATCTGTTTCCATCCTTTTATCTGATATTTATCCAATATCCCAGATGCTGCTGGATAGCTGTCTGATCTGAAATATCAGATTTACTATCTTACCAATTCTATTTTTTGTCAAGAGCCAGTAAAAAAATTTTTCAGGATTTTTTATTTCTTCAGTATCTGATAAAAATATTCCATTCCTTGTCCCCAAAAAAGAACTGCCTGGTTCCGATTTTCATCCTGAAATGGATTTCTATCAGAACCGACAGTTCTTTTCCTTGTCAATCTATCATAACTTTATGGAGTTATTTTTTACTTCGTGCTGACGGTAAACGCTCCGTCCTTCACATCCAGCACAATGGTATCTCCGGCATGTACATCACCGGAAAGGATCTTCTTGGCTGTCAGTGTCTCCACATAATTCTGGAGATAACGCTTCAGAGGACGTGCGCCGTAAACCGGATCATAACCGTTATCCACTACCATCTGTTTGGCAGCATCTGTAAGCTCCAGAGAAAGCTCCTGGTCAGCCAGACGGTCGCTGAGCTCTTTGACCATAAGATCTACGATCTTACCTACATTATCCTTGGTCAGCGGCTTGAACATGATGATCTCATCCAGACGGTTCAGAAATTCCGGACGGAAATGACCACGAAGATCATTCATAACCTGTTCCTGTGCCTCCGGTTTGATATCTCCCTTCTCGTCGATACCGTCAAGAAGGTACGGAGAACCAATGTTGGAAGTCATGATCAGGATCGTATTCTTAAAATCAACCGTACGTCCCTGTGAATCCGTGATACGTCCATCGTCCAGTACCTGCAGAAGTACATTGAATACATCCGGGTGAGCCTTCTCGATCTCATCAAAAAGAACAACACTGTACGGTTTTCTTCGAACGGCCTCTGTCAGCTGTCCGCCTTCCTCATATCCGACATATCCTGGAGGCGCTCCGATCAGACGGGACACGGAATATTTCTCCATGTACTCACTCATATCGATACGGACCATATTCTGCTCATCGTCAAACAGTGTGGCAGCCAGAGTCTTGGCAAGCTCTGTTTTACCAACACCGGTTGGTCCGAGGAACAGGAATGAACCGATTGGCTTTGTGGGATCCTTGATTCCGGCTTTGGAACGAAGGATCGCATCTGTTACAAGACGAACACCCTCATCCTGTCCTACTACACGTTTGTGCAGCTCATCCTCAAGGCCCAGCAGCTTGGTTCTCTCACCTTCTGTCAGCTTGGTTACCGGAATACCGGTCCATCTGGAAATGATACGAGCAATCTCATCATCTGTGACAGCCTCATGTACCAGGCTTCTGTCACTCTCCTTAACCTGCTTTTCCTCAACTTCCAGCTGCTGCTGAAGCTTCGGCAGCTCGCCATACTGCAGCTCTGCTGCTTTCTCCAGATCGTAATTCTGTTTTGCTTTCTGGATCTGTTTATTGATATCCTCGATCTGCTCACGTAATTTCTGAAGCTTCTCTACGGAATGCTTCTCATTATCCCACTGAGCTTTCTGGGTATTAAAAGTATCTCTCAGCTCTGCAAGTTCTTTCTGCAGATCAGCCAGACGCTCTTTACTTAAGTTGTCAGTTTCTTTTTTCAGGGCAGACTCTTCAATCTCCAGCTGCATGATCTTACGTCTCTGCTCATCCAGCTCTGTCGGCATGGAATCCAGCTCCGTCTTGATCAGCGCACAGGCTTCATCAACAAGGTCGATTGCCTTATCCGGGAGAAAACGGTCTGTAATGTATCTGTGTGAAAGTGTGGCAGCTGCAACCAATGCACTGTCTGTGATCTTAACACCGTGGAATACCTCATATCTTTCCTTCAGACCACGGAGAATGGAAATGGTATCTTCCACTGTCGGCTCATTTACCATAACCGGCTGGAAACGACGGGCAAGTGCAGCATCCTTCTCAATATACTGGCGGTACTCATCCAGAGTTGTTGCACCGATACAGTGCAGCTCACCTCTGGCAAGCATAGGCTTCAGCATGTTTCCTGCGTCCATGGCGCCGTCTGTCTTACCTGCACCCACGATCAGATGAAGCTCATCGATAAACAGAATGATCTGTCCTTCGCTCTTTTTCACTTCCTCAAGTACCGCTTTCAGACGTTCCTCAAACTCGCCACGATACTTGGCACCTGCAACCAGCGCACCCATATCCAGGGCAAAAATCTTCTTATTCTTAAGACCTTCCGGTACATCTCCTGCCACAATACGCTGTGCCAGTCCCTCGATGGCTGCTGTTTTACCAACGCCAGGCTCACCGATGAGAACCGGGTTGTTCTTGGTCTTACGGGAAAGGATACGGATAATATTCCGGATCTCCATATCACGGCCGATCACCGGATCAAGCTTCTGATTCTTCGCCTTCTCCACAAGATCCTCACCGTATTTATTCAGGGTATCATAGGTTGCCTCCGGGTTGTCACTGACAACTCTCTGGTTTCCCCTGACTGTAGATAATGCCTGAAGAAAACGCTCTCTGGTGATTCCGAATTCATTGAATAGCTTCTTCATGCTCGGGCTTGGATTCTTCAGCATGGAAAGAAACAGATGCTCAACCGATACATACTCATCTCCCATAGCCTTCGCTTCGTCCTCTGCACTGACCAGTGCCTTGTTCAGATACTGACCAAATCGAAGCTCTCCACCGGAAACCTTAACTCTGGCATCCAGTGCCCTCTTAACTGTGTCAATAAAATATTCCTTCTGGATTTCCATCTTCTCGATCAGCTTGAGGATCAGGCTATCCTCCTGTGTCAGCAAGGCATACAGAAGGTGTTCCTCTTCGATCTCCTGATTGCCATATTCATAAGCAATCTTTTCAAGATCCTGGACAGCCTGTACGGATTTCTGTGTAAATTTACTGATATTCATAGGCTTTCCTCCTATTCTATGAAAAGCATTTCCAATATTCGCATACCGGAAATGCTGTGCTTTTTTCTTGTTCTAGGAGAACTATAACACTATTTGTTAGCACTGTCAAGAGGTGAGTGCTAATTTTTGTGTTATTTTTTTGCAACCGTAAAATGAAAAACTAATTTCCGCCTTTAGCCCTTTATGCTCTTTTATTGGAAGGTGTTTCTTTACGAGCTCAAGTTTCAACTCCTTACTATACTGTTTCCTAGACATAAAAATATGCTCCTCATATGATAGATTTTTGGATATTTCCATTGTCTACCATATGGGGAGCATATCAATCCAACGGTTTTCAGTGCTTTTTTCATATTACTTTATTGAATATCCCTCATTCTGCCTATATAAGTGAAACTTAGCGAAACTTAAATTAAATCTCTTTCAGACAATTCAATTTGGATATTCACCAACTGTGGATTATTTCTCAGTGCACCAGTTTCCAACTTACCGCCTGCTGCCTTGCATCCACAAATCTCTTATAAATACCTTCCTGTTTCATTAATTGCTCATGTGTTCCATGCTGTGCAATTCTTCCTTTTTCAACAACCACAATCTGGTCTGCATGTCTGACTGTTTTTAATCTGTGGGCAATCATAATAATCGTTTTTTCCTTTGTAAGTGCATCTACTGCATCCATAGAATTCTGCAGAATCGCCTCGTTTTCCGGATCCGTGTAAGCAGTAACTTCGTTCCGATTAGCACAACCAGCGCAAACCCGCATAAAACCGGGACTTTTCAAAAATCTAAAGACAATTAAACATCTCTATAATCACACCTGAAATGCCTTTTTCGTAAGTCTGCGACGAAAAAGGCATTTCTTTTTGCCCAAGGAAAGGAGGTGACGGGGTATATGCCATGATTAACAAAGATGAGCGCCGTGATGTGAGTATTCGCAAGCCCCGGCCATCTATCCGCAAGCAGCTTGCCGACAGCAAACAGGCCACCAGCCCGAAAAAGGCGGCGGCCAGAACCAAGAAAAATGAATTGGAGGTATGAGGAATGATGCACTTTACCGTGGAAGAAGAAAATTTGATCTGTATGTACCACAACGCAGACCGACGCAGGACGATAGGCAAGATCACCGCAGCCATGCCGGGTATGGACGGGGATAGGATAAAGTATTCGCCCACCTCTGCAAACATGCGGGAGAAGCTTTGAAACTGGCGGTTATCAGCCCCGAAAGGCGTAGGTTACAGTCATTATTAGCCCCTGAAACAGGTACAGATGCGCAGCGGGTGTATCTGTTTCGGGGGTGTGCAGGTGATAGCCGCAAAGCGGCGTAAGAGGGTGCAGCCCTCTTGATCGTTATTCTTGTTCCAGCGGGAAGCTCGTCGATGTAGTCCGCATAGTGGGCCAGCACCTTTTCTGTGGCCCACTTCTCACCGGCAACGGCGGCTTTGATTGTTTCATAGTCCAGCAGCTTTTCTTGTCCGTCCATCCTGATACCCCCGTCAGATTGATTTTTTCCATGATACCATATCTGGGAGTATGGAGCCAGAGAAACCGGCGATTTTCTGCTGGTAAATTCTACGCATTTAGAGCGGCACTATGGCGGGGATAGGATAAAACACTCACATACCCCGCCGACTATGCGGGAAAAACCTTGAAATATAGGGCTTTTTAAGGCCCTAAATGCGTAGGTTGGTGCTTTGTTGCGATATGCTCCACAGTTACGGTGTATTGTTCATATTCTGTTTTCGGGAATCTTTATGAAATCTTCAAAATTGCCCGGTATGCTATCCGTAGAATCAAAGAAAGGACTTGATTATATGGATATGATTTTGAAAACGACTGACCTCTGCAAAAATTTCAAGGGGCAAATGGCGGTAAACAATGTGTCACTGAACATCCGGCGCAACTCGGTTTATGGTCTGCTGGGGCCGAATGGGGCTGGCAAATCCACGATCTTAAAAATGCTCACCGGCATTTTGCGCCCCACATCGGGAAGCATCGAGTTTGACGGCCACCCGTGGAAGCGGAATGATCTGGAGCATATCGGTGCTTTGATTGAGATGCCCCCGCTTTACGAAAATCTGACTGCATACGAAAATCTCAAAGTCAGAACTACATTGCTCGGCCTGGACGATGCACGAATTAACGAGGTATTGCAAATTGTCCAGCTCACGAATACCGGCAAGAAACGGGCCGGGCAGTTTTCTCTTGGTATGAAGCAGCGGCTTGGTATTGCTATTGCATTGCTGAACAGTCCCCAGCTTTTGATTCTGGATGAACCGACTAACGGCCTTGACCCTTTAGGGATTGAGGAACTTCGAGAGTTAATTCGCTCTTTTCCCTGCAAAGGAATTACAGTTATTTTGTCCAGCCATATTCTGTCAGAAGTCCAGCAGATTGTAGATCATGTGGGTATCATTGCTGGCGGCGTCCTTGGATATGAGGGAGAGCTTCGCGCCGGTGAAGATTTGGAACAACTCTTTATGGATGTTATTCGCAGAAATGGTAAGGAGGGATATTAAATGGAGATGGCATATATTCAGGCAGAGAACCTAAAGCATAAGAGAACTTTCACAAAAACGCTGATCGTTCTGGCCCCGTTTGTAACTGCGCTTATGAACTTTTTTGCCCCTCTTTGGTTCCAGCTCAATTCTTATAATTGGTGGTATAACCTGCTTTATCCTGGATTCCTTACGCTCACCTGTGCCTTGATTGAACAGCGGGATAATGGCAAACTAAAATATCGTGCCGTTGCTTCATTGCCTGTTTCGCAGAACAAAGTCTGGAAAGCAAAAATTGGAGTGGCCGGTATTTACTCCTGTGTGGGGAATTTCATTTTCCTGGCGCTAAATCTGTTGGGCGGTTTTGCAATATTAGTTATCAACGAAATTCCCCTGACAATCGGAATTTGCCAGGCTGCGGCCGGAACAGCTTGTATTGTCATTGCAAGCCTATGGGAAGTTCCGCTGTGCTTATGGTTATCAAAAAAAGTTGGTATCTTTGTCACGGTTATTCTTAATGCCGGACTTGGAAGCGTTTTAGGGATTTTCACGGTTACAACCTCTTTGTGGATGATCTGCCCGTATAGCTGGGTGCCGCATCTTATGATTTCCGTGTTAGGTATTTTGCCTAATGGTGAGCCGGTTGCAGATCAGAGTACGGCAATGGCATTTTGGATGATTATACTTGTATTGGTCATTTCGCTGGCCTGGTTTGCGGCGCTGTCATTTTTAACTGCAAGATGGTTTGAGAAAAAGGAGGTGGGGTAACTATGGTATCTGTGGTTCGCTGCTGGAAAGCAGAATATCAGAAGTGTAAACATAGCATTTTGCTCTATATGCACAGCATGATTCCGATTATATGTGCGGCGATTTTTGCGGGTTACTATCATATATCCAGATGGGAACTGGCAACCAAAATCAGTGCCTATCTGGAAGTGCTGGCCGTTGCGTTCCCGTTTCTGATCGGCATTATTGTGGGCCTGGTTGTTCAGATTGAAAATCAGGCCGGGCATTATCAGCTTTTGTTGGGAACAATCCCATCTCGCATGGCAACGTATATTGGTAAACTTGGTTTTCTGATGATCTGTGCTTTTGGCGCAACATTTTTAGCGTTAGGAACATTCGCTGCACTATATAGGGATGCTCCGGCAAGCCTTTACCTGAAAGCAGGGATTCTATTGTTGATTACCACGCTTCCTATTTACCTGATTCATTTGTTTGTGGGAATGAGCTTCGGAAAAGGTGCATCTATGGGATTGGGAATTGCAGGGAGTTTAATAGCTGCCCTTATGATAACAGGGCTTGGTGACGCTACATGGAAATATATTCCCTGGGCCTGGGGCGTTCGTGCTATGGATTACACTGTGCTTGCATGGGATAGCCCCCAACTGTATGCACAGGTAAAAACCGATTTTTTCAGCGGTATGATTATTTCTGTATGCTGCACTGTTTGTCTGCTGATTGCCAGTTTGGTTTGGTTTCATGGTTGGGAGGGAGGTAAAAACAGTGAATAAAAAGTGCCTGTTTGCCGTGGTAATTGTGCTTGTAAGTCTTATATGCTTATCGGCCTGCGGTGCGCTCCGCGATACCGCCGATAAAAATAAGGCGTTAAATGAATCTCTGCCGTATTATGAGCTGAACGCCGCAAACTATGATGAAATTTCATATAACGGCCTGACATATACCATAACGGATGAATGTCTTGAAATGTCAGAACTGCAAGAAGAAATCGGGCAGGTATCGAAACGCTTCAAAAATGTGGCGGGGGAAGATTTCAGTTTCGGCTACGTTTACAGTATTGTGGATGTGGATATAAGCAATGCCGTAGCTGTAAATATCAACAATGAATATCGGAAAGCTGACATTAAAAATAATGATGAGTAACCTCGACAATGTGGTATAATGGGGCGGGAGGTGATTTTTTGACCCACTTACTTGTAGTTGACGATGAAGTTTCTATCTTGGAATTGATTAAGAACAGTTTGGGGAAAGATGGATATTTGATAACAGTCTGTCAAAATGCGGATGATGTAGACATCAAAAAGCTGCATTTCTATGACCTCATTCTTTTGGATGTGATGATGCCTGGCACAGACGGGTTTGAGTTTTGCAAACAGATCAGGAATATGGTAGACTGCCCGATTCTCTTTCTGACCGCAAAGACATTAGAGGAAGATATATTGTTTGGATTGGGCATCGGTGCGGATGATTATATTACGAAACCTTTTCGTATTCAGGAGCTTCGCGCCCGTGTCGCGGCACATTTACGCAGAGAAAAAAGGGAGCATCACAGCACACTTTCATTTGAGCCTGATATAAGATTTGACCTTTCCGCAAAGGTACTGTATGTTTCAGAACAGCCGGTTCCCCTTACCAAAAGCGAGTATTCAATCTGTGAATACCTTGCGAAAAACCGGGGACAGGTTTTTACAAAAGAACAAATCTATGAAGCCGTTTTCGGGTTTGATGGAATAGGCGATAACTCTACGATCTCAACGCATATAAAAAATATTCGTGCGAAATTGGAGCATTTCAAAATAAGTCCGATCAGCACCGTATGGGGGATAGGATATAAATGGGAGTGAAAAAGAAACCTACATTGAAAATATTGTTTCGCCAGTTTGCTATCTCCCTCATTGTCATGCTGGTAGCGGCAATTATTGTCCCTTTTGGTTTGGAGGGACTTGCTGTAAATGCTGGATTAGCTACAAGAGCAAATCTAAGTGAATTGCAGGTAAAAAAGATCATTCCAACGCTGACGATTGCCCCGGATATTACAAAGGTTGTGATTCCACAGGGATGCGGCTACTTAATTCTGGACAAGAACTTTAATGAGCTTTACAGCAATATGGACGATGATGAAAAAGAAATTGCCCTGCTGTACGCAAAGGGAGAATATATTGAATATGCTACGGGGAGGCAGTTTGCACTTGTTGTCCGGGAAAACGAATTTTGCGTTTTAAGGTATTATATTGGTTCTCAATTTACAGTGTCATGGCTACCGGAATATTTTCCATCTCCTGACACGCTTGTGTTTATCCTGATGGCTGTAAATTCGCTGCTGGTCATTATCATACTGACCGCCAGATTTGCTAAGAACCTGCGTACACAACTGACCCCACTTTTTGAAGCAACTGCGGAGGTTTCAAAGCAAAACCTTGATTTTGAAGTAGGACACGCCAAAATCAAAGAGTTTGAAGATGTCCTTGCATCTTTTTCAGATATGAAAGATAATCTGAAAATTTCGTTAGAACGGCAATGGAAAACCGAACAGACACAGAAAGAGCAAATCGCCGCGCTTGCCCATGATTTGAAAACGCCTCTGACGGTTATTCAAGGAAATGCTGATTTACTCACAGAAACAAATCTTGATGATGAGCAACGATTATACGCTGGTTACGTCGTGGAAAGCTCCGGCCAGATGCAGTCATATATTCAAACCCTGATTGATATATCACGGGCGGCGGTTGGTTATCAGCTCCATATTGAAAGTATAGACTTGCCAGCGTTCATGCAGCACTTGTTCGGTTATATGGAATCACTATGCCGGACAAAAGAAATCCGGCTGCAAATGAATACTGTTTCACTCCCTCAAATGCTGAAATTTGATAGGGTGCTGATAGAACGTGCTATTATGAATGTTATCAGTAATGGGCTGGACTACTCCCCGCAAGGCGGAACGCTTTATGTGGATGTTCAGAGTAACAACGGTTTCGTGGAAATTTCAGTCACAGACGAGGGAACGGGGTTTTCTAAAGAGGCATTATGCCACGCACAGGAACGGTTCTATATGGGCGATCAAAGCCGCAATTCAAAGTTACACTTTGGTATGGGTCTATATATTACAAATTCGATTATGGAACAACATAATGGTCAGCTTATTTTAGAAAATTCAAAAGAAACCGGCGGCGCAAAGGTTACTATGAAACTTCCTTGCTGATTTTCCGATAGTGTAATGGACGTCTTTTATGTCCGTCCATTTTTCAAATCTTTATGGAATCTTCAAAAATTCCTCTTATCATGTATCTAAAGAAAAAACATCTGCCCAGCGGCAGAAAAGAAAAAAAACGCTGCTGGGCAGACCCATTTTCACGCTTAATTTACCTTTGCAGCTTTTTTACTGTCTCCCTGTCCAAGTGTCCTTGCAAGAAGTGCATTGGTTCCTACACCGGTTCCAATCCCCACTGCCACCATAAGCATCTGCACTGGAAATACCAGTGTCAAAGCATTTAGTGCTGTCTCACTGCCTGCTTTCATATTTCCCACAAATGCACTGTCTACAATGTTATAGACTGCCTGCAATGCCATAGATAGGATCATCGGGATTCCCATCTGGATCATCAGCTTATTTACCGGCATATCCTTCATCTTGTTGCTTTCCGCCATTTTGTTTTAACAAATGTAGCAAGAATTCTCCCACCTCTTCAGGTGGTGAGATGAATTGCACATCTGGGCATATCTGCTCAAAAAATCCCTATAGTACAAAAGAAACACTTGTTCTCCATCCCCTGATGTAGTATACTAAAAAAGAACAATTAGTTCATAAATACATATCAGTCGATAAAAGAAAATGAATGATAAATATAATGGAATTAGACAATAATTCCCATTCAGTATTTCTACTATACTATCACCTGGTGATGGTTATAAAATACAGAAGGTGAGAAGAATGAACCGCGCCGTAAAAATAAGGATCTATCCAAATAAAGAGCAGAAAGTCCAGATAGAGAAAACAATCGGCTGTAGCCGCTTTATCTATAACCAGATGCTCGCAGACAAGATCAGCTATTACCAGAAAGAAAAAAAGATGCTCCGGAACACACCGGCCGGATATAAGAAGGAATATCCCTGGCTGAAGGAGGTAGACTCCCTTGCCCTGGCGAATGTGCAGCTGCATCTGGAAAGTGCGTTCCGGAAGTTCTTCCGGGAACCATCCTGCGGATTTCCACGTTATAAATCAAAGAAGCATACAAGAAATTCGTATACGACCAATGCAGTAAACGGGAATATCCTTTTGCAGGATAGCCATCTGAAGCTTCCGAAGATGGCTGCCATAAAGATAAAACTCCACCGGCAGATTCCGTCAGACTGGAAGCTGAGATCCGTAACTGTGAGCCGTGAGCCATCCGGGAAATATTTTGCAAGTCTTTTGTTCTGCTGTGAGAACCAAACCGTGGAAAAAAGACCGGCAGAGAGATTTCTTGGGATTGATTTTGCCATGCAGGGAATGTGTGTATTTTCTACAGGAGAAAGAGCTGGGTATCCTATGTTTTACAGAAAAGCAGAGAAAAAACTTGCAAGGGAACAGAGAAAGCTCTCCCACTGTGAAAAAGGAAGCCGGAACTATCAGAAACAGAAGAAACGGGTAGCTTTATGTCATGAAAAGATAAAGAACCAGAGAAAAGATTTCCAGCATAAGCTCAGCAGGGAGCTTGCTGAAAGATATGATGCAGTATGCGTGGAAGATCTGAACCTGAAGGGAATGTCCGGAGGCCTGCATCTTGGGAAAGGCGTGCAGGATAACGGGTACGGGCAGTTTCTGTCCATGCTTGGATACAAGCTGGAAGAGCGCGGAAAACATCTTATAAAAGTAGACCGTTATTTTGCATCCAGCAAGATCTGCAGTGTATGCGGACATAAGAAAAAGGAACTAGCATTGTCGGATAGAATGTATGTCTGTGAATGTGGAAACAGGATGGACCGGGATGTGAATGCAGCAGTCAACATCCGGGAAGAAGGAAAAAGGATCTATAAAGAATGTGCCTGACGGCACAAGAAAAAAATCCGTAACCGGATAAACATAAAAAACAAAACCGCAGGACACGCGGGGATAGCCTGTTTTAGCTTTGCCCTAAAGGGCAATTGAGCAGGAAGCCCCCACTTCAAAATCGTAAGATTTAAGTGGTGGGAGCATGTCACCTCCTTTCTTTTTGGCACAAAAAAAGTGCGCACCCTGTCATATAAGCTGGACTTACGCTGACACGCTACACACTTTTTCATGGCGATATTCATTTTTGTAAAATGAAAACGAGTAGCCGGTAAACTGGATTTACGCTTACTTGCCACTCGTTCCCTGTAATTATATTGCCTCTTTTTCAAAAAGTCAAACAAAATTTGTTTCCATTAGCTCCCTCCGACTTCACAAAGAAGAGTTCGTTTCCTGCTCAGGTTTCTCGATTCTGAGCATGCGATATCCAATTCCTATGTGCGTCTGGATATATTGTACACCGTTTTTTTCAGGCTCCAGTTTTTTCCGCAGTGTTGCCATAAAAACCCTGAGAGAAGCAACATCGTTTTCCGAGCAGCGTCCCCAGATCTGCTGAGTAATATATGTATGTGTCAATACTTTTCCAACATTACGGGATAAAAGGCAGAGCAACTTATACTCAATGGGCGTCAGATGCAGTTCTCTGTCCTTCAGGAATGTGCAGCCAGCCGTGTAATCTATCTTTAATCCACCATTTTCAAAAACAGATGTTTCCGGCTGTTTTCCTGACTGCGTTATGGCAAGCCGTCTTTGGCTGACACGGATACGCGCAAGTAATTCTTCTACTGAAAATGGTTTTGTGATATAATCATCTGCACCCGCATCCAGTGCCTCTATTTTGTCCATATCTTCACTTCTGGCACTGATCACGATGATAGGCATATTCGACCAGGTACGGATTTTCTTTATTACCTCTACTCCTTCCATATCAGGAAGGCCCAGATCCAGAAGAACGATATCCGGATTGTGTGATGAAGCCTCCAAAATGGCTGAAGCTCCATTTTCTGCAGCCAGATATTTATAGTCATGTGTTTTTAATGTGGTAACGATCAGGTTCCGTATGGGTCTGTCATCCTCAACCACCAGAATTAATGTCTTATTCATTTAATGTCACCTCGCTTAATGGTAAAGTAAAAGTAAAATTACATCCATGCGGAGCATGATCTGAAAGAACCAGTGTTCCATCGTGAGCTTCTATGATAGAGCGGCAAAGTGCCAAGCCAAGCCCCAGACTCCGTTGGCTGTCTGCAACGGTTGTTTTCCCTGTATAAAACATCTCAAAAATATGTGGCTTCATTTCATCCGGGATCCCGGGGCCGTTATCTTCCACGCTTACCTGTGCTTTCCCGGCTTTTTTGAACCCCCGAATGCTGATGACAGAGCCTGACGGCGTATATTTTATCGCATTATCGATCAAATTTACCAGAACCTGTATAATAAGATGCACGTCCATACGTGTAAGAACAAGTTCTTCACAGTCCGCCACGATCTTATACGCATCATGCTTCCGGCTGACATGCCGGAGTGACTCTGCTATTACCTCATCCAAAAGCTGATCCGTAAATTTAAACTTCAATCTTCCATCATTGAGCCTGGTAATGGAAAGCAGATTTTCCACAACTCCGATCAGCCACTCTGAATCCTCATGAATGTCCGTGTAGATCTGATACCTTGTAGCTTCATCCAGACGGTCACTGTTACTGAGAAGCATATCTGCATTTCCGGAAATAGAACAAAGCGGAGTACGCAGGTCATGGGAGATCGCCCGAAGAAGATCGCCACGCAGCTGCTCATTTTTTGCTAAAACCGCATTTTTTTCTTTTTCTATGGCATTTTGTACATTCTCCATTGCAAGTGCACATTCATTTATTACAGACAGCAGGATGCTGTATTCATAAGAGTCCAGTGTTTCTTTCTGCAGAGGGATCCCGATTACGCCATAAACATTATTCCCGCTTCGAATTGCCAGATATAAGCATTTTGCCTGTGAGAAATACTGTGTGGATGCGCCGGCACGCTGTCTGTTTTCATAAGTCCATCTGGCCGCCTGTTGTTCTTCCTGTGTCAGAAAATCCTCTGTGCTCTCTTTTTCCCCGGAAAAAAGCTTTCCTTCTGATAAAGTTCCATTTTCCACAACATATGCCGTGATGCTGCGGTTTAACAGGCGTATCAGCTGTGTACAGGTAACTCCGAGTATTTCTGTCTCACTTTTTGCCTTTTGCAGCAGACGATCCGTATCAAACAGAACCTGTGTGCGAAAGGCAATCTGTGAAGACAGCTTTGCATGCATTTTCAGCTTTGCCGCAAGGGTTCCTGTAAGTACGGACGAAATAAGCATTATGAAAAATGTCACCGGATATCCCACCGCATATGTCTCAAAAGACATCCTTGGCTCCGTCAGGAAAAAACAAAATAAGAATACACTTAAAAAGGAGCCTGCTACACTGCAAAGATAACCATCTGTCACGATGGAAGTGATCAACACACCCAGAATATATATCGTTACAATATTCGTATCTGTAAAATCCAGCTTCTGAAACAGCAGGCCAATCAAAGTGCATACTGCAAATATAAAAACCGTCAGCAAGTAATCTTTTGCAGACGGTTTTTCCACATACCATGCAAATGGCCGTTTCGGACAGGTTCTGTTTTTTACTGTATCCTCCATTTTCAAGCTCATTCTCCTTCTGCTGTTGTTTACTGGAATTATATCACGCAGCAGTTCTGTGGTCAAAAATTTTTTCTTCATGGCAATGAGCTATATGCGGAAGCACTTCTGAAGAGCTCTGTATTCTCCTAATACCAGTAATTTATCATTTTCTGTAAAATATGTTTCCGGTGAAATTGCAATACTGAATTCCTCTTCATTTTTTACTGCCAGAATATTAATATTGTAGCGTTTTCTGATGTCAAGTCCACCCACTGTTTTTCCAACCCATTCTTCCGGCACTTCCACTTCAAAAATTGCATGGGAAGCATCCACCTCCATATAATCCAGGATATGATCATCTGTATAACGGATGGAGGCCCATTTTGCCACCTGCTTTTCCGGATAAACTACCTTATCGGCACCATTGCGTAAAAGAAATTTTTCCTGAACATCACGTTCAGCTCTGGATATCACCAATTTTGCACCCAGTTCTTTCAGAAGGGATGTTGTTTCAAGAGAATTTTGAAAGCTATCTCCAATGGTCACAAAACAAATGTCGTAGTTTCCAATTCCAAGGGACTGTAAAAATTCAGCATTGGTGCTGTCACCAATCTGAGCATTCGTCACAAATGACAGTACTTTGTCCACTCTTTCTTCCTTCCAGTCAACTGCCATAACTTCATGTCCCAACTGATTGAGCTGCATGGCAATATGTCTTCCAAACCTTCCAAGTCCAATAAGCAATACATTTTTCATAATATTATTTTTCTCCTTCTTATCCAACTGTGATTTTTTCCAGAGGGAGCTTTGCATTTCCCTTATTTCTTCCGGAAAATACCGCATAGATCAGGGTCAGACCACCTACACGTCCCAGATACATCAATATGATCAACACGACTTGTGAAAAAACATGAAGTTCCGGTGTGATTCCCAGAGTCAGACCTACCGTACCAACAGCTGAAGCAGCTTCGTACAGACAATCTAAAAGCGGAAGGCCTTCGTACACACTGATCGCTATTCCGCCGCCAAAGAACAAGGCAAAATATAACATGGCTATTGTCGCTGCATTTTTTATCACATGATATTCAAGTCTTCGCCCAAAAGCTCCTGCATTTTCCTGACTTCGAAATGTCGCAATTGCATTTAAAATAAGTACTGAAAAAGTTGTTGTTTTCATTCCACCTGCTGTAGATCCCGGTGAACCACCAATTAGCATTAACAATATCATAACTGCTTTTGATGCCTCACTCATCTCTGAAATGTTTATAGTATTAAATCCGGCAGTTCTTGTCGTTACCGATTGAAACGCTGCTGCTAACAGGCGTTTTCCCATGGGTAAATTTGTCAGGTCACAGATATAGAAAAAGACTGCCGGGAATAAGATCAGACATGCGGTAGTCATGAGAATGATCTTGCTTTGCATGCGGTAGCGTTTAAAGTTCAGTTTGTTTATATAAATATCATCCCATGTGAGAAAACCGATTCCTCCTGTAATGATCAACAGCATAATTACCAGATTTATAAGTATATTTCCGGAATACCCAGTCAGCGATGGAAACATACTGGAATCTGTCCCCAGAATATCAAAGCCGGCATTACAAAAAGCAGAGATTGAATGAAAAACTGACATCCAGATTCCCTTTTTTCCATAATCTCCCATAAAAACCGGCAGCAGCAACACCGTCCCTGCAGCTTCGATCAAAAATGTTCCCCTCAAAATAAACCTTGTTAGTCTGACGATTCCTCCGACTTTTGGAGCTGAAATTGCATCCTGCATGGTGCTTCTTTGCATGAGGGATATTTTCTTTCCGGAAAGAAGGGAAACAGACGCAGCCACAGTCACTACTCCAAGCCCACCTGTTTGTATGAGTGCAAGAATGATCGTCTGGCCTGCCAGGGACCAGTAGCTTCCAGTGTCCTTTACCACAAGACCTGTAACACATACCGCCGAAGTGGCTGTAAAAAGTGCCTCATGAAATGGTGTGATCACTTTCTCCACAGAAGAAAATGGAAGCATCAGCAGAACGGTTCCCAAAAGGATCACTCCTGCAAACCCCATGATAATCAGCTGAAAAGATGTCATATGTTTTTTCTTATATGATTTTTCCGGCATAAATGATCAGAACTCCTTATCAATACTTTTAACAGTGCTATCCTCGTAATGCATTTTATTATATATAACTACTTTCAAAGATAGTATAAAAGTCTCTGCTTCCGTATTAAGATTTTATAAAGATATGATATTGAATTGAGAATTATTTTAACCGAATCAAGGAAATTCCCTGCTTCGATGATCCTAAGCATTACCTTAATACTACAGTTTTTTAATTGTAAACTTATTTTATATTTGCAGTTGACATTCAATATTTCTATGTGATAAAGTGATACCCGTACAAAAAAACTCAAAAGGAAGGTATTGACATGAACACTGCATCATGCGAAAAAGAAGCTCCATCGCTTTCCAGAGATGAAGCCATTGCAATTTTAGATACTCCGGACGAAGAACTTGAGGCACTGATTGACCGTGCCAGCAGTTTACGTTACAAATATAAGGGAAACCGGGTAAGCATCCACATCCTTACCAATGCCCGCAGTGGTAACTGTTCCCAGGATTGTGCCTACTGTGCCCAGTCATGTCGTTCCACTGCCGATATTGATAAATACAAATGGGTAGATGAAGACAAATTATATCAGGACAATGATTTCGTAAATGATTATCATTTATCCAGACACTGTATCGGTCTGAGTGGTATGAAATTTACAGATAAAGAGATTGAAGAGCTGGCCCGCAGGATCCGCAAAATGAAAGAACAGGGAACTCATCTCTGCTGCTCCATAGGCTTTCTCACAGAGCACCAGGCAAAAGTGCTCAAAGAAGCAGGTCTTGACCGGATCAACCATAATCTGAACAGCAGCCGTTCCTTTTATCATAATATCTGCAGTACACATACCTTTGACCAGCGTGTCCGGAATATCCATATGCTTCAGGGACTTGGTTTCGAGATCTGCAGCGGCGGTATCATTGGCATGGGTGAAAGCAAGGAAGACGTTGTTGACATGCTTCTGGAATTACGTGAGATCCAGCCGGAAGCACTGCCGATCAACTTTCTTCTTCCGATCAAGGGAACTCCTCTCGGAAATGCAGATATTTCCCAGCTGACAACAGAATACTGCATGAAAGTCCTCTGCCTGGCAAGACTTCTTGTACCTAAAGCAGATATCCGATGTGCTGCCGGAAGAGAAGTTTATTTTAAAGGCGAAGAAAAAAAACTGCTCAGTGTTGTAGACTCTATTTTTGCTTCCGGTTATCTTACAGAAGGTGGTCAGGGAATCGAAGACACTCTCAAAACCATTACGGATGCAGGATTCACCTATGAGATTGAATCTGCGTAAGCATCCTTATGGACATATGACCTGTCATACACACTTACAGCATTTCATTACTTACCCGAACCAGTAAATATATTACCTTTTTCAAAGGAGGCTCTTTCAATATGAATCAGACAAATACTGTCTCTGCACCACGTACAAAAACCTACGAGATCACCATGACCGCTCTTATGGCAGCTGTCACCTGTATTCTTGCGCCGCTGTCCATTCCGATCGGTCCGGTTCCGATCTCCTTTACCAATCTTGCCATTTATCTGTCCCTGTATCTTCTCGGATGGAAAAAAGGAACCATCAGCTATCTGATCTATCTGCTGCTTGGCCTTGTAGGTCTTCCGGTATTTTCCGGATTTACCGGCGGCCCCGCAAAGCTGGCCGGTCCTACAGGCGGATACATCATCGGCTTTATCGTTATGGCTGTTATTGCCGGACTGGTAATTGACAACTGCCATAAACCTCTGATCCAGCTCGTTGGTATGATCGCAGGAACAATTGTATGCTATCTTTTCGGAACTGTATGGTTCTGCATCGTTGCAGATTCCACTTTCAAAGCAGCTCTTGGAATCTGTGTAATTCCGTTTATCCCGGCAGATCTCATAAAAATGATCATCGCCATGATCATCGGACCAATGATAAAAAAAAGAATCCGATAAACTGAAACTCTGATATTTTAAAAGAGGCAGCAGGAAATGTTGGAAATTTCCTGATGCCTCTTTATCGCGTTTCATTTTTCTTATCTGAGTTTTTTCTTCAGTTCCTGGATCAGTTCAAAATAATCTCTGTGTTTCATCTCCGGGAAAGCCTTAATGATTCTTCCCTGGCCGAATACCGTATGGTTTGTGATAGAGCTTGACAGCTCATCAAACTGTGCCTGAAGCTCCGCTTTCTTCATCCGAAGCATTTCGGCAGATTTTTCTCTCTGAGCCACAGTCGCATCTCTGAGCTCTGCCTTAGCAAGAGCAACCTGAACCTTTCCCTCTCCCACCTTCTGTGCTGTATCAATGGTAGTTGTTGCCAGAGTATCACTGAGCTTATCGCTCACGATCCGCAGATCCGCACGTACCTTATCCAGTCGGGTAAGCTTTTTATTCAGTCCGCGGATCACCGCCACTGTTACAATAAGATCAGCCAGATACACCGCATACAGAATTGCCATAACAACCCATTCCAGTGTGGAAGGTGTATGAGAAGCCTGACGCTCCACATACTTCTGAAAAACCTTTACGACCATCACAATGGCAAGTCCCCATATCAGGGAAAACTCAAGACAGATATAGCCATGAAAATTCAGCGGCTTATTAGAATAATCCCACCATCTTGCATGGAAGCATACATCCAGAAGCCAGCCGGCAACCAGCTCTACCGCAGTTGCAAGAACGATCCCAAACAAAAAGATCATTCCCTCACTCATCTGATGTCCACCGCTCTGAAGCGTATTAAGCAACGCAAACACGGAAAGTACCCCAAATCCGTACACCGGGCATACCGGACCGTTGAGAAATCCCCGGTTTATAACCTTTCCTAAGGTTACTGCATGGAAGATAACTTCAACGACCCATCCTCCAAAAGAATAAAACAAAAAATACAGACATATCTGAAAATACGTCATCCCGCAAATCATCCTGTACTCCTCCTTTACAGCTGTCAAGATTCCGGCAGCTATTTCAGGGGTCAGTACCATCACCTCTGCCGGGGTGATTCTGATTATATCATATCACCCCTCTCATTTACATCCCTTTATCCGGTCATTCTTCCGAAACAATTTCTTTTTTCACACGGGTAAAGTACAGAAAGAATCCGATGTTCAGAATGATTCCCACTGTGGTAGATACCGGTGCTGCAAGACCGATCTTGGTCAGGCTGGCATCCGGCTGGATACTCATAAAGTACGCCATTGGAAGTCGTACCAGAAGCGTCTGGATCAGGCCCTGGACCATAACCCATATGGTCTGGTTGTTTCCGTTGAAATAGCCTATCATACTGAACAGAACAGCCGTTACCAGTGTCTCCGGAGCAAACCCCTTCAGATAATCAAAGCCCTTTTGGATAACGCCGGCATCTGTTGAAAAGAATCCTGCCAGCACATCACCCTTCAGCAGGATCAGGATAAATACCAGGCATCCCACAGACAGGCCAACTCCAATTCCCGTAAGCATGGATTTTCTCGCACGTTTCGGCTTTCCTGCTCCTACGTTCTGTGAAACAAAGGAGGCCATGGACTGCATTAGGGAGCTTGGAACCAGCATGGCAAAGTTTACGATCTTACATGCAACTCCGTAACCGGAGGATGCTTCCAGACCCAGGCGATTGACAAATGCGCACAAGGCCAGGAATGAAATCTGGGTCAGGAATTCCTGAAGTGCCAGCGGCAGTCCGATCTTTAGAAAACGTCTGCACTGGGGATTCAACCGGAAATCTTTCTTTGTGATGGTAAAAGGAAGCTCCTTCTTTATCAGCAGAACTACTGCAAATACAACACTTAAGGCCTGAGCAGAAACCGTAGCAATAGCTGCTCCTGCTGCATCCATATGTAAGCCGGCTACCAGTACCAGGTCTCCGATCACATTTACAATACATGCCACCAGCACAAACAGCAGCGGAGATTTACTGTCACCAAGGCCACGGAAAATAGCAGACAGTAGGTTATACGCGACAATAAAGAAAATTCCGCTGCCACAGATCCGTACATAAGATGCAGTCAGCGCTACCGCTTCTTCCGGTGCCTGCATCAGCATGGAGATCGGATGTGCAAAACCTACCATAGCAATAAACAGCACGATAGAAATCATGGTAAAGACGATCGCAGCCCCACCGATAACGGAGCCGATCTGCTCCGGTCTTTTTTCTCCAAGATAACGTGCGATCAGAACTGTGATACCCATAGCAAACTGGATCACTACAAAGGTAACCAGATTCAGTACCTGACTTCCGGTGGAAACCGCTGACAGTCCGGATGTGGAACCGAATCTTCCAACTACAAGAAGATCGACCGCACCATAGGCAGCCTGCAGGATCAGCGCACCGAGTACCGGCATCATAAATGCAACCAGCTTCTTCAGGATATTTCCCTGGGTAAAATCTGCCTTATCATTTGTCATAATGTTCCCTCCTGTCACACATGATCTGATAAAATTTCCCGATGGTTCGGATCATATTGTCTGCTTCTTCTTCGGAAATCTCTGAAAGATAGGGCGCCAGACTGCTGAAATAATCCTGATCATACTTCCTGGAAAGCCTCTCTCCTTTTTCTGTTATGGAAATGTAAGTAACGCGCCCGTCATCCGGAGACGTAAGCTTCTGAAGATATCCCTTTGCCTCCATTTCTTTCACTGTTCTGGTAACACCCGGACGCGGAAGGTTCATGGCATCACTGATATCAGAGAGCCGGATATCCTTTTTTTCCCGCTGCAGAGAATGGATCACATCCAGATACTGTATGTAGGATGGCATCACCCCCTGGGGCAGTGGCGGAAGCATATCCCGGATCCGCTTTGCCTGATAAAATGCATCAAACATCCGCTTGATCTTTTCATTTGTCATAAAAAAACTCCCTATATAATTATCTTCGTTAATTACCATTGATAATTATACGAGGAATTTATGGTTTGTCAAGCATGTTTTATTTTTCTGTTACAGAGTAGCATTCTATTACAGAGTAACTTTCTATTAATCTATGCTTCTAATGCCTCTTTCAGAGAAGCTTCAAAGATCTCAATTCCTTTCTCCATCTGCTCATCGGTCATAGTAAGCGGTGCAAGGTTCAGATATCTGGCCTGTGCCATCACGCTCTCGGCTTAAATGTTCTGCATCCAGAATAGAGGAAGACAACTGCTCTGCGGCGTTTCTGTCCTTTTCCTCCAGCACGAGTTTCCGGCTGTCGTTGGTGACACTGGGATTTGTCAGAACTACGAATTCTCCTCCATGGATATAGTTATTCAATCCTGTATTCACTTTTGACACACTGCAGGCAGTCTGCAAAATAGCCCCATCGTACAGACTACTCCAGACCGTTTTCCCCTGCTTTCAGCTTCAGAACTTCTGTAAGCTCCGGGATCTGCATCATATTTCTACAATTCATAAAACACTACTCCTCCCACTGATACTGCTTCATATCTACACATCCATTTGCCTTAAACTCCACACCCTCGTCTTCCAGAAGCATCTTCTGCTCTCTCCAGCATGGTGCAGTACGCCCTGCATGGTTCACAACTCTGTGGCAGGGATACTTCCCGTAAAATTCTGCCATACCTAAGACTTTTCCTACAAGACGTGAATTTTTATCCCGCCCGATCAGCCGTGCGATCTGCCCGTAGGAGGCCACTTTTCCTTCCGGTATTTCTTCCACTACGGACAGTATCTCGTAAATCATATCCTCGTCCAGTATTTTTCCCATGATCTTTCCTCCGCAATCCTGCTGGCAATTTTCATAGCATGCTTTCATAAATAAAATATCTGTCTTTTCGTGGACGCCTGCACCAGACCTTCCTCTCAGCCTGAGTTTTACAGTGCAGTTCCTTTCTTTGGAATAAACAAACGGCTCATATCTGTATGTTCCAGCTTAAGAAGTGAAATTTTTTTGTCAATTCCTCCGGCATAACCCGTCAAGCTTCCATTTGTTCCTATGACTCGATGGCAGGGAATGATAATGGAAATTTCATTATGTCCAACCGCACCGCCTACTGCCTGGGCGGACATATGGGAAGTGTTTTTCATCACTGCAATTCTGCGCGCAATTTCTCCATATGTGATCGTCTGTCCGTAGGGAATCTCCAGTAAAATCTGCCACACTGCCTTTCTGAATGTTGAACCGTTCGGATGAAGTAGTGGAGTAAAGTTCGGTTCTTCACCGAAGAAATATACATCCAGCCATTTTTTTGCTTCTGTGAGAATTTCCGTCTCCTGTTGGATATGGTCTTTGGGAAGTGTATTTGCAAAATATTTCTGTCCTTCAAACCACAGACCGGTAAGTCCGATTTCATCTGCGGCAAGTAAAATATCTCCGATTAGCGATTTATATTTGCATGTGTATACCATATTTCCCCCCACATTCATTTATCTCTACAATTTTTTCTATAGGATTCCTCTTAATTAACGCAAATGTCACATGCGCGTCCCCTCTGCACTTTCCTCTACATTGTGAGTTTTATCCCAACAAGCAGCAGGAGATTGCTGACATTCTTGACAATTTATAATATTATACCATTTTTGTTCTGAACATGCTATAATGCTGTTGCTGCCGAACCTCCAGCTGAAAGGATTAAACCACCTTACATAAACGAAACAAAAACCCCCGGAAGTCTCGACCACTTCCGGGGGTTTTGCTTTGCCCATGATAAGCATAATTACTTTCTTTAGCTACACACATCATAGTCCATTCACCGCAAAAAGTCAATTATTTTCATTCGAAATATGATATAATGCAGATACAATCCTGAATGAAAGAGGTGAACACCATGCAGAAATATGTTGCTTTGTTCTTTACCCTTCTGGCCGGGAACATTGTTGGCCACTACATCTGTAAATGGCTGGACCGCCGCCATGAGCAATAGACAACAATATAAGAAAAAGCGGCAGAACCTCTATTTTTGCAGGCTCTACCGCTTTCTATCTGAATTCCCCTCAAAAAATCTTTATATTAGAACAGTCCTGTGATCTTACCGCTCTCGTCTACGTCGATCTTGGTTGCTGCCGGTACTTTCGGAAGTCCTGGCATAGTCATAATCTCACCTGTCAGTGCAACAATAAATCCTGCCCCTGCGGAAATCTTAAGATTTCTTACTGTTACCTCGAAATCTGTCGGAGCACCAAGCTTTGTCTGGTCGTCTGTTAAGCTGTACTGGGTCTTAGCTACACAGATCGGGCAGTTGCCAAATCCAAGTGCCTCCAGCTGTTTCGCCTGCTTCTGGGCATTTGCTGTAAGAACCACTTTCTTTCCACCGTAAACCTTCTGTACGATCTGGTTCAGCTTGTCCTCGATGGAGCCTTCCAGTTCATAAGCATATGTGAAATCATTCGGCTCTTCAACAAGACGGATCACTTCCTCAGCAAGCTTGATTCCGCCTTCGCCACCTTTTGCCCATACCTCGGAAAGTGCTACGTTTACGCCAAGCTCCTTGCATTTTGCTTCCACAAAATCAAGCTCTGCCTTGGTATCGGTCGGGAATGCGTTAATAGCTACCACACATGGGAGCTTGTATACATTTTTGATATTGCTTACATGCTTCAGAAGGTTCGGGATACCCTTTTCAAGAGCCTCAAGGTTCTCATTGTTAAGATCCGCTTTTGCAACGCCACCGTTGTATTTCAGGGCACGTACGGTTGCTACGATAACAACTGCACTTGGTGTAAGACCTGCCATACGGCACTTGATATCCAGGAATTTCTCTGCTCCAAGGTCAGCACCGAATCCAGCCTCTGTGATCGCATAATCAGCAAGCTTCATAGCCATCTTTGTAGCGGTTACGGAGTTACATCCGTGAGCGATGTTTGCGAATGGTCCGCCGTGAACGATCGCCGGAACATGCTCCAGTGTCTGAACAAGGTTTGGTTTCAGGGCATCCTTCAGAAGTGCTGTCATAGCACCCTCTGCGTGGAGGTCTCCTGCTGTTACCGGTTTCTGCTCAGCAACCTTACCGTAAGTATATCCGATGATGATTCTGGAAAGTCTCTCTTTCAGATCTTTGATATCACTTGCCAGACAGAGAACTGCCATGATCTCAGATGCTACGGTAATGTCATATCCGTCCTCACGCGGCATACCGTTTGTTCTACCGCCAAGTCCGTCTACTACATTACGAAGCTGACGGTCGTTCATATCCACGCAGCGTCTCCAGGTGATCTTTCTCGGGTCGATATTCAGCTCATTTCCCTGGAAGATATGGTTGTCGATCATTGCTGCAAGAAGGTTGTTTGCCGCACCGATTGCATGGAAATCACCGGTAAAATGAAGGTTGATATCCTCCATCGGAACTACCTGTGCATAGCCGCCGCCTGCCGCACCACCTTTGACACCGAATACCGGTCCCAGGGATGGCTCACGAAGAGCTACCATAACATTTTTTCCAAGTCTCTGCATTCCATCTGCAAGACCTACCGTTGTAGTTGTTTTTCCTTCCCCGGCCGGTGTCGGGTTGATAGCTGTCACAAGAATCAGTTTGCCGTCTTTTTTGTCTGTTTCTTTCAGGAGATTATAGTCAATCTTTGCTTTGTATTTACCATACTGCTCCAGATATTTGTCATCAATACCTGCTTTCTCTGCAATCTTGGTAATTGGCTCCATTGTGCACTCCTGTGCAATCTCGATGTCACTTTTAAATCCCATAATGTTCTCCTTTCTCCGCTGCAACCGTCTGCATCTTTTATCCCATAAAAAAGAGCAGTATCTGAAGTTTTTCAAATACTGCCCAGACGGTCGACTCATCGAATCTCCGGCTCCCTCGTGGTTATCCCACAACTCCGTCAGTCACCGAAGACTTTATTAATTTGATGATTGAATACTAACATATTTATTAGTACTTGTCAAGAAATTATCAAATTATTTTTTCACTTTTAAAGTGAGCTAAGTCTAATTTTCTGAATCATTTCCGTTCTATGTATTAGTTTTCTCTCCAACATTCGTACATATCTTTTTTCATCAAATCCTCTGTTATTTAATCGTATCTTGTACTGGTCATCCGTTAATGCGACTGTCCAGACGCCATAAACATATTACCACACTTATGAAATCAAATCTGCAAATCCTGTAGATACCAGGAATAATATCAGCATTACAACCGGCACTACATAACGGATCATAAAGCGATATAACCCTGCCCGTTTGAAGTGTTCCCCATTTCGTTCCACTTCTCCTATGATCCAGTCAGGGCCGATCACCCAGCCGATCAGAATACTTGTCAAAAGTGAGATAAACGGCATCAGAAAACTGTTGCTAATATAATCCATCACATCCAGCAGCTGTCCAACGGAACCATTTGGCAGTTTAAGTTCAAAATACAGTTTGTTATAACCAAGGCAGATCAGCACTGCTGTAACAAGAGAATAGATTCCGACAGCACCACACATTTTTTTACGGGGTTTGTGATAGAGTTCCATGCAGTTTGCAACCAGTGTCTCCATGACAGACACGCAGGAAGTCAGTGCCGCAAATCCCATCATCAGGAAAAATGCAATTGCCACCGGACGGCCAAATACTCCCATGGCATCAAAAACCTTTGGCAGTGAGATAAATATCAGACTTGGGCCGGAAGCCATTCCATCCTTTCCGAGAAATACAAAAACAGCCGGTATGATCATCATTCCTGCAAGAAATGCAACGCCGGTATCAAAGATCTCAATCTGATTTGTTGCTTTATTTAAATTAACTTCATTTTTCACATAAGAACCATAAGTGATCATGATTCCCATAGATACACTTAAGGAAAAGAATAACTGGCTCATCGCATCCAGAAGGATCTCCAGGAAACGTTTTACCGTCAGTCCATGAAAATCCGGTTTGAGATAAACAGCCAGCCCCTGCATACCGGTGCGGACAGTTCCATCCGTATCAGTATGGGACAGTGTCAGTGAAAAAATCGCAATGATCACAATCAGAAGAATCAGCCCCGGCATAATGATCCTGGAAAACTTTTCGATTCCCTTTTCCACACCACGAAATACGATCCAGGCAGTCAGTGCCAGAAAGATCAGCATAAATACAACGGGTGCAATATCTGATGTAATAAATGATGTAAAGTATACATCTGAAGCCGCATCTTTCCCATCAGAAATAATATAAGTAAAAAAATATTTTACAATCCATCCACCGATAACAGAATAATAGGTCATGATCAATGCCGGAACCATAAACGTTAAATGTCCTAAAAATTTCCACTTTGGATCAAGAGATTCAAAAGCCCTCAATGCATTTTTCTTTGTCTTTCTCCCAAGTGCTACATCCGTTGTCAACAGTACAAATCCAAAAGTCAGTACCAGTACCAGATAAACCAGCAGGAAAAGTCCTCCGCCATCTTTGGCACAGAGATATGGAAATCTCCAGATATTTCCAACTCCTACTGCACTTCCGGCTGCCGCCAGGACAAAGCCTATTGAGCCGGAAAAGCTACTTCCTTTTTCTTTCATTTCAATTTCCCCTCTTCAAGTATATATTTGATATAGGCTGAAACCTTCAGCCTAACAGCCATATCTTACCTTAAATAAAGATAAGTGCAAATGGCAGAAGTTTCTTTTTACGAAATTTTATTTCAAAAAAGTTTCTTACTACTTTACAAAATACCGGTTTTTCCGATATAATCGTATACAATAAAAATTAATAAGAAAAATAGATAGTATGAGGAAACAAAATGAGTAATTTTACCTGTTATGTAGGTGAACAAATAAGAAAATACCGAAAAGCCGGAAAGATGACTCTGCAGGATCTGGCAGATGCCATCCATAAAAGTCGAGCTACCGTATGCAAATATGAAAATGGAGATATCTCCGTTGATATCGAAACTTTATATGAGATCAGCCAGATTCTCCAGGTATCTATGTCCCAGCTTACCACTGGTCTTCCTGAAACAGCCAGTAAACCGTCCAATGCACCGGGAAAAGGACAAAAAAGCCCATTTTTTCAGGCACAGCGGCTATATTTTTACTTTTACGATGGACGCTATCAGCGTACGAAGGATGGCGTCATCGATATTTATGAAAAAAAAGGCGAATCCGGAAAATACGAAGCAACCTTAACGATCTGTTCTGTTTCTGCCAACGGAAGAAGCAGTGAGATTTTTTACACCGGAAAAGTTCTTTACAGTGATATGCTGATCCGTTTTTCCTTTGTAAATCAGTATAACCCACTGGAAGAAGATCTCCTGTACATTTTTAATCCTCTGGAGCTTCGAGATTTTACAACAGGACTTTTGTGTGGGATTTCCAGTGCGGATCTGATGCCCTGCGCATTCAAATGTGTGATCACTTTAAAACCACAGGAGCTTACCGAAGCGTTCCGCCACCAGCTGCTTTTTACAAAAAAAGATCTGAAGCGCTGGGAACAGCTGAATATGTTACTGATAGATAATATGGAAAAGTAGTTTTCTGCAAAAAACGGTACACCTTATATTTTATAAGCTGTACCGTTTTTGTATTTTTCTGTATCAGGG
The DNA here is from genome assembly GCF_025147905.1 of Blautia sp. KLE_1732_HM_1032. Lineage (NCBI taxonomy): Bacteria > Bacillati > Bacillota > Clostridia > Lachnospirales > Lachnospiraceae > Blautia > Blautia sp. KLE_1732_HM_1032. The sequence continues at coordinate 1,018,076 of NZ_CP102266.1, read as the reverse complement.
TTTGCCTGCAAACCCACACCGGATCGCCTGTGTCGGACATATCTTTTTACATCTTCCACATCGGATGCACTCTGCACTGTTAGGATCCTCTGTCGGATCGACCTCCATCTGGCAGATATTTCTGCATTTTCCGCAGTGAACACATTTTTCTTTATCTACTCTGTAACGAAAAACGGAAACTTTATTAAATACCGAATAAAAAGCTCCCAGCGGACAGATATACTTACAGAATGGCCGGTATATCATAATTGATAAGATAATAGTGATCACCAGGATTGTATTTTTCCACATGTACAGCCAGCCTACTGCACTTCGCATGGATTTGTTCAGCAGCACCAGCGGGATACCTCCCTCCAGCGTTCCTGCCGGGCAGATCAGCTTGCAGAAATATGGTGCTCCCTGGCCCATGATATCTACTACAAACATGGGAAGTATGATCACAAATACAAGAAAGATCACATATTTCAGTTTTCGCAGAAGCTTATCTCCCCGAAATGTCCGGATCTTCTTTGGAAAAGGAATCTTGTTCAACAGATCCTGGATCAGTCCAAAGGGGCAGAGAAATCCGCACACCAGTCTTCCAAGCAGCGCTCCCACAAAGATCAGAAATCCAGCTACATAATATGCCAGCTTGAAGTTCCAGCTTCCGATCACAGCCTGAAGGGAACCAATGGGGCAGGCCCCTCTTGCCCCGGGGCAGGAATAACAGTTCAGCCCCGGAACACAGACATTTTTCAGTTTTCCGGTATAGATCTTTCCAGTTATAAACCCTGATATGTGACTGTTTGTAAGGGCCGCCCACAATGCCTGGATCCCATGCCGCGGCCATTCATTTATTTTCATCTTCTTATTATCCAATGCCAATACACTCCATACAGATGTTGATTGCTTTTGTAAAAACTACAGATGCCTCACCTCTGCAGATTCCCAATATCATCAGTAAAATTCCAAAAACTGCCAGAGCAGGTCCGATCCACCTGGATTCTGTTATTTTCCGAATCATTTTTTCACTCTCCGTAATGATCATCTTCTACTTTGAAACGTTTTTAAGCTCTTTTTCCACGATTTCCTTCCATTCGTCCAGTGTATGGCTTCCTGTATAGGTATCGCCTACAATGTTTCCATCTTTGTCTACAAAAAATGTTTCAGGAAATGCGGAAATCCCCTGCAGACGGCCGTTCATCATAGTAGTATCCGGTATCAGGAACGGATATTTTGCTTTTGTTTTTTCCTGAAGAATGCCTGCTTTTTTTACAGCCTCTTCGTCCTGATTTCCCTTTTCATCTGTAGTATCAAGCACCACGCCTGCTACTCCGACGCCTTTATCTTTCATTTCTTTATAGAGCTCCTGAAGTTCCGGGATTTCTTTTACGCATGGTGAGCACCAGGTTGTAAAAACATTTACCAGCGTCAGGTCATAGTCACTGAATACTTTTTCTGTATATGTTTTTCCATCTATTCCTGTTGTTTCAAATTTTCCTACAGATTTTACATCCTCCGGGTTGACGCTGGTATCCTGTGGCTGGTCAAACACAGAAATATTCTGATACGGTGTCATTTCCGTAATGTCGGTTTTGATCTTTTCCAGCTCCTTTGTCAGCTTTTCATCTGCATCTTTGTTGGTGCTCAGATAATATTTGTATTTCCCGTCACTGCTGCTTCCAAGCTCTTTATGCTCTGTACAGCCAGTGATCTCATCCAGCTTTTTCTGTGAAGCTTCGTCATAAACGCCAATTGTGCCAATTCTGTCCAGACCTGCCACCCAGTCGTCATATCCGGTTCCCATCTTCTGTATTTCGGCATTTTTCTGTTCCTCTGTCATTTTGCTCCAGCTTACATAGGCATATGTCACTGCGTTGGTCTGATTCTCAAAATCTTCCGTGGTAAGCATTGCAATGCTCTGGTCCTTGATCTGCTTTAACAGCTCCTTCGAAAGCGAAAGCTTCAGTCCCAGAAACGGATATTCATAAGAATCCTGTGCCTTGCAGGTTACGTCGGAAGGCTTAAATGTACCTGCTACCAGATCTGATGAAACTGCCTCTCCATCCACCGCCATTGCCTCTCCGATCTCTGCTGTTTCCGTGCTTTCTGCCGCTGTTACCGGTACGCTTCCAAATGCAGATATTCCTAATACCGCTGCTGCCATAAGTGCTGTTATTTTCTGTGTTCTTAATTTCATTGTTTATATTCTCCCTTCTGATATCACCGGCCCATATCCGGAACCGGCGTATATTTTATATGTTAATTTTGTTCTCTGTAGCCTTACTATATCATCCCCTGTATAAAATCTCTGTTAAGAAATAAAAAAATTTACAGGAATTTTATGCTATACATGATATGATAGATAACAAAGCAAAATCAACTGTTTTTTAGGAGAATTTATTATGCATATATTGATAATCGAAGATGAACAGCAGCTCTGCCAGTCTATTGCGGAGGGACTTCGTATGGATGGCTATGAAGCGGACACATGTTTTGACGGGGATGAAGGACTGGAATTATGTCTGGTGGAAAATTATGATCTCATCCTTCTTGATCTGAATCTTCCAGGCGTTGATGGTCTGGAAATCCTGCGCCAGTTTCGGGAATCCGATACTTCCACTCCCGTTTTGATCCTCTCTGCCAGAGGACAGATCCAGGACAAGGTTGAAGGGCTTGATCTCGGTGCCAATGACTATCTCACAAAGCCTTTTCATTTTGAAGAACTGGAGGCCCGGATCCGAAGTCTGACACGAAGAAAATTCATCCAGCAGGATGTGTGTCTGCAATGCGGACGTATCAGCTTTGATACCCGTACAAGAAAGGCCAGTGTCGATGGACTCCCCCTTTCTCTGACCCGAAAGGAAAGTTCTCTTCTGGAATATTTCCTTCTTCATCAGAACCGTATCATAAGCCCGGAAGAAATGATCGAGCATATCTGGGACGGAAGCGTCAACAGTCTCAGCAATTCCATTCGTGTCCACATTTCTTCTCTTCGAAAAAAACTGCGCACTGCTCTCGGCTTTGATCCAATACAGAATAAGATCGGCCAGGGTTACATTTTAACGGAGGATATAAAATGAAAAAAATAACCGGAAAACTATCTCTTCAATGGCGTCTGACACTGATCACTGCACTGCTTATGACAGTCACCTGCATTCTGATGTATTTTTTTATCAGCCAGTCCGCAGTTTCCGGAATGGAAGATCTGGGAGATTACATGATACGGATCGATAACACAGATTCTACTCCCATCACCTTTCATATGAATCCCTCCGTCTTATTTCCGGAGCTTTCCGATCAGCTGCAGCTGACCAAAAAACTGTTTCTCACCAAAGGACTCATGGTAACCGGAATCATCATACTTCTCAGCAGTATCTGCACATATTTTATCAGCCGTCAGGCATTACTTCCGCTTCGCAGACTCAGCCAGGAAGTGAACAAAATAGAGGTCCAGAACCTTTCAGAGGCTCTTGAAGTTCCTGCTACCAATGACGAGATTTCCCGCCTGACAATTTCATTTAACAAAATGCTCGCACGCCTGGATGAAGCTTTTACTGCCCAGAAGCAGTTTTCTGCCAATGCAGCCCATGAGCTGAGGACTCCTCTTGCCGTTATCCAGACAAATCTGGAGGTTTTTGCCCGCAGGGAAGCACCTGCTTTAAAAGATTATCAGGAGATTTTTGCCATGCTCCAGGAACAGACCGGGCGACTTTCCCATCTGGCTGAAATCCTCCTGGATATGACCGGTGTACAGACTGTTGAACGTTCCGAAAGGATCTCTCTGGCAGCACTGACGGATGAGGTTTTCTGCGACCTGGCTTCTGTAGCGGAACAGAAGGATGTTGAACTGATCCAGCAGGAGGGGGACTGCATTATTACCGGAAGCTATCTGCTGCTGTATCGCGCTGTGTACAATCTTGTGGAAAATGCGATCAAATACAATCACTCCGGTGGAAAAGTAACCGTAAATATCCATCCTTCCGAAGAAATAACAGATACATCCACCTCTGTCAATTACGTCTTTCTTGAAGTCTCCGACACCGGAATCGGCATTCCTCCTGAATATCAGGAAAAAATCTTCACCCCGTTCTTCCGTGTGGACAAATCAAGAAGCCGCGCTATGGGCGGTGCCGGCCTGGGGCTTGCACTTGTCAGTGAAATTGTCCGACAGCATAACGGACAGGTAAAAGTACTGGAAAGCAGCAAAAAAGGCAGCGTGATCGCAATCATGCTGCCAGTCTGAATATGTTTGTATTACACTTACTTTATATGCTCATGAACGCAATCGCTTTGCGATCTGCGTTCAAATCCGAGTATATTTTTTCAACAATACTGTCTGTATCCATTTCGCAGGTAATAGCCTGTTCCCTGAGAACTGAAGAAAAATCTTTTTCTCTCCACCATCTGCGCATATCTTTTTCACCAAATTCTCTGTTTCTTGTATTATGTCGTCTCACGGTTTCTTCAAACGACAGATCAAATTGACACTCCCCACAGCTAAAGCAGGGGGATTCTTGCTTCTCCCACTACTGCATTGGCAAACACCTTACGGTACTGCAATGTCTTACACAGTGTCCACAAGCTATATTTATACTGTTCCCGTATGCCCTACGGTACAGTTTTTATCTTTATGCAGACTGCATCTGCAGTCCTTTTTTCAGAATATTGATACTTGCATTCGTATCCCGGTCATGAACCGCATGGCATTTGGGACACTCCCAGATACGAATGCCCAGATTTTTTATCCGTGGATTTCTGTAGCCACAACAGCTGCAGGTCTGACTGCTCGGATACATCGTTGGTACTCTGTGAATTTCATTTCCATACCAGCCAGCTTTATATTCCAGCATTTCAAAAAATTTTGCCCAGGAAACACTCGCTATCGATTTTGACAGTTTATGATTCCGGATCATCCCCTTTACATTCAGATCTTCAATACAGATGGTTTGGTTTTCACGCACCAGCATCGTTGACTGTTTCTGCAGGAAATCATTCCGCTGATTGGTTACTTTCTCATACACTCTTGCCACCCTGATCCGCTGCTTCTCGCGGTTATGGGAATCTTTTTGTTTTCGGGAAAGCCTGCGCTGTTCTCTTATGAGTTTTCGCATTGAGCGTTCCAGATATCTGGGATTTGATACCGTATTTCCATTACTGTCGGAGTAGAACGCTTTGATCCCGACATCAATCCCTATCGTTCCGCCAGCATTTGAGCGTGGTTCCGGTTCAAAATCAACATTTAAAACCGCAAAATATTTTCCAGCCGGTGTGTGCTCAATGATCACGTGATTAATCTTTTCCACTTCCATCGACTGCCGTATTTTAACAGATCCAAGTTTCGGAAGTTTGATATATCTTCCCACAATACGAATATTATCTTTTTGATTTACCGTTCTGTATGACTGGAACCGGTTATGTTTACTTTTGAATTTTGGATAGGAAGCCCGTTTCTGAAAGAAATTCACAAATCCCCGGTCGAGATCCCGCAAAGACTGCTGTAATGCAATGGAATCTGCTGCTTTCAGAAAGGCAAACTCCTCTTGCTTTTTCAGTTCAGTCAGCATGGCGGAAGTCTGGGAATAGCCGATCTTTTCCCCATTTTCATAGCCTTCCTTACGCATGGCAAGTCCCCGATTGTAGATGAACCGGCAACATCCCAGGGTCTGATGGATGAAGTTTTTCTGTTCTCTGTTCGGGTAGATTCTGAATTTAATTCCTTTTTGCATTATCCCATCTTATCCTTTTGTCTCTGCGATGTTTTCTGGTTTTCAATATACTGTTTTACTGTTTCCAGCGGAGCACCGCCCACCGTCGATACAAAATAGCTGTTTGTCCAGAGAGTCGGCATTTTCGTTTTAAGATAGGGAAATTCCTGTCTTAAAATTCTGGACGTATAGCCTTTAAATGACTTTACAGCTTTGTGGATGCCAAACTGAGGATCTACTTCCAAAAGCATATGAACATGGTCTGGCATGATCTCCATTTCCAGAATGTCTACAGAAAGATTTGCAGCATACTCTGTGAGCAGCTCCTTCAGCCGGACGTCCACACCATTAATTAATACTTTTCGTCTATACTTTGGACACCATACTACATGGTATTTACAGGAATAGACGACATTGTTGTTTGATTTATATGTTGTGTTCATATTTGTATTATACTATAGTTTATTAGTTGATACAATTACTATTTTGTCCATCTTCAATTACTTGCATAAATTCGATGGACGCGTCTTATATCCCCATAGCTGAAGCAAAGGGTTTTACGACGCATTGGATAATATAATTTTCACACCATAAAAATTCCCCTGAACGCGGATAATTTTCCGTATCCAGGGGATTCTTCTTTCTTCTCTATAATTGCCAGCTCATTACCATCATATTGGTCCGGATTTTCCCGAAAGCTACTCTGTTCAAAGTACTTTTCGTCCGTTTACAGTCAGCTTGAAGGTTGTTCCCAAAATTTCTGCTGATTTTCTGCAGAACATCATCCGATCAAGAAAAATCTCAAAATAGTCATACATGGAACAGATATTTTCATCGATCTGAAGGTTCAGTGCGATCACAGATTTTTCTTCATCAATCTTAAGCTTCGAATCTGTCACAGCATAATTCACACGATCGTGAATATCAAACGCAGATCTTTCCTTCTGGCGTACACGGCTTCTTCTGACATCAGTTTTGTCCGCAATGATAAGTGCTGCTGATATAACATCTTCCGGGCTTCCTGTTGATTCATCGTGATTTCCGATTGCAGCTATGACAGTTACTCTGTCCTCAAGAGACATGTTGGTATCCTTCAGCAGATCATTTGCAAGAAGGGCACCGTATTCCGCATGATGGTTTCTGTTAATCGCATTTCCGATATCATGCATATATCCGGCGATTTTTGCAAGCTCGATCTCATGCTCCGGATAGCCTAGTCTTTTCAGGATCTTCCCGGCCTGATGTGCTACCTGAACACAATGTGCCTGTGAATGATCTGTAAATCCAAGCTGTCCCAGGTTTGAATTTCCCTTTTTCAGATATGCATTGATTTCCTTATTATTCGCTACATCCTTATACTTCAAGTTTTTTTACTCTCCCTACGTGTTTCGTGCAGATATTCCCACTCTGCTTATGCTTCTTAGCCATATAGTCAGAGTCTCTTTATTGCGTCCATTGCCAGCGATGATCTCTCGCATTCTTCAGCTGACAATGTGATCTGCCAGCAAAGAGGACTATCCACCATATGTTTCGCCGCATAGCTTAAACCATTTGTCCTTTCATCCAGAAAGGGCCTGTCGATCTGCTGCGGATCTCCCAGCAGTATGATCTTCGTTCCCTGGCCTGCTCTTGTGATAATGCCCTTTACCTGATTTGGTGTCATATTCTGAGCTTCATCAATGATCAGATATGTCTTCGCAATAGACCTTCCTCTGATGAAATTCAATGCTTCCGTCTGAATGATTCCACGTTCAAAAATCTCCGCTATCTTATCACTCAGCTCGTCTTCATCTTCATATCTCTTCTTTTCATCCGAATCAAGGATCTGTTCCAGATTATCGATCACCGGTCTCATCAAAGGTGCTATTTTTTCCTTTTCATCGCCCGGCAGAAATCCTATATCATCGTCAAACTGTGCGTTGGGTCTGCATACGATCACACGGCGATATTCCTGTGCCGGATTGTTATATACCTTTTCCATTCCAACAGCAAGCGAATAAAATGTTTTCGCGGTTCCCGCCATTCCTTTGATGATAACAAGGGGAGCTTCTTTTGCATCTGTCATAAGGGCTTCCTGCATAAAATATTGTCCGACATTTCTCGGTGATATTCCATAGGGCTTGCTTTTTTTGTAAACAAGCTGGACTATCTTTCCTGAGGATACTCTTCCAAGAAGTGTCTTTTTTGTAGACTGATCCGGCTTCAGTATCACAAATTCATTCTCATGAAATTCCGGTATGGTATGATTTCCTTCCTCGTCACTCTGATAAACCTCTTCAAGAGAAATTCCTTTTTTCTTGAACTCCTTGACCTTATCTTCCGGAATGTATACTTCTGTACGACCGGTATACTGTGCATCATCATCTGAGATCTGCTCACGCTCAAAATCCTCTGCCTGAATTCCCATGATCTGTGCCTTCAGACGAAGTACGATATCCTTTGTCACCAGAATAACCTGCTCATCTGTTTCCGCAAGACCTCTGCATACCTTCAGGATCCTGTTATCCGGTTTGTCATCCGGAAGATCCGGCGGCAGCTCTACGTGTACAAAATTTTTTTCAATACGCAGAATACCACCGCCGGAAAGTGCTACTCCCTGTAACAGATCACCCTTCTGCCTGTACCATTCCAGCTTTCGGACTGCGGCTCTTGCATTGATTCCTTTTTCGCCCTCTGCCTTTTTAAGTCCATCCAGTTCTTCCAGCACCACCAGCGGAAGTACCAGATTATTGTCCTCAAAACACTCCAATGCATATGGAGCCTGGATCAGTACATTCGTATCTATCACATAGGTTTTTATCATATATGCATGCGCTCCTTTTCTGACTTCTGTCCCTTTTTCAGAAAATATGGTAGCATGCTTATTTTTTCGGTACTATCTCATTATTATGATTTTTGTATAAAATTATCGTAAAATCTTCTATTCCATGATGAAGCGGAACCTTCCTACAGTGCCTCTTTATACAGTGCCAGGATATCCTCCCGAACGGTTTTCTGAGGATTTATCGCAATGTTTCCGCTTTTCATGGCATCCTCTGTCATCTGTGCAAAATACTCATCCGTAACCCCTGCATCCGATAATTTCGCCGGGATCCCAACCTGTGTATTCAGCTCACGGACTGCCTGCTCCAGCATTCCTTTTGAAAACTCAGACTCACATTTCTTTTCCGTGGAAATATAATTATAAATCTTCTGATATTTTCCGAAGGCTGCCTCTTCGTTATATTTCACGATATACGGAAACAGGATTCCGTTTGCAACACCGTGAGGCACATTGAAAAAAGCACTGACCGGATGGCTCATGGCATGGATATTTCCAAGTCTTGCCCAGGAAAAAGCAATCCCGGCAAACAGAGAGCCTGCCAGCATATCGGAAGCTGCTTCCAGATTGCTGCGGTCTGCCACGTAGGTGCGGATGCTCCGCCCGATCAGCTCCATCGCTTTTTCGCTCATTGCCTCGGAAAATGGAGATGCGTCCAGAGAAACGTAGGATTCCTCTGCGTGGATCAGCGCATCGATCCCGCAGGCAGCCGCCACGGAAGCAGGTGCGGAGGTAAGAAGCAGCGGATCCAGAAGTGCATAAGCCGGGATCAGCTTATAGGAAAATACTGTAAGCTTGTAATTTCGTTTGTGATCGGTAATAACAGAAAAAGCCGTAACCTCTGAACCGGTTCCGGCAGTTGTGGGAATAGCGATCAGTGGGATGATCTCCCCCGGAACCTTGTCCGCACCTTCATATTCTGTGATGCTGCCGCCGTATTTCGCCACAACGCCTACTGCTTTTGCCACATCCATAGGGGAACCGCCGCCAAGAGCAACAATAAAATCCGCCCCGCTTGTCAGGAATGCTTCAGCTGCACGTTCCACAGTCTCCACCGATGGATTTCCTTCTGTATCACAGAAGGTGCTGACTGCAATGCCGGCCTGTGTAAGGATTTCTTCACACTGCCCCACTACGCCAAGTCTGTTCAGTGTGGGGCCGGAAATGATAAAGCCATGTTTTCCGCCAAGCTTCCCGGCTGCCCCGGGAAACTCCTTTAATACACCTTCACCAAAAAGAATATTCTGCGGTACGGAAAATGTAAATCTTTTCATGCTGTTCGTCTCCTCTGCTTATTCTGAAAGTGCATTTACCGTCTCTTCAATGATGGCAGCCGCCTGATCACAGTCTTCCTCTGTAATGATCAGCGGCGGTACCATACGGATGGTATGTGCTCCGATGGCAGTGATCAGGAGATGTCTGTCAAGACAGCCATGCTTTACATCCACACCGGAAATAGTATCATCAAATTCCACACCTACCAGAAGACCCTGACCACGAACCTCTTTTACATGAGGGATCTTTGCAAGCTTTTCCATAAAATAAGCTCCCATTTTTGCCGCATTGCCAGCCAGATCTCTGTCAAGAAGTTCACCAACCTCGGCCAATGCTGCAGCACAGGAAACCGGATGTCCGCCGAAGGTTGTTCCGTGAGAACCAGGTGTGAAAGCTTTTGCCACTTCCTCTGTAGCACAGATCGCGCCGATCGGCATACCGCCTCCAAGTGCTTTTGCCATGGACACGATATCCGGTTTGATCCCGTAATGCATATAGCTCATCACCTTACCGGTTCTGCACCAGCCTGTCTGAACCTCATCAATAAGAAGGAGCATATCGTTCTCATCACAGAATTCCCGGAGTCCCTTCATAAATTCCATGGTTGCCGGATGGACACCGCCCTCGCCCTGTACAGGCTCTATCATAATGGCAATGGTATTTTCCGTGCAGGCATCTTTGAAAGCCTCAAGATCATTGTACGGTGCATAGGAAAATCCGTAGGTCATGGGACCAAAGCCAACCTGGCATCCGTTTCCCGGCTGTCCGGTGGCGGACATGGCGCCAAAGGTTCTTCCATGGAATCCCATTTTTGCAGTTACGATATGATAACGGTTCGGACCATATTTTTCGATTCCGTATTTTCTTGCCATTTTGATCATGGCCTCATTTGCCTCTGTACCGGAGTTCTGGAAAAAGATCTTATCCATTCCGATGGTTGTGCAGACCTTTTCAGCAAGAAGAGCCTGGGGAATGGTGTACGGATAGTTGAAGGTATGCATCAGTGTCTGCGCCTGGTCTACAACCGCTTTTACTACCTTCTCATTGCAGCTTCCTGCGGAGTTTACTGCGATACCTGCATAAAAATCCAGATATTTTTCGCCCTTCTCATTGTAGATATACTGGTCTTTTGCACTTTCTGCCAGAAAATCCATTCTCTCATAGGTCTCGATCATGTATTTGTTTACTTTTTCCTTGATATCCTCAAATGTCAGTCCTGTTTCTTCCAGCTTCATTTCTTTTCCTCCCCTTTTGTGATCTGTTCTGATAAGATCTGTTCCCGTGTGATCAGACCCTTCATCACCAGATATTCTTCGATCATCTTTACGCATCCTGCAATTCCGACTTTTTCACTGTTCAGCGTCATATCGTAGTTGACGGGATTGGTCCAGTAATTACCTTTTGTATAATATTTATAATAGTCCGCTCTGTACTTATCTGTATTCTCAATGGTGGCTGCTGCCACATCTGAGGATACCTTCATCCTCTGCATGGTCCGCTCCAGACAGAAGGCACGCGGCGCTTCGATATAGATACTTACCACATTTTTTCTGCCCTTTAAGACATAATCCGCACATTTTCCGACAATCACGCAGGATTCCTGATCTGCCAGGTTTCTGATGATCTGTGACTGATACTCAAACAACCGGTCATCGGAAACAAATTTCTCATTTCTTGCAATGTACTGCCTGGATCTGGGCAGCCCTTTAAGGAATCCTGTAAATCCTCCGTTATTCCGGATACGCTCATTGATATCCAGGAAGAGCTTTTCATCCAGTCCGCTCATCTGGCTTGCCAGTGTCAGGATACGGTTTTCATAACAGTGGATCCCAAGATCTTTTGCCAGCATGGAGGCGATTTCCTTTCCGCCGGTTCCAAAACCTCTGGCAAAGGTTACAATAAAATTTTCCATTTTATACTCCTTCCTATCCTGCCAGATAACGGCTCAAAAATTCTCTGGTACGGGCATTTTTAGGATTTTTAAACAGCTCCGCCGGAGGTGCATCCTCCACAATGTAACCCTGATCCATAAAAATCGTCCTAGTGGAAACATCTCTGGCAAATGCCATCTCATGAGTCACAATGATCATGGTAAGGCCTGTGGTCGCCAGCTCCTTCATAACATTTAAAACCTCGCCTACCATCTCCGGGTCCAGTGCTGATGTAGGTTCATCAAAAAGCAGGACCTCCGGATTCATGCAGAGCGATCTTGCAATGGCAACCCTCTGCTTCTGTCCACCGGAAAGCTGTGTTGGATTTGCATTGATAAACGGTGCCATTCCTACCTGCTTCAGATGTGTGATCGCCCTGTCAAAGGCTTCTTCCTTTGACAGATGAAGGACTTTTCTTGTACAGAGCATACAGTTCTGAAGAACAGTCATGTTATTAAAGAGATTAAATGACTGAAATACCATGCCGACCTTTGACCGGTAATCATTGATCTCCTTCTGGACTGCTCCGATCTCTTTTCCATGATAGCGGATCTTTCCGCTGGTCTGGGTTTCCAGCTTGTTGATACAGCGAAGCAGAGTGGATTTTCCGGAACCGGAGGAACCAACGATACAGATGATCTCACCCGGCTCCACGTTGAAATCGATTTTTCGCAGTACCTCATGCTGCCCGAATGCTTTACTTAATTCCTCAACGGATATGATTGCATCACCCATTATTTTTCCCTCCTTACGGATTTTCCATATATTCCACTGCCAGTGCGTAGTTCTCTGTTTTCTTCACCTTCTTTTCAAGGAATGTAAACAGACGGTTGAATACAAAGCAGAGTACAAAATAGATCACTGCAATAACAAGATAGGATTCAAAATATTTATAATAATTTCCGCCTACAGTTTTCGCTGCCATAAACAGCTCCTGAACTGCGATAACATTCAGAACGGAAGTCATTTTCAGATTTGTAAGAAATGTATTTGCCATCTCAGGGATGATGTTTTTGAAGGCCTGTGGAAGTACTACATAGATCATGGTCTTCATAGGTGACATTCCCATGGCCCAGGCGCCTTCTCTCTGTCCCATATCAATGGAACCGATGCCGGCTCTGACAGTTTCTGCCATGTAAGCTCCGGTGTTCAATACCGTTACCATAACACCTGCAAACAATGGTGTAATATTCACATTTGCCTGACGGATACCATAATACAGGACCATTGCCTGAACGATCATTGGCGTATCTCGGAAAACCTCCACATAGATCCTGCAGATTGCCTTTAAGATTTTAAAAATTCCTTTTTTCAGAATGCTGTCGCCTTCATTGATACGGATATCCTGGATGATACCGATGATATAGCCCAGCAGGAAACCAAGAATGGTTCCTGCTACAGCTATATAGAGAGTCAGCCAGGTTCCTTCCAGAAACATACTGGAATATTTTTTTGCCAGAAAGATCATCCATTCCAGGGAATTGGAAGGATCTGTGATTGAAAAGCCTAACATATCTCCACCTCACTTGGACTAGTTCGCTGCCGGCTGCTGTGTCAGAACAGTATCCATCAGCTCATCCATTTTCTCTTTATCGTTCCAGCCGATGTCATCCATAGCACCCTGCAGCTTATCTCTCAGCTCTGTGTCATCTTTTCTTGTTGCGATGCAGACATTGACCATTTCATCATCATCTTTAAAGGTATCCTTCTCATCCAGGTTGATGATCTTCAGATCCTTGTTTGTCAGTGCTGCTGATTCTGCTGTAGGAACATCTACAACGCAGACATCTGCAACTCCGTTGGAGATTGCCATAAAGCACTCTGATGTTGTCTCATAGTTTCCGGACTGCTCTGCACCGTCGATCTGATCCAGAAGCGGTACCCATCCGGTTCCAAGCTGTGTGGTAACCTTACAGCCTGTTCCTGCAAGATCGGAAAGACCTTTGACATCGTCATATTTGCCGCCTGCCTTTACCACGATACAGTTATCTCTGTAATAATATGGTTCTGTAAAAGCATATGATTTTTCTCTTTCTGCCGTTTTTCCCATACCTGCGATGATACAGTCATAATCGCCGGCATCCATGGAGATTCCGATGGAGGACCACTCAACCTTGTGGATCTCCAGCTTCATTCCAAGCTGATCTGCAAGCTTCTGGGCTACTGCCACATCGTAGCCATATGCGTAATAATCACTGTCGTAAATAGGTTCTGCCTTGCTTCCGTCCGGGGTTGTGTCTGTATCCTGGGTCCAGTTGAACGGTGCATATGCACATTCCATACCAACCCTTAACACATCCTTATCGGATTTGTCTGCTGCCCATGTGGAAGCTGCTGTAGATGCTAACATTGCTGCGGAAATAATACCTGTGATCACCATTTTGCCTAAAAGATTTTTTTTCATATTCGTTTCCTCCTCTTCTACATAGCTGGCACAAAACATATTTAACTGGTCGACCTGAACGTTTTCGCCTGTAAACAAAAAGGGCGCTGAAAGAAATTTTTTATTTCCTTCAACGCCTTCGTTGTTTGATAGACTTCATTATACTCAGAAGAAGCCTTTCGTCAACTTTTATTTTGCACAAACAAACTATTCATTTTGCACAGTGTTGTAAATATATGAACCTGCTCTTCAGGAAAACATCAGCTGTTTGATCAGGATACAGTTTATCATATCCAGATATTCCATATAGTCATCCAGCTCAAAATCTATCAGCTCCTGGATCTTATTCATCCGGTACTGCAGGGAATTTCTGTGGATAAAAAGTTCCTTCGCCGTTTTTCCGACGCTGAACCCGTTCATGTAATAGGCAAGCAGGGTATCCAGAAGAAACGTTCCGTTGGCATGATCATATTCCTCCAGCTTTCCCAGCCGTTCATTGCAGTAATTCAGGATCTCATCATGGTTGTCGTTATTGAACAGATACTGATAGATTCCCATGGCTGTTGCACTTAAGACTTTCTTGTGCTTGGGATTTGGAAGTATGTCTTTTTTGGGGATCAGACGCTTTGCCTCCTGATAGCTGGTGCCGAAATCTGCCGGATTGGTGTAGATACCGCCCAGGATACAGGTGCTTCGGATGGTTCCGTGAAACTGCGGACTGGCATCGATCTTCTGCAGAACCTTCTCCAGCTCATGTTCAATGCTTTTGTCTTTTTTTGCCTCAAAAAGAAGAACAAACTTGTTAAGAAACCTGAGGAACATGGGCTTTCCTTCCATTTCCATAACTTCCTGGTTCAGATAATTGGCATAATATTCATAGATATGTTCATCCTGTTCCAGATTGATGCCGTACTTCCGGTCAGCCACAATGATCCCGACTCTGCAGGGTGTGGTAAAGTTGATCCCGAACTGCTGGGAGATTTTTTCGATATAGCGATCATTAATATCATAGCCAAACAAAAGATTGTAAAGATAATCTCCCATCCGTTTATTCTGCATTTCATATTCCAGGATGATCTTTCCCACACTCTGGGCAATATCCACAAAAGAAGCTCCTTCCCACCGGATGTAAAACAGCGGAAGCTTCAGTTCATTTGCTTTGTCGATCATCTCCTTCGGGACGGGCTCCTTGTCATCGGTGATAGAGATCCCAAAGCCGGAAATTCCAAGCCCATACAGTTCTTCCATGGCTTTCTGTGCTTCTTCCAGGTCAAACCGGACATAGTCCACCACACACAGGGCAAAATTCCCCTGGTTCATATGCTCCTCAAAAGGCCGGGTCTGCACCATATAGGTCCATGTGACAGGTCTTGTGAGACCTTTTTCCCCGGCGATCAGTTCCACTCCGTCCAGCTGCAGTTCCAGTATATCCTGACAGGTGATCATATGCATCAACTCCTTATTTTTGCAGTATTTCACACACTCGCATCCATAAACAGGCAAAACAATATCTGATTTTCTCATCCTTCCGTTATCCTAGCAGAAATATCTGATTCCGGCAACTCATAAAAAAACCTGGAAGAACTCAGCCACAGGCACATTATTTCTTCCAGGTTTTTCTGTTTTCAGATTCTCAGTCAGCTGTTTTTGATCCGGCAGCCGGCACAGCTCTGCATCCAGTTACATTCAGATTTATTCTGCCTGTGGTTTGCGTACCTGTGCTGTACCCTTCTTTGCTCCGACAGATTTTTCAGCATGCTCTTTCACAAGATTTCGTCCAAGCAAAGTCAGGCATACAAATGCGATCACTGCAAAAACAGCTCCGATCCCAAATACCACGTTCATCTCATAACCATTGCTGCTCACCAGACCGGAGATCGCCGGTGCGCCAAAGGTTGCGAATACGATACCGAACATAACAAATCCATAATTTTCTCCGGTGTGTTTCATTCCGAAAATGGAGCTTGTCAGAGATGGAAAGCTTCCCATGATGCCGCCATAGCAGCCGTACATCAGCACAACGGCAACCGTTACTGCCAGGGATCTTGATACAGCGAGAACTCCCATAGCGATCACTGCCACGATCAGCACTCCTTTGATGCAGACAATCCTGCCCACTTTATCTGCCAGTGTGGGAAGCACCAGTCTTGCTCCTGCATTGACAATGGATCCAAGCATAACGGCACTGACTGCCACTGCAGACGGGATTCCAAGGTCGATCTGGTAGGTCTGGGATACCGGTGAAACCATAAAATAAGAAATCAGTCCAAAGAACATGGTCGCAAGAAGAAGATAAAAATTCTTTGTTCTCATCATCTCTCCGGATGTATACTGCTTCATCTCCGGTGTCCCGGACTTTTCCGCAGAGCCACCTGCGTTCACCAGACTCTTATCGGGTGCCTGAAAAAAGATACCGCACAGGATCCAGGAAATCGTGATGGCCACGCCAACGATCAGAAGGGTTTTCTGCACACCTTCCGCTTCCAGCAGCTTTCGACTCAGCGGTGCCAGGAAAAATCCACAAAGTCCGTTGGCAGTTACCACAACGCCGGAAGCAAATCCGGTACGGTCCGGAAACCATCTTTGTACTGTTGCCAGGATCACCGTATAGATCATTCCCTGACCAAATCCCTGCATCACTCCATAGGAGAGATACATAGGAAGCGGTGTGGGAACGATCAGAAATGCGGATGCCAGGATTCCTGCTGCAAAGATCCCGCCTCCGATCCATACAATCGTCTTTTCCTTAAAGCGGTTCTGCATCCTTCCGCCTACGATATTTCCGAATACAAAGGTGCTCAGTGCCAGATAAAAGCACATGGATGCCTGTCCCTGGCTCCAGCCTGCCTGCTCCATCACATAAGGCTGGTAAATAGACCATACATGGGGATATCCTGTAAAAAAGATCGCGAAAGCTCCGAATATCATAGTCAGCAGACGCTGTTTTTTCTGTGTTCCTGTCATAATTTCCTCCTCTGAAAAAGATTTCCGGCCTGCTCTGTACTCTCTGCCCACAGAATGCAGCCTGTTTCTGTACACACGATCTGCACGTTTTCCTGCACATTAGCTTCACTTATCTTTGATATTCTTTTGTTTGCGTGCTATTTTCTTTTATTTGCGTGTCAAATGCGTGTTAATTATGTTGTGTGTATGTTATCACACGCAGTCTTATTATGCAATATAAATTTACAGCTTTTTCTGTTTTCTCATTTTTATCCAAAGTTTACGGTTATTTCTTTGTATATTATTCACAACGGCGTTGTTTTATGCACGCATGTGCACGCGTTAATTCTTGTATGAAATCCTTATTTCATCTAATATATTTCAAATTTTGATCCTTTTCCCGCAGCAAAAAGCACGCATTTTAAGCAGGCGTGCTTTTCCGTTTTTTTATCTCTTTTTCACTTTATCTGTTCACAGTCTCATAACTGTCCCTTAAAAAATTATCTATATTGGATATTTTTAAATACACAAGTAAGTTTTATAATCTGGAACCAACAGAAATCAAACACAAAATCAATGATTACGGAGGAAAAGATCATGTCTGCAACAAATGAAAGATATAAACTGAACAAAGAACTGGCACAGATGTTAAAGGGCGGTGTGATCATGGATGTCACAACACCTGAGCAGGCAAAAATTGCCGAGGCTGCCGGTGCCTGTGCGGTTATGGCCCTGGAGCGTATTCCTGCCGATATCCGTGCAGCAGGCGGTGTTTCCCGAATGAGTGACCCGAAAATGATCGAAGGGATCCAGAACGCAGTTTCCATTCCTGTTATGGCCAAATGCCGTATCGGACATTTTGTGGAAGCACAGGTACTGGAAGCCATTGAGATCGACTATATTGATGAAAGTGAAGTTCTTTCTCCTGCTGATGATGTTTATCATATTAATAAAAGAGAATTCAAAGTTCCTTTTGTATGCGGTGCAAAAGATCTTGGAGAGGCACTCCGCCGCATCAATGAAGGTGCTTCCATGATCCGTACAAAGGGTGAGCCCGGAACCGGTGATATCGTTCAGGCAGTCCGCCATATGCGAAAAATGAACAGCGAGATCGCAAAGCTTACCAGTATGCGTGAAGATGAACTTTTTGAGGCTGCAAAAACTCTCCAGGTTCCTTATGAACTGGTATCCTATGTACATGACAACGGCAGACTTCCGGTTGTAAACTTTGCTGCCGGCGGCGTTGCCACTCCTGCAGATGCCGCTCTTATGATGCAGCTTGGCGCCGAAGGTGTCTTCGTCGGTTCCGGTATCTTTAAATCCGGAAATCCGGCAAAAAGAGCTGCTTCCATCGTAAAAGCAGTTACCAACTACACCGATGCCAGACTGATCGCAGAGCTTTCCAGAGATCTTGGCGAAGCTATGGTCGGGATCAATGAACAGGAAATCGCCTTACTGATGGCAGAAAGAGGCAAATAATGACAATTGCGGTACTGGCTTTACAGGGTGCTTTTGCAGAGCACGAAAAGGTTCTTGACCGCCTCAGCGTTTCTCATATCGAGCTGCGCCAGGCAGGTGATCTTAAAAAGCCCTTCGACGCTCTGATCCTTCCGGGCGGGGAAAGCACTGTTCAGAGCAAGCTATTAAAAGAGCTTGATATGTTTGAGCCCCTGAAAAAAAGAATCGAAAACGGAATGCCCGTTCTGGCTACCTGTGCCGGACTGATCCTTCTGGCTTCTGAGATCGAAGGACAGGACAGCTGTCATTTTGGCACCATTCCCATGTGTGTGCGCAGAAATGCCTACGGAAGACAGCTTGGAAGCTTTCATACGGAAGAAACGGTTAAATCTGTGGGCAAAGTTCCCATGACCTTTATCCGTGCGCCTTATGTGTCTGACGTCCACGATGGTACAAGGGTTCTGGCTTCTGTCGAAGACCGGATCGTTGGCGTACAGTACAATGATCAGCTGGCCTTTGCTTTTCACCCGGAACTGGATGAAGACACCCGGATCCATGAAAGATTTCTGGAGATCGTCCGGGATTCCTGCAGCTGAAACTCCGGGATAACAGCCTCTTTTCATCACATGAAATTGTTTTCTGAAAACGAATGCCACCAGGCACACCTGTAAAAAGATGTAAAAATCCGGGAACACAGAGTAATATGAACTGTGTTCCCGGATTTTCTGATATTTTCTGAGCTTTATTTCTCAGCTTATTTGATTGTCTTCAGCTCATACTCCCTGGTTCCCAGACCGATCTTTTCTGCCTGATCCAGAGTTGCCTTCCACTCAATATTCGGATTGGAATCCTTAAAGTGGTCATGATGACAGTGCCATCCCGGCTCTGCCAGATGCTCTCCAAGCTGGCTGTTGGCGATCGGTGTTGCCTTCAGACAGGCATCTGCACAGGCCTGATCCAGTGCAACCGGGTCAAAGCTTGCGAACATTCCGATATCCGGAAGGATCGGCGCATCATTTTCACCATGGCAGTCACAGTTAGGGCTGATATCCTGTACCAGTGCAATATGGAAATGAGGACGTCCGTGACAGACAGCCTGTGCATACTCTGCCATCTTGCGGTCAAGAAGCTCGTTTGCACTGCTATTCGGATTGTATACGGCATCATAGCTGCAGGCGCCGATACAGCGGCCACAGCCTTTGCATTTATCGTAATCGATAACTGCTTTCTTGTTTACATATGTGATCGCATCACTTCCGCACTCTTTCGCACAGCGGCGGCAGCCACGACAGACATCTTCATGGATGGCCGGCTTTCCGCTGGCATGCTGCTGCATTTTTCCGGCACGGCTTCCGCAGCCCATACCGATATTCTTCAGGGCGCCGCCAAAGCCGGTTGCCTCATGTCCCTTGAAATGGCTGAGACTGATAAAAATATCTGCATCCATGATAGCATGTCCGATCAGGGCAGTTTTGCAGTATTCTCCGTTTACTACCGGAACTTCTACTTCATCGGTTCCTCGAACTCCGTCACCGATGATGATCTGACATCCGGTTGTGATCGTGTTAAATCCGTTAAGATTTGCACAGTCCAGATGCTCCAGTGCATTCTTTCTGCTTCCCGGATAAAGAGTATTACAATCTGTCAGGAACGGCATTCCGCCCTGCTCCTTACAGAGATCTGCGACTACCTTTGCATAGTTCGGACGAAGGAATGCCATATTTCCAAGCTCTCCGAAATGCATCTTGATGGCTACGAATTTTCCATCCATATCGATATCTTTGATTCCTGCGGCAACGCAGAGTTTTTTCAGTTTGTCCAGCTGGCTGGTTCCCACCGGACATCGAAAATCAGTGAAATAAACTGTTGATTTCTCCATTCTGGTTTCCCTCCTGTTTGATCATTTCAAAATAAATTTACCCTTTTCCTGACAATATGTCCAGTTTTTACACAAAAAATATATAAAAAATGCGCTACGCTACTCTCGAAAAAGGATCTGCGAAAAATACCGGAACTTTCCATCATTGGTCCAGCACTGCATTCCCACAGCATCTGCCATCTTCTGCGCATCTACACAGTAGGCAGACATACAGGAATTATGCTTGTACGGCCCGGCGCTCATGATCAGAAGATCTGTTTTTCCGCACTCTTTCATCTTCTCTGCGAACTGCTCTGTCAGCTTATTATGTGCAAGCTTGGCTTTTCTGTAATCCATGAGTCTGTCCTGTGTCGTCTGGAGCACCAGTGTGTTCTCATAGCCCAGGGCACGTTCCTTCATTTCTTCTACGGTTCCGCTTTCCGGTGGACATGCAGGATTTTTATCATAATTGCCACAGGCATTTTCTTCACAGAAAACACGGTATTCCGGCACAAACACCAGCTTATCGGTTTTCATGACCGCAGCATCGGAAAAGCCAAGCTTCTTTGCTTCTTCAATAAAATCCATTTTTCTCTCTCCTGTGTTTTTTCTTTTATAGTGCCACATTTTATTTGTATTTACAAGCACAGACTTTCACTCTGCTGCCAGGCGGATAAACTCCTCCATCTCTCTCGTCTTAAACTTATTCTTATGGTAAAAAATCTGCCGGTACATGGATATCTCCACATCCTCCACATGTAAAAGGGCAATTCTTCCTTTCCGGATATCTCGCTCCACAGCCAGATAGGGAAGGAAGGAAAGTCCGTGATTCTTTTCCAGCATGCGGATGATAAAGGCGGTATCACTGATCTCCAGCACCGGTGACAGAGCCTGCTTCTTAAGCGCCAGCTGCTGATCCAGGGCCTGCCGGTAATTGGCATTCTTTTCCGTGAGAAAAAAAGGCTCTTCCAGGATATCCCCCATCTTCAGCGTCTTTCCGGCAAATTCCGAATCTGCGGAGGCCACAAATACCACAGGTTCAGCTTTCTCCATTACTTTGATCCAGTTCTGGTCCCACCTTGGAGTGTCCAGTATGTAAATAAGATCAAGCCCGTTATGCTCCATCATCCGTATCAGCTGTTCCGGTGTATCAATAGTCACCTGCAGGCTGACCTTCGGGTGAAGCTGGCGGAATTTACTCAGGACCGAAGGGAGCTTGGCAGTACACAGGGATTCGATCGTCCCGATATGCAATGGATTTTTCAGTTCTGCATCATCATTCATTGACTTTTTTGCTTTATTTACATCATATAAGATCCTGCTTGCATGCTCCATAAACTCTTTTCCGGACGGAGTAAGCACCACACGCTTTCCTGTTCTGTCAAAAAGTCTTGTTTCCAGCTCATTTTCCAGAAGACGGATCTGGACAGTGATCGCTGACTGGGTGTATCCCAGAACCTCTGCTGCCCTTGAAAAGCTCTGAAGCTGTGCTACATGTACAAACGTCTCCAACTGACGGATTTCCATGATTTTCTCCCTTTTACTATGAAATTTTTTCATCGTGATGATGAAATCTGTGAATTTGCCTTATTTTTATGTCAATGTTACAATACAATCACGAGGACGTCAATCGTATTTTTGTGCAAAATGAATAAATTCATACTTAGGAGGAAAGAATCCAAATGGAAAAGAAAAAAATCAAGATCGGACTTGTGCCAAAGCTGATCATTGCCATCATCGTAGGTATCCTGTTCGGCCAATTCCTTCCGGAAGGCTTCTGTCGCTTTGTTGTAACCCTTTCCGGATTTTTCAGTACCTTTCTGAAATTCGTCATCCCGCTGATGATCCTTGCCTATGTGACCATGGGTATTGCGGATCTTTCACAGGGTGCCGGAAAGCTTCTCCTGATCACAGTGGCTCTGGCTTATGGCTCCACTCTGATCGCAGGTTCCGCATCCTATCTGGTATCATCCAGCCTGTTCCCGCACTTTATGAGTGAAGGTGCACTGGACCAGATCGCAGCTACCGCAGACGCATCTCTGACACCGTTTTTCTCTATCACACTGGAACCGGTCATGGATACTCTTTCTGCTGTTGCCCTTGCCTTTGTCATGGGACTGTGCCTCTCTTCCATGCGTGGAAAAGAAATGGGAAACAGCCTTTATAACGGAATGAGCGACTTTTCCAAGATCATTGACAAAGTCCTTCATACCATTATCATCCCGCTGCTTCCGCTTTACATCTGCGGAACCTTCACAGATATGACTATTTCCGGAAAAACCTTTGCCATCTTAAGCATCCTCTGGAAGGTATTCCTTGTTGTTATCATCATGCACCTGATCTGCATTACGATCCAGTTCGTGATTGCAGGTACTGTCAGCAAAAAGAATCCTTTCACTCTGATCAAAAATCAGATTCCGGGATACACAACTGCTCTGGGAACCCAGTCTTCCGCAGCTACCATCCCGGTCAACCTGGAATGTGCAAAGAAGGATGGCGTATGTGAGCAGATCCGCAACTTCGTAGTACCGCTCTGTGCAAACATCCACATGGCCGGTTCCATGATCACCATCACAGCCTGTGCTACTGCAGTCTGCCTTATGAACCAGCTGCCCATCAGTCTCGGGATCATCGTTCCGTTCATCATGACTCTCGGTGTTGCCATGGTTGCATCTCCCGGTGCTCCCGGCGGTTCCATCATGACTGCCCTTCCATTCCTTTACATGGTATTCGGAGCGGAAGCCGGTGATCCGGACGGTGCCATCTGTGCTATCATGGTTGCCCTTTACATTACCCAGGATTCCTTCGGAACTGCCTGCAATGTATCCGGTGACAACGCCATCGGCGTGATCGTTGACACTATTTATAAGAAATTTATCGCAAAAACACCACAGGAGAATTAAGCAAAATGTCTTTTATCAGTGTATTTGACGTTATGGGTCCCAACATGATCGGCCCTTCCAGTTCTCATACCGCAGGGGCTGCGCGTATTGCTTTCCTTGCCCAGAAGATGATCACGCCGCCCCTGAAAAAAGTAGAATTCATCCTTTACGGTTCCTTCGCCAGAACATACAAGGGACACGGTACAGACCGTGCCCTCCTTGGCGGGATCATGGGCTTTTCCACAGATGACATGCGTATACGGAATTCTTTTGACATTGCCAGGGAACAGGGGATCGACTTTTCCTTTACTCCAAATGAAGCGGAAACGGATGTACACCCCAACACGGTAGATATCCATATGGTCAATGAACAGGGACAGGAAATGACAGTCCGGGGGGAATCGCTGGGCGGCGGCAAGGTCCGTATTGTGGAGATCAACCACGTAAAGGTGGATTTCACCGGCGAATACAGTGCCATCATCGTGATCCATCAGGATACTCCTGGTGTTGTGGCCTACATCACCAGATGCTTAAGTGAACGTAACATTAACATTGCCTTCATGCGTCTCTTCCGTGAATCCAAAGGAACCACGGCCTATACCATCGTGGAATCCGACGGTCATCTCCCGGAAGATATCGTAGAAAGCATTCACCGGAACACCAACATCCATGATGTCATGGTTGTTCAGATGTAGGGAAAAGGAGGATGTGTTTTATGGATTTCAAAAATGCCAAGGAACTCCTTGCTCTCTGCCAGGAAAAAAAGCTTCCGATTTCCGAAGTAATGCGCCAGCGTGAGATCCTTCTCGGTGAAACCACTGCTGAAATCGTGGACCAGCGCATGGACCGTGTTCTGGAGATCATGAAGGACGCTGCTTTTTCCCCCATCAAAGATCCGGTGATATCTATGGGCGGACTGATCGGCGGTGAAGCCCGAAGACTCTGCGAATTTCATGACCTGGGAAAAAGCCTGTGCGGAGATGTTCTCGGAAAGGGTATCACCTACGCTATGGCAACCCTTGAGACCAACGCTTCCATGGGACTTATCGTTGCCTCTCCTACTGCCGGCAGTGCCGGGATCGTTCCCGGAATGATGCTTGCTCTTCAGGAGGTCTACGGCTTTTCCGATAAAAAGATCCGCCAGGCACTATTTAATGCAGGCGCCATCGGCTATCTTGCCATGCGTAATGCAACAGTTGCAGGTGCTGTCGGCGGATGTCAGGCTGAGGTCGGAATCGCTTCCGCAATGGCTGCTTCCGCTGCTGTGGAACTTCTTGGCGGTACACCTCTTCAGTGTACTTATGCGGCTTCCACCGTTCTTATGAATATGCTCGGTCTTGTGTGTGACCCGGTAGGCGGCCTGGTGGAATATCCCTGCCAGAACCGTAATGCAGCCGGTGTTTCCAATGCCCTTATCGCAGCGGAAATGTCACTGGCCGGTATCACCCAGTTCATCCCTCTGGATGAGATGATCGATACCATGTATACCGTAGGCAAAAAGCTCCCTGCAGAGCTTCGTGAAACTGCTCTCGGCGGCTGTGCGGCCACACCGTCTGCCTGTGAGAAGTGTCATCTTTGCAGTTAATGAACAGGGTATAACACATAATAAACAGAGCTTCAACTGAAACAACTCAAACAACAAAACGGAGGATTCCCGAACTTCTTTTTCCAGGAATTCTCCGTTTTCTTTTGGGCATGCGGACATTTTACAGCTCTGCTGTTTTTTATGTATCAGATCTTCTCGATCTTATTTCTCAATTTCAGCATTCTGTAGTCCAGATTTGCAATTTCTTCTGCATATTTTTTTAATTCTGATTCAATTTCCGCATTATCTCTTTTTTTATAATACAATTCGTATTCTAACACAGACCAGTAATCCATTGCAATGGTCCGAAGCTGTATTTCCACCAGCTCCTTCTGTTCACCGTCCGCAGAATAGATCGGAACCTTTACAATAAGATGAAGACTTTTGTAACCGTTTTTCTTTGGATTTCTGATATAGTCCTTGATCCGGATGATTTCGATATCTCTCTGCATTTCCAGAAATTCTGCCACCTGGTAAAGCTCATCCTCAAAAGGACAGACCACGCGGATTCCAATGAGATCCTTCAGGTTTTTCCTGGCTGTGTCAAAATCCGGTTCCAACCCCTTTTTCAGAAGCTTCGCATAAATACTTTCCGCACTTTTGATCCGACTGGTAGTCTGACTGATCACAGTACGCTTTTTCTGCCCGGAAAGCTCTGCATTGATCATCTTAAGCTTCGCCATAAGGATATCGATGGCAGCCTTACAACGGAGGCGATAATCCGCATCTTTGATATAACTGTCGATCGCTGCAGTTTTTTCTTTTGCCAGCTTCTGATGCTCCGGTTCCAACGGATCCGGCTTTCTGCTTTTCTCCGCTTCCTGATCCGGATTTTCCTTTTCCTTCTCTTCTTTGACCTGTGCCAATCCCGTTTTAAAGGATTTCTGTTTTTTCCTTATTTTTTTCTTTGATTTCTTTTTTGTCATGCTTGTCTTATATTATATTTATTATTTTTCTTGTTCATCATATATATTATACCCGACACATGATATTTTTCATCAAATCAACGTAAGGCTATTGTTAAATCTATGGTAAAAAATCCTCCGAAAAGTCTCAGGATCCTATCTTCTGATATACCCGTGACTTCCCGAAGGATTTTTTCATACATAATTTTATTTTAACCGAATCAGACAAGTAGCGAAGCAGATCACGAATATCCGCTTGACTAAAACAATTTACAGAAATTCCGACTGCAGCGCATCGTATCCGGTCTCACCTGTACGGATACGAACAGCGTTACGGATCTCATAGCTGAAGATCTTGCCGTCACCGGGATCACCGGTAAACGCGGCTTTCTGCACAGCATCAATAACTTTGATCTCCCAGTCCTCGGATGATACTACGATCTCAAATTTGATCTTCGGTTTCAGAAATACGTCGATCTTGGAGCCACGGACATATTCCGTGTAGCCTCGCTGTGTTCCGCAGCCCATGATCTGGGTTACTGTAAAACCGTTAACCTGGATCTCATTTAACGCTGCTTTGACATCTTCCATTTTTTCTTCTCTTACGATTGCTTCTATTTTTATAAGCATACGATTTCCTCCATTTTCACACGATCATTGCCATAAAAAATCATTTTTTCATGATCAGTCAAATCCATTAAATGACGGATATGCATTCTCTCCATGCTGGGATGCATCCAGACCGACCATCTCTTCCTTCGGATCTACACGAAGCGGTGTAAAGATCCGCACGATCCCGATACAGATCAGCGTTCCCACAATAGCAATCACAATGGTGATCACAATACTCAATACCTGCGCAAGGAACAGACGGTGATCTCCAAACACAAGGCCGTCCCATTTTGCAACAGAATTAACAGAAGTTTTTCCGAAGAGACCTGTTGCGATTCCACCCCAGATACCACCGATGCCATGGCAGCCAAAAGCATCCAGGGCATCATCGATCTTCAGCTTCTGTTTCAGAAGGATCACAGTAAAGTAACAGATCGGGCTTACCAGGATCCCAATGATAAAGGATGCCCATACCGGTACGAAACCAGCTCCCGGTGTAATGGCTACCAGTCCGATAACAAGACCTGTGGATGCACCAACCAGTGTCGGTTTTCCCTCGCGGATCACCTCGATCAGCATCCAGGTCAGCAGTGCGCAGGCAGAAGAAATGCTGCTGGTCATAAAGGCATGTGCCGCAAGGCCGTCTGCCTTCAGCGCACTTCCTGCATTAAAGCCGAACCATCCGAACCACAGCATAGCTGCTCCGAGAAATACAAATGGGATATTGTGTGTGCGATAGGTTGCTTTTGCATAGCCTCGTCTCTGTCCAAGATAAATGGCAAGAACCAGTGCACTGACACCGGAACTGATATGTACCACATTTCCTCCTGCAAAGTCCACAGAGCCAATGGCTGCCAGAAATCCACCGTCTCCCCAGACCATATGTGCCATTGGATAATACACGATCAAAGACCAGATCGCAATAAAGAAAAACAGCGCCTTAAAACGCATTCTTCCAACCACGGCACCGGTGATCAATGCCGGTGTGATCATGGCAAACATCATCTGGAACGCCACAAATACCAGATGCGGGATCGTATCCGCATAAGGTCCCGGCTCCCAGCCTACGCCATTCAGCGCAAACCAGCGAAAATCTCCGATGATCCCGCCATGATTTCCTCCAAATGCCAGCGAATATCCAAACAATGTCCACATAACTACGGACAGTCCCATGATCGCCCCACAGGCCATCATGGTATTTACCACATTTTTCCTGCGGACCAGTCCTCCGTAGAAAAACGCAAGCCCAGGTGTCATAAAGAACACAAAGGCTGTACAGATCAGCATAAAGCCGGTATCTCCTGCATTCATCATTCATTTCCTCCTCAATTCCCTCAATTATTCTGCAACGCAAAAAGCGCCTGGAAACTCAATTTCCAGACGCCTTTGTCATGTCAGTTAGCATAGCAGATAATTTGTGGGTTTTCAAGAGTTTTTTCGCTATTTTTCTGTTTTCTTACAGAATTACTATGTTTTATGTGGATATGAAATTTATTTTCGGCAATCTATCCGGTTATAAATATTGGAGAGATTTTATTTTATCTCTTACTGTACTATAACACGGACTATGCTCAGAATCAGCAGATGTGCCGGATAAAAGATATAGAAAAACCACTTGGAAAACTTCGGTGCTTTTTCGGATTTTTTGCCATTATAGAAGCACAGGATGATGCTTCCTGATGCCACGATCCCTGCTGCCGAAAACAGAGCATGGATCATTGCCGGTCCGGCTGCCATTTTTTCCACGTAGGAGCTGTAGTTAAACAGCACAAAAAGGGCAGCACCGACTCCGAACGCTGTTATCAGCCTCTTCCTGTTCCCCCAGCTCTCATGGAACCAGATGGTAAAAACCGGTGCCAGGATCGCCCAGTCCGAACAAACGGATAGTAAAAGGAGCAGGATCAGAAGTGGAATTCTCCATTTACTTGCCATCATCTTTTCCTGAACAACCAGGATCATAAAGCAGATAAACAGAGTAAAGATCATATTCAGCTGTGAATTCCCAAAGGCTATCATATAGGGAACCTGGGAGATTCCGGCAAAGATCAGAAGCCTTTCACCGTATTTTCTCCTGGAATGTGTATAGTAAAAGCCTTCCACAAGAAAATAGCACATGGTAATGGCTGTGAAGTAGCCAATGTCTATAAACACTTCCCACAGGATCGTGTTTTCCGGCAGAAGCACGTTGGCGATATGATTCAGAAGCATGGTAAAAATTGCCAGATATTTAATGGCATCCCGGGTCAGTCCCGGCTTTTCTGTTGTTGGCATGATCTTCTCCTTCTGTGCAGAAAAATTTTCAGATCTTTCACATCTTCTGCACAATATAATACATTTATCTTACACTGATTTTCTGACTCATACAACTTTTTTTGTTATTGCTGGAGTTGCCTTTTTCTTAAGGTAAGCTTATACTGTAGAAAGCGTGCTGTATTTTATATGGCAAAACTTCTCAGCAAACACTGTAAAACAATAAATTCGGAAAGGAATTATCGATCATGATCCAGGATATCGCACCACATACCTATCACAATGAGTACAAACCTGTGGCCCCGGATAAAGAAAGCCACATCCTCGCCTATGAAGAAGGAAAGATCCTTATGAAAAAAGATGGCGAGACTATGACTCTTCCAAGCTTTGGAGAGCTGGAAGGAAAAGTTGAAAACCTATATGAGAATTATATCTATCTCTTCTCCATTGACGAAGAGCATTTTTATCTGATCCCGGATCTTGACACCAGTCTCCTTCCTGGTTATCAGTTTGAGATCACAAGAGTTCTCCGCACAGCGGAGCCACAGTATCTGGCTTTCGCAGGAATCACCGGATATCAGCTCTTTCAGTGGTACAGCAAGCGCCGTTTCTGCGGCTGCTGCGGAAAACCGATGGTACATGATAAACATGAGCGCAAGATGATCTGCCCTGCCTGTGGAAACGGTGAATATCCGGTGCTTTCTCCGGCTGTGATCGTAGGCGTTACCAACGGCGACAAGCTGATCCTCTCCAAATATGAGGGTCGAAATCACACCCGCTACGCCATGATCGCAGGTTTTGCCGAGATTGGTGAGACCATCGAGGAGACTGTCCACCGTGAAGTTATGGAAGAGATCGGCGTAAAGGTCAAAAATCTCCGCTACTACAAGAGCCAGCCATGGTCCTTCTCCGGAACACTTCTGTTTGGCTTCTACTGTGATCTGGATGGCGACGACACCCTCACTGTAGACCACAACGAACTCTCCATGGCCTCCTGGTTCAACCGGGAAGACATCCCGGATGAGGGCGATAATATCAGCCTTACCAAGGAGATGATGATGGCATTTAAGCATGGAAAAGCCTGAAATATCGCTTGCCTGATTCCGTAAACAATTTTTCGCAACCAATTTCACAAAAAAACACCGGTCATTCATCTGTACCATGTCCTGTCCAGGCTGCCAGATCATCTCTGACATCTCAGCCCCAGTACATATTCCAATGAATGCCGGCGTTTTTATTTTCTATTTTTCTATTTTTCTTCCGAGCCGGAGCAATCTGCCTAAAACCGTTTTATTTCTCCGGTGTCAGATGCCAGATATCTCTGTTGTACTCTTCGATGGTTCTGTCTGATGAGAAGTATCCTGCTTTTCCGATATTTACAAGCATTTTCTCTGCCCATGCGGTTCTGTCCTCATAATCGGACAGTGCCTGATCTTTCACCTTCGCATAATCCTCGAAGTCAAGAAGAGTCATGAACCAGTCTTTGCTTACGATCTCATGATGCAGTCTTCTTAAATGCTCCTCACTTCCAATAGAAAGAAGCTCGTTTCCTACGATAAAGTCTACTGCACGACGGATGCGCTCGTCTTTCTCATAAAAATCTCTGGAGCAGTAGTCAGCCTTTTCATAGTGTTCGATAACCTGCTCACTGGACTCTCCGAAGATATAGATATTATCCTTGCCTACCAGCTGGCTGATCTCCACATTTGCACCATCCATGGTTCCCAGTGTTACAGCACCGTTGAGCATGAACTTCATGTTTCCTGTTCCGCTGGCCTCCTTGGAAGCAAGAGAGATCTGCTCGGAGATATCGCAGGCAGGGATCAGCTTCTCTGCTGCACTTACGTTGTAGTTTTCCACCATAACAACTTTCATGTACGGGGAAACCTCCGGATCATTGTTGATAAGCTCCTGTAAGCAGAGAAGCAGGTGGATAATATCCTTTGCGATAACGTATGCAGGAGCTGCCTTTGCACCGAAGATAAAGGTTACCGGGCGCTGCGGCTTCTCGCCTGCCTTGATCTTCAGGTAACGGTCAATGATGTAAAGTGCATTCAGCTGCTGACGTTTGTACTCATGAAGACGTTTGATCTGGATATCATAAACACTGTGTGTATTGATCTCTTCACCTGTGTTGGCTTTGATAAACTCCGCACATCTCTTCTTTGCATCCTGCTTGATCTTAAGGATATTTGCAAGAACGTCCTGATTTCCCTTGAAGCCAAGCATCTTGTCAAGCTCAAAGGAATCCTTGCGGAAGCCGTCACCGATCATGGATGTGATGTACTCTGTCAGCGGATGGTTGCAGTGAAGGAGCCATCTGCGGAAGGTAATTCCGTTTGTCTTGTTATTGAATTTCTCCGGATAGATCTCATAAAACTGATGAAGCTCTGTCTCCTTCAGGATATCGGTATGAAGGGATGCAACACCGTTGATGGAAAATCCGTAGTGGATGTCCATATGTGCCATGTGTACCAGGTCGTTCTTGTCGATGATGGCAAGATTTTCCTGCGGATATTTTGCTTTGATACGCTCGTCCAGCTTGCGGATGATCGGCATCAGATCCGGAACAACCTCCTCAAGATAGGAGATCGGCCATTTCTCAAGTGCCTCTGCAAGAATGGTATGGTTGGTATAAGCGCATACATGAGATACGATCTCGCATGCCTCCTCGAACTCGATTCCACGCTCTGTAAGGAGACGGATAAGCTCCGGAATTACCATACTCGGATGTGTATCGTTGATCTGGATCACTGCGTAATCGGCAAGGTCATGAAGATTGCAGCCTTTTGCTGTTGCCTCATCCAGGATCAGCTGTGCCGCATTGCTTACCATGAAGTACTGCTGATAGATACGAAGCTTTCTTCCTGCATCATCGCTGTCATCCGGATAAAGGAACAGTGTCAGATTGTGGAGCAGATCCTTCTTATCAAAGGAGATTCCCTCGCCCACAATGCTCTCGTCTGCAATATCAATATCAAAAAGGCGAAGCTTGATTGCTTTGTTCTCATAGCCTGCAACATCAATATCATACAGTGTGGATTTCAGCATAAAGCCCTTAAATGGGACATAATAGGAAACGCCTGCATCTGTAAGCCAGCTCTCCGGCTGGATCCAAGGATTCGGTGTCTCAAACTGAAGATGATCCTTAAACTCCTGTTTGAAAAGTCCGAGGTGATAATTAAGTCCGATTCCTTCTCCCGGAAGTCCCAGAGTTGCAATGGAATCCAGGAAACATGCTGCCAGACGGCCAAGTCCGCCGTTTCCAAGAGATGGCTCCGGCTCGATCTCCTCGATCATGGAAAGCTCTTTTCCGTTTTCTTTAAGATATTTCGCAACTTCATCATAAACGCCCAGATTGATCAGGTTGTTGGAAAGAAGCTTACCGATAAGGAACTCTGCGGAAATATAATAAATTTTCTTTTTTCCTTCCTGGTAGCCGCGGCCCTTCAGCTGCTCCTTTGTCCAGGAGAGAAGTCCGTGATAGATTTCCTCGTTTGTACAATCTTTTACATTTTTGTTATATTTGTCTTCAAATACTTTGCTTAATGTTTCCATTTTGATCTCCTTTCATGGATCTTGATGGGATGAAATATGTTTTTACAAGGTTGTTTGCTTTGTTTTTGATGATATTAGGATATCACGCATTTCTTTTCAAAAATATAACAATCCTGTCATGATATGCAAGATATTTGTCAGACTGTTTTTCACTTTTTACTGTAGCTCTGCATAAAAACATAACCGATACATATGCGGTTGCTTCGGGAGATTTCTCAGATCTGTCTCATACTCTTCCTGTACTTATGCGGTGAAACCTTATTGGACTGCTGAAATTTCTTTATAAAATAACTTGTACTGTTAAATCCCACCTGCATGGCGATCTCCGTCACAGGTGCATCGGAATGCGTAAGAAGATACTTCGCCTTCTCCATACGGAAGTCATTGATGTATTCCACCAGGGTTTTTCCCGTATACTGGCGGAAAAGCTTCATAAAATAATACTCACTGTAATTGGAAAGTCCGGAAAGCTCTGAAACGGTAAGATTCTCCTGGTAGTGAAGGCTGATATGATCCAGCACTTCCTTTACTGCCGCAAGGCTCTTGTTCTGCTCTGTGCTTACCGGGATAATATAATGCTTCGTCAGCATCTCATAAAAGAAATCAAAGAACAGCATTTTCAGCTTCACATAGAAATATGGCTTCTTCTCCGAATGACAGTCATGGATCTCCAGAAAAATTTCCCGTAGCTTCTCATATCCGGAATCTCCTTCTTCTATATGATGGCAGAATTCTGCCTTGTTTTCTATTAATGGTGATACCACACATTCCTGGCAGATATCTCCCGGCTGACCTGCAAGGAAGCCCAGGCTGAAAACCACACTCTTATAATAAAGAGGCTTCTTAAGATCCGTGCGCATACTATGGAGAACTCCGCAGTTCACGATCAGGAGATCCCCCTTTTTCAGGCGGATGCTCTCCCGGTTCAGTCTGGCAAAGCCACTGCCTTTTTCAATATACATGATCTCCATCTCACTGTGCCAGTGGTCATACAGTGCATGAAAGATCTCACAGTTCGCCATATAGGTTTCCACCGGCAGCTCAAAGGAACCGTGAGGGCTTAATTCTTTTAAATTATCATCCACTTCGGATACGTGAAGAGGATTTTTTGCGGATGTGTCTGTTTCTGGCATGATTTCCTCCGTGATCAATATCTATCCTGCGAACACTTGCCTTACGCTGGATATACAATCCTTGCATGATGATTCTGTTTGACTCCCTTAGTGTAAAGGATATTTACAACCATGACAATATTATATTTTCCTGTTTTCTTTTTTATGACGTTACGGTTACTCTGTTCTCAGCAGCACGCTTCGCGATGCACTTCCATAAACGGCAACCTTGACTTTTCCCCTTCCAACTGCTATATATAATATTTAGAATAAAATAATTTGACTTTAAAAGGAACAAAAACTACCATGAATCCATTAAAAAAAGCTTACTGCCGGGTTTTCCAGAATGTCTTTAAATTCGCCCTTCCACTGCTTCCTTACCGCAATCCGAAGATCATCGGAAGCGTCAAAGGTATTCCGGAAGTTCTGGAAAAAAGAAACTATAACAATGTACTCATCATCACAGATGCAGGGATCCGAAGCCTTGGCCTTACAGAAAGGCTGGAGCAGACACTGAAGCGAAGCTGCATCTCTTACCACATCTACGACAAAACCGTTGCCAATCCAACAACCGTCAATGTGGACGAAGCCCTTCACATGTATCTGGACAATGACTGCCATGCGATCATCGGCTTCGGCGGAGGTTCCAGTATGGACTGTGCAAAAGCCACAGCAGCCCGCATTGCCAAGCCACACCAGTCTCTTGCTCAGATGAAGGGAATCCTGAAGATCCACAAAAAGCTTCCTCTTCTCATCGCCATCCCCACGACTGCAGGAACAGGAAGTGAAACAACACTTGCTGCTGTCATTACCGATGCAGAAACACGGCACAAATATGCCATCAACGATTTTCCGCTGATCCCACGCTACGCAGTCCTTGACCCGAAAGTGACTTTAAGCCTTCCGCCGTTTATCACAGCTACCACCGGCATGGATGCCCTGACTCACGCAGTGGAAGCCTACATTGGAAATTCCACTACACCTGGCACAAGAAAAAATGCCCTGGATGCTGTCAGACTGATCTTTGAAAATCTGGATACCGCCTACACAGACGGCAATAATATTGAAGCAAGACGAAATATGCTCCGCGCCTCCTATTTCGCAGGCTGCGCCTTCACCAAATCCTACGTTGGATATGTCCACGCAATTGCACATTCCCTCGGCGGAAAATATAATGTTCCACATGGGCTTGCCAATGCAGTGATCCTTCCTATGGTACTGGAAACATACGGAGATCCCATCACTCACAAACTCCGCAACCTTGCCGTAACTGCCGGTCTCTGCGATAAACATGAGGACGATAAAACTGCTGCCCGGATGTTTATTGATGCAATAAAAGATATGAAAAAACGCTATGGCATCGGAGACTATATCCCGGAAATCCAGGAAACGGACATCCCGGAGCTTGCCCATTACGCAGATAAAGAAGCCAATCCTCTGTACCCGGTTCCTGTGCTGATGGATGCCGGCGAACTTGAAACACTGTATTACAGACTGATGCCTCCGGCAGGCAATTGCTAAAACAGCCATTGGCATAGAAAGATTTTTTCGATATTTCGAATACAGTTTTTTCAGAAAGGACTACAATTCCATGGAAAAAGAACAGATCAACCAGCTTTTAGATAAACAACGCCAGTACTTCTACTCCGGCGCAACTCTTGACCTTGATTTTCGCATCAGCGCCCTGAAACGTCTCCGCGCTTCCATCCGGAAACACGAAGATCAGATCCACGCCGCGCTGAAAAAGGATCTGGGAAAAAGTAATTTCGAAAGCTATATGTGTGAGACCGGACTGGTGCTCTCCGAGATCACACATATGCTGAAAAATATCCGCTCCTACACAAAAGAACAGACCGTTCCAACTCCACTAGCACAGTTCCATTCCCACAGTTTCCGCAAACCATCCCCCTACGGTGTTGTTCTCATTATGAGTCCGTGGAACTATCCGTTTCTTCTCACCATAGAACCACTGGTAGACGCCATTGCAGCCGGAAACACAGTCATCCTGAAACCAAGCGCCTACTCACCGGCAACAAGCGAAGTGATCCGTCTTCTCATCCATGAATGTTTCGATGAAAAATACGTTGCAACTGTCACAGGCGGACGTGCGGAAAACACACATCTTCTCAGTCTGCACTTTGATTACATCTTCTTCACGGGAAGCCAGTCTGTGGGAAAAGAGGTCATGAGAAAGGCTTCCGAACACCTCACACCAGTCACTCTGGAGCTGGGTGGAAAAAGCCCCTGTATCGTGGACAAAACAGCCAATCTCCGCCTTGCGGCAAAACGTATCGTATTCGGCAAGTTCCTGAACTGTGGCCAGACCTGCGTGGCTCCGGACTACATCTACTGTGATCCGGAGATCAAAGAAGCCCTGGTCGCAGAGCTTCGCAGACAGATCACACGCCAGTATGGAAAAGAACCACTGAAGAACCGGAATTATGGAAAGATCATCAACGAAAAGCATTTCGACCGTATCAATAGTCTGATCGATCCTGCCAAAACTGTCTGCGGCGGTGGTTCCAACCGTGAAACACTTCAAATCGAGCCGACGGTTCTTGATAACGTAACCTTCGAAGATCCGGTCATGCAGCAGGAAATCTTCGGTCCGGTACTTCCGGTCCTCACCTATGACTCTCTCGGAGGTGCCGTAACAAAGATCAATTCCATGGCGCATCCGCTGGCTCTTTATATCTTCACCGAAGATGAAAAAAATGCCCGGGAAGTTACTTCCCGATGTGGTTTCGGCGGTGGCTGTATCAACGATGTCCTCATACATCTGGCAACCAGCAATATGGGCTTCGGCGGCTTTGGTGAAAGCGGCATGGGATCCTATCATGGCATCGACGGCTTCCGGACATTCTCTCATTATAAGAGTATTGTAGATAAAAAGACCTGGATCGATCTTCCTATGAGATATCAGAAATATCGGAAGATTTATGAGAAAATGGTACGGTTGTTTATGCGTTAGATATAAAGGGAGGGCGCTGCCTGATGCAGCGCCCTCCTGTTACTTTAGATTTTCTTATTATTTTTCCCAGATGATCTTTACCGGCATGATCCCGGTCAGTTCTTTGCTTTTTTCATCCGGCTGGCTGCAGCCTGCATAAATTTCAAATTTCTTTCCTTCTTCCATCCGTTTTCCTGTTTCATCTACTACGGTGAATGCTTTTTCCCATATTGGGATTTCTATTTTTCGGCATTCTCCCGCCTTCAGGAATATCCGCTGAAAACCGGCCAGCATCGGATTGGGAATGGCATTTTTGCTGTCGATATTTTTTACATAGATCTGAACAACATCCTCTGTATCATATGCGCCGTTATTCTGCACTTCTACCTCCACGTTTATCTTCTGTTCACATGTTTTGACCTCTGCTTTATCTACTGCCACCTTACTGTACGTCAGACCATATCCAAAAGGAAACTGTGCTTTTCGTTCCATATAGCGATATGTTCTGCCTTTCATGGAATAATCGGTAAAATCCGGAAGTTCTTCCAGGCTTTCATAAAAGGTCACCGGAAGTTTTCCTGATGGCGAGATTTCTCCAAACAGTACCTTTGCCGCTGCCTTCCCGCCCTGGCATCCAGGGTACCACAGCATCATGACTGCATCAAATTTCTCTGCCGCATATTTCAGATTAAGGTCACTTCCTGCCAGCAGACAGAATACTACCGGTTTTCCGGTGTCTGCGATTGCTTCCATCAGTTCTCGCTGTACTCCGGGAAGTTCAATATCTTCTTTATCTCCCGATACATAGCTGTTTCCGGTGTCTCCCTCTTCTCCTTCCAGTGTCTCATCCAGTCCCATACATAAGATCACCACATCGCTGTTTTCCGCAACCACCTTTGCTTCCGCAATACGATCTCTGGTAAACGCAAGGTGCTCCGTTCGGTCTCGGAACAGATCACAGCCTCTGGAAGTAAGGATCCTTACATCGTCTCCCACATAATCCTGGATGCCTTCCTGTATGGTAATATACCTGGAAGCTGTCCCGTGATAATTGCCGATCAGCGCCTGTCTGCTGTCCGCATTTGGTCCGATGATCCCTATTGTTTTCAGTTTTTCTTTATCAAGCGGAAGAATCCCGTTATTTTTCAGCAGAACAAAGCTTTTTTCCGCTGCTTTCTCCGCTGCATCCAGATGCCTGGGGGATTCTACCTCCAGATAGGAGATATTGTCATATTCGCTTCCATCAAACA
Organism: Blautia sp. KLE_1732_HM_1032; assembly: GCF_025147905.1. Lineage (NCBI taxonomy): Bacteria > Bacillati > Bacillota > Clostridia > Lachnospirales > Lachnospiraceae > Blautia > Blautia sp. KLE_1732_HM_1032. The sequence continues at coordinate 980,616 of NZ_CP102266.1, read as the reverse complement.
ACCCCAGCAGATACCTTGTGGTAAAAAGCCGCACTGCTGCCCGGGTTATGGTTTCTTCTGTGACAAACCCCTTTTCGTATGCCTTCATAATGTGAAGATAGGTATTTCCACAATTCAGGTCACAGCCATTATTAATAGCCAGTGCTGCAGATTCAACGGCTGTATCCGTTACCATATGGTGTTCATGAAAATCACGGATCGCCCAGCAGTCTGATACAAAATGCCCCTGAAATTTCCATTCGCCTCTGAGTTTTTTCTGTAATGTGGGACTTCCGCAGCAGGGTTCCCCGTTTGTCCGGTTATAAGCTCCCATAACCGCTTCTACTTTGGCTTCTTTTACCAGACCTTCGAATGCCGGCAGATACGTTTCTTCCATATCTTTTGCGGATGCTTCCGCATCAAATTCATGACGGAGTGCCTCCGGCCCGGAATGTACTGCAAAATGTTTGGCACAGGCTGCTGCCTTCATTGTATCCCCATTTCCCTGAAGTGCTTTTACAAAGGAAACTCCCAGTTCTTTTGTAAGATACGGATCTTCCCCATAAGTTTCATGGCCTCTACCCCATCGTGGATCACGGAAAATATTGACATTAGGAGACCAGAACGTCAATCCCTTATAAATATCTCTGTCACCGTTTACGGAATATGCATTATACTTTGCTCTGCCCTCTGTTGCCACGATACCGGCCATCTCTGCCACACTTTTCCGGTCAAAAGCTGCCGCCATTCCGATCGCCTGTGGAAAAACCGTTGCCTGCCCTGCTCTGGCAACACCGTGAAGTCCCTCATTCCACCAGTTATACGCCGGAATTCCCAATCTTTTTATTGCAGGTGCATCGTACCTTAACTGACTGGCTTTTTCCTCCAGAGTCATCCTGGCAACCAGCGCTTCTGCTTTCTTCTTTGCTTCTTCCCGATTCATCCCCAATTTCCTCCTCACCTTTTTTTATATCATCTATCATTTGGTCTCTGACTGTCAAGTAGATATTTCCTGCAATTTTTCCGGCCTCTGTTCAGAGCAGAAAAAAATCTGCTTTACTCTTTCTTTGGGATAAAGCAGATTTTTATTACACTTTGTGATCTGTGTTCCAATTTCAGCCGGGAACTTATCTGATTGCATCCTTCATCTCTTTCACATAAGCCTTCACCTTCGGCACGCAGTCTTTGCCGTAGGCACCACAAAGCTTCACGATCGCAGATCCTACAATGGCACCGTCTGACTGATCTGCCATTTTTTTTGCCTGCTCCGGTGTGGAGATTCCGAATCCTACTGCACATGGAATGTCTTTCTGAGCTTTTACTAATTTCACCATAGCTCCGATATCTGTGGTAATGCTGGTACGCATTCCTGTTACACCAAGGGAAGATACGCAGTAAACAAAGCCTTCCGCCTCTTTTGCGATCATGGCGATCCGCTCATGGGAGGTCGGTGCGATCAGGGAGATCAGGTCAAGGCCGTACTGTTTGCACACAACATCAAACTCTTCTTTTTCCTCAAAAGGAACATCCGGAAGGATCAGTCCATCCATTCCAACTTCCGCTGCTTTCTTGATAAAACGCTCTGTTCCGTAAGAAAATACTACGTTTGCGTAGGTCATAAATACCATTGGGATTTTTGTATTTTTACGGATTTTTTCTACCATTGAAAAAACTTTATCTGTAGTCACGCCGCCTGCAAGTGCCCGGACATTGGCTTCCTGGATCACAGGTCCCTCTGCGGTAGGATCTGAGAACGGGATCCCAAGCTCGATCAGATCTGCTCCTGCTTCTTCCATTGCATAAACCAGCTGCTCTGTTACCTCCAGAGACGGATCTCCGCAGGTTAAAAAAGGAATAAATGCTTTTCCGTTTGCAAATGCTTCTGTAATTCTCTTATTCATGAATATCCTCCCCTCTGTAGCGGGCAATTGCCGCACAGTCCTTATCTCCACGTCCTGAAATGGTAACTACCATGATCTTGTCCTTTCCAAGTGTCGGTGCGATCTTTTTCGCATAGGCCACTGCGTGGGCACTTTCGATCGCAGGAATGATTCCTTCTGTTCTGGAAAGATATTCAAAAGCATCTACTGCTTCGTCATCTGTAACAGGAACGTACTCTGCTCTTCCGATATCATAAAGGTGTGCATGCTCCGGACCTACACCCGGATAATCAAGACCTGCGGAGATGGAGTATACCGGTGCGATCTGTCCGTATTCATCCTGGCAGAAGTAGGATTTCATACCATGGAAGATTCCGAGACGACCGGTTGCGATGGTTGCCGCAGTCTCCGCAGTATTCACGCCACGTCCTGCTGCCTCACAGCCGATGAGACGAACGTCTTTGTCCTCAATGAAATTGTAGAAGGTTCCGATAGCATTGGAGCCGCCGCCTACGCAGGCCAGGACAACATCCGGAAGTCTTCCCTCTTTTTCCAGCATCTGTTCTTTGATCTCCTTGGAGATCACTGCCTGGAAATCACGTACGATAGTCGGGAACGGGTGCGGTCCCATAACAGATCCCAGTACATAATGGGTATCTGCAATACGGTTTGTCCATTCACGCATGGTCTCGGAAACGGCATCCTTTAAGGTTGCGGTTCCGCTTGTGACTGCATGGACTTTTGCTCCGAGAAGACGCATTTTGTAAACATTCAGTGCCTGACGTTCCGTGTCCTCTTTTCCCATGAATACCTCACATTCCATTCCCATCAGTGCTGCTGCAGTTGCAGTTGCAACACCGTGCTGGCCTGCGCCTGTCTCAGCAATGACACGGGTCTTGCCCATTTTTTTTGCCAGGAGCACCTGACCAAGTACGTTGTTGATCTTGTGGGCTCCTGTGTGGTTTAAGTCTTCTCTTTTCAGATAGATCTTGGCTCCGCCAAGGTCCTCGGTCATATGTGCCGCATAGTAAAGACGGGATGGTCTTCCTGCGTATTCATTGAGAAACTCTGTGAGCTCGCGGTTGAATTCCGGATCGTTTTTGTAATGGTTGTATGCTTCCTCAAGCTCCAGAACGGCGTTCATCAGTGTTTCCGGGATATACTGTCCGCCATGGATGCCGAATCTTCCTTTTGACATGTTATATTTCCTCCTTTATGTTCCTTACTGCGTATACTGCTTCTAATATTTTATCCGGGTCTTTGTGACCGTCGGTTTCTACACTGCTGCTTAAATCTACTGCCCAGGGGTGAAGCAGATGTATGGCCGATTCCAGATTTTCACAGCCCAGACCTCCTGCCAGAAACCAGGGACGTTTGATCGCCGGTACCAGACTCCAGTCGAAAGTTTCTCCTGTTCCTCCTGCGCCCTGATCCAGAAGAATATAGTCTGCTTCCGAACGAATCGCTTTCTTTATATCTGCTTCTGTTTTTATGGAAAAAGCCTTTATCAGAAGCTGGTCTGTCATGGTCTTAAGCTGTCTGATATAATTCTCGTCCTCCTGGCCGTGAAGCTGTGCCAGTGCGATGGTTCCTTCGTTTAAAAGCTGTGCGGGAAGCTCCACCGGTGCATTGACGAATACGCCTACCGGCAAAATGCTATCATCCAGTTCTTCCCGGAGAGCCTTCAATTGCTCCACGGTAACGTTTCTTCTGCTTTTTGGGAATTCTACAATGAATCCTGCAAAGTCCGGTTTAGCCTGGTTCACTGCCTGGATATCTTCCGGGCGGGTCAGGCCGCAGATCTTGATCCTGGTTCTGCTCCCATGTTTCAACGGTTGTTCTCTCATATTCAGCCAATCCTGCCCTTTCTGTCTGACCCTGCCCCTTCCTGTTTCGTTACTATTTGCTGCTGGTCAGCTCTGTTACTTATTTGCTCTATTCTTTCGTTTGGCCTTTATACAAGCGCTCCACCATTCAGATTTTCCAATGCAGCTTTCTTATCCGGGCTTCGCACCAGGGTCTCACCGATCAGGACTGCACCTACCCGGTTTCTTTCCAGGATAGCGATATCACCTACATTTTTGATTCCGCTCTCAGACACAAATACCACATTGTCCGGTGCCAGATTTCGAAGACGGATGCTGTTATTCATATCAACCTTAAAGGTTTTCAGGTCACGGTTGTTGACTCCGACGATCTTTGCACCTGTCTTTAATGCTCTTGCCACTTCATTCTCGTCATGAGCTTCCACCAGCGCATCCATTCCCAGAGTTTCTGTAAGCTCTCGGTATTCCAGGAGTTCCTGGTCATTTAAGATAGCACAGATCAGAAGCACTGCCGATGCACCGAATGCTTTTGCCTGATAGATCATGTACTTATCCACCGTGAAGTCCTTCCGAAGGACCGGAATATCCACTGTTTCTGTGATCTCACGGAGATAAGTGTCACTTCCCATGAAATAAAATGGCTCTGTGAGGCAGGAGATCGCAGATGCACCTGCTGCCTCGTATTCTTTCGCAATTTCCAGATACGGAAATTCCGGTGCGATCAGCCCCTTGGAGGGGGAAGCTTTTTTTACTTCACAGATGTAGGACATACCCGGCTTTTTCAACGCTTCCAGAAAGGACGGCTGCTGTGGCGCTTTTTCTGCCAGGGTTTTCAGCTGATCCAGGGGAAGCTGACGTTTTTCCTTCCGGATACGTTCTCTTGTTTTTTCTGCGATTTCCTCCAGAATGTTTTTTTCGCTCATTCTTTGTTTGTCTCCTTGATATTTCAGTTCAACTCTCATTCGGCAATTTCAAGAAGTCTGACAGATTAATGTTTCCGTTCATATCTCTTCCGATAGGGATTGCCGATTTCTCTTCTGCCGCTATTATTTTCAAATCTCGTTACTTAATTTGATAAATTCCGCAAGCTTGGCAGCAGCTGCACCACTGTCGATCAGGTTTTCAGCCATCTTCACGCCATCTTCTATAGTTTTCGCCTTTCCTGCGATATAAAGTGCTGCACCTGCGTTCATGCAGACCGCCTGACGCTTCGGGCCTTTTTCGGTTCCGTTTACAATGGCTTTTGTGATCTCTGCGTTCTCTGCCGGTGTGCCGCCTGCCAGATCCTCTTTGCTGCAGCGTGTATAGCCGAACTGCTCCGGTGTAATCTCATAGGACTGGAACCATCCGTCCTTGATCTCGCACACAGAAGTCGGTGCGCTCATGGAGATCTCATCCAGCTTATCCTGTCCGAAAACTACCATTCCGCGGTTCACGCCAAGCTTCATCATAACCTGTGCCAGCGGCTCTACCAGAGACTGGTCAAAGACTCCCATCAGCTCCATGTTTGCGCCTGCCGGGTTGCTTAATGGTCCGAGGATATTAAATACCGTGCGGATTCCCAGCTCTTTACGGATCGGTGCCACATATTTCATGGCAATATGATAATTCTGGGCGAACAGGAAACAGATGTTAATCTTTTTCAGGATCTCTGCACTTTTTTCCGGCGGGATGGTGATCTTTACGCCAAGTGCTTCCAAAACATCTGCTGCACCGCTCTTGGAAGATGCTGCACGGTTTCCGTGTTTTGCTACCGGAACGCCACCTGCTGCGATCACAAGAGAAGATGTCGTAGAAATATTAAAGGAGTTTGCTCCGTCACCACCGGTTCCTACGATCTCCAGAACATTCATATCGTGGAGAAGCTTGATGCAGTGTGCACGCATTCCGGCTGCTGATGCAGTGATCTCATCAATAGTCTCTCCTTTCAGGGAAAGTGCAGTAAGGTAGGATGCCATCTGTACCGGTGTTGCCGCTCCGTCCATGATCTCATTCATTACGGCTTCTGCTTCGTCATATGTAAGATCTTCTTTTTTTGAAAGCTTGATGATTGCTTCTTTGATCATTGTTGTTTCCTCCTGTTCTGTAACGATTCTATCTTTTATGGATTGCTGTTCTCTGTCTTATCTGTCTCTGATAACCTTCATAAAGTTCTCGACCATTGTTTTTCCATCCGGTGTCATAACAGATTCCGGATGGAACTGTAATCCGAATATCGGATATTCTTTATGCTCCAGTGCCATCACCTCTCCGTCCTCAGACTCAGCGGTAACAACCAGTTCCTCCGGTAAGGTATCCCGGATAGCTGCCAGTGAGTGATATCTGGCTGCCGGAAAAGTTTCCGGAAGTCCTTCAAACATCCGGCTCTTTCCAACTTTATGTATCTCTTTCTGCTTTCCGTGCATCAGCTCTTTTGCGTAGGATACTGTCCCTCCGAAGGCTTCACAGATGGACTGATGTCCAAGGCAGATACCCAGGATCGGCAGCTTGTCTTTGAAATATTTTATGGATTCAATACAGATTCCCGCATCCTCCGGTTTTCCCGGACCAGGGGAAAGGATCAATGCCTCCGGCTTCATGGCCTCCAGCTCTTTGATGGTCACTTCATCATTTCTTACCACTTTGATATCCGGCTCCACAGAACCGATCAGCTGATAAACATTGTAGGAAAAGCTATCATAATTATCGATCAGTACTATCATTCCAGTCCCTCCTGTGCAGTTTCGATTGCCTGTACAACGGCTCTTGCCTTGTTGCAGCACTCCTGAAATTCACTTTCCGGAATACTGTCTGCTACGATCCCTGCTCCTGACCGGATACAGATCTCACCGTTTTTCTTATAAACCAGGCGAATGGCAATACAGGTATCCAGGTTTCCGGCAAAATCCAGATATCCGATAGCACCGCCGTAAATGCCTCGCTTGCACTGTTCCAGTTCCTGGATGATCTGGCAGGCACGGAATTTCGGTGCTCCGGAAAGTGTTCCTGCCGGAAGGATGGCATCCACTGCATCCACCGCATCCCTGTCATCCCGGATCTGGCCGGTAACTGTGGAACCAATATGCATCACATGAGAAAAACGCTCGATGCACATATATTTTTCTACGTTCACAGTACCGATCTTACTGATCTTTCCGATATCATTTCGCCCAAGATCCACAAGCATATTATGCTCGGCACGTTCCTTCTCATCAGCCAGGAGTCCTTTTTCCAGCGCCAGGTCTTCTTCTTTTGTCTTGCCTCTTGGTCTTGTTCCTGCAAGCGGGAAGGTACTTAATTCTGTTCCTGCAAGCCTGGCAAGTGTTTCCGGGGAGGCTCCTGCAATCTCAATATCATCACTGGAAAAATAAAACATATAGGGGGACGGGTTTGTGGCCCTTAAAACACGATAGGTATCAAAAAGGCTTCCCTCTGCTCTGGCTCTCATGGGATTGGAAAGCACCACCTGGAAGATGTCTCCCTCACGAATATAATGTCTGGCGGTTTCTACCATCTCACAGTATTTTTCTTTCGGGAACTGCGGCTCAATGGAGGATTGCAACTTCAGGGATGGAAATTCCTTCTGCTCTCCCTTTCTGATCAGATCTGCCATCTCCTGCAGTTTCTTTTCTGCCTTTCCAAAAGAGTTCTCCAGATCATCTGTCATCACCCCTGTGATCAGAAGCACCTTCTGTCTGTAATGATCAAAGGCAATGACCTGGTCAAAGAGCATTAGATCCATATCTCTGAAATCTTCTACCGTCTTATCGGTAAGCTCCAGCTTCGATTCACTGTATTTAATATAATCGTAGGAAAAATAGCCTACCAGGCCGCCGGTAAAGGTTGGCATTTTTTCCAGTACCGGGCTTTTGTATTCCTTCAGGATCTTTCGAATAGCATCTCCGGGATGTTTTACCTGCTGCTTTGTTATTTCTTCGGTACCGTCCTCATGGATCTTTCGGATCTGAAGATTTCCATCGGTACAGGTGATCTCCATGGATGGTTCATATCCCAGGAAGGAATAGCGTCCCCATACCTCTGTCTGGCTGGCACTTTCCAGCAGATAGCAGTGTCTGCTGGCTGTGCGAAGAGTCCGCATCACTTCTACAGGTGTATAGCGGTCGGAATACAGTTCTCTGCATACGGGAATACGCCGGTATTCCCCTGACTTTGCGATTTCTCTTAATCCTTCTAATGCTGGATACATATTCAGTCCCTCCTGATCTACATTTATGTAACAAAAAAAGCCCGTCTCCGGCAGAATCCAGTTCTGCCAGGGACGAGCGTTCAAAATCCAATACACCCGCGGTGCCACCCTGCTTCACAGTATGACCTGTGCACTTGTCGGAATACCTGCATATTCCCGGCAACTGACGTATGCCTTCACGTCACAGAATACTCGGTATCCGGGATACCTTTCCCTGTGCCCTCAGCGGTCCATTTAGTAAACTGCTTCTCGACCCGGCTCTCACCCTCCCGGATTCTCTGTGCGCGCATGAAAACTTTTATCTCCGCTTCAACGGTTTAGTGGTTTACTTGATTAAACTTTTCATATAAAATAGCACAGGATTTTTAATCTGTCAATACAAAAGTTGAAAAAAATGTCATTTTATTCTATAATTATCTTATCACATTGCCGAAAAATAACAGGAACAGATCAGAATCTGTCTTTACTGTTTTCAGCAGATTTCACATACGAAAGGAGTTTCTCTCAAAAAATACCATGGCAAAAGAAAATACCAATACCTGGCTGGATACACCGGATCCCCGGGTTTTTATCAAAAATTCCGCAAAATTTAACGACCTGATGATGATGTACCGCTGTACTGTCCGGGAGGTCCGTACCAAGCTGGAAGTCCTCAACGATGAATTTTCCGTGGAATATAAACGTAATCCCATTTCTTTTATCAAAACCAGGATCAAAAAACCGGAAAGCATTTACAAGAAGCTTAAGAAGCTTGGCTATGAATTTACAGCCGAGAATATCCAGAATCAGCTGAATGATGTAGCCGGCATCCGGGTTGTGTGCGCTTTTATCGATGATATCTACACCATTGCGGATCTGATCTCCAAGCAGGACGATATCACTGTTATCCAGGTAAAAGATTACATCAAAAATCCAAAGCCCAACGGCTACCGCAGCTATCACATGATCGTAGAAATCCCCGTATTTTTCTCCAAAGGAAAAACACCGATGAGAGCCGAGATCCAGATCCGTACCAACGGCATGGATTTCTGGGCCACACTGGAGCATCAGCTTCGTTATAAGCAGAATATCGAAGAAATGGATGGATATGAAGAAGTCAGTGATGAACTTCTCAACTGCGCCAGAGCTGTCATCGACATGGATAATGAGATGCAGCGGATCAAGGATAAGATCGGACAGTTCCACGATATTTAAAAAGCAGGTGGGGTTAAAGCCTCACCTGCTCTTTTTTGCTGTTCTTTACCCGGAATGCTCTGGGTGTCATATGATAATGTTCTTTAAATACCCGGTGAAAATAACTGTTATTCTCATATCCCACCGCGGCAATGATATCACTGATGGGAAGATCTGTGTCACACATCAGTTCCACCGCCTTGTTCAGACGTTTTCGCTGAAGAAGTTCCTTAAAGTTAAATCCTGTCGTTTTTTTGATCATCTTGCTTAATACATGCATGGGCAGATGAAGACGGCTGCACAGCTCTGTCAGGGTAGCTGTCCGGTATTTCTGCTCAATGTAGTCCAGTGTGGTCATGGAGATCATGTTTTCGTACTGGTTGGGAAGACGCATCTCCACGTACTGTACGGATTCCACCAGGTACATAAAGATCAGGCCCATTGTGGTCTGATTAATCCGTTCCCGGTTCTCTTCTCCATTTACCAGGGAATAGATGATGTTTTCCAGAAGATTCTGGATCTGTAGCACCTCTGCCACCTTAAAATGCAGATATTCTCCCCGTTCCTCATCCTGTCTGAGCACATTCACAAGAAAATCTGCCAGCATATTATCATTGCCGGTCATGGAATAAGCCACATCAAAAAACTCTGGCAGCACCATAAAGTTAATGGCAATATCGTTCTGTCCAGCCTTCAGGATCTCATGTTTCGTAAACTGGTTGAGAAAAAGCAGCTCACCCTTATTAACGATGACTTTTTTGCCATCAATGATGTTAGTCAGAGAGCCTTCGCAGACATAGAGCACTTCCACGAAATTATGCCGGTGTGCCGGAAAATGCACAAAACGGGTATGGGTACGGACCGCGATCAGCCGGCCTTCCTCCAGCATTTTTCCGCTGTCCACGGTAAAGTCCCTGCCGGAGGTATAAAGGTCTCTGTCCACCTCTGCCTCTCCATCCAGGATCTTTCGTTCTTCTTCTGTGATCTTTCTCAGCTGATCCAGTAGCGCCTGCTGCATGCCTTCCTCTTCTTTATCCGTTTCTTCTTTCTTTGTTCCTCTTTATCCTCATTTTAGCACTGCTGTCACATCCACACAACTAAAATCCTCATATAAAAGATCTGCGCAAAAGAACCTCCAACGTCTCTGCACACAGAAACAGGCGGAGTCCAAAGACCCCGCCTGCTCTGAAAGGATTTATCATATGAATATTACAGTCAATATGAGGATTGATTAGTACAGTTTAGCCATCTCTTCGATGTTGCTTGTATCGAATTTCAGAGGTGCGCCAAGAACAACTTCTGTACCACCGTCATCAGCATCTGTTACTGTGTAGTCGCCAAGGTCACCAGCTGTGAACTTGTCATCTTTAGCACCTGTGATGTCGCCGTTGATCAGAGCGATTGTTGTGTAAGCGCTGAGTTTTCCAAGGCCCTGCATATCCCACAGATAGAAGTATGGGCACTCTTAAAATATTTTCATAATAATCCAGAAAAGCAACATCTGCAATCCAATGCCTATAACTGAAACTAATACATAAAGTAGCATGTTCATGTTTTTGTCTTCCAACATATTCAGACAACTCTGCTCTACCAATGTTATAATTCCCAGCTCTGGCAAACAAAATAATGCAAATCCCAAAATATTATTTACAACACCAAATAAAAATCCCAGTACACTTTTATTTGATAATCCTGTGAAACCGCTAAAAAATATCCATAAGAAATAGATCATCGGCAATATTCTCGCACAATCGCATAATGAACACAAAAATATTTTTCCTAATCCAAGTTTTGATTCTTTTGCAAAAACCAAAGTTCTTATAACACTTGCCAATAATATTATCGCCAAAACAATTTCGAAATTTTCTGCAATCCATGCCCCCAAAGCCCCTACTGTTGTTATACCTAATACAGTTAAAACCAAGATTACAACTCCAATTAACCCCAAATCAAAAATGATATACATATATATTTCCCAACCTTTTCTATTTTTGTTTAGATGACTCACTGTTCATATTTTATTTAGATTTCGTACAACTCGATACATACGGCAATTGTTCTATATACTGGACAAGATTTTCACCATCTGCATTTTCCTTCAGATAAACAATAAAATACTTAAAATCAGATAAAGGATTTTCTAAATCTGATGAACTTGAGCCTTGCATATACTTATTTACATAATCCTTCCAAGCCTCCTCGCTTCCTATTTCTTCTATGTAAGCAACTTCTGGTTTCTTTTCTATTGTATGCTTAATCTGTTCTAGATTTTTCTGAGAAGCCTCTTCAGTAAAAAAGACTTCAATACATTTTAGCTCCTGCTGATTATCAGAATAATCTTTCATTTCAGTTTTTTCTGTATTAGTATTTTCTTCTATCGCATCATTCATCTGTTTTTTTCTATTCTCTTCTTTTGTTATCTGTAAATTTTCTCCATCGCTCACTTTTTCTTCATTACATCCACAGAGTAACACCATAATTCCAACTAAAACTGTTAATTTCCATATTTTTTTTATCATTTTGTTTTTCCTTCCCTATTATTTGATATATTTTTCATTATTTACCCTTCTCTCATCATTATCAACCCGTGGCATTTTTGTGGACAACATTTTTCTTGCAATTTTTTTTTATATATGTATAATATTTCTAAAATAAAATATTATACTAAGGAGCATTTTATAATGTCAGAATTTTCAGATTATTTAAAAGAGTTAATACATTCCAAAGAAAACATAAGTACTAATTCCCTTATCAAATACTGCAATATAGATCGTTCCACCATGTACAAAATTATCAATGGGACCCGACGACCTCCAAAGCGTGAAATCTTTATAAAAATGGCTAAATTTTTTCAATTAACCCCTTCCGAATATCAAAAATTTTCAAAAACATATCAACTTAGCCTCACCAGTCCTAATTATTATTATAGAAGAAAAAGCGTAGAAGAATTTTTAATACATTTTCCTGATATTTGCTCTGTCAAATCCAGAATTTCTGTGAATGAACCTTTAAACGATGTTTTGGAAAAAAACTTAGAAAACACTTCCTGTTTTCCATTACATACAGAATTTGAAATCAATCACATTCTAAGAATCATTTTTGCAAAAGAGTCTTCCATAAAAAATGGGTTGATTCAGTTACTTCTCCAACCAAATAACAAATTTTTATTTTCTTTATTAGCTAGTATGAATTTTCCTGATTCATTAGAAATACGACATATATTTTGTTTAAACAAAACCGATTCACTCACAACCGATAACAAATCATGTAATCTGGAATACTTAAAAACAATATTTCCTCTTTATTCACAATCTCTATACTACCAAACGTACTGTTTTTATGATAATGTGCATTCACATTTCTATAATATGAATATTTTTCCTTACTTAATTCTCACTACGGATTATGCAGTATCTTTATCATCGGACTTCCAGTCGGGTATATTTTTTAAAGACATTAATTTAGTTTCTCAGTTTCATAAATTATATAATTCAATTCAAGAGAAATGTTTTTTATTATTTCAGGTCTCTCATATGACTCCTAAAAATCTCTCATTTCTCAACAGTATTACAGTTCAAACTGCTCCTAATTATATTTTGCAACCAGAATCCTGTTTCACACCTTTTATATCTGAAAAAATCATAGAAAATGCGCTCCGATCTCAAATACCAAATCGCGAACAGATTCTTCCTATGATTAAATGTTTTTTCAAAGAAGCAATTCATACAATCAAAGATCAGGATATGCATATTTATTTTACAGAAAATGGAATTGAACATTTCATATATACTGGATGTCTTTGTGAAATACCTTATGAATTTGCTAGACCTTTTCTACCAGAAGAACGGCTTTTGATGCTTAAAGCGCTTCTTCCTTACTGTCTTTCAGGACACTACCACCTTTTAAAAAAACCGTTAGATCAACTTCCTATAAATCTTCATTTATGCGTAAATACTCAATCTGGGTATCTTTCATTTGAAAATTCAAACGGACAAACAATGTATCTTTTAATTAATGAACCTGGATTTTTATCTATTTTTATTGATTATATAGAAAATCTTAATAATGAGTATAATTCTTATATAGCTACTCCAGAAGAAACGGCAAATTTTATAAAAAAAGAAATTGAAAAATTAGAATTGTAAAAAAATAAAATCTCCTTATTCAGCAATAAGCGTGGGCAGATGCAGACCGTCCGCCACGGCCCGCCTACTCCTATGGAAAGTCCACAGGCACATGATGAGATCGGTAATCTTATCGATACCTACAACTATATGACTCGAAAAATGGAGGAACTGATGGAGAAGCAGGCTAAGGCTGCAGAAGATCTCCGGATCGCAGAATTCAATTCCCTCCAGGCACAGATCAATCCACATTTTCTTTATAATACCATGGATATGATCAACTGGATGGCACTGCAGGGACAGACCAATGAGATCAGTCACGCAGTGCAAAGTCTTTCCCGTTTTTATAAGCTGACTCTGAGCCGCAAAAAAGGAATCTCTACCATTGCAAGGGAGCTGGAGCATGTAACCATCTACGTGCAGCTTCAGAATATGCGCTACCACGACAGCATTGAGCTGATCACGGATATCCCGGATGAGCTTTCAGAATACCAGATCCCGAAGCTGACTCTTCAGCCTGTTGTGGAAAATTCCATTCTTCACGGGATCTTGGAAAAAGAATCAAAATCCGGAACTATTGTTATTACCGGATGGATGGAAAATGAGGATATTGTTCTTCTGATTTCTGATGACGGTGTTGGGATTTCGCCGGAAATCCTGTCAACTATCCTTTCCGGAAAGGGAAAAAGCCAGTCCGGCGGCACCAATATCGCAGTTTATAATACCCACCGGAGACTCCAAATTCTCTATGGAAAGAATTACGGACTTACTTATTCCAGCAAGCCTGGAGAGGGGACAGAGGTTGAGATCCGGTTCCCTGCACATCGTGAAAAGTAACTTACGTTCCAAAAAAATCTTTATTCAGAAATGAGGTATGACACTATATGAATACACAGCCAGAAGCTCTTTTATATAATTTTAACGACCCGGAACGGCTTCGCCAGATCCGCCGCTATCTGAACCGTCAGAAGGTTAAGACACGGATCGTCACTGCGCCGGAATTTCTTCATCCGCTGGGATATCTTTTTGAGATTCCGGGATTTCATCCCTCATCCCAGTTTAATCTGGGAAGCAATTTCAGTGATGAGATGATCGTGCTGAAGGATTTTTCCAGTGCACAGATGGATGATTTTCTTGCTTTTTTCCGTGAAAACCAGATCCCGCCTGTTGCACTGAAGGCCATGCTCACACCGGTAACTCAGCACTGGTCTTCCATCCAGCTGCACGATGAGCTTTCCAGGGAGCACACACTTATGCATAAAAAATAACTGCAAAACCAAAATCTGCCGAATCTGCCTGCTGCATTTCCGGCAGATCTTTTTTATCTTATTTTTCCCACTGAAAAAGGAGACCGCTCCGCGCAGTCTCCTTTTTTGAATATGTTTTAGGTTGAATACATAAGAAAGAATTTATCTTGTCACGATATCTACCGGTACGTTAAAGATTTTTGCAACCTTCAGGATCGTATCGATGTGTCTTCCTGTAGCAGCTGCCATATGATGTGTCGGGCCAGCCTCGCTCCAGCGGTTAACGAACTCTCTTGCTCCGCATGTGAAGCGTGTTCTCATGTTTGTATCACCGAAGGAAAGGATCGGTCCCTCCTCGTTTACGCCCTCAGCTACAACGAATTTGAAGTTTCCGTCTTTATCCTGAGTGATTGCAAGGTAGGTTACAGGGCCTGTGTATGGATAGAACTGTGTCAGGTATCCGCCGCCTGTTTTGCCGTGGAATACCGGCACGATTTTCATGGTTGGTTTCTTGTCGGAGATGTCAGCGTCACCGCTTCCGGAATGTCCGATGATGCAGATGTCATCGTTGAAATCGATGGAGTACATCTCAGAAAGCTGGCCTGTACCGGAAATTGTCTTTAAGATACTCATTGCCATGGCAACCTTCATGTCACCCTCTACCGCACATGCAGTACCCTGTTTGATCAGCATGGAGAAAGCCGGGATCAGCATACTGTCAAGGACTCCTGCTTTACCCTGTGCAAATCCGTCGTAATGGGAAGCGATCATTCCAAGATGCTCGTCTTTTACCCACTCCTCAAAAGCAACTACATATTTTGCCATATCCCATACTTTCTCAATGGTGCCGCCGCCCTCAATATCGAATGTATCAAGGATATCCTGTGCTTTTGCCCGGATTGCCTCCTCATCTGTAATATCATCAGCGATCGCCCACATCTTCTCCCAGTCGAACTGTTTTGTGTAGAGGAACATTCTGTTATAGAGGTTTGTCTCATCAATATACAGATCCATCATACCCGGATATGGTCTTCCGATCTGCGCAATGTTAGTCTCACGGAATCTTCTTCTTACCTGAGCAGCCTTGCACCAGTCTTCGATCTCAGCCTGAACTGTAGGATCTCCGCCTTCTACAACGCCTGTGATAACCGCATGTCTCTTGCCTGCTCTCTCAAGGTCAGCAACTGCCTCGCCTACAGCACCGCATGCATAGCCTTCACCCAGCCAGGAGGCAATGTCAGTGTGCTCATAATCCAGCGCTTTGATCTTCTGAACGTTTACAAGAACAACCGGAACATCCAGATCACGGATCGCCGGAAGCATGTTGTAGGATGTTGCGTATGTCAGCATCTGAAGAAATACAAGGTCAACATCTGCTGCACGGAACTTATCTCCTGCCACCATTGCCTGCTCTTTTGTTGTCACCATTCCGCCGTCAACGATCTCTACTGTATCCGGGATCGTTTTCTTGAATGCGTCGTACTGTGCCTCAAATTCCGGCACCAGTGACGGGAACTGCGGAAGATATGCGCCTAAAGCAATTGAAAATACACCAACTTTTGCCTTTGTGTTAACTAACATAATAAAACCTCCAGTTATTTTTATTTATGCTTTGTATACTTTGATACCGAAGGACTCATGGATGGTTGTACGAGCCTCCTCGATCGTTTTAAACTCCTCGGCCTTCAGCATCTGTGCTGTGATATTACCGATTGCAGTAGCCTCACCAGGGCCTGCATGGATTTCTTTCTTTGTAGCTTTTGCAGTCAGCTCATTTAAGTATCCTGCATTGGAACCACCGCCTACGATATGGATACGGCTGTAGGTTCTTCCTGTCATCTCCTCGATTTCTTTTGCGATCTTAGCGTAACAATCTGCAAGGCTTGTATAGATAACGGTTGCAATCTCGCCAAGAGTTTCCGGAACCTGCTGTCCTGTTCTGCGGCAGTAGTCCTGAACCTCTTTTGTCATGTTCTCAGGAGAAAGGAAGCACTCATCGTTTGCGTTTACTCTTGACGGGAAGTCTTTTGCCTCCTCAGCCATCTCGCAGATCTGTGCAAAGCTGTACGCATCATCAAACTCATGACGTACAGACTGGATCATCCAGAGACCCATGATGTTCTTCAGATAACGGAAACGTCCTGCATATCCACCCTCGTTTGTGAAGTTCATCTCACAGCTCTTCTCAGAGCAGTCTGCTTCTTTTCTCTCGATTCCCATCAGAGACCATGTTCCGGAACTGATATAAATGAAATCGTCATCATTTGCAGGCACAGCCAGAACTGCAGACCCTGTATCATGTGTAGCCGGTGCTACAACCTCAAGATCAAAGCCAACTGCTTCCTTCACTGCGTCTGTTAAATGTCCGATGCTTGTGCTAGGCATGATCAGCTTCTGGAATATCTTTCTTGGATATCCCAGCATATCGATCAGCTCATAATCCCAGTCCTTGGTTGTCGGGCATACAAGCTGTCCTGTGGTTGCCTCTGTGTACTCGCAAGTTTTTTCGCCTGTAAGAAGAAAATGGAAGTAGTCCGGTACATGAAGAAGTGTCTCAGCCTGCTCCAGATACTCAGGATGTTTCTTCTTCACTGCCATCAGCTGATATACTGTATTATAGATCGCTTTCTGGATACCGGTTCTTGCATACAGATCCTTCAGGGAAATTGTCTTATAAACTTCCTCGTCCATTCCCTCTGTACGATGATCACGGTAGCCTACCGTGTTGCCAAGAACCTTGTCATCCTTGTCAAGAAGTACGAAGTCAACACCCCAGGTATCAACACCCATGCTTACCGGGATCTTGCCGATCTCTTTACATTTCTTAAGACCATTTACGATCTCGGTGAAAAGGCGGTCAAACTCCCAGCAGAGCTCTCCATCCTTCTTAACCATGCCGTTCTCAAAACGATAGATTTCTTCCAGGATCATTTTTCCGTTTTCCATATGTCCCAGAATGTGACGTCCACTGGATGCTCCGATATCTACTGCTAAATAATATGTTGCCATTTTTAAATCCTCCTCAATATGTAAGCTTCTGATCACTTTCATATCTGATGTTGTATTTATCATACATCAGGATCCTTCCGGTGATAAGAACCTCTTTTGTCAAAAAAAGTGTCTTTATTTGCCAATAATACAGCGATTATTTATGAACTACTACATTATTTATTTAAAAAATCCGCTGACTGAATCAGCCAGCGGATCTCTTATTTCATACGTCCGTGAACGCAATCCGCGTTCATTATAACTTCACGATCTTATCAATTATATGATTAGTCATAAAGGTTAGGAGCGATATCCTCGTCTTCCATATTTGTTGCATCATACCAGTAACCGTCTGTAGGAACATCCTCAAGCTCCTGGCCGTTTGCTGCTGCTGTCAGAGCGTAGATTGCATAGTATCCCATCATAAGAGGAGACTGTGTAACAGCACCGATGAATGTGCCATCTTTAACAGCTGCTTTGATGATAGAACCAGCATCGAAACCAACACCAACTACATCACCGTTTGCCGGGTCAGAACCAAGAACGTTAAGGTTAGCATTTGCTGCAAGAACACCCTCTGCGGAAACCTGGTTAGAACCGAATACTGCGATACAGTTCTCCTGGGAAAGGATTGCCTGTGCCTCTGTGGAGCAGAGCTCTACAGTTGTCTGTGCCGGAACAGCTACCTGGATAACAACGTCAGCGTCTTTAGCGTCTGCGTCAGCACCCTCTGCTGCGTTTACATAGAACTCGTTGCCGCTTACTGCTACAGTCTTGCCATCAGCCTGAAGAAGCTCGATCATCTTGTTGATGAATCCTGTACCACGCTGCTGAATGTTCTGAGCTGTTGCATCCTGGTTAACCTCACCGATGATAACCTGTCCGTCAGCATCTTTAACAACGTCTTTAATGGAGTTGTACATATTCTCAGCTGCTACTGCACCAGCCTGTGCGTTGTCTGTACAAACCTCGCATACTACAGATCCTTCCGGAGCATCAGCGATACCTGTATCGAAAGTTACAACCGGGATACCTTTTTCTGCACATGTCTTAAGAGCATCCTGAACAGAAGATGTATCGCAAGCTGCAAGTCCTAATCCAACAGGATTGGAGCCGATAGCTGTGTTGATCATGTTAACCTGGTCAGCGATATCGGACTCACTGTTCGGTCCCTG
This sequence comes from Blautia sp. KLE_1732_HM_1032, assembly GCF_025147905.1. NCBI lineage: Bacteria > Bacillati > Bacillota > Clostridia > Lachnospirales > Lachnospiraceae > Blautia > Blautia sp. KLE_1732_HM_1032. The sequence continues at coordinate 962,038 of NZ_CP102266.1, read as the reverse complement.
TGCTTTATAAGTAACGCCCAGCTCCTCAGATGCTTTCTTCATACCTTCCTGAGCTGCATCCCAGTATGTAGACTGGAAAGATTTAACCATCATCGGGAACTCATAAGCTTCGTTTGCTTTCAGTCCGTCGAACTGTGCGGTAGGATCCTCAGCTGCTGTGGAATCTGCGGATTCCTCTGTTGCTGCATCTTCTTTCTCCTCAGCTGCAAAAGCTGCTGTTGCGCTCATGCTTGTTACCATTGCTGCACAGAGCATTAATGCCATAACCTTTTTTGCTTTCATATAATATTTCCTCCTTAAAATATATTATATAGTTTTTTATGTTCATACGCCGTTGCTACCCCTTGGCGTTTCACATCTTTGATTATCGGGTGCTGTTCACATTTCTCTGTAAACAGCACCCTTACTTATTATACACACTTCTTAATATCAATGTGCTGCTTTTTTCTCTTTCAAGATATCGATCAGAACGGCTACGATCAGAACGATACCAGTGATGATCTGCTGCCAGTTTGCCTGCAGGCCGATATATGGAAGACCTGTTTTCAGAAGCATGATGACGAAGATACCAACGAATGTACCGATCACGGAACCATATCCACCGGTAGCTGCTACACCACCAACGAATACACCACCGATAGCATCCATCTCAAGTCCGGCACCAGTACCAGGCTGTACAGTAGGTGTTACTGCTGCGTATGCGATTGCTGCAAGACCTGTAAACAGACCGCAGACAACGTATACCATTACGTGATAGAACTTTGTATTGATTCCAGAAAGGGCTGCTGCCTCTTTGTTGGAACCGATTGCAATTGTGTAACGACCGAATTTGGTGTGGTTCAGGATGTACTCCATAAGAAGAACCAGAATGATCATCCACAGGAAACCGAGCGGATAACGTGAAGCACTTCTTCCTGTACCAACGGTTACTTTAAAGATTGTGTGGAACCATCCACCCGGCTGTGTAAGTCCCGGCCAAGGTGTCGCACTGCAGAGAGATCCGGCACCACGGGTAATCATACAGGTACAAAGTGTTGCCAAAAATGGCGGCAGGTTCATAACACCGATCAGTACACCGTTCAGTGCACCGACTGCGATACCAAGAACAATACAGATCAGCATTGCCAGAGCTACCGGGCAATTGTTGTTTCTGATCAGTGTTCCTGCGATCAGTGCGTATGCTACCATACCAGTTCCGATTGACAGGTCAACACCACCAGTGATAAGCGGGAATGTAACTCCGATCGCCATAAGAAGATCGTAATATGAGAAATCCAGCATACTCAGGATCGTGGTGTACTGTCTGAATTCTTTACTCAAGCCTGAGAATATTGCACACAGGACAATGATAACGAGCAAAACAATAAATCTCTGATCACTTAAAATACTTTTTTTCTTCTTAGTCATGACTTTCCTCCTTAATTGATATTCCGTGTGGCCTTGTCCATGATGTTTTCCTGGGTTGCCTCGGAGATATCAATACATCCGGTAACTTTACCCTCACACATGATGATGATACGGTCACTCATTCGGAGAACTTCTGTCATCTCAGAAGAAATCATGATAATGGATTTGCCTTCTGCTGCCAGTTTGTTCATTAATTTGTAGATTTCGTTCTTAGCACCAACATCGATACCTCTGGTAGGCTCATCGAAAATAAGGATGTCACTGTCTCGTGTCAGCCATTTTGCGATAACTACCTTCTGCTGGTTACCACCGGAAAGGTTAACTACCAGCTGGTCTGTAGTAGGTGTCTTAGTTGCAAGTTCGTTTACATATTTCTCAGCAACTTTTTTCTCTTTTGCTTTGTTGATAAAGATACCATTGGTAAACTCTTCCATTGTTGCCAGTGTTGTATTCTCTGTTACAGATTTCTGTACAACACAGCCGTATCTTCTTCTGTCCTCTGACAGATAACCAATACCGTATTTAACAGCATCCTGCGGGCTGTTGATGGTAACTTCGTGAAGCTGTCCATCTTTACCCATAACAGAGATCTTACCACTCTGTTTCGGGTCTGCTCCGAACAGTGCTCTGGCTGTCTCGGTACGTCCTGCACCCATCAGTCCTGAGAAGCCAAGGATCTCGCCTTTTCTCAGCTCAAAGCTTACATCCTGGACCATCTTACCTGCGTTCAGATGCTCAACCTTAAGAACTACTGGTGCATCTGCCGGAACCGCACTCTCCTGCTTCGGATCCTCATAAATAACACGACCAACCATCATGTTGATGATATCTTCTTTTGTACTGTCTTTTGTGATGAGGGTTCCTACGTAACCACCATCTCGCATGACTGTTACACGGTCTGTGATGGTTTTGATCTCATCCATACGGTGAGAGATATATACGATACCAAGATTCTTCTTACGAAGGTCACGGATGATCTCGAACAGGTCCGCGATCTCTTTCTCTGTCAGTGCTGCGGAAGGCTCATCAAAAATGATAACCTCAGCTTTATGGGAAATTGCTTTTGCGATCTCACACATCTGCTGTTTTCCGACTGTCAGGTTTTTCATCTTTTCCTTCGGATTGATCTCAATGTTCAGATCCTGGAAAAGCTTCTTTGAATCCTCGATCATCTTTTTGTCATCAATGCGGAAACCTTTTTTCGGTTCACGTCCGATGAAGATGTTCTGAGCAACGGTAAGATCACCTACCATGTTCAGCTCCTGATGTACGATTACAACGCCGGCATCCTGTGCCTCACGTGTATTGTGGAATTCTGTTTCCTGTCCTTTGTAAACGATGGAACCTGAATCCTTCTGATAAATACCGGTAAGAACCTTCATCAGTGTTGATTTACCGGCACCGTTTTCTCCCATAAGTGCATGTACTTCGCCGCGTTTTACTTCGAAATTAACGTGATCCAGAGCATGAACTCCAGGAAAGGACTTATCAATGTCCTTCATAGTTAAAATAACTTCACCCATTGTCGCATCCTCCCTCTAAGATCAGTTCTTTCTGCGTCTTGCAGAAACGTCGATATAAACTGCAACGATAACGATGATACCTGTGATGATCATCTGCTGTCCTTTACCAAGGCCAAATGCCATGATGCCCTGCTGAAGAAGAGAGATGATAAATACGCCGATTACAGTACCGCCGATGGAAGCAAGTCCACCAACCATGGATGTACCACCCATAACGCAGCCTGCAATAGCCTCATTGTTGTACTGATCGCCATAACCAGGCTGAACAGTTGTGTATGTAGCTACAAAGAAGAGTGCTCCAATACCTACCAGGAATCCGCAGATCACATAAGCAAGCATTTCCCATTTCTTTGTGTTAACACCGGAAAGGCGGACAGCCTCTTTGTTGGAACCAAGGCAGAGGATGTAACGTCCCGGTTTTGTGTTGTAAAGAACGATACCGCAGATAACTGCCATTCCCAGGAAGATAATGATTCCTACAGGGAAGCCGTTTACGGAAACGATATTACGGAACCAGCCGTTTGCATCGCTGGCTGCCGGCCAGCTTACAGACTGTGTTTTTGTGAATACAGAAGCAATACCTTTTGCAATGTTCATGGATGCCATGGAAATAATGAATGGTGGCACTGACATGTAAGAAACCATCCAGCCATTGAAAATACCAAAGCAGAGACCGATCAGAATGCAAAGGATCATGGCAACTGCACAGGGAACCTTGTAAGATGTCATGCAGTAACCGGATACCAGTGCACAGCAGAACATTACAGGTCCGATGGAGAAATCAATTCCTCCTGTAGCGATTACGAATGTAACGCCAAGTGACAAGAAGCCCAGGAAGTACACATAGTTCAAAGTAGACTTGATACTATCAACAGCCGGAAACTTGTTTCCAAGAACTACTTTAAAAACCAGGAACATAAGAATCAGAACACAGACAAGAAGTATTCTGTTCAATCCGAGCTTCTTAACGATTGGATTTTGTTTTAAGTTTTCCAATTTTTACCCTCCTCACGTTTTGCACGTATCTTGTGTTTTCTTGGTTATTATAATACCGTCAAAAATCAATAATTGTAATAGAATATCTTTCAAAAAAAGGTTAAATATTTACTGTATGGTAAATATTTAACCTTTTTCTTTGTGCATTTATGACTATTTACGATGTAAGATCACCATATGTTTTTAACGTATTAAACGGGAAAAGCAGTTTTTCGATCTCACTGGTATACATATTGTCAGGTGTCACCAGCTGGCACCCGGAATTAATATTCTTCTTATAGTCTCCTCCACGCAGCATCTTAACAGTTTCCCGAACACCCACATATCCCATTTTAAATGCCTTCTGTACAACGATTCCTTGGAAGATTCCGTGTTCCATCAGCTGGACGGCCTCCTGTGAGCTGTCTACTCCCACCACCCTGATCCGGTTCTCTGCTTTTGCTGCCTTTACTGCTCTTGCAGCACCTACAGAGGAATATTCATTCATTCCCGCGATCATCTTGAGATCCGGATATTTTTTCATCAGCTCTTTTGTAAGCTCATAGGACTTGTCATACTGAGAATCACAGTATACCACATCTACGATATTATCCTTCAGACTGCCAAGTCCTGTCCGGAAACCTTTTTCTCTTTCAACTGCCGTAGATACACCCTTTACATGTGAAACGATCGCAATCTGATCATCCGTTCCCACAAGATCCTTCGCAAACCTGCCAAGGATCTGTCCCGCTTCCAGATTATCGGTCGCAACGGTAAGATCCTGGACCTCTTCCTGTGTGTAGGAATCAATAAATGCGATATGTATTCCCTGTTCCTTTGCCTTCTTCAAAAGCTGGTCGGATTCAGTGAAGCTGGACGGCGAGATCAGGATCGCGTCCGGTTTTTCTTCTGTTGCCCTTTCGATCAGCTTGTTCTGCCCATCCACATCATTCTCTTCCTCAGGTGCCCATACGCGGATATCTGCATTATATTCCTTTGCAGCCATCTCCGCCCCCTGGATCAATGATGTCCAGAAATCGTTGGTACCGTCCACAACCTTCGGAATATAAATCAGCGATAGTTTTCTCTCTTCTTCTACCTGTTTATAATAGACTATTCCGGCTACAAGCCCCGCCACAAGGCAGATGACCACTCCTAAAGTCAGGAGTTTTCTATGTTTTTTCATATTGATTCCTCCTGTATTCCCGGAATGGTGATCGTGGCAGTGGTTCCGACACCTTTTTCACTTTCATAGGTGATCCCGTAATTTTCTCCATAATAAAGCTTCAGACGTTTCTGTACATTGTAAACACCCACACCATTGGAATGATAATTCACCTTATGCTTATCATAAATATGTGACAATGTTTCCTCATCCATACCTACACCGTTGTCGATCACCTGAAGAACTGCATTTCCGTCCTTCATAAAGCCTTTTACCTGCAAAAGTCCCTTACTCTCTTTATATTTCAGTCCATGATAGATGGCATTTTCAATGATCGGCTGGAGAACCAGCTTGATCAGAGGGATATTTAATATAGAAGGTTCTACATCGATCTCGAATTCCAGCTTGTCCTTGTAACGCATCTTCTGGATCGTAAGATAACCCTTGGCATACTCCACTTCCCTTGCAAGAGGAACCACTTCATCTTCATTACTGATGCTCTGACGAAGAAGACGCGCCAGGGATGCTGTCATCAGAACAACCTCTTCGTACTTTCTGCCCTCTGCCATCCAGATGATCGAATCCAGGGTATTGTAGAGAAAATGAGGATTGATCTGGGACTGAAGGGCCTTAAGCTCACTTTTTCTCTTTGCTTCCTGTTCCTTCACGTTCTGCTCCATAAGATCCTGTATCCTATGTGTCATCACATTGAAAGATTTCGTCAGGCTTCCGATCTCATTCTCTGAATCGATCTCCACATCTGCTCCGTCAAAATGCCCTTCCTGTACTCTGGACATGGAATCTCTGAGACGCTGAAGAGGATATGTAAGACTCTTTGCCAGAAATCTGGAAAAAAGCAGTGCCACGATCATCAGAAGTGCGGAAATAAGCACATAAATACTCTGTGCCTGATTGCTTTTGCGCAGAAGCTCGCTGACGCTCATACAGCCCACAACGGTCCATCCGGTTTTATTTGATCTGGAAATGGAATACAGCTTTCCTCTGTTTCCCTTTTCGGTACGCACCGTATCTTCTTTTGATTTCACGATCAGGTCGATGTTCTCAGTCTGCAATTCATTGTAAAGCTGCTGCTGTTGGGGATGGTATACAATATTTCCGCTTTCATCCAGAATGAATGCGTATCCCTTTTTCCCGATCGTATTCTGATCACAAAGTTCACTGATGGCACTGTAATTCAGATCAATAAAAAAGACTCCCTCTTTCTCACCACTGTTGGAAAAATTACGGATTCCCCTGCTTAAAGTGATCACCCACGGACGCTCTCCGCTGATGATGTGCTGTACATGAGAAGATGTAAGAAGCGGGCCTTCCGGCTTCTGTAAAGCTTCCAGATACCACTCCTGGGTGGAAAGCTTCAGATCCGGATTCACAGACTGTTTGCCGTCGTTGATCAGCTTCCGTCCATTACTTCCAATGATCCCAAGATTTCGGATATCACTTCGTCCATCCAGAATAGTCTTGAACTGATTGATCAGACGCTCTCTTGTTCCATTGTCCACATTTTCGCCAAAAAGATATTGCTGTACATCCTCGTTACTGGAGATCATATAGGCTATATTTTCCATGTAATCAATATAGGAATCAATATTCTGATTCATCTGCTGCACGATATTCTGGGTGTAGACAGCAGAATTTTCAAAAATAGAATTGCGGGTATATCTCATGGAAACACCTGTTATGACCAGCACCGCACTTAAAAGCAGCACCGTCACTACCGCAAAGATCGCACTCTGGATACTCTTAAATTTTCCTATGATCTTTGCCGCAAACCGGATATCTCTCATTTACGTTTCTCCCTTGCATATTCTGTTGGTGTGCAGCCGGTCATTTTTTTGAAGGAGATCCCAAAATAATGGGGATCTGCAAATCCGACTTTCTCGGCAATTTCATAATTCTTCATAGTTGTATTCTCCAGAAGTTCCTTCGCCTTCTCCATACGGGTACGGATCAGAACCTCTGTAAAAGTCTCTCCCGTAAGATCCTTAAAGATCGTACTGAAATAGCTTGTACTGATATTCAGATAGGAACAGATACTGTTCAGGCTTAAATCCGGATCCATATAATTCTTCTGGATATAATCCAGGGCAAGTCTGGCCTGACGCTGTCCGCTGGAGCTGTTTGCATCGGAAAGTGTCTGGAAAATCTCTCCGATATGATTCCTGACCAGTTCAACAGCACTGTCAAAAGAATTCTGCTCCGTAACCTGCTGCAGAAGTGCTTCTCTTTTGGAAAAAAGCCTGTTGTCCGGAACCATATCCTCACAGGTCTCATCTGCTGCACGGATGATCTGCTGAAGATACACGCAGGCACGACTCTTATCCACCCGCGCTTCCTTGATCTCAGAAGAGATCTGTTCCAGAATATGCTCTGCGTTTTCCTTTTTACCCGCTTTCAGAGCAGCTGGCAGCTTCTCTACATAAGCTTTAATGGAAAGATTTTTTTCCTCCAGCTGTTCTTCCATATCAATAAGAAGGCTTCCTCCAAGAAGATAACGATATTCAATAGCTTTCTCTGCAAGTTCATGGGATGCACGAAGCTCCTGCTGAGTTCTGGCCCAGCTTCCCACACCGATAGAAATATCCAGCGACATCAGTTCCTTCAGCTTATCCTGGATCGTCCTGCAGATCTCCATGATCTTGTGTTCAAACTCTCTGGTACGGTTTCCCATGAAAAGAGCACCGACCTTGTTATTTCCGGCCTGATATGCCACTCCTGCTTTTTCTTTGCTGATGATCTCATCACTGATATTAAAAAGGACAAAAGACATCAGTGCACTCTCCTGGCGTTTCTCCGCAGTAAGCTGACTGCCGTCCGAATACAGATCCAGATCAAAAACAGCCACACGATAACATGCTGCCTCAAGATCGATTCCCAGTGCTGCAAGCTCTTCCAGACTTTCCTGCCGTGTCTTGATATTATCCACAAAGCCTTGCAGCGCTCTGGAACGGATCACAATGGCGTTTTTCTGATAATTCTCGGAAGTCTGTGTCAGACGTTCCAGCTTCTCTTTTTCTTTTCTTTGCTGGTCCACCTTCTCCTTCATTTTTCCGATAACATTTCTGAGTTCCATGGCGGTCACCGGCTTCAGCATATATTCACTGACACCATACTGGATCGCCTTCTTGGCATACTCGAATTCTCCGAATCCGCTGAAGATCACGATCACGATGTCCGGATAATTATCATGGAGAAAACGGCTCAGTTCCATACCATCCATATATGGCATAAGGATATCTGTAAGCACGATATCCACCGGATGGTTCTGTACAAATTCCGCTGCTGCTTTCCCGTTATCACAGTCTCCTACCAGCTCACAGTCCATTGCTTTCCAGTCAATATTCTCCCGGATCGCATCTCGAACAAGTATCTCATCATCTACCAGTAAAATACGATACATAATTTCTGTTGTCCCCCTCTGATCAGTTTCTGTTGTTTTTATTGCACATCCCCCTGACAGATCCTTCCCCCCGTCTCTGTCATTTTCATTGGTAAGATTACTGTCCTTTCTGTGAACAATAACTGTTAATTCTTTTTATATGTTAACATGTTTGGTTAAAATTTACAACGGAGTTTCTTAGTCCAAATTAAATACAAAGAAATCCCGCATCCAACATATGGAACACGGGATTTTCCTGCATATTTTTATTATTTTACGATAACGCCATCCTCATCCCAGAGGTCATGCCAGTCATTTGCACCATGCCACAGGAATACCTGGCCTTTTACAAGACGGTTGCCTTTTTCCAAAGTTGCGATGGTTGCCATTTCCTCATCTGTAAGTGGATCCTCTGTGACACATTTCAGGTTGCTTGCATAGTTGTGGACAGAGAACGGAATGGAGATCTCGCCTCTCTGATGTGCCCATTTCAGAGCGATCAGAGCCGGGTGAACCCCATGTGCTTTTGCGATTGCCTGCATTTCCGGTACTTCCAGATCTGCAACATCCTCCGGGCAGATATCTCTCTCCGGTCTGCGTGGAGAACCGATTGGCATATAGCCTACCGGCTGGATGTTATGCTCTACCAGATAATCATAAAGCTCCTGCTGCTGGAAGCATACATGAAGCTCAAGCTCACAGGTTGCAGGTTTGATCTTCATAAGCGGAAGAACTGCCTCAAGCTTCGGAATGGTCATATTGGAAATACCGATGTAACGAATCTTTCCTTTTTCTACCAACGCCTCACACTGGCGGTATGTATCCATAAACTCCTCCACACTGAAGGGTTTGGAATCCGGATTTCTGGAATCCACATCACATCCCGGTGCATGATAGTTCGGGAATGGCCAGTGGATGAAATACATATCCACATAATCGCACTGAAGATCCTTAATGCTCTTGTCACAGGCTTCCTCTACTCTTCTGTGCATGTCGTTCCATACCTTTGTCATGATAAAAAGATCCTTACGCTCTACAACACCTTCGTCAAAAGCGTCCTTAAATACCTGGCCGATCTCATGCTCATTTCCGTAGCATGCGGCACAGTCAAACATACGGTAGCCACTGCGGATCGCGCCTGCAACAGCTGCAGATACATCCTCTGCGGATACACGGTCGGAACCGAATGTTCCCATTCCGACACACGGAACCTGCTCGCCGGAAGGAAGTGTCACTTTCGGCACAATTGCCGGATTGATAACTTCTGCCATCTTTACATCTCCTTTTTTATAAAATTTTTTTATTATAAGCTTATCTTATAAACGCCTGATCTCGATCTTCGGAAGAAGAGCCTCCATATCCTCCATCACAAAGAAGCCCGTTTCCTCGCGCATGGCTGCCGCCGCTGAGATCGCACTGGCTCTTTGCAGAGTCTCTTCCAGGGAAAGTCCCTCACTTAATCCAAGGGCAAAGCCTGCGATCATGGAATCTCCGCAGCCTACGGTATTTACCGCATCGATCTTCGGAACCACCGCACGGAAAATCCCTTCCTCTCCGACTGCCAGGGAACCATCTGCTCCAAGCGAGACCGCCACGATCTCCACACCACCGGCATGGATGGCTTTCGCTGCTTCAATGACATCGTTGATATCGTCACAATGCTTGCCTGTCAGCATACGGATCTCATCAATGTTAGGCTTGATCAGTGTCGGTGCTGCCTTGATCCCCTCTTCCAGAAGCTTGCCGCTGGTATCCAGGATCACCGGTTTTCCGGCGTCTTTCACAATCTTCACAAGGCGCTGGTAGGCACTTCCGTCAAGTCCCTTCGGCACGCTGCCGGACATCGCCACAACAGAAGCGTCTTTTACAAGCTGGCGGAATTTTTTCTCAAAGCCCTCAAAATCTACCTCTGTCAGTGTAAATCCCGGCTCCAGGAATTCGGTCTGTACATGATTCACCTCATCCCAGATGTTGATACAGGAGCGGCTCTCCGCCTCTACATGGTAAAAAGCACTCTTAATGCCAAAGGGTTTCAGGGCAGCTTCTATATAATTGCCTGCGTGGCCGCCTACAAAGCCGGTGGCAACCACTTCAGCACCGTAAATGGACGCCGGCTTGGAAACATTCAGTCCCTTTCCGCCGGGAACGTAGGTACATTCACGCACACGGTTCACTTCGCCCACTTTAAAATCATCCACTACATAACGCTTGTCAATGGCAGCGTTTAAGGTTACTGTCAGGATCATATCAGTCTTCCTCATTGGAAAGAAGGATCTTTCCTTTTACAAGGCCCGGTGTCTTGAACAGCTGGAAGGCCTCCTGTGCCTGGCTCATCGGGATTTTCTTATAGATGAAGCCCGGGTCAAACTTCAGCTGGCCAGTTGCAAAATAATGCGCCGTCAGATCCCACTCACGTCCCGGATATGGGGCACTGTAGGACATCCAGGAACCGGTAAGCTTGAACTCCTTACGGTTCATGTTCTCCCACTCCTTCGGTGTAAAGGCAAGGTTTTCATGAGGAGTACCAATGAAGCATACATGTGCCTTGTTTGCTGCAAGCTCAAATGCCATATGCATGGTAGGAACCTGTCCGGCTGTCTCAAATACGAAGCCGTAGCCCTTTCCACCTGTAATGGCCATGGCTTTTTCCATATATCCCTCTTCCTTTGTGTTGATCACTTCATCTGCGCCGAGACGCTTTGCAAGAGCAAGTCTCTCATCGCTGATATCAAAGACCACTACCTTCTTGGAGCCGAAGATCTTTGTCCACTGCATGGTGAACATACCAACTGTACCGCCGCCAAGGATCGCCACATACTCACCGCCGTGGTAATCGTTCTGGAATACACCGTGGATAGCTACGGTTGCAGGCTCAAACATGGCTCCCTGCTCATATGGAACATTATCTGCGAATGGTACTGCATTCTGCTCAGGAACCACTACATAATCTGCGTTTGCTCCCTGCTCTCTGGAACCGATGAAGCTGTAATGCTTGCAGAGAGAGAAATTACCCTTCTGACAGTCGTCACATTTCATACAGGGAAGAAGTGGTGCACCGGATACACGGTCGCCGACCTTCACCTTGGTAACGCCTTCTCCCACTTCCACCACATCGCCGGAAAATTCATGTCCAAGCACGATGGGATAAAAATGTACGCCGTGATTTAATACACGCGGGATATCAGATCCGCAGATCCCGGAATATCTTACCTTGATCTTCACATGGCCCGGTGTTACCTGGGGTTCTTCCACATCCTGATATTGAACATCCTCATTTGCTACTACTACTGCTGCTTTCATGATCACTTTTCCTCCTCATTTCTCATCATAGGTTCAAGAGATTTATAGAGATTTAAATAGGTTTTATAGGTTTTCTCATAAACGTCCCGGTTTTCCGGGTTCGGTTCATGTCTTCTTGTTTCCTTTACCGTAAGACGGATGGCCTCATCATAATCCTGATACATTCCAACACCAACACCTGCCAGAATCGCTGCACCAAGTGTTGTTGCCGTATCAGAGGACGGCACTACGATGGGTTTTCCTGTGATATCGGATTTGATCTGTGTCCAGAGAAGAGAATTTGCAGAGCCTCCCATTGCACGGAGAACTTCCACATCTGCTCCTGCTTCCTTTGCCACCTCAAGGTTGTGTTTCAGAGAAAGTGCTACGCCTTCCATACAGGCACGTACCATATGTCCCTTGGTCTTGGCAAAATCCAGTCCGTAGAATACGCCCTTCGCATTAGGATTCCAGATTGGGGAACGCTCACCGGACATATATGGAAGAAATACCACTCCGTCACTACCTGGTGCGACCCTTTCCGCGATCTCATTGAGCTGGTTCAGAGAAGAGCCTTTTTCCCCTGCTACAGAGCGCTCATAATCTGCAAACTCACGTTCAAACCAGCGCATGACACCACCACCTCCGGTGGTTCCTCCCTGAAGGAGCCACTGTCCCGGAACCACGTGATAGCCAAGGATCAGTCTGGGATCTGCCTTGTACTCATCCATGCAGATGCTCATTCCGCCGGCCTGTCCTCCTTGCTCCTGTGTTTCACCCGGATGGATCACTCCGGCCCCCAGTGTTCCGCATGCCGCATCCAGACCACCGGCAACAACCGGTGTTCCCACAGCAAGGCCGGATTCCTCCGCCGCCTTCTCTGTAACAGTTCCCACAACATGATCACAGGCACAGATCTCAGGAAGAAATTCCATGGGAATCCCAAGCTTTCTGCACATATCCTCATCCCAGGCTGCCTTTCTCATGTCAAAGCAATGCAGGCCATAGCCCTGGGAAACATCCTGGCTCATCACACCCGTCAGCTTATATGCAATGTAGCTGTTAGACTGCAGGATCTTGTGGATCCTTTGGTACACCTCCGGGAGATTTTCTTTATACCAGAGGATCTTTGCAGTTGTGTAGGACGGCTGAAGGGAATTACCGGATACTTCAAAAATCTGCTCTGCCCCGATCTCTTCATTCAATCTGTCACAGATAGACTGTGCTCTGGTATCCATCCAGATCGGAGTGTTTGTCAGTACATTTCCGTCCTTATCCACGGCAATGGCTGACCAGCTCTGGCCGTCAATACCGATGCCTGCGATCTCCTCAGGTGCTATCCCCGCTTTTTGGATGGCCTTCTTTACCGCCTGACAGACAGCACTCCACCATTCTTCCGGATTCTGTTCTGCCCAGCCCTCCTTCGGATAGTAAACCGGATAATCGCCGTTGGCCGCAGCCACAACCGTTCCCGATTTTTCAAAAACCGCAACCTTACAGGCACTGGTGCCGATATCAATACCTAATAAATATGGTTTCATTATAGCTTCTCCTTCTCGTCCAGCACACGGACGGATTTTCCCATGATGATCTCTGCGCCAAGCTTCTCCGTGATCGGTTCTGTTTCTTCACTTGCAGCCCCTTCCAGCCGTTTCAGCATGATTCCCGCCACTTCTCCGGCAATCCCCTGTGTAGGTTGTGCCACAATGGTAAGCTTGGGATTGCATGCTCTGGCAAACTGCAGATTGTCAAAACCGATCATAGACAGCTGTTCCGGGATCTTAAGACCCAGCTCATTCATCCCGATCACCGCCCCCATGGTCATCTCATAGTTGGTAACAAACACGGCCGTCATATCCGGATTGTCCGCAACAAGCTTCTCAATTCCCTGCACACCGCCCTGAATGGTATAATCGCCGTGATAGATCAGAGATTCCCGTACCGGTATATTTTCTTTTTCATATGCATTGCGGTACCCCTGGAGACGTTCCTGAGCTGTGGAAATTTCCTCCGGTCCGCCAATGATCCCGATCTTACGGTGTCCTGCCTGAAAAAAAACTCTCATTGCGTCCTCAGCCGCCTTCTCGTTGTCTACAAGAACACTGTCACAGGAAAGCTCCCGGATCCTGCGGTCAATGAGTACGATGGGCTTTCCGGTTTTCTGGAATTTTTTCAGATGATTGCCTTCCGCATCCACCGGCATGCTGATGATCCCGTCCACACGCTTCCGGCTTAAAAACTCCACTGCATCCAGCTCCAGTCTCTTATCGGTACGGCAGTCACAGACAATAGTCGCATATCCGTGACTCCTTAAGACATCCTCCATTCCTGTGATGATCTCCGCGCAAAAGGTATTGTTAAGCTCCGGGATCACCACGCCGATGGTCTTGGTAGCATTAGTCTTAAGCCCTCTGGCCACCTCATTGACCTCATAATGCAGCTCCTGAATGGCCTCCTCGATCTTTATTCTGTTTTTTTCTCTTACGTTTCCGCCGTTAAAATAAGAAGAAATCGTTGCGAGCCCAAGTCCGGTCCGCCTGGCAATATCTTTCATGGTTGCTGCCATACTGATCACTCCGTTTCTGTTTTTTACAGAAGATCATTCTGCCTTTCCATCACAGCCGCAAACCTTCATACGCGCCTCAACCAGCTCCTTCACTGCCTGGATCGCTTTCTTTCCGTAGGCTTTCGGGTCGATGGTGTTCTCATTCTCTGCAAAGGTCTCCTTCACTGCCCTGGAATATGCAGCACGAAGCTCTGTTGCAAAGTTAACCTTGCAGATACCACGTTTTACACAGTCGCTGACATCCTCATCACTGAGTCCGGATGCCCCGTGAAGAACAAGGGGGATATCTACAACTTCACGGATCTCGCTTAAGCGTTCCTTGTCAAGAACCGGTGTTCCCACATAGAAACCATGTGCGGTTCCGATGGCCACTGCCAGGGAAGTAACACCTGTACGCTCCACGAATTCCTTCGCCTCCTGCGGGTCGGTGTTAGTGTCTGCCTCAGCCTCAAGATCATCCTCTTTACCACCGACCTTACCGAGCTCAGCCTCACATGGGATATCCAGGGCTGCTGCCACATCCGCAACTCTCCTGGTCTCTCTGATATTATCCTCAAAATCCAGCTTGGAACCATCGATCATCACAGAGGTATAGCCTGCATGCATTGCCTGCATTGCAAGCTCAAAGCTGCTGCCATGGTCAAGATGAAGGCATACCGGAACGGAAGCCTTGGCTGCCTCTGCTGCTACGATCGCAGCGTAAGTCTCAACCGTACCATATTTAACAGTAGAAGGTGTTGTCTGGATCATAACCGGTGCTTTCAGCTCCTCAGCTGCCTGGATGATCGCCTTCACCATCTCCATATTCTCTGCGTTGAATGCTCCTACTGCATATCCGCCCTTCTGTGCCTTTAACAGCATTTCCTTCGATGTAACCAGTGGCATAATCTTCTCCTCCTTGGAATCATAATCATTGTGTTTGTTTTGTATTATTTTCTCATTTGGTCCAGAAACCGAAACGTTTCCGTTTGAGTTCATCATAGCGCTCCATACGTTTTCTGTCAACCATAAAATTTTCATCATTTACAGGAAAATATTCCCTTGAAAAGAAGACCAAATACCGTTAGATTAATTAATAAGAGTTCTAAAGCCTGTGGCCGGGCAGGTCTGTCTGATACTACCGGCGTCATAACAGTTTCGGAAATCCATGTATCCTGTTCTGATCATCTGAGCCTGATGCTATAATTTCCGAAATGCTGTAAGTACACAATGATCTTAGGAGGATATAAACTATGTTAAAAGGAATTCCAGAAATCTTATCACCAGAATTACTGAAGGTTTTATGTGAGATGGGACACAGTGACCGTCTTGTTATCGCTGACGGAAACTTCCCTGTAGAATCCATGGGAAAAAATGCCATCACCATCCGTTGTGACGGACATGGCGTTCCGGAGATCCTGGATGCCATCCTGAAGCTCTTCCCGCTGGATACTTATGTAAAGCATCCGGTAAACCTGATGGAAGTAATGCCTGGCGATAATGTGGAGACACCGATCTGGGATACATATAAAGAAATCGTTTCCAAGCATGACGAGCGTGGCGAAAAAGCTGTCGGAAACATCGAGCGTTTCGCATTCTATGACGAAGCAAAAACTGCATACTGCATCATCTCCACAAGTGAGAAAGCACTTTATGCCAACATCATGCTTCAGAAAGGCGTTGTGATCAACAACGACTGATCTTTCTTTTGAACTGCCTGATATAATCATATATAATACACATATTCAACCAAAACATAAAACGCCCGGATCTGGAATGTTTCAAGCCAGATCCGGGCGTTTTATATTTTAACACTTTTATCTCTTTGCTGCTTTTGCGGCATATCCTCCGCAGAGTACTTTTCCACCGGAGGTTTTTATCCCTGCACGCACCGCATAGTAATACGTTGTTCCCTTTTTTGCGGTCTTATCCTCAAAGGAGGAGCTGCTGCCTCCGGAAACTGTACTGAGCTTTTTCCATGAACCCTTTCCGGTCTTACGGTAGATCTGATAGCAATCTGCTTTCTTCTGCGCTTTCCAGCAGATCTTCAGCCCCCTGGAGGTCTTCCTGACACTGGATATCTTCTGAAGTTCCGGATAGGACAGGATATAGCTGCTTGCCTGATATCCTCCGAAAACTTTTTTCCCGTCTACATTCTTATATGGCCTCACAGCATAAGCGTAGGAGGTGATTCCCTCAATCTTCACATCCTGCCAGGACAATACTTTGTTGTTAACGGTTCCGATCCGAACCCAGCTTTTCCCCTGGAGCTTCCGGTAGATATGATAGCCACTGGCTCCGGAAACCTTCTTCCAGGATACCCTGTTACATGGTCCGCTGACAGCTTCAGCCACTGCACGGGCCTTTCCCAGCTCCGCTTTTGCTGATAACGGCGAAGATGCGGCTCCATAAACAGTCTTCTTTCCGGAGCACACATAAGAAGCCCGGATACGATACGTATAAGTGCTTCCTGTTTTCACTGCAGTATCCTGCCAGGTCACTACATCTGCTGTCACGGTTGCCATTTTTTTTGAATTTCCGCTTTCATCCCAGCGATAGATAGCATAACGATTGCAGCCGGGAACTGCTTTCCAGGAGATCCGTATCCTGTTAAATGCCTTGGAAACCAGTTTTACACCTGTGGTCTGACGAAGCTTCACCGTAACCTTACAGGTAGCTCGGATTCCCCTGGCATTTTTTCCGTAGCAGGTTATGGTTGCTGTTCCCGGATTTTTTGCAGTAACAACGCCACTTCCATTTACAGCAGCCACACTGGTATCTGAGCTTTCCCAGACAATGCCGGAAGCAGCCATCTCGGATCTGGTAGCCGAAGCATTCAGTGTTTTCTGATCTCCGGAATACAGACTTATCTCAGACGAAGAAAGCTGCATTCTCGCAGCACTGCTCAGAGTCCTGGTATGCACCTTGATCCTCGGAGTTACCGATGGATTAAATTCAACTGCATCCATCCAGGTATCCTCTGCGTTATATCGCAGAAAGCTCTGACCGGATACGATAGACGGAGAAAAGCTGCACCAGCCATAACTGACCTCTGCCTCCACACAGTATTTTATATATGTGCTTCCTGCATTTGTCACCACAATAGAATACAGACTGTTCTGGCTGAGCAGAACCTCCGGAATCTGAAAGGTCATAACCCCAGCCATCGGCTGACTGCAGGAAACCGGTGTGGAATATGCCGGTGTTCCACTGGTAGGATCACTGGCATCCTTCAGATTTGTGTATACCTGCACAGTATAGGAATTATTGGCAGACATGGAGCTAAGAGTCACCTCGCCAAGCGATTCCGCTTTTCCGTTTCCTGCACTGGCACGAAAAACCGAAGACAGCTGTTCCCCTGCATACATGCGGATAGAACCAAGACCCGACGTTCCGTCATAAAAATAATTGTTGCTATATTTCGGTGTATTGACAGCCGTAGCCGCAACCAGCTCACTGACAGACTTATCCTCATAAGACATATAAAAATATCCGGATTTTCCCCAGCCTGTACCCCAGCTGTTCTTAACGATCCAGGCTCCGTCTCCCTTTACCTTGGAAGATGCCCGGAAATTCTTCGCAGAATAATTGTCATCCCACCCCACCACTGTAACTACATGATTCACGTTCTTGGTGCTGGTAGGATAGGAATAGGCCGCTGTACTTGCATTGTAATAGGCATTCTGTGCATTATACATCACAGTGACCGAATTATTTGCAACCAGAAGCTTCTTCATGGCATTTACGGAATAATCGGAAAAATAGGCATTTTTCAGATAAGCAGCTGCATTGTACGCCTTGGATGCCGCCGGAGTCACACCGTTTTTCTGTGTATGCGTGGAATCTGTTGCCAGCGGCACATCCCCTTCTGTTGTCATTCCGGACCAGGTGCTCAGAAACATGGAAGCCAGAAGATCATTTCCGCCCTCATGATAATCTGCGTTTCCTTTATCATCTGTCCCCATATGCTTATTGACATCCCCGTAGGTATTTCCAAGCGGGTCATTCTTTCTGTTTGCAAAAAAATACGCCAAATGCTCTTCCGACAGATCATAAGTCCCAAGGCCCTGGGTCAGAAACGAAGTTTCCAGAAGAGAGGCCATTCCAAATGCCCAGCACATACCGTAGGGCTCCTGATTCTTTACGGAAGTGACATATCCCTGATCCGTTGCATTATAATAAGACGGATAGGCCGCAGCTCTTCCCATCGGTACCTCATCCACATCATTTCCGATCTCCACGGCGGTGGAATAAGAGGTCAGATTATCAAAGGGTGCCAGCTGTTCCTGCTCCTCTTCCTCCGTAAGCGGACGGCCCTTGATATATTCGATGCCGGACTCACCACTGTCTGAGGCATCCCCGAAGCTCTCCTCACCGTCACCAAAGGTATCCTCCTGGAAATCAGAGGACGATCCTTCTGATGTTTCGGGAGTCTCTGTATCCTCCTCGGAGCTCTGCAAGGCTATATCCTCGGTATCCCCGTCGGCTGTCTCTGCAATATCCTCGGTCTGTTCATCCGGGATACCGGTGTTCTCTGTGGTATTCCCTTCTGCGGTCTCCGTCGTATCCTCTGCTTCCGCTGACTGCGCCTGTGTATCTTCTGACCATTCTTCATTGAAGCCTTCCACATCGGCTGCCATGACCGGAACCTGGCTGCCCGCAACTGCCACACACAAAAGAAGCGGCAGTAATTTCTTCCTGACAAGCTGTAATCTCTTCACAAAATTCTCCACTTTTCTTATATTGATCTGGTTTATCTGTTAACGTTTCTTCAAATGATAACCCAGAATTCCGATTACTGCAAGTACTGTTGCGATCCCGATCCAGATAAACGGACTTTTATACCAGGAATTTTCTTCTTTAAAAGATGTCGCAGCTGTGCCATTGACCGGCTTGGTGACAGCTTCATCCACAGATCCCCCACCTTCTGTTGTTCCATCCGCTGCAGGCGGTCCCTGGACCTCGCCGCTCTGAGCCTGAGAACTACCTGTGTTGGCCGTCCCTGCAGGTGGCCCCTGAACCTCACCTCTCTGAGCCTGAGATTCATCTGTGCTGGCCATCCCTGCAGACGCTCCCTGTCCTTCGCCATTCTGAGCCTGAGAGCTGCCTGTGCTGGCCGTCCCTGCAGACGTTCCCTGTCCTTCGCCATTCTGAGCCTGAGAGTTGCCTGTATTGTCCGTTCCTGCTGCTTTCCCCTGAGTCTCGCCGGCTGCGGAATCCTGCGTATCGGATGCATCTCCCTGATTCACTGCAGAAGTCTCTTTCTCCGTGCTCCCTGCGATTCCGGCCTTCGCCAGCTCCGCATCCTTTGAGGGCCGCAGCTCCTCCAGCGGCACATAACCGTATCTTCCATTATACTCTGTATATCCCCAGGTCTCACCATTCTTCTCTGTCTCCCCTTCGATATGCAGGACAGTACCATCCCTTACCGTCTTATCATTGAGCTTTTCACCTTTTCCGTCGGTGGACGGATAGATATCCACACCAACTCCACCGGAATCCACAGTCATATAATAATCTGTGGTATCTGCCGGAGCTTCCACCTTCACCACAACCGACTTGTCCGCATACACCGGAACACTCATACTCAGCACCAGCATTCCTGCCAGAAGCACACCTTTGCACCTTTTCATTGCTCTTTCCTCCCTCAAAAAATCTCACTGCCATTCTATGCATAAAATCCCCTTATATTTCTCTTTTGCCTTGGCTCCGAAATATAAGAGGATCTTATCATTAGTTATATCCGGTATCTTTTTTATGCAAGCTCCCGCTCACACATATCCAGCGCAGAAGCGATCACCGCATCCATGTCATAATATTTATATTCGCCAAGACGGCCGCCGAAGATCACCTTCGGTTCCTTCTCTGCAAGCTCCTTATATTGTCCGTAAAGCGCTCCGTTCTTCTCATCATTGACCGGATAATACGGCTCATCTCCAGGCTTCCACTCGGAACTGTATTCCCGGCTGATCACCGTTTTCGGAAGATCATTCCCCTCCTCATCCTTTCCGAACTCAAACCATTTATGCTCGATG
Source organism: Blautia sp. KLE_1732_HM_1032 (assembly GCF_025147905.1). NCBI lineage: Bacteria > Bacillati > Bacillota > Clostridia > Lachnospirales > Lachnospiraceae > Blautia > Blautia sp. KLE_1732_HM_1032. The sequence goes on along the minus strand of NZ_CP102266.1, from coordinate 941,712 downwards.
ATACGGGTCCATGGAGTCTCCACATCCGTATAATTCACTGCTGCATTTCCCTGGAAATTAGGTTTATCCAGTGTCTCATTCTCAAAACGCACGGAACGATACTCCAGAGTACCCAGCTTATAGTCAAAATACGCGTCGATGGCACCTGTGTAGATCACTTTCTCCGCCATTGCATCGTACTGCTCTTTTTTCTCCAGATAATCCTCATTCAGCCGTACCTCGATACCGTCCAGCAGATTGGCAACCATCTTCGTATAACCACCCACCGGGATTCCCTGGTACAACGCATTGAAATAGTTATTGTCAAAGGTCAGACGCACCGGAAGCCTCTTGATGATAAAAGCAGGAAGCTCCGTACATGGACGTCCCCACTGCTTCTCCGTATAGCCCTTGATCAGCTTCTCATAAATATCCGTACCTACAAGGCTGATAGCCTGTTCCTCCAGATTCGAAGGTTCCGTGATCTCTGCTGCCTGCCGCTGCTCCTCGATCTTTGCCGCAGCCTCCTCCGGAGTCACCACGCCCCACATCCGGTTAAAGGTATACATATTAAACGGAAGACTGTACAGCTCCCCGTGATAATTGGCAACCGGACTGTTGGTAAAACGATTGAAGGTGGCAAACCGGGTGATATAATCCCAGACCTTCTTATTATTTGTATGGAAAATATGTGCACCGTATTTATGCACGTTGATCCCTTCCACCTTCTCTGTATATACATTTCCCGCAATATGCGGACGCTTGTCGATCACAAGCACTGACTTCCCGGCACGCTTCGCCTCCTGTGCAAAAACCGCACCGTAAAGACCGGCACCTACGATAAGATAATCGTACATTGCTTTCATTCTCCCTGTTCTTTCATTGATGCTGTTATTTTAACACCGGAAAAGGGTAGCTGGCAAGAAGCCACTGTAAAATCCCGATAAAATATCAGATATCCGCTTCTCAAACACCAAAATGTATGATACCCTGTAACTGGATCAGATAATAAACTACTCTGATCACATAAACAGATCGAAGGTGGTGAAACCTATGGGTACAAAGGATACCATCACCAAAGATTACATGGCTGACAACCGCGTTTTTGCGGATGTGTTCAACCATATGCTGTACAAAGGAAAAAACGTCATAGACCCTGACACTCTTCATCCACTGGATACCACAGCTCTCGCTGTCCCCTACGGATCCGGCACTTCAGAAGTTCCCGTCCAGAAATTCCGGGACGAATTCAAATCTCTTAATGTTATGCACGATGATTCAAGGATCTATCTTCTCCTGGGGATTGAAAATCAATCGGAAACACACTACGCAATGCCGGTCAAAAACATGGTCTATGATGCATTAGAATACGCAGGGCAGGTAGAAAATTCCGCCAGATCACGCAGAGAAGCAAAGCAATGGCCTTCTACATCCGGAGAATATCTCACCGGCTTCTACAAGGATGACCGGCTCATCCCGGTCATAACCACGGTCGTGTACTTCGGTTCCGACACCTGGAACGCTCCCAGGAGCCTCCACGAAATGCTCTCTGTCCAGGACCCCGAAATTCTTTCCATGGTCCCGGATTACCGGATCAATCTCTTCTCACCTGCCGAGATAAAGGATGAAGAACTTGACAAACTCCAGAGCAATCTCAAAGAAGTCATGCTCTTCATCAAATATTCCAAAGATAAACGGAAGCTTCAGGAGCTTACCTCACAGAGTCTCGGCTTCCGGTCACTCGAGCTCAAAGCAGCCCGGGTCATCGACTCCATAACCGGTATCAACTTACGTTTCACAGAAACAGAAGGGAGTGTTAATATGTGTCAGGCTGTTCAGGAAATGTGCGATGATGCGCGTGCCGAAGGCCGCCAGGAACAAGCTATGCTGACAGCACAGCGTATGCTTCAGGATTCACGATTCTCCCCTGAAGACATCTCCAGATTTTCAGGCCTTTCTCTTGAGGACGTGCTGAAATTACAGAAGAAATAGTTCGTATTGAAAATGCTCAGATCCTTTGTGAGGGATCTGAGCATTTTGCTATTTTACAATACCAATATTACTTTATATCACAGAACAGTTCTTCTTTATAAACACCACGCTCCAGCATACCACGAAAACTCTCTTTTACAACCGCAACATCCTCTTTATAGGTCATGCCATACCATGTATCATTAGTCCGCAGCACCTTAACAGACATCTTATCCTCTGCCAGAAGTTCACCGATAAAGATTGGAATCAGATACTCGGCTTTCTGAGGATTACCCGGTACTTCTTTCTCGAAGAACTCTTTGAAGCCCTCTTCCAGCACATCCAGAAAATCAGGAGTCAATCCCCACACATATTCATAGATACCAGAGAATTCACATCGACAGCCACACCGTCTGCTTCTGCTCCGGTTGCTGTCTTTACAATGTTCTTTGTTTCCACAACCTCTGTCAAGTTATTTCCCTCATCCATCTTGCAGATACCACGGGTCACACCACCGTTATCGGACAGTGTGTTCTTCAAGACAAAACCTGCCATGCAAGACTCACCGCCATCTACAAGATACTCGTGGACGGCCTTGAAGCCTTCCTTGCCATAGTAATCATCTGCATTAATCACAATGAACGGGGTCATGATTACCTTCTTCGCTGCAAGCACGGCCTGCCCAGTTCCCCACGGCTTTGTACGGCCTGCCGGAAGTTCTCCCGGAATATCGTTGATATCCTGAAAAGCGTAGTCCACAGTTACATTATGAGAGGAACAAATGGAGGCAATGCGATTGCCGATGACCTCTTTGAACTCTTTCTCGATATCCTTACGGATAATAAATACCACATGATTGAAACCAGCCTCAATCGCATCATGGATTGAGTAGTCCATGATGATATGGTTTGCATCATCAACCGGCTCCAACTGTTTAATTCCTGTTCCAAATCGGCTGCCTATTCCGGCCGCCATGATAAGTAATGTTGTGTTCATATCTCTCCTTAATGTGCTCGTGTTGCTTTAATTGGGCATACCTTAATGCACTGATAGCAACGAACACATTTACTTTCATCTATCTGTGGATACTCAAAGCCTTCTTCATCCTCTACCATAGAAATAGCTTCTTTCGGGCAGATGGCATAACAGGCCGTGCAACCACAGCATTCTTCTTTTCTTTTATATAGTACTGGTATTTCTCTTTCCATATCCAATCACTCCACCGTCACACTCTTTGCAAGGTTTCTCGGCTTATCCACATCGAGGCCCTTTGCCACAGATACATAGTATCCCAGCAACTGCAGCGGAATCACGGTCAGACTGCCAATGAAATGCTCGTCTACCTTCGGGACATAGACTGTGAAGTTCACCTGATCTTCAATCTCGTACTTGCCATAAGTAGTCAGTCCCATCAGATAAGCCCCACGGCTCTTGCACTCCAGCATATTGCTTACAGTCTTCTCATACAGTTCACTCTGAGTTAACACACCGATGACCAGTGTTCCCTGCTCAATCAGGCTGATGGTGCCGTGCTTCAGCTCACCTGCTGCGTATGCCTCGGAGTGGATATAGCTGATTTCTTTCAGCTTCAAGCTGCCTTCCAGGCTGACTGCATAGTCGATACCACGACCAACAAAGAACACATCATGAGCGTTGGCGTACTTTGCCGCGAACCACTGGATACGCTCTTTGTCTTCCAGAATCTTCTGTATCTTCTCCGGGATAGTCTGCAGTTCAGAAATATAATAGCTGTACTGCTCATCCGTGATTTTTCCTCTGACCTTCGCAAACTGCACTGCCAGGCAGTACATAGCGGCAAGCTGTGCACTGTATGCCTTTGTCGTAGCAACAGAGATTTCCGGTCCAGCAAGTGTGTAGAACACTTTATCAGCTTCACGCGCGATGCTGCTGCCTACCACATTAACGATAGCCATTGTGGTGATGCCCTTTTCTTTTGCAAGACGCAATGCTGCCAGTGTATCCGCTGTCTCACCAGACTGGCTAACAACGATCACCAGTGCTTTCTGATTGAGCGGCATCTTACGGTAGCGGAACTCAGATGCAAGTTCCACACGCACCGGGATGTCTGCCATATCTTCCAGCACATACTGAGCAGCCATGCCCACATGCCATGCAGAACCACAAGCAACAATATAAATCTGCTCGAAATTCTTAATCTCATCTTCGGTAATCTCCACGCTGGACAGATTGATAACTCCGTTCTTGATTACGGAATTAAGAGTATCCTGGACAGCTTTCGGCTGCTCATGAATCTCTTTCATCATGAAATGCTCAAAGCCGCCCTTTTCAGCCGCTTCTGCATCCCACTTGATCTCGGTGGTCTGCTTTTCGATTTCATCACCATTCAGGTCATAGAAATGAGCCTCACCCGGAACAAGTTTTGCAAACTCAAGGTTTCCAATATAATACACATTGCGAGTGTATTTCAGGATTGCCGGAACATCCGAAGCCACATAAGTTTCACCATCCGCAATACCGATGATCATCGGGCTGTCCTTACGCGCTACCCAGATCTCGCCCGGATAGTCACGGAACATCAGCTCCAAAGCATAGGAACCACGGACACGAACCATTGTCTTCGCAATGGCATCGATGGGGCCAAGGTTATACTTCTTATAATAGTAATCAACCAGTTTAACAACTACTTCCGTATCGGTCTGGCTGTAGAATGTGTAACCGTGCTTCAGCAGTTTTTCCTTCAGTTCAGTATAGTTCTCGATGATACCGTTATGTACACCGACAACCTCAGATTCGACTGGACCGGAACCAGAACAAATGCAGTTGCCGGAAACATGCGGATGGGCATTGGTCTGGCTCGGCTCACCATGTGTTGCCCAGCGAGTATGGCCGATACCGCAAGTTCCTTTCAAAGCATTACCGTTATCCGTTTTCTCGATCAGATTAGACAGGCGACCCTTTGCTTTCACGACTTGTGCCAGATTCTCTCCATCACGGACAGCCAGTCCGGCCGAATCATATCCTCTATATTCCAGTTTCGACAGACCATCCAGCAGGATCGGTGCTGCCTGTCGGTTTCCTGTAAAACCAACGATTCCACACATAGGTTTATCCCTCCCGATATTTACTTCTCTCGTCTATTATACTTTCCCTCTTATGCAAAACGACTCCGGGTAATTGCCAGAGTCGTCATTGACTTTACGCCTTATATCCCTTTTCGCAGATCACATTAACCACTTCGTCAACATACTTCTGGCAAGTATCATGATCTGGTGCTTCCACCATGACACGCACCACAGGCTCAGTGCCGGACTCACGCACCAGAATACGACCAGTATCGCCCAGTGCTTCATCAACCTTAGACACAGCTTCCTGAACAACAGGATCATTCTGTGCAGCCTTCTTATCGGTCACACGGACATTTTCCAACACCTGCGGATAAATTTTCAGCGGTGCTGCCAGCTCACTCATCGGCTTCTTCTTAGCCAGCATGACTTCCTTCATTTTCAGGCTGGTCAGAATGCCATCACCAGTGCTCGCATACTTGGAGAAGATGATATGGCCGCTTTGCTCACCACCGACACGGCAGCCGTTCTTGGCCATATACTCATAAACATACTTATCGCCGACAGCGGTCTTAGCGTAACCGATACCTTGCTCATCGAAAGCCTTGTAGAGACCAAAGTTGGACATAACTGTGGTGACAACAGTATTATTTAACAGCTTACCACGTTCCTTCATGTAGCAACCATAAATGTAAAGGATATGGTCGCCAGTGATAACATTGCCCTTTTCGTCCACACACAGGCAGCGGTCGGCATCACCATCGTAAGCAAAACCAACATCCAGATGATTTTCCACAACAAACTTCTGGAGACCCTCGATGTGAGTGGAGCCAGCATTGTTATTGATGTTCAAGCCATTCGGTTTGTTGTTAATAACATAAGTGTCCGCGCCAAGAGCATCGAACACGGACTTTGCGATATTCCAGCTGGAGCCATTGGCACAGTCCAGACCGACCTTGACACCCTTGAAGGAGTATATACCCAGAGAGATCAGGTAGCCCATGTAGCGGTTACGACCGGAGATGTAATCCACAGTACAGCCAATATGCTCACGGTGGGCAAAGGGCAACTCCGGCCAGTCCTTATCAAAAACATGGAGCTTGCCGTCGATGTAGTCTTCCACCAGCAGCAGAGTCTCCTCAGGCATCTTCTCACCGTAGCAGTCGATCAACTTGATGCCATTATCGTAGTAGGGGTTGTGGCTCGCGGAAATCATAATACCACAGTCAAAGTCATCCACGCGAGCGATGTACGCCACGGAAGGAGTGGTGGTGACGTGTAGCAGACAAGCATCTGCTCCAGAGGCCATCAGACCTGCAACCAGACTGTACTCGAACATATAGGAGCTGCGACGGGTGTCCTTGCCGATGACGATATGAGCAGGATTGTTGTCACCATTGCGCTCACGCAGTGCATTATAATACCAGCCGAGGAAGCGACCCACTTTATAAGCATGGCCTGCTGTTAATGTAATTCCGGCTTCACCACGGAAGCCATCGGTTCCAAAGTATTTTGACATTTTAACTATTTCCTTTGATTATTTTTTACTAAAAGCGATTTAAGTCTACACATAACGATTAAGAACGTTAATGTTGCACAATAAGTCACAATCGGTGCAACGCATCTGTAAATCGATTTTATGCCGAGCTTACCTGTTGCGACTGAAAAGGCCGTAATGAAAATCGGATGAATAATATAAAGCCATGTGGAACATTTCCTTCCAATTACAGCCAATCCTTTATTATGCCAATTGCTCTTGAGAGTATATACAAAAAGACAGATTGCCAAGAAAGTCGTACTGAGATAATGATCTCTTGTTGCATTCAATCCTGCACTCACCAAAACAAATCTTTCTGCAAGACTGGTTATCGTAAAAACTACAATCAGCACCTGAAGTATTTTTCTATTCCATTTTTCAGAGCACCGTTTTTCTCTGATGAGATTTCCAATACAAAAATATGGTATTCCTACACAAAGGAAATTTCTAACTAATATGTACGGAAACTCCCGATGGAAAATGAGCAGCGAATACTTTCCAAACACCAAATCTGCAATGAGCAGAACCGGAGTTAAATAGTATAAAACCTTTTTGCAGTTAAATCTGTCCACCAGCAGAACAATCACTAGCACATAAAGAATTGCTCCTAAATACCAAAGGTGCCCTGCCAACGGTGATTCATTCAATACCAAGAACTTCAGAATGCTCTTTCCAGTAAAAATTTTCCGGACATAGGTTACTATGCTATCTCTTTTGAGGATACCGAGCGCAATATTCCAAATAAAGAAAATTGAATTTGCCCTTACAACCAAGTAGAATATTTTCCTGATCTGTCGATTTTCCTTATGCCGTGCAACAGTATCCCCATAAAAGGTAAGCGCAAAATATTGCTACGCTGCCCATGAATCACGCTTGCACCAAAATGATAGATGCAAGCGTTTTACTCTATGTTTAGTTTTGACAGTTCGCTTTCGCAGTCTCGCTCCATGGGGCAAGCTGTTCCAGCTGTTCATCTGACATTTTAGCGTCTGGCCGCTGTGATAAGAGGTATGTCAGATATTTGTAGGTATTCAGGTCATTCGCTTTTGCCATCTCAACCATTGTATACACAATAGCGCTAGAGGCAGCTCCCTTCGGACTGGCACTGAACAGCCAGTTTTTCCGGCCAACAGTGAATGGTCTGATTGCATTCTCGCTAAGATTATTGGATAAACTGCAATGACCGTCTTCCAGATAGGTCATCAGGGTGTCTTTCCGATTTTGGGCATAGTTCACCGCTTTCGCCAAACGGGTTCCCTTATTTGGACGCTGTTGATCCAGCCAATTCCAGAATGCCTCCAGTATCGGCTTCTCCTTTTCAAGACGGAACTGTTTTCTCTGCTCCGCAGTATGATTTTTTGCTTTTGAGTACCGCTCACAATCAAACAGCTTGGAGCAGAACTGTACTCCCTGCACTGCCGGAAGGCTGTAATCATACTCTTTCCCTTTCGGTATGGCATCTGTGAAGTAACGTCTCACATGTGCCCAGCAAGAGCAGCGTTTGATATCCGGCAGATTGTTATAACCCTGGTATCCATCAGTCTCCAGATATCCGCTGAACCCCTGCAAGAAAGATGCTGCATGGAACTTTGCCCTTGTCTCTGTGTAATGATAGAGCAGGATCGGCGGAAGCCCATCTTCTCCACTGCGGAAGAGCCACATCCAGGAACCTGTTTCAGGATTGCGCTCCGGCTCATTCAGTACCTGAACCCGGGTTTCATCTGCCATCAGATATTTACGCATCCGTAACTGACGGTGAAAATAATCATAAACATGACAGAGGTAATTCTCGGCACAGTAAATGATCCAGTTAGCAAGCGTAGCCCGGCTTAATGGGACACCCAGCTGCTTCCATTCCGATTCCTGCCGGTTTAATGGCAGGCCATTCTGGTACTTCTGGTGCATTGCCCATCCTACAACGGATTCCGATGCATAACTTTCTGGGATCAATGGTTCCTGGACAGGCGCTTTGACAAATGTCTGATCATCCGGGTGTTCCTCTGATATGGCACATTCCGGGCATTTATAGGTTTCACGATAGATATTTACTACTTTCCCTTTGGCAGGGGTAAACCGGAATTCATGGCGGACGAATTCTTTCCCAATACATTCCATCTGTGTTCCGCAGGTTGGACAGTTCCGCTCCTCCTCCGGAAGAGAAATGATCTCGTCGCAGGAAGGAACATTTTTAAAGAGATCTGCATGTGTCCGTCGTGCTTTTCGCTTATGTTCCGGAACAGTGATGTCATCAGGAAGTTCCTGTTTCCATGTCGGATCTGCTTCCTGCTCGGCTTCATCAAAAAGATTCAGCTGACCATCGATATCTTTCCGTTTTTCACTGGAAGTACCAAAAAGCTTCTTCGTGAGATATTCAATCTGCTGACGAAGGTTTTCTTTTTCCAGACGGTCTGCTTCCAATGTTTTTTGTAAAGACTGGATCAGTTCTGTCTGTGTGGAAATCGTCTTATTCAGTTGGTTGATCAGGTCCTTGTACGCGAGGATTTTTGAATCTTTTGAATTACCGGCCATATGTTTTCTGCTCCTTTTTCACTGCTCTTATTATACCATAAAAAGCAATGAAAAAGAAGCAGAAAACCCAGTATTTACAAGGGATTTCAGACATGATATAGGGTGAGAACCCCCTCCCTTTCTGTTGGTTGGCATAGATGTTTTACGCGATCATTCCGTAGGTTTGAATGCCTTTGGCTGTTCGATTTCAAGCCCGGACATGAGCCAGTCGAATTGCTGCCAGGTCAGTTGCTTTACTTCCAGCTGATTTCTGGGCCAGCGGAACCTGCCCTGGACTTCCATGCGTTTATACAGCAGCACAAATCCGTCAGACTCCCAGAGCAAAGCTTTGATCCTGTCACAACGTTTTCCACAGAAAAGATACAGGGCACTTCGCCTTGGATCCATATGGAGTTGATCCTCTACAATAGCACACAGCCCGTCAATGGATTTCCGCATATCCGTTCTGCCTGTTACGATATAGATTTCATCGGCGGCTGTGATATCCCCTAACATTCCAACTCCTTCACAATGCGGAGCGTTTGAGCCAGAAGCTGAGGATCTGTTCCATTTGGTATTGTTAGATGGAAGCTTCCTACAGACAGCTTCATTGGCTCTGCTACGGAAAGGTTATTTCTTTCCGTAGCTACCGGAATCACATTGAATGGCTGTTCATATGGGAGCGGGTCAGTATCATGAAAATCCATTCTGACAACTTCCTGGCTTTCCGGTGCACGATAGCTGCGTCCGGTTGACGCTGGCAAATCCACACAACCTTTCTGACGCAGCCTTTTTACCCAGTTGTAAAAAGTCCCCGGTTTGATGTCGTGTTCCACACACCATTGATGATCGGTCAATCCACTTTGACGGCATTCCATGATGAGACGGTATTGTTCTTCGGCAGGTATTCTTTTGCTTCTCATGAGCACACCTCCATAAATCGGATAGAGTAAAATGCTCGCATCTATCATTTCTGGCAAGAGAAGATAAAGTGAAATGCTTGCATTTTCTAATGATTATTATGGAATGATTTTTAGGGCAACACAATCCGTCGAATTATTTTGCGCTTACCATAAAAGTATCCCGTAATCATAAAGAAAATGGGAACCGCTACTCTAGTCAGTGTCGTAAAATATGCACCGAACTTTCCCGGAAACGGAGCATGAATACAAACAATCAAGAAAGCACATATCGCTTTCAGAATGTCAATATTATCTGCTCTGCTCTGCTCTGCTCTGCTCTGCTCTGCTCTGCTCTGCTCTCAAGATTATCTTCCCCTCTGCAGCTTTGTCAATAATCAACATACCCATATTTTATTTTCTAGTAACTTTTGAATAAATATATTTAATTTTTCTCTTGATTCGAAATGGAATACCTGCTGGTGAGTAAAAAGAAATACAATATCCTATTCCCTTTTTCTGAAAGTCTCTCCAAAACGCATTAACATTCTTAGGAATAACAGAATGTCCCTTTAAATTTGGTTGCCGCACCGCGTCGGTAACAGAGATTTCTTGATATTTTAGCATTTCCTTAAATGAATCAAATCGTTCAAGTGCACGATCATTATTAAAGAATAAAAGAGAAACTCCTTTATTGTCATCAAATTCAGGCAAAACATCCTGAACGCCCCAAAAATCACCTACAGTAAAATCACCGCATCTTTTTATCGTTGAAAAAGGACATTCACCGCACGATCTTCTTAATGGTAAATTAGTATAGAATAATTGCGTGTATCCATCTCTATATTCTATCTTGCCATTTTCATATATTATTTTTTCCACGTGCTTGTGCCACCCCCCGATTTTATCTCGAAAGATGAATTCTTTAATCTTACTTTTCATTTTTCTTTCCAAATAGTGTAAATAGCTATTATATACCCTAGGACTAGGCACGCCATGGCAGATTAAATCTACTGTATAGAGATTATAATAAAATTTGCTTCTCGAAAAGTATTGTTTTACAGCCATTACATAGCACGGAGTTCCAGAAAATAACACTATCCTTCCCAATTTCAAATCAGCTTCAATACCTGCGTAAGTATTTCCCAATTTAGCCTGAACGTATTTTGAACCTTTTATTTCTTCAAGCTTTTCTATATGATCTATTCTTTTATAGACTGCCTGATTTGAGTTATCCATTTCGCAGCCATAAACAATTCCACCGCACTTTAAAAACGCAGTTGCAATTGCAGTAAAGGCGCCACCTGACTGACTTGCCATCAATTTCTCAGTGTCTTTTAATTTACAGCAAATTACCTTTTTAGGGGATTGCATATTATTCTCTTCCATAACTAATTCCCCTCTTTCTTATATTTTCTAATTTCAGCAAAGAACATTTTGATTAGCTTCCAATTTATTCCAACTGCATATATACAAGCAATCACCAGGGCGGCTACATTAAGAATAGTAATATTAAAATAGTAAGACAATGTAACAAATACAACAGCAACACTATTGAGTAATATATTTTTGACATTTACTTTAATTTTAATATACTTTCTGATATCAATTCTTCTATATAAAGCCGTACTAGCATAAGATACTAATGTTGAAATAGATGCTGCGTACAAACCTATAAACCTAATTAGTGCCAAGTTGACTAGAACATTTATTATTGCTCCTGCAATTGTTGTTCTAGCAATAGTGCTTGACTTCTTTAATGCAATGTATATAGCGCTATACAAACCTACAAGAATTTGGAAGATAACTGCAATCAGCAAAATCGGAATCTGATAATAAGCATTTCCATACTGTTGATTTACCATGACCGGAAATACAAAAGGCATAATTGCAATAATTCCAACACATATCGAAACAAACAAGTTAGAAACTGTCTCCATCATGTCACCGATAAACTCGTCTCTATCACTGTCATTATAGTGTACTGAAACAGTCTCCACCCAGGCCAAATTAAAAAAACCGTAAAAAGTGCCCACTAAATTTGAAAATTTATTTGCGACAGAATATACTCCATTCTCCGCAACACTTAAAAATTTTGCAATGATTGTTCTGTCAGAAGCACTTAAAATCCAGCCAGAGATTTGATTAGGCACAAGTGGCAATGAATAACCACAAACTTCCTTAATAAGCGATAAATCCACTAGCTTGGGCTTGTAATATTTCCATGCTTTTAACTTAAAGAACAAGTATATACAATTAATTGCACTTCCGCACATAGTAGCTATAAACATGCCATGTGCTCCTAATTTTAGAACCGCGACAAAAACAACATTAAGAACCACTGTACTTGCAGCGGTTAAAAAGCTACTCACGGAATATGCCAGCATATCCCCCAATCCGCGGGCAAATTGCATTAATAAACCTGAAAAGATGTTTAAAACTACACCAATCAACAAATAAATCTTATATTCTGATGAGCTGAACGGTTGTAAGCATAAATAAATCAATACCACTGCAAGTGCTTGAACAACATTTACTGATGTAATACTTGAGAATAATGCCTTAGTCTTTGTCTCATCTTCTCTGCAGTCTATCATAAAACGAAAAATTCCTTGATCTAACTGCCAACAGACCAAAGGCAAAATCAATGCTATATATGTTGTAAAAAGATCAACAATTCCGTATTCTTCTGTAGATAATAAAGCTGTATATAAGGGCAAAAGTAAAAAACTTACAAACTGGGTACACATTTTGCCTATTGTAAGAATTGCCGTATTTTTTACAAGTTCCTTACTTCTACTCACTATTTTACCCCCATTACTTTTCTATCAAGTCTACTACAGACCGCAAAAATTTGTATGATTTTTCTTTTTCTAAATTCAGACGAACATCAACCTTTGACCAATCTATTTTTCCTTTAAATGTGTTCTCCTTATTAATACCACGATTAATCGCGTGATCCTGCAAGCCAGTCAAATTAAGGATATTTTTTATTCTTCCATTTCTCTTAAGACCGATTTCAGAGTAGAATTCACGATGGAAAATTATCGAAAACGCAGTTGCATGAAATGAATTTGTAACCACATAACTTGCATTTCTAATATACCCAAGAAATTCACATGGTGATGCAGCTCCACAATGGTGTAATTCTCGGTGCTTATACCATATGTCTTGATTAGACAAATAAAGCAGCTCCATGTTTTTCTCATTAGCAAGGTTCTTTGCAAATTCTAATGTTTGATCTAATTCATCATTATATCCTACGCAGAAGAATAGAACATATGGTTTCCTGACAATAGAACTAGCCATTGTATTCCATTCGTCTTGCTTTAAAAGAAAAACAGGATCAACAACAGAACATATTTTTTTCTCTGAAGCAATTTTTTCAAAAATCGAAACCAGTTCTTTTTCCCGAAAAGAAATAAGGGCAAATCTATCAATCAATTGTTTGTAATTTTGTAATTCTTCATTTGAAAATGCAGAACTGCCTATACTTGCAGCATATGAGCAGCAAATGGATTCTGGCATTGCAAAATCACAAAAAAAAGTTTTGTCATTTCCCGTAAGAGTTATATTCCAAACCTGATCTGAACCAACAAGATATAGGTCATACTTGAGAGATGACAGATCTTCCTTTTTAATTTCATTATCTGCTGTCAAGTATTTATTGACAAATTTAGAAAACACTTTATCTAATTTCAAATAATATGGTGTCGTCAAAAGATTGCGTGCAAGTTCTTTTATGACATTGTTGTTGAACAGACTCTTCCATCTTGATTTTTCTTTTTCGATTTGTTCGTTCTTATAATTTACAATTTCAACAGTGCAATTGGAATTTTTCTGCAAATACTCTTTAAGCGCATAAGCCTGTAAAACCGCTCCGAAATTATATGCATTATGAAATGTTAATATTCCTATCTTTTTCATTCTAACCTCTGCTTATCTATCCTAAAATTAAGTGCGCCAGTTATAGCCATTGCAATGATATATAAATAAAATGTCATATCATAAAGACAGTTTCCAGACAAACTGTATAACAAATAAAAAATCTGAAAACAGAATGACAGCATTGCAGCATACTTATACTGATACTCTTGTGTCTTTGAGAAATATTTAAGTGCTTTAATCGTATACTTAAGTAAAAGAATAATGGCACCAGTATATAATACAAATCCAATAATACCCATTTCGCACAAAACCTGAATATATACATTATGTGCATCCAGACGCCGATACGATGAAATATCTGTTAGATCACGAATAAACTGTGCCGCCAAATTTGTGCTATATTGTTCTCGAAAATTCAAAAATCCAATACCTAGCAGAGGAGATTTGGTGAAATTCAATATTGCAAGTCCCCACATTGCAAATCTATCGGTTGAACTATTATCAGAGCCCAACTCTGAAAATCTCTCTACAATAAAATTCAAAGAAGGTATATTCTCAACCGCAAATTGAAGAAGGACGACGCTGACACAGGCTATAATAATCAATCTAGTAACAAATTTTGATTTTTGCTCTGTCGAAACAAACCATGTCAAGATAATTGCGACAATACACCAAACCAGAGTACCTCGTTTACCATTTAGCAGAAAGGCCAGAAAAGCTATCCCAGCAATTATTAGTCTTAACCTATTTGTATATCTACTTTTTTTTCTTGCTGATTCAGCAAGAATCAGAGTTACAAGCGTCATGATAAAAACAGCAATAAATATACCGTTTTGTGAATAATGAGCTGTTATTCCTGCTCTATATCCGTATTTTAACTGTCCAGTCCCAGGAGGATAATATCCATAAAAATCAACAACATAGCTGTATAAACTCGGAATCAGCCAAAAGAAAAAGGTAAAAAAAACGGCGCTTCCTGAAAAAAGCAGCAACATCTTTTTTAAATTATTTATCCAGTCGTCTTGTGTTGCAAGAAATAGACAAACAATGATTCCAAAAAGTATACGAAAAACAACCATTTTTTCACTATGTAAAAGTCCATACAAAAAAAACGGAATCATCATTATCCACATCAGTGTGTATGGATAGACTTTTTTCGAATAACTTATTCTTCCGTGCACTGATGCAGCCATTATAAAGCATAAAGTAATACCAATTTGCAACACTATTAATAATTGTGTCCCCAAAAGAGAAATTGGCGTTTCAAAGAAATAGAGTGCACAAAGAAGAAAAACTCCTATAAAATTATATATATCTCTAATCTTAATCTTCAATTTCCTCTCAACCCCCTTATTGAAACTATAAAGCCTTTAACAAGCCACTTTAAACCTCCAAACGGAAGATTTACAATGATAGTATTCAAAAATCCCCACTTATATTTATCAACTGCTTCTTTCAAGTTGGATTTACGTTCTCCATCAACGTAGTCATGGAACAGAAAATCTAAAGCTAAAGTGACAATTTTATATTCAGTAAAAGCTTTATACTTCCTATCAGATGCCTCACCTAGCAGCCTTTCGAGAGCAACTATATATTTTAATCTCGAATCATTTGTAAACAATCTATCTTTATTATTTGTTGCACTCTCTTCATTTATTATGTAATGATAAATAGGATATCCTACAATAACAGCTTTCAAGTTATTCTTTTCTACCAACTCTGCATTAAAAACCAAGTCTTCGCAATATTCTAGTTCCGTTAAAAAAGAAAAATCCCTTATACTTTCAGCTCGATAGAACTTGTTACAAACGCTACCCAGAATACGCCCATCATTAAGAATCATGTTATATAGTAAATGACCTTCAACATTTCTTTGTCTATTATGAGAGTGAGTTTCTTGAACAACAGTATTTAAACTATCCTTTTTTGAGTAATAAAATCCACCGATTACAATATCTATATCTTTATTCTCAAAAAACAACCTTACCTTTTCAAAAACATCTTTCTCATAAATATCATCAGAATCACAGAATCCTACAACATCCCCAGTACTGTGTGATAAACCAGTATTTCTGGCCGCTGATACACCCTTACCATTAGTTCGATAGAGTTTGATTTCAGTATATTTTTTCTTCAACGCTAAGCATATTTCATACGATCTGTCAGTTGAATAGTCCTCAACCAAAATTAACTCTATCTCGAATTTTGTCTTCTGGGTTATAATACTATCTATACAATATTCAATTGTTTTTTCTGCATTGTATACTGGTACTATAATACTGATTTTCATAATAATATTGATATCCCGTCTCACTTCATTGTCATTTTACCAAATCCAATTTTTAAAGCCGAAACAAATCCAACATTTCTTACTTTACGTACAATTCGTAAAGGAAGCATTAAGATTTGCCCCAAAAGATATCTGCCTTTTCCTCCATTTCCAAACTTTCTTTCAATTTTTAATATAGCCCAATCCAAAGGCGTAAACCAGCTCGCAACAAAATGATGTATGGAATGTGTATTTTCGGTTGTTGTGAGGACTCCGGTATTAAAATCTAACGGGCAAAAGAAATCTGCCGGATAAACTGTTATCCCAGCTACTTGCTGTATGATATTTGCATTAACCATACCATGTTTTTTCAAAATTTCGGTAGTATAATCAACAATTGTTTTAATATTCTGACCGCCATTTCCAGTGACGAAATGTAATTGATGGTAAAACTCGATTATCTCTTTGAAAACTTCAACCCCCGGTTCCGAACCCAATCCCAGTCCTGGATTCACCTCATACTCCATACCATGTACAGTTTTCTTCCCAGGTTGTAGCCCCATAAATGTTCCTTTAGAAACAATATCATCAAAAGATTTTACTAATTCAACATCTGTATCGAAATACAATCCTCCGTATTTATACAAGATTTCAAAACGTGCATAATCACTTACAAATGCCCATTTTTTTGCTTCATATGCCTCTTTTACATATGCGCAACTATTCATGTCAAAATTATCTTCATTCCACTCTTTGATTTCATAATCTGGGCAAAATTTTTTCCAAGATTCAATGCATTGTTTTGCCTTCTCCGGCAGTTCACCTCTGCCAAACCAGCAATAGTGTATTGTTTTCGTTATCACAATCTATACTCCTTTAAATTTACTAATTCTCTTATAAAAGATCTTTCAAGCCCGGAATCTTTAACATTATAAATGTTGCTCCCCAAGAGAGCAGAAACACAATAAACCATAACAGCGGAATAGCAAATCCTATTCCTAACAGAGGAAAATTAGTAGGGGTAATGTCCACCATCTTATATAGAAGATTGATAAAGAACGGATGAATCAAATAAATGCCAAAACTACACCTACTGATTGATTTTGCTAGTCTTCCCACATGTATACTGTCCATGTATTTTTTGAACAAACAGAATACTGACAGTGCCTGGATCATAGTAAATATTCTATCTCCCAGAATCAATGCAGAGCCCTCTCCGCATCTCATAACAGCAGCGTACTGTATAATAATTTTTATTACAGAGGCAAACAGCCACAATCCGAGCTGTACCCCTCCCCGGTTAGTGATGTTATCTATTGCTTTTTTCTCTCTGCCATTATCCTCAGCATGGAGTCCACCAATAATGTAACCGAGCAAAACATATGTTACATACTGCGTAAACAGCATATAATTTTCTATCTTCGTACCAAAGGCAATATTAATTGTTGGGATAACAAAGTTTCCAAAAATTAATATCGCCGTAAATATGCAAATTTCTCTATTACTTGAATTATCGATAAATCTCTTCAAAGGAATAAGAATCAAGTAGATACCAATTAGAATATATAAATACCAAAGATGCGACCAACTTTTCTGTTGAAGAGTCATCAGCACTGAATTTGGTAGCATTCCTATTTCTAATGTTTTTCTTTCAAATACTTGTTCCAAAAGAGCAAAGGCACTGCCAAATAAAAGTAATACCGCTCCCATTCGAAGGCTCATTTTCTTTACCTTTGTAAATGCCAGCTTATTTGAATGCAAAAGCAAATTACCGCTGATCATCAGAAAAACCGGTACTGCCCACTGAATCAGCGTATATACACATGTAAGTATGGTATAATTGCTCTTTCCAATCTCCTGCACTGAATAATTATTTGGCTGTGTCATCGTTATATGAATTCCAATGACTGCAATAGCACTAATTATTCTCAGCCAATCAATATATTCAATTCTTTTTCTTTCCATAGCTTCCACACCTATTTCTTTATCTTGACAAAAAAGCATAATGCTCTTCTTGTTAACGAATATCCAATATATTTTTTTAATTTTTTAACTTTCTTGACTTTTCTACTAATGTCATAATTCAATAAAATTTGCAGATTCTTAACTTTACTCAAGAGTTCCCTATTCTTTACTCCTGAAGATACCCCTAGAAGAACAGAATACTCATATGCATAATAAGAAGCAAGCAATTCAGTCTTTTCCTTGTCCTCCAGCTTTAGTGCCTGTCTATAACCTTTCTCACACATATAAAGCTTATCGGAGATTAACTTTTCAGCTTTTCCAGCAGTAATTGAACCATTCCGTTGTTGTCTATACGCATAGAATGGATTATCATAAAAATCAAACCGTTGCGCATAAAGAAGGAGATCTCCACACCAATCCATGTCCTCACTAAGATATCCGTCTTTAAATCTCATCGAATAGCTGTCAATAATAGATTTTTTAACCACTTTATTCCATGCTGCTGCTCGATAAATATTATTTTCAATCATATAACGGATTGATGCATTAACATCTTTATCTATAATCTTCGTCCTGTCCACGTCTGAGGTGATGATATAAGTATATTTATCTTCACTCTCATAGTATCTCTTTGCAGTGAATACAAGTACGTCAGCATCCGTTTCTGTAAGGTTAATGTGAATGTGCTCAAGAGCACTAGCATCATCCCAAAAATCATCACTATCAATAAAGATGACATACTTACCGGTGGCAATATCCAATCCTGCATTTCTTGCACTTGATAACCCACCATTTTCTTTATGAACTACTTTTACACGTGTGTCTGACGAGCTATACCTATCACAGATTTCTCCACAGGTATCTGGTGAACCATCATCAACCAGTATTAATTCAAAATTACAAAAAGACTGTCCAATAATGCTGTCAATACATATCTCTAAATACTTTTCAACCTTATATATTGGGACAATAATACTAAACTCTGGCATCTTCTCACTCTTTTACTCTTTCTTGCATTCGTTTATAGTTCTTCTCAGGAATTATGACACCATGCAGCACAGATGCCACTTCACAAAGTACAAATCGTGGTGCTTTACGAATCATCGTAGTTCTAAACTTAACCAAACCACTTCTCTTATCCTCCTGAAGTGGAATATCTCTCCACGGTGACATTTCTTTATACTTTAAGAAAGTTTTTAAATATGGATGTTGATTTCCTTTTATCCAAGGCCTTAGACCATCCAAAAAACATGTTGTAAAGTGTACTAAGCCGGGGTTTGATATGGCTTCTGAAAATTCTTCTTTACTGTAAAAATCTTGGCTTTTCGATCTCCTGATTTTTAGCACCTGCTCATATGTAGCATAAAAATAAATCGAAAGCGTGTTATAACGCATAGGAAGTTTTACTTTCTTCTCTTGTTCCACAACACCATTCAAAACATCCTGATCTAAGTATGCTAGACTGCTACCGTATTTTGTAATGTAATCCGTGAATTTTCTTTCGTAATTCCCAACACGTACTTCGTCGAGATTCAAAAACACAATACCACCATTCAAATAATAGTCGCCATCATTTTTCCCCACATTACGTCTGTAACGGTCATTAATACATTCCAGCATTCCACCAAATACTTTTCCCGTCATATCCGTATTCCACAATGGTTCAATAGTATCTACAATAATAGTATCACAGTCAATATTCAGAACTTTATGTACTGTTTCAGGCAATGCACTTGCCATATATAACCGGCCAAAAGTACTGATATTCCATCTTCTTGTGTCTATTTCTTGTCCGGTAAGTTCTTTCATGTCAGGCATCGGAACAAAAGAGATGTCACGCCGATACTCCTTAACAACTTCAATCAATTTATTTTTATTTATATCTGAAATATGATTATCCATAATATAAATATGGATAGCATCACACTCTCTATTATTTTCTAACAATGACAATATTGAAATACCTGTCAAAAAGGCATAGCTGTCACTACTTGAGTACAAAATATCCATCTTCCCACCGTATATCCTTTACATTCCTTCATCTTCTTTAATCCATCGAGCTGTTCGCTCAATCCCCTTCCTAAAAGGAATCAAGGGTTTAAATCCAGTATCTTTATAAAGTTTAGTAACATCAAATGTTGTTATCGGTAAAGAAATGACATTTGATGTTATTTTTCCAAACCCTAACTCAACTGGCTCACCATCGTGTAAATCATTAGCAACTTGTCCAACAATCTTTAAAAATTCCTTTAACGGTTTTGCATCACCGGAGCCAATCGTATAATTAGTTCCATCCACGCCTTTTTCTGCAATTAGAATAAGAGCTCTGGCGACATCCGAAACATGAACAAAATCATAATACTGATTTCCTGCTGATAAATCAGGCGACTCTCCATGAAGAACTTTACGAATTATTGTGTTAACAAGCCGAGCGGATCTTTCCTCTTCGCCATATGTATTAATCAAAGGCCAGAAAAAGCGAATTCCATAAGTTCCACATTTTGCCTTTCCAATCCAGTGAGCCGCTGTTTTTGTTGCCTTATACATATACCCAAGGTTCGAAATCACTTTATCTTCATTCATCTCAACCAGCGACTCTGCTTCATGCATACTTCCGCAACCAATAAAGCAGCCAATTCTCATAATATGCATAGCATCAATCAAATCAAGTGTTGACTGTAAGTTCTGCATCTGAATCGCTTCGTTTCGAGCATCCAGATCAGATACTCCCTGCCAGGCAATATGAAAGACAACGTCAATATCTCGATCAGCAATCATATCAGGCAGCATATGATAATCTGCAATGTTGCACTCCACTATCTTTACCGGCAAAGCATTGATCGTATTAAGATTTTTTGTTCCCCGTCGCACAACTGCAATGACTTCCACATTCTGTTTCACAAGTTCTCTTACGAGAAATTTTCCAATAAATCCTGTTGCTCCTGTTACAATTGCTTTTTTCATCACTCCGCTCCTCCGTTACTTTCTTAATTCAATATATTCAGCTAATGTTGGCCAATTTTTGTCTTTCTCGGTTGCAATAATATGTTCTACCCCATATTCTTTAAGCGGCCATGGGATATTTAATTCCGGATCATTCCAACGAATACCTCCACACGCTGACGGAACATACCTTCCCGAACACTGATAAGAGAAAATCGTATCATTAGTAAGCGAAATAAATCCGTGAGCAAATCCCTCCGGGATATATGTTACAAATTGATCTTCAGCCTTTAAAAGCTCAGTATGGTATTGACCAAAGGTCGGAGAATTCTCTCTTAAATCAAGAGCTACATCAAATAAAACACCAGATATGACGTGTATAAGTTTTGCTTGCGAATCCACTGTTTGATAATGAAGCCCTCTTAAAGCTCCCTTTTTAGAATATAAATCACTGCTTTCTGTAAATTCACATGTTATACCATTCTCTGCAAAAATATTTTTTTCATAATATTTTTTATACAAACCGCGCTCGTCTGGATACATATGTGGCTTTATAAGCATTAAACCCTCAATTTCGGTTTTCTTAAATTCAAAAGGCATTACTAATCCCCCTGTTCTAAAATCTTAGTTATCGTCTCTCGATAAAAATCTTGAACCGGAAGGAAATGTTCCGGTATATGATTAAACCAGCCAAGATGACCTTTTATTTCTTGGTTGTCAAGCAGTCGAAGTTGAACTTTATCTACAAGCACACACTGATAAAGGAACGAAATAAAATGGGTTCGCCCCCTATCTCTTTTTGGCTCAATATTCTCCGTAATTAATACGGGTTTCATATCACAGAGAACATCTGTACCAAGTTCACTTTTAGCACAGACATGAAGTCTTTGTTCTAAGGTTTCTTTTAATCGGACACATCCTCCTGGCAAATGCCATCCAGCTCCGCATTGTTCATCATCTCTCCATGAAAGCAAAACCTTTCACTCTTTAACAATAAGAATGTCAACGTTTACAATAGGAGTCAGTGATGCCACAGCTAAAAACAATTGATCCCCCAGTCCTTCAGCGGGATCAATTTTTCTTCTTTTATTTTCAAAAGTAATTCATTTATAACCGCTGTAAGACTCATGCAAATTTTACCTTTTAACTTTCCATAAATAATTTAATTTCGTTATCCATGCAGGCACGAATATCTCCACCTTCTACCCAACACTTGCTCCATTCCACGACCATCTCAATTGCCGTATCAAGGTTCCAATGGGGCTTCCAGCCAAAGGTGGTCTTCAACTTGGAGCAATCCAGCTTCAAGAAATTCGCTTCGTGGGGACCACCGTCATACCGGTTGACCCATTTCATACCATCGCCCCACTTGCTCACAAACAAATCGACTAAGGCCCCCGTCTGGAAGCAATCCACATCATCGGGGCCTACATTATAATAGCCTGCATATTTAATGTCCTGATACTGCATTGCTGCAATCATCAGATACGCATACAGCGGCTCCAGAACGTGCTGATACGGACGGGTCGAGAACGGATTTCTTACCACAATATCCTCATGCTTGATTGCAGCACGGATACAGTCTGGAATAATGCGGTCATTCGCAAAATCGCCGCCACCAATCACATTACCTGCACGAGCCGTAGAAATTGCAACATGATCATCGTTAAAGAAGCTGTTTTTATAGGAGTGTGTAACCAGCTCAGAACAGGACTTAGAGTTGGAGTACGGATCATAACCGTCCAGTTCTTCATTCTCCCGATAGCCCCAAGCCCATTCCTTGTTTAGATAGACCTTATCAGTCGTCACATTCAGGAAAGATTTCACGCAACTGCTGTTACGCACACATTCCAGAATGTTCACTGTACCCATCACATTCGTTTCGTATGTATAAGCAGGGTTCTTATAGCTGTCACGAACGATGGGCTGTGCTGCCAGATGCAGTACGATTTCCGGCTGTGCTTCATCAAATGCGGCCTTCAATGTTTTAAAATCACGGATATCTCCAATTACAGAATGCACGTCCTGCTCAATTCCGGCAATCTCAAACAAAGAAGGACTAGTCGGAGGATTGAGGGAATAGCCAGTAACAATAGCTCCAGCGTTAGCCAGCATCTTACACAGCCAAGATCCTTTAAAACCGGTATGTCCTGTTACAAATACTTTCTTTCCTTTATAAAAGTCCAAATCAAAATTCATGTTTATTTTCCTCAGTCTTTCCAAAGCTTCCACGGGGCGTTACCGTCTTCCCACAATTTTTCAAGCTTTTGTTTTTCTCTTAAAGTATCCATACACTGCCAAAAGCCTTTATGAACATATCCTGCGAGTTGCCCATCTTCAACCAGCTTCGTGAGCGGTTCCTTTTCAAAGATCGTGCTGTCTCCTTCAATATAATCAAACAGAGCAGGTTCAAAAACCATATATCCGATGTTAATCAAATCACCGTCAAAATCGGATTTCTCTCTAAATGCATTAATGATTCCATTGTTGCCAACATCAACAATACCTTTTGTCTGTCCAAAATTATACATTGACATTGTTCCGATTTTACCGTGTGCTCTATGAAACACAAGTAATTCGTCAATGTTAATATCACCAACCGCATCACCGTAGGTAACCATAAATGTATCATCGCCAACAAAGTCTTTAACTCGCTTGATACGTCCACCAGTTTGTGTATTTAATCCAGTATCAACAACCGTTACCTTCCATGGCTCAGCATGCTTATTGTGAATAATCATTTCATTGCCTTTTGTGAAATCAAAAGTAATATCAGATGTATGGATAAAATAGTCTGCAAACCATTCTTTAATCACATGCTGTTTGTATCCGGCACAGATAATAAATTCATTAATACCATAAGCTGAATATTCTTTCATAATATGCCACAGTATCGGCTTTTCCCCAATTTCAATCATTGGTTTTGGTTTTAAATGAGACTCCTCAGATATCCTTGTTCCAAAGCCGCCTGCTAAAACAACAACCTTCATAGTATTTTTCTCCTCTACCCCTAGTAGGGCTCATACCTTATTTTTATATCTATCTACACATCCATATGGATGGTATTTCTCTCTAATTCCTCGTGTGTTCATCACACACTCGGCTAAGTGTTTTCTTATGCTGTCGTATCCAAATACCACAGCAATCATATTTTGCCTGTTTTCTACTCCATAAAACATCCGTTGAGTACACTCGTCTCTATTTCTCTATAGCCGAAGTGTTGCTTTATATAATCAAACCCCGTATACCCTGCAATGACGTTTTTTCTAAGTGTTGGATTGTTGAATCGAACACTGTCGGCGCATGAGTTTTGTTAAAACTGTATATATCATCCAGTCCAATTTTCGTCATTCATTGTTCCTTATGAATAAATCATTCACTCTCACCGCACAAAATCTGTATTTATCATCGCCATCCATGCTCTACTCAACAGCAGTTTCAGACGTTAATGATAAACTCATGGATTTTTGTTGTTTTATCCTGTTTTCCGCCATTTCCTCATAACTTCCCAAAAAGTTGTGCCAATTTTGTGTCGCAGGGGTCAAAAGTTCAGCGTTTTGTATGAGTTATTGGCATTTTCAGTTCATACAGCTGTGAAATATAACCAATTTCAGTACCCCATATAGTGTGCAAAACGAGTTCTTTTCGACGATGCTACGTCAATACGGTTTGTTGAGTAGACATTTGTAGGAGCAACAATTACTACAAAGTCAGCATCGGCGTATGCGGTCTTAGCATCCAGAGTTACAGTCAAGTTCAGTTCCTTCTCTGCAAGATACTTTTCAATATAATCATCCTGAATCGGAGACTTCCGGTTGTTGATCATCTCGACCTTCTCCGGAATGATATCCACAGCGGTCTCATGATGATGCTGAGAAAGCAATGTGGCAATTGACAAGCCCACATAACCAGTGCCCGCAACGGCGATTTTGTACTTCTTCATGTTATTTACTCCTCCGATTCTCATCGGGCATATCCTCTAATTTTTGCACCTATGTACACATCCTGTATTTCAGGATGGTATTTCATTTTCATAATCTCCTGTGTCATATCTCACAGTTCTATTAAAAATAACTTCGAATACACTCCCCAGCTTAAAGCCGGCACATTCTTCGCCGTGCCCACACCTTCTTCAGGTACACACACGACAGGCGGTATTCAACCCGACGGTGTTTATCACTGATATACACCGTGTTTTGCTTTCGCTTTCTTTTTGTCAGCACGGCAAAGCCGATGCACTGACTTTATGACATCTGTTTTCTGACATGCCATAAGGTCAATCCACCTGCTCGCTTTTCATACTGATATTCTGTTTCCTTTGTTCTTCCCTTCATGCTCTGCGTCCAAACTGTGTCAGGCACTTTTTCCCGAGATTTCTCACAGCATTCAGATATCGGTTCGTCTGATGTCCATTGGCGCAGCAGCATAGTTCTGTTCTGGTGTCAGTCCGAATGATTTCTGCGCCGCACTTTGCACAGATTTTGCTGATGCCGGTGGCGTGGACTTCGATAACGATGATTCCGTTTTTCCATGCTTTGTAGTCCAGATACTGGCGGATCCTAGTGCTTAAGTGGAGCGGGCCCCAGTTTCCTGAGCCTTTCATGACGTTTCTGGAATATTCCTGGTTGTAACGTGTAAGTACGATCACAGAAACGTCCTGCTCTACGGCAAAACGTAAGATTTGGCTTGTGACCTGGTGTCCATAGTGTTCAGAAAGATGTTTCAGATGCATCCAGTATTTCTGATCAACTCTGCCTGTCTGTCTGCCTCCGGTTGCTTCCTGGGACTTCTGGATCTTTTCCAGAAGTTTTCTGCAATAGTGGCTATATTCTTTTCCGCCTTTCCAGAACTTCACTGCGATCTCCTGACCGGTTCCGTCCAGAACAACGCCTACCGCAAAGGCATCACTGTTTGTAAACTGAATACAGAGTATCCTGCATCCTGCCTGCATCCTCTGACGTACGGTTGCTGTATTTTCATTGTTCTGACGTACTGGAACATGCAGCATGTCATATTTGTATTCAAAAACTACGGATGGTGACATGAGTCTGGCGTTTTCCGGAAAGTCTCTGCCTGACAGCCGGCAATGCATCCAGGTCCATGTTTCTCCTGTCCAGACACGCAACGTGATCTCTTTAGCGGAAAAATCCTGATACATTCCTTTGTAATAAGTAACTGCTGCATTTAGTTTCTCTGCTCTGCCGATCTTCTCATCCTGGGCAAAACGGCTGAGATAGCTTTTGGCTGAAGCAATTCCCTCATTGGCTGCTGCTCTTCGAAAATACAGCGGAACCTTTTGCCAGGGGAGGGGATCTGATGGTATGCGTCCGCCTCGTCCCGGAATGCTCATGATCTCCAACTCGCGTAAAGTCTGCTGGCTTCCCATTTCCCAGAGATCCGTATGATCCAGAAGCAGGTTGTAATAAAATTCAGCGATCCGGTTATAAAATTCCTGTGTGGTCCGCAGCCATTCCGGATGTCTGCACCAGAGATGCAGTCGCCAGGTTGTGATGCTGTAGCCGCTTTTTCCGGTGTTTTCTTTTTTGCCGGTTTCCGGTTCTTTCATTTTGGTTCTCCGTTTTTTGCAAAGAAAAGTCATTATAATATAACTTATCTAAATTATTATTTTTGTCACTTATCATTTCCATAAGCGACAAGCAGGCCGGAAACCCGTATAAATGCGGACTTCCGGCCTGCTTTGACCATAATTCTGACTGCTAATAGTTCAGCTTTTCCATGCACTTCTGTTTTTGTTTTATGCTGCTGTGCACATAAATATCCATGGTGATCTTGACGGACGAATGTCCCAGAATTTCAGAAAGTGTCTTACTGTCAAATCCCATTTCCGTACAACGGGTGGCAAAAGCATGCCGGAGAGAATGAATGTTGATACTGGGGATTTCACATTGCTGAAGGAGCTTCTGGAATTTACGCTGTATATTTCTGGGCTCCATACATTTACGATTCGTACCCGTCAGCAGGTATGAATCAGGTTCAGCAGCAATCCGCTTCATTTTTTTCAATAAAAAATCAGGGATTGGAATATCCCTGATGGATGAGACTGATTTAGGAGGACCTATCATTAAAACGGTTTTGGGTTCGTCATCAGATTCACCAGAATAATCAAGATTTTTTATCCGTGAGATCGTTCGCCTTATATGTAGCAGCTTTTTATCAAAATCAATATCTTCCCAACGGATGCCGCTGAGCTCGCCAACGCGGATCCCTGTATAAATACATAGCAGGATGCCGATGGGAAATTCTGAGTCCTCAGCAGAGAGAACTGTGATCAGCTTTGTGAGATGTTCATGAGAAATAAGCTGAAAAGGACTGGTATTTATTTTAGGATACCGAAATTCAAGCTGTGAAAGATTCAGATACCCCTGTTTTTCACCATAGCGTAAAATACTGTGGAACAGAATCAGAAGATTTTTGATGGTACGTGGCGAAAGCCCCTGCTGTTTCAGTTTTTCAGAGAAGGCATATACAGAAGCAGAAGAGATGTATCTCAGCGGCATATCACCAAATTCCGGAAGGATATGTGTATCAAGAAGTGTTTCGTAGCAGGCATAGGTGCTGAGCTTTACAGCATAACGCATGGATAACATCCATTCTTCACTGAGGTTTCGAAATACATAACACTTTCCCGGAGAGTTTTGAAGATTATTCTGACATAAAACAGCCAGCTTTTTCTTTTTTACAGCCTCGTATGTACGACCATACAGATATCCGTACTGGATACGTCCATTCTGGTCACGACATTTTTCATAGCGTGCTTCCCATCTGCCATCTTTTCTTTTTCTGATATTTTCCCCTTTTCTAGGCATAATCGTAGTCTCCTTTTCGCACTATTATAGCAAAAGTCTGACCATTTTTGTGACCACTAATAAGCGAAAAAAAGGAAAATTTGTCGTATATAAGAAAAATCAACCGAAAAAACCTGCATTTTTGGTCGAAAGTGGTGCATTTTTCGTGTCTTGACAGTGACAGTGTGCAATGCTATCATTGATTAGGATTCAAAAACTATGCAATTTGAGAGAAAATCACCTGTCGCTTATGGAAATGATAAGCGACTTTTTTACCCTCAAAAAAACAACACGGCAGACATCCCTCCGGGGCTGTCTGCCGTGTTTTATATCGCTTTTATGTTTTTATGTAATTAAGCTTTCTGTTCCTTAAGCCTCATATCCATTAGGGTTCTGGCTCTGCCATCTCCAGGAGTCTGCACACATCTCGCGGATTCCGTTCTCTGCTTTCCAGCCGAGTTCTTTCTCTGCCTTGGTTGCATCGGAATAGCAGGTTGCGATGTCGCCTGGGCGGCGTGGTTTGATCACATATGGGATCTTGACGCCGGTAGCTGCCTCAAAGTTCTTAACGATATCAAGAACACTGTAGCCTTTTCCGGTTCCAAGGTTGTAGATGCTTAATCCAGAATTGTCTTCCAGCTTCTTAAGGGCTTTTACATGGCCCTTGGCAAGGTCTACTACGTGGATGTAGTCACGGACACCTGTTCCATCCGGTGTATCGTAATCGTTTCCGAATACGCCAAGCTCTTTCAGCTTGCCTACTGCTACCTGTGTGATATATGGCATCAGGTTGTTCGGGATACCATTTGGATTCTCACCGATGGTTCCGCTCTTATGAGCACCGATCGGGTTGAAGTAACGAAGAAGAACTACGTTCCACTCCGGGTCTGCCTTCTGGATGTCTGTAAGGATCTGCTCCAGCATGGATTTGGTCCAGCCATATGGGTTGGTACACTGTCCCTTCGGGCACTCCTCGGTGATCGGGATCATTGCCGGATCTCCGTATACGGTTGCTGAGGAAGAGAAAATAATATTTTTAACATTATGTTTTCTCATCACGTCTACAAGAGTAAGGGTTCCTGCGATATTGTTCTCATAATACTCCCACGGCTTGGCAACAGATTCACCAACTGCTTTCAGTCCTGCAAAATGAATACAGGAGTCGATCTCTTCTTTGTCAAAAACTTCATTTAATGCTTCGCGGTCCAGAATATCTGCTTTATAGAATTTCACCGGTTTGCCTGTGATCTTGGATACTCTGTCCAGAGCCTTCTCACTGGAATTGCATAAATTGTCAACTACTACAACATCATATCCTGCGCTCTGCAGCTCTACAACGGTATGACTTCCAATGTATCCTGCTCCACCTGTTACTAAAATTGCCATAGTTTTTCTCCTCCTCTATTGGATCTAACTGTTCCTGTTTATTTTAGCACTGTTCCTTTGTTTCCACAATAGCAGAAAACCAGGTTTACTACTTAATCCCAGAGTCCCTGCGGATAAAGTCCCTGATCCTTCAGATTCTGGATCGCGGCTACCACTACCGGTTTGTCCTCTTTATAGGTCACTCCGTACCATTTATCCTGTGTGGTAAGGACCCTGACTGCTGCCTTTTTTTCCTGGAGGAGCTCGTCAACTACAAACGGAAGGAAATATTCGCATTTCAGAGGATTTTCCGGAATGCTCTTTTCAAGGAATACCGGGAAGCGTTTTACCAGCTCTTTCATAAATCCGCCGGTGAAGCCCCACATATTCATGGATACCGGAGTCTCTCCTGGGAGACTTGTCCAGGTTTTTCCATCGTCCTCTGTGTAGGCTGCTCCGCCGTCACGTTTCTCAATGTGTGTTCGCTCATTGATATCTGCAAGATATCCATTTTCATCTGTCTCACAGACACCTCTGGAAACGTAGCCATTGTCTGTCAGGGTATTCTCAAGACGGTAGCCTACCATCATATACTGGGCAGGTACGGTGTCCTCCTGGGCCTGGATCAGGAAATCATACGCCATCTTAAAGGCATGGGTTCCATAATAATCATCTGCATTGATCACCACAAACGGTCCGTCGATCTCTCCGGCACAGCTTAATACCGCATGTCCGGTTCCCCATGGCTTCACACGGCCTTCCGGAACCTGGAAGCCTTCCGGGATGTTGTTAAGATCCTGATGCACATAAACGATCTCCACCTTGTCACTTAAGCGGTCGCCGATGGCATCGCGGAAATCCTGTTCATTCTCTTTTTTTATGATGAATATCACTTTCTTAAAGCCTGCACGTACGGCATCATAAATGGAAAAATCCATGATGATATGACCTTCCTGATCTACAGGATCGATCTGTTTCAGTCCGCCGTAGCGGCTTCCCATTCCTGCTGCCATTACTACCAGAACCGGCTCTTTCATAATCTTATTCCTCCTGATTTTTAGAAATACAGGGATTTTTTCCCATACATAGTTTAAGCCGGTCAGATTCTCATCCGACCGGCCTTTGAACCTTTTTTTATTATACTACACTTCACCGTGAAATCCTACTGATTATTTTCAGTTTATTTTCGGTCAGAAGTATTCTCCGGGAAAACGATCTCCATCCTGGTTCCAACTCCCTGTTCACTTTCCACGTTGATCTGTGCATGATGAAGCGTTGCTCCATGCTTCACAATGGAAAGCCCCAGACCTGTTCCGCCGGTCTGTCTGGAATGGCTTTTGTCTACCCGGTAAAAGCGCTCAAAGATCCTTCCCTGTTCACTTTTCGGGATTCCGATCCCGTCATCTGCCACACAGTAGAACGGATGCCCTTTCCGGTTGCCTACCATGATCCGCACATGACCATTCTGTTCTGTATAGCGAACTGCATTGTCTGCAATATTAAAAAGCATCTCATAGAGTACATGGCGGACACCCTTGATCTTCTCTGCACTTCCGGCAAGCTCAAGGAAAATATTTTTCTTTCCGGCAGGATGTCTGAGATTATTTCTTACGTCTTCCGCAAGCTCATAAAGATCCACCTCTTCAAAGGGAACCTCACTGTTGCTTTCATCCAGTCTGGAAAGCTGGATGATATCCGCTACCAGATTGGAAAGTCTTATTGATTCATGGTAGATCCTTCCGGAAAATTCCCGTATATGATCTGCCGGAACCATGCCGTTCATCATAAGCTCCGCATAACCGGAAATGGACATCAGCGGGGTCTTCAGCTCATGGGAAACATTTGCAGAAAATTCCTTCCGGATCTCCTCTGCCTCCTTCAGTTCTTTTACCTGCTGCCGGATCTGCCGGTTCTGTTCATCCACCCGCACAAGAAGGGGACGCAGCTCCTCATAGCACACATTGTTCAGCGGATGCTCCAGATCCAGATCGTTGACCGGACGGATCAGCTCTCTGGTCTGTCTCTGTGCAAAAACAAACTCCAGGATCAGTACCAGGAGCATCAGAAGTCCCAGCACAGCAAGACTTGAGATCCATGTGGAATATATAGAGTCTACGGTTTTTCCTACACGGAGCACGTTTCCGTCATCCAGCTTCACCGCATAATAAAAGGTCTTTTTTGCAAAGGTTTCTGAATAACGGATACTTTCGCTTTTTCCATTTTTTTCTGCCTGTATAAATTCCGGACGATCACTGTGATTTGCCAGTTTTTTCGGAGAGGCCTCAGAATCGTAGAGAACGGTTCCGTCTTTACGGATGAGAGTCACACGACTTGATGATACTGTCCGAAGCTTTTTTGTGAGAAAGGAATCTCCATACTCATCCATGGCAAGGCAGATATACTGCGCTTCCTCACGGACTCCCCGCTGCATGTATGTGTTTAATTTACTGTAGGTGACCACACTTGCTGCCAGAAACGTGACAAGAACAGCAAAAATGATCATAATGCTTGTATGATGCAGAATTTTCTTTTTCATACATGATCTCCGATCCGGTATCCCACGCCACGCACTGTCTCGATCAGATTTCCGGCTTCCCCCAGCTTTTGTCGGAGAGTCCGTACATGAACATCTACAGTCCTTGTTTCTCCGTCAAAATCATAGCCCCACACATGGCACAGGATCTGGTTTCTGGACATGACCAGTCCTTTGTTCTCCATAAGATATTCCAGGAGCTCGAATTCCTTTCTGGTCAGCTCCTTCACCTCACCCTGATAGCTGACTTCGTGACGGGACACATTGACACGAAGACCCTTACAGTGCAGCTCCCTCTCTTCGCTCTGCCTTGCGCAGCGCCGAAGGACCGCTTTGACCCTGGCTACAAATTCCATCATCCCGAAGGGCTTGGTGATGTAATCATCTGCGCCGCCCTCCAGACCTTTTACCTTGTCAAA
Source organism: Blautia sp. KLE_1732_HM_1032 (assembly GCF_025147905.1). NCBI lineage: Bacteria > Bacillati > Bacillota > Clostridia > Lachnospirales > Lachnospiraceae > Blautia > Blautia sp. KLE_1732_HM_1032. Next base: position 909,586 of record NZ_CP102266.1, on the reverse strand, counting down.
CTCCGCTTCTTTGGCTGTGACCATGATCACCGGGATATCCCGGGTCCTGGTATCACTTTTCAGTCGTTTCAAAATATTATACCCATCTTCACCCGGGAGCATGATATCCAGCAGGATCAGTTCCGGCATATTTTTTTTCATGGCTGTGTCAAGTTCTGCCCCGGTTTCAAAACCTTCTGCCTCAAAGCCTGTTGTCTCCAGGGTATAGACAAGAAGCTCTCTGATATTTCTCTCATCTTCCACACAGTAGATCATTCTATATCCTCTCTGTTCGTTTTTTTGCCGTTGGCACTTCATAATCGTCTGGTCTTTTCTGTTCCATGCCTTCAGTATAACTGCTTTCTTTTTACTGCACAAGCCCTGGCCGTCTGCTGATACAGATAACCAGGGCATAGCATTATTTCGATATCTTTTTATTGGCTGCCTGCCGCTGCCATCTGGGCTGCCGCCGGCTCATCCTTTATTTCCGGAAGCTGATACTGACTCCGGATCACCTCCAGCGCACGGTAGAAGGTTTCGTCCGGCCCATGTTTGATCTGCTTCAGGTGCTGATGTGTATCAAAAGCATCTTCATGAACCTGTGTCACACAAACACCGATATTGGAACAGTGATCTGCCACACGCTCCAGGCTGGTAGTCACATCGGACAGGATGAATCCCATTTCAATAGTACATTCTCCGGCGCGAAGTCTCTGGATATGCCGGTACTTCAGTTCCTTGCTGAGTTCATCGATCACTTCCTCCAGTGGCTCGATCTCTCTCGCAAGCTGCACATCCTGATTTTCGTAAACCTTGTAAGCAATATCAACAATGTCTTCCACCGCATGCTCCATGACACGTAACTCTTCCAGCGCCTTATCCGAAAACTTCAGGCCTTTTTCATAAAGCTCCTGTGCGGATTCCATGATGTTCACACCGTGATCGGAAATCCTCTCGAAATCACCGATACAGTGGAGCATGATGGAAACACTGTGACTGTCATGAACGGAAAGATCCTTCTGGTTCAGTTTTACAAGATAGGTTCCAAGTTCATCCTCATAACGGTCTACCTTTTTCTCTGCTTCTTCCACCAGAGCCTTTCCTTCTGCGCTGAAATTCTTCAGAAGGTCCAGGGCGGTAAACAGAGTTCTGTGAGAATCCTCTGCCATTTTTTTCGCTGCATTCCTGCTCTGCTCAACTGCAAATGCAGGTTTCTCCAGAAAACGGCTTTCCAGGATCATGAAATCCGGATCTGCTGCCACCTTCTCCTCCTCTTCCTTCCTGTCGCGGATAGTAAGACAGGCAAGCTTCTCCAGAGCCTTTCCAAACGGAAGAAGAACAAGAGTTGCCGTGATATTGAAGGCACTGTGCAGGATCGCGATCCCGGCCGGAGTCGCTGCCTGTGCCATAAATGAAAAATGTACTGCTGCATTTATCGCATAAAATACTGCCATGAACAGCATGGTTCCGATCAGATTGAAATACAGATGGACCATAGCCGCACGTTTTGCGTTTTTGCTGGCTCCGATGGCTGAAAGGATCGCAGTGATACAGGTACCGATATTCTGTCCCATGATAATAGGAAGTGCTGCACTGAACGGTACCATTCCGGTAAGGCACAGTGCCTGGAGGATACCAACCGATGCGGAGGACGACTGGATGATCGCTGTCAGCACTGCTCCGGCCACAACTCCAAGGATCGGATTGGAGAATTTCACCAGCATTCCGGTAAACTCCGGTACCTCTGCAAGAGGTTCCACAGCTCCGCTCATGGCATTCATTCCATACATCAGGATCGCAAAGCCTACAAAGATCGCTCCCACGTCCTTTTTCTTCTGGCTTTTTGTAAACATGATCAGAACCACGCCGATCAGTGCCAGGATCGGTGAAAATGACGTCGGCTTAAAAAGCTGGATAATAAAGTTATCACTCTGGATACCTGTAAGACTTAAGATCCATGAGGTTACGGTAGTACCGATATTGGCACCCATGATGATTCCCACAACCTGGGACAGCTTCATGATTCCCGAGTTTACAAAACCAACGACCATAACGGTAGTTGCCGAGGATGACTGAATCACTGCAGTCACACCCAGTCCAAGAAGAACGGCTCTGATGGGATTGGAGGTAAGTGTCTCCAGGATCCGCTCAAGCTTTCCGCCTGCAACTTTCGCAAGCCCGTCTCCCATTAAGTTCATTCCATAAAGGAAAATAGCAAGTCCGCCAAGCAATGCCAGTACGCTGAAAAAGTCCATAATACTCTCCTTCACTTTCTCTTTTTGATATGTTTGATTTCCTTTTTTCTCATTTCAACGATTTTCATAATAGCGGCCTATTGTAAAATTTTCCCCACTGGAATGTAAAATCTGTGTAAAAAAAATAAAACAGAGGATCCTGTTACGGGAAACCGATTTCCCGTCAGGATCTCTCTGTCCTATATATCGTACAGTGGTTTTTATCCTTATGATGTGTTTTGTGCTGCGGATATTCTCATTCCGCTGAGCTGCATGCTCACGAGCAGAGCTGCCCTGCGATCTGTGATCAGAATCCGCGGATCTCCTCATCCTCAGATCCGGTCTTGTCGATGGATTTTATTACAAGGTAATAGCTGTAATCATCATTGACCTTTACTTCCACCCGGTCTCCTACACGATGACCGCGCAGTGCCTTGCCGATAGGCGATTCAATACTGATACGGTTTTCCATGGAATTTCCGCGGATGGAAGTAACCAGCTTGTACTTCTCCACCTCATTATCTTCTTCAAAAAGGACTTCCACGATATCGTCCATTCCCACTTCGTCAGATCTGGAAGCATCGGATACAATGGATGCCGTCTTCAGCATCCTCTCCAGATAACGGATGCGGCTCTCGTTCTGATTCTTATGCTTCTTGGCTGCATAATACTCAAAGTTCTCACTTAAGTCTCCCTGGGCACGTGCCTCCTTGACCGCCTCAATGGCTTCCTTACGTACTACCAGTTTACGGTGTTCGATCTCCTGCTCTATTTTTTCAACATCCTTGCGGGTAAGCTGTTCTCTCATTTCTCTGGCATCTCCTTTTCTTTATAACATTCAGACTGATCCTGGATCTGTTCTCCACTTCCTGTGAAGCTTCTGTCACAGATACAGGATTTCTGGAAGGTTACCGGAAATACCATAGCAGATACGCTCTGCTTTGTCAAACAGCGCATACCTGTTCTTCGGCTTCCTTCTGCTGGTGTACTCGCTGTTCAATATAATCTGCCATATGTTCTTTGGGGATATCCAGTAACATGGAAAATTCAGAATAGAGATGATCCTCTGCAAGCTTCAGATACCGCTCGTCTGTAGCGGTTGTTTTTTTGCCATGAGATAATCTGGCCTGTTTTCTGACGTAGATCGTCTTGATGATCCGAAGAAGATCTCTGCATTCACAGGTACGGATGCATTTCTTGTAGCTATCCTCCCGGAATTTCTCATTCTCAATACTCAGTGTCTCAATGGATGGGATCTCATCGATAAGCCTCTCCGCTTCTTCCCTCGTAATGATTCCGCGAAGCACCTGCTTTCCACCTTCCACCGGTGTAAATATCTTCCCATCTGTCTCTCCTCCGGGCCTCAGTACATAATAAAGTTTCTCGCCGGAGGAACCATCCACCCTCATTGTGGTAACTCCTGTTACCTGGCAGATGCCGGTACGACCATACACAACATATTCGCCTGTTTCAAACATTTTTCCACTTCCTTTCATTTTTTTACTTTTCTTTTGTTATCCTGGCGCTTATTGTGCTCTAATGAAAGCTCCCTGCCAGGTTATATATCCAGACAAGGAGCTTCTCACTGAGGATTCTATCCTTATTTTACTACTTTTCCCATTTATTTGCAAAAGAATTCAAAAAGTTTTTTTATTTTTGTGAAATATGCCCACAATGAGGGCATATATTTTTTGTTATAATTCTTCTTTTTTCTTTCTTCCCAGACGGATGTCTTCCATATGAGATTTCAGTTCCGGTGTCATACTGTCAAAGAGATAGGTTTTGCTGTTGTCCCTGCGCTCCTGCCATTCTTCTCTCATCTGCTGTTTTGCGGAAGCGATCTCATCTTTGAATCCGCGCGCTGAGATCCTGGCGGCTCCCTGTCCCATAATGATGATCTGCTCCAGTCCGTCTGATGTGGCAACTGTCACGTTATGCTTCCGTCCGATTTTATGGACAGTGCGTTCAATATACTGGTCTGCAGTTTCCGCTTCTTTTGTATAGACAACATGAATGTTATGATACTGGAAGGTTTCCTCCGGATGGCCCTCCACACGGTAGGCATCAAATACCAGGATCAGGATGCAGCCCTTGATCCCCTGATAATCGCTTAATATGTCCATTAACCTGGACTGTGCCGCATGAAAGTCTGCCTGTGCCAGATCTCTTAAATCCTCCCAGGCAAATATGATATTGCAGCCGTCCACCAGCAGATAGTCCTCTCTGTGGATGGCCGGACTGCTGTTTCTCCAGGCGCCGTGACCGGATTTTGCCGGAAGGCCGGAATCTGCTGCACCTTTGCCTCCCTTCCCGGAAAAGCTGCTTCCGCTTTCCGGATTTCCGAAGCTTCGGCTGTTACTGCTGTATCTCTTTGAGCTCACCGGACCAAAGGTTTTCTCAAAGATTGCCTTCAGTTCTTTTTCCTCTTCGTAGCTTCCATACATGGAGGTATATTTTCCACGGCCGGCATTGGCTGTTCTGCGATCCGGACTGTTTTTGGCTGTTCCCTGAACTGCACGCACTCCTGCAAAGCTGTTGTCGGAATCCTCATAGGCATCATTACTGTCCGGAAACTGAGCTCCTTCCAGATGCATATATTCTTCTACCTCATACCAGGGAACCACGAAGCCTGCTCCATGGGCACAGAATACAGAGCCTGTAGGATTCTCAAGATCTCTCTCGGAATCATATCCGATCTCCTCTGCGATCTGCTCCTGATCCTGGCAGGGTTCATAGCCCTTCAGCGTACAGGTCAGATGACCTCTGCCTCTTGTGTAGGAAACTACCTGACTCTGATAATCCCTCATTTTTGCCACCGGCGCACTTCCTGTGATCACCGACAGCTCTCCCTGGGTTTCCGGCCCCTGAAAGGTTCCCTGCATCCTCTGGATATCCGTCATGGCACGTCCTACATTTTCTGCCGGAACCTCAAGTCGGAAGCTGTAATAGGGTTCCAGAAGAACTGTCTCCGCTTTCTTGAGGCCCTGGCGCACAGCACGGTAGGTCGCCTGCCGGAAATCTCCACCTTCCGTATGCTTCTGATGTGCCCGCCCGGTGAGAAGTGTGATCTGCATATCAGTGATGGGTGATCCGGTAAGGACTCCCAGATGCTCTTTTTCCTCCAGATGTGTCAGGATCAGCCGCTGCCAGTTCCGATCCAGCTGATCTTCATTTGCCGCAGTAAAAAACTGCAGTCCGCTTCCTCTCTCTCCCGGTTCCAGAAGAAGATGCACCTCTGCATAATGACGAAGCGGTTCAAAATGTCCCACGCCTTCCACCGGTGCGACAATGGTTTCTTTGTATACGATATTACCGGTCCCAAATTCTACTGCCACATGAAAGCGCTCCCAGATCAGATGCTTCAGGATCTCGATCTGTACCTCGCCCATCAGCATGGCGTGGATCTCTCCCAGCTGCTCATCCCACATGATATGAAGCTGCGGTTCTTCCTCCTCCAGCTCCTTCAGGCTTTTCAGCATCCTGTGGGCGTCACAGCCCTCCGGAAGGATGATCTGATAATTCAGTACCGGTTCCAGCACCGGCATGGCAGAATCCGCCTCAATGCCAAGTCCCTCTCCCGGATATGTTTCGGTAAGACCTGTAACTGCACAGACGGTTCCTGCCTCTGCCTCTTTGAGCATTTCAAATTTTGCACCGGAATAGATACGGATCTGATCTGCCTTTTCCTCCCAGATCTCCTCTGCCGGAATACCATTTCTTCCTGCATTGGTCAGCGTCTCCTTAACCTTCAGGCTACCGCCGGTGATCTTCATATAAGTGAGACGGTTTCCCTGCTCATCTCTGGCGATTTTAAAGATCCTGGCTCCGAATTCCGCGGGATAGGACGGTACTGCCATGTAGGTCTCCATTCCATGGATAAAAGCATCTACGCCTTCCATCTTCAGGGCAGATCCAAAAAAGCATGGAAAAAGCTTTCGCTCCAGGATCAGCTCTGCCACGTCCTGTTTTGCGATCGTTCCTGTTTCCAGGAAGCTTTCCAGAAGGTTCTCCTCACACATGGCGATATTTTCCAGAAAATCATCAGTTCCATTTATTTTATCAGAAGCGCCCTGCGTTCCGGATATATTCTCTTTTTCTGCTTCACTGGCGTTGTCTTTCAGCTGCATTCCTTCAGCTGACGGAGATTTCCCGGAGTTATCCACAGGATTCTCCTTTTTCCCTGCTGCTTCTGCACCGGAGCATTCCAGTTCTCCACTAAAATCCACACAGCATCCGCTTAATTTCTTCTTCAGCTCCTCAAGAAGTCTTTCCCTGTCCGTTCCTTCCTGATCCATTTTATTTACGAAAAGAAATGTTGGGATCTTATACTGTGTCAGCAGTCTCCACAATGTCTGTGTATGCCCTTGCACACCATCTGCTCCGTTGATCACCAGGATCGCATAATCCAGCACCTGCAGGGTACGCTCCATCTCAGCAGAAAAATCCACATGCCCCGGTGTATCCAGAAGTGTCACTTCCATATCCCCCATGGAAAAAACTGCCTGCTTTGAAAAAATGGTGATTCCTCTCTCCCTCTCAAGCTCATAGGTATCCAGATACGCATCCTTGTGATCGACTCTTCCGATCTTCCGGATCCTTCCGCATTTAAAAAGCAGGCCTTCCGATAATGTCGTCTTTCCTGCATCCACATGGGCAAGCACGCCCAGGCTTATATGTCTGTGTTTTATATTCTGAGGTTTTTCTCCCATTGAAAATACCCCTTTCTGTTGTAATGATATCCACTATCATAACATAGAAAGGGGTATAAGTCGAATTTTGTTTCGGTCTGTGATTCAGGAATCCAGGTAGGCTTTCAGCTTCTCCAGATCCTTTTTCATATCTGCTCTTCCTGTCTGGTAGATCCGCTCCAGATTGCTCTCATCACGCTCGATCATCGCCGCCTGGATGGGACTGCTCGGACGGATGATATGAACGCGCCCCTCTTTTTCCAGAGAAGCCAGTTCCTCCAGTGTTTCATTATAATGGATATGCCGTTCCTCCAGATCCTTCAGAAAAGCCGGATATTTATGTAATACTGCCTTCAGAAAAAGCTGCATCTTCGGGTTTGCTTTTTTTCGGTACTTCACATCTCTGGTAAGCACTACTACGTTTTTTTCGTATCCCCGGGAAAGCATCCACTTAACCGGGATCGGATCAGACACACCACCGTCCAGAAGTCTCTTTCCCCCAAGCTTCACCGGTCGGGAGGCTACCGGGATCGATGCAGACGCACGCATCCATTCAATATCCTCCACATCTCCGTTGGGACATTCATGATACACCGGTTTTCCTGTATCCAGGTCCGTACACACCACTGTAAATTTCATGGGATTTTCTGCGTAGGTCTGACGGTCAAAAATATCCAGCTTCCAAGGCAGTTCATAATATCCGAATTCCCGGCTGTATACATCTCCTGTGGTGATCCAGTTCCGGATGCTTGCAAGTCTTTTATCCTTGCAGTACTTTTTGTTATAGCGAAGAACTCTTCCGATCTGCCTGGACTTATAATTGCATCCAAAAACAGCTCCAGCCGATACGCCCACCGCACTGTCCGCATAAATCTCATTTTCCATCAGAACATCGATCACGCCGGCGGTATACAAGCCTCGCATACCGCCGCCCTCCATAACGATACTGAATTTTTTCAATTGTGTTTCTTTCATTTATTTGTCCTCTGTATTCTGTCTGGCAGACTCTGCTGCCCTTATACTGTCATCTTTATGTCCCATTTATTGTACTTTTTAAATTATATCTGTCTTTTCTGCCATATATCTATATCCATTATCAGAATATCTTGGTTGTCCACTTGCTCATATCCCAGACTTCATTTACCACATCCTGGTAAAATTCCGGTTCATGGCAGATGAGAAGAATACTTCCGCGGTATTCCCGGAGAGCTTTTTTCAGCTCGTCTTTTGCATCTACATCCAGATGATTGGTAGGCTCGTCCAGAAGAAGAATATTGGTGTCACGGTTCACCAGCTTGCAAAGACGCACTTTTGCCTGCTCACCACCGCTTAAAACTCGTACCTGGCTCTCAATATGCTTGGTCGTCAGGCCGCATTTTGCCAGTGCGGAACGCACTTCATACTGGGAAAATGACGGAAATTCCTGCCAGAGCTCTTCGATACAGGTAGTTCGATTCTCACCTTTAACTTCCTGCTCAAAATATCCGATTTCAAGGTTCTCGCCCTGCTCCACGCTTCCGGAAAGAGGCTTGATCAGTCCAAGAAGGCTTCGAAGAAGTGTTGTTTTTCCTATTCCATTGGTTCCCACCAGTGCGATCTTCTGTCCTCGCTCCATAGTAAAATTCAGTGGCTTGGAAAGCGGCTCATCATAACCGATCACAAGATCATGGGTCTCAAAAAGCATCTTTCCTGGTGTTCGGCCATAACGGAATTTGAACTCCGGCTTCGGCTTCTCTGCTGCCAGCTCGATCACATCCATCTTGTCCAGCTTTTTCTGGCGGGACATAGCCATGTTTCTTGTGGAAACACGGGCCTTATTCCTTGCTACGAAATCCTTCAGCTCACTGATCTCCTGCTGCTGTTTGCGATAAGCAGCCTCCAGCTGTGCCTTCTTGACCGCATAGACCTCCTGGAAATGATCGTAATCTCCTACATAACGGTTCAGTTCCTGATTTTCCATGTGATAGATAATGTTAACTACAGAATTCAGGAACGGAATATCGTGGGAAATAAGGATAAATGCATTCTCATAATCCAGAAGATATCTTTTCAGCCATGCAATATGCTCCTCATCCAGATAATTGGTAGGCTCATCCAGAAGCAGGATGTCAGGCTTCTCAAGAAGAAGCTTCGCAAGAAGTACCTTGGTTCTCTGTCCGCCGCTTAGATCCGTAACATCACGGTCAAGCCCCAGATCCAGAAGGCCCAGAGCTCTGGCAACCTCCTCCACTTTGGCATCGATCGCATAAAAATCGTGAAGTGTCAGTTCGTCCTGGATCGTTCCAAGCTCTTCCATCAGACCATCCATCTCGTCAGGATCTGCAGTTCCCAGCTTGTCGCAGATCTCGTTCATCCGTTCTTCTTTTTTGAGAAGAGGATCAAAAGCGGATTTCAGCACCTGGCCGATGGTCATCCCCTTTTCCAGAACTGCATGCTGATCCAGATAGCCTGCGTGGACATTTTTTGCCCACTCTACCTTGCCCTCATCCGGCATCAGTTTTCCAGTCACGATACTCATAAATGTGGACTTTCCTTCGCCATTAGCGCCTACAAGTCCGATGTGTTCTCCCTTAAGAAGCCGGAAAGACACATCTTCGAAAATCGCTCTGTCTCCAAACCCGTGGGTCAGGTGTTCTACATTTAAAATACTCATTTGTTATATTCCTTTATCATTGTGGTTTTTCTGTTTTCCCGGAAGGGATTTTTAATAATGCTATAGTATTATACTTGATGTTTTTCTCTGCTGTAAAGTCAAATCTCTGTATACACTACGATCGGCTAACTGGCAGCTTTTTTGTATTACCGGTTAAGCTGCTGAATACTATTGAATAATTTTTCATCTTCCTACCTCATTATCTGCTGTAAAAATCCTGTTCTTATTTATTATGCCATCGGATCTCACCGTTTAATATGATCGGATAACGGATCAGCTTGTCTGAATCAAGGTTTTCCGCATACATATCTACTGCGGTTATCTGGTGATTATCATATGTGGTATAATAATAGATTCCCTTTGTCGTGTTGCAGCATGAAGTATAGATCGTGATCTCATATGCGCCCTCTGATACCTCACAGCAGCCCCGCTGCTGATCAACAGAGCCTAAAATATGGAAAAACTGGCTGACACTTTCGTTTTCCCCATCTCCGGATATTGCGTTTAATTTTGTAAATGCAACCTTTACAAATCTTGACTGGCTTGAAAGATCTCCCGGAATTCCCATTCCGCCCATTCCTCTGCTGTATGGATCCAGCTCCAGCACTCCTGCAAATGTACTTTCCGGCTGCTTTCTGGATACACCCGCATAATTGTTAAGTGCAAACATCTGACCGGGGAATGGAGGATTATTTGTAAGTACGCCAACAGGATCGTCATAGATGTGCATTCCGTCTTTCATGGATTCTACAACGATGCATTCCTCCTTGTCTGCGATCATCCAGTGAAGCTGTGCCGTTGGAAGCTGTTCACTGAAGGGTGTTCCCATAAGCTTCATATTGGAAAGCATCCTCCTTGCTTCAGCCACCGAAGCACATTGGGTAAGTATCCATGGAATAAATTCATATTGCGCCACCTGGACAAGATCCTTATCTGCCTCTGTCGCTTCATCTGCATATGCCGCATTCCCCACAAAGTTAAGTCCTGCCATACCCAGTCCCTTTTCATTAGCCGCATCATAATAAAGCGGATAATCTCCTGCTACAAACGCCATTCCTATGAGAGCATAATGTGTTTTTGCTTTTCCTGCATATCGGAAATCGAACTCATAATTTCTTGGGGTTATGGTCACCTCTTCCCCATAGGAAAACTCATAGTCAAGAGTTCTTCCCATATAAAAATCCTTTGTCTGATACGTTGCTGCTGTACACATAGATTTACACCTCTTCCTTACAATAATCCTGCAAACAATCTCATGAAAAGCTGTCCCAGACGAAGATATGCACTGCGTCCTGTACGGTATTGTTCTGTTACTTCCCGACATTCCTTCATTGTTTCTTCCAGGTCATTTCTTATGGATAACACAGCCGGACTGTCTGCCATAAAGCATCCGTTTTCAAAATGATGATAAAGACTTCTGTAATCCAGATTTATAGTTCCGCAGGTTGCCATACAGTCATCTGCCACGCTCATCTTGGCGTGACAGAAGCCAGGTGTCCACTCGTAGATCCGCACTCCATTTTTAACCAGTCCATGATAAAAGGAACGTGTAACACTGTAAATCATTTTTTTATCCGGGATACCCGGTGTAATGATCCTGACATCAATCCCCCGCTTTGCAGCAAGACACAGCGCATGTGTCATTTCATCCGTAATGATCAGATATGGCGTTATAAACCAGCAGTATTTTTCAGCTTTGTTGACCATGCTGATATAAACTTCCTCTCCTACCTGTTCATCATCCATTGGACTATCTGCATAAGGCTGTACAAATCCGTTCTGATCTGCCTTATATTCTGATCTTATAAAATATTTGCTGAAATCCTCATTATTATTCCTGTCATTGGCTGCATTCCACATTTCAAGGAATGTTGCTGTCAGCGACTGAACTGCATCGCCTTCAAGACGAATCCCGGTATCCTTCCATTGTCCGTAAGGATTGGTGTAATTAAAATATTCATTTGCCAGATTATAGCCGCCTGTGAAAGCTACTTTTCCATCGATCACAGTTATTTTTCGATGATCACGGTTGTTCAGAAATACATTCAGACCCGGCATAAACGGATTAAATACCCGGCAGTGGATTCCGATCTGCTCCATCTTTTTTACAAAATCCGTATTAATAAAGCCAATAGAACCCATATCATCATAAAATACTCGCACTTCCACGCCTGCCTGTACACGCTCCTCCAGCACTTTCTGGATCTTTTTCCAGGCCTCTGCATCTTCTATCGCATGGTATTCCATAAAAATAAACTTTTCAGCCTTTGACAGTGCCGATAATTGTGCTTCTAATCCCTTTACCGCCTCATCATAATAAACAATATCCGTATTCTGGTATACGGGATAACCTGCATTTTTCCAAATATACTCACTGATATTTCCTGCTTTGGGGATTTTATTTTTGATATTTTCCAGTTTTTCCCGATTGTCCGGCAGAAGCGGCAGAAGCTTTCTGTCGATATCCGCATATCGTTCTCGCATTTTATGGGTTCCGCCATTTAATCCGATCAGCAGATACAGCGCTACACCCATGATCGGAAACACAAGTATCAGAATGATCCACGGCATTTTCATGGAAGAGGTCTGATCGGATGCATATAGTGCCAGAACCAGAATTCCTGCAAAGACTCTAGTCAGCAGATTAACGATCTCCGCATATTCATTCAGCCTTGTGATCACGATAATGATAAAAGCTGCTTCCAACAAAATACAAAGCACCGAAAAACATAATCGAATGACACCGTTTTTCGTTTTTGCTCAGCCCTCCAGTGTATCCTGCTTCATAAAACCGCCCCTTTCTGCATTGAATGAGAATTTTCTGTTGTGCGTAAACCTAACTGAATATTCCTGTTGCGTAATAAAATCAACAATTATCGTCTATACTACAAACAGCGGAGCTCTGACCTGATGATTCCTTGTCCACTGTAATAAAAAATGAAATAAGAAGAAAGCCCTGGAAGCTGCAACTTCGAGGGCTTTTGATTTTTTTGTTATAAACACTTTAATTCTTTTTTGCCTGCGAGCATTATAGCATATGCGATTTTTCTTCGCAATATACTCTGTATACTTTTTAAGATGTTTCTGTTTTTACTGAACTCTTTGCTTCTATCATTGCAATAACTTTCTCCGCTGGTTTCCCAACTAGACATGTGATTGTTGGTATTCTTTAACCTGTTTTCACTTACCGCTTGTACCGCAACATACCATTTTTCAATTCAATAAATTTTCCGTTAAAGATTTCCTGCAACACCTGTCTGCATGGTATCCGTTGCAATCTTCTAACCTCAGACGCTTCCATTACTCGGAAAGTAGTTTGGTGATGATCTTGATAAAATGCAATGAGCGATTCAATATACGGCTCAGCATCTTCAAACGTCCAGTTTGCTTCCTCCTTCAAACGCGAGAATACCGATACCAGACTAATACATCGAACATCTTCAAAATTTGTAGCGCCATTCCGAGCATTTCGGTCATCGGAGCAGAACACATAAATCTGCTCCCCAAGCATCACCGACAAGACCTGCAACAGCACAAAAGACTTGATTTCTCCAAGATTATTTTTCTTGCCCACTTCGATATCGAGTCGTTCAAGCTCTTTCAAATAATCCTCTCTCGATATCGCCGTGTAATCAGCATCTTCCAATGCTCGATAATGTTCCGAAAAGTAATCTTTAGAAAAAACATCACAGGCCAATTTTAACATCTGTGTATAAGTCGCACACGCCAGCGGCCCTCGTACATGTGACAGGCTTTCAAGAATTTCTTGATCCGTGTAGCTTTTTATCTTTTGCGCGCCAATCTTTTCGCTCAACCAGATTGGCGCATCAGCATTATACCGATTAAGTTCTGTTACGATTTGCGCATGACAAAAGAACACATATTCCGGCAATTCCATGACCCGGTCAATCAAATGATTATCGCCGCCATCTTGAACAGAGTGCGTTTTGGAAATGAAATCGGTATCTAGCAGTGCATATTTTTTCACTTCGCTTTGACACCCCTCAATCCAAACCGTACTCTTTTTTCAGTTGAGTAATGTAAGCCACATCGTCATTTTCTCTGGATTCTGTCAGATACTCATGCTGTCTGTTATACTCAACTTTCTCAAGGAGTGTGCCAAAAGATTCTGTTCCCCTGCCATCAAGCTGCCAGCGCTTTGCCTTACCTATCAGTGATGCCCTTTTCATTACATTCGCAGAACTTATCTCCAGCAGCTTTTCAGCCTGCTGGTGGGATATGTTTCCACTTTCAAACAAGCGCAGTACAACTGCCTTGTAGGGCATAGCAAACATATCCATAAGTATCAAAACGGAATCTACCGAAACCAAATCTTTATCAATTCCATACAGTAGAATTTGCTCATGGAGAAGTTGATCCGGCATCAAAAGCAGACCTGCGAAGGCATTAGCTTCCAAGTCCTCCTGTGTTCTTCCTGTTTCATCACCTGTTGCCGAATCCAGCATAGAACCATTTTTTATATAGCTCTGGTCTGCATTTTCTACATAACAGTAGATATGATACAATTCATGCGACGCAGCGAAAAACTGCTTACATAGTGGAAGTGCCGTATTTACGCACACAAAAATCGTATCCTGCTTCAAAAAAGTCAATGCCCATAATTCATCATCATGAATTGGAAAACGAAGCAGTTCCAGTGCAATTTCTTTCTTTCTTGCATAGTTCTGTATAACAGCAAAAATATTATCTTTGATAATAGAATTACCGACATACTCTGCCGAAAACTGCCTGACAACAGATTGAATTTCATCAAATTTCCTGTTTTGGCTTACAAAAAGGCTATCTTTCAGAACATTGTTCATCACTTATCCTCCCAGAGCTGCTCCATCTTTTTGCCATTCTCGCATGCCCTAGTGTGGAACAGAATCATGTCGGACAGTTCATCCGCAAGCCGGATTCCCTTTCTTGCTTCTTCTGTTTTAACACGCCCCATAAACGCATGAATCACATTCGTATCCATCGGCTTTTCTGGCATCTTCATCAGAGAATCCATCGACACATGCAGATATTCAGAAATCTTATGAAGTTCAATCGCATTGATTGCTCTTGCACCATTCATAATTTTGCTCATTGTCTGTTTGGAGACTCCAATTCCTTCTGCCAGATCAACCTGCTTTTTGTTTTCTTTTTTCAGTTCAGCCTGAATGTTGTTTGCAATTATCATATTTACATCCAGCATATAATCGCCTCCTGTTCTTGTACTTATATTATACGCTCTTTCACATAGAATATCAATTATTTAGAGACTGATCTTAGTTTTTAATTTATTTTGTCGCTATTTTAGTTACAAGTCATCGCTAACCTTCAGAAGAGTGGTTTACACTAACGCTATAAACCTGTATTTTCCTCATTCAAAAGACCTTCTACAACCTCAACAGAGAGATTTCTATGATAGAACAGCTCATTGCCGAAGCAACAAAATTTGATTTCAAAGTTGCTCTCAAAACGAATCCACCAAAAAACCGGTTAAAAAACACCCCATTGCTTTGGTATGCTACCCTCATATAGGACAATGAAATATAAAAGTCCTATATGGGGGTATTTTCATGTTCAGAAAGAGTAAGATAGAACCAGTAGAAAAAGTAAAAATAGTCGAACGCTACCTTGCAGGAGAAATTGGCATACAGCAAGCAGGAAAAGAATTGGGAGTTGACCGTCATAGTATTCGAAATTGGATTTCTATTTATCAGTATGATGGACCAACTGGATTACTCAATCAACCGAAAAACAAATCTTATTCAAAAGATTTAAAAATATCTGCTATAAATGATTATCTTAACGGAGAAGGATCTCTTCAGGATATTTGCACAAAATACGGAATTCGTTCACACAGACAGCTTTCCGATTGGATTAAGGTGTATAATTCTGGTGGAATATTAAAAACATCCACTGGAGGTGCTTACATGAAAAAGGCAAAGAACACTACACTTGATGAGAGATTAAAAATAGTAACAGATTGTCTTGCAAATGATAAGAATTATGGTGCAATGGCACTCAAATATGATTGTTCCTATCAACAAGTTCGCAATTGGGTAATACGATACGAAAAGATGGGTCAAGCGGGTCTGGAAGACAGACGTGGACGTCGTATAGCTTCTCTTCCAAGCAGAACACCTGAAGAAGAGCTACGTGACAAGATAGCTGAACTGGAAAGAAGAAATCTAGACTTACAAATGGAGAATGATCTGTTAAAAAAAGTCAGAGAACTGGAAAGGAGGGGTCGCTATCTTTAATCCATCGGTTAGCCGAATATGAAGCCATCCAAAAACTATCGTCTACTAAGCATTATCCCATAGATAGACTTTGTAAATATCTTAATGTTACACGTTCTGCGTATTACCGCTGGGGAAAATATCCGAAAAGTAATAATGAACTTCGAAACGAAAGACTATCCACTGAAATCCAAAGGATTCATCACCAGCATCCAGATATGGGATACCGAAGGATTCGTGATGAATTAGATGGACATAAAGGAATTCATGTGAATGATAAACGAGTACTTCGTATTTGTAGGAAATACGATATAAAATCAAATATTAAATGGAAACCTAAGAGTTGTACCAGAGGAGACAGAAATCCTGATCACATAGCAAAAAACTATTTACACCGTGAATTTCACGCCGAAAAACCGAATGAAAAGTGGCTTACAGATGTTTCTGAATTTAAATACTACAACGGAATAGAAGTTCATAAAGTTTATCTGAGTGCTATTTTAGATTTATATGATAGAAGGATTGTTTCCTTTAAAATCAGCGATCATAATGATAATCCATTAGTTATGGACACGTTTGATGAGGCTGTTCGTCAGGAGCCAGATGCACACCCATTAGTTCATTCTGATCGAGGCTTTCAATATACAAGCGCACAGTTTTATACTAGATTAAAAAAACATCATATGAAGCAGAGTATGTCTAGAGTTGCCCACTGTATTGACAATGGACCAATGGAAGGGTTTTGGGGAATTCTAAAACGAGAAATGTATTATAAACAGCGTTTTAATGACAGAAGCTCTTTGATTACTGCGATAGCTAATTACATAGATTACTACAACAACCAACGACTTCAAAGGAAACTGCATGTAATGACACCAATGAAATATCATGAGCAATATACAAAAGCAGCATAAAATATCGCCAGCCATAGCATGGCTGACGATACAAAAATTTATTATTTTTTATTGTCCTCTTGACGGGGAGCATACCAGCTTTTCCAACGAGGCTTGTAATTGTTGCAGGTCGACAAAATGCTTGTTTCTACACCCCTTGACCTTTCCTTCTTGTTTATAATGAGAAAGAAAGAAAAAGAAAGGAAAGGCAACCTTTTCAAATCTGGATCGAACTGACAGAAGAGATTATCCAGAGGATGCAATCAGAGAATCTTTACTGAACAGCATTGTTCACCGTGATTACTCTTTCAGCGGAAGCAATCTGGTCAATGTCTATGAGGATAGAATCGAATTTGTCTCCCTTGGAGGTCTTGTATCCGGTCTGGAACTGGAATCCATGCCTTTTAGATTTTCTTCGCAATCGTAGACAGCTCCGAAAAAGAGCCTCATGACGGTGAAGAAAAAATCCAGAGCTGTGTTTCTTTCCACTTAGCCTTCGTTAGTTTCTTTCTGTCCCGAACACACCTTTTACCTGAATTCTGAAATCCAGCTTGTTGTTGGTCAATCCCTGCATGAGCTACACATTCTTATATCTGGGCAGGAAGATTGGACTGATAGACTGAATATCTTGCTCATTAATACAATGAGCCGTCATGAACTTTTTCGTCATATGGGGCTTTATATCTGACAGTACCTGTGACATAGAATCCTTTTTTTCTTCTATCACTCATCTATATTTTCCTATCATTGGTCAGTCAGTGACTTGCTCCCACTGGGCCCAAAAGCATTTTGCTGGAGCTGTCATATTCTTTTCCAGTGAGTTCAGACCGAACAATATCATCATTCAACATTTTAATAAATGCCGCTGCCTCTTTTTGTGAAGAAATCACAATATGATCTTCTTCAAACTTGAACATAGTTTTGTAGCGAGAATGCTTTTTCAGATTCTCTAACAAATCGTTCTTTTTCATCTGCAAAACAGGCGAATTTTTTGCCTTTAATAACTTCTTTGCATTTGTCAACTTACTTTTATTTTCAAACGCAACAAACTTTTCAAGGCTATCTACAATATCCAGATCGCGAATAATCTCAATCGTCTTCTGTGCCCCCGCTCGTATGTATTGCTCAAATCCAAAAAATCTCTGCATAAGATCCATTTTTGCCGTAACAACACTTGAAGAAAAGATAATTACATCTGCTCGTGAATCTATCTGCACAATATCGCTATCAATTTCATCGTATGTATCACCAACAAATAGGGCTATAACATTTTTACTTCGATCAATTCTTGATACAGAGTATATATGTTGATAAACCCAAAAGTACTTGTCATTCAAATTGATTCTAAAAAGAAATCCAGACAGTTTATTTCTATCGCTTTCCGAGTAGTACTCCGTACGCTTTTCAGCATCATCAAGAAAAGTAAAGGGTCTATAGTTCTCTATCAGACTAATCTCATAAAATTCTTTCTTATTGTCTGCAATATTTTCTGATGTATCAAATTCGGCATCATCTGCAAGATAGGTACAATTGATAAAACCTGCCACCTTATCTTTTGTGCTAGAAAGCAACTTATCTGTTGCTCTGATTTTTTTGGTTTGATATCCACTTTCATCGCGTAGGCAGGCATATATTTCAATACCGCAAACTGAACCAGAAAACATTATCGACTTAATCGATGCCTGAATTTCTTCCTTGGTCATTTGTTCATCTCCTTCATGTAGAGGACTGTATCATTAATCACTTTATATTCTACTGTACTAGGATTTTTTAAAAACCTGCCTTTAACTACAGCCAAACAAATTTCATTATTAGTAAAACTGGGAAGAGGAGTTTTGTATTGTCCATGAATGCTCCAAGGAACAAAACGCCATGTGAACCAAATATCTTTTCACCCCAGTTGTCGATTTTCCAGTAATGTAATTTGTGATCCACTTCTGGTTCTTCAAACTGGTTCCAATATTCAACATCACGTAGATATTTATCGATATCAGCCTTGGTCTTTTCCAACGCTTGCCCCTTCGCCTCTCTACTTTCTGTAATACAGATATTGAACTGCGATAACAGCCCTGCCAAGCTCATCAAAGACTTCAAATAACTATTGATTTTTACCGCACGGACGATATAAGTCAGATATCCCTGTTCATTGATGAACTTTGTAATTCCTTCACGATCTATTGTTGGAAGCATCGACATCTGCGATACAGCCGGTGTTAGCACTGGCTGCTCAGTTTCGTACCTTACAGCCATAATATAGCGATTTTCTTTTGTGAAGTGGTCGCATAGAAAACGACATTTCTTTGTCCTTATGCCCCGATCAGGCTCTGGTCAAAAGCAAACAATGCCTCGTTGATTTCATACACATTGTAGTTTCCCCGTTCGACAAAATATTCTACAATGATATCGAATTTGCTCGAGTGGGAAAGAGTAAATCCTGCCTTGCCGAGCATCTCCTGCATCTGGGCAAGCGGCAACTCCAAAGCGAGAGCAAATGCCAGCACTGTTGGTTTGGATGGCTTATAGAATTTATCAGAGCGAATTTTGGAAAAGAGTTTCCGGTCAATGTTTGCCTTCTTGTAACACTGGGCATCCGTCATGCCGCTTTCGTCAATCTTCCGCAGCAGCATTTCCGAAAAGCTCTCATCAATCTGCCCCAGTGCCTCCTCCAGAGATTGACTGCTGCAAGATTTACAGATTACTTCGGACGGCAGCGGGGCAGATGCAGCTTCAAAGCAGGATTCCTCTGACAGCGCTTCAAGCCGCCGTCTCTGTTCTACTCGACTGTCGGTATGTTCATCCA
This sequence comes from Blautia sp. KLE_1732_HM_1032, assembly GCF_025147905.1. Taxonomy (NCBI): domain Bacteria; kingdom Bacillati; phylum Bacillota; class Clostridia; order Lachnospirales; family Lachnospiraceae; genus Blautia; species Blautia sp. KLE_1732_HM_1032. The sequence continues at coordinate 890,106 of NZ_CP102266.1, read as the reverse complement.
CATACCAGTCATCTATGTACGCCGCGATATCAGCAAACAGTTTTCCGCTAATCTGATATGCCTTCTTATCAAAGATAACGATGTAGACCATCATCTCATTTTTCAGCAAGAATGCACTGATGGTATCGACTGCAACCTTCAGAGCCTGGTCTTTTGGATAGCCGTAGATGCCGGAGGAAATCAGCGGAAAAGCCACCGCCTGACAGCCATTTTCTTTTGCCAGGTTCAAAGATGTCCGATAACAGGATTCCAGAAGCTGTTGTTCCTGATGCTTGCCATCTCGCCAGCGCGGGCCGACTGCATGAATCACATATTTGCAGGGCAGGCGATATCCCTTTGTGATTTTTGCGCTGCCAGTCTCGCAGCCATGCAGCGTACTGCATTCTGCAAGCAGTTCCGGTCCGGCGGCACGATGAATGCAGCCGTCCACACCACCGCCGCCCAAAAGAGAAGTGTTGGCAGCATTGACGATTGCGTCAACGCGCATTTTTGTAATATCGTTTCTGATAATCTGTAACGGCATGAAGCATACCTCCCATTCGTCCGATCAGAGTCCTTGTCTGATCAAATATCTATTAAAGTGTCTCATACATTGCTTTCAATTTTTTCGGCGCTACACTGTTCCTGCAAATACACTGCCATAAAGGGCAAATATATTTGCTTCCCGTCCGTATTGTTCTATGCTATAATACTATTGTTGTCCAACCGAAACCCGGCAACGGGAGGAGGTGAACGTTATAGACACTTTAATTACCTTTATCATCACTGTTGCGGCAGGTGTTACTTGCCATCTCATCTGCAAATGGTTAGACAGACATGATAGGGACAACAAATAGCCTAGTGGTTTCTTATCCACTATAATAAAATAAGAAGAAAGCCCAAGAAGCTGCAACTTCAAGGGCTTTCACTCTTTTTGTTATAAACACTTTAATACCTTTTGCCTACTGGCATTATATCATACGCAATTTTTCTTTGCAATATACTCAATATATTTTTTAAGGTGTTTTGTGCGCTACGTGTGTTCTACACTTCAAAATCGCCCACTTTTTTAGAAAATCCAAGAACTTTCAGGCATAAAAAAACCCCGGAAAATCAAAAATTTCCGAGGTTTTGATAAATTTCCGTATTCGATTGGAATTATCGCTTGCTGAACTGCGGTGCGCGACGAGCAGCTTTGAGACCGTATTTCTTACGCTCTTTCATACGTGGATCACGTGTAAGGAATCCAGCAGCTTTAAGAGCTGGTCTGTAGTCTTTGTCTGCCTCAAGGAGTGCTCTGGAAAGACCATGACGGATTGCTCCAGCCTGTCCTGTGTATCCACCGCCGTGAACATTAACGATCACGTCGAATTTACCCTCTGTCTCTGTTAAAGCCAGTGGCTGACGAACGATAACCTTCAGAGTCTCAAGTCCGAAGTACTCATCGATGTTTCTTTTATTGATAGTGATTTTACCTGTTCCAGGTACCAGGTAAACTCTTGCGATTGATTTCTTTCTTCTTCCTGTTCCGTAGAATTTTGCGCTAGCCAATGTTTTCTACCTCCTATTAAAATGTTAAAACTTCAGGCTTCTGAGCCTCATGTTTGTGCTCTGGTCCTGCGTATACGAAAAGTTTCTTGTTCATAGCTCTTCCAAGAGGTCCTTTCGGAAGCATTCCCTTAACTGCGAGCTCGATAACCTTCTCAGGTTTCTTTGCTAACATTTCTTTTAATGTGGTTTCTTTCATTCCACCAACATAGTCGGAGTGGTTATAATAAATCTTCTGCTCAAGCTTCTTGCCTGTAACTTTGATCTTATCAGCGTTTACAACGATTACATAATCTCCTGTGTCAACGTGCGGTGTAAACTGAGGTTTGTTCTTTCCTCTTAAAACACTTGCAACACCGGATGCCAGACGTCCCAGAGTGCAACCCTCTGCGTCAACTACATACCATTTTCTTTCGATTTTATCCGGATTAGCCATATAAGTCTGCATGGTCCTACCTCCTGTTATTTATCAACGATAATGTTTCTCAAACCGCGGTACTTCCGCGAAAAAAAGTAAATGGAAACGCGGGTGCAAAATAAATCGCGGAAATGTCCGAAACCGCTGATAAAATGCCGTCGCCGGGGCTATTGGCTCAAGCATCTTCGCACTACGTCACATTGAGTTATTATATTATAAGGCACCTTGCCTGTCAACTGTTTTTTCTTGTAATTTTCAACAAAATTCCTGTTTTCAGAAAAACTCGATTCCCATCAGTGTCAGACCCTGAGCCGGAGCTGTGGGGCCTGCTGCCCCGCGGTCACAGGCTTTCAGGATCTTATCCATGCGTTCCGGCGGATACTGCCCGTTTCCGATCTCGATCAGGGTTCCGGAAATGATACGCACCATATTGTAAAGGAAGCCTGTTCCTGAAATGCGGATGGTCACCATGTCACCATCTCTCCACACGTCCATGGAGGTCACGGTACGGATGGTGGTCTTCACCTGTGCGCCGGAGCCGCAGAAGCTAGCAAAATCATGGCGTCCGATCAGATAAGATGTTGCTTCCTTCATCTTATCCACATCCAGTTTATAATGGTAAAAATAAGAGTACAAACGCTCCGTTGGCACCGGAAAACGCCGGTTCAGGATACGATATTCATATGTTTTTTCACTGTCACAATAACGGGGATGAAAATCCGGCTCCACCTCCTCAGAAAGCTGGATACGGATATCCTCCGGAAGTCTCTGGTTCAGTGCATAGGAAAATTTTTCCCCGGGGATCCTGGATTCGGTATCAAACACCGCCACATTTCCAAGAGCGTGCACTCCTGCATCTGTACGGCTGGCACCGATGGTCTCGATTTTTTCCCCAAGCAGCTCACTTAAGGTATCGTTTAAAACGCCCTGAATGGTGATTCCATTTGGCTGTGTCTGCCAGCCTGAGTACTTGGTTCCATCATAAGCTACAACAAGTCCTACTCGTTTCATAAAATATATTCCCTCCTGATACAGACATCCCTGCAGTACTTTCTATCCCAAAACAGACATACCGTCCTGCAAAATGCCTGCCTGATCCGGTTACAGTTCCGCTGTGCAAAATGCAACGCTTCGGACCGTTCCATGTCTGAGTACCGGCAGGATTTGGCTACAGTCCCGCCACACGGAATGCAACACCCACCGCAAGATATGCCACAAGGATCCCATAGGCCGCATAATCTCTTTTTTCATAATGCAGCGGCTTCATTTGAGTTCTGTGCTCTCCACCATGGTAACACCTTGCTTCCATGGCCATTGCCAGATCATTGGCGCGACGGAACGCCGAAATAAACAGCGGCACAAGAAGGGGTACCATATTTTTCGCCTTCTGGATCAGGTTTCCGTTTTCGAAATCTGCACCTCTGGCGATCTGTGCCTTCATGATCTTATCCGTCTCCTCCAGAAGGATCGGGATAAAGCGAAGGGCAATGGACATCATCATGGCGATCTCATGTACCGGCACCCGGATCTTGTTCAGCGGACGGAGCAGTCTCTCCAGACCATCTGTCAGCTGATTCGGCGTGGTAGTCAATGTCATGATGGAAGATCCGATCACAAGGTAAACAAGACGGATCGCCATTCTTCCTGCAAGAACAAGGCCTTCCCTTGTGACCTTGATGATCCCGAAACGCCACAGCACTTCGCCAGGCGTCAGGATGATATTGAACACAACCGTGATCAGAAGGATCATAACGATAGCCTTCAGACCCTTGAACATGAATTTCACCGGAACCTTGGATATTGCGATCATAGCTACCAGAAATGCTGTTGCCACCGCATATCCGAGAAATGTATGGAACAGGAACACAGAGATCAGAAATCCCAGAGTTCCCAGAAATTTGGTCCGTGGGTCCAGTCTGTGAAGAACGGATTTGGCCGGATAATACTGGCCAATGGTAATATCTCTGATCATTTTTCCGCCCCTCCTTTGTTCAGTAATGGAGAGTTCGCCTGCGCAAGTGCGGCAAGGATACTGTCTCTGGCTTCCTCCACCGTTGTGGCATCTGCATCCACATGCAGCCCATGTCCCTTCAGCGCATGCATGATATAAGTGATCTGCGGTGCGGCAAGTCCCATGGTTTCCAGTTCCTTATAATGGGAAAAAACCTTCTTCGGCTCATCATCAAATACAGCTTCTCCGTGATTCATAACAATGAGGCGCTCCACGTATTTCGCAATATCCTCCATGCTGTGGGAAACCAGAACAATGGTTATCCCTCGCACCTTATGAAGCTCTGCGATCTGATCCAGGATATCATCCCTGCCCTTCGGGTCAAGCCCTGCTGTGGGCTCGTCCAGGATCAGAATCTTCGGGTTCATGGCAAGAACCCCTGCAATAGCTACCCTTTTTTTCTGGCCTCCGGAAAGCTCAAAGGGTGATTTTTTGAAATTGGACTCTTTTACTCCAACCTGAGTCAGAGCCTGCTTCGCTTCTTTCTCTGCTTCTTCCCTGGAAAGTCCCTGATTCATAGGTCCGAAGCATACATCCGAGATCACATCATTTTCAAACAGCTGATGCTCCGGGTACTGGAACACCAGACCAACCTCGCTGCGGAGCTGTTTCCGGTCATATTTTTCTGCCCACACATCTTCTCCGTTATACAGAACCTGGCCGGATGTTGGCTGTACCAGCGCATTCAGATGCTGGATCAGCGTGGATTTTCCGCTTCCTGTGTGTCCGATGATCCCGATAAACTGGCCGTCCGGGATCACAAGGCTGACATCCTTCAGCGCATGGCTCTCATAGGCTGTCCCGGGGCTGTAGGTATAGGTTACATTTTTTAATTCGATTGACATAATGCGCTCACCAGCTCCTCTGTAGTCAGTATTCCATCCGGAACATCCACGCCGGATTTCTTCAGTTCATATGCAAGAAGTGTTACCTGTGGTACATCCAGTCCATACGCCTTAAGAGTATCCACCTGGGAAAAGATCTCTTTGGGATTTCCCTGCATCACAACATTTCCGCTGTCCATGACATAAACACGGTCAGCATGGATCACTTCCTCCATGTAATGGGTGATCAGAATGACTGTTACCTTTTCCTTACGGTTCAGCTCCCGCACTGCCTCCAGGACTTCCTTTCTTCCGTTAGGATCCAGCATGGCGGTAGGCTCATCCAGAATGATGCACCGCGGGCGCATGGCCATCACGCCTGCAATAGCCACTCTCTGCTTCTGCCCTCCGGAAAGCTTGTTTGGGGACTGATAACGATAAGCTGTCATACCGACTTTTTCCAGGCTGTCATTCACCCGTTTCCAGATATCATCTGTAGGAACTCCCATATTTTCCGGACCAAAGCCTACATCCTCTTCCACAACGGTTCCTATGATCTGGTTATCCGGATTCTGAAATACCATTCCTGCCTTCTGGCGTACCTTCCAGAGTTTGGTCTCTCTGGCGGTATCGATCCCGTCCACCAGCATCGTTCCCTCTGTTGGGATCAGAAGCGCATTCATATGCTTCGCCAGTGTGGATTTTCCGGATCCGTTATGTCCCAGAACTGCCACAAATTCTCCTGCTTTAATGTCCAGGTTCACATCATTGACTGCACGCTGCATGTCTACCACATTGCCGTCATCATCGTATCTCTGATAGTCAAATCCCAGCTTAAGCGCCTTGATAATTCCCATCTTTTCTGCTCTCCTTAATCCTCTGTAGCTGCCGGTTCACCAAGGCCGGTCAACTCATCGATCAGTGCCCATATCTCGTCTCTTCCCTGCTTCGTCTCCGCAGAAAACGGAAGGATCTTTCCCTCTTTCGGAAGGCCCAGTCCGATGCGGATCTCCTTCAGGCTTTTTGCCACCTGGCTGCGTTTCAGCTTGTCAAGCTTGGTTGCGATGATCACCGGCTCATATCCGTTGTGACAAATCCAGTCATACATCTGCTTGTCATTGGCGGAAGGCTTGTGGCGAATATCCACCAGGAGAAAAACCGCACGGAGCTCTTTGGAATTATGAAGATAGCCCTCGATCATTTTTCCCCATTTTTCCTTCTCTGCTGCAGAGACCTTGGCGTAGCCGTAGCCCGGCAGGTCTACGAGATACATTGCTTCATTAATGTTATAAAAATTGATCGTCTGTGTTTTTCCCGGCTGTGCGCTGGTTCTTGCCAGGGCCTTGCGGTTCATCAGACCATTGATCAGGGAGGATTTCCCTACATTTGATTTTCCCGCAAAAGCTACCTCCGGCCTTCCTGTGTCCGGGATCTTGCTTGTGATGCCGCAGACGATATCCAGCGATACGTTTTTGATTACCATTCGTTATTCCTCCCTTTTCTTTTAAAAGCCCTGTCCTGAAGGTCAGGGCAGGGTTTTTCTGTTTTTTGTTTATGCAAGAGCTTCACCGAGAACTTCTTTCATGTTATCCACAAACCGGATATCCAGTCCCTGGATGATCTCTCTGTCCATCTCCTCGATATCCGGACGATTTTTTTCCGGAACAAGGACTTCCTTGATCCTGGCATATTTAGCTGCAAGCAGCTTCTCTTTCAGTCCGCCGATCGGAAGCACACGGCCTCTTAAGGTGATCTCACCGGTCATGGCAAGATCCGCACGTACCGGTTTTTCGATAATTGCAGACAGCATGGCAGTTGCCATTGTAATACCGGCGGACGGGCCATCCTTCGGAACGGCACCCTCCGGAATATGTACATGCATATCATGCTTCTGGAAAAATTCCGGATCGATCTCATATTGGTCAGAAACCGAACGGATATAGCTGATACCTGCCTGTGCAGATTCCTTCATCACATCTCCAAGCTGTCCGGTAAGAAGCAGCTCGCCTTTTCCGGGCATGATATTGACTTCGATCTGCAGGGTATCACCGCCTACCTGTGTCCATGCAAGACCGCGGGCGATCCCGATCTCATCCTTCTCATTGGCCATTAGATAGTTATATCGTTCTTTGCCAAGGAATCTGGAAATATTTCTGGATGTGACAACTACCTTATCCTTACCCTCTTCCATGATAGCACGTGCAGTTTTTCTGCAGATACGTCCGATGCCTCTCTCCAGAGAACGGACTCCTGCTTCCTTGGTATAGTTGTTGATCAGCTTGCCAAGAGCTGCCGGCTGGATCACCAGCTTGCCTTCCGGAATACCGTTGATCTCCATCTGCTTCGGGATCAGATGCTCCCTTGCGATATGTTCCTTCTCATTTTCCGTATATCCCGGGATTTCCATCAGCTCCATACGGTCAAGAAGAGGTCTCGGGATTCCCTGAACATCATTTGCAGTGGCAATAAACAGTACCTCGGAAAGATCCTGGGGAATCTCTACATAGTGATCATTGAACTTACTGTTCTGCTCCGGATCCAGAACCTCCAGAAGTGCTGCGGAGGTATCTCCTTTATAATCGCTGCTGGTCTTATCGATCTCATCAAGAAGCATCAGCGGGTTGCTGACTCCGGCTTCCTTCAGTGCGACTGTGATCCTTCCTGGCATGGCACCGACGTAAGTCTTTCTGTGGCCACGGATCTCTGCCTCATCACGGACACCTCCAAGACAGATGCGGACGTATTTCTTGTTCATGGCCTCTGCCACAGAACGTGCAATGGAAGTTTTTCCGGTTCCCGGAGGTCCCACCAGACAGAGGATCGGACTCTTTCCCTTGTGGGTCAGCTTACGTACAGCAAGGAATTCCATGATACGTTCTTTGACCTCTTTCAGTCCGTAATGACCCTCTTCCAAAACCTTCCATGCGTTCTCAAGATCCTCGGAATCCTCGGATTTCTTATTCCACGGAAGTGCAAGAACGGTTTCCAGATAGCCTCTCTGCACCGTTGCCTCTGCAGCACTGGCTGCCATTCCTTTAAAACGGCTGATCTCCTTGGAAATCTTCTCTTTTACTTCATCAGATGCATCCAGCTCCTTCAGCTGTTTTTTTAATTCATCGATATCATCAGCAGTATTCTCCTCGCCCAGCTCCTCACGGATGGTTTTCAGCTGTTCCCGGAGAATATACTCTTTCTGATTCTTGTCGATATGGGATTTCACCTTGCGCTGAAGATCTTTAGTGATGTGGATCACCTCGATCTCGCTGCCAAGAAGCGCTCCAAGGATCTCATAACGGTCATTCAAAGACACTGCTTCCAGAAGCTTCTGCTTGTTCTGATACGCCATCGGAAGATTTACTGCGATCTGGTCGATGGTTTCCTGCACATCTTCGATGTTCATGATCTGGGTTACCAGATCCTTGCTTACTTTTCCGCTTTCTCTGCAATATCTCTGAAAAAGCTCCCGGATGCTGCGAAGCATGGCGTCCTTTACCGGTTCCGGGTAATCCTCTTCCTGTGCCGTAACGATCTCGCATTCCGCCTTCAGATATGGTTCCTCCTGCTCCAGGCCCAGAACCTCTGCCCTGTCCAGTCCCTCTACCAGAACCCGGTAAAGATCCTGCGGAAGCTTCACCACCTGCTTGATATAAGCGACGGTTCCTACCTGATACAGATCCGTAAGTTCCGGTATTTCCACCTCAGGATCCTTCTGTGTCAGCAGAAAGATCTTCTGGTCATGGAGCATGGCTGCTTCCACGGCACGGATAGATTTCTCCCTGCTCACATCAAAGTGTACGATCATATCCGGAAGGACTGTAGTCCCACGGAGAGCGATCATTGGCAATATATTGACCTGATTTGTCATTTATGTCATTCCCTTCATCAAGCTGTTTCCGGCTTGCCTTTCTTTCTCGAACGGGATGTTTTGCGTCCTGCTTTTTTTGCAGGAGCCTTGGCCTCCCCGTGGATGATCTCCGGCTCTCCGGTTCCCTCCACTGCCTCTTTTGTGACGATACACTTACGGATGGTGTCGTCCGATGGTGTCTTGTACATCAGATCCATCAGGGTATGCTCCATGATGGCACGAAGTCCTCTGGCACCTGTTTTTCTCTCAAGAGATTTCCGGGCAACTGTCTCAAGTGCTTCATCCTGGAACTCAAGCTGCACGCCATCCAGCTCAAAAAGCTTGTCGTACTGTTTTGTGAGGGAATTCTTAGGCTCCTTCAGAATACGGATCAGTGCTTCTTCATCCAGAGAATCCAAGGTTACCACGACCGGAACTCGTCCGATAAACTCCGGGATCAGACCGAATTTAATAAAGTCCTCCGGCATAACCTCCTTCAGAACTTCGCCCACATTGCGGTCTTCCTTCTCGGAAACCTCTGCTCCGAAACCAATGGATTTGGTATCCTGTCTTGCCTCGATGATCTTCTCCAGTCCGTCAAAAGCACCACCGCAAATGAACAGGATGTTTGTAGTATCGATCTGGATAAATTCCTGATGAGGATGCTTTCTTCCTCCCTGAGGAGGTACGCTTGCAACGGTTCCTTCCAGAATTTTCAGAAGTGCCTGCTGTACGCCCTCACCGGACACATCTCTGGTGATGGAGGTATTCTCGGATTTTCTTGTGATCTTATCGATCTCATCGATATAGATGATTCCGTACTGGGCACGCTCAATATCATAATCGGCTGCCTGAATGATCTTCAGAAGAATGTTCTCAACATCCTCGCCAACATAGCCTGCCTCTGTGAGAGTAGTGGCATCTGCGATGGCAAAAGGAACATTCAGCAGTCTTGCCAGTGTCTGTGCAAGAAGTGTCTTACCGGAACCGGTCGGACCAAGCATCAGGATATTACTCTTCTGCAGCTCCACGTCCAGGTTTCTTGAAGCAAGAATCCTCTTGTAATGATTGTAAACAGCTACGGAAAGTGCCTTCTTGGCATCATCCTGTCCGATCACATACTCATCCAGGATACTGTGGATCTCTTCCGGTTTCAGAAGGTTGATCCCTGTTTCATAATCTGCCTCATGATCATACATACTGAATTCTTCTTCCATGATCTCGGAGCAGATCCCGATACATTCATCACAAATATATGCTCCATCCGGACCTGCGATCAGCTTGCGTACCTGATCTTCAGTCTTATGGCAAAAGGAGCATCTTACCTTTCCTTCTTTTACTTTATCTGCCATATCTTTTTGTTTCCTTTCTAAGCGTAAATGTCCGTCTCTCGCAGACATTTAAAATTCCTTTTTAAAGCAAGATAAGACTCCTGTGTCTTTACAGGAGTCTTTTCTTACGCATTATTTGTGGATCACAACACCGTCGATCAGGCCGTATGCCTTAGCTTCTTCCGCTGTCATATAGTTGTCACGGTCAGTATCTTTTTCCACAATTTCAAGAGGCTGTCCGGTATTCGCAGAAAGAATCTCGTTCAGCTTCTTTTTGGTTTTTGCGATCTGGTCAGCTACGATCTGGATCTCTGTAGCCTGCCCCTGTGCACCGCCTGATGGCTGATGGATCATGATCGTCGAATTCGGCAGTGCATATCTTTTGCCTTTGGCACCGGAGGACAGGAGGAAAGCTCCCATGCTGGCTGCCATTCCAAGGCAGATCGTAGATACATCGCACTTGATATACTGCATTGTATCATAAATTGCCATTCCGGCAGTTACAGAACCACCCGGGCTGTTAATATAAAGCTGGATATCCTTGGAAGGATCTTCTGCTTCCAGGAAGAGAAGCTGCGCAACGATCAGGTTCGCACTGACATCGTTTACCTCTTCTCCAAGGAAAATGATTCGGTCCTTAAGAAGTCTTGAATAGATATCATAACTTCTTTCTCCTCTGCTGGTCTGCTCAATGACGTAAGGTACTAAACTCATTTTACCCTCCATTTCCGAGGTTTATTACGCCTCTACAGCTGCATCGGCAACTAATGTAACAGCTTTCTGAACAGCCATATCTTTCTTCATCTGCTCCATCTCGTTCTCACCGATGAGATCTTTTAATTTGTCTGCTTCCATCTTGTACATCTCTGCCATCTTGGAGATCTCTTCGTTAACCTCTTCCTCTGTTGGCTGGATGTTCTCTACCTCAGCGATCTTCTCAAGAACAAGTCTTGTCTGGATTCTCTTAAGAGCCTGTGGCTTCATGTCTTCCATCATCTTGTCAACGCTCTGGCCTGTGAACTGGAAGTACTGCTCCATGGAAAGACCCTGGGACTGCATTCTTCTTGCGAAATCGTCAAGCATCTGACGTGTCTGTGTCTCGATCATTGCCTCCGGAATATCCATCTGTGCATTCTCGATCACTTTATCTACTGCTGCGTCTTCTTTTGCACGACGTGCATCTTCTGCTTTCTTCTCTGTCAGGTTCTTCTTAACGTCTTCCTTGTACTCAGCAAGTGTATCAAACTCAGATACATCCTTAGCGAAGTCATCGTCAAGCTCCGGAAGCTCTTTTGCTTCGATCTTCTTAACATCGCACTGGAATACAGCTTCTTTGCCAGCCAGCTCTTTTGCCTGATACTCCTCCGGGAATGTAACCTTAACTTCTACGTGATCACCTGTGTTAGCACCAACAAGCTGCTCCTCGAATCCCGGGATGAAGGTGTTGGAACCAAGTGTCAGCGGATAGTCTGTTCCTTTACCGCCCTCGAATGCCTCACCGTCTACGAAGCCCTCGAAATCGATAGTTGCTGTATCGCCGTTCTGTGCTGCACGATCCTCAACTGTAATGGTTCTGGAGTTTTTCTCCTGCTCTTTCTTAATCTCAGCCTCAACTTCCTCGTCTGTTACCTCTGTCTCAGACTTCGGAACCTCAAGTCCTTTATAGTCACCAAGAGTTACCTCTGGTTTAGTAGCTACTTCTGCTGTAAAGATAAATGGTTTGCCAGGCTCAACCTGTGTTACATCGATCTTAGGCTGGGAAACGATCTCAAGATCACACTCAGCAAGTGCTTTGCTGTAATGCTCAGGGATCAGAGCGTTTGCAGCGTCCTCAAGGAATACTCCCTTTCCGTACATCTGCTCGATCATTTTTCTTGGAGCTTTTCCTTTACGGAATCCCGGAATAGAAATTCTGCCTTTTGCTTTCTGATATGCATTCTGCATTGCTTTGTCAAGATCCTCGGCGGAAACCTCGATTGTAAGTTTCGCCATGTTTTTCTCCATTTTCTCCACCTGTAAACTCATGTTTCTTGTTCCTCCTTAATCATATCGAGTAAATACCTTATATAAAATAGTTAACACTCGCATTATATATTTACAGTCATTTCTGTAGTATAGCATAACCACTGTAAAAACGCCAGTATTTTTTTCAGTTTTCCATATGCCCCCACAGGGCATTTCTCAGCTGCCCACGTCCTCAATGTTAAAGTAATTTTCTGTCTTTCTTATGTTGTTAAGACAAAATGTAAAAATCCTTTTATAAGTTTTAGGCGTATAATGAACACCATCGTCTGTACCGTCTCCCGTATTGGATACAGTACCATATCCGGTCCGCATCAGATAACTGTAAACATCAATATAGTGGTACTGACTTCCAAGCTCACCGGCAAGACCGCTGTTAAAAGTCCGGACATCCTCACATTTACGATTCTTGGTACTTCCCTTTTCCCCTCCATTGATCGGATTCACAGACATATAATACAGACTGCAGTTTTTCATGGAAAGCTTTGTTCCCAGCTTTTTCATATAAGACACGTACTGTGAGAGTCTATCATTCAGATCCTGTTTTCCGTTAATATCTCTGAGATCATTGATACCATGATTAAACACCACTGCGATCTTTGCGTATTTTTCATTTTTACGACATTTTTCTATTTCTTTCAAAAGAGCCTGTGCGCCCGTTGACTTCAGCCAGCCCAGTTCCGTATTAGAACGGCATACAAAGCTGACATGGCTGTCCACATACTCCTTTCCAAACTGTTCGTACAATACCTTCTGAAGACCATATGTCCTGGAATCTCCCACAAAGATGATCCTTTCATAATTCTCAGGATAATGAAAGCTGTTCCTGACCAGATTCGGTTCCTGATACCGCCAGAATCTCACCGCATAGAGATGCATGGTTCCACTGACTGTGATCACCTGTCCGGCTTCATACCTTGGTGCGGTCTTCTGACCTGCCCTGGTAGACCATCCAAGGAATGTATAATTCTCTTCATTGGCCATCACCGGTAGTTTCAGTTTTCCGCTTGGAGCCTGGATGATCTTGTAGATATCTCCGTCATTCCTGTGCAGGATCAGTTTGGGATTGTTCTTCTTTTTTATCACTGCATAAAACGTTACATTTCTTTTTACAAAATATTTTTTTCCCGGCTTATATCCTGCCTCCGCTCCTCCTTTTTTCAGAGACCATCCTTCTGCCTGATATCCTGCTGGGACCTGCGGCACTTTGGGAATCGTGATCATGGAACCATATTTCTGTTTCTTTTCCAATTTTTTATATATAGCAGAGGAGGCTCCTCCGCCTGACCTGAAAGATACGGAATACACTTTTTTGCAAGCATTCCCGAATGTATCATCCGACCAGTCAAAGCCGGCAGCTGACACCAAATTTCCTGTGCCTGTCATCAGTATAACAAAAAGCGCCACTACCCACAGGACCTGTTTCATCTCTTTTTTCATGCTCTTACATACACCACCGATTCAGCGATCTCTTCTGCCTTTGCGCTTCCCTCCAGCTGTCCGATCAGGGAAAGGCTGAAATCGATGGCTGTTCCAAGGCCTCTGCTGGTAGTTACATTTCCATCTACCACTACAGGCTCCAGAGATGTTCTGGCACTTTTAAGCTGTTCCATAACAGATGGGTACGATGTAGCATTTCTGCCTTTCAGGAATCCAAGTCTCTCGAATATACCTGGTGCCGCACAGATAGCTGCTACCTTGCCGCCATTCTGATAGAAATCTGTCAGAAGCTCAGTCAGCGGTTTATATTCCTCCAGATATTTTGTTCCCGGCATTCCTCCCGGAATTACAAGCATATCCGCATCGGAAAAATCACATTCTCCAAAGGTACGGTCTGTAAGAAGATCGATCCCATGAGAGGTTCTGATCTCTTTTGTCTCTTTGATAGATACTGTCTGGATGTCGATCCCGGCTCTTCTCATCAGATCTACCACGGTCAGTCCTTCAATATCTTCAAAACCATCTGCGAAAAAAATATATACTTTACTCATGATCCTGTTCATCCTTTCTTTTATAAAATCCATAAATATTTTCTGTATTCCCCATTCCCTTCCATAATGCTTTTTCCATCTGAAAATGTCAAGAAATTTCAACAGATATGCCATTGCAAATCCTGTTTTTTTCCTGTAGACTGAACATAATATCTTTTCATTTCACAAATCCGGAGGTTTTTTATATGGAGATCGAACGTAAATTTCTGATCCGGAAGGATGACCTTCCGCAGGATCTGGCTTCTTATCCCTGCCACAGGATCGAGCAGGGGTATCTTTGCACTTCCCCTGTCGTCCGCATCCGCCGGCAGGATGATGACTATTTTCTTACTTACAAATCCAAGGGTCTCATGAGCCGTGAAGAATATAATCTTCCGCTCACCGCTGAAGCCTATGAGCATCTGAAGCCTAAAGCAGACGGTATCCTCATTACCAAGGACCGCTATGTGATCCCGGAAAAAGACGGACTTTTTATTGAACTGGATGTGTTCCACGGAGAATACGAGGGAGTTCTTCTGGCTGAGGTGGAATTTCCTACAGAGGAAGCCGCCAATGCCTACACTGCGCCGGACTGGTTCGGAGAAGATGTAACTTATTCCACCAGATATCATAACAGTACCATGAGCCAGGGCTGGCAGAGCGATTACTGTTCACTCCGTTCTCAGTAACATGCTTCGCGATGCACACAATTTATGCTAATCGCACTTGTATTTCTTATTTCAGGTGCTATAATTAGTAATGTAGGCAGATATAGTTCATCGGTAGAACATCAGCTTCCCAAGCTGAGGAGGCGGGTTCGATTCCCGTTATCTGCTTTCATTGCCAAAGAGGGCACGCAGTCAGGCGTGTCCTTTTTTATAAATTTCAAGGAGGATTTTTGTTTATGAAGATTGGATTTATCGGATGTGGAAATATGGCCTCTGCCATGATCGGCGGTATTCTCCGTCAGGGGATCTTTTCAAAGGACGAGATCATTGTTTCCAACCTTACAGACGAAGGCAGAGCGCGCAGTGAAAAAACTCTTGGTGTTGTCACCACTCTGGATAACAATGAAATAGTCAGATCTGCAAAAACTGTCGTTCTTGCAGTAAAGCCGCAGTTTTATGAGGAAGTTCTCACAGAGGTCCACGACAGTCTCACGACAGAGCACACCATCATCGGAATCGCTCCCGGCAAGACTCTTGCATGGCTGGAAGAAAAAGCCGGTCTTCCTCTGAAAGTTGTCCGTTTTATGCCTAATACTCCTGCACAGGTTGGGGCCGGAATGACTGCTGTATGTACCAATGACCGGGTTTCGGAAGACGAACTGGCAGAAATCCTTAAGATCACAGACAGCTTTGGCTGTACCGAAGTGATACCGGAGCGTCTGATGGACGCCGCAGGCGCTGTAGGCGGCTGTTCACCGGCTTATGTGTTTATGTTTATCGAAGCCATGGCAGATGCCGCTGTCAGCCAGGGAATGCCTCGTAAGCAGGCTTATAAATTTGCTTCCCAGACTGTTCTCGGCAGCGCAAAAATGGTTCTGGAAACCGGCAGACACCCGGGAGACCTGAAAGACATGGTCTGCTCACCGGCAGGAACTACCATTGAAGGTGTCCGCACCCTGGAAAAGAGCGGCTTTCGCAGTGCCATATTCGAAGCGCTTACCGCAGCTGCTGAGAAGGGTAAGAAGTTATAATTTTCGAAAACAAAAACTCCGTGAGGTCTGCATTCACCCGGACCTCACGGAGTTTTTCCATCTCATCTCTTTTATCGTCTGCCGACAGCCCTACAGCAACTCGATCAGCGCGTCAATATCTTCCATTTTTGTTCCCCAGCTTGTAGCAAAACGGATCACTGTATGATCTTCATCATATTTTTCCCAGAAATCAAACTGAACTTCTTTGCCCAGTTCTTCTTTCTTTTTATTTTCCAAAACTACAAACTGCTGGTTCGTGGGAGAATCCAGGAAAAGCTGATATCCTTTTTCCTGAAGGGCTCTTTTCAGCTTCATAGCTGTTTCAATAGCATTTTTGCTGATCCTTGTATACAGATCATCGGTAAACAGTGTGTCAAACTGGATTCCCAGAAGACGGCCTTTTGCCAGAAGGGCTCCCTGCTGCTTCACCATAGTCATAAAGTGCTTCGGAGCTTTTTTCGTAAAGACCACTGCCTCACCGCAGAGTGCTCCTACCTTGGTTCCGCCGATGTAGAACACATCTGTACATCTGGCGATATCCTCAAGTGTCACATCTGCTTCCGGACTTACCAGACCGTAGCCAAGTCTTGCTCCGTCCAGAAACAGTGGAAGCTCGTATTTATGGCATACCTCGGAAATTTCCTCCAGCTCTTTCTTCGTATAAAGTGTTCCGTACTCTGTCGGATGAGAAATATAAACCATTCCCGGAAATACCATATGGTCGTGACTTTCATCCCCATAAAAAGTTTCCACATAATCTGTGATACTTTCTGCTTTGATCTTTCCGTTTTCTGCCGGAAGTGTCAGTACCTTATGTCCTGTATACTCGATTGCTCCGGCCTCATGACAGCTTACGTGTCCGGTCTGCGCCGCAAGAACACCTTCATAACGGTTCAGGACAGAACCTATGACCGTGGCATTGGTCTGGGTTCCTCCCACCAGGAAAAACACCTCTGCATCCGGGCAGCCACAGGCTTTACGGATCTTCTCCTTGGCAGAATCACAGTATTTGTCCGTGCCATAGCCGGAAAGCTTCTCCATATTGGTTTCCAGAAGCTTCTGGAGGATCGCCGGATGCGCTCCCTCGCAATAATCATTTACAAAAAATAACATTTTATTTTCTCCTCATCTGTATTTTCATTTTATTTGACCGTCTTCCCCGGAATGATCTTACAGGTGGAAAACGATTTGACACTCCCCACAGCTAAAGCAGGGGGATTCTTGCTTCTCCCACTACTGCATTGGCAAACACCTTACGGTACTGCAATGTCTTACACAGTGTCCACAAGCTATATTTATACTGTTCCCGTATGCCCTACGGTACAGTTTTTATCTTTATGCAGACTGCATCTGCAGTCCTTTTTTCAGAATATTGATACTTGCATTCGTATCCCGGTCATGAACCGCATGGCATTTGGGACACTCCCAGATACAAATGCCCAGATTTTTTATCCGTGTATTTCTGTAGCCACAACAGCTGCAGGTCTGACTGCTCGGATACATCGTTGGTACTCTGTGAATTTCATTTCCATACCAGCCAGCTTTATATTCCAGCATTTCAAAAAATTTTGCCCAGGAAACACTCGCTATCGATTTTGACAGTTTATGATTCCGGATCATCCCCTTAACATTCAGATCTTCAATACAGATGGTTTAGTTTTCACGCACCAGCATCGTTGACTGTTTCTGCAGGAAATCATTCCGCTGATTGGTTACTTTCTCATACACTCTTGCCACCCTGATCCGCTGCTTCTCGCGGTTATAGGAATCTTTCAGAAAGGCAAACTCCTCTTGCTTTTTCAGTTCAGTCAGCATGGCGGAAGTCTGGGAATAGCCGATCTTTTCCCCATTTTCATAGCCTTCCTTACGCATGGCAAGTCCCCGATTGTAGATGAACCGGCAGCATCCCAGGGTCTGATGGATGAAGTTTTTCTGTTCTCTGTTCGGGTAGATCCTGAATTTAATTCCTTTTTGCATTATCCCATCTTATCCTTTTGTCTCTGCGATGTTTTCTGGTTTTCAATATACTGTTTTACTGTTTCCAGCGGAGCACCGCCCACCGTCGATACAAAATAGCTGTTTGTCCAGAGAGTCGGCATTTTCGTTTTAAGATAGGGAAATTCCTGTCTTAAAATTCTGGACGTATAGCCTTTAAATGACTTTACAGCTTTGTGGATGCCAAACTGAGGATCTACTTCCAAAAGCATATGAACATGGTCTGGCATGATCTCCATTTCCAGAATGTCTACAGAAAGATTTGCAGCATACTCTGTGAGCAGCTCCTTCAGCCGGACGTCCACACCATTAATTAATACTTTTCGTCTATACTTTGGACACCATACTACATGGTATTTACAGGAATAGACGACATTGTTGTTTGATTTATATGTTGTGTTCATATTTATATTATACTATGGTTTGTTAGTTAATACAATTACTATTTTGTCCATCTTCAATTACTTGCATAAATTCGATGGACGCGTCTTATATCCCCATAGCTGAAACAAGGGGTTTTACGACGCATTGGATAAATGCCGCAGGTTTTTCCCATGTTTTTTAAACTTTCTAAACTATTTTTTAATTTTCACATGCTTTCTGTGCATACTCTGTCTGCACCAGATTTTCATACGCTGTACGATCCGTCAGCTCACCTGCATCTTCCAGGATATCCTGCAGAAGCTCAAAGCTGTCTTTTTCAAAAATAAGATTTTCTTTCCAGGTATCCTGGTCATAATAACGTTTTACAATGGCAGTAATGGTTTCAAGATCTGTTTCTTTGAACTGCGGTGCGATCACTTCTGCGATTTCCTCCGGCGTATGACTCTGCACATAGTCCATTCCCTTCTGAAGTGCATCGGTAAATTTCTGGATGATCTCAGGATTTTCTTTCATGTAGCTTGCTTTTGCACTGTAGGATGTATATGGTACATAGCCGGATGCCTCTCCGAGAGATGCAACTACATAGCCCGCTCCTTCTTTTTCCAGAATGGTCGCAGATGGTTCGAATTCTACTGTATATGCCGCGGAATCATCACTGGTAAAAGCTGCTGCTGTGGAACCGAAATCAACGCTCTGGTCGATGGTCAGATCCTTTTGCGGATCAATGCCGTTTTTCTTCAGTATATATTCAAATACCATTTCCGGCATTCCGCCCTTACGACCGCCAAGAACCTTCTCTCCTTTTAGATCCTCCCATTTGAAATCAGGCATCTCTTCTCTTGCCACTAGAAAATTCCCCGCACGCTGGGTTAACTGTGCAAAATTTACGACAGGATCCGTGGCGCCCTCCTGATAAGCATAAACAGATGCCTCTGCGCCCATAAATCCAATATCTGCCTCACCGGAAATCACAGCAGTCATCGTTTTATCTGCTCCGAATCCCGTCACCAGCGTCAGATCCAGACCTTTCTCCGCAAAATATCCCTCCTCAATCGCCACATACTGCGGTGCGTAAAAGATTGAATGTGCGACTTCATTCAGTGTAACCTTTGTAAGCTTCTCTTCTGTGCTGTCTTTCTTCGCAGCAAATACTCCCATTGGCAGCGCCGTCACCGCCAGCACAACTGCTGCCGCCAGTGCAATCCATTTTTTATTTTTCATGCAGATACTCCTTTACAGACTTCTTCTGTTAGAGTATGCATAATTAATTAATTGGTGACCAGGGAAACATACAAAGTATCGTAAAACACAGTCTCCATGATTCCTTTTGTTAGGATATGCCCAAAAACCAACTGCTGATCACGATCAACTTTCCCATCAGTTAAAAAATATGAATTTTATTTAACAACAATTCAATTGTGTTCAATTTCCAATCCTGCTATGATTTAATCACAAAAGCTTTTGAAATTTCAATCAGGAGAGAATTAGGATGAATATTGGAAATGTGATAAAAAAATATAGAAAAGAGTCTGGTTTCACCCAGGAGGAAATGGCAAACCGCTTAGGAGTAACTACTCCAGCGGTGAATAAATGGGAGACGGGGAACTCCAATCCAGATATTGAACTGTTAGCACCAATTGCAAGACTGCTACATATTTCCCTTGATACCCTGTTGTCTTTTCATGAAAATCTGACAGACGTTGAAATTACAGAACTTATTCAGGAAATGGACAAAATGTTTTCAGCAGAAGGTTACGAAAAGACCTATCAATGGGCAGTAAATATCATAAAAGATTACCCTAACTGCAACATGCTTATCTGGCAGGTGGCGGTGATGCTTGACTCGCGAAGAATCATAGGTCAGTGTGAGCATCCCGATAAGTACGACGAACAGATTAATTCCTGGTACGAAATGGCACTAAATGACAAGGACGAAAAAATCCAGCACCATGCGGCAGATTCTCTGTTCGGATTCTACTTGCGAAAAGGGAATTATGAAATGGCAGAAAAATATCTGAACTATTTTTCCGACTATGATCCCATGAAAAAACTAAGACTTGGGCAATTATACATGGAACAGGAAAAAACAGAAGAAGCATATGAAAAACTGGAAAATATAATTCTTTCAGAGTATACTACTTTGAATCTTGCCTTTGGCATGATGATCACAAAAGCTCTTGACAATAAAGATCATAAATCCGCAAGATTCCTGGCCGAGAAAATGTATGCATTAGCAGGTATTTTTGAGATGGGAAAATACAATGAATGTGCAACCATGTTTAATGTTGTGGTGGCAGAACAAAATGTAGAAGATACTTTTAAGGTAATAAAACAACTGCTGGAGAATGTCGATACAATCTGTGATTTTCAGAAATCAAGATTATATAAACATATAAAATTCCAAGATGTAGAAAATCCATATGCTGAAGAAATGAAAAAAGAACTGATTGCAGGCTTCCAAAATGAAGAAGACTTTGCTTATATGAAAGGCTATAAACCCTGGAAAAAATTATTAGCAAAGTATTGATCCTGATTATGTTTATTGCAAAATAAAAAACCTATTCATTCGCAATAGATCACATTTATAGATGAAAGAGATGCAGGCGTCGCGGCTCCTGCATCTCTTTTAACCCATAGGGTGCGTGATTGCAACGAAATTTACCACCTCAATGGATGATAAATTGCAATATATTTCAAAAATAAAAGAAGAACGTAATAAGGCACAGGACGAACTTGCTGAACTAAGGAAAATTCTTGAATTGCCAGATGATATTTCTTTGACAGAACACATTACAAAGATAAAAATAAATATTGACAAGGAGTAATTGAACCAGTATCATATAAGTACAAAGAAGTCTTTTTCCGGAGTGAGAAAGATATTATTACTTATTCAAAGGAAAGGGGCTCTGGACGAGTTCCTTTTTACATTTCATAAAATTTGATTTTATAACATATACTATGAACACAAAGTAGCTCTGGATAGGATATTCGGAGTTGTAAAACGGCGGAAATATCATTGCTGGTATTTCCGCCACTTCTTTTATAGATTATTCGCACTATTCAATCCATCCACTCAATTACACAAAATCAAATCGTCTCATAATTTACATTAATATATGTACGCCACCCCCAAAATATGATAAGGTGAAGCAAATAGAATTTTTCAGGAGGTTATTAACAGTTAAATATAAATTATAAAATCATATAAGTACATGTTGAGTTTTATAAGATATTAGAGCAGAATATTATTGAAAGGAGTTGATGCTTTGAGTAAATATTATTCTATACATGAATTTTCAAAAATTATAGGCGTATCCGCCCAGACATTACGAAATTGGGATGCCAATGGAAAACTTCATCCGCATCATACTACAGTAAGCGGCTATAGATATTATTCTGACGAGCAACTCAACCAGGTAATAAATGTAAAGCCTAAAAATCGCATTACAATTGGATATTGTCGCGTTTCCAGCCATAAACAGAAAGATGATCTGGAACGACAGATTGATAATGTTAAGACATATCTTCTGGCAAAAGGACAGCCATTTGAGATAATAAGTGATATCGGTTCCGGAATTAATTATAAGAAAAAAGAACTCCAGGAATTGATCAGGCGAATATCTCAAAATCAGGTTGAAAAGGTTGTTGTTTTATATAAAGATCGGCTATTGCGATTTGGTTTTGAATTGATAGAATATATCGCTTCGCTTTATAATTGTGAGATTGAGATTATTGATAATACTGAAAAATCCGAACAGCAGGAACTTGTTGAAGATCTGGTTCAGATGATCACAGTATTCAGTTGCAAATTACAAGGAAAACGAGCGAATAAAGCCAAGAAACTTATCCGGGAACTGATACAGGAGGAAGTAGATGGTAAAAGCCATAAAAGCAATGTTGATACCAAACAATGTACAGAAAACTAAGATGTTTCAGTACGCAGGTGCTTCAAGATTTGCTTATAACTGGGCTTTGGCAAGGGAAATAGAAAACTATGAAAAAGGCGGAAAATTCATTTCAGATGCAGAACTCAGAAAAGAATTTACAAAGCTTAGACATTCTGATGAATACGCATGGTTATTGAGTATTTCAAATAATGTAACCAAACAGGCAATCAAAGATGCCTGCACTGCTTATAAGAACTTTTTCAAAGGTTTGCAGAAATTCCCAAGATTCAAGTCAAAAAAGAGATCAATGCCGAAGTTCTATCAGGATAATATTAAGATACAATTCAGTAATACTCATGTTAAGTTTGAAGGATTTTCTTCAAGCAGGAAAAGAAATAAACAAAAACTAAATTGGGTAAGACTTGCAGAGCATGGTCGTATTCCTACAGATGCTAAATACATGAATCCGAGAATATCTTTTGATGGGTTGAACTGGTGGATCAGCGTATGTGTGGAATTTCCTGATCGCATAGAAAAACTTAATAATGATGGAATTGGTATAGATCTAGGAATCAAAGATCTGGCTATTTGCTCTGATGGAGCTAAGTATAAGAACATCAATAAAAGTCAGAAAGTAAAGAAACTAGAAAAACAGAAACGCAGATTACAGCGTAGTATCTCTCGCTCTTACGAGAAAAATAAGAAAGGAGAAAGTTACTGCAAAACAAATAATGTAATCAAAAAGGAAAAACTTTTATTAAAACGAAATCACAGATTAACAAATATCCGTAAGAACTATTTGAATCAGACTACATCTGAAATTGTAAGTCGAAAACCAAGATTTATTTGTATTGAAGATTTGAATGTTAGTGGAATGATGAAAAATAGACATTTATCAAAAGCAGTTCAGAATCAGGGGTTTTTTGAGTTTAGAAAGCAGCTTGAACACAAGTGCAGCGATAAAGGGATCCAGCTTATTGTGGCTGATCGGTTTTATCCATCATCAAAGCTTTGCAGTTGCTGTGGAAACATTAAAAAAGACTTGAAATTATCTGACAGAATTTATAAATGTGATTGTGGAAATGTCATTGATAGCGATTTTCAGGCATCTATAAATCTCAAGGCTTATGGAGAAAGATTTGCAAGCTAACACTAAAACGTTAGTGCAAATATGTACGGGTACGTTAATCCGGAATTTACGCCTATGGAGAGTACAAGAACTTGTGAGTAGATAGATATTTATATCATCAAAAGCATACTCGTTGAAGTAGGAATGAAACATAGAAGTTTATAACTTTTTATAAGTTTTCAGTAACGGAGCATTCATATGAAATACGACTTCACTTCCATCATTGACCGACATAGCAGAGATTCCATCGCAGTAGACGGCCTGAAGGGCGATGGTTTCTCTCCTGCCCCGCCGAAGGAGGGCTTCGATGCCATCCCGATGTGGGTAGCAGACATGAACTTTCCTACTGTACCTACCATACAGCAGGCGATCATCGAACGGGCCAGTCACCCGGCCTTCGGTTACTTCGAAGCCCCGCCGGAATATTATAAAGCCATCATCCGCTGGCAGGAAACACGCCACGGTGTCACCGGTCTGAAGCCCAGGCACATTGGCTACGAAAATGGCGTTCTGGGCGGAGTTATCAGTGCACTGAACTGCATCTGCTCCCGCGGTGATAACGTCCTGGTCCACAGCCCGACATACATAGGCTTCACCTCAAGCCTGAAAAACAACGGCTACGAGGCCGTACATTCTCCGCTGGTAAGGGATGAAAACGGCATATGGAGAATGGATTATGCAGACATGGAAAAACAACTCCGTGAAAAGAAGATCCACGCTGCCATTCTCTGCAATCCACACAATCCCTGCGGACGCGTGTGGGAACGCCGGGAGCTGGAAAAAGCCATGGAGCTGTACCGAAAATATGATGTCTACGTCATCTCAGACGAGATCTGGTCTGACCTCATCCTGAATGGCCATAAGCATATCCCCAGCCAGTCCGTCAGCGAAGATGCCCGCCAGCGTACAGCGGCCTTCTACGCTCCATCCAAAACCTTTAATCTGGCAGGACTTGTTGGCAGCTATCACATTGTATACAACAGCTGGTGGCGGGATCGTATTTTGAAGGAGTCCAGTCTGAGCCATTATAATATGATGAATGTTCTGTCCATGCACGCTCTGCTTGGCGCTTATCAGCCTGAAGGCTATGAATGGACCGATGAACTATGCGAAGTACTAAGCGGAAATGTAAGCTTTGCCTGTGATTACATTGACCGGCACTTTAAGGGTGTCAACGTTTCCAGACCGGAAGGCACCTACATGCTCTTTGCCGACTGCACCGACTGGTGTACTGCCCATGGCAAAACAATCGAAGATGTGGAAAAAGCCTGCTGGGATGTCGGCGTTGCCGTCCAGGACGGCAGGATGTTTTTCGGTCCCTGTCACCTAAGAATGAATCTGGCCTCACCCCGTTCCCGCATAGAAGAAGCCTTCCGCCGAATGGATCGGTACGTCTTCAACAGGTAAAAATCCACTCTGCCATTCATTACAATCTATGCTATAATAGAGCTCATAACATCAGCGTTCCATCCTGTCACTTTCCGGAACGCTGTAAACAGGAGGAAATCAATATGGATATTAAAGAGGAAATCCACGCATTATCAGAAGAAATGCTCACAAATCTTGGCAGACTGGTTGCCATTGACTCCCAGCTCGGTACCCCTTCCGAGGGAAAACCATTTGGTGAGGGTCCTGCAAAAGCCCTGGAAGAGGGACTGAAGATTGCCGAAGAACTTGGCTTTAAAACCGTAAACCTGGATAACTACTGCGGTTATGCCGAAATGGGTGAGGGCGATGAGATCGTCGGCATCGCCGGTCATCTGGATATCGTTCCTGTAGGCGGAGACTGGACCTACGATCCGTTCCGCCTTACCCGTGAAGACGATCATGTATACGGCCGCGGGACCACTGATGACAAAGGCCCTATCCTGGAAGCGCTCTATGCCATGAAGCTTCTCCGCGACCACGACGTGAAGCTGAACAAAAGAGTCCGCCTGATCATGGGCTGCAACGAGGAAACAGGTTCCAAATGTATGGATCACTACAATCAGGTAGCAGAAGAGCTTTCCTGCGGTTTCACACCGGATGCCAGCTTCCCGTGTATCCACGGTGAAAAAGGTCAGCTTGCCATGATCGCCTGCTCAAAAAACACCCGGATTATCTCCATGAACGGCGGTTTTGTATCCAATGCAATGTGTGACACCTGTACAACCATTGTTCCCGATGAGGACGGTCTGAAGGAAAAGCTGGAATCCGCACTTTCCCGGACGAAGCTCCAGGAATATAAGGTAACCGAAGAAAATGGCAGACTCACCATCTACGCCAAGGGTGTTCCGGCTCATGCCAGCACTCCTCATCTCGGTGTCAACGCTGCAGGAGTAACCTTTGAATGTCTGGCAAAAGCAGGCTTTGAAGATGACTTTGTGGAATTCTATAACTCCCATATCGGCACTGCATGTGACGGCTCCGGCATTGGTCTGAAATTTGCAGATGAATACGGCGATCTGACGTTATGCAACGGAATCGTCAAAACAGAAAACGGTGTCATTTCCTGTACCATCGATATCCGTGTTCCGGTAACTCTTAATGAGACCGATATCCGCAGAATGTGCCAGGACAGACTGGAAGATAAAAACGGCCGTATTGAGATCACAAATATTGTTGCCCCGTTATTCTTCCCAAGAGAATCTCCGCTGGTAAATGCTCTTTACAAAGCGTACACAGATGTGACTGGCGATACCGAACACAAACCAATGGTCATCGGAGGCGGCACTTACGCAAAATCCCTCAAAAACATCATAGCCTTCGGACCTGAAAAAGAGGGAATTGACTACCGCATCCACGGAGCCGATGAATTTATCCTGGTCTCCGGCATGGAAGAAGCAGTACTGATCTATATGGAAGCGATCAAAAATATGCTTGCAATCTGAAATCAGGAGGATAAGAAATCATGAGTACAAAAGCTGAACACGCTACAAAATTACACGAGAATGGCTGTAACTGTGCACAGGCAGTTGCCTGTTCTTTCTGCCGGGAATTTGGCATCGATGAAAACGAGATGTTCCGTATTGCCGAGGGCTTCGGCCTTGGAATGGGTGTTATGGAAATGTGCGGTGCTCTTTCCGGTATGGCTATGATCATCGGACTTTCCAACAGCCGCGGAAATACCGAAGAAGGTTCCGGCTCCAAAGGTGACACTTACAAAAAGCTCCGCACCTATATCCAGAAATTCAAAGAAAAAAACGGTTCCTGTATCTGCCGTGAATTAAAAGGTGTAGAGACAGGCAAGGTTCTCTGCAGCTGCCCGCAGTGTATCACCGATGCGGTTGCTCTTACAGAAGAATATCTTGCGGAAAACAGATAATCTCATAAAATAAAACAGCAGAATTGTATATTCCCTGTAATCCTGGGACATACAGCTCTGCTGTTTTCTGTTTCTATTCGCTTTTCACTGTCAGATCCTTCACACATCTGTATTTCTTATAATTCAGGTACACAGCCGGGATCTTTACAACTTCATCCAGACTGATGAGCTTTCTGGTAAAAATGCCGGCGCTCTTTTATTTTCCATTTATTTTTGCCCACGCCTCTTCGTCAAACTTACGGTCTTTCACGCTTTTCTATTTCATCTCGATCTTAAACAGTCTGGCCGCTTTTTCCTGTGGCATCTTCACTACAAGATTTCCATTTTCGATCTTATATCCGCACATCTCTTCCTTCGGATAGATCACGGATACTCTGCGGATCTGCTCTGCATTTTCCAGCGGGATCACTGCTTCTGTTGTTCTCGGTGTCCATACCGAAAGATAGGTATTCTTCTCTGCTTTCACTCCGTAAGCAAGAACTTCAGATTTCAGAGTTCCAAAACCAAGCGGGAAGAACGGCACGCCGTCACGGACTTCCTCACGGATCTCCTTATACAGGGAGATTCCCTCCTTCATACGGTTCATGGAATTTTCGCCCAGCTTCCATACCATACCGCTGATATATGGGCGGAGAAGCATACCATTTACTACATTGTAGATCACATGCTCTTCTTCATCCTCATACGGATATACCCACATACCACCCTGCTCCGGAGTTACCGCACTGGCTACATTGGCAGCGATATTGGCATTGTAGAGATAATCTGTCTGATCACTGGTAGACTGCAGGCTTAAGATCTTCAGCATACCATAATCCATACGCTGTCCGCCGGAACCGCAGTTCTCCACAACAAGCTCCGGATGATCCCGGAAGATTTCCTCATACCACTGGTGAAGACATTCATAATGCTCACGGATGGCATCTGCACAGCTGTCACTGTTCAGATCACTTCCATATCCCATGGTTACGTTATAGTCCACTTTAAAGTACTCTACACCGTAATCATTGATCAGCCTGTCTACTACATCACGGCAATATTTCCGTACCTCCGGATTGCGAAAATCCAGCATATAGCGTTTATTGTCAATGTGGCGTTTTCCATAACGGCAAACAAACCAGTCATCCGGAAGCTTGTTTGCCAGTTCGCAGGCAACTCCCATAACCTCGATTTCCAGCCAGAGTCCCATTTTCAGGCCTTTACTGTGTGCATGATCGCAGACTTCTTTCAGACCATTGGGGAATCTTCCGGATGCTTCTTTCCATTCCCCGACACGGTCCCACCAGAATCCGTCGTCATACCAGCCTGCATCCAGGCAGTAATATTCGCATCCGAGCTCTGCTGCCTTATCAATGATGGAAAGCTCCCGCTCCGTTATAGGGTCTCCCATCAGGCAATTCATGTAATCATTAAATACCACGTTCAGCTTCTCATCGTCCGTATTCGGTCTGCGTACTTTTCTCCGATATCTGGTCAGTGCCGCTGCTGCCGGATTCAGGCCACCTTTTACAACCGCTGCCCCTGCCGGAACGGTTGTAAAGCTTTCTCCCGGTTTCAGATTCTTATACCAGCCATGCTCCTGCTCTGTGGCGCCGCTTAAGGCAAGATACAGATTTCCGCCCTGTGCAGAGCCATATTCTGCCAGCCACTGTCCGGAGCTTTCAATCTGGAAAATATACGTCTCCCCTGTTTCTCTGTCCTCGGCAATTCCCATGGGAAGATACTCACAGGTAGACCAGGTGCCCTTTCCACTGTAACAATAACGGTTCAGGCCATATCCCTGATGATTGAAGCCATCTACGACCATTCCGTTTAAATTCAGCGTTTCTGCATCGTATTTCTGCCACTGTGCCTCACAGCACCAGCTGTTAAACGGCACATAGATATCTGTTTTTTTATAATAAGGCTTCTCGCCGCCTCTGGAGATTCCCTGATACATAAAAGAAGAAACATAGGTCAGCCCCTGATCCGCGCTTCCCTCATTGATGATCTCTGTCCAGGTCTGTACTGCCGGCACTCCGTCAAACAGGCGCATATGATATACTGCCTTCAGCTTTTCCGAGGAAATCATTACGATCTCCAGCTCTTTTCCACCGTCCTGTGCCTTCAGCTCATGGTTCTCATAAACAAAATCCACAGAGGACTGATTGATGTTGTTTTTGTAGGCATGCATGTTTAAGCTTCCTGTGCCGCTTCTGTGGATCTCAACAGCCGGATAACAGATATCCTCCTTCGGCTCCATGACTGCTTTTTTTACTTCCTGTGAAGAAAAATCTGCCAGCTCTACCACGCCGTTTTCCCGGATACGAAACTGGATATCCAGGCCATTCTCATGTAATTCGATCATTTTCATGTTTTCATTTTTATAGCTCATAGAAAATACCCTCCGTTTTTCTGATTCTGATCACAGTATAATATCTGTTTTTTTATAAGGTGACAGGTATCATCCCCTGAATGTAAAAATGCAATATATTGTCGTATTTATTTTTGCGTGATATACTGTTTGCTGACAGTAAAGAGTACAGTCAGTCAGACATGTAGGGCGATTTCATCGAATATCTGCATCTGTCCGACTCGCAATTTACAGCTGAAATATTTACATTCCGCTTCGCAG
Source organism: Blautia sp. KLE_1732_HM_1032 (assembly GCF_025147905.1). Lineage (NCBI taxonomy): Bacteria > Bacillati > Bacillota > Clostridia > Lachnospirales > Lachnospiraceae > Blautia > Blautia sp. KLE_1732_HM_1032. Next base: position 861,147 of record NZ_CP102266.1, on the reverse strand, counting down.
TATACTCAGGAGGTTTTTTCATGCCAGATATTTTCCAGAACTCTTCCCGATATTTCCATATTTCTGCTTTTTATGCTCTCTCCCTGCCTTATTATCATATGGAGCATCACACACATTCCAGCTATGAGATCATGTATATCACCTCCGGTTCCTGCCGGGTTTTCTGCCTGGATGGCACACAGGACACGGAATTCCCACTGAAATCCGGGCAGTTTATCTTTATCCGGCCGGATGTACCTCACAGGCTGGAGATTCCGGATGGTTTTCCCTGCTCGATCCTGAATCTGGAATTTTCCCTTACTCCCGAAAAAAGTCCGGTTGCTCTAGAGCTTCTCCTGAAAAAGGATCCCGGATTTTCCCAGTTCTGGAATTTTATGGAATCCTCCCAGGGCTTCTGCTCCGGTGCGGATTCCCGCAGCTTCGGATACAGCCTGAAGGATCTGCTCACCTTTTTACAACAAAATTCCGGTCAGATACAAAAGGAAGAATTTCTCTTCTTTCTTCTTTTCAGCCGCATGCTTACAGAGCTTGCATTCTGCGCCCGCTCCAGCCGGAACACCCAGGGAATCGTCTATCTGAAAAAAGCGCTCCGCTATATTGACGAGCATTATCTGGAAGACATTGATATTCCTGCCATCTCCGCATATGCAGGGATCAACAAATCCTACCTGCAGGCGCTCTTTACAGAAAAAAACGGCTGCACCATCAATACCTATATCAACCGCAAGCGTATGGAACAGGCCGCCTTTCTTCTGTGCAACAGTACTCTGCACATTACGGATATTGCCTTTTCTTCCGGATACAACAGCCGGCAGCATTTTGCACATACCTTCGAAAAATTTTATCATATGAGCCCCTCCAGGTACCGAAGCCTTCATACCCGGCCTCTCCGTTCGGATACCCAAAAGAAACGCTATCATATGACTGACGGACTGATGTTGGAAAGCGAACCCTTTCCTCAGAAATAAAACTTACTTCATACACCTACACTTTCAGGCTGATACCTGCGATCCACGTCTGAGCAGCCTAAAAAAACGGCCAGGTACGAAGCTCTTATCTCTTCGATAACCTGGCCGGCTTTTTATATTTATTGTCAAGCGGATATTCGCAATCCTGCAGGGGACTTACTTGCTTCGGTTAAAAATTTTCTATGGAAGCAGATTCTGCATACTCTTCAGGCTGATCGCCAGTGTGGAGGTATTATGCAGAAGTGCGGATGAAGTCGGCTGCAGGATACCTGCAACGCCACAGGCGATAAGACCTGCGTTAAAGGTAATAATAAAACGGTAATTGCGTCTGATACGCTTCATCAGTGCATTGCTGATCTCTTTCAGAACAACAAGCTCCTGAAGATCATCTGCACCTACAGTAATATCTGCGATCTCCCGGGCAATTTCAGCACCATCACTGATGGCGATACCGACATTGGCTGCGGAAAGTGCCGGAGAATCATTGATTCCGTCACCTACCATGATAACCTTTCTTCCGGCTGCCTTTTCTTTTTCGATGAAGTTGGCCTTATCCTCCGGAAGTACCTCGGAATAATATTCGTCCACTCCCACACGTCTGGCAATGGCTGCTGCTGTACGCTCACTGTCCCCTGTCATCATAACGATCTTGGAAATTCCTGCCCCGCGCAGTGCTTCTACAGAAGCTTTCGCCTCCTCACGAAGAGGATCTTCAATACAGATCACGGCTGCAAGACGTCCGTCAATGGCAAGATACAGATGGGAATACTCTTCCGGAATATTGTCAAATTTCTCCTTGCCATCCTCCGGGATCAGACATTTCTCATCTTCAAATACAAAGTGATAGCTTCCGATCACGGCCTTATGGTCTTCGATCGTAGTGGAAATTCCATGCGCTACTACATATTCAACCTTTGAATGCATCTCCTCATGGGCCAGATGCTTCTTCCTGGCAGCACTGACAACAGCCTTGGCCATAGAGTGTGGGAAATGCTCTTCCATACATGCGGCGATACGCAGCATCTCCTCCGGATCATTGTTGTCAAAAGGAACCACATCCACAACGGTTGGCTTCGCCTTTGTCAGAGTTCCTGTCTTATCAAATACGATGGTATCTGCCTCAGCCATTGCTTCCAGATATTTACCGCCCTTAACTGTAGCCTTATGTGTACCGGCCTCACGGATCGCAGACAATACAGAGATCGGCATTGCAAGCTTAAGCGCGCAGGAGAAATCCACCATCAGGATCGCAAGGGCCTTGGTGGCATTTCTGGTAAGGAGATATGTAAGTGCTGTTCCTCCAAGAGTATAGGGAACCAGCTTATCTGCCAGATGCTCTGCCTTTCCCTCCAAAGAAGATTTCAGCTTCTCAGACTCCTCGATCATGGTAACGATCTTGTCATAGCGGCTGGAACCACCTACCGTCTTTACGCGGATGGTGATCTCACCTTCCTCCACAACAGTGCCTGCATAGGCAACGCTGCCCTCTTTCTTGCATACAGGTACAGATTCACCGGTAAGAGAAGCCTGGTTGACCATAGCCTCTCCATCTGTAACACTTCCGTCAAAAGGAATTACGGTACCCATACGTACAACAACATCATCTCCCGGCTGGACCTCTCCGGACTCTACCAGGATCTCCTGATCCTCTCTCTTCAGCCATACCCTGCCAACATTCAGGGACATGGTTCTTGCAAGATCACCTACGGATTTCTTATGCGTCCACTCTTCCAGGATCTCTCCGATTCCAAGCAGGAACATGATGGAGCCTGCAGTACCAAAGTCCTGACGTAATACAGACACTCCAATTGCAGTGGCATCCAGGACCGGCACCTCGATCTTACGGTGAAGAAGTGTATCGATTCCCTTCCAGATATATTTCAGGGAAGTAGCTGTTGTATAAATGGCATTCAGCGGATATGGCAGAAAAAGCTTTCTTCCGTAATGGCAGATCACCTTGGAGATCAGCTTCTCCTGATATTCTGCATTCAGTGCTCTCCCTGAGCTCTGCAGCACCTGTGAAGGAACCTCTACATCCTGATAATGAAATTCGCTGATACCACGGATAACCGCAGCTCTGCTGCCCCGATAATTTACAACTGCGTCACAGGTTCTCTCGTATACCTTGGCAGAAACCACTCCATCAAGATTCTCGAGATAATACAACAGCGTATCTGCCTGCCCGTAGCTCATCCTCTTCTGAGCAAGATGGATACGAAGCCGGCCTCTTGTCTCATGTTTGATATAAAATTTCACGGAAAATCGCCTCTTTACTCAGCTGTCTCTTCTGCTGTTTCTTTGAATGCATCCTCATCTGCAGTTTCCTCTGCTTCTGTCTCAACATCCTCTACAGCCTCTTCAGCTACTGATCTTTCCTCATTGATCTCCTTAGCTTCAGCATAAATATCTTCAGCATTCTCCTGAAGATTCGTAGCTGTTTTCATGATGCAGTCCTTAGCTCTTAAAACAGCTGCTGTGCATCCTGTGTAAAGCTTCTTCGCATCCTTGCTTGTGAGGATCTTGATTCCTGCTGTACCGAAAAGAACGCCTGCTGCAAAAAGTCCTGATTTCTTGAATTTAAAGTCTGCCATAATAATTTCCTCCTGATATATGATTTTTATTTTTTTCTGATTCCCGGTGAGGATTTTTCATGTCCGCCCCGATATTTTCATTATTATAAAATGTCTGTAAAAAAAAGTCCAGTGTTTTTTGTGTGAATTCAACACAATTCGTTAAATTTTCAGTTATTTTTGCCTAACAGTTAATTTTTACTAATAGTTTAATCTATCTAATTCTTAGTCTGTACAAACCTCTTCTTTCCTATTATATTGTGCCATAGCTTTTCCATACTCACCCGACCTCATGAACAGGCAGCAGCGCCAGGGTACGGATATTCTGTTCACTGATCTCCCCGCAGGCCCGAAGTCCTGCAAGAATCACTTCATTAAGCTTCTGTCCGGACAGATGGCATATCGTATCATCATCCAGTTCTACTGTGCAGACGCCTTTTGTGCTGCATGCCACGCGATACATATTCTTTCGGCTGATAGCACCAATGGATTCCAGCGTATTGACCATACGGTATACTGTAGCTACACCGATCTTCGGATCCAGTGCGGAAGCCCTGTAATAGATTTCCTTACAACAGGAGCACTCTCCCTCCAGGATAATGTCCAGAAGAATCTTTCTCTGTCTGGTGATGCGGAGCCCCTTCTCCTTCAGTTTCTCTATAATAAGATCCCTCTGCATCTCTGTATGTCGGTAGCATCCTGTTTTTTTCTCTTCTGTTTCGGCTTCTGCAATATGCATTCTGATCCCTCCTTTATTGAGAAAACTTTTCTTTTATCTAATAAGTTAGTATACTCCAACTTAGGTTAGTTGTAAATAACTCATTTGAACTTTTTTACATATTGAGGATTCTGCCTGAATACCATATAATGTTTCGTGAACCTGTACATAGGAAACCGTCGTTTTGACAAAATGACGAAAAATCCCCTTTCGTTTTTTCGTCAGAATGACAAGAAACTGCCGGAAACTTTGTAAGATTCAGCTCTAGCCCTTTTCTCTCATTTTCGATATACTGTTAACCAGCAAAGGAAATTACGTAAAAACAATATATTAATTTTGGAGGGAAACAACAATGGCAAGTTTATCATTATCTCACATTAATAAAACTTATCCGAACGGCTTCCAGGCAGTTAAAGATTTCAACCTGGAGATTGAAGACAAAGAATTCATCATCTTCGTAGGACCATCCGGATGTGGAAAATCTACAACACTTCGTATGATCGCAGGTCTTGAGGAGATCAGCGGTGGTACACTTAAGATCGGTGACAAAGTCATGAACGATGTTGAGCCTAAGGACCGTGATATCGCAATGGTATTCCAGAACTACGCTCTGTATCCTCATATGACAGTTTATGATAACATGGCATTCGGACTTAAGCTTCGTAAAGTTCCGAAGGACCAGATTGACAAGGCTGTTCGTGAAGCAGCAAGAATCCTTGACCTTGACAAGCTTCTTGATCGTAAACCGAAGGCTCTTTCCGGTGGTCAGAGACAGCGAGTTGCTATGGGACGTGCTATCGTTCGTAATCCTAAGGTATTCCTTATGGATGAGCCTCTTTCCAACCTGGATGCTAAGCTTCGTGTACAGATGCGTATCGAGATCTCTAAGATCCATCAGAGACTTGGTGCTACCATCATCTATGTAACACATGACCAGACAGAGGCTATGACACTTGGTACCAGAATCGTTGTTATGAAAGACGGTGTTGTTCAGCAGGTTGATACACCACAGAACCTGTATCAGAAACCAGGCAACCTCTTCGTTGCAGGATTCATGGGATCTCCGCAGATGAACTTCCTTGATGCTGTTATCTCCGAGAAAGGCGGCAATGTAGTTGCTACGATCGGTGGTGAGCATGAGGTTATTGTTCCGGCAGCTAAGGCTAAAGTCCTGAAAGACAAAGGCTATGTTGGAAAGAAAGTTGTTCTTGGTATCCGTCCTGAGGATATCCATGATTCTCAGATGTTCCTTGAGACATCTCCAAGCAAACCAATGAACTCCGTAGTTAAAGTTTACGAGCTTCTTGGTGCTGAAGTATTCCTGTACTTCGATGTTGACGGAACTCAGGTTACAGCACGAGTTGATCCTCGTACAACAGCTAAGACCGGTGATCCGATCAGATTTGCATTCGATATGGAGAAAGCTCACTTCTTCGACAAAGAGACAGAGCTTACTATCACAAACTAATTCTCGTCGAATCATAAAAACAGAATGTAACCCCGGGGGATATGATTTCCCGGGGTTTCTTTTTATTTCACTAGTTTTATTTCACATCAGAAAGGACGCTTTTTATGAAAATACAGCAAACAATTCAAAAATGTCTGGATGACTGGAACCGGATCAGCGGTCTTGATTTCTGTATTCTGGATGAAAATGACCAGATATACATTTCCACAGGGGACCGCCGACTTCCTTCTTCTGAAAAGCTTGCTCAGTTTCGGGAGGATCCTGCCTTATGCATCTCCAACCGCAGCTGCAGTCTGTACAAGCTGAACAACATACCTCAGAGCAATATGCTTCTGATCGTATGGGGCTCCGGAGAGCAGGCTTCTACCATCGGAGAGCTTGCTGTCTGCCAGGTAGAAAGTCTCCTCACTGCCTATACGGAAAAAACAGACAAGAACTCCTTTATGCAGAATCTTCTCCTGGACCGCTATTCCCAGGTAGAAGCTTTTAACAAGGCTGCCCGTCTTCATATCACACCTTCTGCCCGCCGTGCGGTATTTCTTGTGGAAACCAAGCAGCACAAGGACGAAAATGCCCTGGCTACCATCCGCAACATCTTTTCTGCCCGCACACGGGATTTTATCACTGCACTGGATGATTCCGGCATCATCGTAGTACGTGAGCTTCAGAGCACCGAAAGCTACGAAGAACTGGAGGGTATCGCCTGCATGCTGGTGGATATGCTCAATACAGAGGCCATGACCTCTGCCTGGGTTTCCTACAGCAATGTTGCAGATGATATCATGGAGCTTTCCGATGCCTACAAGGAAGCCCGCACTGCTCTGGAGGTCGGCAAGATCTTTTATGCTGACAAAAACGTTTTCGGTTACAACCGTCTGGGCATCGGACGTCTGATCTATCAGCTTCCCACTCAGGTTTGCAACATGTTTGTAGGCGAGATCTTCGGAGAAGAATCCCTGGAATCTATTGACGACGAAACCCTCAATATCATCCGGACCTTCTTTGAAAATAACCTGAACCTTTCTGAAACCTCCAGACAGCTCTATGTGCACCGGAATACTCTGGTGTACCGTTTTGAAAAGCTACAGAAGCGTTTTGGCCTGGATATCCGTACCTTTGAGGATGCACTGGCCTTCAAGCTTGCCATGATGGTGTCCGATTACATTACCTATTCCGGAAATCATGGAAAATAGATTCTGCTCGTAAAAATCCATCCAAAATGCAGGAACACAAAAAATCCCCGGAAACAGCAGATAATGTCTGTTTCCGGGGGTTCTTTATTTCAGCAGCATCAGATGCTCCGATGGAAAATACAGATATTCCGGAAGATCTTTGTCCGGATCCTCCGTAAAGCTGTTTTTGGGACGCATCCACCATAATCCGGCAGCATTCTCTTCCGCTTTGTTTCGGATCATATACTGATGTTCAAATGTAGTTTCTATGTATTGGTCTACCTGCACTGCCATACAGTTCTCACCCGGCTCTGATTCCGGGCGGATCCAGTGGCCACGGATCCCTACATGGGTAATATCCTCATCTACATTTTCTTCGGTATGGAGCTTCATTTTCCAGTCCGCCGCATAGATCTCGTGAGGTCCCAGCCTCTCCGCTCTGGAAAAATTCTTACAGCCGGTAAGCTTTGCTGCCTCCAGAAGTCCCGGTCTCTCAAACAGCTGCTTTGTCTCCCCGGTCACAAGGATTCTGCCTTCATGTACAATGGAAAGCTCCCTGCAGAATTTATAGGCCTCATCTCTGCTGTGTGTCACAAGGATCATATCTCCCGGATAGTCCTTGAGGAAATCCTGCATCTCCCGCTGGAGCACATCCTTCAGGTAACCGTCCAGTGCGGAAAACGGCTCATCCAGAAGAATAGCTTCCGGCTCTCCAATCATCATTCTGGCCAGTGCCACTCTCTGCTGCTGTCCGCCGGAAAGCTGTGAGGGCAGGCGCTTCTCCAACCCCTCCAGATGATATCGCCGGATCAGATCTGCCACTTTTTCTCTGGCGGAGGATTTTTCCCCACGATAACCGCAGCGGATGTTCTGTTCCACTGTCATGGTTGGGAACAGCGCATAATTCTGAAACAGATATCCGATCCGTCGCTTCTGCGGTTTCAAATTGATCCCTTTTTCAGAATCAAACACTGTTTTTCCATTGATAACGATCCTTCCCTTATCCGGTGTTTCGATCCCTGCAATACAGCGTAAGGTCATGCTTTTTCCGCTGCCGGAAGCACCAAGAAGCCCAATGGCTGCCGAACTGCCTTCAAAATCTACCTTCAGGGAAAAATCACGGAAGTTTTTTTCGATATTTACTTTGACTGCCATCAGATCCACCTTCTTGTTTTCATTCCTCTTCCGGATACGATATTGATCAGCGCTACGATCACAAAGGAGATCAGCACGATCACAACGACCCAGAAGCCTGCAGTTCCGTAATTTCCGGCTGCTGTCTCTGATGCAATGGCAACAGAAACTGTTCTGGTTTTTCCAAGGATATTTCCGGCAAGCATAGAGGTTGCGCCATATTCTCCGATCGCGCGTGCAAATGCCAGCACTGTTCCGGATGCGATCCCCGGTCCTGCCGCCGGCATGACTACCCGCCAGAAGATCCGGCTGTCGCTCATCCCCAGAGTCTGACCTGCATGGATAAGATTTATATCCACCTGTTCAAAAGCAGCCCGTGCATTGCGGTACATCAGCGGAAATGCAATCACTGCCGCTGCGACCACACAGCCCTTCCAGGTCTGCACGATCTTAATATCAAAATTATCCAGAAGAAAGCTTCCGAAGGGCCTTTTCAGACTGAAGATCAGTAGCAGAAAAAATCCAGCCACTGTAGGAGGAAGTACCAGCGGAAGAGTAAGGATCCCGTCCAGTACTGCTCTGGCTCCCGGCTTCAGCTTCATGATCTTCCGGGCGCAAAATATTCCCAGAAAAAAAGCGATCACTGTGGCTGCCAGACCTGTTTTTAAGGAAATCCACAGAGGACTCCAGTTTATTTCTCTCAAAAATTCTGTCATATTTCATTCCTGTGCCGGCATTTACTGTGTTTCAATATTTACTGCCTGCCGGTTTTCTACATCATACTCATTTGGATGTGCTGTCTGCGGAAGCTGTGCTGTCCTCAGCCTCCGTGTTGTCTGCAGAAGCTTCTGTGGCATCCTCGGAATCCTCATCCTCATATGCTGTAAATCCATAGCCCTCAAATACCTTGATCGCTGCATCAGACTCTACATAATCAAGAAAAGCCTCTGCTGCCCTGGTATCGTCTTCCGATGCTTCCTTGTCCTCGATAAGTCCCACAGGATAAAGAACCGGCGTCTTAAGGCTGTCTGCCGGCGCCTCTGCGATGATATCTACTTTATCAGTAACAGACGCAGCATCTGTCGCATATACAACACCAACCTCATTGCTTCCTTCACTGACTGCTGCAAGTACATCCGTTACATTCTTGCACTCGTTGATCTCCATTTTGTTTACATCGTCCATGATCCCAAGATTGTTAAAGATCTCACGGGCGTACTGTCCCACCGGAACATCCTCTCCTGCAAGCGCCATATTTTCAGCGTCTGTGATATTCTCGAATCCTGTTACCTTTGTCTCTCCGTCCTTTGGTCTGATCAGAACGACTTTGTTCTCAAGAAGATCCTTAACGGTGTCTTCCTTTGTCAGTTTTTCCTCTGTGAGGGCATCCATCTGTTTATCTGCTGCTGAAAAGAAAAGATCACAGCGTGCACCTTCCTCGATCTGTGTCTGCAGTGTACCTGAGCTGTCTGCACTGTAATAGATCGTTACATTCGGATAAAGCTCATTGAAATCCTTCTGGATCTCCTCCATGGAATTGCTGAGGCTGGCAGCAATAAATGCATAAACCTCTCCCTTCAGGTTCTCATCACCTTTCACTTCTGTGTCCGCCGCAAAAACAGTTCCGGTCATAAGGCCTGTTGTTAAAATTCCCGCGGTAAGGGCTGCTAAGATTTTTTTCTTCATCTTTTGTTTCTCTCCTTTTCCGTTTCGTTCAGTTTTGTTTAGTTTTGAATGGTTTTGTTTAATTTTACCGAAAGGAAAGTTTCTTGTCAAGCTATAAGGCATTGCTGTTTTTCTCTGCAAGTGCTATCATAAATACATAGTTGACAAGCCAGGCGGATGTTCACGATCCGCTTCGTTTCTTATCATGAGTGGCTTACAGCACTCCTGATACAGACAAATCCCACACAAGGTTCATTGCTCTGCACAACGGAAGCAGAGAACTTGCCTGATCCGGTTCATTCAATATTCAAAAAAAGGAGACTTACTTATGAAACTCAGTGCACGTAATCAGTTAAAAGGAAAAATCATCAACATCAACCAGGGAGCTGTAAATTCCATCGTTTCCATCGATATCGGTGGTGGAAATATCATCACTGCTACCATCTCCTGTGCGGCGGTGGAAGAACTTGGACTGAAAGTAGGCTCTGATGCTTACGCAGTTATTAAGGCAACCAATGTTATGGTAGGTATCGATGAATAAAGTCTACACAGCACAGGAAGTTGCAGATAAACTAAAGATCAAAAAATCCACAGTATATGACCTGATCAAACGCGGAGAGCTTTCCTCCTCCAAAGTCGGCAAACAGCTGCGGGTCAGCGAGGAACAGCTGTCTCAGTATCTTAAGGGTTCGGAATGTTCTGCGTCTTCTGCTCAGTCTTATGATCACCAGCCGGAGAGTTCTCTTTTGAAAAGGGATTATCTTCTGCATTCCAGTGGACTGATCATCAGCGGACAGGCTTCTCCGGCTCTGGATCTTCTCCTGAATCAGCTTCCCACACACCCGGACAATCTGCCGGTTCTGCAGTCTCACATGAACACCTACAACGGACTGTATTCTCTCTATTTTGAAAAAGTCCACATTGCCTGTGCATCCGCCTCACCAGAAGATATCCATAGCCTTATACCCGGTATCCCACTGACTGTGATCTCTCTGTGTCAATATCCTGTCGGCTTCTATGTAAAAAAAGAAAATCCCAAGAATATCCGGGGATTTTCTGATCTTACACGGGCAGATATTATTTTTGTGAACCGCGAAAAAGGAAGCAGCCGTCGTATCCTTCTTGACCGTACACTTCTGTCTTCCGAAATTTCACCGGATTCCATATCCGGATATCGAAATGAGCTTGTTACCGATCACTCCACGGCTGCTGCAGTGGCTGGCGGACAGGCAGACATAGCTCTTGGCGAGGCCTGTGTAGCGAGAAGCTTCCCGGAGCTGGATTTTCTTCCTGTTTGCCAGGAATCACTCTTCCTGGTTATGCAGACCAAAAATCTGAGCACCCCCGGCTTTCAGGCCGTAGCGGAAACCATTGCATCCGAACCTTTCCGCCGGTTTTTAGCTCTTCAAACTGGATACGATACTACTAACACCGGAAATATCCGGCATATTTAGGGCTAAGAAAAACGCTTATGTAAAAAATTCTTCCACAACCATTTCTTTGATAATACAAAATCAGCCAGCACGTCAATGATCACTCCTTATTTTTGCCCAATTAAGGAAGTTTCTTGATCCTATGACTGCTGGCTGATCTTTATTTATTCAGATATTGATATACTCTTGAAGAAATCGAACGAATTCCGTACAGTAAATGATCTTCGGAAGCGCCTTCTGAAAATATACATAATACATAATTTGTTTTCTTTCCATAGACGATTGCCATATCATGCTGAACTGAGCTTGTCTCACCAGTTTTGTTCGCGCATACTATACCTGTCGGAAGACCTGATGGAATTTTGTATCGTTTCGTCTGATGCAGTAAAAGATTTAGCATTTCTCTGGAATACTGTTGAGAAACACACTGACCTCGATAGATTTTTTCTAAGAGTATCCCACAATCTTTTGCAGATGCCGTGTTACGCCAGCCATCACTGCTCCAGGCAGAAGAAGACGGATGCAGGGAACTGTGACAACCGGTATTTTTGTAACCGTTCTTTCGAAGATATTGGTTCACTACAGCCGTTCCTCCTACAAAGCTTCCGCCTCCCTGACGCCTTACCAGTTCATTATAACATTCATTATCACTGACGGTGATCATATCCCACAGCAAGCTGTACACACCGGAGCTGTATTGCATTTTTCCCTGACGGATCTGATCATAGACCGACGCCATCACAAATGCCTTGATCGTACTTGCCGGATACATTTCCCGATCATTTATGTTTACAACATTTCCTGTTTTCAGATCTTTTATATAAACAGACCAGTTTCCACCGTAGGCAGAAACAAAACTCTCCAATTCCGATTTAAATGCACTTAAAGCATACTCTGATCTTGTACTTTTTCTTCCCTGCCAGTCCACATACTGACCATCCGGTGTTTTCATATTTTTCGCAATGGTTCCGTTCGATTTCAGGTAATAACCATCTTTCCACCGGTTCACCAGCATTTTTCCATTTTGGTCTACATAATATTGCTGGCCCTCACAGGTTACCCACCCTGCCTTCTGTACCATTCTCCCATTATCATTGCCAAAATAATAGATTCCGTTAAACTTTTTTCCCTGAACTGTTTTGTTCACTTTATGAAAAGACGGACGCATGCAGATTCTTCCGGTTCCATAGAAATAATAATAACCACTTTTAAAATTACGCCCACCGAATCTTCTCTGTCTTATATAGCGTACTGTTCCACGATCAGCCAGTTTTCCGTACGCTTCCACATAATAAATGCCTGCGATAATTTTTTTGCCCCGTACCTTCTGTTCAGCTACGTTTACAAAGCCACGCTCTCCCTTTGAAATTCTTCCATTGGAGTCTGTGATGTGGTATTTATCAAAGCGGACACCAGAAACTGTCTTTTTATCAAAATAATACACGGATTGTTTTCTCAAAAGTTTTCCGTTTTTATCAAACATATAAAATCCTGTTTTTAAAAACTCTGTCTTTGGAATTGACAAATAACGTAATCCGGTAAGTTTTCGCTTCTTAGAATCTTTCAAATACCAGTTCCCGCCAGATTTCTGAAGATAATTTCCACTGTTATCCCAAAATCGTACCGTTCTTTCAGCAGCCTCGACCTTTATCTCTGTACTTCTGATACCAATAATTCCTCCAAAAACCACTATTAATATCAACCAATATATACAAACTGTTTTTTTTGCTTTCATACTTTAACAAGACCTGCCACAGACAATGACAGGTCTTTCTCCTTTATCTTTATTATCCTATTTTCATGCAGATGTTCTGGATCAGGCGGTTGTAGCCGGTTACCTTTTTCAGCCATTCCAGCGCTATGGACACTGCCAGTGAAGCCAGCAGAAGCGTCAGTGTATTGGTCAGAAAATATCCACTCACATACACAAAAGAAGATTTTCTTATAAATGTATGTATCAGAAATATATTCATGGAATGTTTTCCGAGGAACAATAAAATCTGTCGCACTCCCGGAATGACATTAATAAATTCGCAGCAAAATGCCATAAATACAATTGGATACACACCCCAGTGGATCTCACTGTATACCGTCAGCGGCAAAGTTCTGTACGCTTTATACAAAATAAACACCGCAAGAAGCTCCAGAAGAAATTTGAAAACATGCTTCATTCCAGCATTCCATATCTTAAACCATCGGTTAAACAGATCATACTTGGCTACACACATTCCCATGAGAAATACCGGTAAAAATGCATAAATACCCGTAATTCCCATAACCTCCAGGGAAATTATCCGTGGAAATGCTGCAACAGCCACAAGAATAAATACCAGATATTCTTCCTTTATCATAAACAGTGGCACGCAGATGATAAAAATGATCGCCGCACTCATATACCACCAGGTTCCGTTCAGAGTCGAAGTTCCGAAAAGTTTCGCCAGACCAAAAAAATCCAGCACCATTGCGCTAACACCTTTGGCAATATTTCCGTTTCCGAAATATCTGGCCACGGCATAGCCGTTATAAAGCTGTGAGCTCACAACAGAAAGCCCCCATATAATCCAGAACCCTCCCATTGTTTTTATCAGTCTTTTGGCTGTCCACTTGCCAGGTGTAGAATTATTTTTTCTGTAACTGAGATACAGTCCGTATCCGGAAATAAATGCATAGATCGGTACACAGATCTTAAATGTTCTGCACAGATACATGATCCGATCTGCTGAAAACGGAGTGAAAACAACATTCAGCCCCTCAAATCTGTCTTGACTCAGATACATATGATGGAACAGCATTATAACAATGGCAATGCCCTTCATCGCCTGAGAATTATATTTATCAAACTTTATTGCCTGCTTTCCTTCCAAAATCCAACCTCCATATTACCGATTCTCGATGATCCTCTCATAAACTCGTTTGGAACAGTTACGGTCATTAAATGCAAAGGTCTCATCCATTCGTTTCCGATATTCCTCTTTCATCTGACAGCTGTCTGCCATATATTCGATGATCCGGTCCACAGTTCCGTCCAGTGTATGCTCCACCTCTCCGAAGCCATCTCTCTCATAGTCAAAGTATCCCTCTGTGTAGGAATGCGCGCCACTGAAAAAGCTGTCTCTGTCAAACTGGGAGTATACGATGGGTTTTCTCAAATATGCAAAATCAAAGGCAACCGAAGAATAGTCCGTGATCATCAGATCTGTCTGGGCAAAAATGTCCTTGTAGGAATAAGACGAATCCATAAATTTTACCCGTGGATCATGACGGAACATATGCAGACCGTCAATGGTATTTGGGTGAGGCATGAAGCAGATGGTATATCCGTACTTCTCTGCCGCTCCCAGAAGTCTTTCGTTGTTGAGAAGATCATCATAAAAATGGAAATATTCGCTTTCCTGAAATTCTTTTCCAAGCTGCCATACCCCTCTGGCATCGGTTCCTGAGGAAAGGCTTTTGCGCCAGGTAGGCATCACCGTCACATACTTACGCTCATCATGAACCAGACGGTCATAACGCGGCATTCCCGTAAGCCAGATATTTTTTTCCGGATAAAAATAGTCATAGGTAAAGGCAGAATCATATTCCGGCTTTGTGCTGACGATAAATCCGAAAAGATTACGGTTGTATTTGTTCAGCCACTTGGACTGGTTATCTTTGGTCACACCATGCTGTAAAAATACCAGCTTTTTGTCATAGATGATATCGCGGTACAGATACTCCAGCTTTCCAAAAGGATTGATCACCGGTTTGTTAGCCTGGGAGGACAGTGAAAATTCATTCAGCAGGAACAGAAGCTTATGCTTCCAGGAGAAAGGCTCCACAACCTTTCCAAGCTTCTTCATTTCCACATAATCCTGTGTATCCTTGTTGACTACAAAGTACGGCTCCACCGTAGGGTCCGGATTGGCGCAGAGATAGCGGAACATCACTTCGCCGTTATCATCTCCGCGTGTTGTACGATCGGAGATCAGCCAGATCTGCTTTTTCTGCTTCGCCTTCTGCATCTCGTAGAGCTTACGCACGAGAACTGCCTTTTTTCCGGCCTTTCCCTGAGAAAATATTGCTTTGGTGCGTTTTTTCTTCAGCTGTTTCTCCCTGCTCTGACTGTATGGCTCTACCGTTACTTCATACTGATGGCCCAGAACCTTTGCATCTTCCTGATCCTCTCCACGGATCATCCGGACTTTTTCGTTAAGATACAGAAGCTTATCCTCTATATGCAGAAAAAGCGGCAGCTTCTTTGTAAATGGCACATATTTTCCGTAGGAAATATTGTACATTTTGTTTATATGTCCATCTGTGCCTGTGCCCCAGCTGATAAACTCCCGGATCTCGGAAAGCGGAATGTCCACGATATACAGCTTCTCAACGGCACTTTCTTCTCTGCACCAGCCGGTTCTTTCCAGAGTATATTTCCATCTGGCTTCATAGGTGTTGCCACCAGTCATCATATATGCACGGTTTGTCCTGCTCACAGGCTCCACAATGGAAAATTCACAGTGCAGCTGGTCTTTTTCCGGCTGGAATATCTTGACACGGAGATTGTCATATATGGGATTCAGGATCGTGTCTGCCTGATCCGGAAATTTTTTGCATATATCCGGATAATATTTCCGGAGAAGATATACTTTGTTTGCCCTGCTGATATGCTGATTGGACATCACGATCTCCGGAAACTCCATCTGCTTCAGGAAGCTTTCGATGCCTTCCTCATATCTGCACTTTTTCTCTTCATCAAGCTTCTCGTTATCAAATATGATATCAGCTATTTTTGCGCTGTAATACAACAGCACATAATCTGCATTTTTTTCATGAACAGGATTTTCTTTTATTCTGCAGTCTGCGATCTTTCGGAAAAATTCCTGATAAAATACCTCCAGCTGGTCCGGATCCTGCAGCATGTTCTTCCAGTCCTCCACCATAAGATGGTCCGCAAGGATCTGCACATAGATATCTTCCCCTGAAGCCACTCCCAGACTCCGGCAGCTTACAACGGACTGATATACCATGGTCATCACATCCAGATACCAGATCTCCGGACGGATCTCGGATACCCATTTCACCTGATCTGCGGCAAATGTGTAAGCGGTATACAGCTGATGCAGAAGATATACATTGTTATCCAGCGTTGTTTTTTCGGTGAAACGGTTACAGTAATTATTATGCTCCCGCACATGGATATTTCCTTTTCCACGGATCTTTGTTAGGACAACATCTCTGTTTTCTTCCTCAAAGCAGCGTCTGATCTCTGCACTGGATTTTGGGGAAAAACGGATTCCGGCTTTTGCAAAAACAACATAGCTTCCGGCTATCTTATCCTTCAGCTCCGCCACAAGATCCCCGCATTCCAGTCCGTCAATATATAAAAGATCCCGGTCATCCAGCATCTCCCGGAAACGAGGATCCTCCGGATTGAACTCTCCGTAGATCTTATCCAGCTCTTCGTCCTTGAGCTCTTTCTCCTTTTCTCCGGCTTCCTCCAGCTCCCGCATGTCCCGTTCATCAGGAATATCCATATCTCCTGCAATGCATACTGCAAGGATCTGTACCGTTCCTTCCGGTGTGACCTCACGTACATTTTTAAAGGTTCTGTAAAGCTTTGCAGTATCTTTTGCAAAAACAACTACTGAAAATTCATACTCCCTGTTCATATTGCTCCTTTTGTATCCTTACATTAAAATTTTTTCTCTTTCAGCCTTCTTTTCAGTTTGTCCGGTATTTGAGCATTGGCTATATATTCATAAATTCGTTTGCTGTTGTCATTGTCCCTGTAGGGAAGAAGCTCATCTCTTCTTCCTGAAAATTCCGGTTTTTCACGGAATCCGTTCCTCGCATATTCTCCGATAAGTTCTACCAGCTGGTTCTGATCCCATGCCAGATCTCCGAAAACATCTTTTTTGTAGTCCATATAGCTTCCCTGGACTTTATCATAGGTTTCCAGATCAAAGGGATAAAATACCACCGGTTTTTCCTGATAGTAGACATCCCAGGAAACAGAAGAATAATCGGTGATCAGCATATGACAGCTCATCAGAAGCTGATTCAGCGGCATAGTCCCAAATGGGATCAGACGGATATGCCTGTCTTCCACCTGAAAGCTCCGGATATGTTCCCTGAATTTCGGATGGATATAAAAATTCAGCGTGATATTTTCCTTTTCCAGAAGAGTCTTAAGCCTCTCATCCTGCAGAAATGCTTTATAACGCTGATAGTATTCACTTTTTTTGAACTGATCCTCGCTGATATCCTCCAGCCAGCTTCTCCATGTAGGCATCAGCAGGATCTCTTTATGAGCCGGATCCGACTTGTCCTCCAGCACATCCCATCTGGCCAGTCCGGTGATAATGATCTCTTCATTATCGTATCCGAAATAATCATGGATGATCTTCTGTTCATAACCCGAAGACACCACAAACAGTGCCATCTGATTGCCTCCGCCTTTATGAAAGGTCCTGTGGCATTGCTTGAAGCCCATCACTCCATGCTGGAGAAATACGATGTTCTTCCGTGCCTGATACAGAACCTTGTAGATGCTGTTGGGCGAATCCCAGATATAAAAATGCCGGATCGCATCGGTAGATATCAGATACCGTGCAGCGCTGAGATAAATCATGTACTTAAATGACATGAACTGGATCACATTGGCATCATACTCTTTTACAGCCTGATAATCCGGACATTTTTTATCTATTACATAAAAAATCCGACTTCTGTCCTTCTCCGGTGCATGCTCCATACAGTACCGGAAAAAATAGAGGCCGTTGTCCTGTGCCATTGTACAGTATTTCTCGCAGATCAGCCATAATTTCTTATGATCCCAGTAAGGTTTCAGGATAAAATAGCAGAATAATGCAAGAAATTCTTTTGCTATAAATGCATAGCTGTCATATTTCGGATCATATTTCCGGTATTGAATGGTAAACTGCCTTGCTCCGTTGACAAAGGGATAAACCATATGCCCATCCCCGGTTCTGGTCCATCTTGGAAAAAGGATCAGCTTAAGTTTAAGTTTTGAACTTAAGCCTCCCAGGATCGCATCCTCATAATTTCCTTTTCCTTCTTTATCCACAGATGCCACCACATCCCAGAATGCGGTTTCCATCGGATACTGATCTACATTGATCTGTGCATGATACACGATCGTATTTCCTTTTTTTGCTGTCTGCATTTCAAAAGGAAAGCTTGTATCCAACACTGCATTTCGCTGCTTCAGCTTCAGGGAACGAATCCTTCCTCTGGATCCTTCCAGCTCAAAACTGATCTTTATGGTTCCTTTTGTCAGCGAAAATTTCCTAGTTTTTACCTTGATCTCCGCCGGAGCTTCCATTAACTGCTGCAATTTTTCACCACCTGTTACATTTCTTTGATCGCTTTGTAATTTCTTTCACAGTTCTTTGTATCCCACAGATCAAAATATTTTCCGTGTCTTTCCAGATAGATCTCTTCATTGGCAAATCCCTGCTTATGCAGGCGGATCAGCCAGTCCGTTACTTCCTGTTCCGTTACACATACCGGACCGAAGCCATCTTTCCGGAAATCAAAATACCCGATCTGATGATGACTTTGCCGGAATTTTTCATTGTCAAACTGGTAGTAGACCAGTGGCTTTTTCATGTAGGCAAAGTCCATGGCCACACTGGAAAAATCAGTCACCAGCACTGCGGACTCTTTAAGGAGTGTCTGCACATCGTACTCAGGCCAGGACGCCACTGTGATCTTCGGATGATCCACATGAAAATATTTCAGGAACCGATGCATTTCCCTGTGCGGATAAAAGATGATCTGAAGATCGTTCTCCTCAATATAGCGGATCAGTCTCTCATCCTTGAGAAGTGCATCCCAGTACCGGTAATAATCGGTTTCCATGAATTTCTGTGCTTCCAGCTCGTGATCAGAGGCTGAGATCTCATTGCGGATATACATACGCCAGGTCGGCATGATCAGGATCTGGTTCTTTTTTACCTTCATATCATGAAGCTGGTCAAAACGACACAGTCCCAGCTCCTGCACATAGCCTTCCGGATATCCGTACCGGTCATTGACATATTTCCACTCATCATAGGTACTGGTAACAAAAAGGCTCATTTTTGTATGCGGATAGTACAGAAAACTAAGATCTGCCGTAATGATCCCATGCTGCAGGAACGCCCGCTTGTTCCGTAGGATTCCGTAAACCTCCAGCACATAGCAGATGGCTGCGTTTGGTTTTCCCATTTTCTGGGAGCTGATATTTTTTGATGCAGCCAGATAGTAGATCCAGTGGCGGAAGCTTCCATACTGGATCACAGGTCCCAGATTTTTTACCCGGGCATAATCCGGAGATTTTCTATTGATGGCGTACACTGCATCCTCACTGGTATTTTCTCTCAGATATTTGTACAGCCAGAATCCGTTATCCCGGCATTCATTCTCTGTATCACAGAGAAGCCAGAGATCCCTGCGAAAAAGTCTGTAGACCATCGCAATGGGAAATGCCAGGATAAACTTGATGATGTGAAGCAGATCCCCAGGTTTTACTCGTTTCAGTTTTTCAAGAAATGTCTGTTCCATGTTTCCCTCTGTTTACAGGATCCCGGTTTATTCCTCTGACCAGTCTCCGTTATCATCCCAGACAATCTCTCCGTCTCCGCTGTCATCTGTATCTGTACTGTTGTCAAGAGAATCGTCACCGCTTCCGCTGTTGCTGCTGTCATCTACATAGTCGCCGCTATCATCACTGCTGTCATAGTTTCCATCATCACTGCTGTTGTCGTAACTTCCGTCATCGCTGCCGTCATCGCTGTTGTCATAGCTTCCGTCATCACTGTTATCATAGCTTCCATCATCACTGTTGTCATAGCTTCCATCACTGTTGTCGGAAGAAGTATCCGTGATACCGGAAGAACTATCTGTCAGATCTGAAGCATCTGTGCTGTCTGCGGAATCACTGCTGTCCGCCTCACTGTTATCCGTTTCCACATTGCCAATAGTGCTCTTCTCACTCTTGTCACTGAGGCTTGTATAGGTCAGGTATGCTTCTCCGTTATCGATCATCAGTTTTGCCTTTTCCATATCGCTCAGCTGTACACTGTAGATCTCATAGGCATTTCCGTCTCCGTCTACGATCTTCATATCATAGATGGCATCTCTTGCAGAATCCGGGGTGTAATACATCTGCACCTGCTCCGCATCTTTGATGGTAGCTTCTGCAGGAACAAGACTTTTGCCCCATTCTTCCCCTCCTGCCGCGCGGAGATAGATCTCACGGATCTCTCCCTTCGTGCTGTTGGTAAGATAAACAAATTTTGCAGTACTGGTCTTTACACCGATCAGCTTCGGTGCAGGTGTAGATGTGGGAAGCGGTGTGGATGTAGCCGGTGCAGCCGTAGGTGCGGCTGTAGGAACCGGTGTTGGTGTCACCTCTGCTGTTTCCTTTGATGATTTTCCACAGCCGGCAATACCAAGCGCCGTCACTGCTGTCAGTACGATCAAAAGCTTCTTATATTTCATAATGATTACCTCCAGATTGCAGTTTTATGCTAAAAATGTTTTTCCAACGAAGTATCCGAGCACCAGGATACCAAGAATGATCCTGTACCAGCCGAATACTTTAAAATCGTGTTTCTTGATATATCCCATCAGGAATTTGATGGCAAGAACAGATACCACAAAGGATACCACAACACCTACGATCAGGATGATCAGCTCTGTGGAGCTGAAGGCAAAACCGAATTTAACCAGTTTCAGAAGACTTGCTCCGAACATAACCGGAATTGCCAGGAAAAAGGTAAATTCCGCTGCAACTGTACGGGATGTTCCTGCAAGGATTCCTCCGATAATGGTAGATCCGGAACGAGATGTTCCCGGAATCACGGAAAGCACCTGGAAGCAGCCGATGATCAGCGCTGTCTTAAAGGAAAGCTCATCCAGTCTGGTGCAGGTTGGTCTGCGGCGTTTGTTGTAGTTCTCGATAACGATAAAAAGCACACCATAAACGATCAGCATGATGGCAACGACCACATAGTTGTAAAATTTCTTTTCAATAATGTCATTAAAAGGAAGAGCGATGATGATCGTCGGCAGACATGCTACCAGGATCTTAAACCAGAGGATCCACTTATCCTTATCACAGTATTTTTCTACAAAAGTAAGGACAGTTCTGGGTACTGCCGGCTGTTTACGCAGTGCCATCTGTGTTTTCTTCGGGATTTTTCTTATGTAAAAAGGCCACAGCTTGTTCCAGTACAGTACAACAACTGCCAGGATCGCGCCAAGCTGGATCACCACCAGGAAAAATTCCATAAATGCCTCGGATACATTCAGCTTGATAAACTCATCCACAAGGATCATATGTCCGGTACTGCTGATCGGAAGCCACTCGGTGATTCCCTCCACAATACCGAGAAGGATAACCTTCAGTAATTCTATAAAAATCATGTTAACTCCTTTCTAAAAGCAAGATAAGGACAGGGCCGGTATGTGAACGACGGCCCCGTCCTTATCAGTATATTACATATTTGACAATTCGTAAACTTTTAATTTTTTATTTCACAGAATTTACAATTTATTATCGATTGTCGATGGTGGCGATATCTACCAGAGTCAGGTGGTTCAGGTCTGTATTCTCAAGACTTGTGACCAGAGCCTCTGCAGTATCAAGGCTTGTAAGCACATTGACACCTGTCTCGATGGCATTACGACGGATCACGAAACCATCTTTCTGATGCTCAACACCCTGTGGCGGTGTATCGATGACAACATCGATCTTGTGGCCAAGGATCAGGTCCATCAGGTTCGGAGACGGCTGCTCCAGTTTATTGGTGCGTGTTACCTTGATTCCGTTCTCAGTCAGGACATTTGCTGTACCTCTTGTTGCGAAGATACGGTATCCCTGAGCCTCGAAGCGTTTTGCGATCGGGATGATATCCTCTTTATCCTCATCCTTAACAGTGATGATCATCTGTTTGTGTTTCGGAAGACGGATTCCTGCCCCGATGAATGCTTTGTAAAGAGCCTCGTTGAAGGTCTTAGCAATACCAAGGCACTCACCTGTGGATTTCATCTCCGGTCCAAGGCTGATATCTGCGCCTCTGATCTTCTCGAAGGAGAATACCGGCATCTTGATTGCGAAGTACTCTGCTTCTTTCTGAAGTCCCGGTGTGTAACCAAGCTCTTTGATCTTATGTCCAAGGATAACTCTTGTTGCAAGCGGAACGATCGGGATTCCTGTTACCTTGCTGATGTACGGTACTGTACGGCTGGAACGCGGGTTAACCTCGATGACATATACATCCTCGCCTACAACGATGAACTGGATATTGATCATACCGATTACATGAAGTGCCTGTGCAAGACGACGTGTGTATTCGGCGATGGTATCTTTTGCTTTCTGGCTGATGGTCTGTGCCGGATATACAGAAATACTGTCTCCGGAGTGGATACCTGCACGCTCGATGTGCTCCATGATTCCAGGGATCAGGATGTCCTCACCGTCGCATACTGCATCGACCTCGATTTCTTTACCCATCAGGTACTTATCAACAAGGATCGGATGCTCCTGTGCGATCTGGTTGATGATTCCGATGTACTCTTCCACGTCCTCATCGCTGACAGCGATACGCATTCCCTGTCCTCCAAGTACATAGGACGGGCGGACAAGTACCGGATAACCCAGCTCATTGGCTGCTTTTTTCGCCTCTTCTGCTGTGAATACGGTATGTCCCTTCGGTCTCGGGATCTCACATTTCTCAAGGATGGCATCAAAGAGCTCTCTATCCTCTGCAGCATCTACGTTCTCAGCAGATGTTCCGAGGATCTTAACGCCCATCTTGATCAGTGCCTCTGTAAGCTTGATGGCTGTCTGTCCACCGAACTGAACAACAGCTCCGTCCGGTTTCTCGATATTTACAACATTCTCAACATCTTCCGGTGTCAGCGGCTCAAAATACAGCTTATCTGCAATATCGAAGTCTGTACTTACTGTCTCCGGGTTATTGTTGATGATGATCGTCTCATATCCTTCTTTCGCAAATGCCCATGTACAGTGTACAGAACAGAAGTCGAACTCGATACCCTGACCGATACGGATCGGGCCGGAACCAAGTACCAGGATCTTTTTCTTATCTTTTGTTTCTACAGCTTCATTCTCTGTCTGCTCATCGCCGTATACAGAATAGTAATATGGTGTCGCTGCCGCAAACTCTGCTGCACAGGTATCAACCATCTTGTATGCTGCACGGATGCCGTACTCTTTACGCAGGTCTTTGATCTCCGCTTCTGTCTTACCTGTCAGGTCTGCGATGATGTAGTCCGGGAACTCCAGACGTTTTGCTTCCAGAAGAAGGTCTTTGTCCAGCTTCTGAGTTTTCAGAGCCTGCTCCATCTCAACAAGGATAGCCAGCTTATCGATGAACCAGATGTCGATCTTTGTGATATCATGAAGCTTCTCCTGAGAAACATTTCGTCTCAGGGCTTCTGCGATCTTCCAGATACGGCGGTCATCCACAATGTTCAGCTCGTCCATCAGTTCTTCATCAGAAAGATGTGAGAAATCATAGGACATCAGACTGTCTACATGCTGCTCCAGGGAACGGATAGCCTTCATTAAAGCGCCCTCGAAGTTATGGCAGATACTCATAACCTCACCGGTAGCCTTCATCTGTGTAGTCAGTGTACGTTTTGCTGTGATGAATTTGTCAAATGGCAGACGCGGGATCTTAACAACACAGTAATCCAGCATCGGCTCGAAGCTTGCGTATGTTTTGCCTGTGATGGCGTTCGGGATCTCATCCAGTGTGTAACCCAGTGCGATCTTGGCTGCAACCTTGGCGATCGGATAACCGGTAGCCTTACTTGCAAGTGCGGAGGAACGGCTTACACGAGGGTTAACCTCGATAACGCAGTACTCAAAGCTCTCCGGATGAAGAGCGTACTGTACGTTACATCCACCTGTGATGCCAAGCTCTGTAATAATGTTAAGAGCAGATGTACGGAGCATCTGGTATTCTTTATCTCCTAAGGTCTGGGAAGGAGCAACTACGATGGAGTCACCGGTATGGACACCAACCGGGTCAATGTTCTCCATGTTGCAGACTGTGATGCAGTTTCCTGCGCTGTCTCGCATTACCTCGTACTCGATTTCTTTCCATCCGGCGATACATCTCTCTACAAGAACCTCGCCTACACGGGAAAGACGGAGACCATTCTCAAGGATTTCACGAAGCTCCGGCTCATTATGCGCGATACCACCGCCGCTTCCGCCAAGTGTATATGCAGGACGGAGAACAACCGGATAACCGATAGTCTGAGTAAACGCAACACCGTCTTCTACAGTTGTTACGACCTTGGATGCTGCAACCGGCTCGCCGATCTTTTCCATTGTATCCTTAAATTCCTGACGGTCCTCAGCTTTACGGATCGTTGCTGCTGTGGTACCGATGAGACGTACATTGTGCTCTTTCAGGAAGCCCTTTTCCTCAAGCTCCATGGCAAGGTTCAGACCTGCCTGTCCGCCCAGTGTAGGAAGTACACTGTCCGGTTTCTCTTTGAGGATCAGCTGCTCTACGACTTCAACAGTCAGAGGCTCGATGTAAACTCTGTCTGCGATGTCTTTATCTGTCATGATGGTAGCAGGATTGGAGTTTAAAAGTACAACCTCCATGCCCTCTTCCTTCAGGGAGCGGCATGCCTGGGTTCCTGCATAGTCAAACTCTGCTGCCTGGCCGATTATGATCGGGCCTGAGCCGATTACAAGTACTTTTTTTATGTCCTTATTCCTTGGCATTATTTCTCTCCTCCCATCATCTTCATGAATCTGTCAAAAAGGTAACTGGAATCCTGTGGTCCCGGGCATGCTTCCGGATGGAACTGTACAGTAAAGATGTTCTTTCCGTTATATGCCATACCCTCGTTTGTTCCGTCGTTGACGTTTACAAATGCAGGATGTGCGATATTTTTCTCCTCAAGTCCCTCTGCATCTACAACGTAGCCATGGTTCTGGGAGGAAATATATACTCTTCCTGTCTCAAGGTCTTTAACCGGATGATTTCCGCCTCTGTGACCGTATTTCATCTTATGGGTGTCTCCGCCTGTTGCAAGAGCCATAAGCTGATGTCCAAGACAGATGGCAAAGATCGGTACATCAGAGTCATAAAGTTTTTTGATCTCTTTAATAATAGAAGTACATTCCTTCGGATCTCCAGGTCCGTTGCTGAGCATGATGCCGTCCGGATTGTCTCCAAGGATCTCTTCTGCAGATGTCAGAGCCGGGTAAATAGTAACCTGGCATCCTCTCTCATTCAGTGAGCGTGCAATGTTTTTCTTGGCGCCCAGATCAAGAAGGGCAACCTTCGGTCCGTTCCCCTTAAGCACTTCCTTTTCGCGGCAGGAAACCTTCTCTACCACTTTTCCTGTTGTATATGCTTTTAATCTGGGGATGATTGTATCCAGGTCATAGTTCTCATCAACTGTGATCATTCCGTTCATGGTTCCCTTCTCACGAAGGATTTTAGTCAGTGCTCTGGTATCAATTCCTGCGATTCCCGGAATGTCGTTTTTGCTCAGAAAATGCTGAATGGTGTCTACGCTTCTGAAGTTGCTGGGAACTCGTGATAATTCGCGTACAATAAATCCGTCAATCCACGGCTTCCTTGATTCCTGGTCATCATAACAGATTCCGTAGTTTCCGATCAGCGGATATGTCATACACACCGCCTGTCCTGCGTAAGAAGGATCTGTCATTACTTCCAGATAACCGGTCATGGAAGTGTTAAAGACAATTTCACTGATGACTTCCCTTGCAGAACCAATGCTAGTTCCTGTAAATACATGGCCATCTTCCAATATCAGAAATGCTTTCATACAATCTCCCTTTCTTTGTTCTCTTATTTTATCCTAAATCTTCAAAATTGTATCACAGGAATCGTCATTTTTCAACACCATATGCAAAAAAAATGTATAAAACTAACTTAAAATATTTTTTTTGAATTTTTTTAATTTTTTTGAATTTTTCTATTGACATTATCCAATTCCTGAGTTATTATAAGTGAGCAGTCGACGAGCGGAGCAAACAAATCAAAGCAAGCCGGTTGAAAAAATGCAGGAATGGCGGAATTGGCAGACGCGCAGGCTTCAGGTGCCTGTGGTCGCAAGATCGTGTGGGTTCAAGTCCCATTTCCTGCATTCTTTTTTATTTTATCCAAAATCAAAAAAACAGAAGCGCCCAACACCGGCACTTCTGTTTTTTTATTTATTTTTCTTTTTCAGAAAAGATCTCGCTCCCGCCCCAGAGAAGCGCACCTGTAAATATGAAAAGATCCGAAATATTAAATACGACCTTCTTAAGCTTCGGATTTTCCACATTCAGGCTCATATAATCCGTGACGTATCCCTTTCTGCGACGTTCCGTATAATTATTCAGACCGCCGCCCAGGATCATGGAAAGCCCAAGCTTGGATATGCGTGTGCCTTTTTCTCCGGAAGTACGTATATACTCCCAGATCGCACCGCCCAGCACCATAGATGCAAGATCTCTCAGGAATTCTTTATCTTTGTTTTTTAATATTCCAAGCATCATCCCATGATTATGGCAATTTCTTACGATCAGTCTGCCTCCCAGGCACTTTTCCTTCAGATCTTTCTTTTCCGATGTGTTGATTTTTTTCTTTATATAATAGTCTGTACCAAAGATTCCCGCCGTCAGTAAATTCCACAACATTATTCCCCCTCCTTATTTCTGTGGTCTGCATAATATTCAGGCAGGCTCCCACTGGGGAAAGCCTGCCTTATATGCTTATGGTTATTCTGTTTTTTCTTCTATTGTTTCTGTATTTTCCGGATCAGCCGCAGGCTCCTCTGTTTCTGTAGATCCCACTTCCGTTCTTTCCTCTTCCAATTCCGGATCTGATCCTGATGTTTCTGTTTCTGACGCTTCTGCGGTTTCTGCTGTTTCTACTACTTCTGACGCTTCTACTGTCTCTTCCGGATCTGCTGCCACTTCTGTAGCTTCTGCGTTTTCTTCCGCTTCTGTCTCCGGTACTTCTGTCACCTCTGCCTCAGCAGCCTCTTCAAGCTCCTCATCTGCCTGCTCGATCACATCGGCAGCTTTCTCTTCCAGCTCCGCTGTAGGACACGCCGCTCCGCAATACGGACAGAAGCTGGCCTCCCGCATCACCGCCTTATGGCAGGCCGGGCAAAACTTCTCCCCTTTGCTGGCAGCGATCGCATCTCTGTAGTGATCTGCCTCCAGCATATGCTGGCTGATCTCCTCGCAGATAGCTCCCGTCTCACCGTCAACGGCTTCTCCCTGCTCATAACGTGTATAGATCATCTTTCCGATATCCATCATCAGCTTTTCGGTCATACGCTCCTGTGCAGAGAGTTTGTTACGGATCTTCTGGATCTCATAGAGATTCTCTGCCCTGGAACTTAAGCCCTTTGCCTTTCTTGTCAGTGTGTTTCCCAGATCATCCCAAAAACTGCTTTTTGCCATATCTGTCACGCTCCTTTATATATTAAAGAATCTTCTTGTTTCTTACCCTTCCAGTGCCGGGATCTCCTGGCCACGCATAAGGATCTTCGGACCTCCGTTGCCCTGAATGTATCCCTCTGTGATCACAACCTCACCGATATTGTCGTCCTTTGGGATCTCATACATGATATCCAGCATATACTCCTCCAGGATAGCCCGGAGAGCTCTGGCCCCTGTATGGCGTTCCAATGCCTTACGGGCAATGGCATGTAAGGCACCGTCCTCAAACTCCAGTTTTACTTCATCCAGTGCCAGAAGCTTCTTGTACTGTTTCAGAATGGCGTTCTTCGGCTCCTTGAGGATCTTCACAAGCATGTCTTCCGTCAGCCCGTTCAGGGTAAAGATGATCGGAAGACGACCGATAAATTCCGGGATCATTCCAAATGCACGGAGATCATCTACCGTTACTTTCTCCAGCACATGCGGATCATCATCATATTTGTCCTTCAGATCTGCATAAAATCCGATAGACGCCTGTTTATTCAGTCTTTCTTTGATGATATTCTCAAGATCCGGGAACGCACCGCCACAGATAAACAGAATGTTCCTTGTATTTACAGTCACCATAGGTACCATGGCATTCTTGCTGGTAGCACCCACCGGAACTTCCACTTCACTTCCCTCCAGAAGTTTCAGAAGTCCCTGCTGGACAGCCTCTCCGCTGACATCTCTCTGGTTGGTATTCTTCTTCTTTGCGATCTTATCGATCTCATCGATGAAAATGATCCCGTGCTCTGCCTTCTCCACATCATTATCTGCAGCCGCAAGGAGCTTGGATACTACGCTCTCGATATCATCACCGATATAACCAGCCTCTGTAAGAGATGTGGCATCTGCAATGGCAAGCGGTACCTGAAGAAGTCTGGCAAGCATCTTCACCAGATAAGTCTTACCGCAGCCTGTAGGTCCGATCATCAGCATATTGGATTTCTCGATCTCAATATCATCCATGGTATCTGTGGCAACTCTTTTATAATGGTTGTATACACCTACAGACATTACCTTCTTGGCATATTCCTGTCCGATCACATATTCATCCAGAGTTGCTTTGATCTTATGTGGTGCAGGAATATCTTTGAGATCGATCACCGGCTTCGGAGTCTCTGATTTTTTCTTGATCTTCTTCGCCTGGTTTCCGGGATTCTGGAAACTGCTGAGATCGATCATGCTCACATTCGGCATGTTAAAAAGATCGGAATAATTTCCATTGTTCATCTGGGTGTTCATAGTATCAAAGCTTTTCTGCATGCAATCCGCACAGATATGTATATGATTAGGAAGATCGATCATCTTCCCTGCCTGACTCTCCGGTCTGCGGCATAAAAAACAGAATTTCTCGTATTTCTGCTCCTGGTCATTGTCTTTATTATTATCAAACTGATCTGCCATAACATTTCCTTTCTGGTTTTTATTATGCATATTATAGCACATAATCCGGCTGTATCAAATTAAGTTTTTATAAACCGGGGAGCTGCATGTTCTTATGCAGCTCCCCGGTTTATAAATGGTTATCCTGTATTTTCTTTTATTTGTCAGAAGAGGGTTTGCTTCCGAGGGTCACTTCAACCGTCTGTTCCTTGTACTCTCCGCTGTTCGCTCTGGAGATCACCACTTCGATGGTTTCTCCTGCCTCATAATACTGCAGCTTATCAACAAGGTCATCCTTGCCGCTTACCTTCTGTCCATCCAGCTTCACAATGATATCGCCTTTTTTGATCCCTGCATTATCTGCTGCGCCACCTTCCGTTACCTCAGTAATAAAAGCACCTGCCGGCATATTATACATCTGGATGGCTTCTGTTGTAAGATCGGCAGCCTTGACTCCCATATATCCTACCTTGGAAGAATCTTCCACCTTATCTCTGGTTTTGCGGTTCATCAGTTCTTCCAGGATCGGCTCTGCCTTGGAGATCGGAATGGCATATCCCATGCCTTCCACCTGACTGTCTGCATACTTGGCCGCATTGATACCGATCACTTCACCGTTCATGTTCAGAAGTGCACCGCCACTGTTTCCGGGATTGATCGCTGCATCAGTCTGGATCAGCCCGCTGGCTTCTCCGTCCTCTGTACTGATGCTTCTGTTAAGGGCACTTATCCATCCGGAGGTAACTGACTGTCCATAGCCCAGTGCATTGCCAATGGCAACCACCTGCTCACCAACTACAAGATCGTCCGAGCTTCCCATCTGTGCGATCTTGATCTCCTCCATGGTCTCATCCGGAATATCGGATTTCTCCACTGCCACCACTGCCAGATCATTCTCTTCATCGGTGCCTTTGATCTTGGCAGAAACTGCGTTATCCACATCCGCATCTCCATCGGAGCTGCTTGCCATAGCCTGGGTTTCTTCTTCCGCTCCTACCACATCACTGCCTGCAAAGCACACAGTAAGTGTAGTCGCTCCAGATACCACATGGTCGTTAGTCGCAATGAGAAGCTCGCTGTCATTTTCTCCTACAATAATACCGGAACCACTTCCTGCACTTTGATACTGCCTCGTTCCATATCCGAAAAAGCTTGGGATTTCCTGCACACTGACAGATGTAATGGCAACGATAGAAGACATGGTTGCCTGGGCTACACCGGCCACTGTACCACTCTCTGCCACAATATCCTTCACAGTAGAATCCGCAGAGCTACTGTCAGTACTGTCCTCTGTCCCGGTAACTGTTTCTGTCTTTCCGATCGTTGTACTGCTGTCATTTCCTCTGTATTTATCTGCTGCAATATTCACGCCCTGAAAAACTACTCCGGCTACCAGCCCAAAGATCACAGCCAGTGCCACCGCAGTGGCTGCTTTCTTTCCAAAGCTGTTGTTGCCTGAAAACTCTCTCTTTTTCCGCGGCTTTTTGGGCGGTATATTTCCACCGGCATAATTACCGGCCTGAGGCTGATGCACCTCATAATGTCCGTATTTTGGTTTCTCCTGCGAAGTGCCTTCACTCTGTCCGGCACCTGCATAACTGTCCTGTCCGCTCTCCTGCATCCTGCGTCCCTCAGAATAAGGATGCGTCAGCGGTTTCTGTTCTGCCGAAGCATTCTTATCCTCATCCGGCAAGTCTGTCACCCATTTATTCTCTTCACTCATGCCTCTGGTGCTCCCTTCTATGTTATCTGATGCATGTATCTGTTACTGCTCACTCCGTTCTCAGTAACATTTATTTCTCTTATAAAAGACAGTTTAACAGGGAATTGTGTTTAAACTGTGATATCTCTTTTAAAAAACCGTGACCTGCTCTTATTTGTTCTTTTTCCAGTATTCCGGATTCATGGTGCAGGAGCGGATCATTTTTTCAGGGAGCTTTTTGTATCGTTTTCCGAGAAAATATCCGGCGTATTTGGAGACACTTTGCAAAAACAGTCCGGGGATCAGCCATATGTGGCCTGTTTTCAGAAGATATGCCATGCTTTTTTTTACCAGCCGGATGCCCTCACCTTCGGAAGGCACTCCTTCAAAAACCTCCGGATGCTCCGCCTGGGAAACTCCCAGATCAAAATTCCTATGGAACTGCTGCATACAGGTGTAATTGTGAGAATGATATACACGCGCTTCTGATACATAGGCAACTCCATAGCCTTTTTTTACCATCCAGCCTGCATAGATCATATCTTCATTAAAAATAGCATGCTCCGGAAATCCACCAATCTCATCATAGATCCTGTGATCATAAGCAGCACAAACGTTGGAGCAGAAATAGGTTTTGATCCCGTAGGTCTGTACATCTTTTTCCGTTTTCAGACAGGACTGTTCCGGATAATTAAAGGAACGGGTATATTTTTCCAGAAATCTGCAGTCCTTTTTTGGAAGCTGACGCGCATAAGCGGCTCCTGCCTGTGGATTCTCTGCAAGAGCTCCTACCAGTGCTCCGATCAGTTCCCTGTCTGCCGGCATTGCATCCTGTGTCATAAATACAAGGATCTCCGCATCCGAAAGCTCTGCCGCCTGCCTTCTGGTACCGCCATGGTCAAATTCTTCTTTTGTAAGATGCCGGACTTCCACAAGCGGATATTCCTGTTCCCAAGTCTCTTTCCAGAATTTCTTTTCTGTATTCATGACAAGGATCTTATTGATAGGATATTTCTGTGCGCTGAGTCTTTCCAGCAGTTTTTCAAATTCTTCTCCCGGACGGTATGCCGGGATGATCACGTCTGTTTTTAATGTTTTCATATTTGTCTCCTGTCCAGAAAGGACCACCCGTTACTGGATGGTCCCTTCTGCTGGTTGCTTATTTTGATGTTTTATTCATTCTCCGAATAATCTTCTCCGTCGGTATAATCGTTATAATCTGTATCGGAATCGCCTCCGGAATAGTCCGTATCTGTGCTGTAATCGTCTCCGGAATAATCCGTATCTGTGCTGTAATCGTCTCCGGAGTAATCCGAATCATAATCTGTGTCTGTGCTGTAATCAGCATCATCACTTGTGTCCGTACTGCTGTAATCTGTGGATGTATCTCCCTGCCACGTGTACGAATCATCCGTTGCGTCATTCGGTGTATCTGTCACCGCAGGTGCAGTGTCCTGCACGTCGCCTCCGCCTGCGATATTTGTGATCTGGGCACTTCTGTTGAGTACATCCTGCGTCGGAGTGTAACTGGTGTCTCCATACAGAAACTGATGCATCTTCAGAACATTGGATTCCAGTGTGGTAGGTACGATAACGCTGCCCTTTACCTGGGCAAATTTATAATCGTTGGGGAAGCCTGTAGTTTCATCAATACTGTAGCCGATCATAGCCGGGATCATCTTCAGGATCTCTGTTTTGGAAACAGAAGTTTTGACCATCGGGAATACCTGATCCATAATATCAAAGATAGTGGAAAGTCCTGCCTTTTTCGCCTTATCTACGATCATCTGGATCACTCGCCTCTGTCTCTCAGTACGTCCCATATCAAGACTTGCGGTATAACGGATACGGCAGTAGGAGGTAGCCTGTACACCATTGAGATGATAGGTATCTACGATCGCTTCCTCATCCTCCGGCTTCGGATCCGGCAGTTCGACCGGTGTGTAGCTCTTTCCGGTTTCCTCTGATGTCTCCACACAGTAATTGTTCATATGAACGATCTCCGCATAGGAAAGAGGGATGTCCAATCCTCCGAGGCAGTCTACCACAGTTACCAGCGCATTAAAATCAATGGCAACATAATCTGTGATATTCAGATCCAGATTCGTATTCAGCATGGAAACCGCGTTGGTCGGTCCGCCAAATGCATATGCCGAATTGGCTTTGGAATAGGTATCATCCTTTACATTGAGAAGGGTATCTCTATAGACAGACACAAGTTTGACTGCCTTCGTATCATTGTTGATACTCGCAATGATGATGGTATCACTGTTCTCTGTATTCAGCTTCTCATTCTTGCTTCTGTGGTCCAGTCCGAACAGTGCATAGGTGGTATATCCCGTCATCTGCGGTGCCTGATCATTAGTTACAATATCCTGGTCTGCAAGATCTGTTTCCTGAATGTCGATCTTATCCAGTTTGGCTGAGATCTGACCATAAACGAACAGACCTCCGATAAACAGGAGCAGTACGACGATCTCCAGGATAAATAAAATCTTCTTGCTTTTTTTCCGAGGTTTTGACATCTTTTCCTTTTCCCCTTTTTAGTATGCGTTCTTATTAATAAATCCTTTGAATATGGTAAGAAACATGATCTTTATATCAAATCCCACAGACCAGTTTTCGATATAATACAGATCACACTCTATCCTTTTTCTGATAGAAGTATCTCCACGATAGCCATTTACCTGTGCCCACCCGGTAAGACCTGGCCGCACCTGATGCTTGACCATATAACGTGGTATCTCCTCCCTAAACTTTTCTACAAAAAATGGCCGCTCCGGTCTTGGTCCCACAAGACTCATCTCACCCTTCAGAATGTTAAAAAGCTGTGGAAGCTCATCCAGACTGGTATGACGCATAAATTTACCGATTCCGGTAACTCTTGGATCGTTCTTTACTGTCCACGCCTTTTTTTCTTCTGATTCTTTCTGGATCTCCATGGAACGGAATTTATACATCCGGAAAGTCTGATTGTGAAGCCCGACACGTTCCTGCTTATAGATCAGCGGTCCCGGCGAAGTCAGCTTGATCAGCATACACAACACCAGCATCACCGGTGAGGACACAATGATCGCAACGATCGCGCCTGCAATATCCATAGATCTCTTGATCAGTGCATTAAACGTGTTGCTCAGGGGCACATACCGGATATTGATCACCGGAAGCCCGAGAATATCTTCTGTATATGGTTTGGTCGGAATAATATTATTATAATCCGGAATAAATTTTGTGTGCACGCCGGATTTTTCACAGAGTGCAACGATCTCTTCCAGACGATAATACTCACTTAAGCCCAGGGTAATGGCTATCTCATCCAGACGACTGGATGGAAGGATGATCATCAGATTGGCGATTCGACCGATCACCTTAACGCCCTTATAAGTAGTGCCTGCCGGCACATTGTCATCCAGTATGCCCCTGATCACATATCCCCATTGCGGATTCTGCAGGATCCTGTCTACATATTCCTCGGCAGCACGGCTGTATCCTACCAGCAGCACCTGTTTCTGGTTCATTCCTTTTTTGCGCATATCCCGGAGAATGTAAAATATGACCATACGCACAAACCATTCCAGGACGATATTGATCACACAGAAAGAAACCAGAGTAAGACGGGAATAGTCCAGCTCTTTAAAATTGTAAAGTGCAAACATGATGATAAGGAGCCCTAACGCATTTGCCTTCACAATTCCGGCAAGTACGAGACGACGCCCCTGCATTCGCATCGGTGTATAAAGATCAAAGGCCTGATAAAGAAGTAAATATCCCGGAATAATGAATATCAGCATAAACATATATTCCTGGACGGTCTTGGACTGGACCGCCGAATGTTCAAAAATTCCCTGAAAACGGATCAACCAGGCCAGGGCATAGGAGGCCGCGATCACAAATACATCGATCAGCATATGGAGACGACTGAAATTTTTCTGGTTGTCTTTAATCAATTTCCGCCACCTCATTTAAGTTCATTGCTTTTATCTTATAATAGATGAAACTCAAAAGCAATAAAATCTTCCCTCCGAAATATAAAAATTCTGTGAAAATATGATGTCTTAACCGGCAAAACGCCTAAAAATGTTGATCCAGAGTTCAAACTGGAGCTGTATATAACGCGGAAGATTCCTCATGGAAAATCTGACTTTTTTGTTTTTGCGGCTGATCTGAAAGCCGTTTTTGATGCCTGCAAGGTACTCACGTCCGAATCCCTTGGACGCAAAAAACAGGATCTTCGCACCGAATCCCACCAGAAAAAACGGAAGGTTCAGCACGATCTGGAGAAACGGCATATTCTTATAGATAAGATAAATATTGTTTCTGGAAGAATACCGGATCTTAAACTGATTATATCTGGAGCCGCTGGTGCCGCTTCCTACATGATAAACCTTCGCTTTTGGAGCATACCAGTTCTGATAACCGCAGATCCTGGCACGATAGCCGATATCCAGATCCTCCAGATAAGCAAAATGCTCCTCATCAAAATCTCCGATCCTGTCAATAAATTTCTTCCGGTAGATCGCAGCTCCCGCACAGGTGGAAAAAATCTTCTGCTCTCGGTCATAATGGCGGATATCCTTACCTTTTCCCCTGGCAAAAGCCCAGCCAAGGGCACAGTAATAATTTCCGGCATCATCCATCTTGTCCCTGTCATGAAGTTGGATCATCTTTGCCTGACAGGAAAATGCCTTCTTATGTCTGCGCAGGGCAGCAACCATCTCCTCCAGGAAATCCGGTTCCGCTTCCGTATCATTGTTCAGAAGCAGCACATATGGGGAACGTGCCGCATGGATCCCTTCATTGACGGCTCTGCTGAAGCCGTAATTCTCCGGAAGCTGTATCATGTGTACCCATGGATATTCCGCTGAAACAAATGCACAGCTGCCATCAGTGGAACCGTTATCCACTAGTATAACCTCAAAATTACGGATAGTCTGTCTTTCAAGACTAGAAAGAACACCATCCAGATATGCCATTCCGTTAAAGTTTGGTATGACTACTGATACTTCCTGCATTGCTTTATCCCTTCTTCTTTCCCATTCCCGGAAGGGGCTTCAGGGAATAATTCCATTTGGTTAAAGAAAGATTTTTGTTATAGTATGGATCTCCTTTTTTCAGGATATCCAGCCAGTGACAGCGCATGTATTCGATCTCCGTCTGGAAACGGCGGACCTTTTCCTCGCTGTCCTCAGTGCCTCTTGACTTGGATTCGTAATGATAGAGCTTCACATACGGATCATAGACGATCAGATGGCCGTGGCTTCGCACCTTCAGACAGAGATCCACATCATTAAACGCAACTGCAAGCTCTTCCGTAAAGCCTCCTGCCTCCAGAAAAACTTCCTTCTTCATCATCATACATGCTGCAGTCACACAGCTCATATCCTGCAGAAGAGAGGCCTTATGGAGATATCCGGTACGCTCTGCCGGCATATTCACAAACATGTTCCCGGCAATTCCGCCCATTCCCACCACGCAGCCTGCATGCTGAATGGTGTTATCCGGATAGATCAGCTTGACGCCAACTGCACCTGTTTCCTTACGCTGGCACACGCTCAGCATCTCTGACATCCAGTCCGGATCGATGACCTTTACGTCATTATTCAGAAAAAGCAGGTAATCTCCTTTGGCATGGCGCACCCCGAAATTGTTGATGGCAGAATAGTTGAAGCCTTTTTTCCAGCGGATCAGATGGACCCTGGGATCCTCCGAAAGCTTTCTGTAATACCGGAAGATCTCTTCGGAGCTGCTGTTATTCTCCACAATGATGATCTCGTAATTTTTGTAGGCAGTTTTTTCAAAAATGGATTCCACGCAAGCCTGAAGCGTTTCTTTCTCCTCACGGTTCGGAATGATAACAGAAACCAGAGGTTCTCCCTGCACCGGATACTTCACACGGTAAAATCCAAAATCCGGAGTATGCTCCACGGTTCCCGGAGTTCCGGTCCGTTTGAGATTCCCCTCAATGGCACGTCTGCCGGCTTCAAAAGCATACATCTTGCTTGCCGGATTATCTGCTGTGGAGGATTTGTGGGTCCTCCAGTGATAAAGGATCTCCGGTACATGGACCACTTCCCTGGCCTGCTCCACACAGCGGAAAATGAAATCATAATCCTGGGCGCCGTCAAATTCCCGGCGGAATCCGCCCACTGTCTGCACTACGGAACGTCTTACCACCAGAAAATGGCAGATATAATTATTGGATCTTAAAAGATCCAGGTTAAAGTCCGGTTTCAGATGGGGCTGAAAATGTTCAGAAAGATCTGTCGTGACCTTATCCTCATCTGTATAGATCACATCCGCCTCCGGATGCTCCTCCAGTGCCGCCGCGATCTCATACAATGCATTAGGTGCCAGCAGATCATCATGATCCAGAAGTGCGATAAAATCACCCTCTGCCATGGCAAAAGCTGCGTTTGTATTTTCTGCAATGCCAAGATTCTCTTTCAGATCCTGATAGCGGATCCTCCTGTCCATCTCTGCATAGGATCTCAGCACAGTCTGCATGTCCGGATCCTCCGGGCTTCCGTTTGCCAGACACAGCTCCCAGTTCTCATATGTCTGTGCAAGGAGAGAGTCCAGCATCTGTCTTAAAAAACGCTCCGGTGTCAGATATGCAGGTACCACAATGCTGATCAGCGGCCCATCCGGAAATTTGCGTTTCCGCTGCTTCTCCAGTGTTTCCTCGTCAGGTCTGTATGCCTCATACCATGGTCCGTAAGGAACCTCTTCCGGTTCAAAACGCTCATGAAGCCGGATCCAGAACTCTTTCAGGCCATAATGCTTCAGGTATCTTAAGCCCTTCTGTACTGTATAGGGGGAAAGCTTCTTTATAAGTCTGTCCCATTGGATTTTTCCTGTAGAATCATCTTTACTCATATATTATCTCCGTATTACTCAGTTTGATGTTACTGTTCACTCTGTTCTCAGTAACAGTTTGATGAACATATTTTACCATTCCATCATTTTTTTTGCAAGGAAGAGAGGAAATGTGTTATACTGAGCTTACGTATGTATTGCTTACATAAGAATTATTTTTTATACAGGAGTACCATTTATCATGAAAAAATCAAGAATAACCACAGCGCTTCTGGCTATTGGGATCTCCGCTTCCATGGTGTTCCAGACTCCAGTTTTCGCCACAGAAGAAACCGCTGTTGCTGTATCCTCCGGTGTTACCACCAATGGGATCAGCGGATGGCCTCAGGGGCCTGAGATCACTTCCGCATCTGCCGTGATCATGGAAGATACTTCCGATACGATCCTCTATGCCAAGGATATGGACACCACGCTTTCTCCGGCCGGCGCAGTTAAGATCATGACCTGTCTTCTGGCACTGGAGAACAGCCAGCTTGACGATCAGGTTACCATGACAGAAACCGGTGTATCCGGTGTTACAGACGGAGGCGCTCATATTTCCTCACAGCTCGGAGAGGTATTTACCATGGAGCAGTGCCTTTACGCTCTGATGCTGGCCTCTGCCAATGACATTGCTCTCCAGGTCGCAGAACAGATCGGCGGATCTGTGGATGCCTTTGTCCAGAAAATGAACGACCGTGCCAAGGAGCTGGGATGTACCAATACGGTATTCACCAATCCTACCGGTCTCCCGGATGACAACCAGCATACCACAGCACATGATCTGGCTCTGATCATGCAGGCGGCTATCCGTAATGACAGCTTCCGCACCATCTCCGGAGCCACCTCCTATACGATCCCGGCTACCAATGTTTCCGGCGGTACCCGTAACCTGACAAGCTCTTTTACCATGACAGATCCTGCATCCGCTTCCTATTATGAAGGATGTATCGGCGGTCGTGAAAGTACCACCACTGCTTCCGGAAGCGTTCTTGTCACAGCTGCACAGCGAAACGGTACTACTCTGATCGCAGTAGTCATGAACGGAGCGACCGGTCAGACAGCCAACGAAGCGATCTCACTTCTGGATTACGGTTTTTCCAATTTCCAGCTTCTGGATCTCAGCGAGGATGATTTTCACATCCTGTCCGGCGGCACTGTAATGGTTCCATCCGGTGCGACCGCAGACGACCTGACTACGGAAGATACGGAATCTGATGGTCAGATCTTACGTACCTATTCCTTTGGCGGAACTCAGGTGGGAACTGCAGTTGTCGAGGATCCCTCCCAGGAAAGCTCCTCCGATGTACTGGAAAATGATGAAAACATGGATTCTGCAAAAGCTTATTCCGAATCCAGATCCCAGATCCCGTATTTTGCCATTGGCGGTGTGGGCATCCTGCTCCTGATCCTTCTGCTGTGGCGCATGATCCGGATCATCCGTTCCTGATCTTGGTCCCCAGGCGGATATACTTCAGAATTAAAAAATCCCTCCTATGTACCGGTCATATCCGGATACATAGAAGGGATTTTTTTCTGCCATCTCACCCGTCGGGGTGTCAGCCATAAAACGGAACTACCAGGAAGATATAGCATAAAAACGGCGAAGCAGCCAGAAGTGCTGTCAGGACCCGGTATATCCACATTCTGATATTTTCCTTTTTTACAAAACGCTCAAGCAGACGATTCCAACCGGCTGTCACAAAATACATGGCCGGATACAGTGCCGGCATGATATAACGTCCCTGTGCCTGGTTGTCACTATAATATACATAATACATAAACAGACCCACAGGGATCAGGATCAGAAGGATCAGCAGCAGATGAAAGATCCCTTTTCTGTCCCATTTATCGTACACGGTTATTGTTTTTATCTTCAGCTTTTCACTTCCTGCTGCTTTTCGTTCTTTTACCACAGTACGTTTCTTCGGATAAAACATTCCCAACATGGTTAAAATACCGATCCCACCCATTCCAAAGAACAGGAAATATGCCTTGCTCACACTATAAGGCATATAGATCTGCATCAGGCCAAAGGTTCCGATAAAGCTTACCAGAACTGTCAGCAGCCAGTTATGCTGCCAGCCCGGGTCCTGATACAGAAGGATATCCTTCCATGACCAGTTCAGCTTCTCCGGTGTAGGGTATCTGGACGGTCTGTAATCAACAGCCGCATATTTTTCCGCACACTGTGCACAGGCTTTTCTTCCGATAAGATCTCCGTCATAGAGAACGGCATTTCGTATAAACCACCAGCCGCATAAGGCAAAGGTTACTGCCGCGATCACGATCCCTCTCCGGAGCAGAAATGCAACTCTCTGTTTTACCGGCTCTTCCCTGCACAGAAGGACTGTCAGGCAGAAAAACAGAAAGCTGCATAAGATCCATCCGTAGGCATTATAGTAGGACAGTGCACAGACTGCCATTCCAACAGCCAGAAGGATCGAATTTCTGAAGCTCCAGTCTCCCGCTTCCAGATAACAGGACCAGGAATACAGGATCATCGCCATGGATAAAAGCGCCAGGGAATCCGTATTTACATAAGTTCCCAGAAACAATGCCTGCGGCATAAAGCCTGCCAGTGCGGCAAACAGCCATCTTCCCTCTTTCGGAAAAAGCTTTCCGGATGCTTTCACCACAAAATATACCGCTCCAGTCACAAAGAGCACATCTGCCATCCTCGCCGCATGGAGTAATCCGTCTGCAGATGCATGGAACAAACCTGCGATCCCCATAAATACAGCAGATACCATATAGGAAAGGATCGGATAATAGGCATAGGAAATCCCCCATGTCGCATCACGGATGGTTGGCTCATCTCCAAGAGGCAGCTTTCCCGGATGCTCATGAAGATACTGTGCCACCATGTAGCGCATTTTTTCATCGGGGCCTGCCCCCAGGGGCTGCATAAACGCCCATGCAGTCAGGAGCAGAAATGCTGCCAGGACAAGAACCCCTGCCTGAACTCTCTCATCCTTCCAGATTTTTTTCTTTTCCAAAATATAACCTCCTATATCCGCTTCAGAGAGAAATCCTGGCTCTCCAGTGTAAGGTTCGGATTATAGTAAGGATCTCCGTCACGGAGGATCTCCGGCCAGTGCTTCTCAAAGGAAGCGATCTCGCGGTTAAATCTTGCCACCTTCTCCGGTGTATCCTCAAGACCTCTGGATTTGGATTCATAGTGATAAAGCTCCGCATAAGGATTGTATACAACCAGATATCCGGCTTTTCCCAGACGAAGGCAAAAATCTATGTCATTAAAGGCAACCTGAAATTCCTCACTTAATCCGTGAACCTTATCAAAGGCCTCACGCTTCACCATCATGCAGGCTGCGGTTACAGCGCTGTAATCCTGGGCACAGATGATCCTGTGGCAGTATCCGGTAGCGTCTCTCTTCTGCTGCACAAAGCAGTGTCCCGCAATACCGCCGAAGCCAACGACTACTCCTGCATGCTGCACGGTATCATCCTCATAATAGAGCCGCGCTCCTACAGCTCCCAC
Source organism: Blautia sp. KLE_1732_HM_1032 (assembly GCF_025147905.1). Taxonomy (NCBI): domain Bacteria; kingdom Bacillati; phylum Bacillota; class Clostridia; order Lachnospirales; family Lachnospiraceae; genus Blautia; species Blautia sp. KLE_1732_HM_1032. The sequence goes on along the minus strand of NZ_CP102266.1, from coordinate 820,088 downwards.
ATCCGGTCTCATACAGTATCCCAAAAGCTGCTCCAGACAGTCCGGGCTGATGATCTCCGTATCATTGTTGAGAAGAAGCAGATAGTCACCCTTAGCATGAGCAGCTCCGAAATTATTGATGGCAGAATAGTTGAAAATACCATCCCAGTACACCACATGGGCTTTCGGATTGGATGCTTCCAGCTCTTTATAGTAAGCAAAGGTCTCATCCTCCGTACTGTTATTCTCCACGATCACATACTCATAATTGCGGTAAGTTGCCTTTTCTTCGATGGAATCAATACATCTCTTCAGATCATCGATGTGATCCTTGTTTGGGATGATGATGGAGATCAGCGGTTTTTCCTCCCAGAGGAATTTTGTACGGTAAAGTCCAAGATATTCACCCTTTTCGATTTCCACCGGAACTCCGAGCCTGTCATAATGAGCCTTGATGGCACGTGCTCCTGCATCAAAGGCATACATCTTGCTTTCCGGATTCTCTGCTGTGGAATCCTCATGGCATCTCCAGTGATAAAGGATCCTGGGGATATGATGGATCTGCTCTCTTCCCGCAGCTTCCACACAGCGGAACACAAAATCATAATCCTGTGCACCGTCAAATTCCTTTTTCAGCATTCCGATCTGATCCACGATTTCTTTTTTTACGACAAAAAGATGACAGATGTAGTTTACTGTACACAAAAGATCAATATTGAAGTCCGGTTTGAAATGCGGCTGAAAGAATTTGTGCCCGTCCATGGACATCTTATCTTCATCGGAATACAGAACCTTAAGCTCCGGATCCTCATTCAGCGCTTTCACACACCGGAACAAGGCGTCCGGCGTCAGCTCATCATCATGATCTGCAAACACGATAAAATCTCCTGTTGCCGCTTTCATAGCCGCATTGGTATTCTCTGCGATCTGAAGTGCCTGGTCGTTGCGGATCACACGGATCCTGTCATCACTTTTTTCCAGCCTGTTCAGATAATCGGTAAGAGGAGAATCTGCTCCGCTTCCGTCGGAAAGACAGAGTTCCCAGTTCCCGTAGGTCTGGGCTTCTATGGAATCTACCAGCTGCTGGAGATATTTTTCCGGTGTTTTGTAAAGCGGGATCACAATACTGAATTTTGGATTCCTGGAAAATTTCGTTTTTCTTTCTTCTGCAAGCTCTGCCTTGTCCGGCAGATGCTTCACGATCCATTTGGAATAATCCACCGGACGGTTTTTACGGTCCAGCACCTTTCCAAATACCTTTCCGGTAAGGGCTGCTGCCCCGTGAAGCTTCATGTAACGGCTTCCCTTACGGAAATATACCGCAGCTTTCTCCGCAAGGCGCTTCTGTGGCTGCAGATGTACCAGACGAAGCGTCCGCACATTGCCTGCCTCAAATACAATGTAGAATTCCTTCACACTGTCATAATGGAATTCAAAGAAAAAACCGCTCTTCTCATCGATCTCTGTTTCCTGGTACTGATTCTGTACATCCACACGTTTCAGTCTGGTGATCTCGCAGGGGATTTCCTTCCGGCTGCGATCCTCCAGGCGTATGGTCAGGGGGCTGTTAAAGGCTGCCCAGCCACGGACACGGCAGATCTTTTCCCCGGCTTCCACCTCGATGCTCTCAATAAAGTACTGCGGTTTTCCCTGTTTCCTGTAAAGCTGTGCTGCAGGAACAGAAAACCACCGGACACGTTTTTCACCCTTTACCGCATAAACAACAAGCTTCTTTTTGCCCTCCAGATCCGGCAGGCAGATTTCCATCTGCACACGTTCTCCGTTTACCAGATCCAGATCCTTAAAGCGCTCCAGGGCGCTGACACGCTCCTGGGCACTGATGGCTGCCGGAAGCTTTTCCCCGTCAAGAACGGCTTCCGGCTTATGATCCTTCGGCCAGGTTCCCTGAAGGTGATACAGAGAACTGTCCTTCAGGTCAAACCTGTCCTTTTCTACTTCGTATAGCTCTCGCTGCATAACAATTCCTCCATTGCATCCTTTCCGGTATTTACTGTAAGGTAATGTTCCATAACCTTCTGATGTGCGGCCTCACCCATGGCTTTTCTGGCCTTCTCATCAGTAACCAGAGCTTCCAGGGCATTGACCCACTCTTCTTTTGTGGTGCACATCCAGCCATCTTTTCCGTTTTCGACCACGTATTCCATCTCACAGTTACGGCTCATGACACTCGGAACCTTTACAAGGGCAGCCTCTGTCCACTTATTCTCGGATTTACACCAGTGGAACAGGCTGTTCTCCAGTGGCATCAGATTGATATCAAGTCCTGCGATCACGGCAGGCAGCTGTCTCCAGTCCATAAACGGAAGCTTCTCAATGCGGTTCTGCACCGGCTCCATTCCGGATTCATCCAGCACACCCACCAGCTTCAGATAAACCTCCGGGTGGCGCTCCATCACCTCCAGAAGTGCTGCCTCCACCTGGGCAAAATCCTGATCATGAGTTTTGGAACCACTTAAATATCCGATATAGATCCGGTCTTTAGCCTTGTCTGTCTGCTCCACAGCCTCGTGAGACAGGATCTCCATCTCCATACTCATACAGTTTCGGTTGATCACCACCGGTTTTTCCGGAAATTCTTCCCGGATCTCTCCTGCCAGTGTCTCCGTGGATGTAAAATATCCGTCGCAGAATCCCATACATCCGCGGATACGGTCTGTAGTTGTGCGGAAGTCACTGTACTCGCTTCCCTTCAGGAAATGCAGCCCGGAAATTTTTTCGTAATTAAATACCAGGTCATCCACATCATAGTAAACAGGGATTCCGGCTGCTTTCGCCCGGTTGGCAAGCAGCTCTGCTTCCATCAGCTTGCTGCAGCGGTACATCACGATCGCTGTATATTCCTCGATCTTTTCCTGCTCTGCCTGATCTATCTGGATAAACTTCGATGCATAGCCTTTAAGGATCAGCTGCTCCCGGAAATGCTCCACACGATATCTGGAGGCAAAGGAAATCTCCTCTCCTACGAAAAGAAGCCTGCGTTTTTCCACAGGGAGCTCACTTTCGCCGAGAGTTTTCCACAGAGAAATCATCTCTTCCACAATATTCTCCGGCTTCTCATCTTTCAGGACAAGGCCCTTGGCATAGCGTTTCACACGTTCTACAGGTGCACCTACCGGAAGTACCGCTACCGGAAATCCCATGGAAATGATCTCCGAGGTTGTGTAGGAGAAGGTCTCCGGCCATACGGACGGGATCAGGAACATATCAATATCCTGCTCCAGGGTAAGTCTTGGGATCTCCTCTCTTGTATATCTTCCTGTCTGGGAAAATACCGGACTTTCGATCTCTTCGTCGGAAGTACCGATCAGTCTCAGACGGATATTCAGTTCATTCTCTTCGATATATCCTGCAAGCGCCTTCACAACCTCCAGGCCTTTTTTGTAGCAGAGTACGCCGATAAGACCAATGTTAAAGGTCTCTGTGGTTTTTTTATTTTTTTTCACTGCCGGAAGGTAATGGGGTGCATGCGGGATCACATGGAGATTGTATACATCCGGATAAGCACGCTTGAACAGCCTTGCCGTATCATCGGAAAATGCACGGATCTCATCACAGTTTGACAGAAATTCCCGGAATTTTGTACGCCAGAGCGTTCCGGTTCCGTATTCTGTGCAGGCATTGCTGCGGTTATCCGGAATACATTTATCGCAGACCTCACAGGATGGAACACCACAGTATTTTCCTTCTGCATCGATCAGATTCACTGCCGGACAAAGGGCAAAGAAATCATGAAGAAGCATAAGGAGCTTCGCACCCTGCTCTCTCTTAAGACGCAGGATACGTTCCAGGGTTCCGTAAAGGTTCTGATAGGTCACAAGCTCATTGATCCAGATCTCATCCACACGCATCAGCTCACCAAGGGCAGTTTCCAGATCATTTGCAAAAAATTCCATCTCATACTGCTTATACTGATACGTAAAGTAAAAACGATTGCTTACGATATTATAGCGGATGGTCACAAAACGGTATCCTTCCCGCAGAGCCAGACGTCTTTTCTCCACAAGATAAGCCGTTGCACCGCCGCCAAGATCATGGTCAAAGGCCACAATGGTAGGCACATCCAGCTTCCTGTTGAGAAGCTTCATTTCCACGTAGAGTCTTACCGGACGAAGCGGGTCTCTTCTGCAGTAATCCGCAGTATCCTTGTTGTAATCCGGATGCTTGCGGAGCAGCGCCTCACTGTGCTCTTTCAGAAGTCTCTGCTTTTCCTCAGACGGGAAGCTTCCACCATGCTTGTGATATACAAACAGGTTATCCACATGCACGTTCTCATAGCCTGCAGCTATGGCACGCTGGCACCAGTCATTCTCCTCACCGTAGCCTTTTCCGAAATTCTCCTCATCCAGAAGGCCAACCTCCTGGATCGCTTTCAGGTTCATACCCATGCAGAAGCCCACACCGGTAGGCATAGCCGGATACTGCGGACGGATCATGCGGAATTCATCATCGATCTCCCACAGCGGCATTCCCTCAAACAGTTTGTTATCCCGGCAGAAATCCGGGAAGCTGCAGATGGTTCCGCAGGTGGTAAACGGTGTAGTGGTTGCAATGTTTTCCTTGGCAAAGATCGGAAGCATCAGGCGCTCCAGCCACTCTTCCGGAACCTCCACATCTGTATTTACAAGAGCCACATGATTTTCCGCCATCTTTAATCCACGGTTTACAGACGGAAGAAAGCCCATATTGGTCTCATTATTCAGAAGTACCACATTGTCATGCTCTGCGGCATATTTTTCCAGATAGTTTCCTACCTCAGGATCCGGACTCTTGTCATTTACGATGATCAGACGATAAGGAACCTTTGTCTTTTCAATTCCGGAAAACAAGGCATCAAAATACTCCAATCCGTTGTAAACCGGCACGATCACATCCACCTTCTGCTGATAGACTGCCTGTGGATATGCCTTTCTTGTGCTGCGTACATGACGCTGTTTGAAATGGCGGAGATTTCCGATACTCTTCGGATCTTCGATCGCGTATACCAGAAGCTCTTTCTGATCCCTGGTTCCCGGGATCTTTCCGATAAGGAATCTTCCGGTATCCGCTGCGGTTCCGTATTCCAGGAAAACAGAAGTCTCTGCCGGCGCAAGAACCGTTGCCAGGAAAGAAAATCCGGCACTTTCCGCATCCGGATTTCCAATGGCATTAGCCACATCCGTACGGTAGATCGTAGTACAGGAAGCCTCCTGAAGCTTCTGTGTTCCCTGATAAAATGCGATCCTTGGCTGTCCCATAGACGCAAATGTCGGATCAAAGGCCCAGCCAATGGCATTTAAGGTGCCATTCTCATAATGGAAGAAATCAACACTGCCCATACAGGTAGGAGTTGTCTCCACTCCCATCACTGCTGCCGGCTCTGTATGATAACGAAGAACCTTTTTGACCAGTTTCTTTACCTGCGCTTTTTTGCCTGGATGACGAAGGGCCTCTTCCTGCGCACGTGCTGCTTCCTCTGCTGCCTGCTTTGCGGCACGTTCAGCCTCTTTTCTGACACGCTCCTGTTCTCTTCGTACTTCACGCTCTTTTTCAAAGGCCAGAAGCTTTTCCACATCCGGAAGCTCAAGGCAGTCAAGTTTTCCCTCTATTACGATCCTGTCCACATTTTCCGGGTGCGTAACATCGATAAGATAAAAGCCATCGGTGGTAAAAAACGCAGTGGTACTGTTATCCACTTTCATATGGACACCCTGAGGCACAAGCTCCGCGCTGCATCCGCAATCCAGACGCTCTATCCTCACTTTCAGGAAATGACCGTTTGCGGGATTCCAGCGGAGATTTCGTATTCCTTTGATACCGGAAAGCGCAAACTCTACCCGGAAACGGTTTCCGGAAAGTTTTCCCTCTGCATAAAGTGTATGCTCTTCACAGAATCCCTCACCAAGATCATAGTACATCTTGCTGTGCATCTGGTGCTTTTCTCTTTCTCTGTTCACCAGCTCTGTTACGGAAACCGGCACTTTTTTCTGTTCAAACGGGATCAGAGAACCGCAGCCCACATACTCATAGACGAAATGCATGGTCCAATCCATAAATATCTCATAGTCTGTATAGCTGATGTCAAACTCCGCCATCATCTCATCCTCATGACATAACCGCGGCAGCTCAGAAACATGTGTATACAGTTCATGGATCAGGCGCCACATGATAAAATTCACAGGCACAGGGAAATCAAACATCCACTCATAATCTATGATCTGATTTTCCTTTTCTCCCATAAAGATGTTGCTGCAGATCAGGTCCACATTGGCCGGGCAGACACATTCGTAATCCTCTCTTCCCGGATGATCACCAAATACCTCACGGAACTCTCCGGTCCTGTAATCCACAGCCTGACGAGCCCCGAAAAATTCCTGATAGAATTTTTTAAGAAGGGCCTTGATCTCTTCAAGATCTTCTTTCTGGGCAAGCTCTGCGATTTCCTGGTGAAGAGTTTTTCCAGTAAGGAGCGGATAAGAAATCTTTCCGTTTTCTGCCCTGCAGGGAAGATTCTTGTATTTATCGGATCCGGTACTCTCTGTTCCGGTTTTTTCCAGTTTTTCCACAAATTTCTCAGCCTGGGGCACCATAGCTTCTTTTTCCGCACGGACCTCTCCGTTCTCCCGGACGATCCTGGTCAGAAGACGAAACTTTTCTTTTCGCTCCTGGTTCAGCTTCACATAAAGGATTTCCTCCGGGTCCTGATTCTTGGTACGTCCTGCCTCCACAAGAAAAGAATTCACAAAGCTGTCCAGGATCTTCTCTTTTTCGAAGGCCTTTACGCCTTCACTTTCTGCAAAAAGATCTGCTGTCTTATCTGTGTATACAGGATAGCTTCTTCCGTAGGAATTGGTATAAAGGCTCTCATCTGTAAAAATCTCTGTCGGAAATTTGTAATCCGGATACGGGTAGTAAAAGCGCAGAAAAGGAAAGCCGCTGTTTTCCAGCAGCTCTCCCAGTTCATTCTTGGAAAAGGTGCGCACAGACTGATTTCCCGGATATCCATTGATCCCGAAAAAGTGAAGATCTGTGTGATCCTCCGGTGCTCCGGCAAAGTACTTCAATCCCAGTCTGTTCTCAATGGCGATCAGAAGTCTTCCCTCCGGCTTCAGATAAGCGCCCATACGCTGAAGAAATGTCTCGTAAGGAGTTTTTCCCTCGGTAAAGCTCATGGCATACTCCAGCACACCGTTTACTACCACATAGTCGAATTTTTCCGGAAAAGTCATGTCATTCAGGTTTCCAACCATGATCGTCAGATTTTCCTTATCCCTGTTTCTCGCATAATTGATATCTGCCCGACGTTTGGAAAGCTCCACGGAAGTCACATGACCGGCCTTGCGGCAAAGCATTCCGGTAATGGCTCCGCATCCGGCTCCGATCTCCAGAACGGAATCTGCCTTTTTCAGAGGGTACCAGCTTAAGATGTTCTCCCGCAGCCCTGAAAAATGGTAGACCATTGGAAAACTCACCTCTTCCTCCGGCAGGTCTTCAAAAGATTTGCCTTCCTGTGCCATTTTCAGAAGTGTTTCCTCGATATCCCCATCGGAATAATGATCCTTCGCCGTATAATAATCTAAATTCAACTCCGCCATAGTCGTTCCTCCACTTATTTCACAGATACTTTGGAAAACAGATCAAAATATCCCACTGCTTTCTTATCTGTGATCACGGTCAGGTTACACACATCGTAAAGACGATGAAATACGGTAAAATCGCCGTCTTTATATCCGGTGCAACCCAGACACAGCATATATTCCCCTGCCTCCAGAGGCATCACCTGTTTGAAGGTGATCTCACGGACATCGCCTGCCTTCTGCGGTTTCAGAGGCGTATGTTCATACATGGTATTGGTTCCTGTGATCTCGGTGCCTTTCAGATCTTTCAGGGTAAATGCAAAGATCGGATCGCTGACATCTGCCTGGAACTTCACTTTCATCTGAACGGAAAATTCCTTGCCTTTTTCGATCACATTGGTGATCATACCTGTATCATCCCGGATGGCAAAATCCACGATCTCGCCAAGCTTACTGCCGTATTCCAGGACCTTGGGATTCAGGTTCAGGCTGTCCTTCATAGCTTTACCGCTTCCGGTATGTGCTTTCAGTGAAACGTCTGCTCCGGCTGCCTGGTTCTCCGTCGTCTGTCCCTCTTCTGCATCGTCTGTGTTTTCTTCCAGATCTGCATCGTCATACTGATTGACCAGCACACGACGGTAAAGATTGACCATCTCCTTGGCACCACCCTCTGCAAGCTTCTCACCTTTGTTTAGAAGCACAACACGGTCACAGTATTTTCCGATGCTGCTCAGGTCATGGCTTACAAACAGAATAGTCTTCCCCATTTCCTTGAACTCTTCGAATTTTCGGTAACATTTTGCCTGGAAAAATACGTCACCTACGGAAAGAGCCTCATCAACGATCAGGATCTCCGGATCGATATTGATAGCTACCGCAAAAGCCAGACGCACGAACATACCACTGGAATATGTTTTTACCGGCTGATAGATAAAATCACCGATATCTGCAAAATCCAGAATAGACTGCAGCTTGGCATCGATCTCTTCCCTGGAAAAACCGATCATGCTTCCGTTGAGATATACATTTTCAAGTCCGGAATATTCTCCGTTAAATCCGGCTCCCAGCTCCAGAAGCGCTGAGATCCTTCCGTTTACGGCTATTTCTCCGGCCGTAGGCGAAAGTACGCCGGTGATGATCTTCAGGATCGTGGATTTACCAGAACCATTTGTTCCGATAATTCCCACTGTTTCTCCCTTATGCACCTGAAAGGATACATGGTTGAGCGCATAATGCTCTTTATATTTCTTTTTTCTGGATAATCCCAGGGACTCCTTAAGACGATCCATAGGATTATCGTAAAGCTTGTACATCTTACTGACATCATTTACTGAAATCGCAATATCTTCTGCCATTTTCAACCTCACTTTTGTGTAAATCGTTCACTCTCACAATCTGCCGCCGTTCTGCTTTTTATCCTTACAGAGCAAATCCCCCATGGGAACTGTCCGGTCCGGATCAGGCGGATATCCGCCATCCGCATTCAATTAAAGCACATCTGCAAAATGCGGCTTCAGACGTTTGAATATCACAGATCCCAGTCCGAAAAGCAGGATCGTAACTACCCAGAAATAGATCGTCCATGAAGCATGGTTCCAGATCCCGATATGACCAAGCATGGAATCACGGTAGCCCGTAACTACATAGTACATCGGATTCAGCTTAAACAGCTTGATCAACCATGGATGTGAAGAAAGCATATTGATATCCCACATGATCGGTGTAAGCCATACACCCACCTGAAGAAAAATACTGATGATCTGGGTCAGATCACGGAAAAAAATGACGATCGCACTTGTAGCATACACAAGTCCCAGTACAAAAAGGAAGGTGCAGACAGAGTAATAAATGATCTGCAGTGTATAAAGGCTTGGTGTATATCCGTAGCATGCACATAAGATCAGTGCAAAGGCCACAAAGAAAACATGCACGAAAAGTGCGGAGATGATCTTTACGATGGGAAGGATGCTGATCTTGAATACAACCTTCTTCACAAGATAATTGTATTCGATCAGGGCATTGGTTCCACCGTTTAATGCATCCTGGAAGAAAAACCACGGCACGATACCGGATACCAGATAGAGTACAAAAGGGTAATCCGATACCGTTCCGGCCTTCAGTCCTACGGAAAATACAAACCAGTAGACCAGGATCGTTACGATAGGCTGGATAAATGCCCAGACAATACCAAGATAGGATCCTGCATATTTTGTTTTGAAATCATTTTTTGCAAGGCTTAAAACCAGCTTTCGATTCTGGTACAGCTCCGCCGGCAAAGCTAATATTTTCTTCATTCTGCAATTCCTTATCGATTCTTATATTCCTCGAAGCTTCCCCACTTCTGGTCCTTGTCGGAGAAAATAAGCTCCATGCCTTCCGGGATCGGCCACTCAACGTTAATGTCCTTGTCATTCCAGATCAGTCCGCCCTCATCGTTTGGATGATAGAAATCAGAGCACTTGTAGGTGAACTCTGCATTCTCGGAAAGTACCAGGAAGCCATGAGCAAATCCCTTAGGAATAAAGAACTGTTTCTTGTTTTCTGCGGAAAGGACTACACCATACCATTTTCCAAAGGTCTTGGAGCCTTCACGAAGGTCAACCGCAACATCAAACACTTCTCCGTTTACCACACGTACCAGCTTGTCCTGGGGATAGCTGATCTGGAAATGAAGTCCGCGGAGAACACCGTAACGGGAGCTGGACTGATTGTCCTGAACGAATTCCACATCAATGCCTGCTTCCTTGAAATCGTTATAATTGTATGTTTCCATGAAATATCCTCTGGAATCACCAAATACAGTTGGCTCGATCACTTTCAGTCCTTCAATATCTCCGCACTGTGTTACTTTTATTTTTCCCATTTTTTCTTTCTCCTTTTCTGTTTTGATTTATTTGTGATGTTTCTTTTCTTTTATTCTGAGAGCCGCAAGAAGGGCGATCAGGATCAGGATCATCGCTGCCATGATCATAAGAAGGATCTTACGCAGGGCAGGAATGCTCTTTTTTTCGCTGGTGTCCTCTCCGGCTGTACTCTTCTCTGTTGTTTTGCTGTTATCTTCCTCTGCTGATTCTGTGGAAGCTTCCGCTTCGGAACTGTCCGCTTCCTGGCTGTCCTCTGCCGCCGCGGTCGGTTCCGGTACCGGTGTATCAGTTGCCTGTGCAACACTTGCGGTACCGATCAGATAATCTCCGAAATAGTAACCGGTTTCTGTTTTCCCATTGGTATTCTCTGACTTCTCGGTAAGGGAATTCAGCTCCACCCCTTTTGGAAGGAATACATAGCCGCCATTTACTTCTGTTTTTGTGAAATTCTCAAATGCGTAATTGAACATAGCTGTACTGTCCATACAGGAATTGGAAAGCTCTGTTCCACGCATAGTCACTGCAATATATGTGGTATTATCTCTGGTCACTCCTGTGACAAGTGTATGCCCTGCCGCAACGGTAGTTCCGGTTTTTCCACCAATGCAGCCTTCATAGTAAAATCCGCTTTCCGGTGCAAACATAGGATGATGGGTATGCAGGATCCTCTGCTGGCTGTTCATATTTGTAGGCTGGATGATATAGTCCGGTGTGCCCACGACCGTACGGAATGTTTCATTTTTCAGGCCTTCTCGGAAGATCAGCGCCATATCCCGTGCTGAAGAATAATGATTATCATCCGGAAGTCCGCTGGAATTTGCAAAATGTGTATTGGTACATCCGATCTCACTGGCGCGCTGGTTCATCATATCGATAAATGCCTGCTCTGTCCCGCCGATATGCTCTGCGATCTGTGCCGCAACGTCATTGGCAGACTGGATGATCAGAGCATGAAGACAATCCTCCATAGTCAGGACTTCGCCCACCTTTGTGCCGATATTACTGGAATCTGCCGTAACATTACGCACCCCGGTCTCTGTAAAGGTCACCTTCTCATCCATGGTGGAGTTCTCCACTGCCACCAGCAAGGTCATGATCTTGGTAATGCTGGCCGGATATCTCTGTTCATCTCCGCCCTTGTTATAAAGAACAACTCCTGTGTCTGCATCCATCAGGATACCGGTATCTGAGGTAATATCCGGTCCTGCCGGCCATCCCTGGATCTGGTTGGTGCTGATATCATATTTCGCATTCAGATCCACTGCAGCCATGGTCTGTAACGGCAGCATCAGCGCCACACTGACTGCTGCGAAAACTGCCAGTAATTTTTTTATTTTTTTCATAGTTCTCCCCTTCTTCTGTCAAAACCCGTCAAAGGAAGCAATCGCATCCACAACTCTCTTCGCATCCTCCATATCCAGATTATAGAACATAGGCAGTCGCATAAGACGCTCGCTTTCTTTTGTAGTATAAACATCTTCTCCGGAAAATCTTCCGAATTTTTTTCCTGCCGGTGCGGAATGAAGGGGTACATAATGGAACACACTGCAGATATCCTTTTCGCGGAGATATTTCAGAAGCCTTGTGCGTACCTGGATATCATGTACCTTAATGTAGTACATATGTGCATTATGTGTGCATTCTTCCGGTACATAAGGCTGCTGGATCTTTCCTTCCTCCGCCAGAAATCTAAGGTTCTCATTGTAAAAATCATAGATCTGCATCCGCTTATCGCTGATCTTCTTATGCTGTTCCAGCTGAGCATAAAGATATGCCGCATTCAATTCGCTCGGAAGATAGGATGATCCATAATCCATCCAGCGGTATTTATCTACCTGACCACGGAAAAACTTACTGCGGTCCGTTCCTTTTTCTCTCAGGATCTCTGCCTTCTCCAGGTACTGCTCCCCGTTGAACAGGATCGCACCGCCCTCTCCCATGGTATAGTTCTTAGTTTCATGGAAGCTGTAGCAGCCAAAATCTCCAATGGTACCAAGGGCTTTTCCCTTATAGTAGGCATCCACACCCTGGGCCGCGTCTTCCACTACCTTCAGATCATGTCTTCCGGCAATCTCCATGATCGTGTCCATCTCGCAGGCTACTCCTGCATAATGGACCGGAACGATCGCGCGGGTCTTATCTGTGATCGCCTGTTCGATCAGCTTCTCGTCAATATTCATGGTATCCGGCCGGATATCCACAAATACGATCCTTGCACCGCGAAGCACAAATGCATCTGCCGTTGATACAAAAGTATAAGACGGCATGATCACCTCATCGCCAGGCTGGATATCTGCCAGAAAAGCAGCCATCTCCAGTGCATGGGTACAGGAGGTTGTCAGCATCACATGACCCACATGAAAGCGCTCTTCCATCCATGCAGAACATTTCTTCGTGTAGATCCCGTCGCCGCAGAGCATTCCCCGTTCTACTGCGTCACGGATGTACTCAAATTCCTTACCTGTAAACGCAGGTCTGTTAAAATCAATCATGTATTTCCTCTTTATTTCTTATTCTTCATGGTTTTTCTACATTAACTGCACATTTCATTTTCTCACACTCATGTTGTAAATTCAATGCCTATTTTTCTGCCGGTGCATAATCCGGGATCTGATTATGGTATGCCACCTCCTGGCCGTTGGGATCCAGAATATGCATTTCCTCATAAAACTCTTCTGTGAGAAGATCCATTTCCTTACGATTCTCTGTTTTTACATAATATAATGCCAGATACGGATTAGGGCCATGCTCAATGACCTTCTCTCCTTCCTGATAAAAGATCCAGGGCTTTTCCACCTGTTCTTTCTCTCCCAGCCGGACTGCCGCAGACTGATCTTCGATGGTAAGAAGCCTTCCCTGAAAATAAATGACAGCTCCACAGCACTGTGGTTTATGAACATCGTGTTCTGCAAGCATTTTTTCCAGTTTATCCGGATCATAGAGAGATGCAAGAAGAAGCTCTTCCATATTAAAGCCATAGACCATATCGGTCAATTCATGCTCATATCCGAAAAATCGTGCGGCGATCTCGCAGACCTGGATACCTTCTCCCGGCTTCCAGAAAAACTGCATGGAAAGGGCTCCGTCTTTCTGACCGGTTCTGTCCGCATATGCCTGAAGAAGTTCTGTGGCAGGCTTTTCAACTTTTGACAATAATCTGGAAGGATACACATTTCTTGTGCTGATGGGGATCTCACCTTTGGCAACAAATGTCTTTTCACGGTCTGCAATACTGATCACATGGACTTTTCCATGCCGCACCCAGGTCATCATATTGAATTCATAGCCATCGTTATATTCTTCCACCAAAATCTCCGGCATATCAGAAAATCCTGCTGTTTTTTCTGCCCCGTTTATCAGCTCCTCCAGATCTTCGGATATATAGATCCCGCGGGAGCCGTATTTATCCAGTGGCTTGCTGACCACCGGATAGCGAAGTCCCTCAAGCAGCTCTTTCAGCTGAGTTCTTTTGGACCTGTCTTTAAAATATGCGATCGGGATTTTTCGAAAGCCCGGAGTGGGAAGTCCCAGTTCAGTAAGCAGTGCTCTGGTCGCTGATTTATCACGATACCAGGGAAGCTGCTCCGGTTTCAGATAACAGGGGATTCCTGCCCGGTCCGCGATCTTTACCATACATTCCAGAAGAAGGTCGGAAAAAGATGTGATGATCCCATCGATCTCTTTTTCTCGGCAGAGACAGGCGATCCGTTCCGTATCTGTTACCGGGATCTGAAATGCCTCATCTGCAAATTTTCTTGCCGGACCATCCGGATATCCGTCACAGACAATGGTGTAGTATCCTTTTTCGCGGGCCTTCTGCACCAGCTGCTCAAATTCTCCCAACGTTCCCAGTATCAGCAATCTGTGTTTCATGATTCCGTTTCCTCCCATTCTCTTATGGAATCCGCGATATACTGCATTTCTTCTGCCCCGTATCTCTGGTCACAGGGAAGCGGCAGCACATTGGCAGCCCAGTCATATTCCATGGTATCCCTGTCAAATTCTTCCAGGATATTGCGCCAGTTTGTCGGTACAAAAATCTTCCGGCCTGCCAGCCAGTGTCGAAGCTCCAATCCGTTCTTATGATAATACGGATAGGCAAACGGTCCCTCCGGCACCTCCCCTGTAAAAGCATTCCTTGAAGGAAGAAGCTGCGACAGCAGACGGTAGTTCTGTTCTCTTCTTGCTTTGATACCGGAATAATCCATAGTCCTGAGGAGGTTTCCGGTCAGACGGGACATTCGGCGGATCTCCATCTCATGATAATTTGCTGCATTATCCAGCATTTTCTGATAGAAGGTTCCGGCATCATATTCATAACGTCCCAGAATATGCTCCATTCTTCCCATGGAATGGTCCAGAGGCTTCTTTTCCGGTTCCAGTTCCGCATCGGTAGACAGATATGCTCCGTCACTGACTCCGAGAAATTTTCTGCAGGAGTACAGAGTGTCCACACCCGGCAGCGGCTTCTGAAAAAACGCATGCGTATGATCCACAATGATATTTCCATAGATTTTTTTATATTTCCGGATCTTATCATCGGTAAGCTGGCCATAATAATTTACCAGATACAGATATTCTCCTTCCGGAAGAGTTCTCTCCTCAAGAACCGGATGCAACCCTTCATCCATATGATAAAATTCGATTTCTGCCCCGGACCTCTCACAGGCACCGGTTACGGAATCGCAGAGAAAAAATGGCAGGTAGATCTTTTTGCACCTGCGTGCTTCCATCAGCCACAAAAGCGCTGTTCTTCCGAGATTCACGCCGCAGAGATCCGGATAGTATTCCTGTCCCGCCGGTTCTTCCAGTTCCAGATAGCCGCCGATCTCTTTTTTCATCAGTCTGTCTCCTCCTGACGGATCACATAGTGCGGCATCTTTTTGGCCTCATTGAGAATATTCATGAGATAAATACCGATGATCCCGATTGAAAGCAATGTCAGTCCGAAAAATGCCAGCATCACAAGCATCAGAGATGTCCAGCCTTCCACTGAGATCCCGCACAGAAAATATCTCACCAGATAATAGATCCCCAGTAAAAAGCTTACCAGAAAACTGGCAATGCCGATGTTTCGCACCATAAGCAACGGAAATGCCGTATGGGCAGTAATATCATAGATGAGATCCTTCACAAGACGGCGAAAAGAATATCCGCTCTTTCCATATGCACGTGCTGCATGCTGCACCGGAACATTGATGATACGGTTGGAGCTTAAAACCAGAAGATTTCCGATCTGCGGAAGATATGTATTGGTCTTCAGCATGGCTTCCACCAGAAACCGGCGGATCAGTCGATAACTGGTGATCTGAAGGTTCGGATCCTTGCCGAGCATTTTGGAAGTTGCCCATACAGACAGCTTTGTGCCCAGCTTCCGGATCAGATTATGCTTACGTCCTTCATAGCTTGCAATGATCACATCCACATCGTCACGTTCCTTCATTACATTGATCATTTTGGGGAGCTCCTCAGGCTGATGCTGAAGGTCATCATCCATAGTTACGATGAACTCTCCCTTTGCGTGGGCAAATCCGCACAGAAGCGCAGGATGCTGTCCGAAATTCCTTGCCATCTGGATGATCTTGACACGGGGATCTTTTTCCCGGAGTTCTTGCATAACCGCAAAAGACCGGTCCCTGGACCCGTCATCTACAAGGATCAGTTCAAATTCTTCTTTTATCGTTTCACGGAATACTTTTTCCAGACGGGTGTACAGTTCCTGCAGCGTATGTTCTGAATTGTATACAGGAACAACCACTGAATATAAACACATATCGTTTTTCCTCTCTTTTGTATCAATTGACACTTATCGTTTAATCTTATCATTTTCATTTCCTGTTGTAAACCGTTACATTGTTCAAACATTTTCTTGCATAAACCTGCCGGATGATATATATTGATTATCAGTCTATGATAATCGCATTTATGATATGGAGGAAACATGACAAAAATCAAAGATTATATTCAGCTTCATCTGAATATCCTGCTGTTTTCTCTTACCAGCGTTTTTTCCAAGCTTGCATCGGTTTATTACAATAAAGAAGGGCTTCATAGTCCTCTTCTCTATGTATTTCTTTTTCTTATGATCGCAAACTGTGGGATCTACGCCATTGCATGGCAGCAGGTGATCAAAAAATTTTCCCTTTCCACGGCCTACGCCAACAAAAGCGTCTATCTTCTGTGGTCCCAGGTATGGGCTGTGATCATTTTTCACGAAAATCTTTCGCTTCAGAACATCATCGGCATCCTGATCGTTCTGATCGGAGTCTGGATGGTGCAGAGATATGAATAGAACGTTTATGCTGATCATGCTGGCCGGAACCTTTTTTTCGGCAATTTCCCAGGTACTTCTGAAGCAGAGTGCCAATATGGAATACAAAAATCCCCTCCGGGAATATCTGAACTGGAGGGTGATCCTGGCCTATGGTATCTTTTTTGGAGTGTTGCTCCTGAATACCTGGTGCTACACCAAAGTGGATATGAAATTCGGACCGGTGATTGATACTGCCGCCTATGTTTTTGTCCTGCTGTTTTCCTGGCGGATCCTGAAAGAAAAGATTTCCCGCGGAAAGATCATCGGAAATCTGATCATCATCCTGGGAATCCTTGTTTATACCTTATGATCATAAAAATGCCGGCAGCTTTATGTTCGCTGCCGGCATTTTTTTATTTTTTCTTATTTGCTGCGGATACAGTTGTGTATACACCATCTTCATCGAATGTATAGCTCTTTCCGTTTTTCTCAATAGTACAGTTTTTGTACATGATTCCTGTTTCCGGATCAAAATAATATCTCTTTCCGTCCAGTTTGAGCCAGCCTCTCTGCATCTTTCCATTGGAGCCAAAATAATAGGTATGGCTTTCATTGTTTCCGCTCCATGTATAGAATACCTTTTTGACCATAACGCCGTCACCGCCAAAATAATATACATCATTCCTGCTGTTCATGTACCGCACATGTCTCATCATGTATCCGTATTTGGCCTGAAAATAATAATAGTTCTTTCCAACCTTTTTCATGCCTTTTAATGCATGTCCGTTTTTGTCAAAATAATATTTTTTCTCCTTATAGGTGATCCAAGTATTTTTCACAAGGACTCCATTTTTGTCTACATATCTGGAAATATTCTTGGAATCCCTGATCAGCTTTGAACGGCACATTCCTGCGGTCTTATGGATATAATATTTCTTATTTTTCACCTGAACCCAGCCGTATTTTTTGACACCATTGACATAATAAAATTTCTTTCCGTTCTCTGTTGCCCAGCCGGTTTTTCCTTTATAGTTGCTGGTATCCGGTCTGGTGGATGCCTTGTATCCGGTCTGTGCATGCCATCTGGATGTGATGATCTTGGTATAATCAACATAACCGAAGTCAATATCTACAGTAGAATAAGACGGGATTCCCGCAACCAGACCCTTGGTGGTATTCAGATATCCGCCACCGTCACCATCGGTGGACTGCCAGATGGTATATTTGTACTTTTTCTTGTCAGGAGCCGGAATCGTATCACCATACCGCGCAAGCCATACATCATACCCTGTCATCTTGCTCCAGTCAAGCTTGTTGTCATACCAGTCTGTATTGCAGTAGATCATTGGATGATATCCGGCTTTTTTTACCTCATTGCAGAAGGTCTTTGCCAGATCTGCGATCTGTGATGCGGAAAGATTGCGCATCTGATCATATTCAATGTCATAAACCACCGGATAGGATACTTTATATCCATCCATTTTACGGATAGCAAGCTGCGCTTCCTTCAGTGCCTGCTGTGTGTTCAGCGCAAGGCTGTACACATAGGTTCCTGTCGGAACTCCTGCCTTCTCTGCCTGTTTCATGTTGTAATCATATGTCTTATCCAGATGATTCAGACCATAGGAGATCCTGACAAAAGCAAAATCTACATTAGATTTTTTGACCTGGCTCCAGTTGATGGTATCCTGCCACTCAGAAACATCGATTCCACGTGTGACAGCACCTTCCAGCTTCTGGCCGCTTCCGTTATAGCAGACACCGTTGATCTTCTTCCAGGCCTTTGAACTTACCCTGGAATTCTGTGTTGCCTTCCCGCTGGGGACCTTTTCTTCCTCAGCAACTGCCTCGCTTCGGTCTACGCCTCCGCCGCCCATGGCCATCGCTGTAGTTCCCATTGTTCCTATTCCCAGCAGTGCTGCCATACAGCCTGCCACCAGCCATTTCTTCCAGTTTTTCATTTTAGTTTCCTTCCATAAATTATGTTGTTTATTTGTGCATGACTTTTATTATACATATGAAAAAATGGAAAGTAAAGCCATATATGGAAAAAGACCGATGTCAGCTTCATACAGCTGAACATCGGTCTTCAGTTATTCTATATATTTCTTTCTGGTACTGTTCGGTAAAGATCACGGAACTTCCGGGTCTGTAGGATCAAAGTTTCCGGCTCCACGGAAGGTTGCCAGCGGTCTGCGGCCTAACGGTCCCTTGAAGGATTCATTGTTAACGTAATTTCCGCTGCTGTAAATGTGGATCGTAGAACCGTTACAGTTCTCAAATACCCACTTCGCATCAGCCACACAGGTACGGATACATCCGTGAGATGCAGGCTGACCAAGCTTCAGGTACTCGCCTGCCGGAAGATTATAAACACTCCTGGTCGATCCGGCTACGGAATGGATAAAGATTCCTCCCTGTCCGCATCCGTCAACATGTGTTCCATACTGTCCCCAGGACGGTCCCATCAGTGGCTGCCATCTCAGACTGCGGGTCAGTCTGTATGTACCATCCCATGTAGGTGTTCCGGAGAGACCTACAGAAACACGGATTGTCTTAACAGGAATCGTCTTGCTACTATTTGTGTATACAGTCATAACACCGTTGGTCTTATCAACCTCCAGGTAATATGGTCCTCCGTAAATACTGGAAACATCATTGCGGCGGTAACCATCCTTATCAAAGTAATACAGTTTTCCATCGATCCATCTGCTTGTATTGGTCAGATACTTGGAACCGCTGTCCGGATCGATATATTTGACCTGATCATAGTAATCGCTGACGATCACCCAGCCGGTGGAAAAACGTCCCTGGCTGTCCAGATAACCATTTACGGAACCACGCTTCATGGATTTATTTGTCACAACGGTATAGTTCTGCAGATAGTACCAGTATTTACCTACCTTCTGCCAGCCTGACTTTTTCAGAACACCGTTGCCGCCTGCATAATACCACTTATTCTGGTAACGGATCAATGTACTCTTGTACATCCAGCCTCTGTGCGCATTGGCATCTGATGTTGCAAAGAAATAGTATTTTTTGCCGATCTTTGTTTTTCCTGTTGCAAGCTGTCCTGTGCTATTAAAGTAATAGCTCTTTTTGGAGGACTTGTTTGTTATCATCTGGCTCTTATAATGGTTTCCGTTTTTGTCAAAGTAAAACCATCCGAAGAACTGGCCTTTTGCGTCGGTCACCTTCTGCCAGCCATATTTTTCAACAACTTTTCCTGCTGTGCTTCCGAAATAATAAATCTTGTTGGATGCACCCGGGCAGCCATGCCAGCAGTTCTTCCAGGAAACTCTCTGGCCATTGCCTCCGAAATAATATCTGCTGCCTTTATACTTCACAAGTTTTTTTGTAATGATGCGGCCCTTGCTGTCTGAAACATAATATGCGTTATTCTGCGCCTTCGCCATTGTATTCGTCATAACATAGCCGCTGGCATTCAGCATATATCGATATTTCTTGGACATTACAGGTGATACATAAACTCCATGTTTCATGATCTGTCCACGTGTGGCAGCCTTCGGACTACAATAGATAAAACGTTTTTGATTTTTGCTGTTTAAAACATATGTCCATCCGCCATAAAAAAGCTTTCCTGGAATCTCTCCTGCCTTTGATGCCGGCTGGAAGTAATACTGATATGTTGTGGAACCGGTTGTCAGCTTCAGGATTCCTGTTCGCGGTTTTCCGTTACGCATCAGTGTATAATAAGCATTTCCGATCTTTTTGATCTTGCCTACAAGGTTCTGAGCCTCTATGGATTTGTAATCACCCTGGGAATTATAATAGCGGAAAACAGTTCCTGTCCATAACCAGTAATTTCTCTTCTGCTGGCCAAGATTGGATGTCCACGGTGTGATTGCTTTTCCGGTGGAATCCGAATACAGGGAAGCTTTGGAGTTTTCGAGGAAATACCATTCTGTCTTCTGTGTTCCGGTATAACCTGCTGCACCTGGCTCACGGGTCATACGGCCGGTTACCAGATATCCGTCTTCATTAAAAAGATAATATCCCACATGTCCGTTGGTATTGATCTTAAGAAGACCATCCTGCGCAGTAAAATAATTATCTTCGATGGAACCTGTTTCTGATACCTGAGAAGCGTTCCCTTCATCCTGGGCAAGAGTCTCTGCGTTATCTACGCTCTCTGATGTTTCGACTGCCGTCTCTGTTTCTGCGGGTGCTGTCTCTTCGGATGTCTCCTCTGCAGACACTACATCTGCGGATGCTGTCTCTGCAGAAGCTTCTGCTGCGGATACTTCCTCTGTAGAAACTTCTTCTGCTGCAGTCTCCTGCTCTCCTTCTGCTGACTCATTCTGGATCGCCTGAGCCTGATCACTCTCTGCTGCACCATCCGGAAGCTCTTCAGTCTGCTGTACTTCCTGTACTGCTGCAGCTGTTTCATCAACTGTTGTTTTCTGCTCTTCTTCACTGCTTTCTGCCGGATCCTCAGAAGCTTTTCCCTCCGGGGCTGCAGATGCAGCAACCTTCTTTTTGCGGAGTCTGTAAAAACCGTTTGCAGAAACCCAGTCACTTGTCTTGGCAACGACTACACCGTTTACCAGTGATGCTCCGGTAGCAGAAGTTTCCTCTGCCTTGTTGTTCTCTACTTTGTTCTGTACTGCGGTATCTGCTGACGGTGCATCCAGCTCCTGTGCATCACCTGCACTGAAATCATCGCCCGGATCTGTACTGTCTTCTGTTGTCGCATCCGGTGCTTCTGTAGCCTCCGGTGTTTCTGTAGTTTCCGGTGTTTCTATAACATCCGGTGTCTCTGCTGGATTCTCCGGTTCAACCGGTATTTCTTCTGAACTGTCAGTACTACCTGTCTGATCCGCTTCTGTCTCCGGCTGCTGTACAGTCGTTCCCTCTTCATCACTGAATACATCCTCAGCCGGATCGCCGGCTGTCTCTGCTGCCATCTGCACGTCTGTACTTCCCAAAGCCGCAGCGCCGGCTTCCAGAGTTCCGCCCATGCATAATGTCAGACTGAGAAAAATTGCCACAACTCTTCTCTTCACGATAATCCCTCCTGATCATGCTGCTGTAAATAATTATTGTATCTGTTACGTATCATTCGCCCAGTCCGCCTTCGATAAGAGCCACAAGCGCATCTATCGCAGCCTGTTCATCCTCACCCTCGCAGACCAGTGTGATCTCATCCCCGCTTTTAACACAGGCACCCAGAACACTCAGAACACTTTTGGCATTCGCTGTACCTCCGGCATACTGAAATGTTATGGACGATTTGTATTTTATTGCCTCGCCGCACAAAAGCCCTGCGGGACGAAGATGAAGCCCTGACGGGTTCCTGACCGTTACCTTATAACTTAACATTGCTGCTGTCTCCCTTTATATTACTTATCCTTCAAGCCTTGTCCAAAGCTGTGATTACTTACTGACTGCTGCTGTCTACATTGGAAACCTTGGAGATTTTGATCTCGGCGGTTACATCCTCCAGCAGCTTGTAGCCTTCCGGAAGGCTGATTTTGATCGGTACTTCGTAGCTGCCCTCCTCCCAGTCATCCATGGAAAGTGCTGCTCCTACCGACTTCAGATCAAATTGGGAAAGATCTCCATCTTCCGCCTGCACCTTCAGTTCAATATCCGCAACTTCAAACGCCAGCTGCAGATCATCAGGCAGACCCTTTACTTTGATATCCTCTGTCGGGAAGCTGTATATCTTACTGCCCTCCGGCAGGATATTGACTGTGATCCAGAGGTCCGTACTGGATCCAGATGTCAGCTTAAGGCCATCCGGAAGAAGTTCTGACAGGTTTACTTTCTTTTCCACGTCATTGCTCTTTCCTGAAATATCCACATTCTCATTATCAAGATAAATAGTATTTCCCTGAAGTTTCAGATTGTTCAGTGCTTCTTCACTTCCAGCTACGCTGAAAGTCTCCGGTACTGTCGTGACACTGTCCACAACATAACCTTCTGCCGGTTCTCCCGTATATCCCGCACTGATCCGTATATCAGAACGCACCTTCCAGAGCTTTGCCGTGACATTAACCTTTCCGTTGTTGTCAAATTTCAGATAGCTCATGGAATTTGATGAAAGTGTATCCTGATTCTTATCTGTGATGGTCAGTTCTGCGCCTGTGATCGTCGTATCCTGGTCGATTCCCTCAAGCTTTGAACTTACATCCACACTCACACTGTCTATCTTACCAACTAGGGATTCCGGTCCTGTAATACGGACTTTTTCCGGATTTGCGGTAAGCGAAGCAACCTCCAGCCCCTGTGCAGGCTTGCTGTCATCACTGGTAACGTTGATCGCAAATTCCTTGGTCACCTTTTTTTCCAGATGGACACTTAGATTCTGCGGTGACACCTGGATATTCTCTGGAAGTATCCCGGAACAGGTTGCTGTAATGGGGATCATTACAGGGTCTGTATCGGTAGACTGAGCCTGCTGCAGGTCTGCAACTGCCTTAATATCACTTGAGGTGAGACGGTTGACTATCTTCCGCTCACCTGTAATATAAACACGTACTGAATTTTCACGATCATCCTGCATGACCATCTTGCCCAGCTGATCCACATAAGCTTCATTGATGATCTGCACATCTGAGATCACAAAGCCTTTCGTAATGATAGGGTCATCAACATTTACTACGATCAGCCACACCAGGATTCCCACAATGATCGACATGATTTTCAAAGGGATGTTCTTAGTCAGATTTTTCTTCATGTTTCACTCTCCCTTTCAGCAGATTTCTCAGCTTACCGTTGTCAACAACCTTTTTATTCTGAGCAGAAACAAGTACTTCACGAAGCTGCTTACTGTTAAGCCCTCTGGATAACTCACCGCCTCTGGCCACAGAAACCTGTCCTGTCTCTTCCGAAACAATGATCGTAAGAGAATCCGTAGCTTCGCTGATACCCACACCTGCTCTGTGTCTTGTTCCCAGCTGTTTACTCAGTTCCATATTATCTGAAAGAGGCAGATAGCAGGTTGCTGCTACTACGCGGTTCCCCCGCACGATCACCGCTCCGTCATGAAGAGGTGTATTATGCTCAAAAATATTGATCAGTAGCTGACTGGTAAGGATACCGTCAATATTGATACCGGTTCTCACATATTCATCAAGCCGGATCTCTTCCTCGATTACGATCAGTGCTCCGGTCTTAACTTCACCCATATCAAAACAGGCCTTTACCAGTTCGTTGATAGTCTTGTCATTGAAACGCTCCTGCACTTCCCTGCCGGAATCAAAGGGAATAATGTTGGAAACAAACTTCTTCTGTCCCAGCTGCTCCAGCGCCTTTCTCAGCTCCGGCTGAAAGATTACGATCACACCGATCACCAGCACATTAGCCAGGTTCCGGAAGATCCAGAGGATCGTATTCATTTTGAAGATATATGCGACCAGGATAAATCCAAGGACGATCAAAATGCCCTTCAGAAGGGTATATGCACGTGTAAATTTGATCCATGCCATAAACTGATATACAAAAAAGGAAATCAGTCCGATCTCAATGATATCTATCACGCCAAGTCCCGGAAGGGAAATTTTCCCAAGATATCCGACCACAACTGTCAGCACATTCTGCATAAGTCTCCTCCTTTCTTCCTGAGCTATTCCAATCGTTCCTGTTTAAAGATCCTTCAGCGATTCCTCCAGCTGTTTTTCGAAATCGATCTTGTCCAATCCCTGCGGTTTCTCACTTACTGTATTTTCGGAAACCATATCCGGCATCTTTACTGTATGCATTTCGTTCTTCTCAGGAAATACATCATCACTGAAAGACACAACATTGTCTTCTTTTTTTTCTTCTTTTACCGGCTCCGCATTGATTTTTTTGATACTTCTCTCAGAAGTGGCGACTGATGCCTTCGGAACGGCTTTTACGTAGTAATAGTACTCATCATCCTCATATTCCAGACGTTCTGTTCTGCTGTAATCTCCGCCAAAAACAAAGAACTCCAGAACAAATCCTGCCAGTACGGAGATCACTGTGGACAGGATCATCGGCACCATGGCTACCGTAATACTAAGGCAGAAATCTCCGGCAAGGATAACCAGGATATAGATCACGCCACCGGCAATGACAGCGATCCTCCATGCATAATCAAACGCCCGTGTTCTCAGAAGGTTCACAAACAGGATCACTACCACAAACGCGATCACCGTGATCCACATTGCCCAGTTGTGGACAAGTCCGTCAGAGATCAGCTTCAGTTTTTCTGTGATCTCTGCAGCAGGATCACTGAGTGCCGCCGACTGTGCATGTACAAACCGTATAAAATAATAGATCACAACACCGCATCCGGCCGGAAGCGCTGACAATGCGCTACCCAGCAGGCCTGCTCCGATCGGCATAAGTGCAGGAACACCAAATCCGAAGGAAAGTGGTGTAAGGATCATTGCAAGATTCTGTGACCTGCTGAATCTGAGGAACAGGATCAGCATCAACAGAATAAGAAGCAGCATAAATCCTGCCGTTTCGATCCCGACTGCATAACAGTGCCCGATCATCAACGCAAATCCCAGAAACATCATCACGGAAACCGGAAGGATCGAACATACAAGCGCCAGGATCAGGACAACAAAAATATTATCCAGCTGTTTCATGTAACCCATATTGCTGTTGATCCAGAGAAAATAGGCAAATGCCAGAACAAACTTCAGGACCGGCAGTATATATACTTCATATTGTCCGTAAAATCTTTTGATATTCTGTTTGATCTCAAGTAAAGCTGTCATTTTCTATGTCCTCCTGCATTTCTCCGGACCGGATTTCTTTTTTCCTCCCGCCCGTAGATTTTTTCCAGTCTTGTAAGATCCTGATAATATTCCCTGACACTTTTTTTTGCCCGGAAATATTTCACAGAATACTGGATGTAGGTCAGTATCGAATATACAACAAGCACGATCAGATAACCGACGATGATATAGATCCCAACCTCGACCAGATTAATCTTATTCACATTATCCATAAGATATTCGCTGAAATATGCGGCAACGCCTGCAAGTCCCAATATATATCCGATCGTTACCAGAAAAAAGTTTCTGATCAGTGCAAGTCCAATATAATCACTTCGATAATATCTGCTCACCGGAAGATACTTCCTGCCTTCTCCATGCTCATACATGGCCAGACGGTTCATGATCTTCACTTTTTCTTCATTTACCATAAAAATAACTCCTCATAAGCTTTCTTTATCAGGAAAATCCCCGATATATGATCTGCATTACGCTTTCCATACAGTTATACTGTTTAACTGCAATCAAATTTATTGTAGCATAGTTCCATACCTATGAAAAGTGTTTTTTCGGCTGTTTCATGCCCTTCCTGCGCATATTGTCAGAAAATAAACTTTCTCTGCACCGGCCTCAAGAAGACACATTGCCATGGCATCTGCCGTACTTCCTGTTGTGTATACATCATCCACCACAAGTACAGAAAAACCCGGGATCTTTTCGGTTACCTGATATGCATTTTTCAGGTTCTGACGCCTCTGTATGGCATTAAGTTTTTTCTGAGATCTTGTGCTTCGTATCTTCTTTACCAGATGCTCATTCCATGGGATCCCCGTAAGAACACTGAGCCTTTCTGCCAGATATGCTGCCTGGTTAAAACCTCTCATCCTTTTTTTTCTGGGATGCAGAGGAACGGGAACGATCAGATCAGGCTTCCACCGTTCCAGATATTTTTTTCCGAAGACGCTCATTGCCTTTGCATAAAAATCCCCATATTCCCGACATCCGTAATACTTAAATCGTACCAGAGACTGTCTCCAGACCTCTCCGTACCAGAAAATACTTCTGCCCTCCGTAAAATGATGGGCACCCTTGCGGCAATCTTCACAGTATTCCTCTTCCATTTTTACCGGTCTTCCGCATTTCATACACCTGGGACCGGATATAGGCCTGACCTTTCCGGAACACTCCGGACAGATCAGCCGGTCTTTTTCTTTCAGTATCTGATGACACAGCGGGCATTTTTTCGGGTAAAGCATGTCCAGTAAAAAATCTGCTGTTTTTTTCAAGAAAGTCCTTTCTCCCCGATGGCGCTCTCCTTCTGTTCAGATTCATCCAGCTCCCGGATCCGTCTGTCCAGAGAGCTGTATCTCTGCTGCTGTTTTTCATTACGGATCATCTCCGCAAAAGTGGTCTCGCTGCCTACTACGGTAACACATTTTCTGGCTCTGGTCACTGCTGTATACAGAAGATTCCGATTCATCAGCATCCTTGGTCCGGAAAGGATCGGAAGGATCACTGCCGGATATTCTGAGCCCTGGGACTTATGTATGGTCACTGCATAGGCAAGTTCCAGTTCCTCAAGCTGTTTGAAGGAATATTCTGCCTGTCTGCCATCCTCAAATTCCACGGTGGCCGTTTCCGCAAATTCATTGATCTCCGTCATAATACCGGTATCTCCATTAAACACGCCCACACCTTTATCCACAGGAATCTTGTATCGTCCAAGGATTTCCCACTCCAGCTGGTAATTGTTCTTCACCTGCATCACCTTATCCCCTTCACGGAAAAGGCGCTGTCCGATCTCTTTCTCCTTTTTCTTTTCATCCGGCGGGTTCAGATATCTCTGAAGTATCTGGTTCAGCCGCTCCACACCTAAAAGTCCCTTACGCATAGGCGTGAGCACCTGGATCTCATAGGGCTTTGCATCTACATAACGCGGAAGCTTCTCCTGGATCAGTGCGATCACCACACGGATAATGATGTCCGCGTCATATCTTTTCAGAAAAAAGAAATCCCGGCTCTTGTTATTGATGGTCACCTGCTCGCCCCGGTTGATCTTATGTGCATTCACCACAATATCACTTTCAGATGCCTGGCGGAAAATCTTTTTCAACTCTACTACCGGAAAACAGCCGCTGCGGATAATATCCCTCAGAACATTTCCCGGGCCTACACTGGGAAGCTGATTTTCATCACCTACCAGGATCAGTCTGGTCCCTGCTGTCACTGCAAGAAGCAATGAATGCATCAGTGCGATATCTACCATGGACATCTCATCAATGATGATCACATCCGCTTCCAGCGGATTCTCCGAATTCCTGTCAAAATGAACTGCACGGCCTTCCTGCTCTTCCTCCGGCATTCCATTCAGCTCCAGAAGTCTGTGGATCGTCTGAGCCTCGTATCCGGTAGCCTCTGTCATTCGCTTGGCTGCACGGCCGGTGGGAGCTGCAAGCCGCAGCTCAGCGCCTTCCTCTTCAAAATAACGGATAATCGCATTGATCGTTGTAGTCTTTCCGGTTCCCGGCCCGCCGGTCAGAATGAACAGACCATGACTGGCAGCTGCCGCCACTGCCTGTTTCTGCATTTCATCTAACCGGGTTCCTGTCTCCTTTTCGATCCTGTTGATCCGTTTCTCCATCATCTCCTCATCTTCCGGGCAGAGGATGTTCAGCTCACAGAGCATTCTGGCTGAATTCAGCTCAAGATAATAATATCGTGTGGGATAGACAACTGCACCGTCTTCTGTTTCTTTCAGGATCAGTTTCCGGTCTACTACCATATCCATGAGATGTTTTTCCATGTAGGAGGAATCTACTCCCAAAAGTCCGGATGCCCTGGAAAAAAGTTCCTCCTTCGGGAGATAGATATGGCCTTCTCCTGAAGCCTGTAGGAGAGTATACAACATTCCGCTTCTTATCCTGTAATCTGAATCTGTATGGATCCCGATCCGGGAAGCGATCTCATCTGCGATACGGAATCCCACACCACTGATATCCTCTGCAAGGCGATACGGATTCTCCTGCAGGACTCCATATACAGTCTGCCCATATTTCTGATAGATCTTTGCGCCGAGATTCAGTGATATCCCGTATTTCTGGAGAAAGATCATAGCGCGGCGCATATCTGCTTTCTCCGTCATCTGTTCTGCGATCTCCATGGCCTTTTTTTCGCTGATTCCCTTGATCTCAGCCAGCCGCTCCGGCTCTTCCTCTACAATACGCATAGTATCATCACCGAAACGACGTACGATCCTGGCTGCCAGTGCCGCTCCGATCCCCTTGATCGCGCCAGAACCCAGATAGCGTTCCATGGCCAGTGCATCCTCCGGCATTTTTTCTACGTAGGAGGATATCTGAAACTGTTTACCATACACCGGATGTGTTGTATAATTTCCGGAAGCTTCAATGGCAGCCCCCTGGGTGATCGCAGGAAATGTCCCCACACAGGTCAGTTCCCGTTCCTCTTCCATCCCTTTCAGTACCATGACCGTATATCCATTCTCTTCATTTCGGAAGATCACATGATCTATATATCCTGTAACTGTCTCACTCATCTTTTTCTCCATCTGTAAACCTCTGATAACAGCAAAAGGCACTGCAGCTGCAGCGCCTTATCTGTATGAGTTTCCTTCGGCAGTCTCTTCTCTGACCCTGTGCCGTCCGGACGCCTCATAACGGTTTACATCCTTGACATGATTTCCGCATATTTTCCTGTTCCGGCAGCCACTACAAGCATTGCATCCTGCACAGTCAATGTGCTGACTCCTGTTTTCTGCTCGATCAATGCATCCATTCCATGCAGCATGGCACCTCCGCCTGTAAGAACGATTCCTCGGTCCATGATATCTGCCGCCAGCTCCGGCGGTGTTTTCTCAAGAACGCCATGGACTGTCTCTACGATCTGTCCGGTCGTTTCCCGCAAAGCGGTCCGGATCTCCTCAGAAGTCAGTGTTGCCACCTTCGGAAGTCCTGTGATGATATTTCTGCCCTTGACCTCCATCGTGCGAAGATCCGCTTCTTCACTGGCTGTTCCGATCTTGATCTTTATATTCTCCGCTGCATCCTCCCCGATAAAGAGGCTGTGCTTCTCACGTACATAATTCATGATCGCATGATCAAAATTATCTCCTGCAACCTTCACAGAAGCGGAAACAACCACACCTCCTACGGATACGACCGCAACATCCGTGGTCCCTGCACCGATGTCCACGATCAGATTGCCAAATGGCTTGGTAATGTCTACACCTGCCCCGATAGCAGCAGCGATAGGCTCGTCCACAAGAAAAACTTCCCTGGCCCCTGACTGATAAGCAGCTTCCTCAACTGCCTTGCGCTCGATCTCCGTGATCCCGCTCGGAACACTGATGCTGACTCTCGGTTTCCGGAACGCTCTCCGTCCCATAGCCTGTGAAATAAAATATTTCAGCATCTTTTCCATTACATTATAATCTACGATCACACCTCTTCGGATTGGCCAGATCACTTCCATATTGGAAGTCAGATGGCTTGCCATCTGTCTGGCTTCCTCACCGATTGCTCTGATCTTCTCTGTATCTTTATCATAAACAACCACAGAGGGCTCTCTTAAAACGATTCCCTTGCCTGTGGAAAACACCAGACTGTTTCTGGTTCCCAGATCGATTCCAATATCCTTTGCCGGCATAAATCCTCCCGCCTGCGTCATACACATTCATATGCTGACGCATTTCTGACTTATTCTGTTCCGGTCTGTGCCGAAACGTTCCCGCACTTCATTATATACAAAACCACAGAAATTGAAAAGAACTTTTACCGGTTATTTCTGTTCCAGATATTTTTTCACATATTTACCGGTGTAGGAAACCGGATTCTCTGCTACTTCCTCCGGAGTTCCTCTGGCAATTACCGTTCCGCCTCTGTCACCGCCTTCCGGTCCGATATCAATAATATGATCCGCCGTCTTGATCACATCCAGATTGTGCTCAATGACCACAACGGTGTTTCCTCCTTCAGACAGACGGCGCAGGATTTCGATCAGTTTGTGGACATCCGCAAAGTGCAGTCCTGTGGTAGGCTCATCCAGGATATAGATCGTCTTTCCGGTACTGCGCTTGCTGAGTTCTGTGGCAAGCTTGATACGCTGTGCTTCTCCTCCAGAAAGAGTGGTGGAGGGCTGACCCAGGCGGATATAGGAAAGCCCTACATCATACAGGGTCTCGATCTTTCTCCGGATCGACGGTACATTCTCAAAAAATGTCAGTGCTTCTTCCACAGTCATATTCAATACATCATAAATGCTCTTGCCCTTATACTTCACTTCCAAAGTCTCACGATTGTAGCGTTTGCCCTTGCAGACTTCGCAAGGCACATATACATCCGGAAGAAAATGCATCTCGATCTTGATGATTCCGTCACCGCTGCAGGCCTCGCACCGTCCGCCCTTGACATTAAAACTGAAACGGCCTTTCTTGTAGCCCTTTGCCTTGGCATCTGCGGTGGCTGCAAAAAGATCACGGATCTGGTCAAAAACTCCGGTATATGTGGCAGGATTGGAACGGGGAGTTCTTCCGATCGGGGACTGGTCGATATTGATCACCTTATCCAGCTGATCGATACCCAGGATGTCATCATGTTTCCCGGGGATCACTCTGGCACGGTTCAGGTCTCTAGCAAGTCTCTTGTACAAGATTTCATTGATCAGAGAGCTCTTACCGGAGCCGGAAACACCTGTGATACAGGTCATCACTCCCAGAGGAATATCTACGTCGATATGCTTCAGGTTGTTCTCTGCCGCACCCTTTATATGAAGAAATCCGGTTGGTTCCTTCCTCACTTCCGGTACCGGGATCTTCAGCCTTCCGCTTAAATAAGCTCCTGTCACAGACTGCTCATTTTTCATCAGATCCTCAGCTGTCCCCATTGCGACCAGTTGTCCGCCATGTTCTCCGGCTCCGGGGCCGATATCGATGACACAGTCTGCCGCACGCATGGTATCTTCATCATGCTCCACCACGATCAGACTGTTGCCAAGATCACGGAGACGCATCAGTGCCCCCAGAAGCTTGTCATTATCTCTCTGGTGAAGCCCGATACTCGGCTCATCCAGGATATATGCAACCCCCACAAGCCCGGATCCGATCTGTGTGGCAAGACGGATCCTCTGAGCCTCTCCGCCGGAAAGGGTTCCGGTAGCTCTTCCAAGTGAAAGATACTCCAGGCCAACCTCTGCCAGAAATCCAACCCTGGCACGGATTTCCTTCAGGATCTGCCTTCCAATAAGCTCCTGCTGCTTTGAAAGCTTCAGATCGCGGAGAAAGCCCTGCAGCTTCTGTACCGGCATATTGGTCACTTCATAAATATTCTTATCCGCCACGGTCACTGCCAGGGACTCTTTCTTCAGCCTCTGTCCCTTACATGTGGTACAAGGAGTAATCCGCATAAAACTCTCGTATTCCTGCTTCATAGTCTCGGAACCGGTTTCACGGTATCTCTGCTCCACATTGCGGATCAGTCCCGGGAACGCCACATCGTAAACGCCCTCTCCCCGCTGTCCTTTATAATAAACCTTCACAGAATGACCGCCGGTACCATGGATGAGGATATCCTGGACCTTCTTCGGATACTCGCAGAAAGGTGTATCCAGAGAAAATTCATATTCCCTTGCCAGGGCATCCAGGATCGCTCTGGAAAAGCTTCCCTGCGTGGTACAGGACTGCCATCCGAGAACAGCGATAGCCCCTTCATTGATACTCCGTTTCTTATCCGGGATCATCAGATCGATATCAAATTCCATCTTATATCCAAGACCCAGACACTGGGGGCAAGCACCAAACGGATTATTAAAGGAAAAACTCCTGGGTTCGATCTCATCAATGCTGATGCCGCAATCTGGACAGGAAAAACTCTGACTGAAATTCAGAAGCTTCCCGTCCATAGTGTCTACTACCAGCAGACCATCCGACAGATCCAGCACGGTTTCAATGGAATCGGAAAGACGCTTCTCTATTCCCGGTTTCACAATAAGTCGATCCACAACGATCTCAATGTTATGTTTGATATTCTTATCCAGCTTGATCTCCTCAGAAAGCTCATAGAGATTTCCGTCGATCTGCACTCTCACATATCCGCTTCTTCTGGCCTGATCCAGAAGTTTAACATGGGTTCCCTTGCGGCCCCGCACTACCGGTGCAAGAAGCTGGATCTTCTGGCGTTCCGGAAGCGTCATGATCTGATCCACCATCTGATCTACCGTCTGTTTGCGGATTTCCCTTCCACATTTGGGACAGTGCGGGATTCCCACACGGGCATACAGAAGTCGGAAATAATCGTAGATCTCCGTTACCGTACCCACTGTAGAACGGGGATTCCGGTTCGTTGACTTCTGATCAATGGAGATTGCCGGCGGAAGGCCCTCGATACTCTCCACATCCGGTTTCTCCATCTGTCCCAGGAACTGCCTCGCATAGGAAGAAAGTGACTCCATATAACGTCTCTGTCCCTCTGCATAAATGGTATCAAATGCAAGAGATGACTTACCAGAGCCACTGAGTCCGGTAAGTACCACAAACTGGTCTCTGGGAATATCGACGCTAAGATTCTTAAGATTATTCTCATTGGCTCCGCGTATCCTGATAAAACGCTTCTTATCGTTTGCTTCTGCTGACATGAAAGCCTCCTACTCTGTCCGGTCATAAAAAATACTCCGGTATTCTTCTCAACAGCAGAATCTACCTCTCTTATTCCGCTGTAAAACTTCTGATTTTTTATCAGTATACTGCCAGAACATCCGTTCGTCAAGGTGAAAAAATCGACAAATTTTCTACAACAGAAAATCCGCCATCACTCCATTGCTCACATGGATTCCCTTTCTCGAAAGATATATCCTGTCTCCTTTTTGTTTCAGCATTCCGATCTCCAGATGTTTTTTCAGGACCTCTCCGTAAACGTTTTCCATATTTTTTCCGAAATATTCCGCAAACGCTTCCATTGAAACGCCCTCTGTCATCCGAAGCCCCAGAAACATAAACTCAGCCATCTCATCTGCCTCTGTAAGGCTTTCCATATTCTGGCGGATCTTATCCGGAAACGCACTGTTTCCAATATATTCCTTCATATCCGCAGTATTGGAAAAACGCATATGATCCAGAAGTGAAGACGCCCCAAGTCCCAGTCCCAGATAATCGATCCTCTGCCAGTATCCCTTATTATGACGGCATTCCCGTCCACCTTTCGCATAATTGGAGATCTCGTACTGATGAAACCCATATTCCGCCAGAATCCCTGCCGTATTCTCATACATACGGTACTCCGTATCCTCATCCGGCAATTTCAGCTTTCTCTCCCCGAAAGGAGTGCCTTCCTCAATGATCAGACTGTAGGCGGAAATATGTTCCGGCGAAAGCCCTGCCACCGTGCGGAGATTTTTTTCCCAGTCTGCATAGGTCTGTTCCGGAATGGCACTCATCAGATCGATATTGATGTTGGAAAAGCCTGCATCCCTTGCCATAAAAAAGCTCTCCTGAAACTCTTCCCACGTATGGATCCTTCCAAGGATCTTTAATTCCCGATTCTGCGGGGACTGAAGCCCCAGACTCAGCCGGTTGATCCCGTGTTCCAGATATATTTGAAGTTTTTCTTTATATAAAGTCCCCGGATTTGCTTCGATGGTGATCTCAGCATCCGGGGCCACAAAAAACTTATTTCTGATCTGATCCAGCATCTCTCCAACAAGAGACGGATCAGGCACGGAAGGTGTTCCTCCGCCGATAAAAACTGTAGTGATCTCCCTGTCCGAAAAATCCGGAACAGCAGCAATCTCCCTTTCCAGAGCCTGGAAATATTCACGCTGCCTCTCTTTTCCGGCAGGTCCGGAAAGGAAATCACAGTAATCACATTTTTTCACACAAAACGGAACATGGATATAGAGCTCCAGCGGTTTTTTCGCCTCATTCTCCATCCATAGCTCCTTCCTCTCCACCACTACCTGATGTATCATTATCCTCATCAGAGCTTGTATCTTCACCGGCACTATCCGCATTATCCGTGCTTCCATCCGAAGCAGCCGGTGTCGGTGTCACGCCATCGATCCCCAGTGCCTCACTGCCGTTTTCTGCCAGGTACTCATTGACCATTGTCAGATTTCCATTGCTCGTCACTGCATCCGGATCTACGGTTTTCGGATCAGGAGTGGCAGTTGGTTCCGGCGCTGTACTGATTTTGATCACACTTTCCTCTTCTGCATTTTTCTTCTTTGAACCACATCCGGTAAGCAGAGCTCCTGTTATAGCCAGAAGTCCTGCTGCCAGAAACAGTTTTTTTATATTTTTTTTCAAAAAGTCATCTCCTATTTATCATCCAGCTTCAGGACACTCATAAATGCCTTCTGCGGGATCTCCACGTTACCTACCTGACGCATACGTTTCTTACCTTCCTTCTGTTTTTCCAGAAGCTTCTTCTTACGGGAGATATCTCCACCGTAACACTTGGCAAGTACGTCTTTACGCATGGCTCTTACCGTCTCTCTGGCAATGACCTTGCTTCCGATAGCTGCCTGGATTGGAATCTCAAAGAGCTGTCTCGGGATCTCGTCTTTCAGCTTCTCACACATCTTTCTTCCACGCTCGTAAGCAGTATCTGCATGCACGATAAAGGAAAGAGCATCCACTTCTTCTTTATTCACAAGGATATCCAGCTTTACAAGCTCACTTCTCTCATATCCGTCCAGTTCGTAATCCAGGGATGCATAACCTCTGGAACGTGATTTCAGTGCATCAAAGAAATCATAAATGATCTCGTTCAGCGGCAGTCTGTATTTCAGGAGTGCACGGGTTTCTTCCATATATTCCATGCCTTCATACTGACCACGTCTCTCCTGGCAGAGATCCATGATCGCACCAATGAACTCTGTGGTTACCATGATCTCCGCCTTCACCATAGGCTCTTCCATGTATTCGATCTCTGAAGGATCCGGAAGGTTGGTGGGATTGGTCAGCTCGATGATCTCACCATTGGTTTTATAGACCTTATAGATAACACTCGGTGCTGTAGTTACAAGATCCAGGTTATACTCTCTCTCCAGACGCTCCTGGATGATCTCCAGATGAAGAAGTCCCAGGAAGCCGCAGCGGAAACCAAATCCAAGGGCGACCGATGTCTCCGGTTCATAATAAAGGGAAGCATCGTTGAGCTGAAGCTTCTCCAGCGCGTCACGGAGATCGCCGTACTTGGCACCATCTGCCGGATAAAGGCCACAATAAACCATAGGGTTTACCTTCTTATATCCCGGAAGTGCCTCTGCACAGGGGTTGTCCGCATCCGTTACCGTATCACCCACGCGGGTATCACGGACATTCTTGATGCTGGCTGTGATATATCCGACCATACCTGCTGTCAGCTCGTCACACGGGATAAACTGACCCGCTCCAAAATATCCAACCTCCACAACCTCCGTGGTGAATCCGGTCGCCATCATATGGATCCTCGTGCCCTTTTTCACACGTCCGTCCTTCACTCTGCAAAATACGATAACACCCTTATAAGGGTCATAAACAGAGTCGAAGATCAGAGCCTTCAGAGGTGCATCCACATCCCCCGCCGGCGCCGGGACCTTATTGACGATCTGCTCCAGGACCTGGTCTACATTCAGTCCTGTTTTTGCGGAGATCTGCGGTGCATCCTGCGCTTCAATTCCGATCACATCCTCGATCTCATTGATAACACGCTCCGGATCCGCACTTGGAAG
Organism: Blautia sp. KLE_1732_HM_1032; assembly: GCF_025147905.1. Taxonomy (NCBI): domain Bacteria; kingdom Bacillati; phylum Bacillota; class Clostridia; order Lachnospirales; family Lachnospiraceae; genus Blautia; species Blautia sp. KLE_1732_HM_1032. The sequence goes on along the minus strand of NZ_CP102266.1, from coordinate 783,976 downwards.
GTCGATCTTGTTGATCACCGGAACCACATCCAGATCATGGTCCAGTGCCATATATACATTGGCAAGTGTCTGAGCTTCGATTCCCTGTGCTGCATCCACAACAAGGATCGCTCCGTCACAGGCAGCAAGGCTTCGGGAAACTTCATAGTTAAAGTCTACATGTCCCGGGGTATCGATCAGGTTAAAAATATACTCATTTCCGTCCTTGGCTTTGTATACAATACGAACCGCCTGGGATTTGATGGTGATCCCTCGTTCTCTCTCAAGGTCCATGTTATCCAGAACCTGGGCCTGCATTTCCCTCTCGGTAAGAAGTCCCGTCATCTCGATGATACGGTCCGCAAGTGTTGACTTGCCATGGTCGATATGTGCAATGATACAAAAATTCCGAATTTTACTCTGGTCTATCATTCAGGAAGTCCTCCTTAAATTTCTCTCGTATAAAGCGTTCAGAACGCATATTTTTCCATACTGCTCTTTATCATATCATATTTCAGCCTTCTTTGTCACTGCCTTTCAGAACTCTGTTTAAGATATCTGCAAATGGTTCCATGGCATTTCGGACTTCCTCCACGGTATTTGTCTGTGCTCCGGCCTCCAGAAGCAGGGCCCGTGGCTTAAGATGCAGATTATAGCGAAGACCTGCCAGATAGATCCCCCGGTAAAGATCGGGGTAATACTGTGCCGCCTGATATTCCAGCTGAAAGGAAAATGCCAGATTCTCTTCTATGTAAGGATTGGGCAGATAACTCACTGCCCCCTGACTGACTGTATAGCTTAATCCATTATAAAAAAGCAGCTGAGCAGTAGGTTTTCCATTCACCTGCGTTACCAGATGACGCTCATCCGGCACACCATCTCTGTGAAGGTCGATCACAACTTCAATGGTGGGATTTTCTTCCAGCACTTTTTCTATGGATGCCCTGGCATAATCATAAGCCTTGCTCCTGTCCAGTGTTCCTCCCATCATATCAAAGGCATCTGTTATATGAATGACCTGGTATCCATATGTTTTTTCCAGAAGTTCAGTAAGATGATCTCCCACTCCCACGATGGTGTCCTCAGTCTGTCCTTCCCTTGAATCTGCAAAAGCCTCCTGGGAATGGGTATGATAAATCAGGATCTGGGGTACCGATGAATCCTTTTTAACGGACAGATCCTCCTTCAGAAAACGGGGCGCACTGATCTGCTGCGCATTCGTTTCCGTATTGGAATCCAATATAAAAAACTGATTCATCACATAGTCAAAATCTGCCAGTTTCGCCTGAGACAAGTCAATCTGCGGATGTGGCAGTGCCACAGTCTCCTGTTCCTTCGCAGTATTTTCACCGGATTGGTTCTCCTCTGACGGAGGAGTCTCCGGTTCTGTGTTCCCCGGCTCCGTAGCTTCCTGTTCTGAACCTCCCGGCTCTGTAATTTCTGGCTCTGCAACTTCCTGTTCTGCATTTCCCTTAACAGTCTCCTTTTCATTTTTTTTGCCGTCAGGAGATTTTTTCTCTGCCTCTTCCGCTTCTTTCTTTTGAATTTCTTTTTTCTTTTGAAGCTCTTCTTTCTTCTGAAGGGCTTCTTTCTTCTCCACTTCTTCCGCCTCGGCCATCAACAGCGTCTCCTGCTCTTTTCGGTTCTCTGCTTCCACTTCTTCACCCAGATGCTCTGCGTTTTTTTCCTGCAAAAGCATCTCTGTTTCCCGGTCTCTGCCATTTTCCTTCTGCAGAGCTTTCTTTTCCAGAAAGCAATACAGCGGCAGCTGTCTGTAGATCTCACCATGCCTGAAAAAATCTCCCGGAAGGACAGCCACCACACCCAGGAAGATCAGGCTCAAAACCACGCAGAAAGCCCTCTGGATATTCGTCACCCACGATCACCTCTTATGGTATTTTATGACCTGTCCTCTTCGATTAGACTATCGGAAAAAGCCAGATTCAGTCCCTCGGAAATGGTAAAGCTTAAATATCGTACCGTTTCATCCACATCCTTTGGTGTTACAAACATGGTGTAAAGCTTCGGCGAGATCATTTCTTCCAGAAACTCCTTCTGCTCATCCTCCTCCAGTGCCTCCAGAAGCTCTGCCATGGAATCATGGACAATAGTAGCCGCATCCACCACAGTCGGAACACCGATCCCGATCACACGGACCGAAAGATTTTCTTCATTCAGGCCTTCCCTGTGATTCCCCACGCCGGAGCCCGGACTGATCCCGGTATCCGTGATCTGGATCGTCCGGTTAAGTCTTGTCGTACTTCTGGCCGCCAGCGCATCTACGGCAATCACCACATCCGGCTTTGTCTCCGAAACAACACCCCGAACAATTTCCAGAGTTTCCATTCCGGTCTGTGCCATCACACCCGGAACGATACCGCTGATCTGATGCATTTTCATATGTTCATTGCTCTTCAGCCCATATTCCCGGATCACATGCCTTGTCATATGAAGATTGGAAACTGCACGAGGGCCAAGAGAATCCGCAGTGATCTCCTGATTTCCAAGCCCTACCACCAAAATTGACAACTGACGTCCAAGATCGATCAGCTCCCTTAAATGATGTGCAACTTCTTCCGAGATCTCCCTGTGATAATCCTCATCCGGAACGGAAAGATCCGGTGCCTCAATGGTAATATAGGTTCCCTGCGGTTTTCCCATGGTCCTGGCTCCGTTTTCCGTTGTGATCCTCACAACTGTAGTACGCACCTCCTTTTCCTCATCGTATTTTTCCCTGATCTCTACTCCATGTACTTCTACATTTTCCTCCTGAAAGCGTTCCGTTGCTTCCAGTGCCAGGTCTGTTCTGATTCTGCTCCTTCCAGCCATACTCTCATCCTCTTTTTCTGTAAGATTGCAAAGACTTTTTCGCTGCTGCCTGCAGCTTTTCCGGTGTTTTCCCTTTTATTATTTCCCCTTTTTCCCATAAATATGTATCATTTCCCCTTTCCCACACAGCATCTGGTATTTTTTGCATATTTTTTTGGAATTTTTGCAAAAAACATCTTGACATTCCTGTGCACGTATAATAATATATATAAGCATGTTTCATAGGAGCGCCCGTGTCTGTTCCTGTGAATGTAATTTAATATTATATTTTTAAGGAATCGGAGGTGTACGAATTGGCTAACATTAAATCCGCAAAGAAGAGAATCTTAGTTAACAGCACTAAGGCTGCAAGAAACAAAGCAATCCGTTCTGCAGTTAAGACTTCCATCAAGAAAGTTGAGACAGCAGTTGAGAATAAGGATAAGGCAGCTGCAGAGGTTGCTCTTAAGGACGCAATCTCCACAATCAGCAAAGCTACATCCAAGGGCGTTTATCACAAAAATAACTGCGCCAGAAAGATTTCCCGTCTTTCCAAAGCTGTCAACAGCATTGCGTAATAGACCACGGAATATTTTAGTTATAAGCTTATAAGTAAAAGGAAAGACAGTCGAACCGTCAGCGACTGTCTTTTTTGTATATAGATTTCTGCATTGACCAAAAGGAGTTTTTTATGATATCCCATCCCTTTCCCTACCGCATTATCCGCAGCAGCCGGAAAACCCTGGCGATCCAGGTCAGCGTTTCCGGTCAGGTAACTGTCCGCGCTCCACACACAATGCCAGATTCCACCATCCATCGTTTTCTCTCACAGAAAGAAAGCTGGATCCTGGAGCATCTCTCACACGCTGCCACTGAGCCGGCACAGCCCCAGGCTGAAAACCCGCCTCTTTCGGAATTCCGCCGCGGTTATTATATGGAATCCGCCAGAAAAATATTCAAAAGAAAAGCCGCAGCCTACGCCAGAAAAATGGGCGTAACCTACGGCCGTATCACGATCCGGGAACAAAAAACCCGCTGGGGAAGCTGCACCAGCGAAGGAAACCTGAATTTCAACTGGCGGCTGATCTTCGCCCCGGAAAAAGTCCTGGATTATGTTGTAGTACACGAACTTTCCCATAGAAAAGAAATGAATCATTCCCCTGCCTTTTATGCAGTGGTGGCATCTGTGATGCCGGAGTATAAAGCCTGCGAAAAATGGCTCAGGGACAACGGAGCGACCCTGTGGCAGAACCCTTCTCCGTAAAACTCAGGCTCTCACTGCTCTCGCCGAGCTGTACTTCACGATCAGAAGCTCCACGCTGAGCACATCTCCAAGTGTACCTGTCTTTACCGCCTCTTCCGCATCCACAAAATCCCGCACAGCATTCTCCAGCTCTTCCACAGTGTAGGATCTGGCACAGGATGCCAGGTTCCGCACAACAAAAGAGGGTACTCCCAGTTTGGAAGCGATCTCGGTTTGAGAAAGACCCTCCTGTGACATTTTCTTGGTCAGGCAGATCTGACGAAACTGTTTCGCCAAAAGAAACAATATCCGCATCGGCGGTTCCCGAAGAGTCAGAAGGTCATAGTACAGATCCAGGGCCCGCTTCTGGTTCTTCTCCGTCACCGCACGCACCATATCAAAGATCTTATTGGTTGTCTGCGTGGTACAGACAGCCTGGATATCTGCAGCCGTCACAACATCTCTTCCGACCGTATAGGAGATCAGCTTTTCCAGCTCCATCCTTATATTTCCCATATCTGTTCCCGTCATGGTCAGCAGAAGCTCCACATCTCTCTGGGTGATCCTGCGTCCATTTTTTCCAAGGATTCCTGCTGCCCACCGCATAAGAGTCTTTTCATCCTGCTGTTTAAATTCCCCGATACTGCCGCAGGCTTTTACCGCCTTGTACATACGGCTTCTTTTATCTACCTCAGACTCGCAGAACACCAGATACAGATAATCAGGCAGAGCTTTCATATAATCTGCCAGTTCCTCACATTTGTTCTTAAAGAATCCCGTATCCTCAAGAAGGACTACTCTTCGCTCTGCAAAAAAGGGCATGGTATCACAAAGACTCAAAAGCTCCCGGACATCGATTCCCTTCCCCTCATATCTGGTAAAATTCATGGTATCATCGTCCGGGTTCAGAGCCTTCACCAGATTTCTTTTATATTGTTGTTTCAGATAGGCTTCCTCACCGTAAAGGAGATATGCCTGCTTAAATTTTCCTGTTTTGATATCTTCCTGAATATTCTTCAATCTCTGTACCCCTGTCTGATTTTCTCTGTAATCCAGTTTATACGACAACCGCCGGAAATGCAACACCCAAGCAAAAATTTGACTTTCCACCGGATTCATGGTACTGTAAACAGGTACATATTCCGACAGATCCATTCTGTCAGCGAGATATGCGGAAGGGAGTGTTCCATTATGGAAAAAAGAAGAAACAGCAGAACAAGCAACCTGAAGAGCGCAACCACCAAAGCCAAAGCTACCGTGAAATCAACTGTAGAAAAGATTGAAAAAACACCTGCAGCTGAAAAAACCGTTAAAGCAGTCAAAAAGGCAACAGAGACTGTAGCAGCCAAGGCACCAGAAGTAGTAGAAGAAGTTAAGAACACTGTAAAAAATCATAAGATCAGCGGCATCACACTTGAAATTTTTGAGACATCCATCACAGTTGCCGACCTTGAGGCAGCTGTTAAGAAAGATGCAGAAGCAAAAGGCCTGAAAGGCAAAGAGCTCCACATCTATGTAAATGCAGAAGAAAGAGCAGCTTACTACACTGCTGACGGAGAGGGTTCCGACGATTACAGGATCGATCTGGCCACTCTGTAAGCTCCGGCGGATCTGTTCCGCGATCGCTTACTATGCCGGTCTGTCTGTGACATTCCGGAAACGCAAAAAAGCCATGCACAGGACATTTTCATCCGGTCCCGCTGCATGACTTTTCTTTTTTATCTTTTACTGGATCTTTTTGATCCAGTCTCTGGAGCAGCCTACTGCAGCTCTCCAGCCTTTTACCATGGCATTTCGCTTCTCGTCATCGATCTCCGTGCGGAAAATACGTTCCACATCACGACTTTCCAGTACTGCCTCCTTGCTTTCCCAGAATCCCACAGCAAGACCTGCAAGATATGCGGCACCAAGAGCAGTTGTCTCAATACATTCCGGACGTTCTACAGCCACATTACTGATATTGGCCTGGATCTGCAGGAGAAGATTGTTTGCACTTGCTCCGCCGTCTACACGAAGAACTGCAAGGTCACTTCCTGCATCTTCCTTCATAACCTCCAGCACATCATTGACCTGATATGCAAGTGATTCCAAAGTCGCACGCACAATATGATACTTATTTACACCACGGGTCAATCCCACGATCGTGCCACGGGCATACTGATCCCAGTAAGGAGCTCCAAGTCCTGTAAATGCAGGCACGACGTAGCAGCCGTTTGCATCCGGTACCTTTCCCGCAAAATACTCGGTATCCGATGCGGAATCCACCAGATGAAGCTCATCACGAAGCCACTGGATCGCAGCACCAGCCACAAATACGGATCCCTCCAGAACATAAGTGATCTCTCCGTTAAGTCCCCATCCGATGGTTGTAACCAGCCCGTTATTGGAAAATACCGGTTTATCTCCTGCATTCATCAGAAGAAAGCCACCGGTTCCATATGTATTCTTGGTTTCACCTTTCTTAAAGCAGGCCTGCCCGAACAGCGCCGCCTGCTGGTCACCGGCAGCACCGGCTACCGGAATCCTTCCACCGAAAAAGGACGGATCTGTCTCACCATAAATCTCACTGGACTCTTTTACCTGCGGAAGCATGCATTTCGGAATGTCAAGCTCCTCCAGGATCTCATCATCCCACTCCAGTGTATTGATATTGAACATCATTGTTCTGGATGCATTGGAATAATCTGTTACATGAACAGCTCCCTTGGTCAGCTTCCAGATCAGCCAGGTCTCCACGGTACCAAACAGAAGCTCTCCCTTCTCTGCTCTTTCGCGGGCGCCCTCCACATTATCCAGGATCCATTTTACTTTGGTGGCAGAAAAATACGCATCGATAACAAGTCCTGTTTTCTGACGGAATTTTTCTTCCAGTCCCTTTGCTTTCAGGCTGTCGCAGTATTCTGAGGTTCTCCTGCACTGCCATACGATGGCATGATAAACCGGCTGTCCCGTATTCTTATCCCAGACAATAGTGGTCTCTCTCTGATTGGTGATACCGATCGCTGCAATATCCTCTGCCGTTGCCTCAATCTGGTTCATAGCCTCTCTGGCAACAGAAAGCTGTGTGGACCAGATCTCACCTGCATCATGCTCTACCCATCCCGGTTTCGGAAAATGCTGGATAAACTCCTTCTGCGCCACACTGCGGATCCTTCCACTTTCATCAAAAAGAATACAGCGGTTACTGGTCGTTCCGGAATCCAGCGCCATAACATATTTTGCCATATAAAAATCCTCCAATACATTTCTTGGCTGCGGCTCAATGCCTCTGCAGCCTCATAATTCCCATACCTTCTGATTTGTAGTGGAAACCGCTGCTGCCCCCGCACCCAGGGCTCCCATCACATCCTCCTTATCGGAGATCAAACCGCCTGCGATCACAGGCACCTTGCTTGTTTTACATATCTGTTTAAGAATCTTCGGCATCAGCCCCGGCAGAACCTCTACCACATCCGGCAGCTGCTCATGCTGATTTCCCAGATTCTCAATATTCTTGATCGCCATGGAATCAATAAGGAAAAAACGCAGAACTGTATACATTCCAAGCTTCTTCGCCCTGTTGATCATGGATGCTTTTGTTGAAATGATCCCATCTGCATGGATATTTTTACAAATATAATCCACAGAAACCTCTTTTGAGCTTAAACCTGTGATCAGGTCTATATGTGCCATCGCGATCTTCCCCGCCTGGTGGATCCGCTCCACAATTCCCCCAATAGAACGGATATCTCCATACAGGATAAAGATCACGGTAAGCTCCTCCCTGCCCAGACAGTTCTGAAGTCCCTGCTCATCCTTTACAGCCGCTATGATCGGGTTCGCCTCGATCGCGTCCAGAAATTCTTTGTTCATCTTCTCTCTTCCTCCGCAATGTTCACACAATATCATCCTATCTCCGCGCATTATTTGAAGATATTATTCTTATTGTATCAGTTTATTGCTTCAAAGACCAGACGCATTTGCCAAATATATCTGTTTTATTTCCGGCTGTATTACAATTCTCAGACAATCTTCTTCTCTGGTAAAAGAAGGGAAGCCCCTATGGACTTCCCTTCTGCAGATACATTATTTCTCAAACGGGAATTTGAACTGTGTAAGTCCGAATTCATCGCGAAGTCCGATAAACTCTTTCTGAACTGCCTCTGTCACCGGAACTCCCTTATCCTTACGATACATCCATACATCATATTCCTTCTCGCCTGCTGTGTAGATACGTTCCTGTCCAGGAGCCTTCTCGGAGCCTCTCAGGTCTCTCAGGATATCACCGCATGTTTTCTTGAATGCCTCTGCACCCATAAATGCCTCTGTGTCGATAGCAATAAAGAAATGTCCAAGATGATATGGACGGATCTTTCCTTCCTCATCCTTACCATCCAGAGCTTTCAGGAAGAGACCGGACTGAAGAGCAGCGGAAAGGATCTCAACAACAGTAGAGTATCCGTATCCCTTATATCCTCCGGTTGTCTCACCAAATCCACCGAGAGGAGCAAGTGCTGCCTGCTGGCTTCTGATCTTCTTAAGGATCTCTGCACTATCTGTAAGCTCCTCTCCTTCTCTGGAAATAACAAGACCCTTAGGAGTATCATGGTTGATACGTGCGTAGTATTCGATCTTGCCATTCTGGATAACAGATGTTGCACAGTCCAGTGTAAACGGGAACGGCTCATCTGTAGGCATACTAAATGTCAGTGGGTTGGTTCCAAGCATATTCTCAACACCAAATGTCGGTGCAACGGATGGTCTTGCGTTGGTACCACTGATACCGATCATATTCTCTTTTGCAGCGAGACCTGTCCAATATCCTGCGATTCCATAATGGGAAGAGTTACGGACTGCAACCATACCCATGCCGTATTTATGTGCTTTTTCAATACACATGTCCATAGCCTTCTTGCTGGCTACCATTCCCATACCATCGTTGGCATCGAGAACTGCAGTTGTTGGTGTCTCTTTAAGGATATCGATCTTTGTTACTGGATTTAAGATTCCGGATTTGATACGGTCGATATAGATCGGTTTAAAGCGGTTACAGCCATGGCTCTCGATTCCACGTCTGTCACTCTCCAGAAGTACATCAGCGCAAAGTCTTGCATCCTCCGTCGGAACTCCCATTTTCTCAAATACTGCAGTCATAAAATCATCTGCAAGCTGCCAGGAAATAAAAGGTCTTGTTTCTTTCTCCATTGTAAAAATCCTCCATATACATTATTATAGTTTTTTTATTTTGCTTATATAGATCTGCAGCAGGACCCCCTCCTGCCGGAGATTTCAAATTTATCCTGCCTCCTGTATGTACCTTACAGAAAGCGTCTTTGCATTACAGTTTCAATCCTCGTCTGCCACTGCTCTTCCTCTGTCCGGATAATTGGTGATGATGGAGTTTACTCCCCATTTCTTCATCCTTCTCATATCCTCTTCCTCGTTTACAGTCCAGACATTCACCCCGATCCCGTTCTGGGAACAGCTGCGTACATGTTCTTCCTTCAGGTATTCCAGATTCGGATGATAATACTGCACATCACAGGTTCTTGCATAAACCCCTGCATTATCCACGTATTTCTCTACCAGAAAACCTCCTGCAATAGTCTCATCACTCTGTCTGCACAATACAATGGATGCGTTATTGAAAGAGGAAAGAATGATCCGATCCTCCAGACCATATTCGCAGATCATATCAATGACCTTCTCTTCCATACCACCATAATAATAAACACTGTTCTTCAGCTCGATGTTTGTGATCAGATCTTCCTCCTCTGCCATCCACTCCAAATACTCTCTCAAAGTCGGAATCTGAAGCCTGCCGAATTTTCCGGCAAACTTATCCGGATAACTGCAATCCAGTTTACACAGCTCAGCATATGTAAGATCATAGATATACCCGTTTCCATCTGTGGTACGATCAACCTTCTCATCGTGCATGATCACCGGAACCAGATCCTTGGTCAGCTGCACATCAAGCTCGATCCCCTCGCAACCAGCCTCCACAGCCTTCTGAAACGCCAGCATTGTATTCTCCGGATATTCTCCGCTGAAACCACGATGTCCAAATACTTTCATTCTAATCATCCTCCATTCAATGCATTACATCGTTGTGAGCATTTTTGCTAATTCATATTTCTGATTATATCATAGCGTTTATTTATTTTCAACATTTTTTGTCTGTTTTTTTACGTTTTTTTGTTGCTTTTTAATTAATTATTCTTTTTCTTCTTATTATTTTTTGTGTATTTTGCATATTTTATTTCATGGCAAACAAAGCGATAAAACCGCCTTTTCAGGTTTATTTTATTCGCTTTGTCTGCCGGAGGGCTGACATATTATAAGCATACAGATTGCCATATATATCCTTTGCAGATCACTGTATGATCTGCTTCACATTTCCTGTAGCCACGATATCCACGCCTGTGCCTGCTACATTCTCCAGGATCACGTCCCCGATCTGAACCGGCGCTTCCACACATACATCCCGCAGCGTTTCCACACAGTCAAAAATCTTTCCTTTCGGAATATCCTGTGCTGTCTTTACTGACACCACCGGCATGCTTCCATTCTTCACACGCACGGTCGTTGTCACGATCCTGGTCGGATCTGTCACTTCCTTCACTGCATATTCCGCACCTTTTTTACAGGTATTTCCTGTGACGGAAATGATCTCTTTTCCATCCATTTCCACCAGAAGGGCGCATCCCATAGGACATCCGATACAAGTAAGATTCCTTTTTTCCATTTTCATCACTCCTCCACCTGGATCACAAGTTCATGTTTATCCTGTTTCTGTTTTCCTTCCAGAATGGAAAGAAGCTGCTCTTTTTTCAATTTGATCTGTTCCATCTCTCCGGGTGCTGCCACCTGTTTTTTTCTGGAAAAGATCCGTTCTCCATCCAGATATGCACGAATGTAACAATTTTTATATACATTTCCCACACGGAAGCGGACCAGCTGCTCCTCCGCCATATGACCGGTACGGATCTCAGACGGCACTGTATAGCGGACTCCGTTTTGGGGCGAAAGCGTGATCTTTATCTCTTCCGGTATTTTGTCCTCTCCATTGTTGTTTATATAGAGAGCCGCATTTCTTCCTGCATTGCCGGCTTCCTCCGAAACAAAATCCACCAGATCGTGAACATGAAGAACATTTCCGCAGGCAAAAATACCTTCTACATTTGTCTCCAGACTTTCGTTTACCACCGGTCCGGAAGTCACATTGCTCAGCTTCACACCTGCCTGTCCGGAAAGCTCATTCTCCGGGATCAGACCAACAGAAAGAAGAAGCGTATCGCATTCAAAAAATTCCTCTGTACCGGGAATCGGGCGTCTGTTTTCGTCTACCTCTGCAAGAGTGATTCCTTCCACACGTTCTTTTCCTTTTATGTCAACCACTGTATGGCTAAGCTTCAACGGGATACCAAAGTCATCCAGGCACTGCACGATATTTCGCTTCAGGCCTCCGGAATATGGCATCAGTTCTGCCACTGCCTTAACCTCTGCACCTTCCAGCGTCATACGTCTGGCCATGATCAGTCCGATATCACCGGATCCCAGGATCACTACTTTTTTTCCCGGCATAAATCCTTCCATATTTACAAGGCGCTGTGCTGTTCCTGCTGAATAAATGCCTGCCGGTCGATATCCCGGAATGTTCAGTGCACCTCGCGGTCTCTCTCTGCAGCCCATGGCAAGGATCACAGCTTTTGCCCGGATCTGATACATTCCCTCCTGGCGGCTCATGGCAGTGATCACCTTATCCTGGCTGATATCCATGACCATGGTGTTCAGCCGGTACTCGATCTGCTGCTCTTTTACCATCCGGATAAAACGTGCCGCATATTCCGGTCCTGTCAGCTCCTCCTGAAATGTATGAAGGCCAAATCCATTATGGATACACTGATTCAGGATCCCGCCCAGTTCCTTATCACGTTCCAGGATCAGGATACTCTCTGCTCCCTCTTTCTTTGCAGCCAGGGCTGCTGCCAGTCCTGCAGGGCCTCCGCCTATGATCACGATATCTCTCTTCACCATAATCTTATCATTCATGGTTCTCGCCCTCCTCTGCAATTTTCTTGTTGATTCCTTCGATCAGTCTGGAAGCTCCGCCTGTTTTTGTGATCTCCTCCATGGAAATGCCAAGCTCTCGGCTGAGGATTTCCATTGTTCTGGGAGAGCAGAAGCCTGACTGACATCTTCCCATTCCTGCTCTTGTACGACGTTTTACTCCGTCCAGGGATTTCGCTCCAAGCGGTCTTCGGATCGCATCCAGGATCTCTCCCTCAGAGATCATCTCACATCTGCAGATGATATTTCCATATTCCGGTGATCTTTTGATCAGCTCATTTCTTTCTTCCAGAGAAAGCTCTGACGGATCCAGGATCCCTTTTCTCACCGGATCAAAATCCGGATTTACTTCCGGATGTAATTTTTCTTTTACGATGTCAGCAACCATACAGCCAATGGCCGGTGAGCTGGTAAGTCCCGGGGATGCGATTCCTGCACAATCGATAAATCCGGGAGCATCCTCCACCTCTTCGATCACAAAATCCATACCGTCCTCGATAGCTCGAAGCCCTGCAAAGCTTGTGATCACCTTCCGCAGTGGAATATCCTTTACTGTTTTCCGGGATTTGGCACTTACTTCCTCCATCCCCTCTGATGTAGTCGCTGTTTCCTCCCGATCCTCCAGATCCGTAGCTGTAGGCCCGATCAGAAGATTACCGTGAACAGTCTGTGTTACCAGAACTCCTTTTCCGTTCTGATTTGGAAGTGCAAAGATCGTATGATTCACATGTGTTCCTGCACTTTTATCAAGAAGCATATACTCACCCTTACGAGGAGTGATATGCAGTTTTTTCTCACTTACCATATTATGAAAAACATCCGCATAGACACCGGCAGCATTGACGATACAGCCTGTCTCAAGATCACCCTTTGAGGTTTCCACAACAAAACCTTTTTCCTGTTTTCGGATGTTCTTTACTTCTGTGTCAAATTTAAATTCCACACCATTGTTATATGCATTCTCTGCCATTGCAATGTTCAGCTCAAAGGGACAGACAATTCCGGCTGTCGGTGCATACAGCGCTGCCAGCACCTGATCAGACAGATTCGGCTCCATGGCAAGTGCCTCTTCTCTGTCAAGGATCCTCAGTCCCTCTACTCCGTTTTTCAGTCCTCTTTCACGCAGCTTATGCAGCATGGCGATTCCATTCTCAGTCGTACAGACAGTCAGTGAACCAGTCTGTTTAAAAGGAAAATCCAGTTCCTTCGAAAGCTGTCCCATCATATTGCTGCCCTTCACATTCAGTTCCGCCATAAGGCTTCCCGGTTCTGCATCATAACCGGAATGAGCGATTCCGCTGTTTGCCTTGGAAGTTCCACAGCATACATCCTCTTCTCGCTCCAGAACGCAGATTTTCAGCCGATATCTTGAAAGCTCTCTCGCCGCTGCCGCTCCGGAAACTCCTGCTCCGATAATGATCACATCATACATAGATCTGTTTCTCCTTTCCTGTTTGCGGATCTTCTGAACTGTCCCCGGCTTTCTCTGCGCCGGAAACAGCAGAATATCCGTTGCAACACAAGCATTGCCGTCCGCAGGTATATATTCTGCGAGGAGTACTGCTTACGAACAGCAATCTTTCAAGTGAATATGCCATTATTTTTATGCCGTAACCCTTTGTAACCCTTGTAATCCTTTTGAAACATTAACATTTGCGCATAAAAATAGCCGGCATAAAAACACACTTATCCATGTGTCTTCATGCCGGTCTCTGTTCTCAATGGCATTCTCTGTATTCAGCAAGCTGAATCAGATTCCTTCTTCACTTTGTATTCATTGTATCAGACTATTCTTCATATTTCAAGTGCATTTTTCGTAAAATACATCGTTTTTTCTTTAACATGCTCTTAACTTTCTCAAAAACATGATAAGTTTCATTGTATTCCCGATTCCCGATCATATTTCCTCCACAGAAATAACTCCTTCCTGCTGTCTTACCTCACGAAATACAGTATGGCGTGCTTTCCATTTGGCAGCCTCCATTGTTGCCTGGATCACCACACTCTGTGTTTTGGATCTCTTTTTGATGATAACTACGTTGGAGATCATGATGTCCTCTTCCCGGAGCTTCTTTATGACCATACTCATCTTGTCTTCATTTTCAAACTCCATATATACGTCATAGGTATTGGAATGCTCTTCCACATAAACCTCTATATATTTCGCATATTTGAACACCAGAATAAGCCCCAGCGTGGTAAAGATCGCACCGCTGTAAAAGCCGATTCCCACAGCAAGTCCGATACACGCAGAAGTCCAAAGACTGGCTGCTGTTGTAAGACCGGATACATGTCTCTGTCCGGTCACAATGATAGTTCCCACTCCAAGAAAACCAATCCCGCTGACAACCTGTGCGCCAAGTCGTGCAGTATCTCCGATTCCTGCCCCATTAGAATATACATGGATAAAATCGCCCGTCATCATAACCAAAGTTGCCCCCATACAGACGATCATATGTGTTTTTACACCTGCCACACGCTTCTTCATTCCACGATCAATACCGATCAGACATCCAAGAAACATCGCAAGAATCAGCCGAAACAGCGTCGATCCCATATTTAAAGTGTGCAAATAATCCGATATTGCATTACATGCTCCGAGAATTCCGCCCATAAATTTGCTCCTTTCCTGTTGTAACATTATTTTCTGCCGGTGATAACGCCAATAGCGCATCACTTCATTTTGCCTTGCACGAACGCCGCAGGCCACACTCACTCCATTCGAAAGCTGTCTAGTCAGCCGGACTCACTCCGTCCGTCTCACTACGCAGTTTTTCATATGATCCTATACCCCGGATATACATGATCTGTAGTCTCACAGCATGTAAAACAGCAGGGATACCGGCGCCCAGCGGCGGTATCCCTATCTGTTGCTCTATCTACTGATCAGAGGGCATTCTGATTATTTAATAGACTCGTTATAGTTCTCGATCGCTTTGTTTACAGAAACTGCAAGCTGATCAACAGCGTCCTGAGTTGTAAGCTTGCCATCATATACCTGCGGCATGATCTCGTTGAATGTAAGACGGGCTTCTGTCTGTACACCTGAGAGAACACCTGCTGTATTGCAGTTTACAGGAGAATCCTTCAGCTGGTTGATAGCTGTCTCGAAGTTCGGGTTTTCTTTGAGGTAAGCCTTCATATCCTCTGTCTCATAAGCTTTCTCGTTGATCGCAAAGTATCCTGTACCCATGGACCATTTAGCCTGTACATCAGGAGTTGTGATGTACTCGATGAATTTCCATGCTGCATCTTCGTTAGCTTCGTTGCCTGTATCTGTAAGCCACAGGGATCCACCACCGATGATAACACCGCCTTCATCATTCTGCTCGATTCTCGGAAGATATCCTGTACCAACTTCGAACGGAGAAGAATCAACTGCATTTTTCAGGATAGCAGTAGACTCGATGATCATACCAACCTGTCCGGAGAAGAATGCTGTCTGAGTATCTGCTGTTGTTGTTCCGTAATCTTCGAAATATCCGGAATCATACAGCTTTTTCCACATATCAAATACTTTCAGGCCGCCGCCGTTGGAATCAAAATCAACAGCTGTAACTGCCTCTTTACGTCCATTGTCATTGTTTCCGTATGTTACACCAAGTCCTGCAAGCTGCTGCTCAAAGAACCATCCGTAAATAGCCTGTGAATAACCAACCGGAGCTGCTCCGCTCTCTACGATCTTCTTGGCATCCTCAAGAACCTCATCATAAGTTGTTGGCGGAGTTTCAGGATCAAGTCCTGCTGCCTCAAATACGTCTTTGTTGTAATACAGCATAGGTGTGGATACGTTAAATGGCATTGCATACTGCTTGCCGTCTACGGTATAGTAGCTGCTGATAACCTCCAT
Organism: Blautia sp. KLE_1732_HM_1032; assembly: GCF_025147905.1. Lineage (NCBI taxonomy): Bacteria > Bacillati > Bacillota > Clostridia > Lachnospirales > Lachnospiraceae > Blautia > Blautia sp. KLE_1732_HM_1032. Next base: position 768,044 of record NZ_CP102266.1, on the reverse strand, counting down.
AACAGAGCTCTTATCATAGCCTGTGCTCTCAAATTTGTCTTCTACAGGAATGACAGCACCACTGTCATACATGAACTTTGTTCCTACGTCATACATCTGGCAGACATCCGGAAGACCGGAGTCACTCTGCATAGCAGCTTTCAGTTTTGTGATGGTATCATCATAGGTTCCCTGATACTCAGCTTTAATCTCAATCTCATCCTGGGATGCGTTGAAATCATCCACGATCTGCTGAAGCACCTCACCGTTTGTGCCGCCCATTGCATGCCAGAATGTAAGTGTTGTTTTCTCAGCTGCACTTACTGAGCACGGAGCTGCCAGAGATGCAGCCATGATTCCTCCTAAAAGAATCGCCATCCATTTTTTGTTGTTCATATAGAAACCCTCCTTTTATAATGGTCCGACCCGCCCCAATACAGGTCGGACAAATTAACATTTTTGCTACTTGCTCTTATGTGATTGGATCAACCCTTAACAGCACCTGCTGTCAGACCACTGATCATCTGCTTCTGACCAATGATAAATACAAGGATCGACGGAATCAGGATAACCATAGCGCCAGCCATAACCGGTCGGAAGTCTGTTGCCTCAGCCCCCTGAAGCATACCAAGACCGATCTGAACCGTTCTCATATTTACACTGTCTGTTACAAGCAGTGGCCACAGATAGTAGTTCCAGCTCTGAAGGAATACATAGATGATCAGAGCACCCAGTGATGGTTTGATAAGCGGAACACCGATGGTATATAAGAACTTGAAATTTGTACATCCGTCAATCTCTGCCGCCTCATGGATCTCCTTCGGCAGTGTCAGGAATGCCTGACGCATGTTGAATACCGCAAAAGCTGCTGCTGCATTAGGAAGGATCAGCGCTGCGTATGTATTACGGATACCCCAGTCAGCAATAGTCAGGTAGTTTGCGATGATGATCGCCTGGCTCGGGATCATCATGGTTGCCAGCATAATATAGAACAGGACCTTTTTGCCTTTGAACTCCATCATTGCAAAAGCATATGCTGCAAGAGCACCTGTAACGACCTGAGCAAATGTGATAACACCGGATACGATCAGTGAGTTCTTAATGAAGGTAAAGAACGGTGCAAGCTGAAATGCTCTTGTGTAGTTCTCGATAGTCAGATGGGACGGCCAGAACTTTCCGCCGTAGATCTCCTTCAGATCCATCATACTAACATTGAAACAGTAGATAACAGGAACAATAATAATAATTGCAAAAATAATATTCAGCGCATACATCGCCACTTTTACATATGGTTTTTCTTTCATCAGTAGGTCACCTTCTTTTCCAGTCTAAACTGCAGTGCAGTCAGGATGATCAAAATAACAAACAGAATTACGGATTCTGAACAGGCCACACCGAAACGGCTGTTGATAAATGCCTCCTGGTAAATCTCATACACGATAACGTTGGTACTCTCTGCCGGTCCGCCCTGGGTCATCATCTTGAACTCTGCGTATGCCTGTACGGAGTTGATGACATTGATAATGAGAAGGAAGAACAGTGTCGGAGAGATTGACGGAATCGTTACATGGCGGTGCTTCTGGAAGAAATTCGCTCCATCCAGGGCAACGCTCTCATAAAGCTCAGCCGGTACACTCTGGATTGCTGCAGTAAGGTAAATGAAATTCATACCGATCGCCATCCATACACTAACGATCGTAACTGCGATCAGTGCATATTTCTTATCTGTCAGCCATCCGATATGAGTTCCGAGCGCCCTGTTCAGGATACCCAGAGAGCTGTGGAAAATAAACATGAACACTACAGATGCCGCTGCTGCGGAAATAGCCATCGGAAGTGCATATACAGTACGGAAAAATCCCTTTGCCCTGATTTTCTCTGTACTGATGATCGCCAGTATAAAACCGATCATAATAGAAAGGATAACTCGCATAACAGAGAATTTCAGTGTTGTCACCAAACTGTTAAGGAACGTTCCATCTGTAAAAATATTCGTATAGTTGTCAAGTCCTACATACTGTGCCACCTGACCAAGAGGTGTGGTTCTGGCAAAGCTCAGCTGGATCGTCTTAACGAACGGCCAGAATACAAACAGTATAAAAAGGATCATTACAGGAACCAGATAGAGATAAGGCTCCACTGTCCTGAAAAAAGATTTTTTACTTTTCATTGTATATCACCTGCTTTTCATAAATTTACGTACTACCGATCAGCTGCATCATCACGATATCTCTGTCCCCCTGACAGTGCTGATCATGTTGCTCATTACACATTCTGCTGAAAAACATTTCCGTTATATCTTCCAGCAATTACCCCAATACATTAAGCAAAACTCTCATTTACGTTCTGCTGTCAAAAATGCCCTCTCACTACCCTCCTTTGTATTTGCGTATTTGTTATCTTTACCAACTTTTTACCAAATAATAACATATTTCTTACATATAATCAACAGCTATTTCTCTATTTTTCAATATTTCTTTATTTATTTTATACAATTATCATTTAATAACAATTGTTTTTTTATCTATTTTATACAATTTACCGCACCCCAATAAGGCAATCCATTCTGATCACCTTCCATAAAAAACAGATAAAAAAATCGGCAGAAAATAACACATCCTTCGATGTATATCTTCTGCCGTTCTCTCTTCTCAATGGCATCATCTGTTTTTATACAAAACAGACACAATCTCAACTTGTTAATCCAGATTATACAGTAAAATCCACTATAAATCAAGACCAAACACATATTTTTTATGCAAATCTTATAAATACATTTTTCACAAGCAATCCATTTCATTACACGGAAATTGTCTTTAACTCACAGCTGTTGTGGAACAATTACACTTTTTTCTTCCTGTACCAGGATATTAAATACAAAACTATACCAAAAATTATCAAAAATGGAGCAACTGCCACCAAAACAGTTGTTAAAAGTATCACAATTAACGCTGCAATGGCGATCACGATCGCCTTCCCATACCATGTACTCAGATCCAGTTTAAAGCTTCTTGTCTTTCCGGCACTGCTCTCCGTCCCATTATCCGCATAATCATCTGCACCGTAGCTCTCTTCAGAATAACCGGACTCATCATAAACAGCTGCACTGTCATCTGTATCAATCAAAGTCTTGGCAATCAGCCTGGGATCCCCCAGTTCTGCCAGAACATCTGATTCACTTCGGCCGTTCCGGACCTGAGACTGAATGTAATCCTCATAATACCGCACATGAGCCGCAGCTCTCCCCTGGGTCATCTGTCCGGACAGCTGCCCCCGTAAAACCTCAAGAAACTCTCTTCTGCTCATAAATATGTCAAACCTTTCTTATGAAATATAATGAAAAAAACAAAACTCAAAACAACTCCAGAAACATCACCTTGAAAACTTCTGCAAATTCTTTTTTAATACTCTCTTAAAATTTTTCTCATTATACCATAACCCATAAATTTAAATCAGAAACAAATCATAAAATTTTGATTAAAAAATAAAAAATCATAGTACAGCGCAAAGGGCGGTTCATTTCCGGATGCCGCCAAAGCCGCATTCGGAAACGAATCGCCCTCCATGACGTTCGTTATGCCGTCAAAAATCACTCAACATGAACAGCCCCTGTACTCCTGATATTCATCGGATAGACATTTTCCCTTCCAACATACTGAGCCATATAGTCCACATACGCATCTGCGTTCTCGATTGGAAGCACGCACATGATAACTCCTGCAAAACCACCACCATGAACTCTGCAGATACCAGCACCGATCTTATTCAGAAACAGCTTGGTAAGCGCCAGACTCAACGTAATCTTCTGCTCCTTGCAATTCTGTAGAGAATAACAGTTCTGCAGCCACTCCCAGGAAGAATTACCAGACTCTTCAAGAAGGCGCAGGAATCCCTCACCGTCTTTATTCTCAACAGCCTTCACAGCATCTGCAACACGTCTGTTCTCTTCATAAAAATGCATCGCACGAAGAACAGCACGGTCATTCGGAATATCCTTCACATGTGCCAGAAGATTCTCCATACTGGACTCACAGAGAAGCTCTACGCCCATAGCCTTCGCAGCCTCACGCATCTCCATAGGAATAGAGGAATATTCCTCACTGAGATCTGCATGGCCCTTACCGGTATTTACGATCACAAGTCTGCAGCCCATATCCTCAAAGGAAAATGCAATCTTCTCACAGCTGATATTCTCTTTATCAGAGAAATCCAGAAGGATCGGGCCACCGGCAGCACAAGCCATCTGGTCCATCAGACCGGAAGCCTTTTTCCAGTAAACATTCTCAGCATACTGACCTGCTCTCGCATACTCGCCATACTCCAGCTTACCTTCATTAAAGAAATAATTGGTGATCGCACATACAAGCATCTCAAAGGAAGCAGAGGAGCTTACACCTGCAGCGGCAATAACCTTGGTGGAAACATAAGCGTCAAATCCACCGGTAGCATAGCCTTTTTTCTGCATATACTCCATAATACCTGCAACAAGAGCATCTGTACCTTTTGTATAGGTTTCTGTGCTGAGCTTGTCAAGATCAACAACTACTTCCTGTTTGTAACCCTCACTGATCATATGGATCACATTGGTTCCGTTTGGATAAGCAGCACCGATGGTATCCAGATCAATACTTGCCGCAATGATCTGACCGCCGTTATGATCAACATGGTTGCCAATGATCTCCGTACGGCCCGGAGCAGTAAAAAACTCTGCCTTGTCATGATGATATTTCTTCTCGAAATTCACAGCAAGATTGGTATAACGGGCGCTGCTCTCCTCTGTCTCGCCATAGATTTTTTTCAGCACTTCTGCTGCCGGAATTTTAATTGTTCCCATTTTTTCTTCCTCCTGTTATATAGTTTACACCCCAGATCCGGAAGAACCTGAAAAAATCTTCCGCTCTGTCACGCTTCATGGTTACTGTTCACTCCGTTCTCAGCAACACACTTCGCAATGCGCAGAATATCACCAGTGAATAGTAACGCTTCATGTACTTTTATTATAACAGTCCCGTCTTTTCTGTCCATAACAATTTTGTGTAAAAACCGTATTATTTTGTGGTGATCCCGGAATATCCCTTTGCATTTTCTGCCTTTTCTGATAAAATAAATTCCACTATGAAAAGCAGATATACACTTCAGAATCCGCGCACAGAAGGAAGGAGGTAACACCTTGCAGATCATCACAGATCCCGCCGGAAAAGAACTGAAAAAACACGGAGACAGCTCCTTCCCATTCCTGGTAAGCTACGAGCGGCTTTCCGGCTATGAGACCGGTTCCTTTCTGTGGCACTGGCATCCGGAGATCGAGCTTACCTATATAAAAAAAGGCGAAATGCTCTACAAGATCAATCAGAATACCTTTCACCTGAAAGAGGGACAGGCAATCTTTGGCAATGCCAATGCCCTTCATGCCGGATATATGTATCAGGATCAGGACTGTCAGTATATCCCCATAACCTTTGACCCCAAACTGATCTACGGATTTTCGGGAAGCCTTCTTTTCCAGAAATATACAGAACCGATCCTCCGAAGCTTTTCCCTGTCCGCTGTACCGCTTGATCTATCCTGTAAATGGCATTCCGAGGCCATAAAAGATATCCGTGACATCATCGACCTGGACAGTAGCCGGAAACCCATGTATGAATTTGAGATCATCGCCAAACTGCAGCACTTCTGGAAAATCTTGTATGAAAATACGATCTCCCAGGCAACTCTTCCATCCGGTCAGGATGAAGAAAACTACCGCCGCATCCGTCAGATCATGTCCTATATCGCAGAACACTACTCTGAAAAGATTCTCCTGAATGATGTTGCAGACCTGATCCACTTAAGTCCCAGCGAATGCAGCCGGCTTTTCAAAAAATGCATGAATATCACTCTCTTCGGATACATCCAGGAATACCGCATTGAACGCAGCCTGGAATATCTGGAAAATCCCTCCTGTTCTATCACAGAATCAGGACTGCTGTCCGGTTTTTCGGACTCTAATTATTACACAAAGGTCTTTACGAAAATCAAGGGCTGTACACCAAGACAGTACAGAAAAAATCAGGAGCTGTGACATGCTCCTGATCTTTAACCGTTCAGTGCTCCATACCTATGAAGCATAACAATATTTATCCGTGAAAATGGCTGTTATCTGAACAACTCTTTCATTGCCGGATACAGTTTGCGGAATTTCCGGTATTTTTCTTCATATTTTGCAACCAGCTCCGGTTCCGGTTCTACCGTATCTACTACCCTGACCAGCTTATTACAGATCGTTTCCACATCCGGGTATTCACCGCAGCCTACTGCTGCCAGCATTGCACCGCCCATAGACGGGCCTTCCTCATTCTCCGGCACATCCACCTTCAGATTCATCACATTTGCAATGATCTTTTTCCAGAGAGGGCTCTTAGCTCCGCCGCCGCAGATCTTGGTGCGCTCAATATGAATCCCAAGGCTTCTTGCAACCTCAAGGGAATCTCGAAGTCCAAAAGCAACTCCCTCCAGAACTGCCTGGGTCATATCTGCTCTCGTGGTATCCATGGACATTCCGAAAAATACACCTCTTGCATCCGGGTTGTTATGCGGAGATCTCTCTCCCATCAGATATGGAAGGAAGAATACCTGATTTTCGCCAAGCTTTTGGATCGGTGCCTGCTCTGCCGCAAAATCCTTTGTCTTAAGGATCTCCTCTGACCACCATTTGTTGCAGGAAGCAGCGCTTAACATGCATCCCATCAGATGATAGCTTCCATCTGCATGGTCAAAGGAATGCAGTGCATTGTTTTCATCCACTCCGAAATCTTTGCTGGAAATAAAGATCGTACCGGATGTTCCAAGGGAAATGTTGCACTGGCCATCGCCAACCGTTCCTGTTCCCACAGCTGCCGCAGCATTGTCGCCTGCACCTGCTACAACCTTCACATCCTCTGAGAAGCCAAGCTCTTTTGCAACTTCCGCTTTCAGGTTTCCGACTACCTGCCAGCTCTCGTACAGCTTCGGAAGCTGTTCCTCTGTGATATGGCAGATCTCAAGCATTTCCTTTGACCAGCAGCGGTTTTTCACATCCAGAAGAAGCATACCGGAAGCATCGGATACATCTGTGCAGAAGGATCCGCTTAAGCGATAGGCAAGATAATCCTTCGGAAGCATGATCTTTACCACTTTTTTAAAATTCTCAGGCTCATGCTTCTGCATCCAGAGGATCTTTGGTGCAGTGAAGCCTGCAAATGCAATGTTTGCGGTATACTGAGAAAGTTTTTCCTTTCCGATAACCGTATTAAGATATTCCGTCTCCTCACCGGTACGGCCGTCATTCCAGAGAATCGCCGGACGGATCACATTGTCATCTTTATCCAGAGTTACAAGACCGTGCATCTGACCGCCAAAACCGATTCCTGCTACTTCTTTGCGGTCAATCCCCTCTGTGAGCTCTTTGATCCCTTCCATGCTCTGGGCGAACCAGTCCTCCGGATTCTGCTCAGACCAGCCCGGATGGGGGAAGAACAGCGGATATTCTTTTGATACGATGTTGCAGATCTTTCCGGATCCTTCCATAAGAAGAAGCTTTACAGCGGAAGTTCCAAGATCAACGCCAATATAATACATAGTAATTTTTCCTCCTGTAAATACAGAAACCGCAGCCCTCAGTTCGCAACGCCTGCACGCCTGAGAGCCCGCGGTTTCTGAATCGTATTTAACCAAATCAAGAACGTCCCCTGCGGGGTTACGAAAAGCAATAAGCAGTGAGTGGGGACTTGCTTGTATCAGGCAGCACGTACGGATGATCTTACCTGCCTGTTTTAATTATCTCCAAGGATTCTCTGTCGGATATCTCACGCCTGCCGGCTGATTGTAACCGATCTCTTCAACCGGTACACCAATGTATTTGAACACCTCGAAGAGAGCTTTTCCGTGATGTCCGAATGCTACAGCACCGTGATGCGGGAATCCTCCCTCGATCAGCACGTGACGGTAGAAACGTCCCATCTCCGGAATTGCAAATACACCGATAGCACCGAAGGAACGTGTTGCAACCGGAAGAACCTCGCCGTGTGCGATATATGCACGAAGCTTGTTGTCCGCTGTACTCTGCAGACGATAGAAGGTGATATCTCCAGGCTTGATATCTCCCTCAAGAGTTCCGTTTGTAACCTCGATCGGAAGGGATCTTGCCATGATCATCTGATATTTCATCTCACAGAAGGACAGCTTGCTGGATGCTGTGTTTCCACAATGGAATCCCATAAAGGTATCCTGAAGTGTATAGTTGAATTTTCCTTCAATAGATTCTTTGTACATATCCTTCGGAACGGAATTGTTGATATCAAGAAGTGTAACGATATCATCACTTACTACCTGTCCAATAAACTCACTTAATGTACCATAGATATCAACCTCACAGGATACTGGAATGCCCTGTGCTGTCAGACGACTGTTTACATAACATGGAACAAATCCAAACTGTGTCTGGAATGCAGGCCAGCATTTTCCTGTCAGTGTTACATATTTACGATATCCTTTATGATCTCTTACCCAGTCCTTCAGAGTCAGCTCGTACTGTGCAAGCTTCGGAAGGATCTCAGGTTTCTTGTTTCCCGCACCAAGCTCTTCTTCCATCTCTTTTACGATCGCCGGGATCCTTTCATCACCTTCATGCTTGTTGAATGCCTCGAAAAGATCCAGTTCTGAGTTCTCCTCGATCTCAACGCCAAGGTTGTAAAGCTGTTTGATCGGTGCATTGCAGGCAAGGAAGTTTGTAGGACGCGGTCCGAAGCTGATGATCTTCAGGTTGCTCAATCCCTCGATCGCTCTTGCGATAGGAAGGAATTCATGGATCATATCCGCACAGTCCTCTGCATCACCTACCGGATACTCCGGAATATAGGCTTTTACATTACGAAGCTGCAGGTTGTAGCTTGCATTCAGCATACCGCAGTAAGCATCTCCACGTCCCTGGCAGAGATTATCCTGTGTTTCCTCAGCTGCTGCGATAAACATCTTCGGTCCCTCGAAATGCTTTGCAAGAAGGGTCTCAGAAATCTCCGGTCCGAAGTTTCCAAGATATACACAGAGTGCGTTACAGCCTGCTTTTTTGATATCCTCCAGAGCCTGGACCATATGGATCTCACTCTCTACGATACAGACCGGACATTCGTAGATATCCTTTGCATCGTATTTCTTTGTGTAAGCGTCTACAAGAGCTTTTCTCCTGTTTACGGAAAGGCTTTCCGGAAAACAATCTCTGCTGACTGCAACGATTCCGATCTTAACTTCTGGCATGTTGTTCATAATCTTCATTCTCCTTTTTATATCCGGCAGATTTTCCACCGGTGATATTATTGTTCGTTTGTAACTATTCACTTCACCCAAAATCAGTCAAGTGTGATATTTTCACCCTTCAATCCGTTGAATGCGCCTTCGATCTTCGCATCCTCATGAGCGATAAGCCATTTATTTCTGGCTGTCATCAGACCGTCCTCTCCGTCCCCTGACATCGGAAAATCAATCTCTGTGTTGGTTCCTCTCGGAAGAACAACTACACACTGAAATCCACTCTCATTCACATGACACGGTGCATAGTGGAGCGTTGTGGCATAAACCTCGATCCCAGTTCCTGCCGGTACCAGAAATGCCTCCACCTTTGAGGTATCGTATGTAAGATCCTCTTCTATATCCTGCTGATGTCCGATAAGCAGTACAAGATCTGTCACTGCTACATTGATCTCGGAATTCCGATGATATTCCAGGGCATTCAGCTTTTTATTGTGACCATTGCAATATCCGATCTGGACAGGTAATCCACCAAACGCTCTGTTTTTCAGCTCTTTTTCCACATCGAGAGCTTCCAGCTCCTCTGCTGACGGAACATATACCACATCCTCCGGAACCGGTGTATGCTTCATCTCCTTCAGAAGCGGACCGAAATTGTATCCCTCCAGAACCTTTCCGTATCTGCGGAAAGCCGGATCTGTTACTTTCTGAATTTTCACGATTTAACCCTCCTTACAAAATTACTGTTTCACAGCTTCTCTGTATCTTCGTTTTGAACTGAAAAAAGCATACCACATCATGGTATGCTTTTCGCCGCTTTTCTTGACTCATTCATAGCACTTTTTTGACATTTTTATGATTCTGACGCTCCACTCTTCCCGGCAGGATCCCGTAACGCTTTACAAATTCCCTGGAAAAAGCCCTGCTGCTTGCAAACCCGTTGTCAAGTGCGATAGAGCTGATGGTATGATCTGTATGCAAAAGCTCCTTATAGGCGTATGCCATGCGGATATCCTGTAAATATGTCTTAAAATTGACCTTCGCATATTTCCGGAACATTCTTGACAGATATGCATCGGAATATCCGAACATGGCTGCAAGTCCGGAAAGCCTGAGATCCTCCTTGTAATGCTCCCGCATATAAGTGGTTATTTTTGACAAAGCATCCAATCTGCGGCTGATCTTCAGCGCATTCTCCTCCACCTCTGTTTCCCTGTATGCAGAAACCATAAGATAAAGGACTTCATAGAACACTGCCCTGATACGGAATTCGTACCCCGTTTCCCCGGATACGTACACCCGATACATCTCCCGGATCAGAGAAACCATCCGCCTGTCTGTTTCCTCAGACTCTTCGTTTCTGCTCCGAAAACGGATAAATCTCTGAGCGGTAAAATAATCCGAAAACTGCTTCAGCGGGATCTGCAGTACGATGGTCTCATTACGTACTGGCGCCTGAATAGAATGTACTTCATTGGAATTAATGATCAGAAACTCCCCTGCCTTCAGAGGATACTCTTTCTCATCGATATAGAAATAAAGGCTCCCCTCCATCACCGCAAAGATCTCGATCGAAGTATGCCAGTGTTTTTCCCTTACATAATTTCCGTTTCTTCCTTCAAAAAGAAAAAGCTTAAAAGGAAATCCTTCATTGGGAATGATCAATTCATGCTGAAACTCCATGCTCCTTCTCCCTTTCCTGCTGTCCGGTCTGGATCCGGCGCATCATACTTCCGTAAAAAGCCGCCAGGATCTGCTGAAATAACGTTCCGATCATAACCGGAAATAATGTTTCCGCCGGAAAATACGCTCCCGCGATCACCGCACCGGCGCTGATGTTCCGCATTCCGGAACCATAGATCATGGAAACCGTTGCCGCTTTATTCTGCCTTGTAAGAATGGCAATGATCCAGCCAATGGCATATCCCCCTGCTGCCAGGACCAGGATCGCTGCTGCTACCTCCAGCCGTTCTCCATTAAGATGCTTCATATAAGGAGAAACCTTGGAGGAGTTAGAGGTTACCACAAAGATCAGGCACATTTTTGAAAAAGGCGCCAGCTTTTTCGGCCAGGTCTCCATAACCTTTCCATGGCTGACTTCATTAAGGCACATGGCAAGGACTGCCGGCAGAGCGATCATAAAAACCAGCTCCTTCATCATTCCCACAGTATCCATTTTTACGCTGGAGCCCACCAGGAGCTTCAATACTGCCGGGATCAGAAAGGGAGCCAGGATCGTATCGATCACAACCAGCGAAAGTGACAGCGGACTGTTTCCATTATAAATGGACACCCACATCAGACTGATCACCGCTGCAGGTACGGAAAATTCCAGCACCATTCCTGTGATATAATTCATATTGCCCGGGAACAGAAGATGTCCCAGACCGCAGGCGGCCACCGGTCCCAGCACATGAAGGATCAGCAGCATCAGGATCAGCGGAAGCGGCCGCTTAAACACATCTGCTACATCACGGAATCTGGATTTCAGCGCACCGATAAAGGTCATAAATGCAAAAGCATACGTCACATAGGGCACGCCATGCTTTGCAATATTCGGAAACAGCACCCCTGTAAGCAGACAGGCCGGCGTCACAAAAGCCATCCATTTCTCCATAAAGCTGTTAAATTTTTCCAGCATATCACACCTCTTGTTTGTCTTTTTTTACAGTTTATCACAAAAAAACAGCGGTGCAAGAAAAAAATCCCCTGTTTTATAGCCGATTCCGGACAAATATGATATGATAGTACCCATCCAAAAGCAACCTGAAACCAGGGCGGACTACAGATAACCGCCAAAATGATCATTTTTTATGATCTGGAAAACGAGGCAAAAATGATTTCTTTAATTATACCATGCTTCAATGAGGAAGAATCCCTTCCGCTTTTTTACCCGGAAGCCACTTCTGTCCTCAGGCAAATGAATTGTGATTATGAACTGATCTTTGTGAATGACGGTTCCAGAGACAGAACCCTTGAGATTTTAAAAGAGCTTTCCGAAAAGGATCCTCATGTGATCTATCTTTCCTTTTCCAGAAACTTCGGAAAGGAAGCTGCCATGTATGCAGGCTTCTGCAATGCCGGCGGCGATTATGTAGCAGTAATGGACGCTGATCTTCAGGATCCGCCATCCCTTCTCCCGGAAATGCTGGAGAAGCTGGAATCCGGAGAATATGACAGCGTTGCCACCAGACGTGTCAGCCGTGACGGAGAGCCACCTATCCGGAGCTTTTTTGCCCGGAAATTTTATCAGCTGATCAATAAGATCTCGGATGCAGATATTGTGGACGGCGCCAGAGACTTCCGTCTGATGAAGCGCAGTATGGTGGATGCCATCGTCTCCATGAGTGAGTACAACCGCTTCTCCAAGGGAATCTTCGGCTGGATCGGTTTCCGCACCTGCTGGCTCCCCTACAAAAATATCGAACGCGTAGCCGGTGAGACCAAATGGAACTTCTGGAAGCTGTTTAAATACGCCGTCAGCGGCATCATCAATTTTTCTCAGGTACCGCTGACCATCGCCTCCTGGTTCGGAACGACCATGACCGGTTTTTCCTTTCTGGTCCTGGTAGCCATCATCGTCCGAAAGCTGATCTTCGATGATCCGGTCCCAGGCTGGGCTTCCACCATCTGTGTCATCATCTTCATCGGCGGCCTGCAGCTTTTCTGCCTGGGTATCATGGGACAATACATAGCCAAAACCTATATGGAGGTCAAGCAGCGCCCCCATTACATCATAGCAGAGTCCAACAAAAAGGACTTTACACCCATACGTTGATTTTCTATTCTGTCGGCAGCTCGACCACCTGATATTCGTGGCCCAGCGCCGGCAGGATTTTTTCTTTTACATCACTGGTCTTCATCAACAGAGTGGAAGTATTGATACACGGATGGCATCCGAAATATTCTTCATCCAGGACTTCTTTATCGATCACCAGGTGTACCTTCTTTTCTTTATCAAAGATCAGTCCCATCAGACTTAAGGACCCCGGTGTAATGTTCAGATATTCCTCCATCTGCTCTCCGTCTGCAAAGGAAAGTCTGGCTGTTCCGATCTGTTTGGACAGAAATTTTGTTTTAAACGGCTTCTCTCCCGGCATCAGCAGCAGATAGAAATCCGTTTTCTGTCGGTTGCAGAGAAAAAGATTTTTGCATATCTGCGCTCCCAGAAGCTGATCCACTGCCTCGCAGGCCTCCATGGTCATCAGTGCTTCATGATCTGCTCTTTTATATTCAATCCCAAGACTATCCAGAAAATCGTACACTGCGATTTCCTTCTCCAGACGGCCCTCGGTGTTCTCCGGTCTTCCTGTATAGACTGTTTTGTCAATTCTTGGTTCTTCCATGATGTCTCCTCCGTTATTTTTACATTCTCATATGTCCAGGTCTTAGTCGCAGCACATTACGCTTTACTGCTTCACCCGTAACCTGCCGATTTGTTTAATCATAGCACACCTGTAACAAATAAGATACTCCGGATTTCCGTCTGACTATTGACGATATCAGCCTCGGATGCTATACTCTCAGGCAGAAAGGGAATGAAGTTCTCCCCCGATCTTTATCGAAACCGCCAATGAGCTGATGACTTCTGTGCAATGCACGGGGTTATCAGCTTTTTTTGATGGATTTTTCAAAACGGGGAGATTGAAAGGAGTTACTATGACAAAAGAAACTATCCAAAAAGAACATCGGATCCTGCAGCTGAAATACGCTGTCCTTGCAGTGGTCGTGGGAATCTGCGTCGGGATCGTAGATACTATCTTCGGCCGGGGCCTGCTGGCGATCTCTGATCTTCGCACCGCATACTGGCAATATCTGCTGCCTTTCCTGCCTCTGTCCGGACTTCTTATTGTGTGGATGTATCATCATTTCAGCACCTTAAGCTTAAATGGCATGTCCCTGATCTTCGAAACCGGGCAGAAAAAAAGAGACCAGATTCCTCTGGTTCTTGTCCCTCTGGTAATGATCGGCACCTGGATCACTCATCTCTTCGGAGGAAGTGCCGGCCGTGAAGGTGTTGCCGTGCAGATCGGTGCTACACTCTCCCACGAGGCCGGACGCAGGCTGCATATCCGGGAACGCAAGCCCGTCATGCTGATCACCGGTATGGCTGCCGGTTTTGGCGGTCTGTTCCAGACGCCATTAGCCGCTGTATTTTTTGCCATGGAGGTGATCGTTGCCGGATATCTTGAGTACGATGCGCTGCTGCCGGCACTTATCGCCGCATATACAGCCTCCTTCACCTCTCATTTCCTGGAACTGGAAAAATTTGCTGTGGATATCCAAGACACCTGGACTGTGACCAATCTCCGAAGCATGATCTCTCTCATTGCTCTCGGACTTGCCTTTGGTCTTGCCGGACGATGCTTTTCCGTACTTCTTCAGAAAGCAAAGAAATTATTCGGGGAAAAAATCTCAAATCCGCTGATCCGCATCGGTGTCATGGCCATTCCACTGGCAGCTCTGCTGTTTGTGATCCACGGCGGACGCTACACAGGTCTTGGAACCAATCTCATCTCCGCTTCCTTTGCCGGAGAAACGATCTACGGATATGACTGGATTCTGAAGCTTCTGTTTACTGTATTTACACTTGCCATCGGTTTTCAGGGCGGCGAAGTGACACCACTGTTCTCCATCGGCGCTTCCCTTGGAGTCGTCTTAGGTTCCATCCTCGGGATCCCTCCGATGATCTGTGGGGCACTTGGCTACGCCGCAGTATTCGGCAGCGCCACCAACACCCTCATCGCCCCGATCCTCATCGGCCTGGAAGTTTTCGGCACCCGAAATACCCTTCCCCTCATCCTGGTATGCATCCTCGCTTATCTGATCAACGGAAATCACTCCATTTATGGAGCACAACAGAAGGCACTTTGCAGGTTTGAGAAGTAGATATGTACATATTTTTTATTCGGTCATGGCTGACTCGGTTGTGACCGAGTGAACTACCCATCACCTAAAGGTAATGGACTTCTAAGGATATCAGATTCGCCATATGATTCCTTTCTTCAGCTATTAATGGATTCTATCTCCGAATCATCATATATTTTCTTTAAATTATATATGTCTTTTTGACTATCTTTTTATATCTTCTTAAATGTCCGCAAAGCCTTATTTTATAGGCTCTACGGGCATTTTGCTTTTGTGGTAAACCTCACATATCTAGGTCTATCTTCTTATATTTTCGCTATCAAGCGTGGTTAAAATCGTGGTAACTACTTCTTATGCGATTAGACGCTGAACCTCTGATTTTGCGGTATCTATGGACGCATGAGCGTACCAGTTCATTGTGATACTGATGTTTGAATGTCCCATGATATACTGTAAATCTTTTGGGTTCATGTTCTTGCTAGCCAGCCTTGTGCAGAATGTATGGCGTAGCGTATGCGGTGTGATATGTGGCAAGGGATTATCCTTGTGGTGCTTGTTGTATTTCTTTATCATACGAACAAATAAGGCGTTATAATCAATCGCAACTTTGGGCTTCCCTTTATGATTGACAAACAGAAAATTGCTCCGTCCGTCTATCACAAATGGTTCTGCTTTTGGGTGTTTCTTCATAACCCGTTGAAATGCCTGTATTGTTTCTCTGCTTAATGGCACTTGCCTTATTCCGCTCTTTGTTTTAGGCGTTTCAATATAATAGCCCTGTTCCTTGCTCTTTAATAACTGGTGGTCGATAATCACAACTTCATTCTTGAAATCAATATCGGCTACTGTCAGTCCGCACAGTTCCGAGATACGAAGTCCTGTTTTTAACAGTATCAGCACATCATCATAATGCTTGTGATACACATTGTCCGTCTTAATAAATGACAATAAGGCTTGTTCCTGTTCCTCTGTCAATGCGACTTTCTCTTTGGTATCATTTTCTAGGACTTCATTTAACTTGAAATCAAAAGGGTTCTTCCTTACGCAATCGTCTTGTATGGCGATATAGAATGACGCTTTTAACGAGCGTTTATGGTTGTTAATGGTATTGTAGGAAAAGCCTTTGTCTTTCATGCGTAACGCCCATTCCTTAGCGTCAGAGGGCTTGATTGTATCAATGCTCCTAGCACCTAACTTATCCTCTTTCAATAACCGCATGAGTTGTTCCCGTTGTTTCATTGTGCTTTTCTTCACGTTTGCCCTCTGTGCGTTCTGTTTGGCATAGAGTTGGCAAAGCGTCATTTTCTTGCCTGTGCTGTCGATACCGTCCTCAATATCCCGTCTTATCTGCTGTTCCAGTTCTCGAAGTGAGGGTTTTTCCCGTTTTCCCTTTGGTGTTGGGTCTGTGGGTGTCAATCTCCAAGCATACACATATTTTGTGTTTCCAAATGCGTCTACATATTTATATAAGTATTTCCCGTCTGTTCGTTGGCTCTCTCCAGTATGCAGGATACGTCCTTTACTATCCCGTCTTTTTTCTTTCATGGTGTCTGCTCCTTTCCTTGTTGGAAAGAGCCTTGATATGACTTGTGTTCATCATAACACATACAAGGCTCATTTGCATTAGATTGCGTCCAATTTGTCAATGACCTGTTCAAACTGTCGGCGTTTAATCTGTATGCGGTTGCCATTCATAATGAGCCAGCCAGCGTCCTTGTTTTCCTCTGCCAATCGTCTTAACTTGTTTTCTCCGATACGGAAATACTTTGACGCTTCTTCAATGGTAAGGGTGTATTTTTTCCATACAGGAATATCGTTGTTATTCATCAGATACCCCCTTTCCCATGTTTCGTGTCATACTGGATATAGGGGATAAGGTCGGTGCGGTCTATCCTCTGTAAGTGGGCGGTTAGTTTACTGGAAAGGGAATTGCTGTATCTTGCTTTATCAAGCATAGTTCCCACTTTTTCCAATCCACCTAATGCGTCATGTTCTTCTAAAAAGTAAAAACTTTTGACAGCGGAAATCACGCCACCCTCTGTGAGCCATTGCTGTGTTTCTTCAAGAGAATTATGTAGTTTCGGTACTTGCAGTTTTAAGACTTTCACAGCCCCTAAAAAGCGTTCCCAAAACCGACACGTTTTCCATCTGCTCTTATTACTTTCATTTCTGTTTGGCACGACAAAGCGTAGGTTGCTTGCCAGCAGTCCGAAAGCCAGTTCCCCAAGTTCCAGCGGTCTGTCTTTGAATGTCATGGCAAAAGCATGAGCCTTATCATCACGTAGTTGCATTTCTGTCCGTTTCCAACTGCCGACTTCATCAAGTGTCTTATTATGTTTTGAACAGACTTCCTTATCTTTATCATAAAAGCGGTAGGACAATCCTGATTTACCAGCACCGATATAAACGGTCTTTGCGGTGTCGAAATCATCAAACTTGCTTTCGTCAAAGTGGTAGCCCTCACTATTCGAGATAAATTCCTCTTTTTTGCATTTCTTCTTTATCTGCTCTATGGTAAAGAATGGCTTTTCGTTCTTATCATCAATGGCAATATCCAGTCTTGTGAAATGGAAATTATCCAGTCCGTATCTTCGCTCACAGCGTCGGAACATATCCCCAAAAGTATAATTCCTACTGTCGAGAATACGGAAAATATCATCACAACCTCTGCCAGTCATAACAAGATAACAGCCTAGCCCCTGTGGGTTGTCCTCTGTCTTTCTTGCGTCCCCCGATACATAAATATCTCCAATCTGCCAGCGTGCTTGATAGGTTTTGTATTTAACGCTTGCCGGATAGACATTGAAAAGGTCAGTCGGTAAACCTAAAATGTGCATGATGACATCTTCTGCGGTTGCAGTATCAAATACAATACTGATGTAATCAATCTTAACGGATAAATTTTTGTGTGTAGTTATAGTGCATTACTCCTTTCGTACTTCCCGTTTTTTTGCGGGGTAAAAATCGTGTTTTGTCCTTTATTTATCACAGTTTCTAGGTACTATGACATGTATGCGCAGGGCGGTGTTACATATACGCCCTTTACGAACGCCTAAAGGCGTTCCCTTTCTTCCTGTGTCTGCCCCGTTCTTAACGCTCACGAGCCTTGTAAGGCTCGTGGCTAAACGGAACAGCCCCAGTCAGAAACCTTATTTTCGGTCTGATAGTCCATGCTTATTCATGCTATCAAAGTGAAAATATATATTTTATATGCTTACTCAAGCGTGTGATTGACCCTAGCGTGCTTAATCACTCTGTCTAATACGATAATAACTCCATTAGAATTACTTGTCAAGAAGTTTTTGTTGACTTTTAGATATAGATTAAGTATGATATGCTTATAAATACCAAGAAAAGCAACGAAAGGAGCGGTTATACTAAGTTATGGAGCATTATGAAAAGAAAATCAGTTTCTTAGGAGAAAACATACAGACCATAAGAAAACACAGAGGAATGAAACAACAGGAACTTGCGGACAAAATCGGTATCAATATGCAGAGCCTTTCCAAGATTGAACGTGGCGTGAATTATCCTACCTTTGATACGTTAGAGAAGATAATGGACGTGCTGGGTGTAACGCCCAATGAATTATTGTCGGGAGAATGGAAGTATATTGACCACACCGAGCCCTATATCATGGATATTATCAAACGGGAACAAGACTTCAATGTTTCCTTAGATTACCTGTCTGAAAATGAATTTTTCGATGATGAAAAAGAATGCACATTTTACAAGGCATATAAACTCATACAGTATATCCATAACTACATTACCAATGAGGTTACGGAGTTGGAAGAACTTATGGAAATCAAGCAGTTGATACAGCGTCAAAAACTGGAACGCATGATAAAAGTGCATAAGGAAATGCGAGGGTTAGACCGATACAGAGAACAGCCCAAAGAGTATAAATACCATGACCCTTATGATGATTGGATATTTCGTCAGCTTGCGGATATAGACAACAGAAACAACATTCCCGACACTTCTCCACAAGTAGACTTCAATGAAGCAGACTATGAAGATTATCTAAAGGCGAAATGGAACAGAGGTCTTTAATTTCCTCTTGCATGGAAGATACAGCAAACAAAAAGCCCAGTAAAGAGTGCAAAGCACCACCAATGGTGGCAAGGCTCTTGACAGGGCTTTTTCTTTTCTGTTGTGGGGTAATCAAGAGGAAGAAAGAAAAAGTGTGCATTTTTGTTCCATAAATGCTAAGGGTATGCTGATTTTTATTGTGGCGGATATATGGAACTGTTATAATATGGATATGAAGAAAGCGACAAATTTGAAAGTGTTAATAATTTTCAAACAGCCTCATTGCATGGAAATAAGAAACAGACTATCCTTAAAGTAGGAGGTGGCACAAATGGCAAATGAAGATAAAAAAGATTTTAATGCTATGTTGCATGATAGTAAGGATATGCCAAAATTTCAAATTATCATAGACCAGAAAAGTATTGAGAAATATGGTGGAAACAAAATGTATTTTGCTCCCCCGATTGACTATGACAAAGTAATGAAAAAAGTTCCGTATGGTAAAGTGATTACGGTTGGAAAAATACGAGAACACTTTGCAAAATTGAGTGGTGCAGATTTTACAGAGCCGATTACAGCGGGTATATTTGTTTCTATTGTAGCGTGGGCGAGTTATCAGCGTTCCGAAGATGAAACACCCTATTGGAGAACATTAAAAGCAAACGGAGAATTAAATGCTAAATATCCAAATGGTATTGAAGCACAGAAAGAAAAATTAGAAGCAGAGGGACATACCATTATTCAAAAGGGGCGTAAAAATATACGATACTATGTAAAGGACTATGAAAATTCTCTTTTTGATTTGAAATAGGCAAATTCTATTTCACAATTTCATATCTCTATACACAAAGCAGTTAGTCTTAGGATTGACTGCTTTTTTCATACCTAAATTTCAGATTGGAGTGATGAAATGGTGTTTGTTAGAGCTGTTCACTAAGATTATCGGTGCATAAAATTTTATTGTGGTGCAGATATGAAAATGATATAATGTGGATATGAAGAAACGGACAAACTAGAATTTGTCGAGCTGGTTAGTTCGAGATAATTTTGAGTTTGTTAAGATGTGGTGCACTTGATGGAATCACAGGTACGACATCATATTATGGAGGATGAAATAGATGATAGGTTTGATTGTTGCGAGGTCAAAGAATAATGTTATAGGCAAGAATGGTAATATACCATGGAAAATAAAGGGAGAACAAAAGCAATTTAGAGAGTTAACAACGGGTAATGTGGTTATTATGGGGCGAAAGTCTTATGAAGAAATCGGTCATCCGTTGCCTAATAGAATGAATATTGTTGTTTCCACCACAACAGAGTATCAAGGAGATAATTTAGTTTCAGTTAAATCATTAGAAGATGCATTATTATTGGCTAAAGGACGAGATGTATACATATCTGGTGGATATGGACTATTTAAGGAAGCTTTGCAAATAGTAGATAAAATGTATATCACAGAAGTAGATTTAAATATTGAAGATGGAGATACATTCTTTCCAGAATTTGATATCAATGATTTTGAAGTTTTGATAGGGGAAACACTTGGTGAGGAAGTGAAATATACGAGAACATTTTATGTAAGGAAAAATGAATTGAGTAGATTTTGGATTTAGGGTGTTTTCATAAATATATTGCTTTTTATGCATATATAAATTGTTGTAAGACAAATCCCAGTTTGACAATTTCATATCCATACACACAAAGCAGTTAGTCTTAGGATTGACTGCTTTTTAAAAAGACACCATTTAGGTGTAATGATGTCTTTTGGGTGTTATTTTATAGGTCATATCAAGGCTCATTCAATCGTGGTAAATTCGTGGTAAAATGAGTTTTTTCTATACTTCAAAATACTTGAAAGTATAGTGTTTATGCGGATAATCGAAAATTAGATATAAAATTTGTCATGAACTCTTTTCTCATTTCCTTATTGATACTTATATATTTTGAATCATTATCAGCCCATTTTACTTTCAGGATATCGTGTTTGCGTATATATAATACAGGCAGCCGGCTTCTGTGCTTATCCATAAAGATTCCCTGGCTTTCATAAAAAATTTCCTGCAGATAATCATTCATTTCATCTACCTGGATTACAAATGTAAAACGAATATCCTTCTTTTTTTCTTCTCTGCTCATCTCATTGATCCAGAACTCTGCAAATTTATCATTTAACAACAAAACATCATTTCTATCCATATCTGTAATATCTATAAGCGCCCAGATATTCACCTGATTATTTCTATTTTTCTTGAAAAAACTTACTTTTCCTTTTTCGTCCAGTTCATATTCTGACTTTTTTTGGTACTGGTTATGTAAAAGCCCTTTTCCAAATACAACCTTTCGCTCTTCGACCTCTTCTGGAAAAGTTATTTTGATATCTATTAACCTCTCATATTTGCAACAAATAAAACTGAATGGCATCCAGATTCCTTTTTTATTCTCTATATACATGTAGCTTCTTGCATGAATCCTAGCACTATGCTTCAAAAATTGAACATACCCCGCTGTCATTAAAATATACAGTGATAATAACGCTTTTTCAATCGCATCATTCCCACTGCTATTCGTCCAACATTTCCAACAGGAATATACTGCTGCAAAAAAAACATCTGTCAAAAGCAACATTTGAAACAGAAAACACCCTCTGATTCCGGAAAGCCATTTTCGATTTTTTCTCATCATCCCATAAACATATAAAGGATTTTCATCTACACTTTCCGAAGAAATATCCTGATCCGGTGTTCCGCCAAATCTGAATACCCATCCAGTCAATGCCAAATATCCCAAACCGGCTATTCCAAATGTGAATCCATCATCTTCAAAAATCCAACGATATGACAAAAATAAAATACAAAATAACAAAATTTTTTCAGGTATATTTTTTTTCTTTTTCGGTTTATTATGATCCCCCCCTAGTCGTCAGGCCTATACAACATCCGATATGCCCAGACAATCCAACAGATCTTTTTTCATTTTCTCATATTGTTTTTTACATCTCGAATATCTATATAACGGAAGGATTTCCAAGCGATTATAATAACGGTTATATACCGCTCCAAGACGGTATCGTCTTTTATACATCATTATCCCTGAATTATTCCGTACAATGCTCTTCAGAACACGATTATCATCTTCTACTTCCAGCACAAAGGAAAAATATATTTCCTTTTTTTCCTCTTTCGTTGTAATATACTGTTTCCAAAATTCTACAAAAGCTTTATTTAATTTTCCGATATCCGCTTCCTGAAACAAATCTGTTTTTACATATGCCAAAATATGTATCTCATCTGTTTTGTCATATCTGTAGAAAAAAGTTTTTCCATTTCGAGGAGCTTTATACGTATTTATATATTGATAAATTCCAAAATCTTTTTCCATTACATCAGAATGTATCTGTAAATCCCTGTAACACACCGGATTTTCATAATACATATTGATATTCTGGCACAGAAAACTGAATGGCGCCCAATTTCCTTCTTTATCTGTTGGGTATTTATAATTCTTTTTATAAAATTTCACATAAAATATCCACATGCATGATCTTGCCATGATCATAAAAGCCAGCGAGATATTCAGAAGGATTTCTATCACTGTACTATTTATACCTGGATTTACATACTGCATCCCCAGATATGTAAAATACACTCCCAGCCACAGAATCATTATTTTTCGCAAAAACAAAAAACTTTTTAACTTTCCGTTTTTCCTGATAGGAAGAGCATATTTCGATTCCTTTTTGTCATTTAACATACCGTGTACATAAAATGGATTCTGACAGTTATAACTATCCGGCACATTATAAGGGGTTTTCCATCTTGACGGTATAATAACCGTAGGAATAAATAGAATATTTGAGATCATCAGGCTTACCAGAACTGCCAAAATTTCCATTACACCTACCGGCGCCAAATAGAAATAAAAAGAGTTCAGTAATCCTCCAAATACCAGGACATATACGCACAAATAAATTGACTTGCTCAACATGTCGATCATTTTTCTGTATAATTGTCTCTTTCTTTTCCAATACATATTCTTTTAATCAAGTGATATCTTCTCTCCATTTACAGAAATCCAGTAATCTTTCGGTTTGTGTTCCATGTATCCATAACATATCTTTTCATTTTTGTTATTTTCTGCTTCCAGAAATTCTGTTCCTACAGAATCCTTCACATCGGCTATTACATAATTATCATCATTCGGTGCTACCAGTACATACCATTCCCCATTGATTTCTATCGTTGACATATCGACATTTATCTTTACATCTTGATACTCTCTGCCTGTACCATAAAATATAGAATCTGGCAATTTCCATTTTCCAGAACTTTCCGGAAAGATCTTCCCCTCTACTGTTCCTTCATTATCCATGATAACATATGTAGAATTTTCTCCCTGGAGAATACGGATAATCTCAGCATTATCACCATATGCTTCTACAGCTTTCTCTACAGAACTGAAACTTCGGTGAGTATATATTGTATCACACACAAAGAGTCCGATTCCTAATATAACAATTGGTACAACAACCTTAACTGGTGTCTTTTTTGATTTTCTTTTATAAGAAATAGCGATCACCAGATTAACAATAATTATCAGATATACAATTGGTTCTATCACTTTGATCAGCATATTTTTTTCACATTCCCTTTGCATACAGTCTACAGATCTATATCCCGTCTTCCGATCACCCGCTTCAGTTCTTCTCTCATTTCTCTATAAATATTTTTATATCTGGACTTACGGTCCGTACATTTTATTTTTATGATGTCATGTTTTTTCTCATACAAAACAGCCATACGACTTCGATGTTTATACATTCGTATTCCTGACCCGTCATAAAAAATCCTGCCTATAGCATCATTGATTCTCTCAGTCTGGATTACAAAGGTAAAACGTACATCTTTCTTTTTTTCTTCTCTGGTCAGCTCATTACACCAGAAAATCTCAAATACATCATTCAGAAGCTGGATATGCATTTTCTCCATATCTGCTATATCAATGATCGCCCATAAGTTTACCTGTTGAATTTTTCTTTTCTGATAAAAACAGATTTGATCATTCTCTTTTAATATATAATTTGCTTTTTTAGCATATCCGCTTTTAAAAAGACATTCTTCAAACACCAGAGGCTGATTTTTCTCCGTTTCTTCTGTTGGATCAGGCAGTATCCTTCCTGCCAGTCCCTGCATTTCATATCCGATAAAGCTGAATGGCATCCAGATACCTTTTTTATTTCTCGGATAGCAGAAACTTTTCTTATAAATATGGATATAATATGCCTCCACTACACCAAGACTCATTATTATTCCCCAGTAAATCCAGAAAAATTCCAGTCTGATTTCCTGATATCTTCTATGTATTATATGATCAGAAATGAACCCTGCTGTCATCACAAGAACATAACTCAAAAGCAAAATCTGTACTACAAAATATCCATTTATTCCGGAAAACCATTTCCTATTTTTCAACATTTTTCGTACATACAGAGGATTCCTGTCATCATATAAATTTGCAAAAGGAAAACTTTCATTTCTTGCCCAAATTCTATCTGCCGATAATACAGCTTCTCCCATTGCCGCCAATACTAATGCCATTCTGATCTCCGGCATGATCTGGTAGCAAGCTGGTGTCAGAAGTAATGTTATTAGAAAAAAACGTTTTGTTTTTTCACTCAAGCGATATCTTCTCCCCATTTATAGAAATCCAATAATCTTTTGTTTTATGATATCTATTATTTTAATGACTACTTATTATTTTCCATCCAGTTCTGACCCAATCCTTCAAAAACCCGATTGGAACCATCTTCTGTCCATTTGCAGAAACCCAGTAGTCCTCTGGGTATTTTTTCAGATATCCATAGTAAACGTTTTCACTTCCTTTTGCTTCGGAAAATTCTGTTCCTTCCGAATCGTATACATTCGTTATGGGAGATTTTATTCCCGGATATGGTGACACCACAACATACCATTCCCCATCAACTGCTACGGTAGATACGTCTACTATAATCCTGTCTCCTGTAAAACGCTTTGTGTCCTGAAACTCTGAATCTTCCGGAAGTTTCCAGCCGCTTTCTGTTTTTTCAAAAATCTGTGAGTCCATCACATCTCCATCATCCATAATAACCAATGCTGAAGTTTTTCCTCGTAATGTCGCCACGACATCTGACCGATCATCATAGGCTGTTACTGCTTCCTCAAGTGTATGGAAACTTTGTTCAGCCTCTTTGTTATTTTCGGACATCATAAATATGATGACCACAGACAAAAGCGGAACCAGTATAAATATGGATATTTTTCGTGGGATTCTTTTCCTGGAATCCACAACTGCCACTATCATGAGCAACAGCAATAAGATTCCCCACGACCACCAGTTAGATAGTGAAATATTCATTTTTATGTCCTCTTTTTCCTACAATCTTGACGCTTCACAGATTGATCTCTACTTTATCTCCATCTACAGAAATCCAGTAATCGTCTGGTTTCGTTTTCAGATATCCATAATATACCGTTATATTCTCATATTCCGCTTTTAAAAATTCTGTTCCAGCCGAATCGTGAACCTCATCTATAGAATTCTCCCCCATAAGATAATGTGGGAGTATTACAATATACCATACTCCATGTATTTCTATTGATCTCATATCAATATTGGCATCTTCTGAAGGATAGCTCATACTTTTTCTGAAAAATGCTGAATCCGGCAATTTCCATTTCTTTCCATTTTTTGGAAAAATTCTTCCTTCAATAGATCCATCTTCATCCATGATAACATATGTAGATTTCTCATCCTGCAAGGTTGCTATTGGCTTCGCCTTAACATCATATGCCCGAATCGCTTTATCCAGCGAGGTAAAATTTCGCTGCACAAATACTGCCTGAAACATGATAAATAACAAGCCAACCAAAAAAATTGGTCTGATTATAAAAAGCGGTACCTTTTTAGATTTTTTCTTGCATACGAGAGCAACCGCCAATGCAATAAACATTAATATTGTTATAACTCTTTCGAAAATGCTCAATATCAGATTCGCCATATGATTCCTTTCTTCAGCTATTAATGGATTCTATCTCCGAATCATCATATATTTTCTTTAACTCTTTTCTCATTTCCTTATTGATATTCGTATATCTTGAATTATTATCAGCCCATTTTACTTTCAGGATATCGTGTTTGCGTACATATAATACAGGCAGCCGGCTTCTGTGCTTATCCATAAAGATTCCCCCGCTTTCATAAAAAGTTTCCTGCAGGTAATCATTTATTTCATCTACCTGGATTACAAATGTAAAACGAATATCATTCTTTTTTTCTTCTCTGCTCATCTCATTGATCCAGAACTCTGCAAATTTATCATTTAACAACAAAACATCATTTCTATCCATATCTGTAATATCTATAAGCGCCCAGATATTCACCTGATTATTTCTATTTTTCTTGAAAAAACTTACTTTTCCTTTTTCGTCCAGTTCATATTCTGACTTTTTTTGGTACTGGTTATGTAAAAGCTCCTTTTCAAATACAACGTTTCGCTCTTCGACCTCTTCTGGAAAAGTTATTTTGATATCTATTAACTTCTCGTATTTGTAACAGATAAAACTGAATGGCATCCAGATTCCTTTTTTATTCTCTATATACATGTAGCTTCTTGCATGAATCCTAACACTATGCTTCAGAAATTCAACATACCCCACTATCATTAAAATATGCAGTGATAATAACGCTTTTTCAATCGCATCATTCCCACTGCTATTCGTCCAACATTTCCAACAGGAATATACTGCTGCAAAAAAAACATCTGTCAAAAGCAACATTTGAAACAGAAAACACCCTCTGATTCCGGAAAGCCATTTTCGATTTTTTCTCATCATCCCATAAACATATAGAGGATTTTCATCTACACTTTCCGAAGAAATATCCTGATCCGGTGTTTCGCCACATCTGAATACCCATCCAGTCAATGCCAAATATCCCAAACCGGCTATTCCAAATGTGAATCCATCATCTTCAAAAATCCAACGATATGACAAGAATAAAATACAAAATAATAAAATTTTTTCAGGTATCTTTTTTCTTTTCCTTCGGTCTATTCTAATCCCCCCTAATTATTAAATACATACCGTTTTGTATTGGTGAGAATACCTTTCCCACCAATACGTTTCTCATATATTTTATATGCCAAAATTATACGTAAAGCCAATATAACTTTCCTAAATACTCATAACACTTCATATACCGCATTCCTTTTCCTGGAGTATACTCACCTCCCCCGCCAATAACTCTCCCATACTTTCGTATTACAATATTAGAATTAACCTTCCTATTACTCCAATAATTTCTAGAATAAGAAATTATTTGCTTTCCTGTTAATTGCCTCATTTTTTCATTTTTTTCTTCATTAACTGCCCTTCGTAGCGGTAATGCCTCTGCGAATGAAAGGTTCATATTTGAAATTCTTCGATTTGCGTCATGGTAATCTTTTCTCATATATTTCAAATATCCTTTTTGATTTTGCTTTGGTACTATAATATTATCTACAGCACTCCAAATTAATGATATTCCCGCACTTACCGCACCATTTATAACCGCGCTTGTAAAATCTCTATTTTCATAATAATCACTTGCAAACGAAGTAACACCACTTACAACTGCACCTGTTGTCGAACCACCAATTCCCAAAAATCCCATAGCGGTTCCAAGTCCTGCGGAAGCGGCAGTGATCCAGTTTATCTCTGACAGATTTTTCCCCAGCTGCTATACTTGTATTCTACTACAGTCTCTCCGGCGTCGTCAATCAGTGCAATGACATCATTCTGCAATAATAAATTTTTCGTTACGGTTCCCTCCGACAGCTTTCCAATCTCCCACGTTCATGCTATACTAAACCTATCTCTGTCTGCCCGTTTCAGTCATGGGGCAGACTTATTTTTTTCAGGAAAGGATTTATTTATGAAGCGTATCAAAAATATCGATCTGCTCCGTGCGGGGGCGATCCTCTACATTATGCTGTATCACTGCTACGTTCTGTCCGGGCAGCCATGGCAGTCGCATACAGCCATCCACACACTTCTGACTCTTGGAGGTGAAGTAGGAGTTACACTGTTTTTCCTGTTAAGCGGATATGGGATTTATCTTTCCCTTTCTTCTTCGGAGGCGCGATGCTGTCTCCCCGGCTGGCGGGCTTTTATGAAAAAGCGCTGCATCCGCATTATGCCCCAGTATTATGTATGTATCACGGTCCTTCTGATCTTTATGTCCACGCAGATGTTCAGCAATGAGGGACTTCGTCACATCCTTGCGTACTATACATTCACGGAGAACTTTTCCCCGGTGACTCATGGTTCCATCAATGGTGCGCTGTGGACGATGGGCGTGATCTTTCAGTTTTATCTGATCGCCCCGTTCCTTTATAAGGCTGTCCGGAAAAACTGGCTTGTATCTGCCATTGTATCCATTGTTTTCACTGTTATCTGCCGGTTCGCCGTTGTCCGCTATCTCCACAATTCCGGGATTTCGGATAACTCTGTATATTTTGTATACGAGCGTCAGGTATTCTCTGCGCTGGATAATTTCGTGCTGGGAATGGCTGCTGCCGCTTTCTGGAAACAGACCGGAGATCGTATGCAGGATTACCGGCTGAAGCTTGGACTTCCGGTTTCTATTGCAAGCACTGCACTGATCCTGGTATGGATCTTTTATTATCACAGTCACGGGCTTTATGGCACTGCTTCCTCCGGTTATCCGGCACATTCCATCCTGGCGATCCTGCTCAGTATACTGCTTGTGGGATTCTCCCTCCTGCCGGAAATGGATTTCAGGTTTCTGCGTCCGCTGTACTTCGTAGCCCGGAACCAGTACGGGATCTATCTGTGGCATATGCCCATCATTATGATCCTGCAGGCCAATGCGCCATGGTTCAACACCATGAGCCAGCAGCGCTTCTGGCTGTTTTTGCCATGTATGGTTGTCATCACCTGCGTATTCGGCTATTTTGCAACCCGTTTTATCGATCATCCCGCTTCTGCGAAAAAGAAAGGATAACTTCTCATGAAAGACAGAACCGCCGTTAACCACAATATCCGCAAGCATTTTAACGAACTGATCTACAACACAGCCCGTTACACAGAAATCGCATTATCCATCGTGATCATTATCGTGATCGCACTGTCCGGACTGCGTCTGATCCTTACAACTGCCGGTACCTCCATCATGGATATGGACACCAGCTTTTTTACCAGTTTCCTGTCACAGGCACTGTCCCTTGTAGTCGGTGTGGAGTTTGTAAAAATGCTTTGCCGCCATTCCGCCCAGACTGTTGTCGAAGTCCTGCTTTTTGCAACAGCAAGGCAGATGGTCGTGGAACATCTCGATCCTGTACAGACACTGATCGGGATCATCGGTATCGCCATTCTTTTTGCCGTCCGCAAATATCTGATGACGGACAGTGATGATATGACCCCGCATCAGAAGAGCGCTTCAGAAGAATCCTCAAAAAAAGCTTTCTCTTCTGAGTGCAAATGAGCATAATTGCAGAAAAGCTCCAACTGTATCCCGATATTGATACGGTTGGAGCTTTTCTTATAAATTGCATTGATATAAACCCTATACGATACTATTGTCCACGTCGGACCAGCTGCATGCCCACAGCAGCTATCTCCAGATAATATACCCTGCATAGATCAGGTACATACACACCATGGAAATTCCCTCTTTCCGGCTGATCCTCTGCTTTGTGGCCGCATAGATCCACACGATCAGCGAGAACACGATAAGTATGACAATATCAATAATATTTTCCCGGATCAGTGCCACCGGATTGATGGCAGATGCAACTCCGAGAACCATCAGGATATTGAAAATATTGGAGCCTACCGCATTTCCCACAGCCATATCCACTTCGTTCTTTCTGGCTGCAACCACGGAAGTCACCAGCTCCGGAAGGGAAGTTCCGATGGAAACAATGGTCAGTCCCACCAGTGTCTGGCTCATTCCAAGATCAATGGCAATGCGGCTGGCAGCATCCACCGTAAGATCTCCGCCAAAGGCAATGGCAAGTGCGCCTCCCACAATAAAAAGGATGCTCTTCGGCCAGGAAAGGATGCCGATTTCTTCTTCCAGCTCTTCCATTCCTTCCATGTCCACATTTTTTTCTGCTGCCCTGGCCTTCATGGCACTTTGGATCATTACCACAATATAGCCTGCAAAAAATCCCAGCAGGATCATTCCATCCAGATGACCAAGTCTCATTCCGATCGTATCTCCTGCTGCCAGGATCCCCAGCCCCAGAAGAAGGAGCGCACAGATCATGGAAAACGGAATATCCCTCCGGATGGTTTCCTTCTGTACCAGGATCGGCGTCAGGATGGAACAGACTCCAACAACCACCATCAGGTTAAAAATATTGGAACCTACCACATTGCTGACCGCAAGCTCATTGTTATTGACCAGTGACGCTGTAACGCTGACTGCAGTTTCCGGCAATGATGTTCCCATTGCCACAATAGTAAGGCCGATGATGATCGGCGGCACCTTCAGCCTTTTTGCGATACTGGAGCTTCCTTCTACAAAGAAATCCGCACCCTTCATCAGGAACACAAAGCCGATCACAAGAAAAACTAACACAAGGATCAGCGGTGAACTGTTTACCAGATTTTCCATTTTTCTTCTCACTTTCTTTTTTTATTTCCCATAACCCGGAGATTCATTGTCGCCCGCCTTGCTGAAAAAATTCTTTCCGGCATTCTTTTGTTACATAAAAAAGACCCATGTATGCCCTGCTGCAATAAAATATAACAAAGCATACATGAGTCTCATTCTTTAAGATTTGCCAGGTTTTTCAGAAAAAACCGGGTCTGTTGACAAATCACACTTACGTGCGAACTACTCCCTCATGGAATTAAAATTTTCAATTTTTTTCAATTTAACAGAATTGTTTTTAAAAGTCAACCCCTGGCCGGTGACTTTTCTTTACCGAAAGCACATATTTTATGTATCTTTATTATTTTCCGCTTTCAGAAACAATCCCCTTCAGAATCTGTAAGACTCCGTCTTCACTGTATGACGGACATACTTCCCTGGCTGCTGCCTGCACTTCCGCTCTGGCGTTAGCTACCGCATAGCTCCTTCCCGCTTTCTGAAGCATGGCAATATCGTTGAGGTTATCTCCAAATGTACAGGTTTCCTCCGGAGAAATCCCTAACTGTTGCTGGATAAATTCGACAGCTGTACTTTTTTCGCCCTCCGGCGGTGTACTGTCCATCCATTCTTTTCCGGCAGCCGCCAGCGTTACCTTATCCCTCCATGCCGGTGTAAAATACGGGG
This sequence comes from Blautia sp. KLE_1732_HM_1032, assembly GCF_025147905.1. NCBI lineage: Bacteria > Bacillati > Bacillota > Clostridia > Lachnospirales > Lachnospiraceae > Blautia > Blautia sp. KLE_1732_HM_1032. The sequence goes on along the minus strand of NZ_CP102266.1, from coordinate 736,583 downwards.
CACAAAGCTCCTCGCACCGTTCCGGGTGATAGACAGAGAATTTCAGCACCTGTTTTCCCTGAAGAGAAGAAAGATCGTCCACTTTTCTCATATCATAGCCATAGGAATCCCGCAGCCACCGGAACATCCTTCCATTCTCATTCTCCGCATAGCAGCACTCCGGTGTGGCAATAAAGCAGTCACATTCCGGCATTTTTGCTTTCACCATATGATGCATGCGTTTCCAAACCTCATCCGGAAGTGTATGTACCTTCAGGATCTTATCATTCTTCCGGATCACCGTACCGCCATCTGACACAAAATACACCAGATCCTTCACCGGCTCAAACAGCTTCCTCTCACTGTCATACTGCCGCCCGGAACACACCACAAAGGTGATTCCCAGCTCAGTCAGCTTCCGGATCACTGTCATATATTCCGGATTGATAGTCATGGTCCCGTCTTTTACAAGAGTTCCGTCTACGTCTGTTGCGATCAGTTTTATCATGTTGTTTTTACTCCTCTCCCATCTGAAATACCAATATCCTCTCCCTGGGATTTTTTCCGTCGAAAAGATCCTGACAGTCGATCTCGTCCAGGAATTCCAATTCCGCTACGGTCATCAGATATGAAATATATTCGTCAGATGGATAATAGAAAAAGAGTAGCATTTTTCTTGTTTTTTCATACCAGGATTCCCGGATGCGTCCGATGACGCTTCTCAGTATTTCCACAGAAAAGGGATTAAAAAAATAAAATCTGTCTGCAGACTCCGGCACCTGAAAAAGGGCTGCATTCTCCAGTATAAATGATGTTTTTGTCCCGGAAACAGCCCGCTGCCTGTTTTCTTCTGCGGCTTTTGTCATACGTTCATCGTACTCCACGCCTGTAGTCCGGCATCTGACCTGCCACGCCAGAAAAAAATCCACTCTGCCTTTTCCACATCCATAGTCGATCAGATGATTCTTTTTCCCCAGATATCCACAATACGCCAGCCGTTCCAGTACACAGTACGGCGTTGGTTCATATGGATAACAGTACTGATCCGATCTGGAATCGTCACGACCGGTGGTTTTGATCTTCAGCAGCTTATCATATTTTACTTCATTTTGATCCATGCTTCTGTTAATCTCCGTTCGCTACATCGGGCAGCTTCGTTTTTCTTCTTTATCCATATCTCCACGGACATACCTGGCATTGAACTCCATATTGATCTCACGGATTTCTTTCTTTCCGTCAATATAATCCTGATACATATCCGCAAGCCTCGCCATACAGCCATCACAGTTCGCGGAAATATTTCCCAAGGATTCCTCCACGATCTGTTTACGTTCCTCTTTTGTTGTATCTTTGATCAGATATCCTGGCATTGTTTTTTCCTCCTGATAGGTTCACCTGTGTTTCAGGTATTCTGTATTTTTGTTATTGTTCACTTTTTCTTTTGAAAAAAGCTGCTTGTATCAAACAAACAGCTTTACAAGAATTTTTCTTTTCTGTTTTTTTATTCTACTCTGGCCCACTACCAGTGTCAATACAATTTTTCGCCTGTTTCCGAAACACAAAATAAAAGCCTCCGGAACAATTCCAGAGGCTTCATACGTGCGTTAGAGGATTCGAACCCCCGACCTTTTGGTCCGTAGCCAAACGCTCTATCCAGCTGAGCTAAACGCACATCTTTGTTGCTTTTCCTTTGTGATATTTCGTATCACCGCTGCAACAATATGTATGATACTCTAAGACCTATAAAATGTCAAGGGTTTTTTGAAACTTTTTTTGATTTTTTTTAAAAATATTTTTTATTGCTATTTTTGATGCAAAAGCAACAGTTTTTTAATTCCGTCTAAGTGCCTCGATCGGGCTCAGTTTCGCTGCCTTTTTCGCCGGATAGATTCCGAAGAACACACCTACTGCACAGGAGAACAGCGTAGCCGCCAGGATGGTTCCCGCACTGATCCCAGGTGTGATGGTCATTCCCATACTGCTGCTGATCACCGCACAGATCACATAGCCGCCTGCAATCCCCAGCACAATACCGATCAGCCCGCCTATGATCGTCAGGATCGCCGCCTCCGCAAGAAACTGTAACATAATAGACGAGGTTTTCGCTCCAAGGGATTTCCGGATACCGATCTCCCTGGTACGCTCTGTGACGGATACCAGCATGATGTTCATAACACCGATACCACCTACCAGAAGGGAAATGCCCGCAACAAAAGAGATAAACGCAGTCACCATACCAAGCATCTGATTCATGGATTTCATAACATCCTGGAAGCTCTGTACCTGGAAATATTCATCTCCGGCACACTGGTGACGTCTCTCAAGAAGATTTATGATCTTATCTGCGACCGCCTGGGAATCCAGACTCTTATCCGCCTGAACTATGATCTGATAAAATTCTCCGCTGCTTCCGGTAAAGTCGTCCATGGCCGTATAAGGCACATTTATGGTCACCGGCATTCCATCGTAAGTATAGCTGACAAAGGTTCCGTTCTCTTTCTGTGTGGTGACTCCGCAGATGCGGAATGTCTTGGTCAGATCATAGCAGGTAATGTCCAGTGTCATTCCCACTACATCATCCGTTCCGAAAAGCCTCTTCGCATCGGCATCGGAGATCACGCAGACGTTTTTTCCCTCTTCGATCTCCTTCTGCCCGAAATAGCTTCCGTACTTCACAGAAGCATTGTCCACCAGCTTGGCATCCTGGGCCTCCCCGGTCACTGTAAGATTAAAATCACCCTTTCCGGTTACGGTCTCGCCTGTATAGGAATCTGAAACATTAACACCTTCCACGCCATCCAGCTCCCGGACTGCATCAATATCTTCCGGCTCGATCCAGACCTGGTCTGCTATGGCATCATCACTGCAGTAAACAGCGATCTGGCCGCCGCCGATATCATTGATCTCGCTGTTCATCTGATTCTTCGTACCCTCACCGATGGACACAATGGCGATCACAGATGCGATACCGATGATGATCCCTAACATGGTGAGAAAGGATCTTCCCTTATTGGCCATGATATTATGGATCGCCATTTTGATATATTCATAAATATTACTCATTAGCAGTCTCCCCTGTCTCTGCTGCACTGTCACTGTCTGCCGCTGCTGCCTCTGCCTTCATTCCCTCTTCCAGGGAGCCCAGATCCTCGATGACCTTATCTCCGGCTTTAATTCCATCTGTGATCTCAACAGAATCCTCCGAACTGATTCCTGTAGTGACATCCTGTTTTGTGATCACACCATCCTTCAGCACATAACAGAAGGAACCATCCTTGCCGATATTTACCACGCCTGCCGGAAGCGTTACCACATCCTCTGCCTTTTCTGCATAGATCTTTACCTTCGCATCTACTCCCAGAAAAATATCCTTGTCCGGCTTGTCGATGCTCACTGTGGCAGGGATCAATGTGGAACCCTTTTCGTTGGTTGTGGCAATGTGACTGATCTTTGTCACCTTGCCGGTATATTTCCTGTCACCGATGGTAATGTCTGCATTCTGGCCTTCCTTTACCTTATCGTAGTCATACTTGGACACATTGATATCAATGCTGACCTTATCTGTATTCTGCAGGGTAAAAAGCTCCATTCCCTGTGTTGCCGATGCGCCCTGCTGGACTGCTGATTTGGAAATGACGCCGTTAAAATCCGCCGAAATGCCTTTCTTTCCTTCTTCTACCAGCTCTTTCGCAGATTTTGCATCCAGCTCAGTAAGATTGTTGCTAACACGCATTTTTTCTTTCTCTTCTTCTGTAAGGCTGGCAGAATCCGCCTCTGCAATGGATTTCTGGGAAGCAAGATCCGACTGCAGATCCGCCAGATCAGAGGTTGCCTGTTCGATCGCATTCTCAATGGCAGAAGTATCCACTGTACTTCCTGCAGAAGAAGCATCCGCAGATGCCTGATCCGTCAGCTCCTGTGTTTCCTCTGAAGCTCCATCGGTAACAAAATCACCGGCCGCACTATTGCTGTAATCAGAATACTCCGGCATTTTTGGCTGGTTGGCCTTCTTATCCTCATAAGCTTCCTTTGCTTCCTGGCAGGTGATCTCTGCCTGACTTCTTGCTGCTTCCGCTTCATCCAGCGCCTGGGCATTCTCATCGCTCTGCTCTGCCTGCCACTGTGCAAAAGCCATCTTATAACTGGTATCTGCCTGATTATAAGCATTCTGTGCCGTTACATAATCGGAATTCAGCTGTCCCAGCTCCTGCTGGTACTGCGGAAGTGTCTCATTCTGATATGTAGTCAGCGCTTCCGAATACGCTCTCTGAGTCTCTGCATCCCTGGCAGCCTGGGCTTCTGCCTTTGCCTGGGTCTCCGCCTGGGCCTGGGCCTGCGCATCTGCCGCAGCCTGAGCCTGTACAGACGCCAGCTGTGATCTCAGGGAAGCCAGATAATTCTGCTGCTCCCTTACCTGCTGTTCCAGACTGGAAACCTTTGCTTTTGCGCTGTCCTGCTTCTGCTGGGCCTCATTGGATTTATTGATGGAATTTTTGTAATCATACTGTCCGGACTGTACATTCAGCTCTGCTTTCTGATTATCCCTCTCCAGATCCTTCACTTCAAACTCTATCAGCTTCGTTCCCTTTGAAACCGTATCGCCTTCTGCAAAGGATACGCTTTTGATCTGTGCGTTCACAGGAGAATAAAAGGTCTTCTGCTCATCACTGACAACGGTTCCGGTCGCATCTACGATCTCCTCCACATCTCCTGTCTCTGCTTTGGTAACAGCAATCTGCGGAGTCTGTGATTCCCCGCGGCCTGCACCGGATGCCGCATAAATACCGCCTGCCACAACAGCCACTGCTGCCACACCGATCACAATCTTTTTCCCTTTTTTCATTTCTTAAGCCTCCTCGACGAATTCCTCGTTGATCGTATCTGATTCAATTTTTCCATCCATGATCCGGACCACACGTCTGGCCTGAGCCGCGATTCCATTATCATGGGTGATCAGGATCAAGGTTTCTCCTGATCTGTGCATTCCCTTCAGGATTTCCATAATTTCCCTGCTGGATGCAGAGTCCAGATTTCCCGTTGGTTCATCTGCCAGGATCACCGGCGGCCTGGCTGCGATAGCTCTGGCAATAGCCACACGCTGCTGCTGTCCCCCTGACATTTCGTTTGGCTTATGATCCATACGTTTCTCAAGTCCGACTTTTTTAAGAGATTCCACAGCAAGCTTTCTTCTTGTTTTCCGGTCGATCCCACGATAGATCAGAGGAAGCTCCACGTTTTCCAGCGCCGTAAGATTTGCGATCAGATTAAAGCCCTGAAAGATAAAACCAATCTCCTTATTTCGTACCACCGAGAGATCATTATCCTTCATTGTGGATACATCTGTTCCATTCAGATAATATTTCCCGGAGGTGGGGACATCCAGACAGCCCAGCATGTTCATAAAGGTGGATTTTCCGGAACCGGACTGTCCGATAATAGCCACAAATTCACCCTTATGGATCTCCAGATTCACATGATCCAGCGCCCGCACCTCATTTTCTCCGGGATTGTAAACCTTGCACAGATCTACTACCCGTACCAATGCATCTTCCATAATAAAATTACTCCTTGTAAAGTAAATCAGTCCCAGGCAAGCCCCTCCTCTGCTTATTGCTTTTCGCCATTGAAACAGAGAGCTTCCCTGATCAGGTTAAAAATACAGAGCGAAGTCTGCAGGGGATACTGCTGTTTCTCGTCAGAACGCTCCAAGCCAAAACAGCAGCAGGCAGACTGCTCTGTCATTTCCGGGAAACCCCCGCTCATTGATCTGTAACGAAAAGATTACCTGAATGTCTTCAGAACTGACACACATTTATACATCTGTTTATGCATCAAGTAAAAACGCCTTATATGCCTTGTATGCCTCATATACATCTGCCTTGCTGGTAACCTCCCACGGAGCATGCATACTCAGCACTGCTACGCCACTGTCGATAACCTCCATTCCGTAAAGTGCCGCAATATAAGCGATGGTTCCGCCTCCGCCAAAATCAACCTTTCCAAGCTCTGCTGTCTGGAAAGCAACATTGTGATCATCAAAAATCCTGCGAACTCTTGCAACGTACTCTGCATTGGCATCGTTGGAACCGGATTTTCCTCTTGCCCCGGTGAACTTATTAAGAACGATACCGCGTCCAAGATATGCTGCATTCTTTTTCTCAAAAGCCTCACCATAGGCCGGATCATAGCCGGCACTTACATCGGAAGAAAGCATGCTGGAATTACGGAGAGCTCTTCTTAATGCAAGCTCGGAATAGCAGCCCATTCCGTCCAGAAGCTCTGCCACGCTGTTCTCAAAAAATCTGGACTGCATGCCTGTGGCACCAACGCTTCCGATCTCTTCCTTATCTACAAGGAGACAGCAGCTGGTACGCTTCGGTGTCTCCTCCATCTCCAGCATTGCCGCAAGGGATGTGTAAGCGCATACACGATCATCCTGTCCATATGCTGCGATCATGCTGCGGTCAAGTCCACAGTCTCTTGCCTTTCCTGCCGGAACGATCTCCAGCTCTGCTGAAAGAAAGTCCTCTTCCTCAATACCATACTTCTCATTTAAAATTTTCAGCACATTCTGTTTTACCGCATCCTTTTTGGAATCATCCGGAAGCTCTGCAAGAGGTCTGCTGCCGATCAGGATATCCAGCATCTCACCCTCAATAACCTCTGCTGCCTTTTTCTGGAGCTGTTTTCCGGAAAGATGGATCAGAAGATCTGTGATGTAAAGTACCGGATCTTCCGCATCCTCACCAATGCTGATCTCCACAATGCTTCCGTCCTTCTTTGCAACAACACCATGCATGGCAAGAGGCAGTGTCACCCACTGGTATTTCTTTACACCACCATAATAATGGGTATCCAGATAAGCCAGATCCGTATCCTCGTACAGAGGATTCTGCTTGACATCCAGTCGCGGAGAATCGATATGTGCACAGAGAATGCTCATACCTCCGGAAAGCTCTTCCGTTCCTACATGAAACAGAGCAACGATCTTCTTCATCCCTACCGCATAAACCTTGTCACCGGCCTTGATCTTCTCGCCTTTTTCAAGCTTCGACTCAAGAGATTCATATCCGGCAGCCTCTGCTTCCTTCACGATTTCTGCAACACATTCCCGTTCCGTTTTTCCTTTATCCAAAAATTCTCTGTAAGCCTTCGCAAGCTTCTCCATTTCTGTTTCTTCTGCTTCCTTATAAGAAAGCCACGCATTTCTTCTTTCCATTTTAGTGGTCCACCTTTCTTTATAGCTTCCGGCAGCTGCCGTTTCTCATCATATTATCTGCAATCTGTCTACTATTATAGGTCAAACATTTACGAATTTCCACCGCAATTCCCATTCTTTACAAAATCTTTATGATTCGTTATAGTAGTTCTTAAGAATTGGCCCTGTATCCAAAATTTTCAGGTATCTCACACACGGAAAGCTTTCTGTTTCACCGTAGACTTTACCTGTATGCTCCAACAGGGCAAAGGAGGAAACAACATGCAAGCATCTGCTCAGCTAAAAGAGCTTCTTCACAGCATCAACCGCAAAAGCTATCCTGCATACAAGTCTCTGCGGGGTGCATACCAGTTTGACCGTTATATTTTGTCCATTGACCACGTGCAGGGGGATCCTTTTGCCTCTCCCTCTCACATCAGTGTGAAGCTTTCCCACCGAGACACCGGATTTCCGGCAGAATATTATAAGGATTCCCTGACCCGCATCACACTGGGAGACTTTCTGAACCGCCAGTTTGAACAGCAGGTAAACCGTTATACCTTCCGTGCAAAAGGCTCCGGAAAAAGCGGCCTGATCTCAGTAAGCCACTGTGGTCAGGAGGTTCTTGCACGTACCGCCTGTGAAATAACGGAAAAAGGCATCACTGCCCGTTTCTTCATCGGTTTCCCGGCCAATGGCAGAACCATCAATTCCCCCGAACTGGAAAAAATCCTCTTCGATTTTCTTCCGGTCTGTATTCACAAGGCATTTTTTTACCGGAATCTTGACCCGGAAGCGCTGAGAAAAGCCATCTGCCTTGCCGAAGATCAGGCATTTATCCGTCAGGAGCTGAAAAAACGTTCTCTGGCTGCCTTTGTCAGTGACGGCGCTATCCTCCCCAGGGAAAGCGGCATCTCTTCACGCCCGATGAAAAACTCTGTTCCTTTTGTTTCTCCGGAAAGCCTGAGGGTTTCCATGGAGCTGCCCCACAGAGGAACCATAACAGGCATGGGCATTCCCTGTGGCATCACCTTGATCGTAGGTGGCGGCTACCATGGCAAATCCACCTTACTTAACGCACTGGAGCTGGGAATTTACGATCACATTTCCGGCGATGGCCGGGAGTATGTCATTACCGATCCTTCTGCACAGAAGCTTCGCTCTGAGGACGGCCGTTTTATCAAAGATGTGGACATTTCTCTTTTTATCAACGATCTTCCAAATAAAAAAGACACCCTCTGCTTTTCTACAGAGGATGCCAGCGGCAGCACTTCACAGGCTGCCGGTATCGTGGAAAGTATGGAGGCCGGAAGTAAAGTCTTTCTCCTTGACGAGGATACCTCTGCCACCAACTTTATGGTCCGTGATTCCTTCATGCAGCGGGTGATCTGCCGGGAAAAGGAGCCCATCACTCCATTTCTGGAACGTGCCCGGGATCTCTATGAAAAGGCAGGGATCTCCACTATCCTGGTTGCCGGAAGCTCCGGAGCTTTTTTCCATATTGCGGATACTGTGATCCAGATGGATAATTATCATCCGGTGGACATCACAGCAGTCACCAAAAAGCTCTGTCAGGAATATCCTCTCTCAGACATTGAGGCCCCTGCATTCCGCCTTCCGGAAAGCCATCGCATCATGACCAGGGCCAAAGTGGCTCCATCCCGCCACAGCCGTCCCGGACAGCCGGAAAGACTGAAAACCAAGGTTCACGGCAAAGATGGCTTTTCTCTTGGAAAAACCGAAGTGGATCTCCGCTATGTGGAGCAGCTGATCGACTCCGAGCAAACTGCATCCCTGGCGTTGCTTCTGAAATATGCCTGCGAACATCTCATTGACGGAAAACGTACTCTGCCGGAGATCATCACTTATCTGGATACTCAGCTGAAAAGGCAGGGATTGTCCTTCTTCTCGGAAGGCTCTTATATTCCATGCGGTTATGCCATGCCCAGGATCCAGGAAATATATTCCTGCTTTAACCGCTATCGTAGGCCGTAGCTGTGCCTGAAGCTGTATATCCAATAAATCTCAAACAACAAAAAAACGCTGCCGATAAACATTGGAAATCTTTATCTCCTCTGTCATTCGGCAGTTTTTTTCTGCAATGCAAAACCACCGTCCTGTCGGCTCTGTCTTGCCAATGGAACGGTGGTTTATCTTCATACATATTTTAGGGAAAGGAAAGAGTTTTTCTTAAGAGCTTCTGTTCTCTTAAGATGTTTATATCATACAGGATAAATGTGAGAGAAATTTGTACAATTTCTAATAAATTTATAAAATTTATTAACGAAGTCTAATCATTTTCCAAAATAATCCTGCTGATCATTATTTACCATGGTCTTCCAGAAAAACCCGAAATATTACAGCCGTTTCTTTCGCTTTTTAGTCGTGTCTCTGCTCTTTGTTATCATATGTCTCACAGAATCTGGCAGCAAAAGCCGGCGGCTCCTGATGCGCATACAAATGAGAAATGTCTCCAAAAGAGCTCATACGGAAGGACGCGATCCCTTTTCGCCTCTCCTCTGTAACAATGGTGCTCACCGATGACGGCGCCGCACAGAAATTCTGCAGCATCACCAGTGGAGAGATACTGAGAAGATAGCTGATGAGTACACAACTTACACCAAAATGGCAGAAAAACACAAGCGTATCTTCATTGGCTTTTTCTGCTCTGTAATAATGTCCTTCCCGCACATAGCCATGCTCTGCCAGAACTTTATCAAAATTCTGTGTGACCCAGTCATACTCTTCTTTCATTTTTCCCTCTCGCAGGATGTCATTATCCCACCAGCGGTCAAAGCTGTAGAAATTTTCGATCTTCGTCCAGTCCTGGGGAAGCCAGTCCCAGGGAATGATCTTTTCCCCATGAAGATCCGGTCTTCTGATCTTTACGTCGAATTCTCTCAGCCACTTGCATTCTGTAGCTGTTCTTCCGTTTTTCTTCAGTGTGCAGGATGCGGTATCCTTTGCTCTTCCAAGCGGAGAAACATAAAAATCCCTGACATCAAGAGCTGCGATCTTTTCAGAAAGAAATTCCGCTTCCTTCCAGCCCTTTTCGGTCAGGGAATCTATTGTGTAATCCGGGTCTCCATGTCGTATAAAAAGTAATTTCATCTTTTGGTATCCTCCATTTCATAACCTGGATTTCCATTATATTCTTATTTTTTCAGTTGTCAATTCCTGATAGCTTCTGCTGCAGGGATCAAACCTGATCCGCGGTTTCTCCATGGAGCACAGCCTGCTGCTCCCTCAGCTCATAAACTGCCTTTTTCAATGCCTGAAAGCTCTCCTCACTGATTATGTGCTCGATCCTGCAGGCATCATGAATCGCTGTTTTTTCCTGGACTCCCAGTATCATCAGCCAGGAAGAGATCAGCTGATGACGTTCATATACCTTATCGGCAATCTTATGTCCGTCCTCTGTCAGACGGATATCTCCGTTGTCGGCTACTGTGATGAGATTTTTCTGGCGAAGATTCTTCATGGCAACACTGACACTCGGTTTCTTAAAGCCCATCTCTGCCGCGATATCCACAGCTCTTACAAGAGAGCTCCTGTTTCCAAGGATCAGGATCGTTTCCAAATAATCTTCAGATGATTCATTTGATCTCACGTTATTTACACCTCCCTCGGTTTGTTAAAACTAACCAAGTTAATCATAACATACTTTAGGAGAATGAGCAATGGTTTTTACTGCTTTCTGTTTAGTTCTGCCTCAATTGCCAGAAGGCACTGGCTAGAACATATCTGCAGAATTCTGGAAATTTCCAGGAGTTTTTCCCTGGAGCAGTTTCCCCGGAGCAGTTCACAATATCCCTGAAATTTCATCTGTACCAGGATATGTACCAGCTCGTGATCAACTTCTTGTCCACATTCCTTTTGAAAACGTTCATTAAGGATCTGCTCCATTTTCGTACAGGCATCCTCACGGAAATTCACATATCTGGTACCTTCAGCTCCATCTATGAGGATTTTTGCGATGTCCCTGTTTTCCCAGATAAATTCCATAAGTATCCTGTCATATTCTTCCGGATGCAGTTGTTTTTCCTGATCCGTAAAGTCTCCCATGATCCGCTTCAGATCCTCTACCGTCTCTTCCACGATTTCTTCAAAAAGAGCTGCTTTACTTTCAAAAAAGAAATATAGCGCTCCCGTAGTCACCTCTGCTTTTTTGCAGATCGCACGAAGAGAAGCCTTCAGAAATCCCCTGTCTCTGAATTCTTCCTTCCCCGCTTCCAGAAGTCTGCTCCGCACAGCATTTTCTGATTTTTCCATATTTTACGCACTCCATCATTTTTCCTGCATTCCGCTTTGCAGGAAAATTCCGCTTATTTCTGACCAGCTGTTAATTTTTTAGCAATCTGATCTTACTGATATTTTACCTTAAATCGCTGAAAAAAGAAAGTATTTTGTACCCCGTGTCAATCTGTCATCGGGGAATCTCCACGGTCTGTAACGATTTCATAGCCTACAGACTCCACACGTCTGGTAAGGCACCCTCTGCACTCTGCTGCTTCCTCGCCTGTACAGATCTTGTTATCATAAAGCTCATACTGTTTACGGTTCTTCACCGGAGAAAGATTGGGCATTACTACATTTGCACCCGCCTGAAAACCCTTTTCCCTGCCTCTGGGGTCCAGGGTCCCCAGTGCTGTGGTTGCCGGAAGAAGTACCTGTGGAAGCAGGATCCGGATGACAGACAGCAGAAACAGTGTCAGGTCCACACTTCCTGCCGGTTCCTCTGCAAATTTCGTATCATGGTGCGGGACAAATGGTCCGATCCCCACCATATGCGGATTCAGGTCTTTAAGAAAAACAAGGTCTTCCGCCAGATACTCCAGCGTCTGTCCCGGCGCACCTACCATAAATCCGGCACCTATCTGATATCCCAGTTCCTTCAGGGTATAAAGACACTGTTTACGGTTTGCAAGACTTAAACTCTCCGGATGAAGATAACGATAATGTTCCTCACTGGCCGTCTCATGACGGAGTAAATAGCGGTCTGCTCCGGCATCTTTAAATCTCTGATAGCTTTCTTTTGATTTCTCCCCAATGGATAGCGTGATCGCACAGTCCGGATATCCCTGTTTGATGGGCCGGATGATGTCAACCATCCGGTCATCATTAAACCATGGGTCTTCCCCTCCCTGGAGCACAAATGTCCGAAATCCCAGCTCATAGCCATTCTCGCAGCACTGCAGGATTTCTTCCTTTGTAAGGCGGTAACGGCTGGCATTCCTATTAGAACGGCGGATCCCGCAGTAATAGCAGTCATTTCTGCAGTAATTGGTAAATTCTATCAGACCTCTTGTATATATTTTATTTCCAAAATATTTTTTCTGTATACGGACAGCCTCTTCCCGAAGCAGACGAACCGTATCCGGATCCTGGTATAAGTGCAGAAGTTCCGGATATTCTTCCTTTGTCAGCTGTCCTTCTTTTATAAATTTTTCAACGATCCCCATACTTTATCTGTCCTTCTCTTTTATTTACAAAACTATCTGTAAAAAATATTTTATCACAAAAAAACAGATATTGCACAATATAAGTATACATGCAATATCTGTTCTTACAGAATGGTTACTGTTCATTCCGTTCTCAGTAACACAGAATGATCCAATTTCTATTTAATAAGATCCTTTACAACCTCACCGGCAATGATCAGTCCCACTACGGAAGGCACAAAGGCATTACTTCCCGGTACCTGACGTCTCTGAGTACATTTTCTTTCTGTTCCCGGAGGACAGATGCAATGAGACTTGCAGCTGATCGCCATATCATCAATTGGAGTCATTGGCTTCTCCTGTGAGTAAACCACCTTCAGTTTTTTGATTCCTCTTTTTTTCAGTTCACGGCGCATGACCTTTGCAAGGGGACAGACGGACGTTTTATAAATATCTGTCACTATAAAACCTGTTGGATCCATCTTATTTCCGGCCCCCATAGAGCTGATGATCGGTGTTCTTGAAGCCTTTGCCTGCTCTACGAGCATCAGCTTTCCGGTTACAGTGTCGATCGCATCGACTACATAATCATACTGGGAAAAATCAAAGGAATCCGCTGTCTCCGGCACATAAAATGTTTTGTGGATATTTACAACTGCATCCGGATTAATTTCAAGAATACGTTCTCTGGCCACGTCAACTTTATATTTTCCTACGGTCTTTCTTGTTGCGTAAATCTGGCGATTGATATTGGTGAGGCATACTTTATCATCATCAATGAGATCCAGGGTACCTACGCCACTTCTGACCAGTGCTTCCACCGTATATCCGCCAACACCGCCAATTCCGAATACTGCAACTCTGGAATTTTTCAGCTTTTCCATTCCTTCTTTTCCGATTAATAATTCTGTTCTTGAAAACTGATTCAGCATTTTCTGACTTCTCCTTATATTCTTTCCATGTATATTTATACTGACAACGGATATATTTTTTATATCTGTCCGATTTGTTTTACAACTGTCAGGATTCTATCATGGGAAAATAGCCTTGTCAATATCCCTACCAATAAGCTAGGAATATTTTCCCGTTTTCATCAATAAATTTTATGATACAAAAAAAGATCCCTAAAAAGGAATCTTACTGATACTGCGGGTAGCCGGACTTGAACCGGCACGGAGTTGCCCCCGAGAGATTTTAAGTCTCTTGTGTCTGCCTATTCCACCATACCCGCATATTCAATTAATTTGTTCAAAAATGGGGCCTATAGGGCTCGAACCTATGACCCTCTGCTTGTAAGGCAGATGCTCTCCCAGCTGAGCTAAGACCCCAAATATGAACGACCCAGAAGAGACTCGAACTCTCGACCTCCGCCGTGACAGGGCGGCGCTCTAACCAACTGAGCCACTGGGCCATACAAAATATAAAACTTTTAAAATGGACCTTCGGGGACTCGAACCCAGGACCGACCGGTTATGAGCCGGTTGCTCTAACCAACTGAGCTAAAGGTCCAAAAAGCCGATGATCGGACTCGAACCGATAACCTGCTGATTACAAATCAGCTGCTCTGCCAATTGAGCCACATCGGCGTATTAAACACCAAATGTTGAATCGAGTCAATGAATATCCAGTTTAGTTTTAAGTGACTCCAAGGGGATTTGAACCCCTGTTACCGCCGTGAAAGGGCGGTGTCTTAACCGCTTGACCATGGAGCCATATTTCTTTTTTATGTTTCGCTGTTTTGTATTTCCCTCAGCGACGAGTTAAATAATACCATACCTTTTTTATAATTGCAAGCTTTTTTTTGAAAAATTTCAATTTTTTTTACAAAGCCGGAAAACAGGCCGAAAAGCCTTATAAAATGGGCTTTCCAAGGGTTTGTATTTTCTTTCTCAAACCCTACCCGGAAAAATTTTTTCTGTTTTTTTCAAACATTGACATTATTTTTTCTCTGTATATAATTGAAAGTATGATGACTTAAAAAATCATATGAAAGGATGACAATAATGAAAGTTTTATTACTCAACGGCAGTCCTCGCAAAGAAGGCTGCACTTATACAGCTCTTACAGAGATCGCAAAAACCTTAAAGAAGAACGGTGTGGAGGCAGAAATCTTCCAGGCCGGGGATCCTTCTCAGGAAAACGTTGCTGCCGCAGCTGCCATTATGAAAGAGGCTGACGCCCTTATTGTTGGTTCTCCGGTTTACTGGGCTTCTCCTTCCGGACAGATCATCGAATTCATGGATAAATTCGCTTCCAAGGCCGGAAAGGATATGATCCACAAGCCTGCCGCAGCTGTTGCTTCCGCAAGACGTGCCGGTACTACTGCTACTCTGGATGTTCTGATCAAATACTTTACCTATCATCAGATGCCTGTCGTGTCCGGAAACTACTGGACAATGGTTCACGGCAATACCCCGGATGACGTCAGAAAAGACGCTGAAGGCCTCCAGATCATGCGTACATTAGGCAATAACATGGCATGGCTGTTAAAATGTATTGAAGCCGGTAAAAAGGCCGGTATCGACGCTCCGGAGACAGAGCAAAAGATCATGACTAATTTCATTCGATAAGCCAGAATTTCTCTGTCATAGCTTTATAAATTTATTGATTATCTCTAACAGTCAATATTTCTATTTGTAGTTACAAAAATAAACGTGCAGATATAAATGTATCTTATTTATATCTGCACGTTTTTACATCCTTATCCTGTCACAGATCAAGCATAAAAAAATCCCATAAACTGTTACATTTACAGGAAACAAAAAAAACTCCCCCTGTTGGACTCGAACCAACGACACTGCGGTTAACAGCCGCATGCTCTACCGACTGAGCTAAGGAGGATTACTTAAATATTTAATTAAGGTTTGTACCTTAAAAACTACATACATGCTTGTTGATCGTTAATCAAACTCTTTGAATCAATTCTAACCTGCGTACCGATACTCCAGCGGTGGTCATCTCACGACTCCGTCGTTCGATGTCATTTGCTTCGCAAATGTTCAGTCTGTACCATAAATGGTTCTCCACAAACAAGCTTGTTCCGCCCCATTTCTGTTACATCCTGCCCGCTTCCTCGGCTGGTTGGTCAAGCCCTCACCCGATTAGTAACAGTCAGCTCCATGTGTTACCACACTTCCACCTCTGCCCTATCTACCTCGTCGTCTTCAAGGGGGTTTACTTCACTAAGAATGGGATATCTCATCTTGAGGGGGGCTTCACGCTTAGATGCCTTCAGCGTTTATCCCTTCCGGACTTGGCTACCCGGCCATGGCTTTGGCAAGCCAACCGGTCCACCAGCGGTCCGTCCATCCCGGTCCTCTCGTACTAAGGACAGCTCCTCTCAGATATCCTACGCCCACGCCGGATAGGGACCGAACTGTCTCACGACGTTCTGAACCCAGCTCGCGTACCGCTTTAATGGGCGAACAGCCCAACCCTTGGGACCTACTACAGCCCCAGGATGCGATGAGCCGACATCGAGGTGCCAAACCACTCCGTCGATGTGAACTCTTGGGAGTGATAAGCCTGTTATCCCCAGGGTAGCTTTTATCCGTTGAGCGATGGCATTCCCACTTAATACCACCGGATCACTAAGCCCTACTTTCGTACCTGCTCCACCCGTCGGTGTCGCAGTCAAGCTCCCTTCTGCCTTTGCACTCTTCGAATGGTTTCCGTCCATTCTGAGGGAACCTTTGGGCGCCTCCGATACCCTTTCGGAGGCGACCGCCCCAGTCAAACTCCCCGCCTGGCATTGTCCCACCGCCGGATTACGGCGGCTGGTTAGAAGCCCAATATCACAAGGGTGGTATCCCAACAGCGGCTCCGCGGCAACTGACGTTACCGTTTCTCAGCCTCCCACCTATCCTGTACATGCAACACCGGACCCCAGTGCCAAACTGGAGTAAAGCTCCATGGGGTCTTTCCGTCCTGGCGCGGGTAGCCAGCATCTTCACTGGCACTTCAATTTCACCGGATGTATTGCCGAGACAGCGCTCAAATCATTACGCCTTTCGTGCGGGTCGGAACTTACCCGACAAGGAATTTCGCTACCTTAGGACCGTTATAGTTACGGCCGCCGTTTACTGGGGCTTAAATTCAAAGCTTCGACTTACGTCTAACCTCTCCTCTTAACCTTCCAGCACCGGGCAGGCGTCAGCCCATATACCTCACCTTTCGGTTTCGCATAGACCTGTGTTTTTGCTAAACAGTTGCTTGAGCCTATTCTCTGCGGCCTGCTCTCGCAGGCACCCCTTCTCCCTAAGTTACGGGGCCATTTTGCCGAGTTCCTTGGCAATACTTCTTCCGCCGGCCTTAGGATTCTCTCCTCATCCACCTGTGTCGGTTTACGGTACGGGTACAATATGAACGATAGCGGCTTTTCTTGACGCATGGCTCACGGGCTTCGCTACTAATCTTCGCTCCACATCACGTCTTCCCATTGCCACACGGATTTTCCTATGTGACTGGTACCTCGCTTGTACCGGGCTTTCCATTCCCGGCTCCCGCTCTCCTTACGTGTCCCCACAGTTCTGTCATACTGCAGTACAGGAATATCAACCTGTTGTCCATCGGCTACGGCTCTCGCCCTCACCTTAGGTCCCGACTCACCCAGGGCAGATCAGCTTTACCCTGGAAACCTTGGATATTCGGCCTAGAGGATTCCCACCTCTATCTCGCTACTCATTCCGGCATTCTCTCTTCCATGCAGTCCACAGCTCCTTCCGGTACTGCTTCTTCCCGCATGCAATGCTCCTCTACCAATCTTTTCAGATTCCTTAGTTTCGGTGGCGCGTTTCAGCCCCGGACATTTTCGGCGCAGGACCTCTCGACCAGTGAGCTATTACGCACTCTTTGAATGTATGGCTGCTTCTGAGCCAACATCCTGGTTGTCTTCGAAATCCCACATCCTTTTCCACTTAACGCGCACTTTGGGACCTTAACTGTAGGTCTGGGCTCTTTCCCTTTTGACCGCCCAACTTATCTCGTGCAGTCTGACTCCCGGTGATATCTACACGGCATTCGGAGTTTGATATTCTTCGGTAGGCTTTGACGCCCCCTAGGAAATTCAGTGCTCTACCTCCGCAAGACTCACACCGAGGCTAGCCCTAAAGCTATTTCGAGGAGAACCAGCTATCTCCGGGTTCGATTGGAATTTCTCCCCTATCCACACCTCATCCCCACCCTTTTCAACGGATGTGGGTTCGGTCCTCCACTACCTCTTACGGCAGCTTCAACCTGGACATGGATAGATCACCCGGTTTCGGGTCTACTCCTACTGACTCTGGCCCTATTAAGACTTGGTTTCCCTACGGCTCCACACCTGAAGTGCTTAACCTTGCCAGTAAGCGTAACTCGCCGGACCGTTCTACAAAAAGTACGCGGTCGTACATATAAAGTACTTCCACAGCTTGTAGACACAGGGTTTCAGGTTCTCTTTCACTCCCCTCCCGGGGTCCTTTTCACCTTTCCTTCACAGTACTATGCGCTATCGGTCACTAAGTAGTATTTAG
The DNA here is from genome assembly GCF_025147905.1 of Blautia sp. KLE_1732_HM_1032. NCBI lineage: Bacteria > Bacillati > Bacillota > Clostridia > Lachnospirales > Lachnospiraceae > Blautia > Blautia sp. KLE_1732_HM_1032. The sequence goes on along the minus strand of NZ_CP102266.1, from coordinate 718,455 downwards.
CCTTAGGGGGTGGTCCCCCTTACTTCCCACAAGGTTCCTCGTGTCTCGTGGTACTCCGGATCCTGCTCAGTCAGCTCTGCTTTCACGTACGGGGCTTTCACCCTCTCCGGCCGGCTTTCCCAAAACCGTTCTGTTAACTTCGCTGAATCTTAAATGCAGTCCATGACCCCGGCATGCACGCACACCGGTTTAGGCTCCTCCGCGTTCGCTCGCCGCTACTTACGGAATCGATGTTTCTTTCTTTTCCTCCGGGTACTTAGATGTTTCAGTTCCCCGGGTTCCCTTCCATACGTTATGGATTGGCGTATGGATGCATGAGGTCTGCTCATGCGGGTTTCCCCATTCAGACATCTCCGGATCACGGGATATTTGCTCCTCCCCGAAGCTTTTCGCAGCTTATCACGTCTTTCATCGGCTCTTAGTGCCAAGGCATCCGCCCTGTGCCCTTATTGCTTGACCTTTCGCTTCATCACCCTAGCGTAGGTGATGCGGTCTCTTGATTCTCGTGTCTTCCGATACTCTCGTATCTTCCGACATGTGTTTGATTACTCTGTTCAATAACAGATAAATCGATGTCTTCCTATCTTTGCGTTTGCATTAATTTCTTAATACTTTGCGTTTAAGGATATTTGATTAACTTAATCAAATTTCATGTATGCAGTTTTCAAGGTACAATATCGGGCTTTAATACTTAACACCCGAGTGGGCTTAAGTGGACTCGAACCACCGACCTCACGCTTATCAGGCGTGCGCTCTAACCAGCTGAGCTATAAGCCCATCTTGAAATCTTTCGATTTCAGTGGAGATGAAGAGATTCGAACTCTCGACCCCCTGCTTGCAAGGCAGGTGCTCTCCCAACTGAGCTACATCCCCATTTGATCTGGCAGCCACCTGCTCTCCCACACCGTCTCCAGTGCAGTACCATCGGCCGCTTAGGTCTTAACCGTCGTGTTCGGGATGGGAACGGGTGTGTCCCCTAAGCGCATCGCTACCAGAAATATCATTATTCAGTTTCCTTGATAACTCAACAGTAAAACACATTTCAATTACTCTACTTTTTCCTTAGAAAGGAGGTGATCCAGCCGCACCTTCCGATACGGCTACCTTGTTACGACTTCACCCCAGTCATCGGTCCCGCCTTCGGCAGCTCCTTCCTTGCGGTTAGGTCACTGACTTCGGGCGTTACTGACTCCCATGGTGTGACGGGCGGTGTGTACAAGACCCGGGAACGTATTCACCGCGGCATTCTGATCCGCGATTACTAGCGATTCCAGCTTCGTGTAGTCGGGTTGCAGACTACAGTCCGAACTGGGACGTTATTTTTGGGATTTGCCCACCCTCGCAGGTTCGCTTCCCTTTGTTTACGCCATTGTAGCACGTGTGTAGCCCAAATCATAAGGGGCATGATGATTTGACGTCATCCCCGCCTTCCTCCAGGTTATCCCTGGCAGTCTCCTCAGAGTGCCCGGCCGAACCGCTGGCTACTGGGGATAGGGGTTGCGCTCGTTGCGGGACTTAACCCAACATCTCACGACACGAGCTGACGACAACCATGCACCACCTGTCTCCTCTGTCCCGAAGGAAAGACACGGTTAAGAGTCGGTCAGAGGGATGTCAAGACTTGGTAAGGTTCTTCGCGTTGCTTCGAATTAAACCACATGCTCCACCGCTTGTGCGGGTCCCCGTCAATTCCTTTGAGTTTCATTCTTGCGAACGTACTCCCCAGGTGGAATGCTTAATGCGTTTGCGGCGGCACCGAATGACTTCGTCACCCGACACCTAGCATTCATCGTTTACCGCGTGGACTACCAGGGTATCTAATCCTGTTTGCTCCCCACGCTTTCGAGCCTCAACGTCAGTTACCGTCCAGTAAGCCGCCTTCGCCACTGGTGTTCCTCCTAATATCTACGCATTTCACCGCTACACTAGGAATTCCGCTTACCTCTCCGGCACTCAAGACGGGCAGTTTCCAATGCAGTCCCGGGGTTGAGCCCCAGCCTTTCACATCAGACTTGTCCATCCGTCTACGCTCCCTTTACACCCAGTAAATCCGGATAACGCTTGCCCCCTACGTATTACCGCGGCTGCTGGCACGTAGTTAGCCGGGGCTTCTTAGTCAGGTACCGTCATTTTCTTCCCTGCTGATAGAAGTTTACATACCGAGATACTTCTTCCTTCACGCGGCGTCGCTGCATCAGGGTTTCCCCCATTGTGCAATATTCCCCACTGCTGCCTCCCGTAGGAGTCTGGGCCGTGTCTCAGTCCCAATGTGGCCGTTCACCCTCTCAGGCCGGCTATGGATCGTCGCCTTGGTGGGCCGTTACCTCACCAACTAGCTAATCCAACGCGGGTCCATCTTATACCACCGGAGTTTTTCACACCGAGCCATGCAGCTCTGTGCGCTTATGCGGTATTAGCAGTCATTTCTGACTGTTATCCCCCTGTATAAGGCAGGTTACCCACGCGTTACTCACCCGTCCGCCACTAGAAACAATCTAAATCTGCCGAAGCTTCAATAAAAGGTTTCCCGTTCGACTTGCATGTGTTAAGCACGCCGCCAGCGTTCATCCTGAGCCAGGATCAAACTCTCTGATAAAATGTGTTAGCAATTCAGTGATGCTCGCATCAACTTAATTGCAGCTCACACTGATTAAGCCAAAGGCTTAAGAAGTGTTTGATTCGTTTACTCAAGACAACCGTTTGGCTATCTCTCGTTTTTACTGCTTTTGGTTTGTTTAAACCGTTCTTTAAATGTAAAGAAATTTTCGAGAATCGTATGTGTTTCACTGTTTAGTTATCAAGGTTTGTTGTGTCTGTCTCTCAGACAGCTCGTTTATTTTATCTCATCTCTTTTTGTTTGTCAAGCACTTTTTTAAGTTTTTTTCAAACATTTTTGAGTTAAGATTTTGTTGTCGTTTTGTTGACGACTTGGATACTTTATCATATCTTCTGTCTTTTGTCAACTACTTTTTTATTTTTCTGAAATCAGATGTATTTATCTGTTTCTTAAAAACAATTTGTTCCTAACAACTCTGATAGAATAGCATTTTTTCCATTAGCTGTCAACATGTTTTTTACATAAATTTCATTTTTTTCTGAAAAACGTATTTTTTCGCCAAAAACCGCATTTCACAGACATGGTCACCACCTGTATCCTGGTGCTTTTTCGTCTGCAAAATGCGGTTTCTTTTACCCACCATAAAATATTCCTGTAAAAATACGGATAAAAATATTTTTATCATAAAGAAAATCCAGTACTGTATCACCCCGGATCAGTCCCAGACCCTTTTGCCCTATTTCCGTGTTGCATAAAATCGTAAGTACCAGCATTCCGACCCATACAAAAACAATACACTTCATGCCTCCTACTACGGCGCCGGCTATTTTGTTGATCCCACGAATGACCGGCAATCTTGCCAGGAGATCCATGGCATACGCCAGCACATGGATCAGGATTGAGGAAAGTATGTATGATACCAAAAAAGAAAGACAGTTCACTGCTACATTGGCCAGATATCCGGAAATATACCCTGCAAATGTATTAACCGCCAGATATTGATACACCAATGCCGTATTATTTTCTGTTATCCCCTTCTGGAGGAGATCCGGAATATCCATACTGCTGATCAACGCCTTCTGTTCCTCCTCATCCATGGTTTCTTTTCCATCTGCCAGAGAATCCACAAATGATCCGCTGGCAGTCTGGATTTTTTCATAAACAGACGTATTCTCACGTATGAACTGATTCACATAAGGATTGATCAGCCATACCAGAGCAACGGAGATCAGAACAAGCAATGCAGATACTACTTCTTTTACAAAGCCATGCCTGTATCCATCCACCATGGAAAAGGCAAGCAGGACCAGCACAGCCAGTCCAAGCCATGTCCAGTTCATATCTGCCCCCTTAACTGAATTTTATGGTGCTGACGCCTGTATCCAGTACCATAAGATATTTATTCCATCCGATCTTAAAGAAATCCCGGATCGTTCCATCTACATTTCCGGCATATTTCTGTACGCCACGGTTGTTCATCACGCAGATCTGCGAGCTGTTATACATGATGATATTATCTCCGCTCATTTTTATAGTCGTATATGGAATATTGAAATTTTTACGGAATTTCAGCTGTCCGCTCATACTATAGACTTCCATTGTATACAGATCATCTTTATTATTGTTTTTAAATACCAGGCCAATCCTGTCATCACTGAAAAATGTACTTACGATCTCCTGTTTTACATTGACTGTTTTGCTTTCTTTGGGAATCTGGCTTCCCTGGTAAGTAGAAAATCCATCATCTCGCAAAGCAATATACTTACTGTCACTGATACATTCCACCTGCGGGATCACTACATTCTCATAGGTATAACCACTTACGATCCGATCATCCTCATTCTGCCCTACATCCCCATAATTATAAAATGCCACATAGCTGGTAGTCTTGCTTCCATCAACATACTGGAATGTTACCATCATCACTCCGTTATCAGACACTGCTACATCCATGGGATATCCCGGATCATCGATCTTAGTCAGATTTTCCGCGACCAGACTGCCATCCGGATTATAAAAATTGATCCAGGTATTATCATCATTGTCCAGGATCACTGCAACCATTCCATTCGATGCGATCCGCACTTTTACAATAGCATAAGATGTTGTTACAGTTCCGGTCACACCTTTTTTGTCGCAGATATAAAGCAATGTTCCCTCGCTGTCTGCAACAACCGCCCTGCTTCCATTCACATCTGCAATAGGATTCTGCATTGTATAGGTTTCATTCCAGATCGTATTCATGCTGTTGTCCACAACAGATACTCCATCCGGACTGTATCTCAGGATATCTCCATCCATGTCCACATACTGTGTGGACACAACATCTTCCTGTTCGCTTGTATTTAATACTTTATAGCTGTGATAGCTTCTTTTTTCTGCATAGAGAAAAACCAGGCAGACTGCAGCAGCGATCACTGCCGCTGTGATCACCTTTTTTCCCTTTCTTGAAATCCTTCGGCAATGAGAAGTTCTCCTGTAGTAAGCGCCTTCCTGCGCAGCCTGTTCCTGTGCAAGCCTGGCTTTTTGCCTCATCAGCTTTTTACGCTTTTGTTTTTTCTGTATTTTTTTTATGATATTCACAACCGTATCCCTTACCTTAAGTATTTTATTTTGTAATTGGTTTTCCAGTTATTATAGCACACTCCATCAGGGTAGTACAATTACCTGCCCGGGATAAATGATCTCATTGGCAGAAATTCCGTTTAATGCACAGATCTGCTCCATCGCCGCTACAGTACCATAGCGGTTGAGACTGATCTGATACAAGGTGTCTCCCGGGCGGATCACATAAGTTTCTCCAGGATTTCCTGCAGCCACTGAAGTCTCTTCTGTTTTTTTCTCTTCTGTTTTATTATCTTTTTTTTGCGTTGCTTCTGAAACAGACTGTTTTTTTGAACTTCGAGGTTCCGGTGTTATTGAGATTTTTTCTCTTTTCTGCGTGGTTTCCGTCGGGACCGGAGTTCCCCGCACAGCTTCCTGCGTCTGTACCGGTTTTTGTGTCTGCACCGGTTTTTGTGTCTGCACCGGTTTCTGCGTCTGCACCGCCTTTGGCGAAATCGATACACTCTGCACCGGTTCTGTTACTGCAGGTGTCATCTGCACCACCGAAGCAGAAGCAGCGCGATAATCTTCCGGAACCTCTGTTTTTTCCTGCTGATTCCGATAAAAGCCCACTCCAGCCACAAGAACTGCCAATGCCAGACACACCGTAGCCGCATAAGAAAAAACAGAAGTTTTCTCTTCTCCCTGTTCCTCCGGATTTTTACTATCTATGATCTTTCTGAAATTTCTGACAGCCCTGTCCTCCACTTTCTCGGATGCTTCTCCGCCCTCTTTCTGGCTGCGTTCAATCATATACGTCTGCATCTGAGAATTTTTCTCATAATAAATATAATACCCGCTCAGTTTTGCCATCATGCCGCCATCATAACGGAAAAAGGCATCCTCCCGTTCTCCAGGATCCATCAGCATCAGGATCTTTTCCCCTCCGAAATGTCTGAGATGTACTTTCACAAAAAGCTCCGTGATCTCCATTGCTATCTGAGGCTGTGCAAAAAACCATCCCACGATCTCCTGCTCCGGAAAATACTGATCCTTATCCTCCTGCAGTTTCTGCCAGAGTTTTTCCGAAAAGTCAATATGTTCTGCCGCAGCCTCCATGCCGTCTGCTGCAATGGCACCTTTTATAAAAATACAGGTCATATCTGCAGTCCATTGAATTTCACCTGTAAGTACCGCCACACTTCCCTGGCCTTCCGGCTTTTCATCTTCTGCCAGGCTGCAGAGAAATGTGTATACATAATCTTCTATATAAATCCTGTAATCTCCGTTCGCCAGCCCGATCTGCCTTACATTTCTAGGCATGGAAAACGATTCCTGTGCGGTTTCCTGTTCTGTTGTGTCCTCCTTATAAATGACTTCTATCATCTCATATCACTCCTTCTGTCCAAGCATAGCACAGTAAAAATGCGGATTTTAGCAGAATGTAAGAGTCTGTCCACAGAATTTAGCGACAGATTCCGCACCATGCATATTTTTCCTTTTTTCAGGATATGATAGAGTGAAAAAAGAATCGAGGTTTCTCATGGCTTTTTACATTGATGCCGAAAAAAACGGTTCATCCGGCGAGATTGCTTATCTTCTGAAAAAATGCATTCTTCACTGTCCTAAAAAATGGACCGAGATCGTGTTTTTATGCATTGGCAGTGATCGTGTTACCGGAGATTGTTTAGGCCCATATATCGGACACCTTCTTCATCCTCATGAAACCGGACATATTTTTGTCTACGGCACTCTTTCCTGCCCGGTCCATGCCCTGAACCTAGAAAAAACTTCATCGCTTATCACAAGGCTTCATCCACACGCCCTTGTGATCGCCATAGATGCTTCTCTTGGACAAAAAAAACACCTGGGCTATGTGACCATTGGAAATGGTGCACTTTACCCAGGTGCTGGTGTTCAGAAAGATCTTCCACCTGTAGGGGACATCCATATCACCGGCATTGTAAATACTGCCGGAATCATGGAGCAGCTTACCCTGCAGACTACCCGGCTCTCCACCGTGGTAGCACTTGCAGATGTGATCGCCTGCGGGATCCTTAAGATACTTCCTGCAGAAACAGACTTATCCCCTGTTGATCTTGATTATGCGAACTCCTTGATCTGCTTATAGATACCCTCTGCATCGAGACCGTATTTATGAAGAAGCTCTAATGCCGGACCGGACTCACCGAATACATCATGGATTCCGATACGTTTAACCGGTACCGGTGCCTTCTCAGCCAGGCACTCGCATACAGCTCCGCCAAGACCGCCGATGATGGAATGCTCCTCAACAGTTACAACCTTGCCGGTTTCTTTGGCAGCTGCAACAACAAGGTCCTCATCCAGAGGCTTGATGGTATGGATATTGATCACTTTTGCATCGATTCCGTCTGCTGCAAGCTTCTCAGCTGCTTCAAGAGCCGGTGCAACGCAAAGTCCGTTTGCGATGATGGTAAGATCTTTTCCCTCGCGGAGAACGATGCCCTTACCAAGCTCAAATTTATAATCCGGTCTGTCATTGATAACCGGAACAGCAAGACGTCCGAATCTCATGTATACCGGTCCCTGATGCTCGTAAGCAGCAGCAACCATAGCTTTTGCTTCGATATCATCAGAAGGACTTGCAACGACCATGCCCGGAATCACTCTCATCAGGGCAAAATCCTCCAGGCACTGATGTGTGGCGCCGTCTTCACCTACAGAAATACCGCCGTGAGTTGCTCCGATCTTTACATTCAGCTTCGGATATCCGATGGAGTTACGAACCTGCTCATAAGCACGTCCTGCTGCAAACATTGCAAAAGTACTTGCAAAGGGAACCTTACCTGTGGAAGCGATTCCTGCTGCAATACCCATCATGTTGCACTCTGCGATACCGCAGTCAATGTGACGCTCCGGGAATTCTTTTTTAAACATACCTGTCTGTGTAGCTGCAGCAAGGTCAGCGTCAAGAACGATAAGATCCTCGTGTTTTTTTCCTAGTTCTATGAGGGCACTGCCGTAGCTTGCTCTCGTTGCGATTTTCTTTACTTCTGACATAATGCTTCACCTACCTTCTCCAGATCTTCCATTGCCTGTGCATACTGCTCGTCATTCGGAGCTTTTCCGTGCCAGCCTACTGCGTTCTCCATGTAGGAAACGCCTTTACCTTTTACTGTTTTCATGATGATAGCTGTCGGCATACCCTTTGTAGCTCTTGCCTCATCAAAAGCAGCCTTCAGCTGATCCATATCGTTGCCGTCCGCAACATTGATCACATGGAAATTGAAAGCTTCGAATTTCTTGTCGATCGGATACGGGGAGCATACATCTGCAATGTCACCATCGATCTGAAGTCCATTGTTATCTACGATCACAACCAGGTTGTCCAGTTTACGGAAGCCTGCGAACATAGCTGCCTCCCACACCTGGCCCTCCTCGATCTCACCATCACCCAGCAATGTATATACTCGATAGTCATCATTACTGAGTTTGGCAGAAAGAGCCATACCTGCTGCTGCAGAGATTCCCTGACCAAGAGAACCACTGGACATATCAACGCCCGGAATATGCTTCATATCCGGATGTCCCTGAAGATAGGAGCCCAGATGACGAAGTGTTTTCAGATCCTCTTTTGGAAAATATCCTCTCTCTGCAAGTACAGAATAGAGTCCCGGTGCTGTATGTCCTTTAGAAAGGACAAAGCGGTCACGGTCTGCCTTTTTAGGATCCTTCGGATCGATGTTCATCTCTTCAAAATATAAATAGGTGAACACGTCTGCTGCAGAAAGGGATCCGCCCGGATGGCCGGCCTTTGCTGCATGGACTGCTGTTACGATATCCTTGCGGACTTCGTTGGCAACTTTCTGAAGTTCTAACTTATCCATGTTATAAATGTCTCCTTTTTAGTGCCCTGCTGTTCACAGGGAATTTGTATATAAAAGAGGTTTCGATCACTCACCGAATACTGCCTTGTAATCAGCCTGAAATTTAGCGATACCTGCATCTGTCAGCGGATGATGTGTCATCTGCTCAATTACCTTGAACGGTACCGTAGCGATATCTGCGCCTGCAAGTGCACATGCAGTTACATGCATTGGATGACGAACGCTTGCTGCGATGATCTCTGTCGGGATATCTGCAACTGCAAACATCTCAGCGATCTGCTGGATCAGCTCAACGCCATCTGTGGAGATGTCATCCAGTCTTCCAAGGAACGGAGATACATATGTAGCACCTGCTCTTGCTGCAAGAAGTGCCTGGTTAGCAGAAAAGATCAGAGTAACGTTTGTCTTGATCCCCTCAGAGGAAAGAACCTTAACTGCCTTCAGTCCCTCTGTTGTCATAGGAATCTTAACAACCATGTTCGGATGGATCGCTGCGATCTCACGTCCCTCACGGATCATTCCCTCAGCATCTGTTGTGGTAGCTTTAACCTCACCGCTGATCGGTCCGTCAACGATCGTTGTGATCTCTTTGATCACCTCGTTGAAGTCTCTTCCTTCTTTGGCGATCAGAGACGGGTTTGTTGTAACTCCACAGATAACTCCCATGTCATTTGCTTCTCTGATATCCTCTACTTTAGCTGTGTCGATAAAAAATTTCATTGTTTTTTCCTCCTGTTTACGTTCGTTCTTTTTCTTGATGATTCCATTATAACAAACTCATTGCGGGGGTCAAGGCACCTGCTTTTTATTAATAAATCTTTTATTAATAAAATAACATTTTATTAATAGTGCCTGTCAATTTTTTCACCCAAAACAGCTTCTTTCCATTTTCCTCAATTCGAATATCGCCGTAATTATCGTAGCTAACAAGGTTTCTATTCAAATGTGTCATGGAAACTCTCTCTATATATTATTATTAATAATTTTTGCGCCATTATTTATTTTTCTGTTCATCAGACTGGTTTCTGTCCAGTCTTGCATACCCCGTCGTGCGGCGCTTGATCAGCTTCGGGGTATATTCGATATTATACAGGCTGGCAGGTCTTTCATCCAGGTAAAATTTATCATTCATGTCGATCTTACGGATGATGATGTCACAGGCATCTCTTCCCTTCAGCGCAACAAAATGATCAATGGTTGTCAGGGAGATCCTGCGGATGCCGGAATAAAAAATATTGTCGCACCCTATGACAGAAACATCCTTCGGAACGTGTATCCTCATTTCATGCAGCGCATCAATGGCGCCTATGGCCATCATGTCATTCTGTCCTGCGATAGCCGTAAATTTCTGTCCTTCCTGGAGAAGCTCCATGGTCAGCTCGTAGCCCATGGCATACTCGGAATCCATCCGCGGGATCTTTCTGTCATTGGACTCATCTGCCGCCTTGATGAGCACATGATCCTTTTTTCCCTCTTTTTCAAACTCGCGGACAAAACCCTCCACACGCTTGGAGCGCTGCCACTGCCGTCTGGTAAGTGGCGGCGTGATAAATGCCACATCCGTGTGCCCCAGATCAAGAAGATGTCTGGCCATCAGCCTTCCTACCACTGTGTTGTCCTGATTGATAGCATCTACCGTGGTTGTTTTTTCCTTGTTGCTGATGATGACCAGCGGTGTTTCTTTTGCAATCTTTTCTACCTGATGCTGGAAATCCGGATGAGGATTGCAGGTATAGATGATCCCTGCCGGCCGCATGGTCTGCATCATACGGAGATATTTTTCTTCCAACCCCGCATCACGCTGGGTGTTGCAGATAAATACCCCATATCCCTGCTCATTGGCCACAGCCTCGATCCCCTGAAGCAGCAGTACATAATAGGGACTGGTGAGTGTGGGGCAGAAAACAACGATCAGCTTTTCTTTTCTGTCAGCTTTGTGTTTCCGACGTCCGGGAAGCTCATAGCCAAGCTCTCTGGCCGCCTGCTCCACCCGCTCCACAGTTTCTCTCGAAAAAGAAACATTATATTTCCGGTTCAGCACCATGGATACCGTTGCCTGGGAAACTCCTGCGCGTGCTGCCACATCCGATGAGGTTGCTTTCTTTTTTGCCACCAGTCTCACCTCCTTTATAACCTGGGGAAATTTCCTGGCTGCTTATCACTTTTTGCAATCCCTCAGGGAATTTTTCACCTGATCCGGTTATAGTTCCACTCTTCCTTCCAGTGCCCGGAGAAGTGTCACCTCATCAATATACTCCAGATCACCGCCCACCGGAACTCCGCTGGCGATACGGCTTACTTTGATCCCGGTCGGTTTGATCAGCTTACTGATGTACATAGCTGTCGTTTCGCCTTCAAGACTGGAATTGGTTGCCACAATAACTTCCTTTACATCCCCTTGAAGGCGCTTCATCAGTTCCTTCAGTTTGATATCATCCGGCCCGATCCCAAGCATCGGGGAGATCGCACCATGAAGTACATGATATACACCGTCAAATTTACCTGTTTTCTCATATGCTGCCAGATCCCTAGTATTCTCAACCACCATGATCGTGCTGTGATCCCTTTTGGGATTGGCGCAGATCGGACAAAGCTCCTGATCTGTCAGCGTGTAACAGCACTTACAGTACTGAACATTCTGCCTTGCATCGGTAATGGAGGCGGTCAGCTGCTCCACCTGGTCCTTCGGCATATTCATGATATGAAATGCAAGACGCTGGGCAGATTTGGCTCCGATCCCCGGAAGATGGGAAAGCTGCTCAATAAGTTTATTGATATGGCTGCTGTAATATTCCATCAGAAAGGAAGACCTCCGCCAAGACCGCCAAGGCCGCCTGTGAGTTTGGACATCACTGCTGCTGACTCGGACTCAACCTGACGGAGCGCCTCATTTGTTGCTGCCGCGATCATGTCCTCAAGCATCTCGATATCATCCGGATCTACCGCTTCCTCGGAAAGTGTGACCTTTGTTATTTCACGTTTACCGGAAACTGTAACGGAAACAGCTCCGCCGCCTACTGTTGCTGTAAACTCTTTTTCCTCAAGAGCTTTCTGGTTTTCTTCCATCTGACGCTGCATTTTCTGCGCCTGTTTCATAAGATTATTCATGTTTCCCGGCATACCCATGCCAGGAAATCCACCTCTTTTTGCCATAATACTTTCCTCCTGTTTTTTGTTTACGGATTTATGACTCCTCATCCGGGTCTTCTTCCACTACGATATCCATGTGGATATTCTCCCGAAGTGCATCGTCTACTGTGATCTGCGCGAGATTGGTGTGCTGATGTTTGTTGGCTACCAGCATATGTATCTCCACGCTTTTGCCTGTCCGGGCAGCAATAATGTCCTGAAGCTCTTTCTTCGCCTCCGGATTGTCTACATAATTCATCCCCAGAAAATCCTGGAATTCCACATAAAGGATGGGATCTCCTGTTTCTCCGTTATACTTGGGGACTGCACGCTGCAAGGACTGTTTGAAAAGTCCGGTAGTCTGACCCACGATGGCACGCCAGCCTGCCACGATCTTCTGAAGATCCTCAGGAGCTGCCTTCTGTGGTTTCTGCTGCTGTATCGTTGCTGTACCGGTCACTGCCGCCCCCGGTTCCCCGGCTCCACCGGCCTCGCTCTCCCGAACGATCACCTGCTGCACAGGCCGTTCCTCCATCTGCTTTTCCAGGACACGAAGCCTGTCAAGAACAGAGTCCAGATTTGTCTCCATGGCCGGTCTGCACAGCTTGATCAGTGCGATTTCCACCAATACACGCTTCTGGCTTGCAAAACGGATCTGATTGGACAGATCGGAAAAAATACGAATGTAACGCATCAGCGTCTCCACATCTGTCATCCCGCTCTCTTCCTTCAGAAGCTTCAGATTCTCAGAAGAAACATCAATGGCTTCCTCCGGATTTTCGGAAGTCTTCACAAGCAGAAGATTTCGCATATACCAGGTAAAATCTGATACAAACTGTCCCAGCTCCCGGCCGCCTGTGATCAGGTCCTCCAGCACATGGATGGAACCTGTCACATCGCCGGAAAGAACCTTTCGGAGAAGCCTGCTGAATACCTCTGTATCCACAGCTCCCAGAACATCCAGGACTTTATCATAAGTAAGCACCTGTCCCAGATAAAAGGAAATACACTGATCCAGAAGACTCAGGGCATCTCGCATGGACCCGTCGCCTTTTTTTGCCACATAGCGTACAGCCTTCTCCTCTGCTTCCACCCCTTCTGCTGTCAGAAGCTCGGAAAGTCTGGCAGCAATAGTATCAATGGATATCCGGTGAAAGTCATAGCGCTGACATCTGGACAGTATTGTGATCGGTATCTTGTGGGCCTCTGTAGTCGCCAGGATAAAAATAACATAAGAAGGCGGCTCCTCCAATGTTTTCAGAAGAGCATTAAATGCACCTGTTGAGAGCATATGCACCTCATCGATGATATAAACCTTGTATTTACCCTCTGTTGGACGATAAGCCACTTCCTCACGGATCTCACGGATGTTATCAACACCGTTGTTGGAGGCTGCATCGATTTCGATCACATTCATGGCAGTTCCCGCCTGAATGGCCTTGCACATGGCACATTCATTGCAGGGGCTGCCATTTACAGGATGTTCACAGTTTACTGCCTTCGCCAGGATCTTTGCAACCGTAGTTTTTCCGGTACCACGCGTTCCGCAGAACAGGTATGCGTGTCCGATACGGTTCGCCTTGATCTGGTTGGTCAGTGTTGTCACAATATGATCCTGTCCTTTTACATCGTCAAAATTGTCGGGACGAAATTTACGGTAAAGAGCAGTATAACTCATAAAACTCTCCTTCTCTTCGCCACAGTCGCCGCGGAAAGACTCCCGCGGCGGCCAGATGACTCATAATTCATTAATCGCCAAAACTGATTCCGATCTGTTTGGCTGCTTTTACAAGCTGATCCTTTGGAGATACCATCTTCAGCTTGCCTGCGCATTCAGCAAGAGGAACCCTCTTGATCTTGCCGTTGATGACACCGATCATAACACCGTATTCCTCATCCATGATCGCCTGCGCTGCACCGGCACCGATCCTTGTGGAAAGAACGCGGTCATATGCACATGGCTCTCCGCCTCGCTGCATATGTCCCGGAACTGTGATACGTACCTCACTTCCGGTCACCTGCTGGATCTGGTCTGCGATCTCATAGGATACAGACGGATATTTCTTCGCTCTTTCCGCAAGCTTTTCTTTGTATTTTTTCTTCGGAAGCTCTGCATCTTCTTTTGAGATAGCTCCCTCAGCTACTGCAAGAATGGTAAAACGCTTGCCTGCCTTGTTACGCTTCTGGATGGCTTCTACAACCTTATTGATATCGTATGGGATCTCCGGGATCAGGATCACATCTGCTCCGCCTGCAACACCGGCATTCAGTGTAAGGCTTCCGACCTTATGTCCCATGATCTCAACAATAAATACACGTCCATGAGATGCAGCTGTTGTATGGATGCAGTCAATGGCATTTGTTGCGATCTCCAGAGCGCTCTGGAAGCCAAAGGTCATATCTGTACCCCAGATATCATTATCAATGGTCTTCGGAAGATGGATGATATTCAGGCCTTCCTCGCGGAGAAGATTGGCGGTTTTCTGCGTTCCGTTTCCGCCGAGGATCACAAGACAGTCAAGACAGAGCTTATAGTAAGTCTGTTTCATGGCCTCAACCTTGTCCAGTCCCTTCTCATCCGGAACCCGCATCAGTTTGAATGGCTGTCTGGATGTTCCGAGAATAGTTCCGCCCTGAGTCAGGATTCCGGAAAAGTCCCTGGCTGTAAGCATACGGTATTTCCCGTAGATCAGTCCCTTATATCCGTCATCAAATCCATAAACCTCAAGGTTCTCAACGCTGTTGCTCAGACCCTTTACAACGCCTCTCATGGTTGCGTTCAGTGCCTGACAGTCACCACCGCTTGTCAGCAGACCGATTCTTTTAATCATAGCGTCCTCCATTCTGTGCCCTCTTATGTGCACATTTTATTTGTTGCTGTCTGCATATAAGACAGATATTCCACCTGACGTATTTCTGCAGAACAACTACTGTATCCTCTCTTTTCACAGAGTTTTACACAATATAATATTATAAAGCATTTTCAGGCAGTGTACAATAGCCAAAAAAGCACGAAAACAGCGAGTGTATTGATTGACTTTACCTGTATCTCATCGTAAAATAAAATTATCAGTAACTTTCGTATGTTTACAGAAAATTTTCATCTAGAAAGGAGCGTCCTATGAAAAAAATCCTCAAAAAACTATCCTGCGCTTTATTAGCCGCAGCCATGGTATGCGCCATGACTCCTCTCGCCGCCAGTGCAGCGATCAATTATTCCAAAACCCGGATCGTTTATATGCCCACATCCGGAAAGGACTTGGGATACGATGAGATCTCGATCAGCAATATTCCTGCTAAACAGAACATTCTCAAATCCAATGTTAAAGTGGTCAGCGGCGGTTCTGTGATCGCACTGGACTCCTTCGGTTCCAGCAGCTTCAAAAGTACCACGGAGGCTTTCCGCAAGGGTGCAAAACCGTACACTCACTCCGATCATTTCTACAATATCGGTTTTGCCGTTAAAAAGCCCGGAACCGGAAAGATTTCCTTCAAGGTCGGAAACAAAACCTATTCTTCCACCATCAAGGTGCTTCGTTATGTCAACCCGTTGAAATCCGTCTCCATCACAGGTGTAAAAGGCAATCTTGCCGGAAAATTCAAAAGCTCCGGTCATAACGCCTTTCGTTACGCCAACAAGGCACAGAAGAATGCTGTCATGAAATGCACCGCTGCAAATGGCTGGAAGATCACAGGCGTTTCTTTCAACAACAACCGGACCCATACACAGTATAGTACCAATTACAACGCTCCTAACAGCGGGGCTTCTTCTTCCACGCTCCGTATCGGAAACCTTTCCGCGAAGCAGTCCGCCTATATCAGCTTCACCCTTCGCAACACCAAAAACGGGGCGGTACAGTACTGTACACTTAATATGAACTGATTTATTTCGGTCTGTACCTTGACAAATCCGGCTTCAGCGTCTATAATTAAATTCCGCGCAGCCGGGGAGATAGCGGTGCCCTGTACCTGCAATCCGCTACAGCAGGGGTGATGCCAATCTGAGGCTTGTATCTTGCAGAGCAGCCCTTTATAAGTGGCGTTGACGTCTGGGTCTTACGCAACAGGAATCTGTGAACCGTGTCAGGGCAGGAATGCAGCAGCACTAAGCAGAAGCTCTTGTGTGCCGTGAGGGTGCCTGGGCTGAGTTAACTGTAAAGGTAACGTCTGTGAGACCATTCCGAGGTGCGGCGCGCGTAAAAAAGGTTATAATATATGATCTCTATATAAACAGCATTCCCGCCGGGTCCGTCATTTATGACTGATCCGGCGGGATTTTTTGTACTATTATTTTATTTACAATATCCGGCAACTACCTGATTGATCAGCTTGCCGTCTGCCTTTCCCTTCAGATCTCCCATAACTGCCTTCATGATCTGGCCTTTATTTCCTGTTTCCAGAACATCTGCAAATTTCTCCTCGATATAAGCCTTGATCTCTGCTTCATCCATCTGCTTCGGAGCATATTTCGCAATGATATCATATCTTGCCTGATACTCCTCTTTCAGATCTGTACGTTCTGCAGGGCAGGTGTCGATCTGCTCTTTTGCTGTTTTCAGCTCTTTCAGGATAACTTTGTCTACAAGCTCTCCTTTGATGTCATCACGGCATCCCTCATCAATGGCAGCTTTTTTTACTGCTGCGATCAGTGCGGAAACTGCTTCCTTTGTTACCTTATCTTTGGCCTTCATTGCTGCTACCATGTCTTTTCTTAAAGCTTCAAGTTCCATTTTTTGTTCCTCCATTTTCTGTCGTTCCTGTATCAACGACTTTCGTTTGACCTGAATGGATTTTCTGTCTGTAATAGTGAAATCC
The DNA here is from genome assembly GCF_025147905.1 of Blautia sp. KLE_1732_HM_1032. Classification (NCBI taxonomy): domain Bacteria; kingdom Bacillati; phylum Bacillota; class Clostridia; order Lachnospirales; family Lachnospiraceae; genus Blautia; species Blautia sp. KLE_1732_HM_1032. The sequence goes on along the minus strand of NZ_CP102266.1, from coordinate 701,541 downwards.
ATTTATGATTTTATTTTGATATTTTCACAGGATTCTGTCAAGAGTAAATCTCCCGGGACTTTTCGTTCTGTTCCGCTCTCTCTGACTGTGTCTGCCCGGCAAGGCGCTCTGCTTCCTGCTTCTTCAGGATTTTTGCCTGCTTCTTTTTCTCCCGCAGTTCCCTGAAAAATGTGGAAAGCATTTCGGAGCATTCCTCTTCCAATACCCCTTCTGTGATCTTTACCTGATGATTAAAGCCTTCGATCTGAAGAAGATTCATCACAGATCCGGCACAGCCTGCTTTCGGGTTCATACAGCCGATCACCACCTCATCGATCCTGGACTGTACCAGTGCACCGGAACACATCTGACAAGGCTCCAGCGTTACATACATGGTGCATCCCTCCAGACGCCAGTCTCCCAGCTTTTTACTTGCCCTTCGGATAGCATTAAGCTCTGCATGGGATAAGGTATTTTTATCTGTATTGCGACGATTGTAGCCTCTGGCTATGATCTTTCCCTCATGCACGATCACGCAGCCGATCGGCACTTCCTCCAATGCACGGGCCTTTTTTGCCTGGCGGATTGCCTCTTTCATAAAACGTTCCTGATCTGTCACGTTTTTACTCCTCCTGTAACTTCACATTCCGGAAAAAGCTCCGGGATTCTATCTGTTCAAACTAAGACTGTTCTCAGCCTTCTGTCCGTTCGATTATAGCTTTTCCGGTATTTCATGTCAATCTGCTGCAAAACAGATATTTGCAACACAAAAAACGCCACAGAAATTTCCACACTAATTTCTGCAGCGTTTTCTTATTGTATAACAGAAAAACGCAGACAACGGAAGCTCTCGCGAACTCCATTGTCTGCGTCAATGAATGCATTATATCTGCTTTTTTTCCGGAAAGTCAAGCAGCCAGATTATTTGTGAAGTGACTCACCATTGGTAGCGATCACATCTTTATACCAATAGAAGGATTTTTTCTTATAACGGTTCAGTGTACCTGTTCCATCGTTGTTGCGGTCCACGTAGATGTAGCCGTAGCGTTTTTCAGCTCTGCTGTAGATGCACTGACAAGGTCAATGCAGCCCCAAGAGGTGTAGCCCATAAATTATATGTTTTTTTCTTCCATGAGCAAGTCCCCATCTCTGCTTACTGCTTTTCGCAGCTCCGCAGGAAACTTACTTGATTCGGTTAAAAAGGCTTGCAGCTTTTTTCGGGGGAGAGTATGCTTGTAGTATCATAAATAAGAGAAACAAGGGGATTTTCCTATGAAAATATGTGGATTTAACAAAACAACCCTGCTGGATTATCCGGGAAGGGTAGCCTGTACCATATTCTTAGGCGGCTGCAACTTCCGCTGCCCATTCTGCCAGAATGGAGCTCTTGTCGTAGAGCCTGACACCCAGCCTGAATATTCCCAGGAGGAAATCCTGGCTTTTCTAAAAAAAAGAAAGGGGATTCTCGATGGCGTCTGTATTTCCGGCGGTGAACCCACACTTGCACCGGAGCTGCCGGAATTTCTCAGCAGGATCAGGGAACTGGGCTATGATGTGAAGCTCGATACCAACGGTTCCCGCCCCTCCGTGGTAAAAAATCTCGCAGCAGCTGACCTGATCAACAAGGTTGCCATGGATATCAAGGCCTGTCCTTCCAACTATCATGTGCTTACCGGTGTACATGCTGATCTGGATGGGATCCGGGAAACTGCCGGATGGCTGCTGGACGGACACCTTGATTATGAATTTCGTACAACAGTTGTGAGGGAACTTCATTCCGAAAAAGATTTTCAGGAGATCAGCCGGTGGTTAAGCGGTGCAAAAGCTTATTATCTCCAGGCTTACCGGGATTCCGATGGAGTTCTGATACCGGGATTCTCTGCCTGCTCCGAGGAAGAAATGAAAAACTACCGGGATATCCTGTCTCAGACGATCCCGGTAGTAGAAATTCGTGGTATGGAGCTGTGATCTGCGGATTTGCAAAACTGTTTGCTTATCTGCATGGATGCCGAAATTTTTCTGATCAGATGTTAATAAAACAGTACCAGTATCCTCCCTTTCCGCCTGGGATATGAATATCCGGACATTCCTTAAAGTAGGGAAAGCCAAACATATTGGCCATAAACCGTTCCTGCTGGCTGTATCCACCGGGTACTCCCAGTATGTACTGTCCCCGGGGATTTCTGCACAGCAGAAGATGGCCGAAATTCTGATATCCGTACATGACAAAACGGTTGCTGCAGAAGCAGCCGTTTTTTCTGCATAAGGCACTGCAGTCCGATGGTCTGATCTTGCTGCAGTCTGTGAAATAGCCGTCGTTAAAGGGATCATCACAGGGTATTCCCGGAAGTGGACGAGATGGCTCCGGTCTCGATGGTTTCGGCGGATGCGGTGACGGCTGGCCTGGCCGTGGTGGTTCCGGCGGATGCGGTGACGGCTGGCCTGGTCGTGGTGGTTCCGGCGGATGCGGTGATGGCTGGCCTGGTCGCGGTGGTTCCGGCGGATGCGGACCGGGAGCCTGATATAAATTTCCGGTTTCCGATGTCTTTAATACATCCTCCTGAATCTCCTCCACCGTCATGATCCTGTCTGACTCCTTCTGATTTTCCTGCACTTCTGGCAAGGTTCCATCTTTTTGATTTTCTTCTTCCTTTTCTTCCCGCTCTCTGCCTTTTTTCTCCGCCGCCTTCTGATATTCCGTTCCTTTTTTCTTCCACTCGCGGAAATTCTCCGGCCGGATCGGCTGATCATCCCATTCCGTTCCCCAGAATCCGCCGGCATCGGAGATCAGAAGCAGTCCTCCAAGCTCCTGAAGACTTTTTCCCATGCCTCCAATATCCCCTGTATCCGTCTCCAGTGCGCACTCGATCCGTTCCCGCCCGGTAACACAGCTTCCGATCAAAATACCATCCATCAACCCTTCCTGCCGCACAAACCCATACACTCTGCACCGACTTCCAGGCTCCAGTCCAACGCAGCGCAGATGAACCTCCACACGGCATTTCCTATCTCTGGCCTCCACCCTCACATAACCGCTGCTGCCATCTTTTTTTCCTTTCCGATACTCGTACACATACGCAACAAAACGCTGATATCTAGCCAACGCACGTCCCTCCGGTATTTCGGTTTCGTTAATATATATGAAAATCGAGAGAAATCATTCCATCAACTGAAAAAAGCTCCAGGATGTACAAACATAAAAAAGAACCCCTCAACCAAGGGATTCTCAAAGCTTTAGTCGAAGCGACAGGATTTGAACCTGCGACCTCTGCGTCCCGAACGCAGCGCTCTACCAAACTGAGCCACGCTTCGTTATTCTGTTTCAGTTGTTTGTGTTTTGCTCAACTGCAAGAGCTATTATATTAGAGTTTCTGTACTTTGTCAATAGAAAAAATTAAAATTTTTCAAAAAAATCGAATTTTTTCTTTTTTCCTGCTTCGGGCATGCATTTTCGCAGACCCGAAGCAGTTTTGGGAAAGGTTCTTTATAACATATCAAATATATTCAGGTGAAATATATGCTTATTTCACTGTAACTGTTACTTTTTTTGTGATTCCGTTGCTGCTTACATAGATAACAGCTTTTCCTTTTTTCACACCTTTAACAACACCTTTGCTGCTTACAGTAGCAACTTTTGTATTGCTGCTTCTGTAGGTGATCTTTGCCTTTGAAGTAGCAGTTGCCTTGATGGCTGTTGTTTTCTTTGCTTTTACACTTACAGCTGTTTTGGATGTGATCTTCAGGCTGCCTTTTTTTACTGTGATCCTGCAGGTTGCTTTGTAGCTTCCGCATTTTACTGTAATTGTAGCTGTTCCTGCTTTTTTTGCTGTTACTTTTCCGCCTGCGCTTACCACTGCAACGGATTTATTACTGCTTGTATAAGTAACTTTTCCGCTAACGCCTGTTTTTTCCACTTTGATCTGGCTTGTTCCACCCACAAATACAGTTTTCGCTGAAGCCGAAGCTTTTACAGCCGGCTTCTTGACTGTGATCTTGCAGGTTGCTTTATAATTTCCGCATTTCGCTGTGATCACAGCTGTACCTGCCGCCTTTGCAGTTACCTTTCCATTTGCGGCTACAGCTGCAACAGATGGTTTACTGCTTGTATAGGTTACTTTTCCGGTAACACCTGCGGTCGTTGCTTTCAACGTCACCGTAGCTGGAGATCCTTTTACATAAAGCGTTTTCGCTGATGCATTCATTTTTACAGATGGAGTTTTTACCGTAAGTTTGTACTGTGCAGTCTTTCCTGCTGCAGATGTTGCCGTGATCACGGCTGTTCCCGCTGCCTTTGCAGTTACTTTTCCGTTTGCGTCCACAGATGCAACTTTTTCATTGTTGGAAGAATATGTTACATCTTTGCAGTTCTCACCTGTAGCTTCAAGCTGTCTGGAACTTCCAATGTAAAGAATTCCCGACTTTTCTTTAAAGGCAATTGTTCCATACACCAGCTGAACAGAAACATCTGCATGATCATCACTGGAAACTCTTACTGTATAGGTTTCATTTTCCGGTCTCGCTACAGTGGAATCCAGAGCAACCACTCCATCTGTAGTTACTGCATCCTGTACAAGATATGTTGTCTTTGAATCATGTCCGACACCTGTTGTATAGAAAACAGATACCTTCGGATTTTTGTATTTATCAAGATTTGCAAGCTTAACATGGGTGCTGTCCGTAAATTCCGGAGAAACAGCCATCTCTTCTGTTGCCTGCGGTTTAACATAAATACCATCTGCAAATTCATATACATACGCGCCGTCTGCCATAATGTACGTGATCTTGTTTACGGTTTTTCCCTCAAGACCTGTATCTTTTGCAAAGGCAACCTTATACACCTTCAGCCACATCTCGTTCATATGACGCATGCCATATTTTCCGCCGTCTGTTGTTTCCAGGATCATTCCCTGAATCCCGGAGTTAACTGCAAAATCGGAATCACTCTTTGTATTGCGGAGATATTTTGTGCTGGTTTCTTTTACATCAATCTCATAATCTCCCCAGCGAGAAGATGTTTTGAGTGTTGCCTCCGCATCTGTCACAGTTGCTTTTACATTAAATTTTGTAGCACTATATGTTCCATCTGTATTTAGTGTTTTATACTGCCCAGGCTCTACCGTCGGAGTACGTCCCAGTGTGATCCCTGCTGTTTCTGTATATACTCCGCTTTCCGGAAGCTCTCCCGCTTCTGAAAGGATCTGCGCCTCTACATACGTTTTTGCATCTGTAGCTACATTAACCTTTTTTACTCCTGCGATCTCATAGCCATTTTCTGTCAGATTCTGAACATCTGCATTTCCGAAAGCAGTGCTTTTTCTGGTTGTGGCAGATGTAACGGAATCATATTTGCGGCTCGTTGCATCTCCCGCATAAAATTCCTCGTATGACAGAGATGCCGTACCGTAAAGTGTTCCTGTCAGTGCCTGATGTCCATTTGCCACCTTATAATAAATATCTGTTCCCGGGATCTGTGTATATCCATCCAACGCTCCCTTTACCCAATAATAGGAAACATTGGAAACCGTGATCGGCTGGCCTGTCAGTGTGATATTTTTTGTCATATCCACATAATTGTCGCTTGAGATCATAACCGTGTAGATCTCATCCCCGGCCCTGGCTACACTGCTGTCAAAGGTTACCACCCCATTCTCTGCCGCTGCATGATCTACAACATATGTTGTTTTTTTACCATGACCACTTCCTGTTGTATAGTATACGGAAACCTTAGGGTTTTCATATTTGTCAAGGTTATCAACTTTAACCTGGGTTGTATTTTCTTTTACAAAAGCTACCTGTACCTTCATTCCTGCTTCAGGCTGTTTTTTTACAAGAGGAGCTTTGTCTCCGAACTCATATACATAGGAGCCGTCCGGAGTAATATAAGTCACCTTTGAAATTTTTTCCCCGATAAGCCCGGATCCTGCTGAAAACGCAAGTTCGTAGGGCTGTACCCAGATTTCATAGGTATGACGAAGTCCTACCTTCTTACCACTGGCAGTTTCAAGGATCACTCCCAGTGTATTTCCGCCTACAGCAAAATCACCCTGTCTGGAATTGCGGAGATATTTTGTGCCGGCTTCTTTTACCACCAGCATGTAATCACCCCAGATCGACGGTGCCTGGATCTGGGCGGATGCATCTGTGACCGTTGCTTTTACATCGAATTTTGTTGCACTGTATGTTCCGTCTGTATTCAGAGTTTTATACTGTCCTGTTTCCTGTGACGGTGCTTCATTCAGCGTAATATCTGCTGCCTCTGTATAGACACCCTCTCTCGGAAGCTTGGAAGCAGCTTTCAGCGCCTGTGCATCTACATAGGTTTCCGCGTCCACTGCAACACTTACATTCTTCACACCCTGGATCTGATATCCGGAAGAGGTCACCTCTGTGCTGTCCTCATTAGCAAAAATCTGATTTTTACTCGTTGTTGCCGAAGTGATAGCGTCATAGCTCTCCTGAGTGGTATCCCCGGCATAAAATTCCGAATAACTTAAAGTTGTCGTTCCGTACAGTTTTCCGTTCAGAGCGGTCTGTCCATCTGCCACTTTTACATAAACGCCTGTTGTTCCTATCTGTGTATATCCCTCTACCGGCTGCATGGACCAGAGATATTTCACTCCTGCAACAGTGATCTCAGAAGCATCCTGAAGAACCTCGCCTGCTTCTGCCATAAATGCTTCTCCATCACCGAATGCCTCTTCTGTATCCTCCTGGATCTGCGGTTCCTCTTCCTGTTGAATCTCTTCTGCTGAAATTTCTGCTACTTCTTCCTGAATAGCTTCTGCATCACTTTCTTCCGGCTCTTCCGACTGAATATCAGCTTCACCAACTTCCGGCTGGCCCTGGGAAACAGACTCCTGATCCTCGTTCTCTCCTTCTTCCTGTGCTGTCTCTCCTTGTGTTTCTTCTGACACGTCACTAAAAACTTCCGCCTCAGACGCCATTGCCGTTACCGGCGCTCCTGACGCGATCACCGCTGAACTCAGAACGAGTGCAGCTGACTTCTTAAAAAGCTTCCACTTATGCATACCTGTCCTCCTCTTTGTCTTTTATATTACACGACTTTATACCAGATCATGACCTTACAGCTGCTCTGGTTAATTGAAATTTCTTCTGCAGAATATTCAACATATGTCAGTTTCTGCAGAAGTGCTCTGTCAAGCACGCTTTAGTTTGTCCAAACTAACATATCGTCATTTTATCAATGCTTAAATTATTTGTCTATACATATCTGGCAAAAAAGCCTCACGGTTATTGTTGTTTTTTTCTCAACTAAAAATTGTTTTCAAAATATTTATATTATTATCTAATATTTCAAACAAAAAAAGTATATATTCCAAGACATCATTTCAGGAAATGCAACAGCCATTGCCATTTCCTCCGGCATTCTCAGATCATATACTTTTTTATATTTCTATATTTTTGCTTTCTTTTATGCCCAGCGGCTCTTCTGTTCTTCGCAGATACTGTTCCACTGGCAGTTTCCACAGATTTCCTTACGTTTATCCATCGCAAGGATTTTTTCCTGGACTTTTTTTGTAAATTCGCTGAAGTGCAATGTCTGTCCGGCCTTCAGTCCACATTTTTCCAGCACGGCATTGTCATACTCTGCCACTTTATCTCCGGTTTCACAATGTCCGCCCAGATTATTCGGACAGGCAGAGCAGATCTCATCCGTATCCACATGAAGCCTTATTTTCTTTCCCTCCAGAAAAATCTTCAGCATCTCGGCCATATGTGCAGTAAAACCGTTACTGTAGCCTTCCCCCTTAAAATACGCCAGGCACATACCATGATGAGGGCGCAGAGGAATGACTATTTCCTCTGTGCCCTCATCAGAAGCATATGCCGCAGCACTGCTTTTATCTTGCATATTTACGTACCTTTCCTGATAAAACATAAGCCAGTGCGATCTTGATAAGATCCGGAATGATAAACGGGAACACACACCAGCCAAGAACTGCCATAAGGCCTACCGGACCTGTGCTTCTTGTGTAGGCAAACATAAACCATGCGGTTCCAAAGGCATAGCATACGATCAGTCCAACGATCATGGAAATGATCTGAACAACCGGCTTTCTGCCAAAAACGTGCTCAATTGCCCACATAACAAGTGCGGAAAAGATAAATCCAATGATATATCCACCTGCATTTCCGAGAAGAGCTCCAATGCCTCCGGAAAATCCTGCAAAAACCGGAACTCCTACTGTTCCAAGAAGAACGTAAACCAGAACTGCCAGAGTTCCTCTTTTTCCTCCAAGCACACCAACTGCCATAAATACTCCGAATGTCTGCAGAGTAAACGGTACCTGTGCCGGAATGGAAATCCATGAGCAAACTGCCATCACTACTGCAAAAACTGCAATGTAAACAAGATCATACGTCTTGCTTCTGCCTGCTGCCACTGTTGTCATAATAATCTGTATCCTCTCTTTCCTTTTCTGCTTTTCCTGTCGGAAGATCATTCCTGTCCTTTATAAATGATATCCGCTCTTTCGCTGTTAACAATTTAACACAGCAGGATTTTAATGTCAACTTAATTTTATTTTTTAAGTTTACATTTTACAATGCCGTTTACAACTATGTAAACCTGCCATTTACAAATGATATTGTCAATTTTCACTTTCAAATTCCCCTCTCTGATGCTATACTGAAACCAATGAGTTTTCAGCAAAAAGGGGGATTTTTCCACATGGATATACACGATATTCATAACATCAGCACCAACTGCACACGGACTGAATTTGTAGGGACCGCAGTCCTTGACACAATCGGACTCGTGATCTCCGGAGTTGATGATTCTCTGCTTAAAAAGATGAACGTAGGTACCCAATACCACTGTCTGGGGCTTTTCAGTTCCCGAACAGGCGCTGCCGGTCAGATCACAGCTATTGACGATGCAGTAAAAGCCACAAATACAGAAGTCCTTTCCATTGAACTTCCAAGAGACACCAAGGGCTGGGGCGGTCATGGAAACTATATCGTCCTTGGCGGAAATGATGTATCCGACGTGCGTCACGCCATTTCTCTGGCTCTGGAACTGACTAACAAATATGCAGGTGAGGTCTACATCAGCGAATCCGGCCACTTGGAGTTTGCTTTTTCCGCAAGTGCAGGTCCTGCTATCCATAAAGCCTTCGGCACACCTCTGGGTGAAGCATTTGGTTTCATGGCAGGTTCTCCGGCTGCTATCGGTCTTGTGATGGCAGATAATGCCGTGAAATCCGCAGCAGTATCCATTACACAATATATGACTCCGAATATCGGTACCAGTCATTCCAATGAAGTGATCATCGCCATCTCCGGTGATGCCAGTGCTGTAAAAGCTGCTGTACTGGAAGGCCGTCAGACAGGCCTTGAGCTTCTCATCGGTATGGGAACCTATCCGGAGATCCCGGGTACGCCGTATCTGTAAAATCTCCGGATTGCAGGAAATTTGTGAATTTCCACACACTACACTTCACGAAACACATATCTGCGTCATGCATACAAAAGCAGCGCTGCAGGGATCAGCATACGATCCTGCAGCGCTGTGTTTCTCTTAAATATTCTCCTATGGATTTTTCCGGATCAGCCCACCTGATATACATCTGCAGACTGAAGTCCGAAGCTTAATGCCTCAGAATGACTTCCACAATAGATATCCACATGTCCGTAAGGAGTTCCCAGATCCTCTACCGTATAAACAGTACCGTTGATCAGAAGCTTGGTCCCAAACGGAACACCTGCCATAGCAACGGTACGTCCTGCTGTCGGAACTGTTCCGCTGGCGGTAAGATTGCCGGCTGTACCGCAGCACTGTGCACAGTTGCAGTATGCGGTCAGTGTAAAGTTTCCAAGATATGTTCCCTGACTGGAAGAACCGGAATCGGACGTATCCGCAGAGGCATCTTCCGTCTCCTCGGAAGCTGTCTCATCATTGGAAACCTCCTCAGAAACCTCCTCCTGGGAGCTGTCCTCGGAAACATCTTCGGAACTTCCGGACTGTACATCATCCGCTTCCTCTTCCTCCTCTACAACAATGTCTGTACTTGTAGAACTGCTGGAAGACTCGGTTGTATCCTCCTCCGGATCATAGCCGTAATCATCGTCAGAATCAGCCTCTTCACTGTCCTCGTTATCCTGATCGGCTTCTTCCTGGGCTGCCGCTTCTGCTGCCTGTCTCTCAGCCTCTGCTGCCGCTTCAGCCTTAGCTTTCTCTTCTGCAGCCTTCTCCGCCTCTGCCTGCTGTACCAGAGCGGTAATACTGCTGTCTGCATTACTGATATCTGCCATCAGCTGCTGAGCCTCTTCCTGGCTGGCGCTGATCTGGTTTACATAAGAGTTAATATCATCGCTTGTGCTGGAAGCCATGGACTGCACTTCCTGCTGTTTGGCTGCACGCTCCGTCATCAGATCATCGATCTCTGCGGACTCCGTCTCAACCTTTTTCTCATTCTCCTGGATATTCTTCTGAAGACTCACATATTTATCCAGCATGTCTCTGTCGTATGTAGAAATCTGGATCGCATTCTCCGCGCGATTGAGGAATTCTGCAAGGCTTTCGGAAGAAAGCAGTGTCTCCAGTGCGGAAGTTCCGGCATTTTCATACATATATGCGATTCGAAGCTTCATGGACTCATACTGATCTGCAGAAGCTTTCTTTGCTTTTTTCAATTCTTTTTTTACTTTATTTAATTCATCTTCCTTCTCAGCAGCCTGGATACTAAGCTCAGAAATGCTGTTGGTAAGATCCTCATACTGTGCGTTTAAATCAGCCAGATAGCTCTCCAGCTCCTGCTTCTTGCTCTCCAGTGTGCCGATGCTGCTCTGTACCTGCGCAAGACCCTCCTCAGCGGCCTGTTTCTCCGCCTGTGCCTCTGCAATCGCGGCGTCTGTACCTGATGCATATACGGTGCTTCCCATGGAAAGGGTCAGCATACCTGTAAGCAGTAATGTGAAAACTTTTCTATTCTTCATATAAACACCTTTCGTCCTTTCATGGGTTCTAGTATAACACATTTTTCATAGAAAGCAATAATTTTATTTTATTTTTGTAACAAATACGTAATAATTTAATTTTTTATGAACTGAAAAGCGTTTTTTTTGTTTTCCGGAGCACAAAAAAACTGCCCTCTCACAGATTTATCTGTAAAACGGCAGTTTTTATTCTATGCTGTTTCAATCCAAAGATCATCAGCTACGAGAATACTTCCCTGATGTAATCCCCCCCCTGAAACTGCTTCTCTTACTCCGCAGCCTCCATAAGAACCTCATTCTCAGCTTCCTCAGCCATTACTTCCTGATACTTGTCCAGGATGATCGTCTGGATCTGCTCTCTTGTTGCTGAATTGATCGGATGTGCGATGTCACGATATTCACCGTCGCTTGCCTTACGGCTTGGCATTGCGATGAACAGCCCCTTCTCGCCTTCGATCACCTTGATGTCATGTACCACAAACTCATCATCTATTGTGACAGACACAACGGCCTTCATTTTCCCTTCTTTTGCTACCTTCCTCACACGTACATCTGTAATATTCATTGCTACTTGCCCCTTTCATTTCGCTAACCGTATCTGCGGAAAACTGATCTTCCGCATTTATAATACGTAGCGTTCGTTTTTCTCTACGACGATCTTCACTTCTCCTTCTTCGCCGCAGTAATATGAATTCGCCCGGATGGTATCCCGGCTCTCAACAATGCAATTCTCAATATGCGTATTATCTCCAAGATATACGTCATTAAGGATCACAGAGTTTTTGATCACACAGTTATTTCCTACAAATACATCACGGAACAGAACAGAATTCTCCACGGTTCCGTTGATGATACATCCGCTGGACACCAGACTGTTCTTCACAGTTGCACCCGGATTGTACTTAGCAGGAGGTACATCCGCGATCTTGGTTTTGATCGCCGGCTCCTGTTTGAAGAAATAGTTCCGGATCTCCGGTTTCAGGAAATCCATATTTGTCTGATAATAAGCCTCTGCAGTAGAGATATTATTCCAGTAGTTATCGATCTTATATCCGTAAATCCTCTTCAGATTTTTGTAACGGATAAGAATATCATTTACAAAATCATGCCTTCCTTCCTGGGCAGCACGCTCGATCAGTTCGATCAGCTGCCTTCTTCGGATGACATAGATACCAGTAGATACCGTATTATAGGAGGAAACGATCGGTTTCTCCTCAAATTCCTCGATCCGACAGTCCTCATTCATGCGAAGAACACCAAATCTCTCAACCTGGCTCTGATCCTTGCATGTAGTACATACAACGGTAACATCTGCTCGCTTTGCGATATGATACTCCAGGACTTTATTGTAATCCAGCTTGTAGATTCCATCGCCGGAAGCGATCACCGCATAGGGTTCATGACTGTTCTTTAAAAAGCTCAGGTTTTGATAGATCGCATCTGCAGTACCCTGATACCATAAGCTGTTATCTCTGGTAATGGTTGGAGTAAAGACATAAAGTCCTCCCTGTTTTCTTCCGAAATCCCACCATTTGGATGAACTTAAATGCTCATTAAGGGAACGGGCATTATACTGTGTCAGCACAGCAACCTTCTGGATATGTGAATTTGCCATGTTGCTGAGGGCAAAGTCGATCGCGCGGTAACTTCCTGCAATAGGCATTGCCGCGATTGCTCTTTTGTTTGATAATTCTCTCATGCGGTTATTATTACCGCCTGCCAAAATAATACCTATCGCTCTCATTCTTTCCCACCGTCCTTTGCTGCAATTACCTGGCCGGCTGCCAGTTCTCCGTCAGGGTAGTCTTCTTTTGTTGTAACACCGGCGATAGCGGTATTCTTACCGATTTTGACACTGTCCGGAATCACGCTGTTTTCGCCGATAGCCACAAGTCCAAAGGAATATACAGCCGGTTTCAGAACATTCGGTACCTCCTCGCCGCATCCGATCACAACATTATTTCCGATGACAACATCTTCTGCCACGATGGCTTTATCCATAACAACGTTCTCACCAACTGCTGTATTCTTCATGATAATAGAATCACGGATCACACTGCCCTTGCCGATGATAACATTCGGACCGATCACTGAATTATGTACTTCACCATAGATTTCTGTTCCCTCACCGATGATACACTTGTCCACAACTGCATCTGCGGAAATATACTGTGGCGGGATCACATCTCCCTTGGTGTAGATCCTCCAGAATTCCTCATAAAGATTAAACTCCGGAATGATATCGATCAGCTCCATATTTGCTTCCCAGTAAGAACCAAGAGTTCCTACATCTTTCCAGTAGCCGTTGTACTCATAAGCAAAAAGGCGCTGCCCCTTCTCTTTACAGTACGGAAGGATATGTTTACCGAAGTCACAGCCATTCTGATCCTTCAGGGCGATCAGTGCTTCCTTCAGAACCGGCCATGAGAAAATATAGATACCCATGGATGCAAGATTGCTGCTTGGATGCTCCGGCTTCTCCTCAAACTCAGTAATACGGCTGCTCTCATCAGTAACCATAATACCAAAACGGCTGGCTTCCTCAATGGGAACCGGCATACACGCGATCGTAATATCTGCCTTGTTCGCCTTGTGGAAATCCAGCATCACTTCGTAATCCATCTTATAGATATGGTCACCGGAAAGGATCAGTACATAATCCGGGTTATACTGCTCCATATAAGCCAGATTCTGATAGATCGCATTGGCAGTTCCTGTGTACCATTCACTGCTTGTGCTCTTCTCATACGGAGGAAGGACTGTGACACCGCCTTCATTGCGGTCAAGATCCCACGGAATACCGATACCGATATGTGTATTCAGGCGGAGAGGCTGGTACTGTGTCAGCACACCCACCGTGTCAATTCCCGAGTTAATACAATTGCTCAGTGGAAAATCGATGATACGATATTTACCACCAAAAGCGACTGCCGGCTTTGCAACCTTTTCTGTCAAAACTCCTAACCTGCTGCCTTGCCCACCGGCCAAGAGCATGGCAATCATCTCTTTCTTAATCATGCGATCACCTCTTGTATGTTATGATTATTCCATTATAGCATACTTTACTGTATTAGTGAACATTTTTTACAATTATTTTAGCTGTATTTTACTTTTTTTATCGCTATTGTATATTATAAATTGGTAAGACTCATCATTTTTTTCATTCCTCTGGTAATTTTCAACATTTTTCGATGTTATTTTCTGGTTACTTTTATATTCCGGAAAAAACCGCTTTTTTAGCCAAAAGAACCACTTTTCAATTGTTTCTGTTGGCGTTATAATAAAACAGACAAAAGAGCTACGAAAATAACATATATATAAGGAGATTATTATGTATCAGATAGACTTTCATAAACCGCTCCATATTCATTTCATCGGGATCGGAGGCATCAGCATGAGCGGCCTTGCCGAGATCCTTCTGGAAGAAAATTTCCGGATTTCCGGTTCCGATGCCAAATCCAGCCCGCTGACCCGCACACTGGAAGAACGTGGCGCTGTGATCTATTACGGACAGCGCGCTTCCAACATCAAGGATGATGTAGATGTGGTTGTCTATACAGCAGCGATCCACCCGGACAACCCGGAATTTGCCTGTGCGAAAGAAAAAGGGCTTCCAATGCTCACCCGCGCAGAGCTTCTGGGACAGATCATGCGGAACTACGATACACCGATCGCAATTTCCGGAACCCACGGAAAAACCACTACTACTTCCATGGTTTCCCATATCCTTCTTGAGGGTGACTGTGATCCTACCATCAGTGTTGGCGGAATCCTTCCTGCTATCCACGGAAACATCCGCGTTGGAAATTCTGAGACCTTTATCACAGAGGCATGCGAATACACCAACAGCTTTTTAAGCTTCTTCCCTAAGATCAGTGTGATCCTGAACATGGATGCCGATCATCTGGATTTCTTCAAGGACATCGATGACATCCGCCATTCCTTCCGGAAATTTGCAGAGCTTCTCCCTGCTGACGGTACTCTGATCATCAACGCCGACACACCGGAGTATGAGACGATCACCCGGGAGCTTCCATGCAATGTTCTTACCTATGGTCTGGAGCACGATGCCGATTACACCGCAGCAGACATTACCTGGGATAAATACGGACATCCTTCCTTCTCCGTTCTCTTCCGGGGCAAAAAGATCGGCAGCTATTATCTGCGTGTACCGGGTATCCACAACGTATCCAATGCACTGGCCGCCATTGCCGTAGGACGCCTTCTGGACCTTCCGGATGATGTGATCGTCAAAGGTCTCGGAAGCTTTACCGGTACAGACCGTCGTTTCCAGTATAAAGGTGAGATCGGCGGTATCACCATCATTGATGATTACGCGCATCATCCAACCGAGATCGAGGCAACCCTTCATGCTGCAAAGAATTATCCGCATCAGAAGGTATGGTGTGTATTCCAGCCTCATACCTACACACGTACCAAAGCTCTTCTTCCGGAATTTGCAAAAGCGCTGACTCTGGCCGATCATGTTGTACTGGCTGATATTTATGCCGCACGTGAAACAGACAATCTTGGTATTTCTTCCCAGGATCTCCAGAAACAGATCCAGGAACTTGGAACCCCCTGCGAATATTTCCCGACTTTTGATGAGATCGAGAGCTTCCTCTTAAAAAGTTGTGCACATGGTGATTTGTTGATAACTATGGGCGCCGGAGACGTTGTAAATATTGGAGAACACCTTCTCGGAAAATAATTATCCACATTATCCACATGCTTATGCACATTTCAGACGTGCCTGGCATGTGGATTTTTTTGTGTATAACCTACTTGACATAATTCAACAGCCAAATTCAACAAATACCGCATTTTTCTTACAAAATTAAGGTTTTTGTTAGTTGCTGATAATGTTATCCTCAAAGTTTTCCACACTATCCACATTTTCCACATGGAAATTGGTGCACAACTTCTGTGAAAATAGACTATTCTCAAGTAAAAGCGGTTGTGCTATAATCCTTTTTAGCATGGCGGACTTTTGGATATCACCTGAAATATCTGCTGTATTTTAGAAAGGGAGCTGCTGATCATGAGCCTGATTTCACTTCAGAATTCCTCAGAACTGGAGGTAACGATTCTTTCCAATCGCTTTATTGACAATTTCATGCCTCGTGCCAACGGGGAGTTCGTAAAGGTATATATCTACCTTCTCCGGATGGTATCTGCCGCTCCTTCTTCTTTCAGCCTGGAGCATATGGCAGACAGCCTTTTCTGCACGGAAAGAGATATTTCCCGTGCGCTGAAATACTGGGAAGGTGAGAAACTGATCGCATTAACCTATACTGCAGATCAGAAGCTTTCCGGGATCACTTTGCTGGAACCCTTTGCGGATACCGGTCATAGAGAGAGCAGCGCTTCCGTGGATACTTTCACCGGTTCCGGCAATTCTGCTTCCGTTTCCGGGAACACGGATCCGGGAGTCCCAAGCTCCGCTGATTACATTCTCAGTCTCACTCCTGACCGGATCAGAGAACTTAAGCAAAACGAAGAGATCAGTCAGCTTCTCTATATCACAGAGCAGTATCTGACCAAAACACTGACGCCTACAGAAATGCAGAAGATCCTTTTTTTCTATGATGAGCTCCATATGTCTGCGGATCTCATCGAATATCTGGTGGAATACTGTGTTTCCAGAGGCCGCAAGAGTATGCGTTATATTGAAACTGTTGCACTCGCCTGGGCAAAAGACGGCATCACCACCGTCGAGATGGCCCGGGATGCCAGCTCCCGTTTTTCCAAGGATTATTACACGATCCTGAAAGCTATGGGGATCAGCGGCCGCAATCCTGTTGATAACGAGATCACTTACATTGATACCTGGCGCAAGACCTACGGTTTTGATCTGGAGCTGATCCAGGAAGCCTGCAGCCGTACTGTCCTTTCCACCGGACAGCCCAGTTTCCAATATGCAGATAAGATCCTCTCCGGCTGGAAAAAGAAAAACGTACATACGCTGGAGGATATCCGGCTTCTGGATGCCGCACACAAAAAACGCCAGCTTGAGAAATCCGTTTCCAGGAAGAAGCAGCCCCAGACTCAGCCTCAGAATAGCAACCGCTTCAATAATTTCCACCAACGTGATTATGATTTTGCGGAATATGAGAAACGTCTTTTAAATAATCAGTAACAGAACCTGGAAGGAGCGCTTTATGCCTTTACAGAATTTTCAATATGATACTATAATGAGAGAATACAGCCGCCGGCAGGCACAGAACCACCGTATTCTGGAGGAGCACACAGCCGAAGCCTACGGAAAGATCCCCCGTCTGAAAGAGATCGATGACGAGGTGGCAACTTTAAGTGCTGACAAAGTCCGTCGCCTTTTAAACGGCGAAGAAAAGGGAACTTCGGATCTGAAGGCAGCCATCCAGGAGCTTTCCGATGAACGGATCACCCTTCTTGTTGCAAACGGCTTTCCCGGAGACTATCTTGAGATGCCTTATACCTGCCCTGACTGTCAGGATACCGGCTATATCGGCAGCCGAAAATGCACCTGTTTTAAAAAAGCTGAGATCGAACTGCTTTATGCACAGTCCAATCTGAATGAAATTCTCGAAAAAGAGAATTTTGACAGCTTTTCATTTGACTATTATTCTGCTACAATAAAAAACGAAGCCACGGGACTGTCTGCCCTGGAAACAGCCAGACGGGCCTATGACACTGCACAGCGCTTTGTGCAGAACTTCGACCATAAATTTGAAAACCTGTTTCTATATGGTGATACCGGTGTGGGAAAAACCTTTCTTTCACACTGCATCGCCCGAGAGCTTCTCAGATCCACCCACTGTGTCCTGTACTTTTCCGCCTACGATCTTTTTGATATGATGGCTGCGAATTCTTTTTCCCGAAAAGATACCGGCACAGACGAGGAACTGATCTATGACTGTGATCTTCTGATCATTGATGACCTGGGAACGGAGCTTACCAACAGTTTCGTATCTTCACAGCTTTTTCTCTGTCTCAATGAGCGGATCATGCGCAGGAAATCCACGATCATTTCCACGAATCTGACGCTCAAAAATTTCTCGGATACCTATTCCGAGAGAACATTTTCCCGAATTGCCAGCAACTATCAGATGATATCGTTGATCGGGAAGGACATCCGTATACAGAAAATATTTTTAGGAGGAAATTAAAATGGCACAGGTAAATACAAAAGATTTTTCCACACTCCCGGTAGGAAGACTTGGACTGATTCCCCTTCAGAGCTGCAGCTCATTAGGCGCGAAGGTGAATGACTGGCTGGTCAAATGGCGTGCCGAAAGACAGTATCCTGGAATGGACTCCTTTGCATTCGAGGGATACAAGCGCGATTCTTACATTATTGACGCCAAGACTCCACGTTTCGGCTCCGGTGAGGGTAAATGCACCATCAACGAATCTGTCCGCGGTGATGATATCTACGTAATGGTAGATGTGACAAATTACAGCTTATCCTATCCAATCGGACCTTACACGAATCTTATGTCCCCGGATGATCATTTTCAGGATATGAAGCGTGTTATCGCCGCTGTAGGCGGAAAAGCCCGCAGAGTCAACGTGATCATGCCATATCTCTATGAGAGTCGCCAGGACAAACGTGTCGGAAGAGAGTCTCTTGACTGTGCCAATGCACTTCATGAGCTGATCGATATGGGTGTTGAGAATATCATCACCTTTGATGCACATGATTCCCGTGTACAGAATGCGACTCCTCTTCATGGTTTTGAGACTGTACAGCCATCCTACCAGTTCATCAAGGCTCTTCTTAATAATGAAAAGGGACTTCATATCGACAAGGATCATTTCATGACGATCAGCCCGGACGAAGGAAGCATGAACCGTGCGATCTATCTCGCCAATGTCCTCGGTGTTGATATGGGTATGTACTATAAACGTCTGGATTACTCAAGATATGTAAACGGCCGTCATCCGATCGCAGCATATGAATTCCTCGGACCAAAGATCGAGGGCAAGGATATGATCCTGATCGATGATATGATCTCCTCCGGTGATACGATCATTAAGATCGCGTCTCTCCTGAAAGAGAAAGGAGCAGGCAGAGTTTACATCTGCTCTACCTTCGGATTCTTTACCGATGGTCTTGATAAATTTGACGATGCTTACAAGAAGGGCTACTTCGACAAGCTCCTTACTACTAACCTGGTTTATCAGTCACCGGAGCTTCTTGAGAAGCCATACTACATCAGCTGCGATATGAGCAAATATATTGCTCTGATCATTGATACGCTGAACCATGATACCTCTGTCAGCCACCTTCTGAATCCGGTAGACAGAATCAAACGCTGCGTAACAAATTACATGAGCCAGCATGAGAAATAAATAAATCATAACGCACGCAAAGCGGCTGCACCTTCTGAGAACGATATAACAGTCTCTCAGAAAGCGCAGCCGCTTTATATTTCTGTAACAGACGGATATCCATGATCCGCATCTGCTGTCTGCTTTGCTTTTGATCTTTATGCTGAAATCTTCCTGCAAAAGCTCACATAGGAAGCTTCTGATAGGGAATCCTCTCTTTATCCAGGATCTCCATTTCTCTTTTATGGCAGGTACTTATGATCACCTGTCTGTTTTCTTTATGCAGCCACCTGAGAGCCGCTGCAAGACGTTCTTCATCATACATGCCAAATACATCATCCAGGATCACAGGGAACGGTTCCTCTTTGCAGAAAAGCTCTCCTGCTGCCATACGAAGGGCAAAATAAATCTGCTCCAGTGTCCCGCGGCTCAGTCTCTCAATGGATACGATACGCTCCCCTGTGTTCACAGACATATGCAGTGCCTCATCCATCAAAACCTCCTGGTATCTGCCACCGGTGATCTCACTTAATATCTCAGATGTACGTTTTTTCAGACGGACCCCTACCTGATCCGTAATGTTTCCGGAAAGTGCCTCAATCGTCTCCATGGCCATATTCAGCGCCTGGATCTCTGTTTCCTCCGGAGTGATCACTTCTGTATTTTCTTCACATTCCGCCAACTCTGCCTGCAGGTTCTCCAGCGCTGTATGCTTCTCTTCGTAGTCACTGTCCAGACTGTTCCGGTTCCAGGTCAGCTCTTCATGTCTGGAATGCCAGCGCTCTCTCTGACGTTCTCTCTTATTCAGCTCCCTGCTGAGCCGTATGCGAAAAAACAATGCCGCTACAGAAATCGCCGCAGTTGCCACGCCTGCCAGAACACTGAAAATGACCTGCCCGGAAAAAGCTGCCAGGCAGCCGGTACCGGCAATCCCACCAAGCAGCACAACTGCCAGAACTGCATCTGTCAGCTCCCGCCTTCTTTTTACACGATCGATCCGAAGCTCAAGAAGATCCTCTGTACTCCGTTCTCTGGTCCCTATGTTCATCCCGTCCTGCTGCTGCATGATCCGGTCACGCTTCTCATCCAGTTCACGGATCTCTCTACGGATATATTCCATGTTTGCGGAAATCTTTTCTTTTTCCTTTTCCAGATCTTTTTTTCGCCGGGCCGCTTCTGTCAGATATCCTTTTCTGGACATTTTCAGCATCTGCATGGCTCGTCCCATGTCAATGGAACTGTCACCGGTTCCCTGATAACTGGCCATGTAATTCTGCAGTTCACGTACGAGATCTTTTCCTGTAACGCTTTTCAGCTGTGCCACAGACACCGTATTATCATAAACTGCCTCACTTACATTTCCCAGAATAGTCCCAAGAGCTCCCTGTTCCGCATCCACAAGACTGCCATCATCTTCACAGAGAAGCTCTCCCAGCTTCTTTTCTTTATAAAAATTCCTGGTAAGACGATACTTCTTCCCCTTGCTTGTGAACCACATGATCCCACCATATTCTGCCGGATTTTTCCACGGTTCATATTTTGTATATGTATCGTTCAGAGCAGCCTTTCCCCGCAGTCTGCGAACGCCGTAAAACATGGAGCGGATAAATGTATGTGTGGTAGTTTTTCCACTCTCATTTTCACCGTAAAGTACGTTGATCCCAGGCGAAAGCTCCATATCCTTGTCCCGGATCTTCCCGAAATTTTTTATTTTTAAACGTCTGATAACCATCTTATGCTATCCTCCTGTGCTGCCCCTTTATCGCCGGCTGCCTGTCTCAAGCAATGCCTGAAGCCCATAATACAGCGCCTTTTTTTCCACGGTATCCATACCCTTTTTGGCCAGAAAATAGCCGATATAATCACCGATCAGAGTACCGCTGTAGCGTTTGTAGAGCTCACCAAGATCATACGCCGGCCAGGATTCATCCACAACATCGGTAACATTTCCGAGACTTTTCAGTTTCTCAGGGATCAGAAGAAGATCCGGCGAACGCATTCCCTGAAGAACGATCCTGTAGATATTCCTTCCTCCTCTGCGGAAAATCTGGGATTTTACCGCTTCTTCCAGAGATATCTGTGTAGTTTCCTCGTGAAGTGTCATTACCAGCTGCTGATAGGAACGACAGGCAAAGGGAACGAACTCTGTACGGATCCTTCCGTTGATCAGTCGTCCCTCCATATATCCATGTTCCCCTGTATCATTCCTGTCAATGGGCTCCAGAGCCCCGGAAAAGGCCGCCTGGTCACGGATCAGGATCTGCGGCTTGTGGATATGCCCTAACGCCACATAATCGAAGCCTGATGCCGCCAGAGCTGCTGCACTGAGAGGAATATGCTTCTCATCGCCGCCATGGGCCAGCAGAATATGGATTCCTTCTTTCTGGACAGGGACAGCCTGATCATAAAGTCCGTCTTTTATTTCCCGGTCATAGTAACTCAGTCCATATACATAGACATCAAGCCTGGGATCTTTAACGCAGGTCAGTTCCCTGCTCCTGAAAAATATAACATTGGAATTCCACTCAAACGTATTATAAAAAGAATCTCTGCTTATAAAATCATGATTTCCTGCCATCAGATACACTCTGGTATCCGGGATGGTGGAAAACAGATAATTTACTTCCTTAAGCTCTCTCATAAGAGGCTGGCGGTGGAACAAATCTCCGGATATAAATAGCAAATCCACCGGATCTTCGCGGATGCCCGCAATAACCCGGCGGAAAGTGCTCCAGATTTCTTCCTCCCGCTCTTTGCTCCACGGGCAGCCCCTGTCGGGAACCGCGCCCAGATGCACGTCTGCAAGATGAATAAATCTCATAATGTTCTCCCTTGTGTGTCAGTCACACATATCAATACCTGTTGCCAATTTCTCCCTGCTGTTCTCTGATCTCAGGAGCACAGAACGTCCTGCTGTGCAAAAGTGTTCTGATCAAAGATCGCAGTTCTTTACAGTTCTCGGGAATGGGATCACGTCACGGATGTTGCCCATACCTGTAAGGTACATGACACATCTCTCAAATCCAAGACCAAAGCCGGAATGACGTGTGGAACCATATTTACGAAGATCCAGATAGAAATCGTAATCCTCCGGTTTCAGACCCAGCTCATCCATACGTGTTTTCAGCTTGTCGTAGTCATCCTCTCTCTGACTTCCTCCGATGATCTCTCCGATTCCCGGCACCAGACAGTCCATAGCCGCAACTGTCTTTCCATCCTCGTTGAGTTTCATGTAGAATGCCTTGATCTCCTTCGGATAATCTGTAACAAATACCGGTCTCTTGTAGACCTGCTCTGTCAGATAGCGCTCATGCTCTGTCTGAAGATCACATCCCCAGAATACCTTGTAATCAAATTTGTCATTGTTCTTCTCAAGGATCTCAACAGCCTCTGTATAGGTCACATGCGCAAATTCAGAATTAAGCACATGGTTCAGTCTGTCAAGAAGCCCCTTGTCAATGAAGGAATTGAAGAAGTTCATTTCCTCCGGTGCATTCTCAAAGACATAACGGATCACGTATTTCAGCATAGCCTCTGCAAGCTCCATAGCATCCTGAAGGTCTGCAAACGCACACTCAGGCTCGATCATCCAGAACTCAGCTGCATGACGGGTAGTGTTGGAATTCTCAGCACGGAAGGTCGGTCCGAATGTGTAGATATTGCGGAATGCCTGTGCATAAGTCTCTCCGTTCAGCTGTCCGCTTACGGTAAGGTTTGTCTCCTTTCCGAAGAAATCCTGTGAATAATCAACACTTCCATCCTCTGTCAGCGGAATATTCTTCGGATCCAGTGTTGTTACCTGGAACATCTCTCCTGCACCTTCACAGTCACTTCCTGTGATCAGCGGTGTATGCACATAGACAAAGCCTCTCTCCTGGAAAAATTTATGGATCGCATATGCACAGAGAGAACGTACACGAAATACAGCCTGAAAAGTATTTGTTCTCGGTCTTAAATGTGTCATGGTCCTTAAGTATTCAAGACTGTGTCTCTTCTTCTGAAGTGGATAATCCGGTGCGGAAGCTCCCTCTACAGATATCTCTGTTGCCTGGATCTCAAATGGCTGCTTCGCCTGAGGGGTAGCTACCAGCGTTCCCTTAACAATGATGGCCGCTCCAACGTTCAGCTTGGAAACCTCTGCGAAATTCTCCATGTTATCGTGATATACGATCTGAAGAGTTTCAAAAAAGCTTCCATCATGAAGTACGATGAATCCAAACGCCTTGGAATCACGAACACTTCGTACCCATCCACCTACGGTGATCTCTTTGTCGAGATACTGTTCACGGTTTCTGTAAATCTCTTTCACTGTTGTCAGTTTCATAATCTATACCTCATTCCTCATATTCAGGATCACACGTCCCTGCGGACCTCCAAACGTCCGTATCGAATTAAGTATAGACTATTCTCATGGTTCGTGCAAGGAGTAATTGCCCTGTCGGACAGAAAAATAGCGGGCCGCCGGACAGAAAAATCCCGCCTGGCGGAATGTCTCCGGCAGACGGGATTTTTCTGTCTGTTATACCATTAATAATAAGATGCGTTGATACTTCCTGTGTTGAGATAAGTAATGCAGTAATAGTAGATCCTCTTGAATGTCTTTGTTGTGTAATGAAGTCCGTCATCGCCATCATCCACACCATCATAGCGGGCATTGGTCCCGTAGCCTTTTTTCATAAGTACGCTGTACATATCAATATATTTGTAATACAGAGAAAGACCGGAACGGATCTTGCTGTTGAATTCTCTTACCTGTGCTTCTGTACGGGCGCCTCTTCCCGTTTTTGTGATCATGGTACTGTTGACGGGATTTACAGACATGTAAAAGAGCTTACAGTTCTTACTTTTCAATGTGGATGCGATACTGGTCATATAGCTGACATAATTGCCTGCATTTCCCAGGTCATTGACACCCAGATTAAAGATAACGGCGATCGGTTTGGAACCTTCTGTTTTGTCGATCTCTTCTATAAGCTGTGCATATCCTGTATCCCGGAACCAGCTCAAGCCCTTTCCTGGGTTTGCAACAAAAGAAACCCCATTTGTTACAGAACTGCTCATCTGTTTTTTCAGTGTCGCCTGTATTCCTGCAGTACGGGAATCTCCCACAAAAATGACCTTACTGTACATCATACCGATAGCCGGATGAGCCATCTCATCGGAACTGATGTCCTTCTCCAGTGCACGGTTAAATACCGTCGCATACAGATTGGTATTTTTGTTGATCCGCAGAAGTTCACCGGCTTCATAATCCGGATCTGTGGAAGAACCGGTCCGTCTGGTCTTAGACCAGCCCATAAATGTATAACCTGTCGCATTGGATACAGATGGGAGCTTAAGGTAACCGCCCTTTCCAAGTGTTACTGTCTTCCATACGGTTCCGTTTGCCTTGCGGAGATTTACTTTTACTGACTGCATCTGTACAGAATAGTATCTGATATTACCGGAGATTTTAATCTTCGTTCCTACTTTTTTTGCAGTAGATGCCTTGCCGTTCTTTGCTGTTGACCAGCCAAGATTTACATATCCCGATCTGGATGGAACTGCAGGCAATGTGTAATATGTACCCTCTTCTACTTTTTTCTGCAGCTTCTTATATGCGGAATTGGTGCTTCCATTTCCAAGATAGAAGTTTACGGTATAATACTTACTCTTTCTGCGGACCGCATACAGAGTCATATCTTTTCTGACCTTTACGCTGGCACCTGCTTTATATACCACCTTACTGCTCCCCTTCCGTGTGGTCCATCCGAGATTCTGATATCCCACAGCCTTGGGTACTGCCGGAAGCTTGATCGTAGTATTTAATGTCACGTTCCGTGTCAGTGCGGTATACGTCTTACTTTTGCTGGTACCTGAATTATTATTGAACTTAACGGTATAAACAAGCTTCGCCGCCGACACCTTATGCGATGCAGCCGGCACAAAGATCAGTGCAGCTGCCACAAGTGCCAGCAAAAGCCATTTTATCCGAAAGGCCTTTCCGGTTTTTTCCCTGTTTTTCATATAAACAAACTCCTCCTGAAATACATATCCATCCCCGGGTGCCTCCGTACTTTTTTACAGAGTATTGATAAATCTCATAAATGCATCCCTGCCCTCTGGTGTGCATTTATAAACACCGGCATCCTCCAGTACATGAACAAATACATTGCCCACTTCCCTGCGAAGGACTTCCTGGATATTATCTTTATCAAGTTTCTCATATTTTGGCAGAAATTCTGCAACCCATGCAGCATGTTTCTCGATTTTCTCATTGGAAGCGATGTCCCTGCCGCTTAAAATGTATTCTTCAAGAAGCTCCAGCTCTTCTTTCAGACGTGCCGGAAGAACAGCGAGTCCCATAACTTCGATAAGACCGATATTCTCTTTCTTGATATGATGATAGCATGCATGCGGATGATAAACCCCCAGCGGATGCTCCTCTGTTGTGATATTGTTACGTAATGTCAGATCCAGTTCAAAGGTATCTCCCACTTTACGTGCGATCGGTGTGATGGTGTTATGCGGCTCTCCGTCTGTTTCTGCAAAGATAAATGCAGCCTCATCCGTATATCCTCTCCAGCCTGCCAGTACATGTGTTGCCAGATCGATCAGTCTCGTCTCGTCTTTACTGCGGATACGCAGTACGGAAAGAGGCCATTTTACAATGCCGGCTTCCACATCTTCGTATCCCGGGATCGTCACATGCTTTTCAATCTCTGCCTTCGCCATGGCAAAGGTATAATGCCCGCCCTGGAAATGATCGTGGCTGAGGATAGAACCTCCTACGATTGGAAGATCCGCATTGGAGCCAAGGAAATAATGTGGGAACAGCTTTACAAAATCAAACAGCTTGATAAATGTATTTCTCTCGATCTTCATCGGAGTATGCTGACTGTTAAATACGATACAATGTTCATTGTAGTAAACATATGGAGAGTACTGGAAGCCCCATGGACTGTCATTGATGGTAATCGGGATGATCCTGTGGTTCTCCCTTGCCGGATGATTGACTCTTCCTGCATAGCCTTCATTTTCCGGACAAAGCAGACATTTTGGATAGCTGCTGGATTTTACCAGCTTGGCAGCTGCGATAGCCTTTGGGTCTTTTTCCGGCTTGGACAGGTTGATCGTGATATCGATCTTGCCATATTCGCTGTCTACTGTCCATTTCTGATCTTTTTTTACGCGATAACGTCTGATATAGTTACTGTCCTGACTCAGCTTATAAAAATAATCTGTGGCTTTTTCCGGATCTTCTTTATAAGCATCCCAGAATTCTCTCTGCACCTGGGCAGGACGCGGCATCAGACAGTTCATCAGTTTTGTATCAAAGAGATCTCTGTACACAATACTGTCCTCGATGATGCCCCTCTTTACAGCCTCATCAAGAAGTTCGTTCAAAGTCTCCTCAAGATTGATTTTAGCATACTCTGTCTCCGGTTCTGTATATTCGCTTTCCCCAAAGGCATCCAGAAGAAGATTGGTTGCATAAATTCTTTCGCATTCTGGAGTAATACCACTCTCCACCCCATACTGTACCAGTTTTTTAATACTTTCACTTAACATTGATTTTTCCCCTTTCCTGTCGCGCTTTTCCCGGAAAACAGGAACTTTTTTCCTGTTTTCCGATTTATGCCAAACGGGAACTCCCGTCTTGCCATCCTGCTGTAACCCCATGGCCTTCATCCGGCCTGCTCTGTAAGCATCACTCTATGACGTTTTCTATATAGGTGAGAAATACATTTCCGGCACTCTCAAACAGCGCTGTACTGTCATTCATTCCATACGGGCTGATCTGCCCTGTTGCCGGATCATAAAGATAGGTATTATATTCATCATAGCCTACGATCACCACACTGGAATTTTCTCCTGTCTTGGCGATCACCGGTCTCTGGGCACTGACCTCATAAAGAACATTGTCAAGAGTGCAGCCGGTCAGATCGATCACCGTTCCCATATCACCAAGGCTATCCTGAAGTTCTTTTTTCTTCCAGTTGGCTGTACGTATACTTTCCGGTACATCCTCTATATTCATCTGGAGCTTTGTTTTTTTGTTTCCACGTTCCCAGACATACTGCTGCGCACGGTTAAGTACCACTCCAGTCTGCGCATCCGCGCGTTTCACAGCTGCAGCCGGATCGGTATAGATACGGTCAAGAGAACCATATGCATAAACATAATAAAGTTCTCCCTGTGGAACGGTAGTATCCAATGTTACCGATGAGTCTTCAGTACTCTCGATCTTGGAACAAACAAGCAGCGGACTGTCTGTCTCCGGTTTCTGAGTCATGGTCAGGCGGATCAGCGTTCCTGCACGGTTTGTAGTGATCAATGCTACATCTATCTGGCTTCCGGATGCTTTTTTGTTATTCATGATATTGTCCTTTTTCTGGACTGTATAAGCATTCCCCGATTTTGCAGAAAGTTCAAACTCCATCATGGTACTGCCAACCGTTACGTTGGTGATATAAAGGCCATCCTGACGATACTCTTTTTTCACCTTTCCTTTAAAGCTTTCAATGCGTAATGTACTGATTCCCTCTGTTTCATGTCCGTTGGCATCCGTAAGAATATCTTCATCGGAAAGGATCCCATATACCAGATCTTCATTCATAAATCCCAGAGCTCTCAGATTTTTTCCGCTTTCCGGCGAAATATCTCTTGTTTTCAGAGAATCAAATTCAATTTCCCGGATCTTCCCTGCATCATCTCCGGATTCGATCAGCCATGCTGCATGTGCCTTGGTATCTGACACAACAAAATGGTTCTGTTTGATTCCTTCTTCCAGAACCTGTGAGGTTCCTGTCTCAATATCTACCTGATACAGCTTCTGTGCAAACAGCAGAAACAGCTGATTGTTTTTGTTTACATAAGTGAGTGTTCCAAGATCTTCCTTCAGGAACTCGTAGGATTCTGTACTTGGTATGAATACTTTTTCTTCCACCACATTACGGTCGCTGTTGTAGTGATAAACACAGACACCGCTGTATCCCTCGTGAACACCACGGTTCATGTAACCGTACAATACAAAGTCCACATCCCCGTTATCTGCCACTCGGATGATCTTGATATCATGTTCGTTGCGCACATATCTGGAATCGTTATCTTCCTCTTTGCGGAAGCTGAAGATCCTTGTGATCTTTCCGCTGGACGGTGCATAAGACCAGAGATCCCCATCCTGCTCAAAAGCAACGATCTTTCCACTGCTGTCTGAAGCATAGGTGACATTCTTGTCACGGACACCCAGAAGCAGGCCTGCATCGGAAACTACCTTCTGAGACGGATCAAATACCTTCGTTGCAGAACGTTTAAAATCCAGCAGCATGATCCTTGTTTCTGTATAACGCATACGGTAAAATTCCGTAACATCATAAATTTCGGTTTTACCATCATCATCCTGTGCGGAAACCTGATAATCCAGCGTGATACTTGCAGTCGTTTCATTGATATCATCGATCAGCGGAACTCCTTCCATGTAGAGCTTCGGAGAAAGGGATCCCCAGCTGATATTGGAAAGTCCAGAACTGATGGAAATATTATTGTAATTCGTTCCGCCGGAAATATCCTCCGCTTCCAGATATCCGGTCAGCGTATCTGCCTGTTCCTTGTCCAGACACTTTGTGGAAAAATCCTTGACAAACTGAAGATACGCTTCTGTATTCAACTGGGTTCTGGAAACCACTCTTGTATAGTAGTAGACTTCCCCCTCACTGGTATCCAGCGTGATCTGCATGGAATACTCCTGGTTCATGCGAAGGTCACTGCCGATCTCAATCTCTGTACTTAAACAGCCGTTGTCCTCTTTCGTGAGATTCTTGATCTTACGGTTCTCCATAACCTTGCTTCCGTCTGAAGTCCGTACCTCATAAGCAAGCCCTGTTACTGTATCAGCATATGGGTTGATCTCAAAAGACACTTTTTTGGTCGTATCCAGCGGAGTAATACTTCCTCTCATGAAATCGGTCTGCATCTGCTGTCTGTATCCATACATCTTATTTGCCTGGGTACTTCCGATCTTTACCATAACCTCTGGAAGTGTGGCATCGTTCATATCTGAGCGGTTATCTGTAGACTGACTGTTCATCAGAAATGAGGTCCCGGCTACTACTGCCACAAAGATCACCAGCAGTATCGCTCCCTTACGTAGGATCTTCATCATGTCATTCTCCCTTCTGTGAGGCTGACTCTTCCGGATAAAGAAGCCTATCCAGGGTAGGAGCCACATGAAGAGCCTTCATGGTATCCGAAAAACTGTCCCTGCTCTTTTTCTTTCCGGTTTTTACTGCGCGGATCAGAATATTCTTTGGTGTATGTTCCATATCGATAAATTCAAGAAGCTGGGTTTCATATCCTTTGCTTTCCAGAAGCTCAGCACGAAGACCATCTGTGATCAGAGCTGCCATTCTTTCCTTCAGGATCCCATAACGCATAACAGGCTGGAGCATTTCGTTTCGGATCTGACGATTCAGTTCATGCTGACAGCATGGAACAGACAGGATCACCTGAGCCCCCCATTCCACTGCCTTGGCCAGAGCGAAATCTGTTGCTGTATCGCAGGCATGAAGTGTCACCACCATGTCCACAGAAGAAACGCCTTCGTACCCTGCAATATCTCCCTGGTAAAAATGCAGCTTGTCATAACCATAAGATCTGGCCAATTCACTGCAATGCCGTATCACATCTTCCTTAAGATCCAGCCCTATGATGTTTACATCAAAACCCTCCAGTTCTCTGAGATAATAATACATAGCAAAAGTAAGATAGGATTTTCCGCAGCCAAAATCCAGGATCGTGATCTCTCTGTCTTTAGGAAGCTTCGGAAGGATATCCCTGATAAACTCCAGAAAGCGATTGATCTGTCTGAACTTGTCATATCTGGAAGCAACGATCTTTCCATCCTTTGTCATAACTCCCAGATCCACCAGAAACGGAGCTGCCGTTCCCTCTCTGAGAATGTACTGTTTCACCCGGTTATGAGGAGCGATCTTTATCTTCTCATTCTGTGCAGGCCCGTGTTGTTTTGTTTTGATGGTTGCTTTCCCTTTCTTGCTGATAAGGATACTTCCATCCTGACTGCGTCCGGTTGCCTGAAGCTGACGAAATTCCTCCATGGCATGCTCCAGATAAGCGATCATCTCTTCCCTGGTAAAATTCTTATGATAAACCTTCGTCCCTTCTGTCATGGACGCCTGGTAAAAAATCTGACCCTTCAGCTCCACAGGACGAAGCTTCACCTTGGAAGGTCCCTCGCCAGTCCTGCGGCCACTGACAACAGCCTGTATCAGCTGTTCATTAATCTGTTCTTCTAAAAATTCCCTTATTGTTTTCATCATACTTCCATTATATTCACTTTTTGTTTTATTGTATATGGACAGATGTTGTGCGAACCAGTTTTGGTCGCTTCTGCCAGTATCACTGTATCGTTCATGGGTAAACCGCCATTTTAATACTCAGTGCGGAAACATTTTCTGCACCTTCTCCTCCTGCATCTTCGTCTGGAAATCTCCTGATACACCAGCACTTCGATCAGATCATCCAGGAACCCTCCTGGAATCTCCTGTACACTGGTATCTCCTTCCATCTGTCCTTTCACCTGGTGACAGATGTGATAGAGCATGAAACGATCCGGATATTCATCATACAGCCGGCTTCCCTCATAATCCAAAAGCTGACACTGTGCTTCCGCTTTTTCCTGGATCCTTCGGGCTGTATCCGGATAGTATGATCTCATCAGATCAAATTCCTTTTCCTGTTCTCTCTCTTCATTATAAAAACCAGGACTTCCCTGTGTAGCATAAAACGGATAAAAATCTGGATAGATCATAACTCTTCTGCTGTCCTCTCTCTGCTATCTCTTACAGTATATGCAGAAGAAAAATGACGGTTCCCTCCAAAGTTCCGATCAGGCCATCCGTTTCAGCATTCCCTGGGTCAGACGTACGCTGTGCTCAATTGCAAGCTTTTCAAAAGCCGGATAATCCATGTTTGCACTATTATCTGCTTTATCTGAGATAGCACGGATGATCAGGAATGGAATCCCGTTAAGAGCTGCTGCCTGTCCGATCGCTGCGCCCTCCATCTCAACAGCATAGGCGCTGAATTCCTTTACAATATTATCTTTTACACCCTGATCACATACAAACTGATCTCCGGAAGCAATTCTTCCTTCAAAAACCCTGATCTCCGGATTTACTTCCTCGCATACATCATGTGCGATCTTACGAAGGCACTCATCTGCCTGGAAGGAAAACTCTTTCATCTGCGGGATCTGTCCCTTCGGATATCCGAATCCGGTTGCATCCATATCATGATGAAGAACATCTGTGGAAAGTACGATATCTCCAATATTGATATCATTGTTAAGGCTTCCTGCGATACCGGTATTGATCACCGCTTCCACCTGAAAGAGATCTGCCAGGATCTGGGTGCACATGCCGGCATTTACCTTACCGATCCCGGACTGTACCACAACTACCTTCTTTCCTTCCAGAACACCCTCATAAAAATCCATTCCGGCTCTGGTAGTAATG
Source organism: Blautia sp. KLE_1732_HM_1032 (assembly GCF_025147905.1). Lineage (NCBI taxonomy): Bacteria > Bacillati > Bacillota > Clostridia > Lachnospirales > Lachnospiraceae > Blautia > Blautia sp. KLE_1732_HM_1032. The sequence continues at coordinate 669,775 of NZ_CP102266.1, read as the reverse complement.
GATACATTCTCCATAACCTCTTTCAGTCTTGCTACTTCCTGTTCCATTGCTCCTATGATTCCAACACATTTCATGATCTGTAAATCCTCTCTTTCAATATGATATCCCGCTGAATTTCACAGTTTTTTCCGTTCAGCAGTATCTTTTTCTTTTTCTACATTGTTCATTATAACAAATTTTATTTTTTATGGAAACTTTTTTTGAGAGATGCTATAATCGATAAATAAACAGAACAGGAGGTAACCAGAATGGTTTATAAGACAAAAGGCGTCTGTGCTCAGGGAATTGAGTTCGAGATCGACGATAATAAAAAAGTTCACAATATCAAGTTTACAGGCGGATGTTCCGGAAACACACAGGGTGTTGCACAACTTGCAGAGGGAATGGATGCAGATGAAGTGATCTCCCGTCTGGAAGGCATCCGCTGCGGATTCAAACCAACTTCATGTCCGGATCAGCTTGCAAAAGCCATCCGCCAGGCATTGAACGAAGGCTGATCTCACATAATCTTATTTTGTATATCGGATTTATCATCACCCTGCGAAAAATTTCCGCAGGGTGATTTTATGATGATTTGACAAAATAATTGTTTCAATGTTATCTTTGTTATCCGGTTAAATATCTGTTCTGTCCCACTTGTCACACAGTGACTGGATATCTCTTGCAAAACGATCCAGATCTTTATTGGGGCAGCCTTCATTCTTCCGGATCACGGACATCAGGCGACGTCCCATAGCCAGCAGCTTCTCATATGCACGAGCAGCCTTGGTTGTTTTCGGCGAAGCAGTTGCCTTTACGATCCGAACACCGACAGCCTCATGGATACACCGGTTCTCCAGAAGATCATATTCAGTTCCACTAAAGGGTGCTGTTGCATCATACCCAAGCTCTTCTTTAAGCCTCTGGGCAAAAATCTCCGTCACCGTATCATCACCATGCGTAACAAATACGTGTTTTGGTCTCGTCTCAAAGGCTTTCGCCCATTCTATAAGTCCGTTTACATCAGCATGACCGCTGATTCCCGACATTTTGCATATTTCAGCAGCTACCTGCACAGTCTCACCAAACAACTTCATCTCCACAGCACCTTCCAATAATGCCCGTCCCGGAGTTCCGATAGCCTGGTATCCAACAAAAAGAATGGTATTTCTGGGATTCCACAGATTGTGTTTCAGATGATGTTTGATACGACCAGCATCACACATACCGCTGGCGGAAATGATCACCTTGCAGTCCTCATCAAAATTGATAGCTCTGGAATCATCGGTAGTAACGGAGGTCTTCAATCCCTGGAAGGATAACGGATTGATACCTTTATTCAAAAGATCCATTGCTTCCTCATCATAGCAGGTATATGCATTCTCACTGAAAATCGTAGTTGCCTCATTGGCAAGGGGACTGTCTACATATACCGTAAAACCATCATGGCCGTGAACCAGTCCCTGTTCTTTGATCTGTCGGATAAAATACAGCATTTCCTGAGTACGGCCTACTGCAAAGGACGGGATCACCAAACTGCCGCCTCTGTCAAAGGTCCTCTGGATGATCTCTGCCAGTATTGCCGGATAATCCGGACGTTCTCCATGACTGCGGTCTCCGTAGGTAGATTCCATCACAACATAATCTGCCTCTCGGATATATACCGGATCTCTGATCAGCGGCTGATTGATATTTCCGATATCGCCGGAAAAAACGATCTTTTCTGTTTTGTCCTCTTCCGTCATCCAGACTTCAATACTGCTGGAGCCAAGAAGATGTCCTGCATCCACAAATCTTACTTCGATTCCCTCTGCCGGTTTGATGATCTTATCATATGGACATCTGACGAAGTTCCGGAGCACACCCATGGCATCTTCCATAGTGTACGCAGGAATAAATTCCGGTTTTCCTTCTCTCCGCCCCTTTCGGTTTCTCCACTCAGCCTCGAACATCTGGATATGTGCGCTGTCACGAAGCATGATATCGCAGAGATTACAAGTTGCCTCTGTCGCATAGATCGGCCCCTGATAGCCTTTTGCATACAAGGCCGGAAGATTTCCGGAATGATCCATGTGTGCATGTGTCAGAAGCACAAAATCCAGATCACCCGGAGCCACCGGAAGCTCCTTATTCTCATAATAATCCGGTCCCTGCTCCATTCCATAATCCACCAGAAACTTCCGTCCTGCCGATTCCAGATAATAACAGCTTCCAGTCACCTCATGCGTAGCACCGATAAATGTTATCTTCATGCACAAGCCCCCTTTTCCGTCCCACGTTCTGAAATTTCCATATCAAAAAAAGCCTGAAGGATCTCTCTGTGATATCCGATCGTCCAGAAACGCTGTGATATACAATTCCAAGAAGAAATAATCGACTTTTTGTTTATTAACGGTTTGTTATTGTATTTATTATACACGAAATATATGTTTTTTGACAGTCTTTTTGTGAAATATGTTTCTTTTTTTAAGGGGATTTTTTTAGGTTTTTTGATATTATTCAGAATTTTTAGGCATTCCCCAGCGAAGGTAATGTAAAGTTTACTGGATTTTTTTATTTTTTGGGGTGTGACATCGCTGGGGATGTGAGAGTTGATTTGTTATTTTACTAAAACACCGCTGGTTAATGTTGTAGTTGATTCCTTGCTTCCATCTTTTGCTGCATGATATCCTCGTACGCGATAATAATAACCGCTCGGAACGATAACTGTCAGTCCCTTATTTAAATGATCTACATTGTTTGCTGTATAACTCCAACTTTTATAAGTAGAATATGTACCTTTTACTTTCCGTTCCAAATATATCTCCAAATATACTTTATCACAAACATGATGACACTGTGTTATTCCTGAAACAGCCACCTTATTGCTAGCCATTTTTTTCACAGAAGTTGTTCCAAAATTTAAATTGTTGCCTCTTAACATACTGTATGTAGTATCTTCAGCATAATCCGCATCTGTATCCGTATCCACTGAAAAATCATCTGATAAATTCTCTGCCATTACAGGTGACGCAAACAATATGCTGCAACAGCATACTAATAATAAATTTCGCACAATTCTTTTCATTTTCTCTTTCATATAGTGCCTTTCCACCTTTAAACTTCCATTACAATATATATACGAGTTAAGAAATAAATTATCTCGTCAAAATCTTATGTTTTTTATCATTTTTAAAAATTCTTCTTTTTCCATCTTTCCACTTATCTCATAAAAAGCGGTATTATCCTTCCAATAAGCAACATAATTTTCTTTTTTATCCTGATTATCTTTTATTTTTTTTATTTCAATTACAATATTTTCATCTTTCCACTTAAGTGTTTCTAATGTTTCTCCATCTAAATTATAATCACTATTTTTACTGCTATCACTATGATCATTAATATATAATGTTATAATTACATTTTTATAATCATACTCTATCAAAGCATTGCCAATATCCGTGTTAATTTCATAGCTTTTAAATTTAAGTCCAACTGGTCTGTACATAAATTGGGGAATTGTATTTAAATTTAATTTATTTTTCACTTCATCTAACGCCATCTGCTCATCCTTCTGCGCTCTCTCATTTTCTTCATCATTTTCAATTGAAATACTCGTATCATCCCCAGCCCAATACCTCACAGAATCAATAAAATAACTCCTGTTCGCCTGGCTGGTCATGCTTGCGGCGAAGATACCGGCTGAGCATACAAGTACTGCTGCCGCTACGCGAGCTGTTTTATGACTTTTCTTTTCGGGCAGATAAACGATTTTTACATTCTCTTTATGATCATCAGTTTTAATACTGTCAGTTTCGTCTTCTTTGTAAACACCATCTGCTTTCAGTTTTTCTACAAGCCTCTGATAAGCAGCCTTTGCCTCCTCTTCTGTTTCTCCATCATCAGGAATCACTCCATCTGGAAACAGGATTTTTTCCATCTCTTCGGTTTCTTTTTCATATTCTTCTGCCAACCATTTTTTCAGTTCGGCATCCCTGAAATTTTCCATTATTTTTCTCCTGTAATCCTATCTTTCCTTGACAATTCCTCCGTTAGAGTTCATATTTAATGATAGTATATGACTATTCAGGAGGAATCCAAATGAAACACATCGTACTTACCGGCGGTGGTACTGCCGGACATGTAACTCCAAATATTGCCCTGATTCCAAAGCTCAGGGAGCTTGGTTATAAGATTTCCTACATCGGTTCCTACGAAGGAATCGAAAAAAAACTGATCGAAGAACTTGGAATCCCATATTATGGAATCTCATCCGGAAAGCTGAGACGTTACTTCGATCTCAAAAACTTCTCTGACCCGTTTCGTGTACTGAAGGGATTCAGCCAGGCCAGAAAGATTCTGAAAGAGCTGAAACCGGACGTTGTTTTTTCTAAAGGCGGTTTCGTTACGGTTCCCGTTGTGATCGCGGCCAAACGTTTAAAAATCCCCGCATTGATCCACGAGTCCGACATGACTCCAGGTCTTGCCAATAAACTCTGTCTCTCTTCTGCATCCAGAATCTGCTGTAATTTTCCTGAGACAGTCGCCAATCTTCCAGCTGACAAAGCAGTTCTTACAGGAACTCCGATCCGCCAGGAACTTCTTTCCGGAAATGCGGAAAACGGTCGTAAATTCTGTGGTTTCACTGCTGACAAACCGGTACTTATGGTTATCGGTGGTAGTCTGGGAGCTGCTTCTGTCAATGATAATGTCCGCAAGATCCTCCCTGAACTTCTGAAGGAATTCCAGGTTGTCCATCTCTGCGGAAAGGGAAAAACCGATAAATCTCTCAACGGTACTGCCGGATACGTCCAGTATGAATATATCCAGGACGAGCTTCCGGATCTGTTTGCCATGGCTGATATCGTGATCTCCCGCGCAGGCGCTAACGCGATCTGTGAGATCCGCGAGCTTCATAAGCCAAATCTTCTGATCCCGCTTTCTGCCAAAGCCAGTCGTGGTGACCAGATCCTTAACGCACGATCCTTTGAACGCCAGGGCTTCAGTAAAGTGCTGGAAGAAGAGGAGATCACAGAAGAAAAGCTTCTGGAAACCATCCGCCAGCTCTATACCGATCGTCAGAAATATACAGATGCTATGGCAGGAAACGGCCAGGTAGATTCCATCAGTAAGATCACTGATCTTATTGAAGAATGCGCCAGAGCCTGACTATATTTCCACAACAGCCATATGAAAACTCTGCCACTCCCTTCCGGGCTGGCAGGGTTTTCTTTTATTCGTATACTTTGCGAAATTCTTCCTGCAGCCAGCGCTTCGCTTTATATATCCTGTTATTGACACCACTTTTCGTCAGACCATATTCTTCTGCAACTGTTTCAACGGAAATCTCCAGATATTTGACCTGAATTAAGATCTCATAATTTATCGGCTGTTTCTTTCGAAATCTTCTCAGCACCATATACATAAATTCTTTCTTCCCTTTACGCAGAAATACCTCTTCCGCATCGACCGAATTCTGTTCTTCCAGAAATGCCGCAACTTCTTCCTGACAGACAAACTCATGCTTGGAGCTTGATTTCTTTATATAATCCAAAGCCTTATTCATAGATGCCCTCTTGATCAGAGAAAACATCATCTTTTCATTATCAATATTCAGGCCATCCTTTATAGTATACATTTTGTAAAGTACATCCTGACTGACATCATCAGCAATACTCCAGTCATGGAGAACCCCATACGCATACCCTCTGGATATTTTTCGGTATTTAAGATAAAACTCTTCAAATGTCTGATTATTCATTTTTCCTCTTTAGTGGCTATTTGTCATTCTTTAATTTTCTTTAAGATTTCATCTCTCACCTCATCGCTGAGTTCTCCGGGTTTCCAGGTTAAACCAACACCATCTCCCTCATATCTCGGAATCAGATGCATGTGAAAATGAAACACAGTCTGTCCTGCGATCTCTCCATTGTTCTGCACAACATTAAATCCATCACAGTTCAGTGCATCTCTCAGCTTTCCTGCCATTTTTTTAGCCAGGATCATTGCTTTTCCGGCAGTCTCATCCGGAAGCTCATAAATATTCGCTGCATGCTTTTTCGGCAGGATCAATGAGTGTCCTTTGCTTGCCGGTCCCAGATCCAGAATCACGCGAAATTCCTCATCCTCATAAAGTGTTGCTGATGGAATCTCTCCATTTGCGATTTTACAAAATATGCAATCTCCCATTATTTTGTCCTCCTTGTTTGCAAAATTATTTTATCTATATTCTTATTTTGTCGTATTTTCTCGAATTTTTCAATACTGTTCTTGTTGATATTTGAAATTTCTGATGTTAATATTTTTTCGAGGTGATAATATGTGCAACGATACTACAGTCAGTAAATTGAAAAACGATTTTCATTATACACTTTCAAAATTTTCACATGAACTCCGGAATCCTCTGACTCTTATTAACAGCGGACTCCAGATGATCGCATCTGCACATCCTGATGTCAAAGAATATGAGCACTGGGATGATGTTATGGATAATCTTGATTATGTAAAAGAACTTCTTGATGAACTTTCTGCATTTAATAATGCAGGCCATGTCAAAAGAGAAAACATTGACACCTGCAGCTACCTCCAAACGATCCTTTCCTCCATAAAACCTACTCTGGATTATCTGGAGATCACACTTGAAACAGATATTCCGGATTCATTGCCATCGATGGCTCTTGACCGGATCCGTGTCCGGCAGATGCTTCTGAATCTTCTGAAAAACGCATGGGAAGCCGTTCCTATTCCCGGAGGAAAGATTTCTTTTTCTGTCATTCCGGAAAATTCCGGCATCCGCATTGATATCCGGGATAACGGATGTGGAATCTCAAAGGAACAGCAGGCTACGATATTTCAGCCATTTTTTACAACCAAAGAATCCGGGACCGGCCTTGGCCTTGCTGTTTCAAAACAGATCGCTCAGGCACACAGTGGAGACATCACGCTTGAGAGCGCTCCCGGTCAGGGAACTGTTTTCCATATTTTTCTGGGATGATAAAGAATTACAGCGATCAGGAAACCACTCAACAAACCGCCTATATGCGCTACGTTATCCACGCCTTCACTTGCAAATCCGAAATACAGTGAAAATGCGGCCATGATCAGCATCTGTCTGACAGTCAGATCCGCCACTCTTCCTCTGTGCCGTATGATCACATAGATCATACCGCCCATGACTGCAAAAACAGCTCCGGAAGCTCCTGCAGATAAAGAAGCGTTTCCTGCATACATATCAAAAAACAAAGAGAGCATATTTCCGCCCAGACCACCAAATATATAGATCAGAAAAAATTTTATCTTTCCTGTTACCGGTTCCAGCCTCTGGCCAAGCACAAACAGAACCAACATATTATTGATCAGATGCGGCGCACCAAAATGCAGAAACATACTGCTAAACATCCGATACCACTGTCCCTGTTCCAGGATCAGCGGTGCATAAGCAGCACCGCATTCCAGCATATGCTGCCCGTTCTCCGAGCCGCCGGTAAATTCCACCACAAGAAAGATCAGCGTATTTATGAGGATCAGTAAAACTGTCACAGGTTCTTTTTTTATTTCTTCCAATTCCGGCCTCTTTCCACAGCGGTTCCGGAAATATTTCCCATAACTCGCTGTTATAATCTGAAAATTCGAATTTATTTCATTATTTTAACAGATTTTCATCAGGCGGACAACCTACTGTCCCATGTTAATACGATACAAAACTGGATTTTTCGCTCTGTTATTTCAAAAAAATATAACGGGCCTGTGCAAAATCAACTTCATCCTCATCCTCCAGCAAGTAATCTTCTCCTGTTTTCAGAAGCTGTCCATTTACAGAAGTCCCATTTCTGGAGTTCAGATCTGCCAGATAATATGCCCCCTCCCTTTTTCGGATCTTGGCATGGATTCTGCTGACAGTTGGTATATTGATCACTGCATCCGCCGCAGTTTCCAGTTTTCCGATCACTGTGATATCTCTTTCCAGATAAATGGTAGCCAATTCCCCCGGTTCCCGGCTCACCAATGTAGCAGGACCTTTGGATGCACCTGCAGAAAGAACTACCGTTTCACCAAATCCATCTAAAAAATCTTCCGCTTTTGTCGGAATATTTTTTTTGATCTGTTCCAGTTCTTTTCTGCTGTCATCGGCATTGCACCCGGACAGCGCACCAGATTCTTTCTGATCTTCAGCATATACAGCTGCCTCTTTTTCCGCCGCACCATATTTCTGTTCAGGCACCGGCGTATCCAGTTTTTTCTTTTTTCCACAGACTTTTTTGATCAGAATATAGCTCAGCATCCCCAGTATCATTGCTGCAAGAATTCCCAGAAGAAAAATTTCTTTGCTTATTCTTGGAATATATCCGCCGGCCATTCCTGCCGTAATTCCCAGAAGAAGCACCAATGCTGCACCAAATCCAGCCACTGGCTTCCATATTTTGTTTGTTTTCCGCTTCTGTGAGTCCGCTGAAGATTTTTTCTGTTTTTCATTTCCGGACACACTGGCTCTTTCCCAGCCTTCCACCTGCCACAGATCCTCTGCTTTTTCCTCCTCTGTCATCCTGTTTTCTTCCTGGACCACTGTTTTCTTTTTTTCATATGGAGAAAAATCTTCCTCGTCGCTGTTACATATTTTATATAACTCTTCCTTGATGTATTCCAGATGAAAGCTGTCCTCCAGTGCACGTCTGTATACATTATATCCCAGCATAACCGCTTTTCCGTCTTCATGATCCAGCTTTGGAAGGATATACTCCGCAAGACTCTGAAACTGTTTCTGTATTTCCCCATGAAATCCCGGAAGATAACAAAATCGGACACTTTTTCTTTCCGCATCCAGATAGATATATTCCGGTTCCAGGATCAGCTGACAGGGATTCAAAAGATACTCGGACATTTCTTCCATGATCTGTATAAAGCCTCCCAGTATCACCTGAAGCGACTCCAGATCCATCTTTTTTTCCTCAAAAAGCGCAGTCATGGAATGCCTGGAAGTTATATCATAATACACCATGAATTTTCCGTCGATTCCCTGTATCCGACACTGAAGAAGATCAGGCACAGCATTGGCCACGATCATCCTTACCTGGTAAGAATCTGTATCGATTCTCTCATCTCCTGTCAGGATCAGATAATTATGATTCATATCTCTTTTATATTCCGTTCTCATTTTATGGCGTCACCTCTCCCAGCATATCCACAGTTCCTTTTACCTTGCGGATCCATCCCACAGGCCGCAGAGGCTTTGCCTTACCACTGACTTCCAGCTTCCATTTCTGCCCCAGGAACCCGGCAGGTACTTCCAGTCTGTAAGTTACTTTCACAGTTTTTCCTGCATTTGTCTGCATGCTCAGATTCTCTCCTCCCGGCAGCCCGATATCTCCCAGCATTCTACCCTGTATATCCGCCTTTTCATATATGTTCCCTTTCTTTTTATATCCTTCCATACTGCCACTGACTGCTGCCTCATAAGCTGCCGCAGTGAGATATGCTCTGTCATGTACAAAAAAATCCAGATACAGCACTCCGATCAGTATCATAAGCACCAGAGGCATGAGCAATGCAGCTTCTATTGTAAAGCTCCCCTTTTTTATTTTTCTCACAAAAATATCCCTCCCAAATATCCGATCAACAGAAACGGTACAAAAGGAATTTCCTCACTTCGACTCTTTTTTAGCATAAGATACTCAATGCCTGAGTAGATTCCGCACAACAATAATGCACCACAGAGGATCCCTGCCAGTTCTCCGGCTCCCAGCACAGAGCCCATTGTCAGTATCAGCAATCCGTCTCCAAATCCGACCATTCCTCCACTGATCAAAGCGATCAAAATTATAAATACTCCGATTCCCATGGAAATAATCCCTGCCGGCCAGAGAAGCCCCTGCCTGATCTGCCACAGGATCCCGCCTGCCAGAAAAATAAAAAGCACCGGTAAACAGATTTCTTTTTTTCGGATATCTGTCCAGGTATTAATTACAAGAAGTACAGTCATGCAAATTTTTACACTGCTCATGATCTCTCCCTTCAGCCACATCGTCCGCAGGCACTCATTTCACCGGAAACCTCCGTTTCTTTCACCATCCGTACAGATCGTTTCAATGCGCTGCAACTTTCCCTGTTATGAAAACGGTTACTCTTTTTTGTGATATATACCACTCCGGCCGGTTCCTGCCCACGACTGCACAGCTCACAGGCCTGATACTTTTCTCCATATGCATTTTTTAAAGCTTTAACCGAAGAGCCTGATATCTGCTGAACAGACAGATTCAGATAACTGCACCCCAGTTTTCTGTGATACACACTTCCTGATTCTGTCACATACACCATAGGCTGGCTCTCCACTGTATCCTTTCCATTTTCGTATACCACACCATTCCACGTATGGACCTTTACCGTATTATGGAACCATATTTTAGGAAGCGGGATCAGACCGCCTATGGGCTGATAGGAATATACGTCCGGCAATGTGATCGTTTCTGTACCTGAACCGCCGGCACCATACGCATACATACCTGCTTCCTTTGCTTTCTGGCACAAGCCAGTCAGATGCTCCGTCTGTACCTTGTAAATATCCATAAAAGAAAGCAGCGTGAGCACTCCGAAAAAAAACAGCGGCAAAGCCATCGCAGTCTCCAGAGTGAGACTTGCTTTTTTCAGAAAGGTGCACAGGGATACTTTTCCAGAAAGCGTTTTCCGGCTTATCGGGGAAAGCAGGAAAAAAGCTCTTCGAGAGCGCCTTTCTCTTTTTTGATCCAGTCTGTTTATCTGATTTTTATCTTCTTTTTCTTTCTGAAAAAGCATCCCTGTACACCTCTCTTTCTATTCATACGCATACTGACGTGTAACTGTAAATATTTTCCGTCTGTTTGCTTTTACATCTGCAGACGCTTCCATGGCAGTGATGCAGTGATCCATCTGAAAACCCGGTCTTTTTCCCTTTTCACGTACAGAGCACTCGATCATGTCCATTCCTCTCAGAATTTTATCCTGTTTTCCTTTCGCCATAAGCAGAACCTGAAGATAATCCTCATAAGACATTCCATTCCCTGCATCCTTTCTTGAAGAATCCAGTTTGTCCAGGATATTGGGCAGATTACTCAAAGACAGCTGCCAGTCTGAGGAGTTTTTTATAAGAGGTACATGTCCTCCTGCAAAAAGTTCCCGGACATCCAGAATACTCTCCGCAAATGCCCAGCAAAAGATCAGTGCCGCTTCGATCACTGCTGCCGCCGGTGGGATCAGAAAACCTGATGCAATCGCCAGCGCCAGTGTTTCGACCTGTATCCGTTTTCCACTATCTGAAAGCAGATACGCCATGTTAACCCCCTGACGGATCACCAGAAGTTTTCCTGCCACGGACTTCAGATTTTCCCGATCACTGTTCTTCCCTCCAAGAATATATTCCACCTGATAATTCAACCCCGCCGCTGCCGGTCTTCGATAATTTCCCAGTTTCTTTAGCAGATACTGTCCAAACAATATTCCGGACGTATACGAATTATCGGATCGTATATCCGTATCCAACATTAGTCCTGTCTGGAGCTTTCTTCCGGATGTAAGGCTTTTTCTGTCTGTAAACGCATCCGATATTCCCCGTTCGGATGGTACTACCAGATCAAGAAGTCCCATTTTACGGACTCTTCTGATGATCGGAATAGGATTTTCCACGCTTTCATCAACACCGCCGGTAAAATCATCCCCATTTCCTGCATCCGAAAAATCTCCCTGGTTTTTTTGTTGTTCCTGTTCTTTTTTTGCTTCTTCGCTCTTCTGCGCGGCGTCCGTAATAGCAGAATCATAGGAATCCAACGTTCCTTTATTTTCTGCCTGTTCTCCTTTTTTCTCTGCATCCTCTGTCTTCTTTTCCTGATCCTTCAGTCTTCCGAGAAGAGTCTGTACCCCCTGGCTTCCCAGAGTTTCACGCATATACTGAACAGCCTGCTGGTAAAAAATCTCGCCTTTTCCGTCGCTCAGAAGCTGATAACCATTGAATCCGCCCTGGAGAAGCTCCAGTTTCTGACTGTTCTGTTTCAATACAGGTTTCATATAAGTCTGAAAATCATCATATACAGAAGCCATATCCAGTTCTTCTTTTCCACCTGCATACAGTGCAAACAGCTCATAATCTTCCAAAAGCGTTCGGTCATACTGTCCAAATAAGGAATATAAGCCAATATCCATACTGTTAAGTATCTGTGTCCTGGCAGCTGCCATGCGTACAGATTCAATGCTGGCACACACAAGAGAAAGAACCAGGCTCAAGATCAGAGCCAGAAAGATCGTAATGCTGCCTTTTTTCACATTTCCTGCCAAGGGGTACCTCTCCTTTCCAAAACGAAAATATCAGCAGATATCACCGTTTTTTCTTATTTTCAGATCGTATTGCTTTGTTTTGTGATTTTTGTAAGGATTTTTTTAACAAGTGCTGTAAGCTGTTCCTTAAAGATGATGACCAGACTGATCAGAACCACCAGAATCAGGATGATCTCCACAACACCCACCGCATCCTCTTCCATCGCAAATTCTTTTACATACTTCCACATATTTTCATTTGTCACCTCACATTTCCTTTCTCTGTTCTCCAGTCCTACCCTCCGTAAAAGGAAAGGCATGCCGGAAGCATGATCACCGCCATCACCACCAGGAGCATCAAGACCATCGGAAGAAGCAGTTTTGTTGCTGCTGTATCTCCCAGCACTCTTGCTTTTCTTTTTCGCTCCTCCCAGGCTTCCACGGATTCCTTTTCCAGCAGATCGGCCAGATACCTGCTTCCTTTCTGGAGGTTCTGGATCAGTAGTGTTGACAGAGTTTTATACTTTACCTGTCCGCACCGTTCTCCAAATCTCCGGTAAGCCTCTGCTTCGGAAATCCCACTGTCCATCTCATAACAGGCTACTCGGATTTCTTCGTAAGCCTCACGTTTTTTACCATCTTCTCTCTTTCCGTAATCCAGTGCTATTTTCTGGAACGCTTTTCTGGCAGTTAAGCCTGCCTGCACCAGAAGGGTAAATTTCATGATCAGTCCTGGGTAATCCATCAGCATCTGTTCTCTTCTTTTTATCTGAGCATTCTGTTCTTCCCGTTTTTTTGCAATGACAGCTGCTGCCGCTGCTGCCAGACCAAGAGCTGAAAGCAGGTTTCCTGTTTTGTCTTTTGGCTGCTCCCATTCAAGATGTTTTCCATTCCATTCATCTGGAAGATAATAGTACTGCGGATCGTTTTTTTTCTGATTATATTGTACGATCATGTCCTGCAGCTCTTTCTCGCGCTGCTGTTCTTCGCTAAGTTCTGTTTCCGGTTCTTCTTCGGATCCTTCTGTTTCTTTTTCCGGCACCTGCACATACAGGGAACCGGCTTCTTCTCCGTCTACAGATACTTTGAATTTCTCTTCATAAGCACCTGTCTCCTCTTTTTCCATACGGTATCCGGATGAATAAACCTTATCTCCGCCACTTTGAAATGTCAGGAGCATACCGATGATATTTCCGGTAAGCGCTATCCGTATAAACAGTTTCTTTTCTTCCGGATTTCCGGCTTCCGGAGGCAGCCGCCCCATTTTTCCTGCCAGAAACACCCCAAGGATCACCATAAATATCAAAATATGTATCCACATTATCCTCACCTACACTTCTATGTCTACAATCTTCACACCCAGCCAGTAAGACAAGCCATAGATCACCATGCAAACTGTCATGGCACAGATTCCGAAAGGATTCCCATAAAGTACATCCAAAAATCCCGGCGAAGTCAGTTTCAGATAGCAGATGATACCGGCCGGCATGATACTCATAACCATCTGTTCCGATTTCTTTGCGGCCAGCGTTGCCTCGATCTCTTTTTTTACCTCGATCTTATCACTAAGCATTCTGGCTACTTTCTGGATCACCTGCGTCATATCCCCGCCTGTTCTTTTTGCTGTATAAAATACTGCTGCGAAATTTTCAATATCTTCCACTCCGCTGCGTTTTCCCAGATCCAGGAACAGCTCTTCCACCGGAACACTCAGACGCAGCTGGCTTTCGATATACCGAAATTCATCCAGGATATCACTTCCCTTTTCATAAAGTCTCCCCAGATCCTTTACACTGGCACGCACCGCATTCTCCGCGGAATAGCCGGCCTGTACCGCCACATTCATGGCCGTCAGAGCATCCCGGAACTGGTAATTCAGCTCCCTCTGCTGCCGTGCAGTGCATTTTTTCCTCTGCATTTTCAGAAAAAGCACTGGTATTGGAAGCATAAACAGCAACACAGGAAGGCTCTGATAAAACAGATAGTCGGCTGCAGCGCATACGGCAGCTCCCTCCAGAAGATACTTTGCGGTCTCCTTCCCCGTAAAATGATACATCCTGTAATCTTTCCTCGTAGATCTCCATTTCTGATTCTTTCCTTTCCGCTCTTTCATAGTCTGATTCCTGCCCGTTTCATTTTTTCACAATGCAAAAGTTCTCCGGTTTTTACAAGTCCCTTTCCTTCTTCCCAGCGATACAGCGGCCTGGTCTGGATCTCTCCGTTTTCAAATCCACATACTTCTGTGATTTCCAGCAGCTTTCTGCTTTTATCCCGCATACGCCCGAGATGTACCAGAATGTCTACCCCGGAAGCGATCTGCCTTCGGATTGCTTCCAGGGGAAGATCGATCCCCATCAATGTCATCGTTTCAATTCGGGAAAGCATATCCTGACTGCTGTTTGCATGAAGTGTTGAAAGGCTTCCATCATGTCCCGTATTCAGGCTCTGCAGCATATCCACTGCCTCTCCTCCACGGACTTCCCCTACAATTATCCTGTCCGGCCTCATTCGAAGGGCTGACCGGATCAGATCTCGAATCGTTACTGACACCGCGCCCGCCATATTGGCCATTTTTGCCTCCAGACATACCAGGTTATCAATTCCCCGGATCTTAAGCTCCGCATTATCTTCAATGGTGATCAGGCGCTCATCTTTTGGAATATATTCTGTAACAGCTCCAAGGAATGTTGTTTTTCCACTGCCTGTACCTCCACCGATCACAATAGAATATCTTGCCTGAACAAGTTTTTTTAAAAACTGTGCACATTCTTCGGTGATGCTTCCAAAAGCGATCAGTTTTTCCATTGTGATAGGATCATCCGGAAAACGACGGATCGTCAGGATCGGACCATTCAGAGCAACCGGATAAACCACTGCATTCACACGTGCTCCGTTTTCCAGCCTTGCATCTACAATGGGCATGGACTCGTTGACAACCCGGTTACAGCGCCCTACGATCTGCTGGATCACATCCTCCAGCTTCTCTTCTGACGTGAAGACCTTATTCCATCTGGTCAGTTTTCCTCCACGTTCCACAAAAATATGATCCGGACCATTTACCATGATCTCCGTAACACTTTCATCATCGATCAGTTCCTGCAGAACATCCAGCTTGCGCACAGAACAGAACAGCTCCTGTCTGAGCTCTACTTTCTCCTTCAGTGAAAGAAGCAGTTCCCTTGCCTGAGTTAATATCAGTTCATCGATCACCCCCAGGATCTCATCATCGGACAGCTCTCTGGAAACATCCAGCTGTTCCATGAGCAGATCATACATTTCCCGGAATTTTTCTCTGTTCATGACCGCTCCTTTCTCAAAAGTTCACGGATATAATCTCCCAGTTCACTCCAGACCAGCTGTTCTACGTAAGCGTCAGAAGAGATCCTATCCATATGAAAGGGCAGATGCACCTTTTCTGTTTTTTCCAGGATCTTTTCTTTATTCCAGATACGCAGAAGATTTTCGAATTGTGTCACCTTACAGACAGAAAGTGTGTCATTCAAAACCGGCATATAGATTTTTCTGCACATTTCCAGAAGCCGGAAATCCTCATCTCCATTTTCTCCCATATCCAGGATCAGCACTTCATAGGAACTGTGAAGTACGATCTCCTGCAACAGCCGCTCCCAGTCTTCCCAGTCCACGGTCCGGATATCTGAAGGTGTTCTTACAGGCGGTATAAAATCCAGATTGTTTACTGTCTGGATCATTCCGTTCATTCTATGGATCAGGTTTTCATTTCCCTGGCGAACATAATAAAACAGATCACTCAGATTAGCCGGAAATTTTTTCCCAAGAAGTTCTTCAAAACCAGAATAGGATTCCAGATTCAGATAAAGAACGGCACGTTCTTTCGCCAGTATCTGTCCCAGCGCAAGTGCAAAGGATGTCTTCAGACATCTGCCCAGAGGAGAAAAAACACCGATGATCTCCATTGTCTTTTTCAACACAGGAAAAGTTACCGGATCAAGAGACTTCTCTTCTCCATAGCAGGCCATCACCTCCCTTATCACATCTGAGGAAGATTGATATTTATACACACTTGAATACTGATCCAGTTCCGGAGGATGCACACCCTCTGAAAGAATGATGATCTTTCCGATGCCAAGGTCACGGACTTCTTTTCGCATTGCTTTATCGGAAATCAGCAGCAACTCAATATGATTTTCTTTTCCGTAAGCAATGAGACTTTCCGCCGTGGTAAATGCCTGGATCTCAAACGGAAGATTCTTTTTCTGGTTCAGATAATCCATAAAATTGAAAGCATAATCCACCTCCAGATCACAGACTGCAAATATGTTTTTCTTCAATACACACCTCCTGCATAAAGCACCGCACTCAAAAATATGGGTACCGTAAAATGAAAGTTCTCCGGAAAGCTCATCCCCTTTCTGTAATAAGGACGTATCTCACCGGTACAGTAAAACTCATTCATATACTGATATAAATAAAGGAATCGTCGGCGGATACCGCCTGTAGAAATAAGAATTGCCAGAGAAATGCCTGCACCTGCAAGCAGAGAATAAACAATACATTCCATAACTGTCCGCGGCCCCATGATCCCGCCAAGTGCGCACAGAAGCTTGATATCTCCGGCGCCGATCATATGGAATATAAAAAGAATTCCCAAAAGAAGCACCGGCACAGCCACTCCTGCCAAAAAGATCACTCCACCTTTCGGCCCGTTTTCTGTGATCTGGATCAGGAAACCGATCATAAAAGAAAAAAGGATCCATCCATTGTCTACAGATGCATCTTTAAGATCCATCCAGACCGCCATCGCAGATATCACCACGGATAATTCTCCATAAAGAAACATACACGCCCCCTTTCCTTCTTAAAATATATGTTTATTCAGTTATGATAAAAATGGGATTTCCCGCCTGACCTGGCGGTGATCGATACCAGAAGATCTCTGGTGAAATTAATTATAGAATTTCAGGAGCATTTTGTCCAGCATTTTCGTTCGACAAATTCTGACACGAATTTTGCTGTCATCTGCTCCTGAAATTCTTTTTATCTTTTTATTTTTTATCGCTTTATCTTCTATGAGCTTATCGGATCTTTACTCCGTCCTTGATCACTGCTTTCAGTTCCAGATCCTGATCCAGCAGTACCACATGAGCTTTTTTACCTGCTTCCAGAGATCCGTACTGTTCTTCCACACCAAGGCTTCTGGCCGGATTTATGGTCGCGCAGGCCACGGCTGTTTCCAGCGGAAGCTCCATCTTTTTAACAACTGTACGCATACAGTCCATCAGATTTGTGGCAGATCCTGCGATCGCACCGTCAGATACCAGCGTGGCAAGTCTTCCCACAACCTTAACATCCAGTCCGCCCAGTGTATACTGGCCGTCCGGCATACCGGTAGCTCTCATACTGTCGCTGATCAGGATCATCCTGTCAGCTCCCATCATCTGAAAGGTAGCTCGAACAACAGACGGATGGATATGGATCCCGTCACAGATGATCTCTGCCATAACATCCTTATTATCAAAAACAGCCCCTACGACACCTGGTGCACGATGCGTAAACGCAGGCATTGCGTTATACAGATGGACTGCATGGTTTGCTCCTGCTCTGCATGCTTCCATTGCTGTATCGTAATCTGCATTGGTATGTGCCAGAGAAACATTGACCCTTTCATGAACTTCCCGGATAAATTCTGCTGCATGCTCACTTTCTTCAGGTGCAATCCCTATAAATTTTACCAGACCTTCCGAGGCCTTTAAAAAACGGTCACAGATTTCCACATTACATGGCAGGATATTCCTCGCGTCCTGTGCCCCTTTTTTCGCCGGGCTGATAAAAGGCCCTTCCATATTGATCCCCAGAAAATCCGCCTTACGGCAGTCCTTTGTTTCTTTTTTATATTCTGCAGCTGTATGGAGAATCTGCTCCAGTTCCTCTACCGGTAAAGTCATGGTAGCCGGTGCGATCGCTGTAACTCCTACCGATGCCTCATATTCCGCGATCCTTCCGATCGCAGCCTTGTCTCCGTCGCAGAAATCATCTCCCTTGCATCCATGAAAATGCAGATCGATCAGTCCCGGAATGGCGTAGCAGCCTTTTCCGTCCAGAACATCCCCGTTAAGCTGCGGCGCATCCTTTTCTTCATAAACCTGTCGGATCTTATCCCCATCCAGGATAATCCCGCCTTTTACAAATGCTTTGTCCGGTGTAAAAACATACACATTATCAATGATCATAGTAAAACCTCCCAAAATCCCCATTTGTGATCATAAACAAAAAAGCAACCAGAAACATGTTCTGATTGCTTTCAGTTAATAGCCAGTACGGGAATCGAACCCGTGTTTCCGCCGTGAGAGGGCGGCGTCTTAGCCCCTTGACCAACTGGCCATATTCTTTTGTTTCTGTCGTTTGATTTCGTTTTTTGTTGTTTCCCTCAACCGACTTCGTTAGTATATAACACTTTCTTTCAAAATGCAAGTACTTTTTTTAATTTTTTTAAAAAATTTTCATGTTTTTCACGTTTATTCGTTTTTTACCCATTTTCCGGTATTTCGTACGCTTGACCACTGCTGGTGTAAGTGCTACTATCAAAGCACCAATACGAAAATAATCGACTGCGGATAATTATCCGCCCGGTATAACAGAAAGAAGGAATTGGATGACTCGCATTTTGTGTCTCGGAGACAGTATCACAGATTGCGGACGGCTTTTCTCCGCAGATCCTCTTGGAAAAGGATATGTGAAGCAGCTCTCCTGTCTGCTTCATAACACAGATCACCGATTTTCCATTGAAAATAGAGGTATTGATGGTTTCACCCTGGAACGGCTTCTTCAGAACACAGATTTCTGGCTGGAAAGCTCTGATCCGGATATTGTTACCGTCCTGATCGGGATCAATGATGTGGGGATCATGATGAACACCCGCCGTTCATCTGCACAACAGCAGGATCTGATGAACAAATTTGTCACCCGTTATGAGCTCCTTGCAAAAAAGCTATCCTGCACAAACTCCCGGAAACGAAAGCTCTATTTCCTGGAACCCTTTGTTTTTCCATGGCCACGCTGCTACGCTTCCTGGGCTCCCCTTCTTTCACAGATGTCCGTGCATATTAAAAAGATCAGTCAGGATCATGGAGCCGTTTTTCTCCCGCTGCAGAACGATCTGGATCAGGAAGCTGCACGGTCCGGGCCTGCATCAATAACTTCTGACGGTATCCATCTCACACCACAGGGGCATCAGATCCTGGCAGATAAACTTTATAAATTGATCATATCAGAAAGGTAATACTATGGAAACAACGATCAAAAAAATCGAAGATATGTCACTGAACGCATGGCCTTCCCATAAAATGGAACTTTATGACGGATGGATCTTACGTTTTTCTTATTTCTATACGCACAGGACCAACAGTGTGGAACAGTTCGGAACCTCCACACTTCCATGGCGCGAAAAAATCCCCTACTGCGAACAGGTCTATAAGCGTCTGGGAACTCCTGCGATCTTTAAGATCAGCCCCCTTGTATCCCCGGATTTTGACTATATGCTGGAAAACAGGGGCTATTCCGTTCAGCACATAACAAATGTTATGACTGTAGACCTGGACAATGCCGTTCTGGATGCGCCTGTCACCGATGTGCTTTTTTCCAATGAAATTCCTGATTTCTGGATCCACAGCCTTTTTGACTTGAAAAGAACTACAAATCCGATCCATCGAAGCGTCGTTCCTTCCATGTACCGTGCCATTCTTAAGGAAACTGTCTGCGCTTCCATAACAAAAAACGGCGTGATCATTGCCACAGGTCTTGGAATCCTGGATCGCGACTACATCGGTATCTATGCCATTCATGTACGTGAAGATTATCGCCGCAGAGGATATGCCCGTCAGATCTGTACCGGTCTTCTCAATGAGGGCAAAAAAAGAGGCGCCAGCCACGCTTATCTTCAGGTGGTAAAAAACAATACTTCCGCAGAAAAGCTTTACAGCTCTCTTGGATTTCAGTATTCCTATACCTACTGGTTCCGTGTTCAGCCTGTAGGAACACGTTTTCAGTAAATGCATGGATTTTCCGTAAATCCCTGTAGAAATCAAAAAATCTTTTTGCTATAATACCCTTAATATGTATAAAATCTTTCCTGCCTTCATATACTGATCCTTATCAATCAATAAGGAGACTGATCCGATGAACGATCCGCAGGAAAAAAACACCCAAAATCCCTATCATATTTATTACGATAATTATCTGGATACCAATGCCTGTACTGAATGCACGGGTCTGATCAACCATGGAATCGACAGCCGTGAGCAATGGGATTCTTTCCGCCAGATCTTTGACTTTATACCGGCGTCGGAAACCCATGATCTTACAGATAAACAGGACTGACCGTTATCCCGGGTCGGAGGACACAAATGAAAAAACTGTCTGCTGCATGTATGATTCTCGGCCTTTCCCTTTTTGCGGGAGGCTGCAGCAATGATCAGATCGATGATCATATTATTTCTCTTCAGGATAAAATTTCAGACGTTACTGCTTCAGATTCCACAGAACAGGAAGATCAGGAGCCTTCCACGGAAGAACGTGTTTATATGGATGAGCTTACCGGCACACTGCTGGATTTTGACGGTACACACCTGACGATTTCCAGCAATGGAGAAACCTATGTATTTGATGTTTCCCAGACAAGGCTTGAATGCAAATACGGCGTTGTATCCAGTGATCAGGTCAGTGTGATCTACCAGGGACAGCTTTCCGGAACGGATATCAGCACCATTTCCCCCATCAAAATAACCGACAAATATCATAATGAAACTCCTCTGGAGGACCGCACTTTAAAGGGCAAAGTGAAATCACTCACCTCCAATGCCCTTGTGATAGTTACAGAAAAGGGAAATACCGTAACCTTCCCTGTCACCGGTGTCAGACAATACTACAAAAAAGGCATCAAGGCCGGCAAGTGGGTCTATGTCCATTTTCGCGGTAAATTCATCAACGAAACACTCGTGGATGACAAACAGTATGACGGCAGTTTCACAAAAGTGATCAGTGTCTCCGATACGGATCCACTGAAAGTACCTGCAGCAACTCCTACGCCTTCCCCTGAACCGAAGAAAAAAGAGCAGCATCTCCGTGCAAAGATCGTAAATGTCAGCACCGGCACAATGACTGTCATTCCGCAGACCACAGGATCGGAACTGACTGTTTCGCTTTCCTCGGTTCCTGTATATTTCAAAGGAGGAATGGCTCCGGGATCTTATGTAAACATTATCTATACCGGTAAATTTAATGGTGAATCCACCAGCGGCATGAAGATCCGTGGAATCACCGGGGAGGATCCGGACATACTTTCAGTACGCAACATTACTTCTACTGTAACCGGCACGATCCTGGGCACAACCGCCAATACCGTGCTACTCCAGACATACGACGGCGTAAAGATCCTCTGCAGCCGTGAAAACGTTCCGGACCTTTCCTCAAGCGGAATGGAAGAAGGTGCCGATCTCCGGGTTACTTTCAACCCTGCGAAATCACGCACCTCCAATATTTATACCTGTATTAAATTCGAAGACCCGTGACGGAAGATGGTACGGATCCTTTTTTCTCCATCTTCCATCCAGCTTCGTACTGCCTGCGTATCACCCAGTATATCAAAAAAAGCTCTGCTTTCATCCTGCACACCCTGGCCGTGAAGAACCTGATATGCACCGGCATCGCTTCCTACTGCCACATGAACCTTCTTTTCAAAAGCTTTCTTCAGATTCTGCTCGCCTGTCTTTATAATAGATGCAAGGATCGTATCTTCAAATCTGCCGCAGCCTTTAAGATTCCGCACAGTTACAAGTGTCGGAACCCACACGCTTTCGCTGTCTGCCAGCATGGAAATCGTCTCATCATCCATATAGTTCCCATGTTCAATACTGTCAACACCAGCCTCCACTGCTGCCTGTACGCCATAGCATCCATTTGTATGGCTCATCACGGCAAATCCCTCTTCATGAGCAATATGTACCATTTCTTTCACATCCGTTGCTGAAAGCGACGTTCCCGTAATTTTCCCGTGATCTGCAAAATCCAGAAGCCCTGTAGTCATGATCTTGATAAAATCCGCACCTTCAGCGGCAGCTTCCAGAACTCTTCTGTGATATTCCTTCATGTCTGAAAAGCTTTTTCCAACGATCTTCCCGTAATGCCCCTCTTTATAAATGGCAAAAACCGGTGTGCGATAGTCAATTTCATATTCAGGGGCCAGTCTGGCAGCCCGTTTTGACACACCGTAATGATCTCCTCCGTCTCTCACAAAACGGATTCCTCTTTTCCGGTATTCCTCAAAATGAGCACGGATCAGTGCATCCCGGGGCCCGTTTTTCTGTGTCTCAACGGCTTTCCGGTAATCATAGCCATTGAGAAATATATGTGCATGACATTCCCCAAACATTTTCATCACTGCTCAAAAAAGTTTCGGATCTCTTTCTCAGATGCCTGCACCGACCCCTGTACAAAGAACGGCTTTCCACCTCCGCGTCCGTTTAATTTCGCATTCATCTCTTTTGTAAACTGACGGAGATCGCCGTCTTTTTCACCCATTGCATACTTGTAGCTTCCGTCTGCATTTCCGGAAAATACCGCACAGCAGCCCTGGCAGGTCTGTGTCACGGCGTCTGCAAGCTTCCGCACACTGTCTGCATCCATTCCATCCATAAAGATGAGAACGCTTCCGCTTCCTGCATAACGCTCTGCCTCTTTCCGGCACATGTCGTCTACCAGCTGCCCAACCTGTCCTTTCAGTCGGAAATTCTCTTCCTGAAGGCGTTCCACTGCCTGCGCAGTCTTATCCATTTTTGCGGAAAGCTTTACAGAAATCTGGTGGTTCTGGTCATTGACCATGTTCAGATAATCCAGCACACGTTTTCCGCAGATCATCTCAATACGGACACCTTCACGAAATTTTTCCACGGAAAGAAGTTTCACCATTCCGATCTCTCCGGTATGTGTCACATGAGTTCCGCAGCATGCACAGATATCCACCCCTGGAAATTCTACGATCCGCACCTGACCGGTGAGCTCTTTTTTGCTTCGGTAGTCGATTTTTTCCAGTTCCTCCGCTGTAGGATATATGATCTTTATCTGCGTATCTTCCCATATCTTTTGGTTTGTTTTCCGCTCGATCTCAGCAAGCTGCGCCTCATCCAACGGGCCATTCAGATCTATGGTAATGGTATCGCTTCCCATATGAAAGCCTACATTATCGTATCCGTAAGCCTCGTGGATCAGTCCGCTCACCATATGCTCACCGGAATGCTGCTGCATCAGATCAAATCTTCTTGCCCAATCGATGCGTCCCTGTACTTCTGTTCCGGCTTTCATCGGCTGATCTGTATAATGAAGAAGTTCTCCCTCCTTTTCATGCACTTCCTTTACTTTCACATCGTTGAGATATCCGGTATCGCTTGGCTGTCCGCCGCCCTCCGGGTAAAAAGCGCTCTCATCCAGAATGATATGAAAACCTTTTTTTGCTTCTCTGCACTCCAGGACTTTGGCTGTAAATTCTTTTTTATATACATCTTCATAATATAAACGTTTCGTCTCTGTCATTTGTCTCATCCTTTCTGCATCTCTGCTTTGACGACTTATAGTATAGACCAAATTTTCTCTCCCCGCTATATAAAAACGGCATTTATCCAATGATTTACATATTTTTCTATAAAAGCTGAAGGCTTTCCTTCAGGTTCCGCGTTATAATAAATGAAGCGGGAAGAGAAGGGAGCTGATTGCATTACACGGGAAGAATATCTGGAATATCTGATACATACATACCAAAACTTAATATTTTCCATTTGTCTGAAATCGGTGGGCAATCCCTTTGACGCCGAGGATCTGACACAGGATGTTTTTCTTTCCGCCTACAAAAATCTCTCCCGTTTTGATGGCACCTACGAAAAAGCCTGGCTCAGCAAGATCGCAGTCAGAAAATGTCTGGATCATCTGAAAGCAGCCGGCAGACGTACCATTCCCACAGAGGACACCTATTTTGAACAGCTCCATGATAAAGAGTTTTCCCCGGAGGAGGCATTTCTGGACAAAGATTTCAAGGATCGGATCCGGCATTTATGTGCAGCGCTGAAAAGCCCCTACAGGGAGGTTGCCCTTGAGCATTTCTGCGAAGAAAAAACCGCCGCAGAAATTGCAAAAGCGCAGAATAAAAATATCAAAACAGTCCAGACGCAGATCTACCGGTCCAGATCTATGCTGAAAGCACTGCTGGAAAGGAGTGATTAGATGCACATACCACAAGATGAATTACAGAAATTCCAGGACGGAACCATGAATACGGATGAAATGATCCATTTTCTGGAGCATATGGAGCAATGTGACTTCTGTCTGGATGAACTTCTTCAGAATGAGGATGCCGCTTCTGAGTATGCTCCATCCTATCTGCAGGATGAAATTCTGAAAAAAGCAGCTTCTCCGGAAGTTCAGGTTTCCAGAAAAATACATGAAACTGCTTATTGGATGAAGCTTCTCTGTGCAGGCTTACGGACTGCCGTAGGCATGGGTGTTGCGCTGATCATGCTTTTTTCTGTATCTCAGACAGATTTTACGGCTCTTCATCCTTCACCGGAAACAAAAGTTAAGATTTCTTCATCCCTTGACATTGGTTCCGGCCTAAACCAGCTTTCCATGCAGGTAGGTTCCCAGCTCAGTGAACATTCTCAGAAGATCAGTAATAATCTGAACGATCTTACGAATAAAATTATAAACGGAGGCAAGTAAATTTATGAAAAAACAAAAACATGGTTTCTGGGTATTTATCTTTTCCCTGATCCCCGGTGCCGGGGAAATGTACATGGGATTTAAAAAACAGGGACTTAGCATTATGCTGCTATTCTGGGGATCGATCGCACTGGCATCCATAACCGGTCTTGGATGGCTGGCCATGTTTCTCCCGGTGATATGGTTCTATAGTTTTTTTAATGTCCATAATCTGAAATCCCTGTCAGAAGAAGAATTCTACTCTGTAGAGGATAATTACATTCTTCACATGGATCAGTTTTCCGGTGATATGGGAAAATTCTTACAAAAACATCAGAGTGCAGCTGCATGGGTTCTGATCCTGTTTGGTATCTGCATCCTGTGGAGTCGTTTCACAAGTCTTCTGTACTTCATTGTACCGAATAATATGGCCGACTATGTATACAATATCTGCAACAGCCTTCCGCAGATCGTCATTGCTGTAGGTATCATTGCTGCAGGTATTTATCTTCTTACTCAGCAGAAAAAGAAACTGAAACAGGAAACCGAAACAAAAGATGAACATTACTGGGAACCCTACCGTCCATATCAGCAGCTGACAGAAAAGCCTGTTCATACTTCTGATAACTCAGACAAAGATACAGCTTCTGAAGCTTCTTCCATTACTGATCCGGAAAATACCGAATCTGATCCTGCTTCATCCACAAAATAACAGAGAAAAAAAAGATCCACTGCCAGTTTCCTGACAATGGATCTTTTTATATGATTTAAATTTACTGCTTATGTGTTACTTTAAGACGTGTCATCGCTCTCGCAAGTGCCATCTGGTTCATATGATACTCCTGGATGCTCTGTTTCTGACGAAGCTGCTCTTCTGCACGTTCCTTTGCTTCCTGAGCACGGCGGATATCAATCTCGTCCGGACTCTCTACGCTGAGGCAGAACAGCTTGGCACGGTTATTGATCATCTCAACAAATCCGCTGCTCACAGCAAACACATACTCATTACCGTCAGCATCCTCAAAACGCATCTCACCGGGAATGATGGCAGCTACAACATTCGCATGATGGGCAAGAAATCCCTGCTCACCATCCACTGCCGGGATAATAAGCTTCTGAGCACGTCCTGCATAAGCCAGTTTATTGCTGGCATATATTTCCAGGCCAAATGTCTCACTCATAGCTGCTCCTTACTGCCGGTTCTCCTCGGCTTTTGCTTTTGCAATTACATCATCAATGGTTCCAACATTAAAGAATGCGTTCTCCGGATAATCATCCATCTCGCCGTCAATGATCGCCTTAAATCCGCGGATCGTCTCTTTCAGAGGTACATATTTACCTTTGATACCGGTGAAGTTCTCAGCTACATGGAACGGCTGGGAAAGGAACTTCTGGATCTTTCTTGCACGGAATACTGTCTGCTTATCTTCCTCTGAGAGCTCCTCCATACCAAGAATAGCAATGATGTCCTGAAGTTCTTTATATTTCTGAAGGATCTCCTGTACTCTACGTGCAACCTCGTAATGTTCCTCACCAACAATATCTGCCTCCAGGATACGGGAAGTAGACTCAAGCGGATCTACGGCCGGATAAATACCCTGCTCAACGATCTTACGGGAAAGAACGGTTGTTGCATCCAGATGGGCAAATGTTGTTGCCGGAGCCGGGTCAGTTAAGTCATCGGCCGGTACATATACTGCCTGTACAGATGTAACAGAACCTTCCTTGGTAGATGCGATCCTCTCCTGAAGCTCACCCATCTCAGTTGCCAGTGTAGGCTGATATCCTACTGCGGATGGCATACGTCCAAGCAGAGCGGAAACCTCAGATCCTGCCTGTACAAAACGGAAGATATTATCAATGAAAAGAAGTACATCTCTGTGCTCCTGATCACGGAAATACTCTGCCATGGTAAGTCCTGTCTCAGCAACACGCATACGTGCTCCAGGCGGCTCGTTCATCTGTCCGAACACTAAGGCTGTCTTTTCAAGAACACCGGATTCCTTCATCTCTGTCCAAAGGTCATTACCCTCACGGGAACGCTCACCGACACCGGTGAAAATAGAATATCCACCATGCTCGGTAGCGATATTCTGGATCAGCTCCTGGATAAGGACTGTCTTACCAACACCGGCACCACCGAACAGACCGATCTTACCACCTTTTGCATATGGAGCAAGAAGGTCGATAACCTTGATACCTGTTTCCAGGATCTCAACTGCCGGTTTCTGCTCTTCAAATGAAGGCGGATCACGATGGATGACCCAATGCTCTTCACCGTCCAGGGAATCACCGCCATCTACGGTATCTCCAAGAACGTTGAACAGACGACCAAGTGTTTTATCTCCAACCGGAACCTTGATACCGCTTCCGGTAGCTGTTACTTCTCTGTCTCGCTGCAGGCCCTCGCTGGCTCCCAGCATGATGCAGCGTACGATATTATTTCCAAGGTGCTGGGACACCTCCATAACGCATCTCTTACCGTTGTTCTCGACTTCAAGGGCATCCTTGATATCCGGAAGCTGTCCGTCTTCAAAAACAACGTCTACAACAGGTCCCATAACCTGTACGATCTTACCTTTATTCATAGTCATCACTTCCTTTTTTGTGCTTTAGCACCGCTGATAACCTCAGTGATCTCCTGGGTGATCGCAGCCTGACGTGCACGATTATACTGAATGGAAAGATCCTTCAGCATCGCCTTCGCACTATCTGTAGAGGACTGCATTGCTGTCATTCTCGCACTGTTCTCACTGGCATATGCCTCTACAAGACATCCATAGATCACACCTGTAAGGTAGTTGGGGATCATAGTATCCAGAAGCACATCTGCAGACGGAGATAACACGATCTCCTCCTGATAAATATCTGCCGGGATCTGACCCACCTTAAAATCAGCCTTTTTCAGCGGTAAAAGCTGCATATTCACATTTTCCATTGCCATCGCATTCAGCATCTGTGTATAGACAATGTGAATTTCATCCAGCTCTCTTTCAAGAAATGCCCGTACGATCTCTTCCGTGATAAGGCGTGCTCTGTGCATAGTCGGCTTCTGCACGGTATAATGAAAACTGCCGTCCATATCCACATCTCTCTTGCCGAAATACTGACGCCCTACCATACCAAGGACATACAGCTTGTGATGTCCCGGTACCTCTTCCATGAAATCTTCTGTCAT
The DNA here is from genome assembly GCF_025147905.1 of Blautia sp. KLE_1732_HM_1032. Classification (NCBI taxonomy): domain Bacteria; kingdom Bacillati; phylum Bacillota; class Clostridia; order Lachnospirales; family Lachnospiraceae; genus Blautia; species Blautia sp. KLE_1732_HM_1032. The sequence goes on along the minus strand of NZ_CP102266.1, from coordinate 641,643 downwards.
TTTCTGTACATTATGATTGTATGCACCAGCCATACCTTTATCACCTGTAATGACAATGGTACCTACCTTTCTTTCATCCTTCGGAACAAGATGACGCTCACTGAAGAAAGGATGCTGGATGTCCGGCATATGACGGAGGATCCTGGCAATGGCAGCCTGCATATTATAGAAATATGGTTCCGTGTCCTGCAGGATCTTCTTGGCCTTCTGCATCTTGGAAGAAGAAATCATGTACATCGCATTGGTGATCTTCATGGTGTCCTGAATGCTTTTCATACGAGTCTGTATTTCTTTTGCATTTGCCATATCAACACCTACCTGCTCTTATCTCTGAATTCTTCTGCCGCCTTTACGATTTTCTCTACAAGCTCATCAGAGAGCTGCTTTGTAGTCTCGATCTCTTTGCCGATCTCAGGATATACATTATCAAAGTACTCCAGAAGATCCTTCTGATATTTCTTGATCTCTTTCTTTTCTACATCTACCATCAGCTTGTGAGTCGCAACGCAGAGAGTAATTACCTGCTGATGAAGACTTAACGGGCTGCAGAGCGGCTGTTTCAGAAGCTCCATCAGACAGCTTCCGTATTTCAGCTGTGCAGTTGTAGCCTCATCCAGATCTGAACTGAACTGGGTGAACACTTCCATCTCTCTGTACTGTGCCAGGTCGATACGTACACTACCGGAAGCTTTCTTCATAGCCTTGGTCTGTGCAGCACCACCAACACGGGATACGGAAAGACCAACATTGACTGCCGGACGCATACCTGAGAAGAACAGATCACTTTCCAGGAAGATCTGACCATCTGTGATGGAAATTACGTTTGTAGGAATATATGCAGATACATCACCGGCCTGTGTCTCGATGATCGGAAGTGCCGTAATGGATCCGCCGCCTGCCTCTTCACTCAGACGGCTGGAACGCTCCAGAAGTCTGGAATGAAGATAGAATACGTCACCAGGATATGCCTCACGTCCCGGAGAACGCTCAAGCAGAAGTGACAATGCACGATATGCCACTGCATGCTTGGAAAGATCATCATATACGATCAGTACGTCTTTACCCTGATACATGAAATACTCTGCAAGAGCAGTACCAGCATAAGGAGCAATATACTGAAGCGGTGCACAGTCGCTGGCTGTTGCGGAGAATACGGTTGTATACTCCATTGCACCGTATTTTTCAAGATTGGAAACTACCTTTGCAACGGTAGAAGCTTTCTGTCCGATAGCAACATAGATACAGATCACATCCTTACCTTTCTGGTTGATGATCGTATCGGTTGCGATGGATGTTTTACCTGTCTGTCTGTCGCCGATGATCAGCTCTCGCTGTCCACGGCCGATCGGGAACATGGAATCAATGGAAAGGATTCCTGTTTCCAGAGGTACAGTTACAGACTTACGGTCGATGATTCCAGGAGCCGGGTTCTCGATCGGGCGGTATTCCTCTGCCTGGATCTCTCCCTTTCCATCAATAGGCTCACCAAGTGCGTTCACGATTCTTCCGATAAATTTATCCCCTACCGGAATACCTGCCTGCTTGCCAGTTCTGGCAACCTTGGTACCTTCCTTGATTCCTGTATCCTTTCCGAAAAGAATACATCCCATGCTGTTGGCACGGACATCCTGTACCATACCTTTCAGACCATTCTCGAAGGTCACGACCTCACCGTACATGGCATGATCGATGCCATAAACAGTTGCGATACCATCTCCCACGGAGATGACAGTGCCTACTTCCTGGTCCTTGCTGATTTCGTCATAGTTCTTTATTTCTTCCTTGAGAATCGAAATGATTTCATCTGGATTTATTGCACCCAATTCAATTTCACCTCCGGGTTAATTTCTGTTTCAGTTTCTTATAACGTCCGATGAGGCTCCAGTCGTACTCACGATCTCCTGCCCTGAGAACAAATCCACCTACAAGGCTTTTATCCTCTGTAAGGGTAAGTTCCACTTCTCTGGCAGAAAACTGGCTACGGAGAAACTCCTTCATCTTATTTTCCTGCTCTTCGGCAGGACGTGTTACATAAAGAAGCTCTGCCTTGAGAATTCCTTTCTGTTCCCGGCTGTAAGCATCATAAGCTTCAAGGATCTCTCCGATTCTGTCAATCTTCTGATACTTACACGTTACTTTAAGAAAACTCTTCATTTCCTGCGGAAAAACCCGCTCTATTACCTGTTCTTTTTCTTTGAGGGAAACAAGTGGATTTTCAAGCATCTTACCTATCTCAGGTGTATTCTTAAAAATCCTTCCTGTTTCGCAGATTGCCTCCCCCGGGACAGAAAGACCGTATAATGCTTTTGCATAATTAATGGACGTCTCTGTCATGAGGATCACCTGCTCCTTCTAAAAACTGGTCATATAGGGACATATCCTGTGCTTCGTCGTTCTTTTTTCCCATGATTCTGGATGCTGCATCCATTGCCAGCTCAGCCACTTTGCCTTCCATCGCTTTCATAGCAGCTTCCTGCTCAGTGCTGATATCTCTTCTTGCTTTCTCAAGAATCTGACCAGCCTGATCATTAGCTCTCTTCACGATGCTGTCTGCCTGTACTTTTGCCTCGTCCTTAGCCTGCTCTACAATACTGAAGGATTCCTCCTTCGCAGATTTCAGTGCATCCTCATACTGTCCTTTCAGCTGGTTTGCTTCAGTAGTTGTCTTCTCTGCTGAAGCAAACTGCTCATCGATCATAGCTTTTCTCTTCTCCATAACACCAATGATCGGGCCGAAAAGGAACTTCTTCATTAAAAGATAAAGAACGATCAGGTTTATAATAGTAAAGACAAGGTTGATATCAATTTTAATCACCTGGTCCACCTGCCTCTCTTAATCCTGAATTAGTATCTCGTCTTTACCTATTAGCCAAGCATGATGATGATCAGAAGACCGATTACGAAACCGTAAATAGCTGTTGCCTCTGCAAGAGCACATCCAAGAAGAAGCGCTTTACTGATCTTGCTCTCTGCCTCTGGCTGTCTTGCGATAGCTTCTACTGCTTTAGATGTTGCAAGACCGATACCAATACCTGCTCCAATACCTGTAAGAACTGCGATAGCTGCACCAATTGCGATTAACATAGTTTTTTCCTCCTGTAAAATACAATTTTTTTCATTTTTAGATCAAGCGAATCTTCCGCTTCACTACTCAATTGCTTCCTTAATGAACAAGGATGTTAAGAATACAAATACATACGCCTGTATGAATCCGTCGAAGAAATCAAAATACAGGCTGAATGGTATGGGAAGAATGGCCGGACAAACAAACTCCAGCAGCTTCATAACTACGAAGCTTCCCAGAACATTACCGAACAACCGCATGCAGAGAGATGTAGGTCTGATCGCTATTTCCAGAATGTTGATCGGAAGCATGATCGGAACCGGCTCCGCAAAGCTTTTCAGGAAACCCTTCAGTCCCCTTTTATGAAAGCCTGCATACTCGATCAGAATAATGCTCATCAGCGCCAGCGCAATGGTAACATTCATGTCCTTCGTTGGTGGTGTAAAACCAAATACGCCTGCGATATTGGCTATTCCGATGTAAATTACGGTTGACATCAAATAAGGCACATACTGTTTGCCTTCTTCTCCAAGGATACCCATGAAGAAATCCTGAAGAAAACTTACCCCGGTCTCCAGAAGCAGCTGCTTCTTACCCGGATTTTCCACACTGAGATTCCGAACTAAGATCAGAGACAGAATCACAAGAACTGCCATGATGACCCATGTGACTACCACGCATTCTGCAATTGGTATTCCACCAAACGCCGGAATGGTAAAGGCTGTCTTACTGTTTAGTTCTTCTGCCAGTGTACTTGATAAATCTCCCGTTTTTCTCCCTCCTTTTCTCTTGGCGCTGATCGTATCTTTTTATAATTGGTATGACCACGCCTTGTAGTTGACTTTATTTTACTCCGCATTTCCAGAATGTCAATATTATTTTTGCCTGTTTTGCACAAAAAAGGATCTGTTTTTTATACAAAATATACAATTCATTTCAATTAACCTTGATCCGACTTCCTGCGTACAGATACTTCTCCATAAGAAAGCAGGGTTTCTGAACCATCCTGTTCTCTCACAAGAAGCCTTCCATCTGGTGCTATGGATTCTGCATAAGCTTCCCTTGTACACTGTCCGTCTGTGATCACGATCATGTTTCCAGGAATGATATTATTTTCTGTATATTCTCTGGAAAGTCCCGGAGTCTCCACTTCCATGAGAAGCTGATTGACGATCTCCGCCACAAGAATACTGCAGTTTATATGCTCTGCGTCATTCCTGTTTTCAAATAATGCTCCAGCCGTTTCCTGTATATCTTCAGGAAACCCATCTTCCGGCATATACAGATTCAAACCAATTCCTACAACTGCAAACTCAATGTTCCCGCTTTCAAAGTCTGTAACAGCCTCTGTCAGTATCCCACACACTTTCTTATTATGAAAATACAGATCATTGACCCATTTGATCCCAAGGTCGATCCCGCAGATTTTCTTCACTGCACGGCACACTGCAGTTGCCGCCGCTGTAGTGATCAGGAGTCCTTCCTTCAGAGTTCGGTCAGGTCTTAGAACGATACTCATATAAAGTCCTGCATTTTCAGGAGAATAAAAACTTCGGCCTCTTCGGCCTCTTCCGCTTTTCTGTCTGCGCGCCAGTATCAGTGCACCATGACCTGCTTCTCCTGAAAATGCAGTCTCCTTGGCTGCCCGGTTTGTAGAATCCAGTTCTCTGTATATTTTTACAGGGACATCCGGATGATCGAGGTAAAGCCGTATTCCTTCTTCCGATAAACGGCTGCCTCCTCGAAGCACATAGCCTTTGTTTGGTCCAGCTTCTATGGTATATCCCTCTTCACGAAGGGATTTCACAGCTTTCCAGATGGCTGCCCGTGTGCAGTTTAGTTCTGCTGCTGCCGCCTCTCCGGATATCAGTTCATTCTCGTGCTGCTCCAGAAGCTTCAGCATTCTTGCTTTTACAGTCATATCTTCACCGTCCGTAATCTGCCTGAAATGGCAAAATTTATTCCCTCCTAAGAGTCGAAAGCATTATAGCACTTAAGCATCGCGATGTCTATTATCTTTTTTATATATGCTATCTATATTATTTTTATATTTCAGATGCAGCTATTATATGATTTTTCTCATTTTTGTCTGTTTTCATTTATTTTTTTATATATTATTTCTGTTGAAAACCTGCAGACTCAGGAGTGAATTTTCCTGAATCTTTATTATATACAGATTTTCTTTATCATATATTTATCATTTGTAATTAGAAAGACTTTTCTCAAGAAATTCCCGGTACTTATCGCGAACCTCATCCGGTGACGCGATCACCGCATCCGGGCCAAGACTGGCTATCCAGCCAAAGAACTGGTCACTGATATTTACACGAACCAGTGTTTTGAAATGTTCAGGATCCTTCCTGTGTATCATAATATCTCTGCCAAACCGATCCAGCACCACCCCGACCAAGCGGTTATGTGCTTCCAGACATATGGTTACTTCTCTGCTGCCAAACATCCCGAAGGTCCTGAATGTCAGCTCCCCTATATCATAATTCTCAAAAAATTCTCTGCCGCGTCGCACCTCCTTCTCTATACGGATCTGCTGGAGCTTATCTACCTGATACTGCTTAACCCTTCCACACTTCTCATCGTAAGTGATCAGATAATACTCCTCATTCTGCCATACAAGTCCCCAGGGACTGACCGAATATCGTTCTCCCTCATTCTCCGGACGCAGCTTCTTCTCCACAGTCCATTCACAATATTGAAAAGAAATCTGCCTGTCCTCAGTTAATGCACGCTGGATCATATCAATACTGTAATACACATTCTCATTTATAGTCCGGATACGGTTCTCTGCAAATCCCTGTCGCCGCAGCTGTCTGGACTCATAAACACTGGCAAGGCTCTCCAGCTTCCTGATCAGCTGTCGGGATTTCCCATTGGTGATACATCTGGAGGACTGTACTGCATCCACCAGAAGTCTCAGCTCCGGAAGCTCAAATTCCCGACTGGCAAGATAAAAACCGGCCGGGTGCTCCCGACGGTTCAGGATATCCATTCCAAAATTCCGCAGGGTTTCAATATCATCATAGACAGTCTTACGCTCTGCACTGATCCCCAGACTATTCAGATAGGCGATCAGCTCCTTCACGGACATCGGATGCTCTTCGTCCGTCTGCTCCAGAAAAATGCGCATCAGATATAAAATTTTAATCTTCTGGTTAAAGACCCTTGGCATCCTTTCTCCTCCGTTCTGCTACTTGTCTGTCAGTGATGCTACCACTGCAAAATATAATACCATGAATGACAATACAACAGCAACGATATCTGCTCCGCGGAAATCAAAATTAAACAGCATCGCCCCGCCAAGCATGATCTCCATTGTAAGAAGTGCGCCCAGTACCATTGCCATTCCTGAGGAAAGCTTCTGTCTGCCGCAATGTCCTCTCTCAGCTTCCACATATCTTCCTTCTGCCAATACTGCCTTCCTGCTGCTCTCTGTATTCCACATAAGATCCATCCTCCCTGTCCTATGTTCGTCTCACGATTTATCGAACATATTTTCCAAACATATTTTCTGTATGTTTGCATTATAGCTCATTTTTAGTCCAATAAAACGGTACAAATATGGTTTTTCCGAACATTTGTTTATTTTATACAAAAATATGTTCGTCTTTAAAATCCACAAAAAAAGCCTGCCGTAAACGACAGACTTGTAAAATGTAACACTTTGAAAGGGCATTTGAAATCCTATGATATCTGCTTTTACATCATTCCCGCAAACACAGACGCTCCTACAACCGTAAGCAATCCGGCTACGGCAATGGCAAGGCTGCTCATAGCTCCTTCTACCGGGCCAAGCTCCATGGCTTTGGCAGTTCCGATGGCATGGGCAGATGTTCCAAGTCCAAGGCCTCTTGCGATCGGCTCCTCGATCTTTGCGATCTTGTAGACAACCTCTGCAATCATATTTCCCAGAACTCCTGTGATGATGATCACGGCAACGGTGATGGTCACGATACCGCCAAGCTCCTCGGAAACACCCATTCCGATAGCAGTTGTGATAGACTTCGGAAGCATGGTGACATATTCCTGATGATCAAAGCCAAACAATTTCGCCATAAGCAGAATGCTGCAAAGCCCGGCCAGCGTTCCGGAAAAGATCCCGGCAACCACTGCCTTGAGATTTTTTTTCAGCAGATGGATCTGCTCATAAAGGGGCACTGCCAGACAGACTGTTGCCGGGGTCAGCAGATAGCTGATATATTTTCCACCTTCATTGTAATCATCATAATCAATATGGAAGATCAAAAGAACACCGATAACACAGATGATCGAGATCAAAAGCGGATTAAAGATTGCCATTTTAAACTTCTTTTTCAGGATCAGACCGATCTCATAGGCGATCAGACTTATCATTGCTCCGAAAAATGCGGAGTTTTTTATGAATTCCATCATTTTTCAGTTCCTCTCTTTCCCATACGGATCACTCCCTGTGTTACTTTTCCTGTTACGACCATTACGATCACCGTGCTGATAAACGTCATGATGAGAACCGGTACACAGATCGGTTTCAGAGTACTCCAGGCTGTGATCAGTCCCGCACCAGCCGGCACAAACATCACCGGCATGATCTCAACCAGAAAATCTGCCGCACCTTTGACCTGATCCAGCTTCAGAATACCTGTGAGCAAAGCCACCAGCATAATGATCAATCCATAGACACTGGCCGGTACCGGAAGTGGAAGAAAAGTTTTCAGTAATTCTCCAATGACGGAAATCAACAGGATGATGCTGAACTGCTGCACATGCTTCATGTTGCATCCCTCCTGATTCATGTAAAGCGCATATTCACATTTTGCTTTACTGCATACTCATGAACGCAGCTGCGTTCAAATTCTGCGCTCAAACGAATTTTTCAAAAGTGGTAAGACCACTTTTGTTTTAAACGTTTTTTAATTATACGCTACAAATCCAAAATTACAAGGATTGTATCCAATAAAATACAAAAAATCCTTTTATGCATCAGCGTATTCCAGTAATCTACAGAAACGGATCTGCATAAAAGGATCTATAAACAGGGTTATGATTATTTCCTGAAATTTTCCGCCAAAATGATTTTTTCCACCTGATATTTGCCATCCTCCACAGTCATCACCGCCATGGTAACCTCTCCGCCAAAGCGGCTTCTTCCACAGCTTCCCGGATTCAGCCACAGTCTGCCATCGATCATCTTCTCAAAATATTTGTGAGTATGTCCGAAAATGACCACCTGTGTGTCCCCCAGCTCCCACGCAGCGTCTTTTTTGTTATGGACCATAAAAAATTTCACGCCGCCAATGGTAAAGCTTAGACTGGTGCGGAGATTTTCCGCCCAGTCTTTATCATTATTTCCACGGACCACATAGAGATTTCCCATGGAACGCAGTACATCCAGGATCTCGTCTTTATTGACATCTCCGGCATGAAGAATGTATTTGCAGTCTTTTAAGATTTCCAGTACCTCCGGCCGCAGAAGGCCGTGAGTGTCTGATATGATGCCGATTTTTTCTTTCATGATCTCTATCCTGCTCCAATCCTTTATCATTATCGCCTTTTACCTTTTGCAGTTCACGCTATGACCGGCAATACTCTTCACAATACATAAATATTTAACAGCTGCTTCTTTTCACACCATTTCAGAAATTTTCTTAATTGGATCAAGCCGATATTCGCACCCCCGCAGAGGACTTACCTGATTCGGTTAAAACAATTCTATTTTTCCATATTCTCCGTCAGATCCCGGTTTCCGCACCACTTCTCCTGCACGGAGCCGCCGGATGCCTTCCGCCAGAACTTCTCCGCCGGCTTTTCGGATATCTTCCGGCGGAACCTCTCTCAATATGGTAAATTCCGCACCCAGTCTTTCAAGCAGCGCCTCGTACTGTCCCTGAACTTTTTTGCTTGCCGTGGAAAATCCCACGCAGGCGGAGATCACCTCCGGTAGCGGCATCAGGCTTTCATAAGGACGGCCGCTTTCCGGCATGGCCACTGAACTCTCGTCACGATCTGATAACTGCAGGATCCTGTGATCCACACCCATGGTCAGCTTCTTTCCGCAGACCGGGCAAATACCGTTATACCTCTCTGCCTCTTTCGGACTCAGGCACACGCCGCACTTCCGATGCCCGTCAAAATGATATTTTCCTTCTTCCGGAAAAAATTCAATCGTCCCTTCAAGCCCCTTACCTTTCTGCACTGCATTCCAAAGTCCCTGATAGGAAAGCTCTATATCCAGAAGATCCGCTTCCCTTCCCAGCTTCGACGGTGAATGTGCATCCGAATGGGACACCAGCTGATAGCCATCCAGCGCCGAGATCTGCCAGTTCATCGCCGGATCTGAAGAAAGTCCTGTCTCCAGGGCATGGATGTAAGGTGTCAGTTCTTCAAAGCATTCTTCTATGGTATCAAATCCGGACTTCGCCCCGAACAGAGAAAAATGTGGGGTCCAGATATGCGCGGGGATATAGATACCCTCCTCACTGACCTCCAGCATCATTTCCAGAAGATCATGACAGGGCAGCCCCAAAATAGGACGTCCGTCTGAATGGATATTTCCGATCTTTTCCAGCCTTGCGGCAAAAGCATCTGCCTCATTGAATCCCGGAAGCAGGATCAGGCTGTGCACCTTCCTGGTTTTTCCGCCTTTTTTATAGATGGAACTGATCTCACCGGACAGTACGAACCTGGGTGCTTTTCCAGGATAGCGTGACGCCTCCGGCAAAACATATTCCTCTTTCAGCCGGAACAGTCCCTGTTCCGCAGGGATCAGCTTATCCTTCAGCTCCTGCCGCCAGATGGGATGTGTCATATCTCCGGTTCCAAGGAGTGTGATCCCTTTTTTCCGCGCCCAGAGATCCAGCATCTCCGGCGTGCCATCTTTACTGGTTGCCATGGAATATCTGGAATGTATGTGCAGGTCTGCGATCTGTTTCAAAATTTTTCCTCCTGTATCATCTTTTCCTCTGTCCACATGTACATCCTGTCTTTTTTAACAAAAACGCAAACAAAGAAATTACCGTCTTCTTTGTCTGCCTGAATGACCGGATCGTATATAACTCACCAGAAATCCATCTGTAACATGATCAGATATCTTTATAATAAGCCGGTGATATCACATCATACTCCCTGCAGGAGCATCCGTTCTCATAGCTGTCACAGCAGTCACAGTTGGAACAATACATATGCGCATCATTAATATAAAATAAACCGCCGTACTGCATGGAAGTGCGCTGATTCTTGGATTTCTTCTTGCTGTTGTCGTAGTAGGCTCCGTTGGGGATCATCATATTCTCCGGGGAGAAGCTGCTGAAATCAAAGAAATGGGATTCCGTACCATGATGTGGTACCTTAATACACCAGTAATGCTCATGAAGGGGAATCCTGCCATCATAGTTTTCTGCGATCATCCTCATGTACTGTGGCTGTACATCTCCGGTAAACAGAAGATTCAGCTCGCCGTCGCCGGTATTCTGAAATGCCAGACTGATCTTGTGGCGGAACTGACGCAGAAAATGCCCCTGTTTTTCCGCACTTTCCAGAAGTGCCTGAAATTCTCCGGTTGCCTGTAATTCACGGAATTTCTTTTCCAGCTTTTCCGGTTTAAGGCGACGTGCTCTCTCTTTTTCGGCTTCTTCCGGAGCCTCTGCTGTATCCTCAGCTGCTGCGCCTGTATCTTCCATTATAAGCTCCAGCTTCTCCTGCGTATATCCTTCGTTTTCCCCACCAGGCTCTGTCTGTCCTGTCAAAGAGCGCTCGGATCCATCTGTATCCTCTTCCACCAAAGATGCCTCAGACAGTGGAGCAGATTTCTGCTCTGCTTCCGGCATCTCCTCTGTCATGGACAGGAACAGCTGACGTACCTCCTCCGCAATGTTCACAAGCTCGGTCATTGCGTTTTCATGATTCTCGATCAGGGAATTAAATACGTCCTCCGTTTCCCGGCTGACTTCACTGAGATCCGGCCAGAGCGCTGTATATTTCCCCTCAAACTCTGAGCCTCTGGATAAAAGGTCGATCTTTACCCTTCTGGCGCAAAGAGCTTCTGCAAGGGCAAAAAGGCTGACACGTCTTCCGGGAAGACTGGCCTTTTTTGTCACATCCGCAAGGAGCAGAAGCGCCAGTGTGTATTTCATTTCCGGACCGGAAAATACATCCGGAAGATAGATCTTTTCAAATTCATAGGCATCTCTTCGGTAACGCATCATATAAAGCAATCCGGAAACATGGTCCGGATGAAAATGTGTCAGAAGCAGATTTTTTTTGCGGATAGTGGTAAGGTCTGAGATGATCACATCAAAGACCTCTCTCCGTGGCCGCCCTTCGATCTTGCTGTTGGCTGCCCCGAAATCCACAAGCAGGCTGCTTTTTCTGTCACGGATACAGAAACAGTCTCCGAATCCCACATTGTACATTCGTATTCTCATTTATTTTTCCTCTGGTTTCTTATTCAGCTGACCTTTGTTTCTGCAGCTGACTCTTCTTTTTTCTTCTGTTACTGTCTTCATTTCTCAGAACCAGATCTGCATATCATACCAGGTTGCTCCGCCATGACAGGAATCTGCCACACCCAGCTTCTTCAGTCCGTGGCACTCATAGAATGGGATCATATGCTCCTTGCAGGTAAGGATCAGGGCTTTTTTTCCGCGCTCTTTCGCAAGCTCCTTGAAATATTCCACAAGCTCTCCTGCGATCCCCTGATGACGGTATTCCGGGATCACATTCAGTCCGAATACCGTCTGGATCTCCCCGTCCTTTCTGTGAAGCGTGATATCATGATAAAATTCATCCGGGAGTACTGGTTTATCTGTGGTTCCTCCGTTGATAAAGCCTACGATTTGCTCATCCTTTACTGCTACAACGAAATTCTCCTGGAATGCTCCCATACGCTTCACAACTTCCTCATGACTTGCTGCCTCCGCAGGTGGAAAACAGATTGCCTCGATCTCTGCCAGACGGTCCGCCTCACCAGGATCTGCCAGTCTGATCTGTAAATTTTCTGCCATTTTTTGTGTTCTCCTCTATATTTATTCCGTTTTCATCCGGTTTCGATTCTTTTTTAATTATATCGGGTGAGGGAAAATGCGTCAACGTGTAACCTGCAAAAAAGCCCTCAGTATTCGCACTACTGAGGGCTTCGTTCTTTTGTTTTTATCTGTCATTATCACAGCACTGACCGGATCAGCTGCTCCGTATACTCTGTCTTCGGATGCTCAATGATCTCTTCCGGTGTCCCTTCCTCTTCCACATGTCCGTCATGCATCACGATCACCCGGTCGCAGAACAGCTGGACAAGGGCCAGGTCATGGCAGATAAAAAGAAAGGACAGCTGGTTTTCTTTTTTTAACTTCTGAAGCAGCTCCATGATCTGTTTCTGCACAGTCACATCCAGGGCGCTGGTTGCTTCATCACAGATCAGCACTCTGGGTTCCACAGCCAGGGCTCTGGCAATAGCCGCTCTCTGGCACTCCCCTCCGCTGACCTGATGGGGATACCGATCTGCATATTCCGGAGTCAGTCCGCAGGTAAGCAGAAGCTTTTCCACACGGTTCCTGGTTTCCTTCTTACTTATCCCCATATTCCGGAGACTTTCCCCGATTCCGTCCCCAAGAGTGCATCTGGGGTCAAAGGATTCTGCCGGTGTCTGAAAAATCATCTGCATTTCCCGGTAGATTTCCCGGAGATTTTTTCCCCTTGCATGTGTGATATCCCTTTCCATGAGAAAAATTTCTCCGGCGGTGGGTTCTGTCAGATGTGTGATCATCTTCGCCACAGTGCTTTTTCCTGAGCCGGATTCACCTACGATTCCTAATACCTCCCCCGTTTTCAGAGAAAAGCTTACGTCTTCTACAGCCGTGAAGGATTTTTTACCGGTGGTGAAGCTTTTTTTCAAATGATGTACTTCCAGAATGTTTTTGTTTTCTGTCATCATCTGCCTCCATTTCCGGTGCCTGTACGTTTCAGACGAGGTACCGAACTCATAAGCTCTTTTGTATAAGGATCCTCCGGAGCTGTCAGAATCTGAGCTGTTTTTCCGTATTCCCTCACCTTTCCGTTTTTCAGTACCAGAACCTTATCTGCCATTTTTTCCACCACACCGATGTTGTGTGTGACAACGATCATGGCTGTTCCGTATTCCTTACGCATCAGCAGCATTTCCTCAACTACCTGTTTCTGTATGGTTACATCCAGGGCACTGGTAGGCTCATCTGCCAGAAGAAGCGACGGATTCTGCAGCATGGAAATACAGATTCCCACACGCTGATTCATACCGCCGGACAATTCAAATGGATAGCTTTGCAAAACACGTTCCCCATCCTTGAGGCCAATCTTAGCCGTCATCCGGACGGCGCGCTCCGCACACTCTTTACGACTGATCCTTTCATGCTCCCGCATACTCTCATAAATCTGATCGCCCACGGTACGGATGGGACAAAGGGCTGCTCCTGAATCCTGAAAGACCATGGCGATCTCAGGACCCAGAAGTCTGCGTAATTCTTTTTCCGGCATATCCACCACATTTTTTCCCTTGTACCAGATATCCCCTTCTGTTACCATGCCTTCATTTCCCAGAAGTCCCATGATTGCCTTGATGATGGTACTTTTTCCGCTTCCGGATTCACCTACCACCCCCAGGATCTCCCCTTTATTCAGTTCCAGATCCACATCATGTACAACCAGTTCTCCGTTGTAACAGATCGTCACATGCTCAAGCTTCAACAATGATTCCATCTTATTTCACTTCCAGATCTGCCGTGATCTCGTAATAATCACATGGGTGAGCAGTCAGCCCTGACACATTTGACTTTGACACAAGTCCCATATTCAAATGAGAAACAAAGAAATACGCATCATCATCCAGAATGGTCTGCTGTGCTTCCACAGCAAGCTTGCCTCTCTCATCTGTATCAAAGGTCTCATGCAGCTTCGCTACGATATCATCAAGATCTGAATTGCTGTATTTGCCATAATTTTTGGCAGCATCAGATACAACTGTACTTGTGAAGAAATATTCCGGATCACCGGTAGGTGCCGTTGTAAGCGAGCTTACATATACATCAAATTCTCCATTCTTTGCATACGTCGCATGGTCTGCTGTATTGTTGACATCGACCTCAATTCCGATGTCCTTTAAAGTGGACTGTGCATATTCTGCAAGCTTAGGCTGTTCCAGACGGGTCGGATAGGTCAGCCATGTGATGGACAGCTTCTTTCCGTCCTTATCTGCATAGCCATCTCCATCCGTATCTGTCCATCCGGATTCTTCCAGAAGCTTTTTCGCCTCTTCCGGATCATAGGACGGTGCCTTTACTGCATCGTTTCCATAGGAAAAGCTGCTTGGGAAGGCTCCCACTGCCGGAACACCTCGTCCTTCCATGATCACACTGCAGAAGCCGTCCTTATCGATTCCCATCTCAATGGCTTTTCTCACATTCTGATCCTGCATCAGTTCAGACTTCATATTAAACTGTCCGAAGAAACATCGGCTTGTTGCTACAGAGCTGATCTGATAGTCCGGATTTCCGTCAAAAAGCGCATAGTTATCATACTGAAGTCCATAGGTTCCCTGTATATCGCCTGTCTGTAATGCTGCTGTCAGGGCACTTCCGTCTGAGAAGGATTTTACGATAACGTTGTCTACCTTTACATCTCCGCCCCAGTAATCCTCATTTTTTACCAGCTTAATCTCTGTTGGAGATACCTCTGTTGCAACATAAGGGCCTGTTCCTGCCACATTTGCAGAGCCGCCCTCTCCCTGTACGCCATAATCCATATCAATGATAGCACCATATGGATCACCGAGATAATTGATCAGTGCCGGACATGGTTCGGAAGTATGGATCGTTACTGTCATTCCATCTGCTTCGATCTTGTCGATCTTCATATCGTAAGGTGCACGGTCATGGTTTGCGATCAGATCCTCCAGGCATTCCTTTACCGCTTCTCCGTCCATGGTTCTTCCGCTGGAAAATTTCACACCATCACGAAGGGTGATCTTTACTGTATTATCGTCTGTAAATTCATAGTCTGTAGCAAGCCATGGCTCTACCTCCATGTTGTCATTGTACTTAAACAGTGTTTCTCCTACGCCATAACGAAGACAGCTCCATCCGGAATAATTGTCGTGAGGGTTTAATCCTGCATCTCCCATTTCTTCACTATATCCGGTAGTTCCATAAACAAAGGTAGTTCCTTCACTCTTTTCTTTGCTTTTTGCTGCTGCCGAAACTCCTGTCATGCTCATGACCATTGCCGCTGCAAGCACTGCTGCCAGAATCTTTTTCTTCATAATCTCCGCTCTCACTTTCTGTGTTATGCTTATTTATAAGTGCCTGTTATCCTCTTCTCCTGTTTCGTTCCTTCGGATCCATATAATCCCGGATCGTATCTCCCAGAAGATTAAAGATCATTACTGTAATAAAAATCGCCATTCCCGGCGCAAGTACCATCCACGGTGAAATCTGCAGCATACTTCTTCCATCGTTGATCATACTTCCCCATTCTGCCATTGGAGGCTTTACCCCAAGCCCGAGAAAGGAAAGTCCTGCCAGCTCCATCATCATGGTTCCGATATCAAGAACTGACGTAACAAGGATGGGGCCTGCGATATTGGGAAGAATATGTTTGAACAGAAGCTTTCCTGTACTGCTTCCGGAAAGCTTCGCCGCCATAAGATATGCGGAGTCCTTCTGAGTCAGAGTAAGCCCTCTGGCAAGTCTTGCAAACTTCGGCCAGCTGATCACTTCCAGGGCAATGATCGCATTCTGGATACCGCCTCCCAGAACACCTGCTACTGCCAGGGCAAATACCAGTCCCGGAAAAGCCAGGAACAGATCGGAGATACGCATCAGAATGGTATCTGCTTTGCCGCCCTTCCAGCCACAGAAAATACCAATAGCCGTTCCCGCCACAGTGATCACCGCAACCAAGAGCAGCGTTGCATAAATACTGGTCGTACTTCCTATGATCACACGGGAAAGCATATCTCTTCCATAACGGTCTGTCCCGAGCAGATGCTCCAGTCCCGGCGGTTTCTGGGCAAGTGCCAGATCCTGGGCATAAGGATCATAAGGGCAGAGATATTTTGCAAATGCCGCTACAAACAGAAGCAATGCTGTGAGCACAAGAAAAAAGACAAGCTTTGCTTTTGTATGATTTTTCCGGATCTTCTGCTTCCGGACTGTGATATTATTTTTTCCACTCATGCTCTGTCACCTCCAAGTCGTACTCTCGGATCCAGATAGTGGTAAATAATATCTGTCACCAGATTTACCAGAACATAAATAACCGCCATCCAGGCCACATAAGCCTGGATGATCGGATAGTCACGCATGGTGATCGCATCTACCGCCAGTTTTCCGACACCATCCCACATAAAGATATTTTCCACAATGGCAGTTCCTCCCAGAAGATTGCCGATGGACAGAGCCAGCAGTGTGATGATCGTCAGCATGGAAGCCTTCATTACACTCTTCCAGATGATCACACGACTGCGGATCCCTCTTGCCCGGGCTCCGGTCACATAATCCTTATTCAGTTCTTCCAGAACCGTGGCACGCACCTGTCTGGTATATTTTGCAGCCATGGAGATTGCCAGTGTCAGTGTTGGCAGAATGATACTCTGTCCGAGATCTGTATTTGTGACTACCGGTAAAACGCCCAGCCTGATGGACAGAAAATACATCAGGACCATGGCAGCAAAAAAATTCGGCATGGAATTGCCGATAAAGCTTAAAAATCTTATCAGATAATCTACCCATTTGTTGTGCTTTACTGCTGACAGGATTCCCAACGGGATTGCAAGAACAATTGTAAAAAGGATCGATGACAGAGTCAGCATCATCGTTGCCGGAAGCTTTGAAATAAAGGTTTCATAGACATCTCTGTGAGACACATAGCTCTCTCCCATATCTCCGGTTACCATTCCTGCAAACCAGGCAGCATATTGTACAAGGAATGGTTTATCAAGGCCATATTCTGCCTTTGCCTTATCAATGACCTCCTGAGATACTGCAGAGCCTGCATTTTCATACATATAAGTTACTGCATCTCCGCCGGCAAGCCGCATCATGGCAAAAGAAAGAAATGTGATCCCGATCAGGACCGGGATCAGCTGCAGCAACCGTTTTATTATATATTTTCCCATATTTTCCTCTCCGCACTTTGTTTCTCAGTATTTCGAATAACAAAAGTTTAACAACACGGCTGTTCTGCCACAACCCCGGCGGGGGGATTTTACATATTCCATTTTGTCATGCATATGTATTCCATCATGTTCTTATATTCTCACACAGTGACATACGGATAATTCTTTCCAGCCCTCTCCAAGAGACTGTGGCTCTTCATACTCGATCAGCCTCCGTTTTCTCTCTTCCAGCGGATCCGGGATATGGATCGCAGAAAGCAGGGACTGTGTATAAGGATGCTGCGGATTTTCAAAAAGCTCTTTTGTAGGTGCCATTTCTACCAGCTTTCCGTTTTTCATCACACCGGTTGTATCACTTAAAAAACGTACCATGGACAGATCATGAGCAATAAAAAGAAAAGAAAATCTTTTTTCCTGCTGAAGCTTTTTAAAAAGCATGACGATCTGTGCCTGGATAGAAATGTCCAACGATGCGATGGGTTCATCTGCAATGATAAGACGTGGTTCCATGAGAAGGCTTCTTCCTATGGCAACTCTCTGTCTCTGTCCGCCGGAAAGCTCTCCCGGCTTTTTCGACAGAATGCTTTCATCCAGTCCTGTCTCCTTCAGGATTTCCCGAAGCCTGTTCTCCAACATTTCTCTGTCACGGATCCTGCGGCTGATCTTTACAGGCTCCAGCATGATCTGCCGTATGCTCATTCGGGGATTCAGTGCAGCGCCCGAATCCTGAAAGATCATCTGGATCTCAGTCTGCATTTTCTTCCGCATTCTGAAAGGATCCTTTTTATCCGGCACTCTTGCTCCCTGATAAAAGATCTCCCCGCCTGTAGGCCGGTAGATTCCTGCAAGCGTTCTGGCTGTCGTGGATTTTCCGCAGCCGGTCTCTCCCACCAGTGCCATGATCTCACCTTCCCGGATACTGAAGGAAACATCATCCACTGCATGGATCGTATAATCGGAACGGATACGGAAATGCTGCTTCAGATTTCTGGCTTCGATCAGTACAGGCGCCTGTTTCTGTTCTGTTTTCTGTAAAAATGACGCTTCCTTTTTATCCGATTTCTGTTTACGGCCGCTATTTTCCTGTAATCTGTCCTTCAAAATGGAGGGCTTTTCTATTTTCGGAGCTCTTTCATCCAGAAGCCATGTGGCGGCATAATGCGTATCACTGACTTTAAACATCGGAGGAGTCTGTTCATAATCGATTGCCAGTGCCTGGGGATTTCGAACGGCAAACGCATCTCCCGGCGGAGGATCCAAAAGAGAGGGCGGCATTCCGGGAATCGGATTCAGTTCCCCTTTTTCACCTGCAAATACAGGCAGAGAAGACAGAAGTCCCCAGGTATAAGGATGCCGGGGATCATAATAAACATCTTCCGCTGTCCCGATCTCAATGATCTTTCCTGCATACATAACTGCAACTCTGTCTGCGATCCTTGCAACAGCTCCCAGATCATGAGATATGAACACAATACTGATCCCTGTTTTTTCTCTCAGCTCAAGAAGCAGATCCAGAATCTTTGCTTCCACGGTTGCATCCAGTGCCGTAGTCGCCTCATCGGCAAATAATATTTCCGGATCACAGGCCAGTGCAATAGCCAGCACACAACGCTGACGCATTCCTCCGGAAAAAAAATGAGGCTGCAGTCCATAGCGCTGTTCTGCATCCGGAATCCCTACCAGCTTCAGCATTTCCACAGCTCTTTTTTTCGCCTCATCCCCGGATACTTTCTGATTTTTGATAATAGCCTCTGTGATCTGTTTGCCAACAGGGATCGTCGGATTCAGCGTCAGCATAGGATCCTGGAACACCATGCTTACCTTACTTCCGCACAGCTTTTCCATTTTTTTTCTTTTATAGGCTGTGATATTCTCTCCGCAGAGACTGATCTCTCCGCTTTTTACATGTGCATTCGGTGGCAGAAGCTTCATCACGCTACGGCACATAACGGTTTTTCCACATCCGGACTCACCTACGATACAAAGTATCTCTCCTTTTTTTACCGTGAGATCAACATTCCGGACGGCCTGTACCTCGCCGTCCGGTGTGTCAAAGCTTACCGAATAGTTTTTTAATTCCAAAACGGTTTCCTGCATGATCTTTTCCTTATTTTGTAATGGTCCAGTCTTCAATATTCCACATAACACCTACGGAATGATGTCCCAGAACACGTGTGGTATCCAGTCCGTCAAGTCCGGAAACGCCTACATAATCTCCCTGAAGATAAGCAACCAGAAGGATTCCAGGTGCCTTGGCATATGCCTTTTCGAATTCACTATATGCTTCTTTTCTGGCTTCCTCAGTCTCACCGTGACGGCCTTCCTCAAGATATTTATCCACATCTGCATTGGAATAATGCATGTTGTTTCCACTTGCGTCGGTTATAAAGTTTACATATGCCATATCCGGGTCAAACTGTGTTGAATAGCCGGCAAGAAATCCATTGTATCCTGCATCCCAGTCAAATTTGGTAACAAGCTTTACTTCCATTTCCACACCAGCCTGCTTCAGCATATCAGACATGACATTGGCAATATCCACACGCTCTTCTTCGTAATCACGTACCTGTATGGTAAAGTGGAATTTCTGTCCGTTTCTCTCATAGATCCCATCATCACCTTTTTTCCATCCCAGCTCTTCCATCTTCTTTGCAAAGGTATCCAGATCATAGGAGTAGATATTGGCTTCCTTATCTGTTCCGAGAGGGTTTCTCTGGATCGGGCTGTATGCCGGCTCTCCCTGTCCTGCAAGAACACCTGCAATAATGGAATCCTTATCCATCGCATAATTCAGAACGCCGATAGAATCTCCGTTTTCCTTCCAGAAATCTGTGCTCATATCCATGGCTGCTCCACGGTAATCTGCTGTGGTGAACTCCCAGTAATTATATCCGTCCTTATCCTTGAACTGAGAAGCGTAGTTGGAATTCAGCCATGCAAGATCCGCCTCACCGGACTGGAGCATGGTTGCCTTTGTAGTCTCATCCGATACTGTACGATATACAACGGTTTCAATATTCGGAACCTTTCCGTAATAATCTTCATTTCGTTTCAGTGTGATCATTCCACCGGTAGCATCCCAGTCTTCAAATTTATAACGGCCTGTTCCCACCGGATTCTGGTTAAAGGATGTGGTATTCACGTCCTCTCCTTCCAGAAGATGCTCAGGAAGGATTCCCATGGTAAAGTAATCCAGCATGGCAGCATCATATTGATCCAGTGTAAAGATCACAGTCTGATCATCCGGTGCCTCAATACTTGTGATGTCCTGATAGTTGCTGGTGATGCTGGCTCCCAGGGTTTCATCCTCTGTAAGCTCCTTATAGGTGTATACAACATCCTCTGCATTGAAATCTTCTCCATCATGCCACTTAACACCATCTCGAAGCTTAAAAGTATAGGTATTGGTATCCTTGTCAAAGGTATAGCTCTCTGCAAGATCCTCTACCGGCTTTCCATTGGCATCATATTTCATCAGTCCTGAAAAAATAAGATCCGGAAGTTCATCATGGTTATTCAGAAGGGGATTGATCGTACTTTCTGACTCACCTGCATATACCAGAGTTTTGTTTTCTTCTGCCGCAGCTACGGTTACCGCACTGCCTGCAGCTGCTCCTGTACATGCTGCGGTCACTGCTGCCAGTGTTATCGCCGCATATTTTCTTCCATAGTTGATTCCTGTTCTCTTTTTCATTTTGTTTTCCTCATCTTTCCTTATTTTCAAACCGGTTATCCACACTTCGGAATGTTTTATCACGGTTTGCGTCCACATATTTTTTCTGACTGCATCAGAGATTGCTGTAATGGTTATTTACCTCACTTCTCACAAAGCTTCCCATACTGGTAATGCACATTAAAGTAATGACCAGAAAAACTCCCGGGATCACGATCACCCACCAGGTATTCATGATCAGTGCTTTATTTGCCAGTGAGAGCATACTTCCCCAGGAGACTACATTTGCCGGAAGCCCGAGGCCAAGAAAACTTAATGTAGATTCCATGGTAATACAGCTGCTTATCGAAGAGATCACCACAAACATGATCGCCGAAACAAAATTCGGTATCAGATGGTGATACATCACATATCCAAAACTTCCTCCGCAAAGTCTTGCATACATCACATAATCACTGTTTCTTATCTGCCGCACTTCACTTCTTACAATACGTGCCAGTGCAAACCACCCGGTAATACCGATGATCACAGATATGCTGATCACATCATTGGCCTGAAGGACCGCAGACAGGATCAGGATCAGCAGAAGCGTCGGAATACTTCCGCACATTTCCGTAAACCGCATCAGAACTGAATCCACCTTTGGACCTGCTGTTCCGCTGATGCATCCGTAGGTAACACCGATCACAGTAATGATCGCAGCTCCCAGAAGCCCGATCACCAGAGAAACCCGTCCACCATACCAGATCAGTGAATAAATATCTCTTCCAAGCGAATCCGTTCCAAAGATAAACTCCTTTCCCGGCGGTGTATTCAGATTCTGGAGATAAAAACCTGAGGGATCATGATTTGCAACAACATTTGCAAATACACAGCCCAAAACGATCAGAAAAAGCAGGACCATGGAAAATACCGGTTTCCCCTTCAGCTTTTCCCGAAATGTTTTTTTTCGTTTTTCAGATCCTTGCTGTTTCCACCCGGCACCAACTACCTGAAAAAGCTCAGCTTCTGAAAGCTTCCGGTCAGCTACCATACCCTCACCTCCGAATCCTTCATTCTTGGATCGATCTCTTCATTGACAGTCTGTGCAACAAAGCTGCTTAAAAATACGATAAATCCCGTGATCAGCACATCGATCATCAGCAGATTATAATCATGATATTTTGCAGATTCCACTGCAAGGTTTCCAATTCCCGCATAATTGAAAACAGCTTCCACAGTTACAGTCCCACCGGTTACATGGGGTACCGAAACTGCCATGATACTCACGATCGTCGGCATTACATTTCGAAGACAATGCTTCCACAGGATCTTTCTTTTGGAAAGTCCCTTGGATCTGGCAAGAAGTACATAATCCTTCCGCACCTCATCCAGAAATTTGTTACGTATCATATATGCGTAATACCAGAGATGGCTGAAGATCATTACTACCAGCGGAAGGATCATATGCTTCATACGATTGCCGATACTATCTGCCATTCCCACATCATAGGCACCGCTGCTTGGGAACCATCCAAGATTTACACTGAAGATCAGGATCAGTACCACACCAAGCCAGAAAGCCGGCACATAATAGGCTGCTGTTCCGATCTTGCAGATCAGCCGGTCGATCCACTGATCCTCATGGAGCGTACAGAATATGGCGATCAGAACTGCCAGTATAAAGATCACAATATAAGCAATTCCTCCCAGCACCAGAGTATTTCCGATCAGCGGTTTGATCACATTCATAACCGGCTGCCTGTATTTCAGCGACAATCCGAAATCACCATGGACTACATTGGTAAACCACCTTACATACTGCACCCCGATCCCCTGATCCAGACCCAGTCTCGTTCTGGCCGCAGCCACTTCCTCGCTGGTCATCATTTCCAGGGAATCTCCGTAAAAGGACTGCAGGGGATCTCCCGGTGCCAGTCTCGCCAGCCAGAACACCACCACAGACAGCAGAAACATAACCACAGCAAGCAGAAGGATCCGCTTCAGGATCCGGATGACGAGTTTATTTTCTTTGTTCATAATTTTCCTTTCCCACTGCCCTTTACAGTTCAGACAGACATTCGTATTCCGCTCTGCTGCATGCTCATGAACACAAATCGTGGAGCGATTTGTGTTCATATTTCAAAAGCAGTTATGGCATCCAAAACCATAACTGCTTTTGAAAGGGTCGTGTTATTATTCAACAAAACATTTGTATGCACAAATAGGAGTGCGCGGAGGTTATGTGCATCACAGTGTTTTTATATTCAGCACGCGGAGTGTGCTGCTGATATTATTTTATCATTTAACAGCTTTCGGACAACCCCGGTACGGGGATATTGGACAGTCGGTTTTAGCATGGATGTGTATTCCATATAAAAAACGGGACTTTTCTGTATCAGGAACCTGTGTCCCGTGCAGAAAAATCCCGTCTGGTCTTTTGCTTTATTCTTTTATCACTTCCCGGAAATCTGAAGTCTTTCCTTCACGAATCCCAGAAAATCCTTTCCCTGTTCACTAAGCTCTTCACCTCTCCGGCAGATGCACCCGTAAACAAGTTTCTGGCCTTCTCCCGGAAATGTATATTTCACGGAGGAATATCCCGGATCACGGCCGGAAAGATCCGCACCACTGATATTACACAACTCTCCGGACCCAAGAAGACGTTCCACGATATAATCACTGTTTGTTACGACTACAGTCTCTGCCTCCACTGCGGAATGACCGTTTTCCTCTACAAGGTTCCGGTAATTATCCGGGGAAAATTCATCGGGAAATCTCTGGATCAGCCTGAGCTGGGACATATTAAAATCTCCCTCATCTGCTGTATCTGCTTTCCCTTTCCCGGTATAAATATTTACCTCGGTTTCCGTCAGCAGCTCAAATTCCAAGTAATTCCGGGAAAGAAAATACTGGAACGCCGCCAGCTGATTCTGCATCACATAGGCGAATCCCATATCATCCTGTCTGCCTTTCACACGTTTTATGATCTCATGGGTATCTGCTGCGTAAACCTGATAATGAAGATCATCGCACTTATGTGCTTCATAATACGTTACGAAGATATCCGCAAACCAGGAGCTGGGATGAAAGCATACACACAAGCTGCTTTTTGCAAGTGGCTGTGCCTGCATTTCCAGTTCATCTATATTTTCCAGGATCCTCTGCACATGGATATATGCACGCTCTCCTTCCGGTGTCAGCTCTATGCCCTTTGCATGACGGACAAACAGCTGGGTACGCATATCATCTTCCATGGAACGGATTACCTTGCTTACATTTGACTGCGTGGTAAAAAGCAGCTCTGCAGCCTGGCTGAAGGAGCCTGTTTTGGCACAGGCCGCAAAATACTGGATCTGTTTGATATTCAGCATGCTCCTACCTCGGTTTCTTCGCAAAGATCAAAAACATCGGGGTCGGATTATAAAACTCGTCTTTTTCTGTATAAATACGTTTGCTGATACCAAGATCAAAGGAAAATTCTTCCACACCTGTACGGCTCAGCGTTTCCAGATCCCATGCCGGACGCAGAAAAGAGCTGATAGGCAACTGCCGCTTGATATCCTCACATTCCTGCATCAGTTCATCCTGAATCTGATGATGGGCATGATTCTCCGGAAGATCCGCAGTGTCCGCAAAGTCTGCTGCCCCGTAATTTGCATCCAGATTTATCATCACTCCGCCCGGTTTCAGTACGCGGAACCATTCCTGATAAGCATGCTCCGCGTCCGGAAGTGTCCAGGTAAGATTCCGGGATACGATCACGTCAAATTCCTCATCCGGAAAATCCGGAGCTTCTGCATCCATCACCATAAACCGGCAGTCTGCTTTTTCTTCCTCAGCCAGCTCTTTTGCATGGGTGATCATATCCGGTGTCAGGTCGATTCCGGTTACCTGATGGCCTTCTTTTGCAAGAAGAATGGTGAAAAATCCGGTTCCGCATCCCACATCCAGGATCCTGAGATTCTTTTTCTCCGGCAGGTGCTTCTTAAGCTCGGTCATCCATCTGCCTGCAAGGGCGCTGTGAAGTTCCGCTCTTCTCTGTTCCAGAAAGCTGTCGCTGCGCCTGGTCCAGTACTGGGCGATCCTTGTTTTCCGCTCGTCTTTTTCTCTTACGATATTTCCGTAGGTGATCACAGGGCCGCCTTCCACAACCTGAAGGCTTGATACCTGATAAAGGATCACACCATCCATATCTGCACGACAGATTTCCTGAACATTTCCCTCATAATCACGGATCTCTCCAAGATACTCATCCTGATGAACGATATCGCCTGGTTTCTTCACCGGATACCAGAGACCGTTGACACTGGCGCACTGATAACGCACATCATCCATTTTCAGCGGATAGTACGTACTGTGGGAACGGATTCCGTTATAGGCTCCGATGCTGCAGAGGATATTTCTTACATCTCTTCGCATGGAATCCACTTCCTCCCGTTCCCAGGTTCCCATACAGCCGCGTTCCAAAAGGACCGCCGGAATATGGAAGGTACTTGCCGCATAATTGTAGGCGCCGCCTGTACTCACATTTGACTGTACCATATATGGGACATCAACCTGCTCTGCCATTTTTCGGGAAGCTTCCACGATCTCCGGCTTTGCCACGCCTGCAAAATATACATACGGAGTCAGCTCCTCATAATCATCACCGCCGTGAAGATCGATATAATAATCTGCCTTCCGGATCAGGGATTCTGTGATGGCCGCTGCCAGTCGTTCCATTTTTGTGCCATCTTTTCTGCCAGGGAAAACACGGTTCAGATTTTTTCCGTCTTCCCAGCTGATGCTGCCTGCACGCTTCTCAAAATCTTCCCGGTTCAGCACCTTTACCAGAACCAGCTGGCCCTTTACCTTTTCCGGCTTCAGCCGCTTCGACAGCTCGATCAGAGTCTGGATCCCCACATACTCTCCTGCATGAAGACCTGCTGTGACGAGAACGGTTTTTCCAGGATCTTTTCCACGGATGATGGTTGCAGGAAGGACAAATTCTCCATCTCCGAGCTCGAGAAAGCCTTCTGTTTTTTCTCCTGCCACAACCGGAAGATTCAGGAAATGATCCGGCTTTACACCAGTTACCATAAACATTGGTGTGGACTGATAATTTAATCTCTCCTCCTCACTCCAGACCGTTTTCCATATTTCTGTGTCTGTGCGGATCCCAAGAAGTCCTGCTTCTCTGAGAGTTTTTACATCCCACTGGGGACGACTGATCTTTGACAGCGGTACCTGGAGGGCGATCCGCTCCATGCGCTCAATATCCGTACAGAGATAGTGATCATCCAGGCTGTTGTTTTCCACATTTTTCCGGTCGTTTTCGTATGCCTTACGCTGCTCTTCCTCATAAAGATAACCGTACCAGTTGGCATCAAAATTCAGAAGTCTTCCTCCTACCTTCAGTACACGGACCCACTCTCTGTAAGCAACATCAGGATGCTCCAGATTCCAGGTAAGATTTCGGGAAATGACCACGTCAAAGGTATTATCCTCAAAATCCAGCTTCTGTGCATCCATCCTCAAAAAGCGGATATTCCGGCAAAGGTCTCCTGCATTTTCCTTTGCCTTTTCCAGCATTCCTTCCGTATAATCCACTGCATCTACATGATATCCGGCTTCTGCCAGGATCACAGGAAAAAATCCGGGGCCTGTTCCGATATCCAGGATACGGATCTCTTCCTTGGGTTTGTCCGGAAACTGACTGGTCAGCACCTTAAGCCATGCGTTTTTCTGCGTTCCTGCAAGCTCTTTATGATTCACTTCGGAGTACCCTTCTGTACGGGTGCTCCAGTAAGATTCGATTTCATCGAGAAGTTTTTCCACGTTGATTCCTCCGCACTTTTCTATTTACGTGAGGGAGATCAGGTCCCTCACAGGTCACGTTTAATGTACCAAATTGTCAGGGTATTAACAAGCCCCTGGGGGGGATTCCCAAAATTACTCTGCTGATAAAATTCCCAAATGCCACTCACTGCTTCTGTACTCCTGTCCACCTTGTAATTCTCCGAATGCTGTGGTATCATCCTGGCTGTAGTAATTCAGTAATATAACCGAAATTGAAAGGATGGTTCATATACAAATGACAACACAGGAACTGGCCTATGAAGTTATCAGCCGTTTAAAAAAGGAATATCCGGATGCAGACTGTACACTGGATTATGATGATGCCTGGAAGCTTCTTGTAAGTGTCCGTCTGGCAGCTCAGTGCACCGATGCCCGGGTCAATGTAGTTGTTCAGGATCTCTATGCAAAATACCCGGATGTGGCAGCCCTGGCAGCAGCAGAGCCGGAAGCGATCGAAGCCATTGTACGTCCCTGCGGCCTTGGAAAAAGCAAAGCCCGGGACATCAGCGCCTGTATGCGCATTCTCCACGAACAGTATCACGACAAGGTGCCGGAAGACTTTAACGCACTTCTGAAGCTTCCCGGTGTGGGCCGAAAAAGCGCAAACCTGATCATGGGGGACGTATTCGGCAAGCCCGCCATTGTAACAGATACTCACTGTATCCGCCTTTCCAACCGCATCGGCCTTGTCCATGACATGAAGGATCCGAAAAAGGTGGAAATGGCTCTCTGGAAGATCATCCCTCCGGAAGAAGGCAATGATCTCTGCCACCGTCTTGTCAATCATGGAAGAGAAGTCTGTACAGCGCGGACAAAGCCTTACTGCGACCGCTGCTGTCTCAATGATATCTGCGAAAAAAATGGGATCTGAATGTATGCAGTTCTATAAACCTTCAGACCTCGGAAAGGAAAAACATAATGAATTTCAAAAAACTGGAAAATAATCTCCTGGATATGATCCAGGAACAACAGGTAAAGATCGGATACATGAGCGGAGTTACCCGTTTTTATTATCCGCTGCAGTCTCTGAACCGTCTTCTTGGCACAGAGCTTACGGAAGAAGAAATGCAGCATGCAATGGAAAAATTCTCAGATCATGCCTGTGACCGTCTTGGAAAAGTAACGGCTTCTTCCAAAAACGGGCGTTTCTGCATCACCCTGCCGCCTCAGGCCTCGGACTACGTTCACGAAAACCGGAAGCCGAGTGAATTTCTGGTACGCTTTATAGGCACGGTTGCCCGTCATGGCTGTACTCTGGATGAAGTGATGGACGTTTTTCATGCTTATTCCGAACATGTACACGTGGAAAAAACAACCGGAACCGGATTTGATTATCTCGTATATTTCGAAGACGGGATCCCGGATGACTACCGGTATTGTCTGTCCCTGGAGGGTGAGCATATGATCTATCATAAGTTTACACCGGAGGACTATGAAGATTTCGGATTCTGATCTCCGAACACCGAACAGGTTCCCACCCACTGCTTATTGCTTTTCGCAACCCTGCAGGAGACTCCCTTGATTTGATCAAAAAACCGCCGATCTGCAGACAGATCTTTAAAAAATCCTCTGCAGATCGACGGTTGTTTTTATTTTCTATGCACGGAATTTCTTCTGCATCTCCCGCACCATATCTTTCCTCTTAAACAGGAACAGCCATATCAGCATCAGAAAGCTGACGCATATACAGATCAGCGACGGATACAGCACCGTTACCACACCGGCAGCCAGCAGGATCACAGGGATCACTCCTCCGAAAGCTCCTGCTTCCAGAAGATAGATCATATATTCCGCCACCTCCAGCTTCTGTACCGCAGTGATCACCCACATGGAGCAGATCACAGCAAGCGAAGCCAGAGGAAGCAGATAATCCACAGACCAGCCACGCCAGCCGGTAAACACATCCCAAAGCACTCCTGCAACAGCTGCGATCACCAGCTGCCACATCTCATTCTTCAGAAGATTCCGCCGCTTCACATAAGCCACTGAAACCATCAGCCAGGTGCAGAACGCCCCTGCAGTCACAAACCAGGCCCAGCCTATATGACCATCCAGCAGATAATCGATCAGATTACATACCACAGCCAGCACAATACACAGAAACGTAAAGCTCTCAAAAAGCTTCATCTGCTGCTTCTGCTCCTCTTTTTGTCCCGGAAGATCATTCTCCCGAATTGTACAGGATACCTGCTCATTTTTCAGTCTCTCCACAAAATTCCGCTCAATATTTCCATTGGGGATCTTGGACGTAAAGCTTAAAACCATCTCATCTCCAAAAGAACAGGAACACAGCTGCAGACTGTCCGTGCTTGCAAAAAGTCCGAATCTCTGAATATATTTCCGATATTCCTCCGGCATCCGGATGATCCCCACATTGGAATAGATCGCCGTGATAGACCTCCCTCCGAGAGTCGTCCCGGCAAGAAGGAACGGGGTTTTGATCTCCAGTGGTACCAGACGCAGGATCGGATTTTTCTCCAGGCT
The DNA here is from genome assembly GCF_025147905.1 of Blautia sp. KLE_1732_HM_1032. Lineage (NCBI taxonomy): Bacteria > Bacillati > Bacillota > Clostridia > Lachnospirales > Lachnospiraceae > Blautia > Blautia sp. KLE_1732_HM_1032. The sequence continues at coordinate 612,471 of NZ_CP102266.1, read as the reverse complement.
TACCAGATCATTCAGCTTTGCTTCGATCACGTCCTTACTCAGTTCCTTTGCAAACTGTTCCTTTACGGATCTCAGAATATCCTCAAAGGCTGTATCAGGCTGAAAATAACAGCTGATCTCGATCCATCCGAAAAAATTTGCCATAGACCGGGACGGAAAATAATTTCTCAAATTTACCGGGATCATCAGACCAATGGGCTTTTTCGCCTGATTCTGAGGTACTTCTTCATGGATCGCCCAGATAAGTGCTGCCGTAAGAAAAACCGTGATCGATACACCGGCCGCTTTTGCACGGGCGTGGATCTCTTTTACCGGAACACAGACTTCCGTGATATTCATATCCTCCTGCCTGAGCTTCTCGCCTTTTAACTGGAAAGCAGGCTTCTTGGACTCTCTCTTTCTTGGCGCGTCGGAGGAATAATACTGGGAAAAGCTGTCCTCCTCCATATCCCTGCCCGTAATGTTTTCATCCGGAAAAAGCTCCGGAAGCTCTGCGGATGGGTGCGTCTCCTGAAGATAATTTTTCACCAGCTCCATCAGAAAATGCATGGCTCCCGTTCCATCCGTCAGCGCATGAAATACCTCGAAATTGATCCTGTTCTTATAATAGCTCACCCGAAAAAGAAGCGTTTTTTTGTCCGGAATATAAAGTCCGCTGCAGGGTGCACCTGCTTCTTTCTTTACCACTGCCGGAATATCACGTCTCTCCAGATAAAACCAGAACAGTCCCTTTCTTAAAACTGCACGGAAAAGAGGATATTTTTCCAGTGTCCTCTCCAGGGCTTCCTGCAGGTTTTCTTCTTTTATCTCTTCTTTCAGTTCACAGTAAAAACGAAATACCCTGGTGTCATTCTTTCCTGTCACCGCCGGGAACGCCAGCGCCGCATTGTCAAGTTTTCTCCACTGTGCATATTCGTTCTTCATGATGCTTTCCTTCTTCCTGTTCCTCTGTTTCCAGAAAACGATTTACATATGCAAAGCTCTCCTGCACATGCAGAAATTTGATCCCCAGTGCAAAATACCCATGAAACGCACCTGCGATCCTGTGCACTTCCACACGATTTCCCGCTTCCTTCAGTTTTTCACCAAATGCCTCACCTTCATCCCGAAGAGGATCGAACTCAGCGGTAAGTATCAGTGTATCCGGCATATTTCGAAAATTCTTCTCCAGGATCGGCGCAAAATAGGGATTCCTCCTGTCTTCCGGACAACTCTCATAGAATTTCAGATAATCTTCCATCTTCTCCGCTGTGAGAAGATAACCGGTTCCATTTGTTTTTACGGATTCAAAAGGAGAGTCTTCCGTATAACAGTTGTTCAGTGCCGGATAAATAAGGATCTGTTTTTTGGGAAAAAAATCTCCGCGATCTCTGGCCATCATACATACAGCCGCTGCCAGATTTCCGCCTGCACTATCTCCCATAATGGTGATACGATCCGGATCCGTATTCAGAAGAAAACGATTGGTGTAAAAAGTCTTCGCAGCTGCATAACAATCCATCAGTCCCACCGGGAAACGGTATTCCGGTGCCAGCCTGTATTCAACAGACGCCACGATCTGACCGGTAGACTGTGCCATTCTAGCACAAACCCGCTGATAATTCTCTACACTTTCCGTAACCCAGCCACCGCCATGGAAAAACAGAATCACCGGTGGTTTTTTTCCGGAGGCGGCACCGTTTTCCATGTCCTCTTCTGTTGGAAAAAACAGACGGATCGGCACTTTATAGTCTCCGTTATAAACTTCCGCATCCAGTGTCCTGTAAAAGATCCTCATAGGATCCATCTTCTTAAGATCTGCCAGCTTTCTGGAAGCCTCCACTTCGATCCCGCCATAGGAAAGAGCATGGAGCACTGTCCGCACGGCACGTGGCATAGCCGTTTCTCTCCCGGTCGGAATGCCCGGAACTATGACTGGGCGGCTTCTTCTGTTTTCTTTTCTTGTATAGATATATTTTGTTTCTGTTTCATATCTTCCAGGAATGCAGACTTGTTTCACGCAGGTACGCCTATAGGCAATCCTCTTCAGGATCTCATGATCTGTACGGATGATCACTTCCGTTCCCTTATAGCCCCGGATATAATATCTGTTTTCTTTCTTTTTTATACGTGGTTGTCTCAATCGCAGTAAATATTTTCTGATTACTTTTTCCTCCGTGGATTTTTCCTTTATTTTCACCTATGATAGCATCCGCAGTCTATGAGTACAAGTCATAGTAAAAAATATACTGCTGCATGATCCCACGCATTCCTCTGTATCTGCGGTTGGGAAATCCTCTTTTGTAATGCACGTCCATGACCTGACGGATGTGGGTATCTATGGGAAAAGCATCCATATGATGCAGTGCAAACAGGCAGATACATTCAGCTACCTTTTCTCCCACACCACAGAGCTTCATCAGCTCCTTCTTTGCCTGAGGGTAACGCATATCATAGATTTTTTCCAGAGAGATCTGACCGGATGCAATGGTCCTGGCCGTTACTGCGATATATTTTGCCCGGTATCCCAGGCCGCATCCTCTTAACTCCTCTTCCGTTGCCTGACTCAGCGCCTCTACAGTCGGAAAAGCGTAGTATTCCACACCTGCAGATGAATTTTTTCGCTCTCCGTACTTCCGGCAGATGGTTTCGATACATTTGCGGATACGCTTGATATTGTTCTGCTGAGATATCAGAAACGTAACGATCATTTCCCAGAGATCCTGTCTTAATATCCGTATCCCGTCTCCTGCCTTTATTGCGGCACCTAGATATTTATCTCGTGGATTAGCAGCATTCATGTAAGCTTCATAATCCGTATCCAGATCAAAATACAGCACCCAGTAACAGATAAATTCCTCCTGAGAGCAGCAGAAATCCACCACTCCGTCTTTCTGATACATTTCCAGATACTGGTCTCCCGCCACCATGGAAAAATGTCCGTCTCCAAGCTTTCTCATCCGGAAGCACTGTCCGGAATCGCATATTTTATCAAGGCTGAAATGTTCCAGCTCTACTGTGATCATGTCTGTTCCTCTCGTAAATATTTTTCCTTATATAATGTTCTGTATTCTCTTGGTGTCATCCGGTACCGTTCCCGGAATACCCGGTTAAAAGTCCTCTGACTTTCAAATCCCGGGATCTGCACATACGCCTGTTCCACTGCAAGATTATCATCCTTCTCCTTGCGGTTTGCCCTGAGACACCGTACCGCATTTAGAATATCCGGATGCACCTGCTCCTTTTTTATAACCGGGTCTTCCGGACAGCTGTTCTGGATGATATCCGCAAACTGACCAATCAATACCGGCTTTGCCCAGAGATAGACTGCTTTGTTTTCTCCCGGAGAGAACACCTGATAGTGATGGATCACATCCGGAAAGATCACTGCAAAATCTCCCTCTTCCATATGATAAAGCTCCTGTCACATACCAAGCTCCAGAGTTCCCTCTGTGATATCGATAAACTCTATGGAGTTATGAAGATGGGGTGAAGCATGGGCTAAGGTCCGCAGATGAATATGGAGATTCTTCTTTTTTTCTTCGTATACTGGAAACATGGATTTTTCTCTCCGCAATATTTGACTACTTTTTCTGTGTTTTTGGCACGTAATATTTCCGAGAGTTTATTATAATGCATTTGTAAGTTAAAGAAAAGAGGAGGAAAATAAAATGAAAAAAATCATAGAATTTATCAAATATGCGATCAAATGCTACATAGAGATCAATGCAAGAAATCCATACTTCCACTAAGAAGATCCACAATAATATCTGAGGTCACGGATATTTTGTGTGGATCATGCGCATGAAAAAACTGAATAAAAGTCAATAAATGACTTGTGCGAAAATAATATCACCTGGCATCATGAAGTATCTCCAAAGCCCGTTTATATCTTCCATGCAGCCGTGATATCTGTTCAGCAGACATATTTTCGCAGTCAGAAAGACGTGTTACATCAGAATTGTGGAGCAGATCAGCCTGCTTCACTTTTTTTGCGATCGGATTCTTCCGAAGCTTCCGGATATAATCGAAATAATTCATATTCTTATCTCTTGTAAGACAACGTAATGCCTCCACAACCTCTTCCGGAAATTCTCCGGTAAGATCCTCAAATGTGATCTCTGTATCTTCTATCACATCGTGCAGAAGTGCCGTACATACACTGAGTTCATCATCCATTTGCTCCGCTACATAAAATGGATGAAAGATATAAGGTGTCCCGCTTCGATCTGTCTGTCCATGATGTGCCTCGTATGCCACCTTCATAGCTTTTTTCGTCAAAGCTGTATAAATCATAGCTGTGCCTCCCGTCAGGTCTTTCGAACCCCCGTTCATACTCTGTATTACACAGTATAGCATCTATATTTCCTACATACAAGGATAAAAAGTTTTATATATCTATCATTTTTACTTATATACGACAATTTTCTGATTATAACATTTTCAAAACTCTGCTGTTCTTATTTAGATCTTTCATTGGATCATGAACTCGCTTGCCCTCATTCTGAAATTGGTATATACTTACTAGTACAGCGAAAATTAAGTTTCTGCTATATTGACGCAGGATGATTTCTTCATCTGCAAGGCGGAGGAATGAGGCGTAGCGGTGGCTACGACGATTGACGACAACGCAGCAGATGAAAAATCAGACAAGTCAATATGGCGGTTACTTAATATTCGCTGTACTAGGTCAGGTAAAACTATCCATATTCATGGTATTACACGAATCACTTCATTTTAAAAAAGAAAGGAATCTTACCTATGAAATTTATATATCCCGCAGTTTTCCGTCCCACAGAGGATAAAAAATACAATGCTTTTTTCCCGGATCTTGCCTGCTGTGAAGCCAACGGTGACACGCTGGATGATGCCATCGAAAATGCCAATGCAGCTGCATACGACTGGATCTACACAGAGCTTATGGAATTTGAGGGAAAGCTTCCTCCGGTTTCCGATGAGAGCGATCTGGAGCTTCAGGAAGGAGACGTTGTCCGCAATATCTCTGTAAATATCCGCTTCCAGGATGGCTGGGACGAATAAACTCTCGTATCACAAAAACAAAGGCGACATTTAATATCATTTTCAATAAATGTCCGTGTCGAAAATGCCTGTTATGCAAAAAGCATCCGGATCGGTAATTGTCCTTTATTACCGATCCGGATGCTTTTATTATACATTTCTTCATTGTTCATGATACTGTCTGAAAAATTTACGCAGTCCGTCCAGTGCTTTTACCAGCACGTCTGTCTCATTCTCATTCAGCTCTGCGATCACCGCTTCTGTCATCTGCCTGTGAAACTCCGCATGATGATGATATGCCATACGTCCCTTATTTGTAAGCTGGATAAATACCACACGCCGGTCCTTCTCACTTCGCTCTCTCTTCACATAGCCTTTTTTTACAAGACTGTTCATAGATGTTGTGAGGGAGCCTACGGTGATCTTAAGCTTGGCTGCAATGGAGGACATGTTCCCCCCTCCAAGACCTACAGCCTCGATAATGTGCATATCATTGTTGGAAATATCTTTATATTTATCTGTGATGATGGCTTCCTCCTCCAGTCGGAGGATCTCATTGAACAGATTCACCAGCACGTCATTTATAACTTCCCGATTGTCCACTCTACCCGCTCCTGTTTCTCCGGAGCAAAAAGGCTTCTCCGGTTCTCTGTTTATGAAGCCATCGTAACATAAATATGGCATTTTTTCCACTGGATTTTTACTTTGCGGGCTACAAAATCACTGCACTTATTGCTTCTACATTTTCCGGAAACGTTCATAGCGATGTTCCAGAAGCTTCTCCGGCTCTTCTTCGCCATATTTCTCAAGAAAATCCGCAATTCCGTTTTCCAGATAACCTGCGATATCATTTATGTTCTCACGGCTTACAGGCTCTGCTTCCGGAATCACATGCTCGATCATCCCCATCTGGTAAAGGTCTGCAGCTGTGAGCTTCATCACTGCTGCTGCTTCCTTTGCCTTTTTGCTGTCTTTCCAGAGAATGGAGGCAAAGCCCTCCGGGGACAGGATGGAATAAACGGAATGCTCCAGCATCCATACCTCATCTGCCACCGCCAAGGCAAGGGCACCTCCGCTTCCGCCTTCACCGATCACAACGGAAAGCACCGGCACTGTGAGACCTGCCAGTGTATAGAGATTTTTTGCAATGGCTTCACCCTGTCCACGTTCCTCTGCTTCCAACCCGCAGAATGCGCCTGGTGTATCTACAAGGCAAATCACCGGACGGTGAAATTTCTCTGCCTGCTGCATCAGGCGCAGGGATTTCCAGTACCCCTCCGGAGATACCATTCCGAAATTCCGGGTAATGTTTTCCTTTGTACCCTCTCCTTTTTCCTGTGCAAGGACAGTTACCGGCTGTCCGTGGAAAAATGCCACACCACCGATCACTGCCGGATCATCCCCGCAGTGACGGTCTCCGTGAAATTCCATGAAATCGTCAAAAAGCGCTTCGATGTAATCCTTTCCTGTAGGGCGTGTTTTGGCTCTGGCAAGCTGGACATGTTCCCAAGGAGTGAAATCTCCGGATGGGACGAAGTCCGGCCAGATCCTATTATCTTCCTCAACAGTTTTCATCGATTCCTGATTGTCAGACTTGAACCCATTTTTAATATCCTTATTATTGGACTGTACATTATTCAGGACTTTATCCTGATGTAATCTCAGAATATCCGCCAATACGATCCTCTGCTCCTCACGCTTTACAATCTTGTCCACAAAGCCGTGTTCCAGAAGAAATTCCGCTCTCTGGAAGCCTTTGGGAAGCTTTTGCCCGATGGTCTGTTCGATCACTCTGGGACCTGCAAAACCGATCAGCGCTTTCGGCTCTGCTAGGATAATATCTCCCAGCATAGCAAAGCTTGCCGTCACGCCGCCTGTTGTCGGATCTGTGAGGACCGGCACATAAAGAAGTCCGGCATCGCTGTGCTTCCGGATGGCCATACTGGTTTTTGCCATCTGCATCAGGGAAACCAGGCCCTCCTGCATTCTGGCACCGCCGGAACAGATATAGAGGATTACCGGCAGCTTCTCCTCTGTGGCACGTTCAAAAGCCCGCGTGATCTTTTCCCCCACGACTTCTCCCATACTGGACATCATGAAACGACAGTCACAGACACCAAGTACCACAGGTGTCCCTTTTATACTACACTTTCCGGTAACTACAGCCTCATCAAGCCCTGTCTTTTCACGAAGCCCCTGAAGCTTTTCTTCGTAGCCTCTGTACTGAAGGGGATTCTGTTCTTCCATGTGAGCATCCCACTCCACAAAGCTCTTTCTATCTGCGATCAGTTTGATCCGACGATAAGCGGGTACATGGAAATAATTTCCGCAGTGGGGACAGATGTATTGATTCTGCTTTACCTCGTCTACAAAAACCGCCGCTTTGCAGGCGTTGCATTTACGCATCAGGTTATCCGGCACCTCCGGAATGTTTTCCTGTTCCTCACCCCGGATATCCCTGACTGTTTTTTTGAACATGTGCTTAATTCTCATTGATCTTCACTCCCGCAATGATATGGCTGGCAAGAAAGCCAGTGTCAAAGTTTCCGGACTGATAATCCTCATCTTTCAGGATTTCGTACTGATAGTCAATATTTGTATCGATTCCGTCAATGATCACCTCACCAAGAGCACTCTGCATTTTTGCAATGGCTTCTTTCCGGTTACCTGCATGAACGATCAGCTTCGCAAGCATGGAATCATAATATGGCGGGATCTTACAGCCGTTATACACACAGGTATCCACACGGATCCCGTTTCCTCCCGGAAAATGCGCTCCCTGGATAGTTCCCGGCGAAGGGCGGAAATTTTTCTGAGGATTTTCAGCATTGATCCTGCACTCAATGGCGTGTCCCTGGATCCGGACATCCTCCTGAGCGATCTCAAGAGGCATTCCGGAAGCGATCTTCAGCTGCTCCTTTACAAGATCGATACCTGTTACCCACTCTGTCACCGGATGCTCCACCTGGATCCTTGTATTCATTTCCATAAACCAGAATTTTCCATCCGGTTCCAGAAGAAATTCGATCGTTCCCGCATTTACATAACCGGCTGCTTTCGCCGCCGTCACCGCCGCATGCCCCATTTTTTCTCTTAATTCCGAAGAAACTGCAGCACTTGGAGATTCCTCGATCATCTTCTGATGATTTCTCTGGATGGAGCAGTCACGCTCTCCCAGATGGATTACATTTCCGAAGCTGTCTGCAAGGATCTGAAACTCAATATGTCTCGGATTTACCACGAAATGTTCAATATACATGGTTCCGTCGCCAAAAGCGATCTCAGACTCTTTTCTGGCAGTTGCATAGGCTTCCGGAAATTCCTCCGGTGTGTTTGCCACACGCATGCCTTTTCCGCCGCCGCCAAGAGCTGCCTTGATGATCACCGGATAACCGATCCTCTCAGCTTCCTTAAGACCGGTTTCAATATCCTCCACATCCCCTTCGCTGCCCGGAACTACCGGAACACCAGCTGCGATCATGGTGCTTCTTGCAATTTTTTTATTGCCCAGCATACGGATGACCTTTGATGGAGGACCCACAAATGTGATCCCGCATTTTTCACAGAGCTCCGCAAATCTGGCATTTTCAGAAAGAAAGCCAAATCCCGGATGAATGGCATCCGCACCGGAAACCATGGTTGCACTGATGATCTGTTCCATATTCAGATAGCTCTGTGCAGATGGTCCCGGTCCGATACAGATTGCTTCGTCCGCCAGCTGTGTGTGAAGGCTTTCCTCATCTGCCTCAGAATAAACCGCCACTGTGGCAATTCCCATTTCTCTACAGGCACGGATAATACGCACCGCGATCTCGCCTCTGTTGGCGATCAGTAACTTTCGAATCATACAATCACCTTACCCGATCATAAATGTAAGCTCAGCCTCTACGGCAACCTCGCCATCCACAGATGCCACTGCAGAACCAATGCCTACAGGACCCTTTCTGCGGATGATCTTTGTTTCAAGACGGAGCTTGTCTCCCGGAGCTACCTTTCTGCGGAATTTACACTTGTTGATGCCTCCGAAATAAGCGGTTTTTCCCTTCATGTCCTCCAGGGAAAGAATGGCTACCGCACCCACCTGTGCCAGCGCTTCTACCATCAGAACACCCGGCATTACCGGCTCCTGGGGAAAATGTCCCCGAAAAAAATCCTCGCGGAAGGTCACACATTTATATCCGACAGCAAATTCACCCGGCTCATAATCTTCAATATAGTCCACAAGCAGAAACGGATGTCTGTGTGGAATGATCTCCTCGATCTGTTTTACATCAAGATGCTTCATTCTCTATCCTCCTGAAACAATAATTTTTCTTATTCTCTGATTCTGATCTGAAGGTACTTATCGGATACGGAAAAGCTTCTGACCGTATTCTACCGGCTGTCCGTTCTCCACATAGATCTCTGCGATCTCGCCGTCAAAATCACTTTCGATCTCATTCATCAGCTTCATAGCTTCCACGATTGCAAGAACCTGGCCTTTTTTTACCTTGTCTCCCACCTGAACGTAAGGCGGAAGATCCTGGGACGGTGCAGCATAGAAGGTTCCTACCAGCGGAGATGTTACCAAGCTGCCTGTCTGATCTTCCCCGCTCTGTGGTACGGTTTCCGACTGCTCAGTACCTTTCACTCCCTGTGCTTCTGCCACAGTTTTTCCTGTCACTGTCATTTCATCTGTTGAAGCCGGTACCACAGGATCTTTGCCCGCCACCGGTGCTGTATTCACTGCCCTGCGGACTTTTCCACCGGTCATTCCTACTGCCGGAATGTTTTCCACAGTTTCTCCTATAACCCCCTGGATGATCTGTGGCTTTCCATGCTCCATACTTAAGGTCAGATCTGCTGTCTCATATGTAAAGGCAGTAAGCTCTGATGCAGATACGTGATCAATAAGTTCAAGGATCTGGTTAAATTCCATAGCTTCAGTCCTCCTCATACTTCTTTACAAGCAATGTTCCGTTGTGTCCTCCAAATCCAAGGGAATTGCTCATTGCATAACGAACTTCCTGTTTTGCCGGAGCGCCGATCATATAGTTCAGATCAAGCTCCTCCTCTGTTTCTGTTGTTCCCACTGTCTGATGGATAAATCCGTCCAGAATGGATTTTACGCATACGATAAACTCAACAGCTCCTGCTGCGCCAAGAAGATGGCCCACCATGGATTTTGTGGAATTGATCTTTACATCCTTGGCAGCGTCCTTAAACGCAAGCTTGATAGCTCTTGTTTCAAACAGGTCATTGTGATGTGTTCCGGTTCCGTGTGCATTGATATAATCTACCTGCGCCGGTGCAACACCTGCTTCCTTCATGGCATTTTCCATAGCACGTGCGGCGCCGCTTCCGTCCTCGGCCGGAGATGTGATATGGAAAGCATCTGCAGTTGCACCGTATCCCACAACCTCTGCCAGGATATTGGCATTTCTCTTTTTGGCATGCTCAAGCTCTTCCAGAACAACCACACCTGCACCCTCGCCCATAACAAAACCGCCTCTGTCTTTATCAAACGGAATGGATGCACGCAGCGGATCCTCACTTGTGCTCAGTGCAGTAAGGCTTGCAAAGCCTGCGATACCGATAGGGCAGACAGCTCCCTCTGTACCACCGGCAAGCATTACATCTGCATCACCATACTGAATGGCACGGAAAGCATCTCCGATACAATGTGTTCCTGTCGCACATGCCGTTACCACGTTGGTGCATTTTCCTTTTGCGCCGGTAGCGATAGAAACATTTCCGGCTGCCATATTTGTGATCATCTTCGGAACAAGAAGCGGATCCACTCTTGAAGGACCTTTTTCCATAAGCTTCTTCTCATTGGTCTCGGTAGCCTGAAGACTTCCCACACCGGAGCCGATGATAACGCCTACCATGTACGGATCTTCCTCTTCCATCTTAAGCCCGGAATTTTCCACTGCTTCCAGTGCTGCTGCTACCGCATACTGGGAAAAAGGCTCCATTCTTCTTGCAGTTCTCGGATCCATGCGATCCTTTGCCACAAAATCTTTAAGCTCTGCTGCCAGTGTTGCCTTGTATCCGGTCGTATCAAAACGGGTGATCGGTCCGATCCCCACCTTTCCTTCTTTTACTCCGTTCCAGAAGCTTTCCACATCATTTCCGATCGGTGTTACTGCTCCAAGTCCTGTTACTACTACTCGTCTTTTCATCAATCTATCCTCCTGACTCCGGGGAGCCTTCTTTACATTGCCATTCCGCCGTCTACGCGAAGTACCTGTCCTGTGATGTAACGTGCACCGTCTGATGCCAGAAATGCAGCTGCCTTTGCCACGTCTTCTGTTGTTCCCATGCTTCCCATGGGGATAGATGCCGCAATATTTTCTTTTACTTTGTCAGAAAGCACGTCCGTCATGTCTGTTTTGATAAATCCCGGTGCAATGGCGTTGACCGTGATCCCTCTGGATGCCAGCTCCTTTGCAGCGGATTTTGTAAGACCGATGATCCCGGCTTTGGATGCCGCATAATTGGCCTGTCCTGCATTTCCACGAAGGCCTACCACCGATGAAAGGCTGATGATCCGGCCGCTTCTCTGCTTCAGCATCATTCTGGACACATGACGGATGCAGTTGAAGGTTCCTTTCAGATTGATGTCAACAACTCTGGAAAAATCTTCCTCACTCATTTTCATGAGAAGTCCGTCCTTCGTAACTCCGGCATTATTTACCAGGATATCAACACGTCCGTATTTTTCTGCAACAGCTTTGAAAAAAGCTTCACATGCATCAAAATCTGCCACATTGCACTGCAGGATATCTGCCTGGCCGCCGGCTGCCTCAATCTCTGCTTTTGTTTCCCGGGCTTTTTCTTCTGAGCCGTTATAATTGATCACTACAAGGTTTCCTGCTTTTGCAAGCTCCAGGGCGATGGCTTTCCCGATCCCACGTGCACCGCCTGTTACAACTGCGATTTTTTTCTCTGACATATGAATTCCTTTCTGATGTTATGCGGTCATCCGTGATCCGCATTTGTTACCTGACATTTCTGTCTGCTGCACTATGCCTGCTTTATTTTTGATTCTTTATCTTTTTTTCCAATATTTATACCAGTTCCTGGCAGACCTTCTCTGCATCTTCTACGGTCTGGATGTTATATACTTTTACATTTCTGTCGATCTTTCTCATAAATCCGGCAAGGGTTCTTCCCGGTCCGATCTCAACAAATGTATCTACTCCCTGACGGATCATATTTTCCACACTCTGCTGCCAGCGCACGGAAGAAGAAATCTGTTTTTCCAGAAGTGCTTTTGTTTCCGCCGGATCTTCCACATACTCTGCGGTCACGTTTGTCACATACGGGATTTTAAGTTCATGAAGTGTGACACCCTCCAGAACCTTTCCCAGTTCTTTTCCTGCATTGGCAAGCATTGCGGAGTGGAACGGTCCGCTGACATTTAACGGGATCACTCTTCTTCCTCCGGCTGCCTTCAGCTTTTCAGAGGCTTCCGCAACTGCCTCCGCAAGGCCTGTGATCACGATCTGGCCGGGACAGTTGTAGTTTGCAATGCTTACATCTGCAATGTCTGCAAGCACTTCCTCGATCTTCTCTGTCTCCATTCCCATAACTGCTGCCATGCTTCCCTTACCTGCCGGAACTGCCTGCTCCATAAGGATTCCCCTTTTTCTCACGGTAGTAACAGCATCCTTCAGCTCCATGCCGCCGGCAGCTTCAATAGCGCAGTACTCGCCAAGGCTTAGTCCTGCAGTTACATCTGGATGAAGTCCCATCTCCTCTACCACCTTCTCCATGGCAAGACAGGTAGTGACCAGTGCAGCCTGTGTATATTCAGTCAGGTCAAGCCTGTCATTTTCTTCAAAGCAAAGTGCTTTCATATCCAGATCCAGCCACTCACCGGCAGAGTCGAAAACATCCTTTGCTGTATCGTATTTCTCATAAAAATCTTTTCCCATTCCGGCCTTCTGTGCACCCTGGCCCGGAAAGATGAATGCTGTTTTTCCCATTTATTATTCCTCCACAAGAAAACTGTTTTTCTTTACAGTCTCTTTTGTCTCTCTGATCAGTCTTGCCATCAGCTCCTTACAGGTCGGTACATCCTTTACCATACCTGCGATCTGTCCGGACATAACGCTTCCGGTTTTTACATCGCCGTCAACAACAGCCTTCCTGAGGCCACCAAGTGTCAGCATTTCCAGTTCTTCAAAGGATGCACCTGCAGCTTCTTTCTCCAGATATTCCTTTGTCATAGGGTTTCTTAAGGTACGGACCGGATGACCTGTGGTACGGCCGGTTACTCTTGTGTCGATATCCCTGGCTTTCAGAAGGAATTGTTTGTAATTCTCATGTACGTGACATTCCTCTGTTGCCACAAATCGGGTTCCCATCTGTACGGCTTCTGCCCCCAGCATAAAGGCTGCCGCGATCCCACGACCGTCTGCAATTCCACCTGCTGCAATTACCGGGATCTTTACTGCATCCACGACCTGCGGTACCAGCGCCATAGTGGTTGTCTCACCGATATGTCCGCCGGACTCGGTTCCCTCTGCTACCACTGCATCTGCGCCACAGCGCTCCATTCTTCTTGCAAGAGCTACAGATGCAACAACCGGGATCACCTTTACTCCGGCAGCTTTCCATGCTTCCATGTATTTTTCCGGGTTTCCGGCACCGGTTGTTACTACCTTGATCCCTTCTTCTACTACGATCTTCGCAACCTCATCGGCACTTGGACTCATCAGCATGATGTTTACACCAAAAGTCTTATCTGTCAGTTTTTTCGCCTCACGGATCTGCTCACGCACCCACTCTGCCGGTGCATTTGCCGCTGCGATCAGTCCCAGGCCGCCTGCCTCGGATACTGCTGCCGCAATGTGATGATCTGCCACCCAGGCCATACCGCCCTGGATGATGGGATATTCAATACCAAGTAATTCTGTAACTTTTGTTTTCATCTTTTACCTCCGGAAAATTAAATCAAGCGGATAAAAGCATCCGCGGTTTATTTGGATCAAACGGATAAAAACATCCGCATTCACTACGTAGCCTTATTTTAACAATTCATTAACAGGGGCTTTAATACTCGATCAGGCTTGCTCCGTACGTCAGTCCGCCGCCGAAGCCTGCAAGGACCATTCTGTCACCCCGCTGCAGTTTTCCACTTTTTTTCATCTCATCCAGGAGGATAAGAAGACTTGCGGAAGAAGTATTGCCGTATCTGTCCATATTCATAGGGAACTTGGAAATGTCTTCGCCCAGCCGCCTTGCTGCAGAACGGATGATGCGCTCATTTGCCTGGTGGAGAAGATAATAACTGATATCTTCACAGGAAACCTGCTCTCGGGAAAGAAGCTCCTTCACAGCCTCCGGTACCTTGCTCACGGCAAAGCTGAACACTTCCTTTCCGTTCATCTGTATGTAGGTTTCCTTTGCCTTCGGATCATTTTCATAACGGATCTGATTTCTGCTCTGTAAGGTAAGTGCACCGCCTTTTTTTCCAATGGAATGGGTTACCTGTGCATAGCTTCCACCCTCTTCTGCTCTCAGCACGACTGCTCCCGCACCATCCCCGAAAAGAATGCAGGTGCCACGATCTGTCCAGTCCGTTAAACCGGACAGTTTTTCCGCTCCGATCACAAGGGCATTCCTATATATTCCCTGGGCCAGGTATGCCTGCGCAGTGTTCAGTGCCAGAAGAGATCCTGTGCAGGCGCCGTTCAGATCAAAGCAGGTAGCCTTTTCCGCTCCGAGCCGCTCCTGCACCCCACATGCCACACAGGGCATGATCTCTGTTGGAGAAATGGTTGCCACAAGGATCAGATCGATTTCTTCTGCCTTCATTTCTGCGTCTTCCAGAGCTTTTAATGCTGCCCCCGCTGCCATCGTCACAGTATCTTCGTCCTCTTTTGCAATATGTCTCTGTACCACACCGGTTCTTTCCCGAATCCACTGATCACTGGTTTCCACCATCTTTGCCAGATCGTTGTTATCCCACACTCTGTCCGGTGCCCACGAACCGGTTCCACATATTTTACCTGTCATATTTTTCTCCATGATATCTGTCTTAAATCAGTCTGTATAAATCTGTACTGCTGTTCTCTGAATTATCTTTTATCTTAAAATATTTTGATTATCAAATTATATCATCATAAAAGTATTTGTCAAGAAGGAATTTTTGAGCATCCTTTTATGAAAAAAATAACAGCTGCCCCAGGCGTGGAGTATTGGTCTCTCCTCTGTCCTGTGACAGCTGTCTTATTTTTTTCAGACAGGTATTGTATTTATGGTTATTGCATTTATAGTTATTGCCTTCATAGTTTTACTTCATCACCCACTGTACCAGGCACACCACACCAATCTGCACCAGCAGTATCACCGGTACACCAATTGCAAATCTGGCTTTTCGGGTTTTGTGGTGAAAAAATCTCATGCCAAGGATCGCCCCGACGCTGCCACCGATGACAGCACTTAAGATCAAGGTCTTCTCCGGGATCCGCCATTTATTACGACGGGCTTTCTGCTTGTCAACTCCGAAAAGCACAAAGGCCAGGATATTGACTGCAAGCAGATAATAATATATGTAATCATTCATGATAGCTCCCTCCAGGCTCTGTGTCCTGTATTTCGGACAGTAACCGATTTATGTATTCATTGCAGTTTGATGATCAGCACCGGTATGGGCGGATCATTAGGCCGGTTTGCATATTCCGACAGGATCACCAGATATTTATGAGGATCCAGCTGACGGATAAACGCAAGCATCTCATCCCGTTCCTGATATCCTGTATCCCCGCCACTGTAAATACAAAGTGTCATAAGTCCGCCCTTTTTCAGAAGCTTAAGTCCGCTTTCCACCGCTCTTATGCTGCTGTCTGCTCTGGTCGCCACCGAATGGTCTCCGCCGGGAAGATATCCCAGATTAAAGGTGATGCAGGACACGGTTTCTTCTTCTGCATAAACATCCATATTCTCATGAGACTCCAGAAGAAGCTGATAATTTTCCGGACAGTTATCTCTTTTCAGTCGCTCCTTCGTATGTTCCAGTGCCTGCTTCTGAATGTCAAAAGCCAGAACCCGTCCTCTTTTTCCTGCAAGCTGGCTTAACAGAGCCGTGTCATTGCCATTTCCCATTGTTGCATCGATACAGATGTCTCCCGGCATGACCTGCTGCCGTATAAAATGCTGCATGTATGCAGTGATCTGAAGATTTTTCATTTAAAAATCCTTTCAAAATTCTCTTACAGTTCATGATAATACGGACAGATATCCTCATAATGTCCATCCTTCATACGGAACCCCTTCGGGATCACGCCAAGCTGGGTAAATCCAAGTCTCTCATAAAGATGTCTTGCAGGAACATTGCAGGCCACAACCGCATTAAACTGCAGGACACCAAAACCATGCTCTTTTCCCCGGGTCAGACAGTCGGATACCAGCTTTTCTCCAATGTGAAGTCCTCTGGAATCTCTGCTTACCGCATAGCTGGCGTTACAGATATGACCGCATCTTCCGATATTATTCGGATGAAGAATGTAAAGTCCGTAAACTTTTCCGCTTTCCGCATCTACTGCTGCAGCTGTATAGGTCTGTTCTGAAAAAAAAGCTTTTCCTGTCTCTTCGTTAAGGCATTCTTCCTGTGGAAAAGCCACACCGTCTTCTACAACCTCATTCCATATCCGGATCAGATCCGGAAGATCTTTTTCTTCGTATTTTCTTACTGTAACATTCATGATGATCTTCTCCTCTATTTAAGCAGCTCCACATTCCGTCCGTTTCTTCGGATCACACCCTCATCCGAAAGATTTTTGATCTCCCGCATCATGGCACTACGGTCCACACTTAAGTACTGGGCCAGTGCGGTATAGGACATGGGCAGCTTGAATTTCCCGGCATTTTTTTCCGCAGCCAGAGAATGCAGATAAGCTATCAGCTTCTTTCTGGTGGAGGATCGTGAAAGCATGTATATCCGATCCGTCTGCTGCCTGGAACGGAGGGCTGTCATCTGCAGAAGATTACTGACCATCTGGCTGTGATGATGACAGGCATTTTCACAGCGCTTGATCACATGCTCATAATCAATAAACAGCACCTTCGTCACGGTAGTGGCACATACATAATAATGCTGGGAATCTGACGGAAGCAGAAACGGTTCGCCAAATACACTGTCCCTATTCAGTTCATCGATGACATACTCATTTCCATCCTCGTCGCAGCAGTAGAGAACTGCTCTTCCCTCCTGGATCAGACCGATCTTTTTCATGGAGCTGGAATATTCCATGATGGTTTCTCCATTCTGAAAAACTTTCTCCCGGACTTTAAAGCAGACACGCATTCTTTCCTGTTCTTCGGGCAAAATATCCGTAAATAAAGTGATATGCTCCATAAATTTTCCTCCCACCGGCAAAATACTCTTCCGCATATCTGTACTTTCCTCTTTGTATACAAGACTATGTAAGAGGACTCTCAAAGCAACTATCCGCATTTTATTTTGCTGCATGTTTCTGATTTTATACCAGCACGAAAAAAATGTAAAGTCTGGAAATTTTTCCTGTTTTGTTGTATTTGCAACAGTTTTTGCCATCAATTTCTGTTATATTTTTATCAAAGTTAAGAAACAAACAAATCACTGAAGCATATAAATAAATCCACCATAGAAAGAAAAGAGGAATCGCTCATGAAAATCACAGATACCATCAAATATGTAGGCGTTAATGATCATCAGGTTGACCTTTTTGAGGGCCAGTACAAAGTGCCGAACGGCATGTCCTACAACTCCTATGTGATCCTGGACGAAAAAATTGCGGTTATGGATACGGTAGATGCAAATTTTACTCACGAATGGCTTGATAATATCCAGAAAGTTCTGGGCGACCGGAAACCGGATTATCTGATCGTACAGCATATGGAACCGGATCACGCAGCCAACATCGCAAACTTCCTGAAGGCTTATCCGGACACCATCGTTGTTTCCAACAAAAAAGCCTTCGCCATGATGCAGAACTTCTTTGACCTGGATCTGGAAGGTCATCAGATCATCGTAGATAACGGCGGAACCCTTTCCCTTGGAAAACACGATCTGACTTTTGTATTTGCACCGATGGTTCACTGGCCGGAGGTTATGGTCACTTATGACAGCACAGAAAAGGTTCTTTTTTCCGCAGACGGCTTCGGAAAATTCGGCGCCCTGGATGCAGAGGAACCATGGGACGATGAGGCAAGAAGATACTATATCGGCATCGTTGGAAAATATGGTGTGCAGGTGCAGAATCTTCTGAAAGTAGCCGCAGCTCTGGATATCCAGACCATCTGCCCACTCCACGGACCGGTTCTTACTGAAGATCTTGGACATTATATTAGCCTCTATGATACCTGGTCTTCCTACACACCGGAGGATGACGGAATCGTGATCGCCTACACTTCTGTATACGGTCATACAAAAATGGCCGTTCAGCAGTTGGCCGATAAATTCCGCAGCAAAGGATGTCCAAACGTTGTTGTCTATGATCTTGCAAGAGACGATATGTCCCAGGCACTGAGCGATGCTTTCCGTTACTCCAAGCTGGTTCTCGCAACCACCACATATAATGCAGGCATCTATCCGTTTATGAACGACTTTATTACCCGTCTGACAGAGCACAACTTCCAGAACCGCACGGTAGGACTGATTGAAAACGGAACCTGGGCACCGCTGGCAGCGAAGGTTATGAAAGAAATGCTTTCCAAATGCAAAAAGATCAGCTGGCTGAATACCACAGTTAAGATCATGTCTGCAGTAAATGAAGAAAACCGCAGGCAGATGGAAGCTATGGCTGATGAGCTCTGCCAGGAATACATTGCAAAAAGCGATGATCTTGCCAACAAGAATGATATGACTGCTCTGTTCCGCATCGGTTACGGCCTCTATGTGGTAACCTCCAACGATGGCAAAAAGGACAACGGTCTGATCGTCAATACCGTTACACAGCTTACCGACAACCCATATCGCGTGGCTGTCAACATCAACAAGGCAAACTACTCTCACCACGTGATCCAGCAGACCGGTATCATGAACGTAAACTGCCTGTCCACAGATGCTCCGTTCTCTGTTTTTGAGCAGTTCGGCTTCCAGTCCGGCAGAAGCACCGATAAATTTGCCGGACAGAAAGTAAACCACTCCGACAACGGCCTGGTATTCCTGGACAAATATATCAATGCTTTCATGTCCCTGAAGGTAGAAAACTATGTGGATCTCGGCACTCACGGAATGTTCATCTGCAGCGTCACAGAGGCCCGTGTCATGAGCGATCAGGATACCATGACTTACACCTACTACCAGAAACATGTAAAGCCAAAGCCACAGACCGAAGGCAAAAAAGGCTGGGTATGCAAAGTCTGCGGATACATCTATGAAGGCGATGAACTTCCGGAAGATATCATCTGCCCGCTGTGCAAGCATGGCGCTGTGGATTTTGAGCCGATCGAAGGATAAGACTGAAATCCCCATAAATTGATTTAATCCGGTTACAGCTCCCTTATTTTTACAAATTATAAACCACAAAAAAGACAGGCTTCTGAGGTGGCCTGTCTTTTTTGTATTATCATCCAATGTCTTCGCAGCGTCTTTCACCAAATTTATTCTTACAGCAGATCAGACACTCACGCTCTGTATTTCTGCAGGAATCCTGAAATTTACGAATCATATGCCTTTTATTTATTTCATCAGTCTGATAACCTGCTCTGTAGTATCTGCCAGATTCTGCTTTGCATTCTCATTTTTCATGGCCTCCTCCAGAGTTACCACTCCGCGGAGGATCGGGAAAAAGGCATCGATCCCTGCATCGTTGCAGGCTCTTGCGTCACGCTGTACGGCACCTGCAAAGGCGATCACTTTTTTGCCATATTTCTTTGCAAGCTTTGCAACACCTACCGGCGCTTTTCCCATGGCTGTCTGTCCATCCATACGTCCCTCACCTGTGATCACAAGATCCGCGTCTTTGATGTAGTCCTCAAGTTTTGTCTCATCCAGCACGATGTTGATCCCGGATTCCAGGACTGCATCGGTAAAGGTCAGGAATGCAAATCCCATTCCGCCGGCAGCACCTGTTCCCGGATACTTTGGATCTGCTTTCGGAAAACGCTCCTTTGCAAGCTCTGCGTAAGCACCCAGCCACTGATCCATGTCCTGGATCATCTCCGGCGTAGCACCCTTCTGCGGTCCGTAGATGGAACTGCATCCAAGCTCTCCGCAAAGAGGATTTGTGACATCACAGGCAACACGGAATTTACATTCTGCAAGCTCCGGGATCACATAGGCAGCTGTGATCTCTGTGATGTCTTTCAGGCCCCTTGCTCCCGGAAGGACCTGCTTTCCGTCTTTATCTAGAAATGCATAGCCAAGTGCCTGAAGCATTCCCACACCACCGTCATTGGTGGCGCTTCCGCCGATACCCACAATAAATCTGCGGCAGCCTTTTTCGATGGCGTCCTTGATCACCTCACCGACACCGTAGGTTGTGGTATAAAGAGGATTTCTTTTTTCGTCCGGCACCTGCGTGATCCCTGCTGCACCAGCCATTTCGATCACTGCGGTCTTTGTGCTTTCGATGATGCCATACTCACAGATCACCGGCTCGCCAAGAGGCCCCGTAACCTTTACGTGCTCTGTTTTTCCGTTCATTCCTGCGACAAGGGCTTCCACGGTTCCCTCTCCACCGTCTGCCAGTGGTCTTACCTGAACTTCTGCGTCCGCATCCACACGATGGATACCTTCAGCAGCTGCAAAGCCTGCCTCCATGGATGTCATACTGCCCTTAAAAGAATCGATCGCTGTTACTACCTTCATTTTATTTTCCTCCTGTATAATTTTTATGTAAAACTGATATCCGTACTCTCCGTTCTATCATTCCGTGTACCTGAAACGTGAAATGTTCCTTTACGTGTCAGGCGGATATTCTCTGCGCAGCTCTGCAGCCAAATAACTGTTCTGCTGTTTGGTTATCAGCTGTCCCCGGATGAAAAGAACCTTCTGCGAACTTATTTTTCCCTGGAAATGTCTCTGGCTGATGCCGCAGAGAAGCTTTTTCTCCACAAAAATACTCTTCAATATAAATTAAACCACATTTATAAAAAATGTGGTCTCAATCCCCGAAAATTCCGGGACGCTGTTCTGTTGTATCTGGCACTGGAGCTGGAATGAACCGGCCATTTCACTATCCTCTCACATGAAAGCCAAACTCCTCCTCCAGTGGAATTTCCCTCTCTTCAATCCCCTCGATCTCCACAAAGCTCTGCTGAGAAAGGCGTTCTACCATCTCCCGGATTTCTTCTCTGGTTCCCTGTACTTCCATTTCCACACGATCATCCCAGAGATTCCGTACCCAGCCGGTCAGTCCCATGGACTGTGCAATATAATAGGAGCGGTAACGAAAGCCTACTCCCTGTACTCTTCCTGAAAAATAAAAATGTTTCCGAATCTTTTCCATCTGGCACCTCATATTTTCTGTCTTAACTATTCTGTCTCTGTATCTTCACCCGAAATTCTCCCGCATCCGCCGCAGGAATATCATAACCAGATTATATAATATTTCTTTATAAATTGTAAAGTTATATCCTTCTATCTATTGGAAACTATAATCATCTGCGTTATAATGGTTTTTATCAGAATAAAAAGAAATTTACTTTCTTTTGCAGAAAATATTTTCAACAAAATTTAACATCAGGAGGTAATGATCATGAATGAAAGCATCAAAAATCTGTTAGAGCGCAGAAGCATCCGCGCCTACAAAAAAGAGCTTGTTCCGAAAGAAACTCTGGATACGATCCTGGAGGCGGGAGAATATTCCCCCAGCGGCATGGGACAGCAGAGCACTCTTATGGTAGTGACACAGGATCCGGAGCTGGTTGCAAGGCTTTCCAAAATGAACGCAGCTGTTATGGGCAGCACCTCAGATCCGTTCTACGGCGCCCCAACTGTGATCATTGTCTTTTCCGACAGCAAAATGGGCACCTGTGTGGAAAACGGAAGTCTTGTGATGGGAAATCTCATGAATGCCGCACATGCTCTCGGCGTGGACTCCTGCTGGATTCACCGTGCAAGAGAAGTTTTTGACTCCGAGGAAGGAAAAGAGCTGAAGAAGCAGTGGGGTGTTCCAGAGGAATATATCGGCGTAGGCCACTGTGTTCTTGGATACCGTGACTGTGAGTATCCAACAGCCAAACCGCGTAAGGATGGTTTTGTGATCCGTGTGTGATCGGCTTGCAGAATAAAATTTCCACTGCCAAAAACTTTTAATGTAAATAAAAATCTGACAGATTCCTGCATGATACGCATCGCTACGTATCTGAGAATACACAGGGAAACAACCCTCCGGTATCATAAATACCAGAAGCTTTTCCCGTCTTCTCCAGCAGTGATCTGTCAGATTTTATTTTCTTTTATTTCAGTGCTTTATCCTTATATCTGGAAATCTCCTCCAGATATTTTTTCCCAAGGGCACTGATGTTAACACCCTTTCTGGCAACATAACCGATCGTCATGATCTCATCGGAATCCAGCTTCACAGCACAGTAATCGGAACCATTAAGATCCTCACAGATAATACCGGAGCATAAGGTATATCCATTCAGTCCTACCATCAGGTTCAGCATAGTAGCCCTGTCATCGGCTTTGATCAGCCGTTTGTATTCATAGGTGCTCAAAACCTCCTCAGCAAAATAAAAAGAGTTATTTCCTCCCTGTTCAAAGGACAGACACGGATATTCCTTCAGTTCTTCCAGCGTGATCTTCTCACGCTTCGCTAGAGGATGCCCCTTCCACATATAAACGTAGATCCGACAATTGAGAAGTTCGTGAAACTCCAGACCATACTCGTGAAACATTTTTGTAAGTACCTTACGGTTAAAATCATTTACGTAGAGGATCCCGATCTCACTCTTGAAATTACGGACATCCTCGATGACCTGATGCGTCTTGGTCTCGTGGACCGCAAATTCGTACTCATCCATGCCGAATTGCTTTACCAGCTCCACAAAGGCATTAACTGCAAAGGTATAATGCTGCATGGAAACACTGAATTTTTTGCGTGACTGTTCCTTGGAAATATATTTGGCTTCCATCAGTTCGTACTGTTCCACCACCTGCCTTGCATACCCCAGAAATTCTTCGCCTGCAGGCGTTACGGCGATTCCTCGGTTCGTTCTTCGGAAGATCTCAACACCGGTTTCTGCTTCCAGCTCCCGGATTGCCGTGGAAAGACTGGGCTGAGAAATATAAAGGCTTTTTGCTGCCTCGTTCATAGATCCGGCTTTTGCAATTGCTATGGTATATCTGAGCTGTGCCAGAGTCATCTTTCTGCCTCCCCGTTTCTTGTTCCGGCTTTCTGTTCCTCTTCAGGCAGATCCGGCAACAAGCATCCTTTATCTTTTTATTTAAGGTAGTTCTTATCTACATATCCTTCTTTTCCAAGCTTCGGAACATATACATACCAGTAAGTACTGTCTTTCTTCTCAATGACTTCTACAGTATCTCCGTTATTCAGCTGGGCGATCTCATTGTCCTTGTCATACGCCTTTGTACTGCGCAGAGCCAGATAGCCGCTTTCCACTTTAACAGTCATGGATGGAGTTGTTGTACCTGAGCCTCCGGTAAGATAATTCCTGTCAACATAACCGGTCTTATCCAGCTGCGGAACATATACATACCAGTACTGATCGTTGCTGGTGTCCTTCACCTGAACCGTGTCACCGGTATTCAGCTGTCCGATCTCATTGCTTTCATTATAGGCTGCCTTGTTGCGAAGGGCAAGATAACCAGTTTCTACTTTAACTGTCCACAGACCACTGTTGTAAATATACCGGTTATCCACATATCCGGATTTATCAAGCCCCGGAGCATATACGTACCAGTAAGTAGAATCACTGCTGTCCTTTACAAGAACGACATCTCCGGTATTCAGACGTCCGATCTCGTTACTGTCATTGTAAGCTGCGGTACTTCGAAGAGCCAGATAGCCTTTTTTTACCTTTACTGTCCAGGAATCGTTGGAAGCTGTGGCGTTCTCTGCTATCTGGATATAGTTTTTGTCCAGATAGCCGGATTTATCCAGTCTTGGCACGTATGCATACCAGTAAGTAGCGTCCTTCCGATTTGTAACTTCCACAAGATCTCCTGTATTCAGCTGTCCGATCTCATTGCCTTTGTCAAAAGCCTTCTCACTCCGAAGAGCCAGGTATCCATCTGTGACTTTGACTTTAAAAGTGGTTCCTGCTGCTGCCTTTGTCTCCCGGATCGTCGCCGGAAAAGCTGCTGCCAGTATAAGTGTCAGAAGTACCAGCCTTTTTACTGCCTTTATATGGGACAGAAGAGTTCTTTTTCTCATATTATACGCCTCCTTTTCTTTTTTGGATCTTTCTCTGATCTGCTGCTCTCTCTGTTTTTTATTTACTGAGCAGACCGCACCGGAATTTATGGTAGTATTATATCATATTTTTAGCTGATAGCTGTAAGAATCATATCTCTTATTTCAGTCCAAAATGTTCTTTTTCACAATGCAGGTATTGACACTTTTAATTAGCAGTGTTATATTACATGTAGAACAAGATAAAAGTAATGCCCCCGGGATTTTTCCCGGGGAATTTTATACGCATACGTTCAATATATGACAGTCCGGGAGATCTGTCCTCTGAGAGGACAGATCGATCATCCGGGACGCTGCAGACTATAATATAAGGGAAGGTGAATACCATGGCAGTAAAAAGAGATTATTACGATGTTCTGGGCATTGACCGGAACGCAGATGAAAAAACAATAAAAAAAGCCTATCGTAAACTGGCCAAAAAATATCATCCGGATACAAACGCCGGTAATGCAGATGCCGCAGATAAATTTAAAGAAGTAAACGAAGCCTACGATGTCTTAAGTGATCCAAAGAAGAAAAAAATGTATGATCAGTTTGGTCATGCCGCATTTGAAGCAGGAGCTGATCCTGGAGCCGGCGCAGGTGCCGGTGGATTCGGCGGATTCCAGGGTGGCGGCAATGGCAGCTATCAGGAATTTCATTTTAACGGTGAAAATATGGACGATATTTTTGGTGATATCTTCGGAAATATGTTCCACGGCAGTCACGGCGAAAGCCGCGGTTTCGGCAGCAATGGCACATATGAGCATTTCACCGGTAACGGTGGCAGCTTTCACAGTGGATTTGGCGGAAGTGGCTTTCACAGCGGCAACGGCTTCGGCGGATTCCATCAACAGGATTTTCCGCAAAAAGGCTCTGATGTGAAGGCCAGCATCAACGTTACCTTTGATGAGGCAGCTTTTGGTGCAGATAAAAGGATCTCTCTGTCCGGTCCGGACGGAAGCTCCGGTGCACCGCAGACACTTCAGATTCATATTCCGGCAGGTATTGATACCGGCAAGAGTATCCGTCTGAAAGGAAAAGGCATGCCCGGAACCGGCGGCGGTGAGCCTGGTGACCTTCTTCTGAAGGTTACCGTAGGAACACGTCCTGGCTATGAACGAAAGGGATCAGATGTTTATACCACCATTTCTATTCCTTACACAACCGCTGTTTTCGGCGGTGAAGCCACCGTTCCCACCCTTTACGGAAATGTTATCTGTAAGATCAGGGAAGGTATGCAGTCCGGTTCCAAGATCCGCCTGAGAGGAAAAGGCATTGTTTCCATGAAGAACCCTTCTGTCCGCGGTGATCAGTATGTAACCATTCAGATCCAAGTTCCTCAGGATCTGAATTATTCCGCAAAAGAGAAACTCCATGAATATGCAAGGGCCTGTGGACTGGAACGGAGTAATGCCACCGGATCACATGTAGCATAAAAGTTAAAATAAAAGAGTATCACAAAGCTCATCACTATCAATGAGTTCCTGTGATACTCTTTTTTGATTTTAAAGTAAGATCTGATATAGCTTATGACAGCGTCATATCTCCATCTTTCACCCATCCGAGCTTACGTACAAACATATTGATCAACGGGCAGAGAACTGCCGGGAGAATAAAAGAGATCAGGAAAAGTCCTGCCCAGTCCATAGCTGTAACAGCTGTCTTGGTTCCTTCTGCAATATCATTCATCCATCCTGTATACACACCGATCTGACCTACAAAACCGCAAGTACCCATTCCTGAGGATACAGCAGTTCCGTTCATCTGAAGCCTGAACAAGCAGGTTGCAATAGGTCCTGTGATAGCAGATGTTACGATCGGAGCGATCCAGATCCTTGGATTTCTGACAATATTACCCATCTGGAGCATGGAAGTTCCAATTCCCTGAGAGACAAGACCACCCCATTTGTTTTCCCTGAAGGACATGACCGCAAAACCTACCATCTGCGCACAGCAGCCCGCTACTGCAGCGCCGCCTGCCAGTCCGGTAAGTCCCAGAGCCGCGCAGATCGCAGCAGAAGAGATCGGCAGCGTTAGTGCGATTCCAACAAATACAGAAACCAAGATTCCCATAAAGAATGGCTGCAGATCTGTTGCCCACATGATCACGCTTCCTACCTTCATGGCAGCTTTTCCAAGAGCCGGTGCCCACCATGCGGAAAGACCTACGCCCACACCGATGGTTACAAGAGGCGTTACAAGGATATCGATCTTTGTTTCCTTTGAAACTGCCTTACCGATCTCAGCTGCAACAATGGCAACAAACAGTACAGCCAGAGGACCGCCTGCTCCGCCAAGTGCGTTGGAGGCAAATCCAACGGTGATCAGCGAAAACAATACCAGCGGCGGGCAATGCAAGGCGTAACCGATGGCTACTGCCATGGCAGGGCCGCTCATGGCAGATGCCAGAGAACCTACTGTATACTGGGTATCATTGACTGTGGCAACTGCCATAGTCAGAAACGGAATGTGAAACTGTGTGCCAATGGTGTTGATGATCGTACCGATCAGCAGGGAACAGAAAAGTCCCTGTGCCATAGCTCCCAGTGCATCGATACCATATCTCTTCAGAGAGATCTCGATATCCTTCCGTTTTAGAAATGCTTTGAATTTTTCCATTTTTAAACTCTCTCCTTACCCTGATCCGCTTCCTGCCGGATCAGTTCCTTTATTTGCAAAAAGCCTCGCTTACTTTCTCAAGTTCCTCGCGGATGGAAATATGCTGCGGACATACTTCCTCACACTGTCCGCATTTTATACATTCATCTGCACGCTTTCTGCCATGACTGACTACCAGCCAGTCTTCCTGATGCGCTGCGGCGGCTTTATTTCCGTACAATGTCAGATAATTCATTGCTGTAAAAGAACCGGAAATTCCAATTTCCATCGGACAGACCTTTGCACAGTAGTTACAGGTTGTACATGGGATCAGAGGAATTTTGCTCATAGCCTCTCTTGCCTTATCAAGAGTCTCCTTCTCACTGTCAGTAAGGCCATTGAAATCCTTCATAAAGGAAAGGTTATCCTCCATCTGTGCAACATTGCTCATTCCGGAAAGTACGGTGATCACGCCTTCCAGATTTGCCGCAAAACGGATCGCCCAGGATGCTGTGGATGCTTCCGGCTCTGCTTCCTTCAGAAGCTTTTCCACTGCTTCCGGCGGAGTTGCAAGCATGCCGCCTTTTACAGGTTCCATGATAATGACCGGTTTTCCATGTTTTCTGGCTACCTCGTAGCAGGCTCTTGACTGGATCACCGGATTTTCCCAGTCTGCGTAATTGATCTGCAGCTGTACAAATTCCATTTCCGGATGTGCAGTGAGAAGTGCATCCAGCTCCTCCGGTGTGGAGTGGAACGAAAATCCTGCATGTCTGATCAGACCGGCTTCCTTCTGTTCATGGATCCAGTCCCATAAACCGTACTCATCAAAATATTTTGTTCTGTGCTCTCCAAGATTGTGGAGAAGATAAAAGTCGAAATATCCTGCCTTTGTTCTCTCCAGAGATGTTTTAAACTGTGCAAGAGCTTCATCTCTTGTCTTGCAGTTGATCCAGGCTGCCATCTTGGTGGCTAACTGATATTTTTCTCTCGGATAACGCTCTACCAGCGCTTCGCGGATAGCATCTTCGCTTCCTGCATAAGCCCATGCTGTATCAAAATATGTAAATCCGGCTTCCATAAATTTGTCCACCATGACTTTGGTCTGCTCCACATCGATCACACCTTCTGATTTCTGCGGAAGTCTCATAAGGCCAAAACCAAGTTTTTTGATCTCTTCACCTAAATATGCCATATCTTTCTCCCTTCTTATTACATACCGGAAAATTCCTCATATCATCTGATATATCACCGGATAAGCAATATTTCTGACACAGATATCTCCCGGACCGTTATATTTTTGCCGCAGAGAAACTGCGTTTCTCCTATTATAACGATATTTTTCCTGGTGGTAAACCTTTTTCTTTTACAAGTGTCAAGACAATGCCTGCATTACGTCTGAATTTTTGCAGAAAACAGAAAAACAGCTGCCACACGTTTATCGCACGGCAACTGTCTTTTGTCCTATCAGTTCATCTTTGTTCTTTACACCTCAGATCAAATATTTTAAACTGATATTACTTATAATAACCATATATCGAAAGGCAGAAAACTCTCATGAAAAACAAGCAGGTCATGAACCGCCAGACTTCATCAAAAGAACTTCATCTTATTTCCTGCGGCTGGGAAAAATGTACACCGGAACAGTCCTACGGCCCTGGTGTCCGGCGATATTACACCATCCATTTTGTGCTGAGCGGACAGGGATATTTCTATATGAACAACCGGAAATATACCTTGAAAGCCGGACAGTGCTTTTTCATTCCTCCTGTGACCAGCTCTCTCTACAAAGCGGAACCTTCTGATCCCTGGACTTATATCTGGATCTGTTTCAACGGGGAAAACGCTCCAACGCTTTGCGAACACTGCCATCTTACCGGGGAAACTCCGGTCCAGCAGCTGAATTCGGTTCTTCCATATCAGGAAACTATTCTTGAAATGATGGCTCATCCACAACTGACGCCTTCCGGTGAGGCCTATATCCAGAGCGGTCTTTACCGGATCATTGCCCTGCTGGAGGAAGAATTTCATGCGTCCTACACCACCATGGAATCCAATGAGAATTTTTACATCACACAGGCTGTTGATTACATCAAAAAAAGTCCGCTACAGAATATCACTGTGACAGATGTTGCTGACTATCTCCATATCAGCCGCAGCCACCTTTACGGACTTTTTAAAAAACATCTTGGAACCACACCCCAAGCATTCCTGACTTCAGCCAAGATCATCAACGCCCGGGAGCTTCTGACCATCACGGATATCCCTGTCTCCAGCGTGGCGTTCTCCTGCGGATATCAAAATCCATTTGCCTTTTCCCGTGCCTTCAAAAAAGAAACCGGCATGACGCCACGGGAATACCGGGAAAAATATCATCATGCCGAGGATCTTCTGGATTGCTGAACCACTTTTCCTGATTTACGGAACAACTACCTTGGCATTATAGTACTCCACCGTAGCATCCATGGTCGGACCTTCGTTGTCAAACCAGTCATAAGTGATAGTTTCGCCGTTTTCTCCCCATACCTCCGGGCAGTCGATTTCTTCCCAGTCAAGCGGAACAAAATGCTCTTCCTGTTCTGATGCACGCAGCATGATCTGATGCAGCTCCTCAAATTCCTCCGGATTCAAAACTCCAGGTTTTGCGGATACAAACAGTGGTGTACCGCTCTTTGCAAGAACGTCTGCCCACTGACGATTTTTCTCCCATGGGATCATTCCGAAAATACCGACACAGTCTGCATCAATATGGTAAAACGTATTGTGCTGCGGAAGACGGAATGCCAGCGTATTTACGCCCATTCGTCTGGTACGCTCCCAGATACGTCCGCTGGTATCGTCACCGGTCCGGTTCAGATGCATCAGGCCTGCGCCGAGATGTCCGATGGTATTGCAGCCGATGATCATTGCGTTGTTGCTCCGGGAAGCATCATAAATCTCCTGATAAAGCATTTTTACGATTTCTGCGCTGGTTTTGGTCTGATCATAAAAATGCCATTTCTCCATGGAATTGTCTCTTAAATTCGCCTCAAATCCCCATTTCCCAAAGAGATCAAAGGTAGAAAAATCATGCTTGATCAGCGTGTATCCCCAATCACAGATCCTCTCGATATCTTTACGGATATATTCCAGTGCATCCGGGTGGGACGGATCGAGACAGTCATTATAGGAAATTCTCCACTCATCCGGGATATTCTCATCTTCATTAAGAAGCAGACGGACCCAGATACCCGGGCGGACACCTTTTTTCTCCAGCTTGTCTGCAAGACCTTTCATATCCGGAAATCTGGCATTGCCTTTTGTCCAGGGTCCACCGTTGTATTCATCCAGGCGGTGATGCTCCTGCCAGCAGTCATCAATGACCATGAACGGAGGATTTTTTACACCTTCGGTCAGTTTCAGGATATAATCGGTATCACTTAAGATCTCCTCTTCGGAGCTGTCACCGTAAGCATAATACCAGTTATTGCTTCCATATACCGGAAACTCCGGGAAGATCGGATCTGTACACATTTTTTCACAGAATTTCTGTGCAGTTTCAAAAGTATCTGCTCCTTCTGCTTCCATGCCGACGATCTGTGCGGCACACAGCTTTCTTCCTTTCAGCTGTACTCCTGTATTTCCGCAGCGAACATCCAGAAACAAAGTAATTCCTTTGGTATCCACCTGCCAGCAGCACATAGCAGAAGGACGGACCTTTACACCAAAGCAGAGAACCTTCTCAGAAAACTTCGCCAGAAAATACCATGGCAGATAACGGTTTCCGCTCATTCCATGCCATTCCGCATCACCATAGGTACGTTCCCAGGCATCTCCCAGAAATCTGGCTGATTTCGGGATCTTATAGTTCCATCTCAGTTTCACACATCTCACTGCATCCTCGGATGTGACAAATATATCCTCATGTTCACCTGCGTCCTGAAATTCCACAGTAGTTGCACCGGCAGCTACTGTCGTCTGCCCTCCCTGGCACACAAGTCTCTCCTCTTCTGTTTCCACTGTTACATAATCCGGTACCCCAAGCTTAAAATCTGCATATTTTTTCTGCATTATTCTCTCCTCCTGTACTTTTTCATTTACATTTTGCTTTACCTGCATACTCATGAACACTGTCTTTCTATCGTCTGTTCAACTCAGAAGAATGTACGAAAAATTTTTTTAATACATTTTGTCTATATGCCTTATTATATTGATTTTTTTGGTTTTTTCTATGCTTTAAAGTTATTATAACATTGCAGAATGTTCAATCTGCATAAGCTTTTCAGACCTTGTCCGATTCGCTTTTTAATATAAGAACATAAAGGGCTAAAGGTGGAAATTAGTTTTTCATTTTACGGAACACAAATTCTTCACAACTTTTTAGCACTCGCCTCTTGACTTTGCTAGCAACAGGTGTTATATTACATATAGAACAAAGGAGAAGATAAAAAAGAACTTCCAGATGTTCAGAATAAAACCAAACGATCACCACTGCGGAATAACCCGAAGTGGTAACTATATACCGGCAACAGTTGGATTTCTTGATCCACCGGAACGGCTTTTCAATTTGAAAGGAGAAATGACTTATGATGTTCCCGAGTGTATTTGGAGAAAACTTATTTGATGACTGGATGGATGATTTTGGATTCAGAGATAATTTCTTTAGCGGAAAGAACCCTCTTTATGGCAAACATGCAAAAAATATCATGAAAACTGATGTACGTGAAACAGATAAAGGCTATGAGCTGGATGTAGATCTTCCAGGATTTAAGAAAGATGAAGTACAGGTACAGCTGAAGGATGGTTATCTTACCATCTCCGCTGCCAAGGGTCTTGACAAAGACGAGGAAGACAAGAAAGGCAATTATATCCGCCGTGAACGTTATGCCGGCAGCACAAGCAGAAGCTTCTATGTTGGTAATGGTGTAAAAAACGAAGATGTCCATGCAAAATTTGAGAACGGTGTTCTGAGACTTTCTATTCCGAAAAAAGCAGCTGAAGAGATTGAAGCTGATAAATATGTATCTATTGAAGGCTGATATTGACTCACTCTCACAGGGGGAGGATCCTTAGGGATTCTCCTCCTCTTTTTTATACGCAATAATACATATGACACTCTCTTTCCAATTTACTACGTACTCACAAGTACTTTCACTCTATAGTAATGATCCTATTGTCAAAGTTTTCATGATATTGGATATTTTTTAACAAATACGCTTGATTTTTTGAATATTTTTTATATATTTTGCATTATATTATTTCATTTTTTTGAAATTAATGGTATAATATGCACAGCTAATCGGATATTTGCAATCCGCATTCGGTTAAATAAATCTGTTTCGTAATCCTTCAGGATAATTCTCCTGAACAACCACGTAAAACACGATCACGACAGGAGGTTTTTATTATGGATCAGGACAACATCATAAAAATTTATGCACGCACTGACAACCGCATACAGCTTAAAATGATTCCGGGACACTTCGTAACATCCCAGTCCCATATCACACACTACCTGGATCTCACTACTATGAAATCCAGATGCGCTGAAGCACAGCGTATTGCATCCGCTCTCGCAGCAAATTACGAAGCATCCATTCCGGTAGACACCATCGTCTGCATGGACGGACTTGAAGTGATCGGTGCTTATCTCGCCGAAGAACTGACCAAAGCCGGCGTCCTTTCCATGAACGCACACCAGACCATCTACGTCATCACCCCTGAGTTCAACAGCACCGGGCAGATGATCTTCCGCGACAACTATGAACCAATGATCAATGGAAAAAACATCCTCGTCCTAAATGGTTCCATCACCACCGGATCCACATTGAACCGAGCTATCGAAAGCGTTCTGTACTATGGCGGTAAAATCCGCGGCGTGGCAGCCATCTACAGCAGTGTAGACAGTGTAGCCACACTCCCTGTCCACTCTATCTTTCAGGCCAGAGACATCCCGGACTATCACTCCTACCGCTCTGACAACTGCCCACTGTGCAAAAACCGCCAGAAGATCGATGCTATTGTCAGCAGTTACGGATATTCTGTATTATAAGATTCAGATCAATCAACGAATCCCCCATGGATAGCAAAACCAGTGGGGGATTCTCTTTATCTTTTCTTATTATAATTGATATTCTCTGTACATAGCTTCACGCATTTCTTTATCTGTAACAACCTTCTGAATCTCATTACCACGATTATCAAGTATAAGCCTGTTGATCAGAACACTAAGTCGTTCTTCCCCCTGGGCCATTCCCTGAGCCATTCCCTGAGCCATTCCCTGTTCTCGCCCCAGTGCTTCAGCCTGTTCTTTAGCTTCCGCCATCAGTCTTGCCCTTTTCTCAGATTCCAGTTCCAGAACATGTCCACCCATAATCTCACCTATTCCTTTCCGGACTTTCTCCTCATTTCTGAAAATATGATCAGATATCCGAGTTATCAGTCCAATCAGATCACTGAACAGTTCAGACCTTCCAGATTCAGTGATCTCTACCTCCAGTTTACTCCGGATCACTTCATATTCATTCAGTAATTCCTGAAAAAGTTGTGGATTCTCACTCATCTCATGCCCTCTTTTTTCATATCGCATGATATAAAAAGGAAGCAGCATAAGAAGACTCTTTTCAAATATCTTATCTTTTGTATAATTCTCTACTTTAATGGCAGGCACTCTGTACAAATGACATCCTCCATCCGGAAAAACCACATCCACTTCCAGAAAATCCGGCGTATTCCTACTATTTCTCAGATACAACACACAAGAACGTGGAAACTCCATCCGATACCTCCGTCCCTGCTTTCTGGCAAACTCAACAGCAGTTGCAAAATCATACTCTATCATCCGTACAGCCATTGTCGTGTCATCCGTACTCTGACATTCTATATGATAAATCCTGTTTCCGATCAACAGCCGCGAATCCGTAATAATCTCACCATCCACCCGCTGATACTCATTACGCAGCTGCACAATCTCCACATCAGCCGGGTATGATGTATGAAAAACATCATTGATCAAAGGCACGACCAGAAACGTCATTTTCTCCATCATAGTACGAAAAACATCATCAAAAATCGTATTATCTCTCAAACAATACTCCTTCTGGTATATACAATTATACCATCAACCAAACACTTCAGAAACCCTGTATACAGTTTTTATAAATATTTTTTGAAAAAACGCTTCAGACATTGAAGCAAAAAGAAACCAAATAAATGGATAGATCTTATAAGATATACAAATCATACCACACATCCCACCACAACACCACAAAAAACCATCTCCAAATTTCGACACCACCTTCCAGCGTCCAGCAACGCACCGACATTCACAACCTCCCTCCAAACCACATGGAATCTCAACCTTCCAAACTACAGGCGTCCAGCAACGCGCCGACGCTCACAACCTCCCTAACAAACACATAGAATCTCAGGCTTCCAAACTACAGGCGTCCAGCAACGCACCGACGCTCACAACCTCCCCGGCAAACCACAAGGAAACTCAGCCTTTCCTCCCAGCCATCCAGCGCAGCGCTGATGACTCATCCAACTCCCGTCAGACCACTCTATCCCTCCCACCATGACCGCACAGTGTGAGGTTTGCAGCAGAAGTCCGGGTGCTTTGGAGTGAGCCTTGGTCCATACTTAGCGTCTGAGGTGGTTCACGGAGAGGTACCCGGCGGCCACAAGCCGCAGGGTAAGGCCCATCTGTCTGAGCCAGGTACGCATCAGCGTACATGGCGAGTTATGGGCCGGCCGCTCCGTGAGACACCTCAGACGCTTAGTATGACCAGGCGAAACGACGGCACCCGGACTTCTGCTGCAAATCTCACACGTCCGTCCGCGTCATCTTGCCCCCACCAAACACCTGTGCTATAATCAAACTAATTAAAAAACCGAGGTAAACCACACATGAACAAAAAAGAAATCGCAGAAATAAAAAAACAATTCACCCCTGACCGCTGCTCCATCACCCGCATCTGCGGCTGCTACGTAGACGGTGAAAAAAACAAAAAAACCGAACTCAAAGAAGCCTTCTTATCCTTATCAGAGGAAGAAACCTTCAAATACTTCGACATCTTCCGAAAAACCCTCACCGGCACCATCGGAAAAAACCTCATCAACATGGAATTTCCTCTGAATCAGGAAACCGAAGGCGGAACCCAAAACTTCCTCATGAAACTCCGCAAAAGCAAACTCACCGACGACACCCTCACCGAAGCCTTCTACGACAGAATCATAGAAAACTACGACTACGGTGAAAACTACTACATCATCCTCATCCACGCAGTCTACGACATCCCCGGCAAATCCTCCGACGGTGCCGAAATGTTCGACGCTTCCGATGAGATCTACGATCACATCCTCTGCAGTATCTGCCCGGTCAAGCTCTCCAAAGCAGGCCTGCATTACAATGCAGAGACAAACAATATTGAAGACCGTATCCGGGACTGGCTGGTAGAAATGCCTGACTGGGGCTTCCTTTTCCCACAGTTCAACGACCGCAGTACCGATATCCACGGACTTCTCTACTACACCAAAAACGCCGAAAATCTCCGCTCCACCATGATGGAAGAAGTCTTCGGCTGCACCACACCACTATCTGCCGGAACCCAGCGTGACTCCTTCAATGCTCTGGTGGAAGAAACCCTTGGTGACGACTGTGCCTACGACACAGTCCTTGAAATCCACGAAAAACTCAACGATCTCATCGAATCCCAGAAGGACGAACCGGAACCTGTTGTCCTCACCAAATCCGAAGTCAAACGTCTCTTCGAAGAATGCGGCGTAGAAGACGAAAAGCTCCTGAACTTCGATGAACAGTATGAGCTTGCCGCAGGAGAAAAATCAGCTCTGGTAGCATCCAACATCACCAACACCCGGAAATTTGAGATCAAAACCCCTGACGTGGTGATCCACGTAGCACCGGACCGGGCAGAACTGGTAGAAACCCGCATCATCGATGGTCGAAAATGCCTTGTGATCCCCATGGAAAGTGAAATAGAACTCAACGGCATCCGTGTCAGCACACTGAACTCTGTTGAAGATACATCCGCAGAACCGCTTCCTGTTAATGATATTACTGACATTGATAACAGTAACACCGAAGAAGAAATCCCATTTTAAAGGAGACCTTATGAACGATAAAAAAATCCTGTTCTTCGACATAGACGGCACACTGCTTACGCCTCACCCCTTCAAGGTTCCGGAGAGCACCAGCCGCGCCCTCACAAAAGCCCATGAAAACGGTCATCTTCTTTTCATCAACACCGGCCGCACCAAAGTAATGATGCCCTCTGCACTCTCAGAGCTTCATTTCGATGGCTATATATACGGCTGTGGAACCCACATTTATATGGACAACAAATTGCTTTTTTTCCGCACAGTCCCAAATCTTCTGTGCAAGGAAACCGTAGACCTTCTCCGCAAATGCAAGATCGAGGCAATTTTTGAATCCAACACTGAGATCCTGTATGATGGCGCATCTCCGGCCCAGTCCGAATTCGGAGTCAAAATGCGAAAAGAAATTCCAATGGTCGACATCACGAAATTCAATCGGGAGGATGCCTGCACTTACTCCTATGACAAATTCCTGGTACATATGCTGCCGGATTCCGATGTCGAAAAATTCCGCAGCTTCTGTAATGATCATTACACCTATTTTGATCACGGAGACGGAATCTGGGAAGTCACACAAAAGGGTACCAGCAAAGCCACAGGCATGGAATTTCTCCTGGACCGCCTTTCCATCCCCAAGGAAGACTGCTATGCATTCGGAGACAGTCCCAACGACCTTCCCATGCTGAAAGCTGCCGGAGTCGGCGTTGCTATGGGAAATGCTTACGGAGGCATCGAAAAGCACTGCACATACCAGACAAGCGCAGTCGACAGGGACGGGATTCTTCACGCACTGGAGCATCTCGATCTGATCTGATGATCCGTAAAGCAGGCATGAGCATTACAAAAAACGAGCCGTGTACGATAAATCCGTACACGGCTCGTTGTCTTTTCTCTTATCATTCCATTGTAAACATTGTATCTTATTTCTCAGCTTCCGGTGTAGCAGCTGCCTCAGATTCTGTACTGTCTGCAGTCTCCTCATCAGCCTTTGCAGAATCTCCCTCTGTCTCCGGTGTCTCAGTCACATCGGTCTGCTCCTCAGCTGCCGGTGTCTCGGTTGCCTCAGCCTCTGCAGAATCTGCTGTCGGTGTCTCAGTTACATCCGGGTCCGGTGTCGGAGTTGGAGTCTGGATCGTAAAGCTGTGATTATCTGTGATCTTGATCTTCTTGATCAGTTTTTTCTCTTCTTTGATATCTGCTTTCTTCTTCCAGCCATCTGTTGTATCATTATAGAAATCATCCTTCTTAGTGTTTGTCAGAGACTCTTTCTTACTCTCCGTTGCAGTTTTATCATTCTTGGAATCCAGTCTCACAACATACCATACGGAATCTGTCTTTATGATCTCCTCGTTCAGTGCACCTTCATCCAGCTTTCTTAAAGCGGTACGAACCTCATCCGGATAAGTAGTTCCATTGGCAGCACTGTCATCACCTTCCTCATAGGTAGGGCATGTTCCGGTTGTTGCGGTCATATCCTTGGAGATCTCATCTCCAAGAGTATTGAAATCTGCAGCCGGATCCTCTTTAACCTTGTCATAGAACTTCTGAAGATTCTCTTTATTCTTCTTGATATCATCATCGGAAAGATCATCTCCGCTGACCTTTGCACTTGCATAGCTGAAGGACATCTGCTGATATTCTTTCTCATCCAGCTTCACGTCCGCTTTGGCTTCAATGGCATCCTTCATCTTCACATCGTATGTTTCAAGCTCGAGGAAAGTCTTCACCATATCTTCATCAACTGCAAGCTCTGCAATTGTCTCATCGGAATTGGCAGCCATAAAGTTCTTGGCAGCTTCCTCAAGAGCCTTCTGCTCATCATCTGTGATTTCAACATCATACTCGGAAGCGTGTTCTTTCTCCAGACACATCTTTTCAACAGTTTCAACAGAAGTTGTTACCGCATTTTCACCGTAAGTCTCATCGGAATCATCATCCATTTTGGTACTCCAGATAGACATATCGCTTCCGCCGCCAAGATACATCTTGTACATTGCCTCAGCCTGTGCCTGCTGCATACGTGCTGCCAGACTTACAACGCCAAACGGGATTTCCTGCTTATTGACTGTCACTGCGATCTTTGTACCATCGAGTTTTTTATTTCCGCAGCCTGCCATCATTCCTGCCGCTGTAACGCAGACAAGAGCAGTAACTGCCGCTTTCTTTACTGAATTTCTCATTTCATCCTCCATCTATCCGTCCATAAGAATCACGGTCCGGCTCTTATTCCATAATACTTGATTATAAACGTTTTCACCTTTAAGAGCAAGGAATTTCACGAACTTACACGACATTTCACAAATTATCCACAAGTCTTTCCGGGAAAATATCCGGTATCCACAAACCGGATGTTTTTTCCCGTGGATAACCCTAAGCTTAGCTGATTCTTCCCTTTACTCCAGTGGCTCTGCCAGTTTTGCCAGCTCCCCCGCAAACTTCATCAGCTCTTCGATCAGCCTTCCCTGTGGTGTCAGGATAAATTTCGGCTCATGATCAGCCTTAAACTGCAAACCTCTCCGGTACTGCGCCATAATAGCTGGAATACCTGCGGGATCCAGCTTGGCCTTTTCATAGAGCGTGATCCGGACATCTTTTCCAAGCTGCTTGATCTCCGTCACATATCCCTGATGGGCAAGAGCCTTCAGCCTTGCAATGGCAAGAAGATTCAACACAGCTTTTGTCGGCTCACCAAAACGGTCGATCAGCTCCTCCAGCATGTCATCATACTCCTGCTGGCTTTCAATACCGGCAATACGCTTATAAATATCCAGCTTCTGGAACTCGTTGCCGATATAGGAATCCGGGATAAATGCATCAATGTTGAGATCAATGGTCGTCTCAAAATCATCCATAGTCCGGATTCCCTTTGCCTCCTTGACAGCCTCACTGAGCATCTTACAGTAAAGGTCATAACCAACTGCGTTCATATGCCCATGCTGCTGCGCACCGAGAAGATTTCCTGCTCCACGAAGCTCCAGATCCTTCATAGCTATCTTAAAACCGCTTCCAAGGTCTGAATACTCCCGCATGGCGCTGAGCCGTTTCTCCGCGGTCTCCTGGAGCATCTTGTTTTTGGTATACATCAGGAATGCATAAGCAGTCCTGTTGGAACGTCCTACACGCCCACGGAGCTGATAAAGCTGGGAAAGGCCATATCTGTCCGAATCATGGATGATCATGGTGTTTACGTTGGAAATATCCAGTCCTGTCTCAATAATAGTGGTGGAAACCAGTACATCCACATCTCCATTGATAAAATCATACATTACCTGCTCCAGTTCCCTCTGACTCATCTGTCCATGTGCAAAATCCACTCTGGCCTCCGGCACAAGTCTGGATATCCGAAGGGCTACTTCGGCAATGTCATTGACTCGATTATATACGTAATACACCTGTCCACCCCGGCGAAGCTCCCTGCGGATGGCTTCCCGAACAGTCTCCTCATCGTACTCCATAACGTATGTCTGGATCGGCACACGATCCATCGGCGGCTCTTCCAGAACGCTCATATCACGGATACCGATGAGACTCATATGAAGAGTCCTCGGAATCGGCGTTGCCGTCAGCGTCAGTACATCCACATCTTTTTTCATCTGCTTGATCTTCTCCTTGTGAGTAACACCGAAGCGCTGCTCCTCATCAATGATCAGAAGTCCAAGATTTTTAAATTCCACATCTTTTGAAAGAACTCTGTGGGTGCCGATCACAATATCTACCTGCCCCTTTTTGATCCCTTCGATGGTCTTTTTCTGCTGGGCAGATGTCCGGAAACGGCAGAGAAGCTCCACCTTCACCGGAAATTCTTTCATACGCTGTACAAAGGTATTGTAATGCTGCTGGGCAAGAATGGTAGTAGGGACCAGATAAACCACCTGCCGGCTTTCCTGTACTGCCTTAAACGCAGCTCTTAAAGCCACCTCCGTCTTTCCGTAACCAACGTCACCACACACAAGACGGTCCATGATCCTGGTGCTTTCCATATCTCTCTTGGTATCCTCAATGGCTGCCAGCTGATCCTCTGTCTCCTCATAAGGAAACATCTCCTCAAATTCCTTTTGCCATACGGTATCCGGTCCGCAGACATACCCCTCTTTCTCCTGGCGGACTGCATAAAGCTCAACCAGCTCTTTTGCGATATTTTTTACTGCACCCTTAACACGGCTCTTGGTCTTATTCCACTCCTGACCGCCAAGCTTGTTCAGCTTGGGCGTTTTTGCGTTTTCGGAGGATCCTGAATATTTCTGCAAAGCATCCAGCTGGGTTGCCAGGATATAGAGATTACTGCCGCCCCGGTATTCGATCTTGATGTAATCCTTCACAACACGATCAACCTCTACCTTTTCGATTCCACGGTAAATACCCAGTCCGTGCTTTTCATGAACAACAAGATCACCAATGGAAAGCTCTGCAAAATCCTGGATCCTGTTTCCGCTGTACTTTTTCTTTTTTTTGCGCTTTTTCTGCTCTTTGCCGAAAATATCGGTTTCCGTCATCACTGCAAATTTGATCAGCGGATACTGGAAGCCACGTCTTGCGTGACCATAGACCACCATGATCTCCCCGGGACTGATGATACGATCCATGTCCTGGCTGTAAAAAGCATTCAGTCCTTCCTCTGAAAGATCCTTTGCCAGACGCTCCGCCCTGGTCCTGGAACCGGAGAGCAATGCGATCCGGTATCCCTGACTCTTATACTGAAGGAGATCCTTTACCAGAAGTTCAAAGCTGCTGTTATAAGAATCTACAGACTTCACCGTAAGATCAAATTCCTCATTGATCTTCCATCCGGAACGTCTGGGAGAAAGTGCGGATACAGCCACACAATTCCGTCTGTTCAGCTTCTTCTGCAGTTCCTGAAAGCCACATAGCCACTGCTCCGGAAGATTTGCCTCGCCTTTTTCCTCTCTGTGCATACGACTCTGACGGTACTCTTCCTCCACACCCTCGCCGTTTTCTGCCAGGTGGTTCAGTTCATCCAGAAATACCAGTGTTTTTTCTTCCGGAAAATACTCCAGAAAGGATACCATATCTTCTCCGTCCATCTTTTCTGCGGCCGGATAAATCGTAATTTCATCTACATTTTCCAGAGATCTCTGACTTTCCGCATCAAAGCTCCGGATAGAATCCACCTCATCATCCCACAGTTCAATACGCCAGGGATTATCCTCTGTCAGCGAATAGATATCAATGATTCCTCCACGCACAGAAAACTGCCCCGGAAGCTCTACCTGACCAGTGCGTTCATACCCCAGCTCTACCAGCTCTTCCTTCAGCTGATCCAGATCGATCACACTGTCACTTTTAAAATGAAGAAGTCTGCTTCTGATCTTTTCCAGCGGCATCAGGAAATCCATACATCCGTCGATGCTGGTAACAACGGTCACTTCTTCCTGTTCCAGAAGTGCCCGGATCACACGCATCCGCTGCCGGATCAGAAGATTTCCGTGAATATCTGCCTGAAAAAACAGAAGATCCTTTGCCGGATAAAAATATACATTTTTGTCATAGAAGCGGTAATCCTCATAGATTTCCTTTGCGTTGCGCTCATCATCCGCAAGGATCAGATGATATGGAAAAAGCCCGGAAAGTCCATACATCAGATGGACCTTCTGGGACTCCATGCATCCGGAAACATTGAGAATTCCGCAGTTTGCGCCACAGCGCTTTTTTATTCCTTCAAACTCTGCAAGACCCTGCAGAGGATGCAAAAATGCTTCCATACAAACCTCAATTCTTAGGCTTTTTCCTGTTATATTTATTCATCGCCGCATCTACGCCCTCGGACAGGATCATCTCCACAGCCTCTGCCGCATCATTGATCCCTTCATCCACAAGCTTGCGGTCACTGTCCGAAAAATGACCCAGCACAAAATCTGCCAGATCCCAGTCTTTCGGTTTTGCACCGACACCAACACGGATGCGGATAAATTTTTCAGTTCCAAGGCGGCGGATAATATCCTTGATCCCGTTATGTCCGCCTGCACTGCCTTTTTTGCGGATACGAAGCTGCCCAGGCTCCAGATCGATATCATCGTAGATCACGATCAGCTCTGTCTCCGGATCGATCTTGAAATAGCCGGACATCTCCTGGATCGGACCGCCGCTTAAATTCATATAGGAAAGCGGTTTCATCAGAATAGCTTTTTCACCGCCGATGATACCTTTTCCATACATGGCATTAAATTTTACGCCGCCCTGCGGGATATTATGCTTCTCCACAAGACAGTCAACGGTGTCAAAGCCCATATTGTGGCGTGTAGCCTCATACTGCTTTCCCGGATTTCCCAAACCTGCAATTAAATACATAAAAACTCCTCAGCTGTAATCTACCTGTTTCAATGTCAGGCCTTCTTATGCCTTAAGGCATACAAATGCTCTGATCGTATCAGTTGAAATATACCATCTCATCAGCAAGTGGCTCACAAACTTCTACATGCTCTGCGTAAAGTACGATTCCCTCTCCCTGATATTCCATTCTCTTCTCAAACGCAACCTTCGCAGTAACATCCACCCACTGGCCTTCTGCGATCTTCGGAGCAAAAGCGCTCTTGCAGATGTAACCAAGGAATGTGGTATCATCTGCACAGCATGTCATGGCTGTTCTTCCGGGAACAAAGAATTTGCTTCCCATTCCACGCGGCTTCAGGGCACGTGCTTTAAAGTGAACGGTTTTTCCGACATAACGGTCCGGATGATCCATGGAATCCACAAACC
Source organism: Blautia sp. KLE_1732_HM_1032 (assembly GCF_025147905.1). NCBI lineage: Bacteria > Bacillati > Bacillota > Clostridia > Lachnospirales > Lachnospiraceae > Blautia > Blautia sp. KLE_1732_HM_1032. Next base: position 569,722 of record NZ_CP102266.1, on the reverse strand, counting down.
AGATACCATAATCCTCCGGAAGGATATCGATCACCGGGGCATCAATATCAAATGGCATCTCATCCTCAAAAAGATCACCAAGCTCACCCTCTTCATCCTCAAAGATGATCTCCGCACGCTGGTTCACCACCTTGATGCTTCTTCTGTAAGAAGGAAGCGGATCGTTCTCCTGGCAGCGGTTAAAGATAACCATATCCGCATTGCGGACCATGTCCATAAAAAGGGACTTCATATTCGCCATATAGACCTGGAATGTACTTGCATCCACACAGGTGATATGCTGCTCCACGCCCCAGCCTTCCGGTTTTTCCATTTCTTCGAATTTACTTACCAGCCACATGCCATTATACTCAATGATCACCCGCTCCGGCTGATGCAGGATCTCCATTGCCGCAAGTCGTTCCGGTGTAAGCTCTTCCTCGCTGTCAATGCTCTCCACAACAGTATTGCACTGTTTCAGTGCTTCCTCATCATATTCTTCCTCACCCTCTTCGCAAAGGATCAGCAGTGTTTTTCCATCGATCTGAAAGTAATCCTGCTGCAGGGTAAAGCTCAGGAAAGAGGTCTTGCCGCTTTCCAGAAAACCTGTGATCAGATAAACGGGTACTCTGGTCTCTTCCATAAATCCATCCTATCAGATACTGTACGATTTAATGTATAGTATCTGTTTCCTTTCTGTAACAATCTATATCTGTATTCCGCTTTGGCTTTGCGTCAAAACGGACATTTATTTTATCATATGCTTTATGCGATCCCGAAAAGCTCCTCCAGTGCATGCTCGTCAAGCTTAGAACCGATCACGCACAGACGGCCTGTATATTCCGGTGCACCCTCACGGATCTCAGTTTCTTCCGGAACCATATCAAAATAGATCCATGTTCCGTCTTCTGCCGGAAGCATTCCCTTTGCACGGAGGATGATACCGTATTTATCAGACTCGGAAAGTGCCTCAAGGATCTTCTCAAGTCCCTCACGTGTATATTTTTTAATAGTCTCACGGCCCCAGCTTGTGAAGACCTCATCTGCATGATGATGGTGGTGGTCATGTCCACAGCCACACTCTCCGTCGTGGTGATGGTGATGCTCATGCTCTTCATGATCATGGCCGCAGCCGCACTCTCCGTCGTGGTGATGGTGATGCTCATGCTCTTCATGATCATGGCCACAGCCGCACTCTCCGTCATGGTGATGATGCTCATGCTCTTCATGATCATGGCCACAGCCGCACTCTCCGTCGTGGTGATGGTGATGCTCATGCTCTTCATGATCATGGCCGCAGCCACACTCTCCGTCGTGGTGATGATGATGCTCATGCTCCTCCTCAAGCATCTCCTGCTCCAGGGATACCGGATGCTCCATAACCTCTACCAGTTTCTTACCGTCAAGATTCTCGATCGGAGTTGTAATGATAGCAGCATCCTTATTCAGGCTGCGGAGAAGCTCCAGGGACTCCTGAACCTTTTTCTCACTTGCAATATCGGTACGGCTCATGATGATAGCACCTGCATACTGGATCTGATTATCAAAGAACTCACCGAAGTTCTTCATATACATTTTGCATTTTTTTGCATCAACAACAGTTGTATAGCTGTTCAGTTTAATGTCAACCTCGTCCTGAACACCCTGTACAGCCTTGATAACATCAGAAAGCTTACCAACTCCTGACGGCTCGATCAGGATCCTGTCCGGATCATATTTGGTAACAACCTCTTTCAGAGAGGTTCCGAAATCTCCTACCAGAGAGCAGCAGATACATCCGGAGTTCATCTCACGGATCTGGATCCCTGCCTCTTTCAGAAATCCGCCGTCAATACCGATCTCACCGAACTCGTTCTCGATCAGAACTACCTGCTCACCCTGAAATCCGTCCTTCAGAAGCTTTTTGATCAGAGTTGTTTTTCCGGCGCCAAGGAAACCGGAGATAATATCAATTTTAACCATTTTGTATACACTCCTTTTAACGTAGTTTGACCAGGAAGTATTATACCCCCTGGTTGTATCCTGTTATGCTCATGATGACAGAGAAAAAAATACCTGTTTCTGTATCTGCTGTCATTATATCCATTTTACAAAACAGACATTCCTATTCTGCTTTATATTCAGATTAATAGAGGGATGTGAAAAGCTCACATCCCTGAAAATCGTTCTTCCTATCAGCCGTTGATCATAAAGCTCATAAGCTTGTCGATATCCTCTTTCTCTGCTGCAACGATCTCAAGCTCCGGGATCTCACCAGCGGAAAAGATGTTTGCAAGAGATACATACTGGGAAAGCTTGGATTTCAGGTTCAGTCTGTCTCCCTCTCCTGTTACAAGCTCTACTCTACCCTTGCAGCTGTCAATTACCTCAAAAAATTTATCAATATCTGTAATATGTGTTACTTTCATTTTAAAAATCTCCTTTCTTATTAAAGGGCTGTTCTTAACTCTTTCCGTTAGATTATACCCCAGTGTTTTTAAAAAAGCAATCCCTGCCGGGCAAAAACACTTCACAGATATTCTCTACGGATCTATATATATTTCGTCATATTTCTTCAATTTCAACGGTACAGTCTTTTCTTCCCTTGTTCCATTTCATGAGATAAACCTTAAATCCCAGAGAATCTCTGGCAATGGTAAACGGTTCTTCCCTGAGTACTTCGGATCCCATACCCTGCTCGTTCAGCTCTGCCTGCTTTGTCCTGGCTTTTTCTGTAAGAACTCTAAGTTCTTCATCGGCTTCTTTTCCAAAAGAACGATTCCCATATCCGGATGAAGCTTCCCGCAGCTTTTCAGAAAGGCACATCGTTACCTGGATGTGTTTTGTACGGTGAAGCATTCCTGCCAGTTTCCGTGCTACCCATTTAAACGGAAGTTTCCGGTAAATTTCAAGCCACCTGACAAAGGTACGGTCTCCTGCCTGCCTTGCGATCTCTCCCATTACCTCAAATGCCTTTTCCGAGGGAATCCACGGATTTTCCCTGGGAACAATATACTTTTCCGGAACAGCAGGATAACAGCAGTAATTCAATGGCGGAAATTCCACCAGTGCAGAAAGCTTCTCCTCCAGAGCGTTGCAGCTGTCCCCGCCTATATAATCATATTTGTCGCGGAGGATCGCCAGCCGATATTCCAGCTGCCGTAAGTATTCATACCCTTCTACCCAGAAATGACCGATCCGGCTGTAATCGTAGAGATGTTTTTCCAGAGACAGAGTTTCAAAAAACAAAGTCACCACCGAATCATCCTGGTGGACCACAAGGATATATTCTCTCCCCTGCCGGCTTAAATCTGCCAGGATCTCGCCCTCGTAATCCGGTTTGTATACACCTGTCATACGGGCATTTCCAAAAACAAGAAAGCTTTCTACCGCATCATTCATAAGATACACAAGACGGATTTCGCCGTTTTTTACATAAGAATCCACTCTGTACATATTGTCATCGGACTTTTCCGCAATTGCTTCCGAAAAAGCACTTTCTGAAGCTGCTTTCTGATCCTGCGGATCTTTCTCATCATTCACTGCCACCAGTTCAAACTGATCTTCTCCAAGCAGCTCTGCAAGCTTCTGAAAGGTATCTGGCAGCTCTTCAAAGGCCTTCTCTGAGACATATCTCTCCGGTGCTGTTTTTCCTGCAGTATTATTTCCAGTATCCATCAATTACCTCTTTATTCAGTTTCTCCCCAATAACGATCATGATCTCCTGTCCCAGCTTTGCCGGCCGGATGCAGATCTCATGGCGGGTAGCATTCAGCTCCAGCCACTGTCCATCTTCTTTTCTGAGAAAACCTTTTACGCGAAAAACATCTCCGCAAGATGGATCATTCAGGATCCTTTCTGCAGTTTCATGAAGTTCCTCCTCGCTTTTATGAACGTTCATAAAAAACAGAGAATCAAATCCGCCGCCTTCCGCATAGGATTCCTTCACGTAATCCTCTGCCACATACCCGCAATCCAGGATCTTTTCCAGGTCTGTGTCTGTGAGATCATCCCAGTTTCCGGTGAGAATCTCACTGTCCAGACGGCGCCTGCACTGAATCTGGCCAAGTGCACGGTTGAGATGCTCTTTTGTGCTGCTGATCTCTTCCACCGTGGCTTCCTGGCTCCTGCTCAGTAATACATAGCCTGCATCTGCCACCTCGGAAGCCAGCAGATAATCCGCTTCCGCAGAAAGATCCTCTGCCAGCTTCGCATCCACAATGGCGATCACATTTCCGATCTCATACCATTTATCCAACGGTTCCTCATGGAGGGCGTCAAAGAACTCATCCACATCAAAGATTCCGGATGGTTCTACGATGACACGGTCGTAACCGCACATTCCCATGGCGATCAGCTTTGTCTTAAATCGCCGTCTGTGACAGTCCGCATCACAGCCCCCGGAAACCATCTCCAGCTCACAGTTGTCTCCCATTAGATCCTGAAGCAGCATCATATCCACATTCACTGCCCCGAAATCATTTTCCAGGATCCCGATGTTCATGCCTTTTTTCAGAAGATAGGAGGCATATTTTTTTATAAATGTTGTCTTTCCGGATCCGAGAAATCCGGTTATCAGATCGATCTTTATCATATTTCTTCCTTTACCTTATCAACTCTCCGGAGCATACAGTAAAATAAATGCAAATATATGCTTTACTTATGTTCCGGTCATATTTCAATAATCTCCTGCCCAACAAATGCCGGACTGCTATCAGTATATAATCTTTTTTCCGCAAAGAAAAGAGGCGGTCCTGAAAAATCCTCTCAGAACTACCTCTTTCCGGCTATTTTATCTTTTTATAAACATATATGAAGATTACTTTGTAAACAGATCTACCAGATCCTGACCATCATTATAGCCCTGTTTTTTCAGTTCCTGAACAAACCAGTCATCTACACCGTCTACTGCTTTCTTAAAGGAATCGATATCCATGTCCTTTTTCTCTGTGAAGGTCACACTGTTTTTGTCTGCCCAGCGTGCTTTGATCTCATCATCACTGGAACGGTTGATGTAACGCTCATACTCAACAGCTTTCTGACCACACTCGTCAACAACAGCCTGCTGCTCCGGTGTCAGCGCATCATAAATATCCTGGTTGATGCAGAAGAACAGGCAGTCATAGATTGCATCCCACATGGAGCAATATGGCTGTACCTCCTGTACACTGGCTGCATCGATGGCGGGCAACGGATTCTCCTCGCCCTCTACCGTATTCTGCTGAAGTGCTGTGTAGGTCTCGGACCAGTTCATATTTGTAGCATCTGCCCCCCATCTCTTATAACACTCCATAAGAAGATTAGAGCCGGCTACACGAACCTTCAGATTCTTCATATCATCTACAGATTTTACCTCATGCTTGCTGTTTGTCAACTCACGAAATCCGTTCTCTGCAATACCCATACAGTGAAGTCCGTAGCCGTTAAGGATCTCCTTCAGCTTGTCTCCGGCCTCTCCGTCAAACTTCGCATCTGCATCATCATAGGAATCATAGATGAACGGCAGGGATACCACATTGAAGCGTGGATCAAATGCAGAATAGATCAGATTGGAATGCATGGAGATCTGTACCGGGTCTCCGTTCATCAATGCCTGGATTCCCTCGGACTGATTTCCGTTTGTCAGCTGATCCGCTGCGTAAATGTTAACCTTGACCTTTCCTCCGGTAGCCTTTTCCATGAGTTCACCGAACTTACGTCCTCCATCAGCCCAGGTACTTGTCTCCGTTGTGGAGCATGCAAAGTTCCAGGTTGTCTCAGGCCAGTTCAGATCACTGTAATCCTCCACGGTATCTACCGAATCCTCTGTAAACAGATCTACAAGATCCTGTGCATCGTCATAGCCTTCACTCTTAAGCTCCTTTACAAACCAGTCGTCGATTCCGTCTACTGCTTTCTTGAAGGAATCGATATCCATATCCTCTTTCTTTGTAAAGGTCACACCGTTGCTCTTCTCCCAGCGGCTCATGATCTCCTCGTCGCCGGAACGGTTGATATAACGCTCATACTCAACGGCCTTCTGGCCTGCCTCATCAACAACCTGCTGCTGTTCCGGTGTCAGGCTGTCATAGATATCCTGGTTGATACAGAAGAACAGACAATCATAGATTGCATCCCACATGGAGCAGTACGGCTGTACCTCCTGTACACTGGCTGCGTCGATCGCAGGCAACGGGTTCTCCTCACCCTCTACCGTATTCTGCTGAAGTGCTGTGTATGTCTCAGACCAGTTCATATTTGTGGCATCTGCCCCCCATCTCTTATAGCATTCCATAAGAAGGTTGGAACCGGCCACACGAACCTTCAGGTTCTTCATGTCGTCTACTGTTTTTACTTCATGCTTGCTGTTTGTCAGCTCACGGAAACCATTCTCTGCGATTCCCATACAATGAAGTCCGTACTCACCAAGGATCTCTTTCAGCTTTTCTCCGGCCTCACCGTCAAATTTTGCATCCGCGTCATCGTAGGAATCATAGATAAACGGCAGGGATACTACATTGAATCTCGGGTCAAATGCAGAATAGATCAGATTGGAATGCATGGAGATCTGTACCGGATCTCCATTCATCAGTGCCTGGATTCCCTCGGACTGATTTCCGTTTGTCAGCTGATCTGCTGCGTAAATATTAACCTTGACTTTTCCGCCGGTTGCTTTTTCCATAAGCTCACCAAACTTACGTCCTCCGTCAGCCCAGGTACTTGTTTCAGTTGTAGAGCATGCGAAGTTCCATGTCATCTCCGGCCAGTCAAGATCACTGTAATCCGCGATGGTATTAAAGGAATCACTTCCGTCTCCGGAATCCTTGGAGCTCTGGCTTTCTGTGTCAGAAGACTGGTCTCCTGTATAGGAGCCCTCTTTTGCAAGAGCCTTCGGAAGAGCTGTGGAAACAGCCGGAATATAAGTGATGATCAAAAGAACTGCAACGGATGCAGCGATCATCGGCATAACTGCTCTGGAGATCTGCTGAAGAGTAACCTCCAGACCTTTTTTGATCTTGATACTAATGGCAACGAAAAGATTTACACCTACCGGAGGTGTTACCTGTCCGATCGCAAGGTTAACTGTTGCCATAACACCGAATGCTACCACATCATAGCCCAGAGCCTTACATACCGGAAGCATGATCGGTACAAAAATGTACATTGCAGAGTTTGCATCAATGAAGCATCCTGCGATCAGGAAAATGATGTTTACGATCAGAAGGAAGGTAAACTGATTATGTGCAATGCCGGCAAGAAGCTCAGATGCCGCATTTGCAATACCAAACTTGGTACATACAAAAGAGAACAGGGAAGCACTCGCTACGATCAGCATGATTCCACCGGTTGTCTTTGCAGAATCCACAAGAATGTCAAACAGATCTTTGAGCTTAACCTCACGGTAGATCACCATACCAACAAACAGACCGTAAACAACAGATACGGCTGCAGCCTCAGTTGGTGTAAAGATACCGCCGTAAATTCCCCCGAGGATGATAACCGGCATCAGGAATCCCCAGAATGCATCTTTAAATGTATCCCAGCGCTCTTTTGCGGAAGCTTTTTCACGGGATGGCTGAATGTTATGTTTCTTTGCCTCGATCATAACGATGATCACAAGAGCAACACCCATCAGAAGTCCCGGAACGATACCAGCCATAAACATATCTGCAATAGATACCCCTGTGATAGAAGCGTATACAACGAATGCGATACTCGGCGGTATGACAATGGCGATGGAACTGGAGGTTGCCATCAATGCCGTGGAAAACGGTGCGGAGAAACCGCCCTGCTCAACCATAGCCGGGATCAGAACTGCTCCAAGTGCCGCAACCGTTGCAGGGCCGGAACCGGAGATCGCTCCGAAGAAGCAGGCTACGATAACACATACAATGGCGATACCGCCCTTTTTATGTCCTACGCAGGTATCTACGAAGTTGATCAGTCGTTTGGAAATACCGGCTTTTGCCATAATGTTTCCGGACAGAACAAAGAACGGGATAGCAAGAAGCAGGAATTTACTGATTCCGGAGTACATATTTGTAGCTACGATCGTCAGAGATGTACCGGAATAAAGGATGGCACATACAGATGACAGACCTAAGCAGATCGCAATGGGAAGTCCCAGGATCAGGAAAACAAAGAAGGAGATAAATAAGATTGCACTGATCATTTATTTGTCCTCCTTTTCATCATCTTTTTTCAGGCAGAAGTCGAGGCAGTACTCAATAAAATGAAGGATCATACAGCCTGCTCCGATCGGCACGAAGGACCAGAAGATCCACTCCGGCCAGTTCAATACGAAAGTTCTCTTGCCGTTTGCCAGCTGTGTAAGAACCTTGTCCATTCCATATTTAAATAAAATTGCGGAAAAAACAATGCTCAGGACCGTGATCAGGATCACAGATGGTTTTTCCAGTTTTTTCGGAAGACGGTCCGTAACCAGTGTCAGACTTACCAGCCCTCCTTTTTCACGGCAGGCAAGTGCTGCTGCCAGAAGTGTGATGAGAACAAACACCGCTACAACAAGCTCTTCTGTAAAAGACCATGAGCGATGGATGACCTTACGGGAAAATACATTTCCCACAGTCAGCACAAGGATCAGCAGTGTGGAAATGACCAGTACGATTTTTTCTACTGCTGCAAGTGCGTTCATGAGTTTTTTGTACACTTTCATACTCTTTCCCCTTTTGTATATTTTTCCGGTTTCAGATCCTTACCGCGTGGTTTAAAATGTTTTGGATAAAAAAAATCCGTCCCCTTTCAGGGACGGATATAAAATTCCGCAACCACCCTGTTTCTCCATTGAAACAAGCACGATTCTGCAACGTACCGGCATACGCGACTTCTGTAACGGGAAGCACCCGTGAAAACCTACTTACTTGTCTGAAACTTTCGGCTTTCCTTCTCAGGGATGATATTCAAGGCAGTTCCGACGCTGCATCACACCAGTCACAGCTCTCTGAAGACGGTTCCTCTGTCTTTACTGATTCCCTTCATGGAATTTACTTCTGTTATGTGTTAACTCTTTAATGAGTTAAACCAATTCTAACTCTGTTTGTTTTGATAGTCAAGTTTTTTTTTCAAAAACTCCTTCAGGCGTTCTTTCCTTCTCCGGCGAAGTACTCCTTCACAAGCTTTACAACCACACCGGAAAGCAGGAATACTGCGATCAGGTTAGGGATCGCCATCAGACCGTTGAAGGTCTCTGCGATACTCCAGAGAAGTCCAAGGTCAACAGTTGCGCCGATGATCGCTACCAGAGAGTACAGTACCATAAAAGGTCTGATAGCTTTTTCCTTAAAAAGGAACTCCGCACATCTGGCTCCGTAAAGTCCCCATCCAATGATAGTGGAAAATGCGAAGCAGCACATGGCAACTGCTGTAAAGATGGAAACCCAGTTTCCGTATGTACTGGTAAAACCGCTGATGGTAAGCTCCGCTCCTGCTGCTGCGCCATAACCAACCGGCACCCCGCTGCAGAGGATGACAAGCGCTGTCAGCGTACAGATCACGATCGTGTCCGTGAATACCTCAAAGATCCCGAAAAATCCCTGTTTTACAGGTTTTCTGGTGTCTGCACAGGCATGTGCGATGGAACCGGTACCAAGACCTGCCTCATTGGAAAAAATACCTCTGGAAACACCTTTTTTCATACTCATGAAAAAGCTTCCTACTACGCCGCCTGTCACAGATGCCGGATTAAATGCCCCTCTGATGATAGCGCTGAAAACACCCGGAACATTTTTCCAGTTGATGATAACTACACCGACAGCAAGAATAATATAAAACAATGCCATAAACGGTACCAGCTTTTCTGTAACCTGGCCGATCCTTTTGATTCCGCCAAGCAGGATCATTGCCACAAGGATCGCAAGGATGATCCCCATAACAAGGTTTACCGTAGAAGTATTGTCTGCAGCGATCACATTGTAATTGATCAGTGCAGAATCAATAGCTGTTGTAATGGTATTAACCTGGGTTGCATTTCCGGTTCCGAAAACAGTAAGCACACCAAAAGCGGAAAACAGATATGCCAGCCAGTGCCAGTGTTTTTTTAGACCATTCTTAATGTAATACATTGGTCCTCCAACCAGATCTCCGTTGGCATTGGTTTCGCGGAAATGTACCGCAAGTGTTACTTCTGAAAACTTTGTACACATTCCAAGAAGTGCAGAAATCCACATCCAGAATACGGCTCCCGGTCCTCCGATGGCAATAGCACCTGCCACACCTGCAATATTTCCCGTTCCCACGGTAGCAGCTAACGCCGTACAAACAGCCTGAAACGGTGTCAGACTTCCATCGGAAGCTTCTCTTTTCCGAAGCATACGTCCGATAGTGACCCTGATGGCATAGGGAAATTTCCGAATCTGGAGAAAATTCGTGCGGATACTTAAATAAAGACCTACACCAATAATACAGATCATCGCAGGAACGCCCCAGATAAAATTGTTTACAGCAGCATTCACTGATTCAATAACAGATAACATTCTATAATCCTTCCCTTATTTAATTTTGTCTTTTTGGATTGTACGTTTGTCTGTACAAAAAGACGATTCGTTAGATTATATCACATTTTTTGTCGAATGTATAAGAGAAAAGCTTTATAATTTTACTATGATAAAGAAAGAAAGTGAATAAAAGCTGCCAATCCTGTTGTTAAATATGTGATATACCTGTAGTAAAAATACTTATCTGTGATCAATATCATTTTCCGTATCGTCCAGGAATGTAAATATATATCCCCAGTATTTCTCCAGGATCTTACCTCTGCTTCCATAGATCTCATGCTTTGTTCCGATCATATGGATATAATCACAGCTTGTTTTTCCTTGGCGATTGATCTTTCCGGCAAAATTTTTCAGGGCACGGACAGACACCAGATCTTCCGTCTGGGCCTGGATGAGCAGCATTGGTGCCGTATATTTTTTCCATCCGTAGAGACGCAGATACCAGCTCATTTCCGCAGAAGCCCAGAGCCAGCCGTAGGATGGAGACCAGGTCTGGAGCTCCTTATGTTCTGCACGGAGATTTTTGTATCGCTCGTATCTTGGTTTTGATGTTGCGGAGCTTGTCTCAAAAGAACCGCTGCCATCGTAAGGCTTTCGGCCAGCTACATATTCCTCATCTTTTCCGAAAATGCATTTCTCCAGAGCTATGCCGGTGGCTGCCGGCCACGGAACATTATCTGTAAGAGGACGGATCATCGGAGAAGAAAGGATCACCTTGTGAAACCAGTCCGGCTCCCAGGCTGCAGCAATACCACCGATGGCTCCACCCATGGAATGTGCATACAAGTTAAGTGACAGATCCGGATGTGCTTTCTTTATGTAGCGGCATGCTTTCAGAAAATCGCGGATATATCTTCTCCATGTATCGATGTGGACCAGAGACGGGTCTGCGGTAAGACGATAGCTGCGGCCATGGCCGCAATGCTCCGGAATATATACATGATAGCCTTCCTTAAGAAAATAATAGGCCACTTCATCATATTTTACTGCTGATTCTGTGAATCCGTGGCTGATGACTACCACACCTTTAGGCATATCAATATCAGACAGATACTGCAGCATATGGATCTTACCTGTGATCCGTTTGCTTTCGTTACGAAACGGATAATCCGCACCCGGTACATAAAGTTCCCTTCTGTGAGACAGAAGATATGGCATTACGATATTTTTCATGGTTTCTTCGTATTCATTTTCATGTATGATCTGCATATTGGTTAAAAACCTCCCTTGCTTTTACTGTATTGCTTTTTTGCTTCTCCCAAACTCTGCTTTTCAAAACCCTTCCATGTTGTCACAGCTGTTTTCTTACAGGATAACAGAATTCACTCTTCCAGGCAATCCTTTTTAGACCATTTTGCTCTTTAATTTCCATTAAAAAATGCCCGAACATTTTGATATGTACCGGGCATTTCTTCTATTATTTAATAAAATCTCACAATATCTTCCACATCTTTACGTTTCGGTCTTGCAGGCTCTTCGGCTGCTTTTCCGATGGCGATCACTGCCATTACCGTTTCTGTTTCCGGAATGGAAAGGATCTCACGGAGCTTGTCTCCGGCACGAAGTCCCATGATCAGGGTTCCATATCCAAGCTCCTTTGCCTTCAGGATCAGATTCTCGTTCTGAAGTCCCAGATCATAGCAGCCCCAGCCGTTTCCAAGCTCATTATCCGGTGTTCCGTCTTTCTGAAATCCGGCATGGTTATGTACAAAGGTTGTAACGATCAGGGAGGCATTCTCTGCTTTTGCCTGGTTCATTTCCGGCAGACATTCTCTGCTGACCTTCTCCACCATCTCTTCGGACATTACACAATAATATCTTCCGGTCTGGGAGTTTTTCCAGCTGGGTGCTTCCTGAGCGGCCCGGATCACTGCAAGAAGATCTTCTTTTGTGATCCTGCTCTCCGGGCTGTATTTACGGATGGTCCTTCTCTCTTCGATCAGTTTCTGAAATTCCATATTTTTCCTCCTTATCTGTCCGGTGCAGGATATGCTTCCGGATCCTGCAGTTATTCCGGCATGGATTTTTATGTTCACATTTTTTATGAAGCTATTTTAACACAATGCCGTATTGAAATCAATTTTCAGAACTCCGGCATCGTTACTGTTCATTCTGCGACCGTTACTGTTCACTCCGTTCTCAGCAACACGCTTCAAAAAATATTGCCTGGGAACAATAACTGCAATACCACTTATGAAGATTTTTTTTGATTTACCACATAAATTCCCACACAGACAAGAAACAGTGCGATGAGACTTCCCATATTAAATGCCTGACGTACCTCTCCCAGAACCAGTGCAGACAGGATCACACTGAACAAAGGATTTACAAAACCAAAGATCGCTACCCTGGATACATCATTCCAGGCAAGCAGCACTGACCACAGTGTATAGGCCACTGCAGACACCATTGCCAGATAAAAGATGATCCCGATACCGGCGGCATTTACCACTCCGAAATGTCCTCCCATCCCTTTTCCGATCAGGAACAGAATGATCCCGCCCATGGTAAACTGCGTTCCGCTGAGTACCACCGGAGATACCTTTCTGGAAAAAATATTGATCAGCACCGTGGACATTCCGTAAGAAAACTGCGCGATCAGAATAAATCCTTCTCCTGTAAGCCTAAAACCTGCATCCAGAGAATTTCCCATGAGATTTATCACGACCACGCCGGCAAAACCGAGGATGCAGCCAAGCATCTTTCGCCCGGTCATTTTTTCCTTGTGAAAAACAAGGCAGGACAGCAGGATCGCAATAAAATTCCCAAGACCTGTGATAATAGCGCCTTTTACACCGGAGGTATGTGCCACACCTATATAAAAGAAGAAATACTGACATACCGTCTGAGCCATACATACCGGCACCGCATATTTCAGAACAGTTCGATCCGGAAGCAGAACCTTGCGCTCACGCAAAGATGCAAAGATCAGTACAAGGATTCCTGCCAGTGCAAAACGCACACCTGCAAAAACGATCTGACTTGCCGTATCTGCAGAATCCATCTGCATCAGACGGTATCCTGTCTTGATCAGCGGGATCGCACTCCCCCAGAGAAGACAGCAGACGCAGGCAAGCGCTGCCACCACCCAGGTTTTTTTTAATATTGTTTTTGTTTGTTCCATTTGTTTATTCTCTCTTTCTCAAAACTTCTTCCATCTGACTGATCACAGCTTTTATTTCATTTATTGCACTGATACTTACGTCCCGGAAATCAAGCTTTTTCCCCTTTCCGTATAATTCCGCCTCATAAGCGCTGGCTTTCTCTTCATCTTTATCCTTGTATCGGGCTTTTCCGATCAGCCAGGCACTGGAATCCGCACAGTCCGGATATTCCGTATTTCCCCGGATCAGAAAATCCTCTGAAGCTTCCGTCAATGCTGTTCTCAGTTTTTCTGCTTTATCCAGAAATTCTTCCGTTGTCTGCGGATAATGTTCTTTTATATAGAGGAGATTTTTATGAATACAGGTGGCACTTTTTTCCATTAGTTTCCGTTCTTCCGGATCTTTGAAATTATCATATTCCCCAGACCGGACTTCCCATCCGCGGATGGATTTGCTTAATTCCATCAGCCAGTATACATGACGGGAAATATCGTCCGGAAACATAAAATACGTAGAAAATTCATGATCGATCATAGGTGCAAGACTTATGATCCCGCCATCTTTATCACAGAGAAATGCTACATTTTCATAATGATAATTCTGGTCTCCCTTCAGGACAGAGATCAGTACCTGCATGGCAAGCTGTTCCGCCATTTCCTGATGCTCCTGCAAAAAATCAGCTTCAAAAATATCTCTATAATCATAAAACATCTGGCAATAGTTTACATAATTATCTATATCTACCTTTTCATCCGGATATTTCCTGAAAAACTCCAGAAGATTCAAAAGGGATTCCCCTTCTTTATAGGCCATGGGTACTGCCGTTCCGTAGTCAAGATATTTTTCATTTACTGCCTCATACCCTTCACAGATGGCCAGTTCATACCTGGGCGCAGGCATAAAATATTCATTAATGATCGTTGACCAGAACACCTCTGCATAAGCATACAGTGGCGTGGAAAATGGTTTGGATTTCGTCAGTGGCTTGAAAATCATATTTCCAGGAAATATGGGGAAATGTTTTTCCCCGCTTACCACGCCTACAGCTTCAGACTTAAGATTTCCGATTCGATTTTTGTATTGATAGTGTCTGACTTTATAATACATAGCAGTCATATCGTATTGCCTTCCCCTTCAATGTATAAGACGGCTCCCGGCCGGCAAGACATTCACTTTTCAGCGGACGCTTGACGATGATCTTATCCGGATTTGCTCTGATAGCTGCATCAAAAAGATCCTTTTCCCCGGAACACGGTGGTTCCAGCTTCTGGATTAATTGAAGTTTCTTGTTGATCAGGCTGGATTTCTGTCTTGCCGGAAACATGGGATCCAGATAGATCACGTCTACAGGATCAAGAAGCTTTGACATACCTTCTACACTGTTTCCCTCGATCACCTTCATACGACCGGCAATATCTTTCAGATCCATATTTTTCTTGGCACGGCGAATGGCATCTTTAAGAAGGGCTGCGATCACCGGATTCTGCTCGTACAGCGTCACCTCATAGCCCTGGGCTGCCAGAAGAAAGGCATCCTCACCCATTCCTGCCGTAGCATCGATGGCCTTCCTTCCCTCCTTATCTGACTTCACCGCCTTCACCAGCATCTCATGCTGAAGTCTGCCTCTGGTAACTCTGTGAAGCATCGTCTCCACAAAATCCCCCTGATAGGTCAGCCCGAAACCAGACAGCGAAACGCCCCTGGAATCAAACCGCACCGTCAGAAAATCTCCCGGCTTATCCTGAAGCTGCGCTCCGGTCCTCCTGCAAAAGGCTTCCGCCATATCTCTCTGTCCGCCCTTTCCAAGACAGACTGCGATTTTATCATTCATTTCCTGATTCTCTCTTTCATGACTCTTTTTCATAAGCTCTTTCATTCTACAATTTTACAAAAAAAATTGCAATTCATCTCAAAAAAAGATGTCCGCAGACGTACCAAAATACGCTGCGGACATCCAATGTCTGATCCATAGTCAGGCGGTTACTTAATGCTTGCTGTCCTAAAACAGAAGCTGAAGTCCCATTGTAATGATCCACATATATGCACAGGTCTTTGGGATCATCAGGCTTCTTATTGTCCGCACTCTGGATCCTTTCGATCAGACCTCTGCTCTCCAGATTTTTCAGAGAAGAGGACACGTGGGATTTCGTCGACTTACGGACCTTAACGATCTCAGCCGTATATTTATTTTAAATTTCTCTTTCCTTTTCTGACTTTGATCCTGCGGATCATCCTTCGGATCAAAAATACCACAAGCACAATGATCACGATAAAGATCAGACAAATACCTGCGATCATTGCCGAAAACTTATTCGGCTGCTTCACCAGATCAATGATATTTCTGCTGTCCTCCACAACCTTACGTCCATGTGTCGTCTCATAATATTCCGGCACATTGGCAATTCCGTCGCCGTCTGTATCCGCAAAGGACTGCATATATCTTGCGATCGCATCCCAGGCCTTTAATTCCCTGTCATCCTCCATGATCGCCTGATCTTCCAGATTTTCAATAGGATTTCCATCCCTGTCCTTCGGTTCAAGAGACAGCAGTCCATAGGACATTTTCATCACAGAACCAAGCATCTGGCCGGTATACAGATCTGTCACAACATGATACAGCTTGTCATCCTGGATCTCGATCCGCTCTCCGTCTGCCCTGGTGAGATAACAATCTGTCACCTTATTCAGGATCATCCGATGTGGATTGTATGCAAAATTCAATCCACTGCAATATAACCTTGCCGTTGTCATAAAATCCGATACAGAAGCGTCCACCTCCGCTGCCAGCTTCAGCTCTTTTCCGGTCAGGTATGCACTGATCAGCGGATATCCGGCAACACCGTCCTTTCCGATCCCTAGTGAAAAGGAATTAAAAACATCCTCTACTGTGATATCGCCCTTTGTGTATGTGTCCCGCACGGTTCCGCTTGGAACAACGGCAACATCAACCGGATCACCATCATAATACTCGGAATTTTCCACTGCATATATGTATGCATCGGACATGATATCACCAAGATTCAACTCTTCGTGCTTCGTGCCCATTTCTTCCAGACTGTTGAATTCAACATCATTTTCAGCAAGAACCTCTTCCCTTGTATAGCCGAAATCGGCAAGATAATTCTTATCCACCGTATCCATCAGGGCATCGATCTGTTCCTGTGTCGCCTGGTCCGGTTTTACATCCTCAGAAACAGGGATCAGCTCATAGGATGTCAGCTCCCACCGTCCGTCCTGCTTCTGTGTCATGGAAAGTGATCCCAGATTTCTTCCGTATTCGCCGCAGGATACGATATATGTGTTCCCATGCTGAATTGCCTCTTTCAGCTCTGTGTGCGTATGTCCGCTAATGATCAAGTCGATATCCGGCACCTCTTTTGCAAGGATCTCATCCTCCGATTTGTTCTCATCCTCCCAGGTTCCTCCATGGGACACACAAGCGATCATATCCACTTTTTCATTTTTTCGGATCTCTTCTACCGTCTGTTTTACGGCCTCAACCGGATCCTTGAACTTTAATTCACATGTCGGTGCACATTCCAGGGCATCCTTACCGAACACACCGACTACTGCAGCTTTTACATCTCCTTTTTGAACTACTACATAATCCTTCACACCGTAGGCTTCAAATGCCGACCGGATCTGCTTCTGACCATCGCTTAATCCATCCTGCTCCATGCTGTCCCAGTCCACGTTGCACACTACCAGTGCCGGCACTGTCTCACCGGAAGCCTTCGCAGCCTCCAGCATATTTGCCAGTCCCTTTGAACGATAATCATATTCATGATTTCCCAGAGTCGTCACATCATACCCAAGATATCCCAGCATCCGAAGCTCTGCCGCCTCCGTTTCGTATACGGTCTGAATCAGGGTTCCCATGGAAAAATCGCCGCCATCCAGCACCAGGGTGTCCGGATCTTCCTGCTTCTTTTCATCGATCAGGGTTTTGATCCTTGCAAATCCGCCAACTTCTTTTTGCTCTCCATCTACGATGGTTGAAAAGCTGTTCAAATGCGAATGTGTATCATGGCTGAACAAAACATCGATCTGTTTTGTCTCGGCTGCTTCCACCGGGACATTCCATGCAAGAGGAAGCAGCAATGCAGCAATAAGCATGATCGCCAGCAGCCTTGCTGAAATTTTCTTTCGTGTTTTCATAACACTCTCCTTTTGTATATAGTTTTCTTATGCCTTTTTACAAAACCATCAATAATGTTCCCACACCGATCAAAATACATCCCATCATCGATTTTGCTGTGAATTTCTCATGTAAAAAAACAAATGCCAGTACCAGTGTGATCACGACACTCAGCTTGTCTATCGGCACAACCTTCGATGCATCGCCTATCTGCAGAGCACGATAATAGCATAACCACGAAGCACCCGTTGCCAGACCTGAAAGGATCAGAAAAAGCCAGCTTTTTTTGCTGATTGCTGCGATCCCGCCCTGGGTATTTGTGAGGAAAACCATTCCCCACGCCATAACCAGCACCACCATCGTTCGAATCGCTGTTGCAAGATTCGAATTAACACCGGCAATACCTATCTTGGCCAGTATGGAGGTCAGCGCCGCAAATACAGCAGACAGCAAGGCAAACACAAACCACATAGTAACTCCCCCCTTAAATATAAGATTTTCTTAACTATCCCAATACAAGTCCATCATATCATTTCCCCTCTGATATGTCACTATTTACAATTTCCTCCGCCGTATATTCCTCTATTTCTGTCTTTGTCACCTGTTTGATATGCTTTTTCTTCAGGCGCAGATATACGAATTCCCGAAAGATAGTATAGAACACGGAAAGCAGCGGAATGAAAACAAGCATACCTACAATTCCCATAAGGTTTCCGCCGATCGTAACTGCTGCAAGAACCCAGATCGACGGAAGTCCTACGGATTCACCCACAACATGAGGATAGATCAGATTTCCCTCTATCTGCTGCAGCACCAGAAATACTATAATAAATAAAATTGCCTGTTTCGGATTTACCATAAAGATCAAAAAGCTTCCCACCGCACACCCGATGAAGGCCCCGAAAATCGGAATCAATGCGGTAAACGCAATCAAAACTCCGATCAAAAGTGCATATGGCATCCTCAAAATACTCAGTATCACAACAAACATACAGCCGAGGATCACAGCTTCCAGACACTGACCTGCAAGAAAATTTGCAAATGTCCGATAAGTCAGAGAACAGACTTTAAGAAAAGCATCTGCCTTTTTCTTTGGGAGAAAGGCAAAAAATACTTTTCGGATCTGCACATGCAGCTTCTCCTTCTGAAAAAGGACATAGCAGGCAAATGAAAAAGCAATAAAAAAGGTTGCCAATCCACTGACTATGGAACCCACTGCTGACATTGTGGTATTCATCATATTTCCTGCACCGTTTCCAAGAAGGCTTATCCCCCACTTGATCGCCTGATCCGGATTAAACTGTACCTGATCTACCAGCTTCATGATTTCCTGGTTATTATGGGAGAATTCCCGGATCCAGCTTTGCATCTGCGGAATAAAATCAGCGATACTCATCATCAGAGTTCCCATTGTCCGCGTAAGCTGCGGGATCACACCAAACATCACCAGTACGATCACGCCAACCGCAAATACGATCGTAAGGAACAGACTTATCGGTCTTGCCAGTTTTGCACCTATCTTATTTTCTTTTTTTACCCTTCCAAAAATTTTCTTTTCCAAAAAGCTCATTGGCACGTTGGTCACAAATGCGATCGCTCCGCCAAGTACAAAAGGAAATGCGATCCCCCATATTGCTTTCAGCACATCGAGCACCACATCAAACTTCCACAGGGCGACCACAAGAAATGCTGTAAACACAATAAGCTCCCGGATTTTTTTTACAGATATTTTACTTATATCCACTATCATTCTCCTCTTTTTCCTAATTTCATGCGTATCCATTTAAGCAGCTGAATGATCGGAAGACTTGCAAACGCATACAGATATACACAGCCAAGCTGCATCAGATCCAACGTCTCTACTTTAAACAGGAGATGAAATCCTGGAACCGTCAGTACAACGGTAATGAGTACTGCCCCAAGTACAAATGCTCCCTGAAGCCATTTATTATTAAAGAAACGTTTTGTAAAGATAACCGGATGATCCGATTTGCAGTTGAATCCATGGAACAGACGTGCCAGACAAAGTGTTCCGAAGGCATAAGTACTGCCAAGCAGTGCACCATTCTGATGATATCCTGTCAAAAATCCGATCATCGTCATCATACCGATCACCAGTCCTTCCAGACCGATTTTACCAAGAAAATCCTTTGTCAGTATTGACTCGTCTGCTGATCTTGGTTTCTCATTCATCACCTCACTGCTGTGCGGCTCCACGCCTAATGCGATCGCCGGAAGGCTGTCTGTCAAAAGATTGATAAACAGCAGATGTACCGGTGCAAAAGGAACCGGAAGTCCTGCAAGGGATGCACAAAGAACTGCCAGGATCGCACCAAAGTTTCCTGACAGAAGAAACTGGATCGCATACTTGATATTCTGATATAAATTTCGTCCGTTTTCCACTGCTTTTACAATTGTTGCAAAATTATCATCTGTAAGCACCATTGCTGCGGCATCCTTTGCGACCTCGGTTCCGGTCACTCCCATTGCAACACCAATGTCTGCCTGCTTCAATGCCGGAGCATCATTCACACCGTCTCCAGTCATTGCCACGATCATCCCCTTCTCCTGCCATGCACGGACAATACGGATCTTGTGCTCCGGTGACACTCTTGCATACACAGAAATATTCGGGACAAATTCCTTCAGCTGCTCATCACTCATATTTTCAATATCAGCACCCTCGCAGGCCTCTGACAGATCATGTAGGATCCCGATCCTTTTTGCGATTGCCGCTGCTGTGATCTTATGATCTCCCGTGATCATGACCGGCCGGATCCCCGCTTTTATACATTCTGCAACTGCAGCCTTTGATTCTTCCCTCGGCGGATCCATCATAGCGATCAGGCCAAGAAATACCAGATGGTTCTCATCTTCTGTCGTCAATACATGCTTCTCCGGAATTTCACGATAGGTAAATGCCAGTACCCGTAACCCTTCCATTGAAAATTCCTGATTCTGGCGCTGGATCTTTTCTTTATCTGCTTCTGTGATTTCCCGCACTCCGTCCTTTGTCCAGATCCTGTCTGTCAGCTCCAGAAGCCGGTCAACCGCACCTTTTACGATCATCCGGTTCTCATCATCAATTCTGTGAAGTGTTGACATCATCTTACGGTCACTGTCAAAGGGAAGCTCTCCTTCCCTTGGATAAATCGTTCTTACCTCTGCAGCCTCGATCCCGTACCGGCTGCCCAAATTGATCAATGCCGTTTCCGTCGGATCTCCGATCTCCACTCCATTTTCATTTGTTGAATCATTACATAAAATACTGTAGTCCAAAAGACATCTCTGCGCCGGATCTGCCACATCGATTGCAGCTGCCGTGATTCTTTTTCCATCAATATAATAATCTTCTACTGTCATTTTGTTCTGTGTGAGTGTTCCGGTCTTATCCGAACAGATAACAGAAACGCTTCCAAGACCTTCCACAGCCTGAAGCTTACGAATGATCGCGTGCTCCTTTGCCATCTTCTGTGTTCCGAAAGAAAGGACGATCGTCACGATGGAGCTTAAAGCTTCCGGAATCGCTGCGACTGCAAGTGCTACTGCAAACATAAATGCACTGCTGATCTTCTCACCGCGGAATACACTGATCGCAAACAGAATTCCGCAAAATATCAGGATCAGAATGGAAAGCTTCTTTCCAAAATCATCCAGATTCGCCTGAAGTGGCGTCTGTTTTTCCGAAGTCGATTTCAGAAGTCCCGCAATCTTTCCAACCTCTGTCTGCATTCCTACATTCGTTACAACCGCTCTGCCACGCCCATATGTGACAAAGCTTCCGGAAAACAGCATATTTGTCCGATCACCAAGCGGTGCTTCCTCCAAAATAATGTCCATACTCTTTTCAACCGCAAGACTTTCTCCGGTAAGGGCACTTTCATCGACCTTAAGGCTTGCATTTTCAATCAATCTTCCATCGGCCGGGATCATATCACCTGCTTCAAGAAGGATCACATCTCCTACAACCAGTTCTCTTGCCGGGAGCTGTACCGCCACACCATCACGTAATACTTTTGCCTCCGGACCGGAAAGCTTCTTTAAGCTTTGCAGGGACTGCTCAGCCTTTACTGTCTGTACAGTTCCCAAAATCGCATTGATCGTAATAACGATCACGATAACTGCTGCACTTTCCACATCTCCAAGCATGCCGGATATCACTGCCGATGCGATCAGGATCAGCACCAGAAAATCCTTATACTGTTCAAAGAAGATCTGCAAAATACTTTTTTTCTTTCCTTCTGCAAGCTCATTCCATCCGCACTTCTCTCTGGACCGTCTAACCTGTTCATCGGTAAGCCCTGATTCCCTGCTTTCCACACGCTCGAGAACTTCTTCTGCTGTCTGCTGATAAATTTCTTTCATTACCTTTGCCTCCTTTTTTGCAAATATTCACCAACTGTAATTTTTTTATGCAATAAAGGATTTTTTTGATAAAAGGATATAAAAAAAGAAACCCTTATTGCATAACAAAAAATGCAATAAAAGTCTCACCATTTCCCTGCAGCGCCGGATGTTTCCACCGTACTGACGACACTGCAAACGCAGATTTCCAAACGTAGGTTACTCCCCTTTATCAGTTTTAATAGTATAACAGGATCGGTACCTCTGTCAAGATACTTTATAAATCACACCTTGCAAATATGATACTCCGGTAACAGAAAAACTCCCATTTTTTGAGTGGGAGTTTTTCTGTTACCCTGAAAGTATTATAGGCCTGCAGCCGTTTTATTACCTTTTAAGATTTATTACTCTGATCAGCCACAATATTTCCCTGTACAACTCTTCCCTGATCTTTTCCTTTTCTCAGTCCTCGAACTACCTGCACATTTCCAAGAATCAGATAATCCATTTCTCTCTTAGTGATTTTCGCAAAATTTTTCTTTGAAACAAAATAGAAAGTAACTCCCATCAACACCCACACGATCAGTGCTGCAAAGGACTGTGGAGCCATGAATGCAGGAGAACCGGGCACGATCAGAAGCAGCAATATTACAACAGAGATCACACAGCCGCCCATTGCTACTGCCGGATGGATTTTATTTGTATCTGTATCATCGCCATATTTTTTCAGAAGAATATAAGCACCTGCACAGGTAAAGAAATATCCGAACGCAGTACCTACGGAACACATATCTACAACCCAGCCGATCACTTCTCTGCCGAAAAATGGGCAAATACAGCAGATGATCATGGTAAACCCAACACATATGGACGGAGTTTTATGCTCCGGATGAACCTTTTCAAAATCTGACGGAAGCATTTTTGCTCTTGCCATACCAAATAAAAGACGGCTGGATGTCATAAAGAATCCGTTCATACCGGTAAAAATCCCCATGCACACTGCCAGTGCCACAAAGCACACACCAACTTTTCCCATTGCAAGATCAAGAACTGCACCTGTATGCCATTTTACAAGAGTTCCATTCGCATCTGTCATAGTCAGAACCTGCTGCCAGAGAACAACACAATCTGTCACCAGTGCCATTGCACCATAGATCAAAGCACCTACGATCAATGCTGAAATGATCAGCATTTTGCACTTCTGTGGTGGAAAATCATATTCTTCTGCCGCCTGTGGAATACAGTCAAATCCTACATAAAGGAACGGAGCCAATGCCAGGATAGATACAAAACCGCTTCCAAGAGACTTGCCTTCGGCTCCGTATGCCGGCTGCAAGTTTGAAGCATCAAAATGTCCTGTTGCGATCACACCAATGACTGATACAACAACCGCTGCACACATGATAAGGACCATCGCAAGCTGAAGATTTCCTACAGATTTCGCCCCTTTGTAATTCATGATCCCGAAAAGTATGATAAAGAACAGGGATAATCCGACTTCACCCATATATACATCATATCCTGCAATTGTATACAGGTAACCTCTGTTAAAGACTCCAGGAAAAATATAGGATGCCAATACCGGAAGTGCCGTTGCATTCAAAGCTACAATAGACAGATATCCAAGCGACAGCATCCATCCGCATATGTACGAAGCAGTTCTTCCAAAGCCTTTATATGCATAGGCAAATTCACCACCCGCTACCGGGAATTTTGCGATCATATAAGAATAGCTGTAGCCTACCACGATCATTAAAAGACCGCCTGCCAGAAATCCCAGAAACAGCGGGAGCGGTCCACCTGCACGTTCTGTCCAGAGACCACCCTGTATAAAACATCCCCATCCAATGATGGAACCGACTGCAACTGCCCAGATCGAACCAGGTCCCATGGATTTTTTTAATTTTGTTCTTTTATTTCTTTCACCCATATATATCCTCCTGCTTCATCAATCATATCATTCATCATCATCTTCTCTGGTTTCTTCACTGATCGTATATGCCTCACTGATATCGGAAACAAAAATTTTTCCATCACCATAATGTCCATACTGCCCACTCTTTGCACTGTTAATGATAATATCTACAACCTCATCTTTTTCTTTGTCCCCAACAGTAATATACAGCATGTTTTTTGCCATTTCCTGATAAAGGACATCCCCTACCTGAATTCCTTTTTCCTTACCTCTTCCTGAAATTGCCCATTTTGAAAAAGCAAAATATCCTTCCTGCTCCAGTGCTTTGATGACGTCCATCACTTTCTCAGGTCTTACGATTGCTGTGATCAGTTTCATAATCCTTCATCTCCCATCCATAAATACAAAAAGAGCCCAGATACCAAAGTATCCGGACTCCATCGTCTCTCTCTATATTATCATTATTTTTTTCAATATTCAATCAAAATCTTTCACTTTCCGGCCAGATATCGATACATCTCATCCAGCATCTCGTCTGTGATCTCTACCGGATTGTTATAAAGGTTCGGGTGTCTGCTAATGCGAACCAGCTCCGCAATCTGATCATCATCAAGCTCCAGATCCTTCAGATCACACCGCAATCCCATTTTTTTCTTTAATTCAAGAACTGCATCCGCCATCTCTTCTGCATCTTTGAATCCAATCCTTCTGGCAAATTCCTCTACACGTTCACCACCTTCGCCTTTTGCATTGATTCTTATAAAATAATCCAGGGTCAGGCCACACGCCTCGCCATGCGGGATGTGATAAATATTGGTCAATGGAAATGAACACGCATGGGACGAAGTGGTTTTCGGTAAAGTAAACGCCAATCCTGCGATCAAAGATGCTTCGCACATTTTCTCCCTTGCTTCCTCATCATCGGGCTTACTGTATACTCTGTAAACATATTTAAATACCAGTTCTGCTGCATGCATCGCAAGTACATCACAGATCGGCTGATGACCTTTGCTCCAATAGCCTTCGATCGCATGGGAAAGAACATCAATTCCTGTTCCTGCCGTAACCTGCGGTGGCATTGTATAAGTAAGTTCCGGATCAATGATAGCTGCTGCCGGATAAAATCCCTCTGATACGATCGGCGCTTTTTTTCCATTTGCATGATCCGAAAGAACTGATACACAGGTCACTTCACTTCCTGTTCCTGCAGTCGTAGGAACTGCAATCAGTGGAAGATGTTTCTCCGGCATTGCTACTCCGGTTCCATGATACTTACGGATGGAATCCGGAGTCAGAGCTACACTGGCAGCTGCTTTGGCACAATCCATGGGACTGCCTCCACCCAGTGCTACCACAAATCCGATATTTTTCTGCCGGATCACTTCCGCACAGGCATCTACCTCTGCAACGTCCGGGTTTGGAGAAACATCTCCAAAAGAAGCAACGATCATTCCTTCTGACTCTTTTATGACCTTTTCGGCAAGACCGCTTTTAAAGAAAAACGGTCCTGCCACCAGAAGGCCTCTTTTGCAGCCAAGCTCTCTGGCTATTTCTTTGATTTCTTTTACTCTGCCTTTGCCGAAATGAATTTTTACCGGCTGTAGATAATCCCAGTTCATAGGCTACCTCCTGCTTTATCAGTCACAAAATTTTTCATCGACCATTGTAAGCACTTCATCAAGGATCGGGAGATACTCTTCCAGCTCCTCTTTCGTGATGATCAGTGGCGGACAGATTTCAATAAAGTTCTCACGTCCAAAGGTTGCAAAGCCACGTTTTTTTAATTCTGCAAATATCCACGGCATTACCGGTCCGGGTACGCCGTATTCCTGCATCGGTTCTCTGGTTTCTTTATTCTTGACTACTTCAAGTGCACCGAACAAACCGATACATCTTGCTTCACCAATACATTTATGCTTCTTTACCATCTCATCCATAAACGGAGCAACGATCTCGTGCATCTCAGCTACATGGCCCTCGATGTCGTGTTCTTTATAATATTTCATTGCTGCTACACCAGCCGCACATGCAAGTGTATGTCCACTGTAAGTAAGTCCGCACTGAAGAACATTTTCCTCAAAATACTCCGCAACCTTTTTACTTACAATACATCCGCCCAGCTGTACATAACCACAGGTAACACCTTTTGCAAATGTAATGATATCCGGTTTCATGTCGAAATTCATAAATGCAAACATTTTTCCTGTACGGTAAAATCCTGCCATAACCTCATCACAGATCAGAAGGATTCCATATTTGTCACAAAGTGCACGAACACCTTCCATATATCCGTCTGGAGGAAGAATGACACCGTTTGCACCTACTATAGACTCCATCAGGATTGCTGCCACATTTCCGGGGCCTTCATATCTGAGCTGCAGATCCAGCGCATCCAGATATTTTTTCGTTACCTCTGCATCATCAACTCCTTTTGTATATCCGTCACGATACATCTGAGGGTTCATAAAGTGTACGAATCCATTTGCACCACCGATCTCTGCTGCATATCTTCTCCAGTCACCGGAAGCATTGGATGCTCCAAGTGTAGCTCCATGATAGCTTCTGTAGCAGGAAAAGATCTTGGTTCTTCCGGTTACCATACGTGCCATTTTTATAGCATTCTCATTGGATTCTGCTCCACCATTTGTGAAGAAAACTCTCTTGTATGTATCTGCTCCTGCTGCTTCTACAAGCATTTTTGCCAGCATGCTCTTAGGCTCGGATGCATATGCCGGTGCCATGAAGCACATCTTATCAGCCTGTTCCTTGATCGCTTCAACGATCTCCGGAAGCTCATGTCCGAGGTTGGAACACACCAGAAGTGAAGCCATATCTGCATATTTTTTTCCATCATAATCGTAAAAATAAATTCCCTCAGCTCTTTCTACCGGTAAAGTATCTGCTCCTGATCTTGCCCATGACTGCATCACATAATCTTTGTGCATCTGTGCTACTTCTTTTCCTGTTAAACTCATAATAACTTCCTCCTCTTTATCTGTAATTCAGTTTTAAATATTGTTCATTTTTGCGGTAAACAAACTTATTATTTGTTGTAGAATAAGAAAAGCGCCCGGCCCACATTCATTTGTGAACCAGACGCCTTTGTCTTATCTGAGTCATATATTACTCTCGACACTGGCTGTCTGCAATAGACATCTATCCAATTATTTTTGTGCTGCAGCACAATCGTTATTATTCTGCTGCCGCATTTTCCTTTTACATTTCATTCATCTGATATAACAGGAAACCCAGCCTCAGCTGAAAACGCACATCAAAATCAGAAAGATTTTTTCCAAGTATCTCAGCGGCCTTTCCAAGCTTATAATTAATTGTATTTCGATGTACGATCAATTCCTGTGACGCACTTTTGACACTGCAGTCGTTAGCCAGGTAGCACTGAAGTACTCTGACCAGATCTGAGTGGTTCATCTCATCATATTCATACAATGGAGCTACTGTATCTGCCAGATATTCTTTTATTGCTTCCTTATCTGTAAGTGTGAGCAGTACCCTGTAAATCCCAAGATCTTTGTAAAAAATAATCTTTCCGCCATCTGTTCTGTGCTCGCCCGGAACCTGACAGACACATAATAGATCAGACATTTTTTCCGCAAACTGATAGCTCTTATAAATCTGCCTGATCCCGGAAATCTGCTTACTTACACTTACAAAAATCTGTTCCTTCTGACATACCATCCTGCATAGTATCTGAAAAATCCTCTCTGTAGTTTTTCTGCATGCTTCATCAGAATAATCACACAAAACCAGAAGAATCTGCTTATCCTGGGCACAACACAAAATCCCATTATAATTACAGCGGATATGACTGCTCAGTTTAGATAAAATCTGCTCTAGCCTTGTTCCTGTTACACGATCATTGTCTTCCAGAACACACACATTCACAACCGTATATGCACTGTCTGTAAAATACCCTTTTCGCATCAGTGCCGAAACATACAGTTCTTCCTGGGCCGGACATAAAAAGGCATTGTTCAGTGCCGTCGCAACCTCAATTGCGTTCTGCTGCTCTTTTGTTATTGCAAAACATATGATCCGCATGATTTCAGCCATTCGAACCCTCCACGGTACTTCAAATACCGGGAATCCCTTTTCATTTGCAAAATCAATAACATCCTGTCCGATCTCACTGATATAAGGCCCTGTATTGATCACGATTCCACTGGCTTTGTTTCGCCATACTTCCTTTACCAGACGAAGAAGAGTCAGATTTTCATTCAATCCTAATCCAGTTGTAAAAGTAAGCTCCTGTCCCTGCAGAAATGCAGAAATCGTGTCGCTGTCTACCATATGCGTCCATGACACTTCATGATCCAGTCCTGTCTCACCTGCTACCAGCTTCATCTCCAGATGCTGTACCTGTTTTATGATCTCACGCAATGTTACTGCCATATTTATACACCTTTCTCCACCGCAGCTTCCTGTGATCAACTGCATCAGACGATCAAAGATACTCCAGATATCAGAAGCAGTATATAAGTCAGATTCAGAAATACCTTCTGAGATACTTTACATACCAGCTTTTTACCTAACCATGTAGCTATAAGTAATGGCAGGATACTGATACAGATCAGTCGAATATCTGCCGTTCCAACCAGGCCGCTCCTGAACTGGGTAACCATCAGAAAAAAATTCAGCACCACCCATACAGGGGCCACTGTCGCACGAAATTCTTCTTTTTCTTTCAGTACCTGTGTTGCATAGATCACAAGTAACGCCCCTCCTGATACAAACATACCATGAATTATCCCTGCCAGGATCAGAACTATCCACAAAATGAGATCCGGAAGTTTTTTCTCTGTATGGATGCACAGATTCTTTAATGCAACTACGACGATTATGATTCCATATATTGTCAAAAGAATATTTTCAGATTTCACGATCCGGCAGATCTGTATCCCTGCAAACATTCCAACCAACATGACCGCAGACATCTTAAGCAATTCTTTCCAGTTTATATGTCGATATCCGGTCACTGCGATCATCAGTCCGGACAGCCAGGCCATAACATTCAGGACCACCTTTGCATGATCCAGCCCAAGCAAATAAACGGAAGGCGGCAT
Source organism: Blautia sp. KLE_1732_HM_1032 (assembly GCF_025147905.1). Taxonomy (NCBI): domain Bacteria; kingdom Bacillati; phylum Bacillota; class Clostridia; order Lachnospirales; family Lachnospiraceae; genus Blautia; species Blautia sp. KLE_1732_HM_1032. The sequence continues at coordinate 540,689 of NZ_CP102266.1, read as the reverse complement.
CGCCAATACCGTACCGGCAAACCCTGTGATAGCCTGAATAACATTAGAAACAAACAATACAAGCAAAAATAACAATTCTTTCATAAAGCATTCTTCCTTTTCTGTATTATCTGTTTACCGCACACTCTTTATCACTGCTGATAAAATAAAAAGACGCTTTGCAATAATGACTGCAAAACGTCTTTGTTTTTCTACACTCTCGATTTTAACACGCTAAAAGGCAAAAGTCAACAGTTGCCTTTCTCCATTACCTTGACACATTCTTTTGTATTATTATTTTTTGCTATTTTTCTTAATGACAGCTATGGCTTCCACATCCATGCTCGCCACATGTATGTCCTTCCCCGTGGCTGTGCTCGTGATGAGAACATTTCACATCCGGATTATACTCCAGTGTTTCATTGATAAAAGCTTCTACTGCTTCATCCGCATCTCCGTCTCTCCTCTTGTTTAAATCTTCTATAATATTTGTCACGGCTTAACAGCAGATTTTGTGGTTAAGTCGTTGTTTATTTAATAACAAGAATACGCTAGTATGTCAAGCGTGCCTGTCTCTGCTTTGTTCTTAATGAAATTCTCAAGTAAACACTTAACTATTCTTTATAATAAATATCTTTCTTACAAAAAATCCTTTTTTATACTTCCTACTTCTTCTTTAAGTGAACTTCTCATATTCTTAAACATATTTCGCATATGCCTATTAAGTTCATCACTCGCTGTTTTACAGTTATACTTTGAAAACTCTTCCAGTCTATCATATATAAACTTTGTAGATTCTCTAACCAATTTATAACATTCTTTTTCTTCTCTTGAATTCAAAAAATCTTCTCCTTCAACAGTTACAATACTTTCAAACAACTTTATATACACAAATAGAGTCATAACTTTTGCCATATAAATATTATCTGATTTATCACAAGAAAACTGTCCATCATCAATAAATTCATTTATTATTGAAAAATTGCAATGTGCATAATTACACAGAAAAGCATAAAAATCATAAAAATACCTTTTATCTCTTCCAAGTTTCATGTCAGATGGATTCCTTTGTATATATTCAATAATTTCCTGAGTTCCTCTTTCTACTGCTTTTCCATTTTGATAAATAATTTTTCTTGCCGCAATCAATTGAGGAATGAAAATAAAATCATTCAATATATCAGTATTATATTCTTCATCTATATATCTACTTGCTATATATCCTTCAAATGATGTTCTAAGAATAATAAATACATCTTCAACATGTCCAAGCCTTAGTAATTCTCTTATTGAGCCTAAACTCTTAATACTCTTTGTAAAAACAAAATATTGAAAATCATCAACAAATCCATTTCCAATTTTGCCACTTATTTGAGCATTATAATATCCATATCTAAAGCAAGCATATTCTACAAACTTTCTGCCTCGTAACAAGTATTGATTTATAAGCTTATTGCATATAAGTTCATTATCCATTTGTATACCTCTCTATTTCAATAATTAATCTTCTCTATTATCCCTGCCATAAAACAAAGTCTATCATATACTCATTATCATTAACCCAATATGTTATTACCTGTAATAAGGTATGAACTTTTTGTTTTTCAAAAACTACAGGTAACAGTTTTTCAGATGGTATCTGCTCCGTTGCTGTAAATACTATAGCATATTCTTTCTGTACATTACGTAATGTACCTACCAAATTGAACTTCTTGGTTTTTGCAATTAAAAGTGCTTTTTCTGTTCTTTCAACAAAACATTTAATTTCGTCACGAAACAAATGTGCCAAAAATTTTATTACCTCATAACATCCATTAATTTCCGATTCAATTTCCTTATGCTCATATAAAACTAATACATATTGCCTAAAAAGTTCATAATACAATCTGTCTTCGTATATCGCATTTTCTCCATACTTTTCATATAAATATTGCTGTACCAAATTTTCATTCTTCTGTGGTTTACTTAAAACAAATCCGTTATTAGTTTCTGTAATCAGCAAATTAATCGGTCCATTATTCTTATAAAACACTTCCCTCCACTTGAGATATTCAATGATTTCAATTGGGGACAGCAACTGCTTGCACATAAGTTTGAAATCATATATCGACATACAATTAACTGCCAAGCCGTCATTAGTGTGGTTTCGAAGTAAATGTTCATATTCAGAAATACTATCATTCTCAAAAACCACTAGTGGAACAACCTCTGCATTCGGATTAATTATTGTTTTCTTTCCCCTGGCATTTATAAAAGAGACTTTTTCACTAGTAATATATGAAATCGTATCCTTTATCTGTTCTTTAGCTTTTTTGCATTTCTTTTTCAGCCACTTCTCTTCTATATTTTTGTCCTGCGTCCTATCCTTTTCATTCCGCTCCTTTAGTTGAATCGCAAGAATAATATCTTCGAGATTTATTATCAAATCTGCTAACTCTATTTCTGTTCCACCTATAGGAGTAAATTTTAAATCTGCATACACAAGTTCTTTATAAAAATAATTTTCCGAAAAAGAACTCAACAGCTTTTCTGAATTTGTCACTTATCCACCACCTATCTATTATCGGCAAGCCATCATCTATCAGCATTTCATATTTAGCAATAATAAGACTGAAATTTTTTAATCCACAGGCTTAATATATCTTCTTCTTTTAGTTGTTCCAATACAAGCCAATAACTCCTTATTCACTAATTCGTTTAATAATTGTCTTGTCCTTGGACCTTTTAAACCTATCTTTTCTGCCACCTGTTCCGTACTATATTCAATACCAGCCTCCATAATGGCTAAAATCTGCTGATGCCTTTCTGATAACGCCATTCCTTCCCTGTTTTTTAAATCTGCTGAATTTTCTGCTGAATTTTCTGCTGATTTTTCTGCTGATTTATCATCAGATTCCTTTTCCATCTTCATCACAAGTGTCACCTGATCAAGATTGGTATCTTCTATCAATTCTGGTTTTATCCATCCTTCTGACTTCCACACAGCAAGAATTGTCGGGAATCCTGAGCCAGCATTATCGCCAAATCCAACCAATCTAAGCATAGTTTGCATATGAGGATTTCTTGACTTTGAATTGCCTCCACGATAAATATCCTCAAGCGGAAGTTTCAAAATTCCCGGATTTGTAAATTCAAATGAGTCTGACCTCTTAATTACCTTTAGCACACCTGCATCCATTAAGTAATCCGCGTGAATAATCATATTTACAAAACCTTCACGAACTGCTTTGTGAACCGGAGTATCATCTATACGCTGAACGCCACCTTCCAATTTAAATGGCTTTTTTAAGTCCTCCGTTAATTTAGGTGTTACTTTGGTAAAGAAATTAAACAGGTTATTTTCCCATGTGCCATCATAGGTAATTCTGTCATTCCAGCGAATATCTGCTGTCACTTGACTCTCATTACGATAGTCCATAAAAACATTATCAAAGCGTTCTCTGATAGCCTGTCCTGTACCAAACATCAAAAGTCCTGCTAATGTCAAGCCTTCTACTCCAGTTTTTCTATCTTTCCTATAGCCACCCAACTTTTCAAGAAAAGACTTGTCATCTAAAGCATTCCATACATGACCATCATTTCTGATTTCAAAAATCTGACGATATTTTCTTAATGTTTCTTTATCAATATCATCCATTGTATAATACTCAATTATTTGATTATCATTGCCCTCTGGATTTTGATCTCTTATCATTCCTCTAATCTCATGCTCTGTCGCATGATAATCGCCTTCATGATTTCTTTTATATGTTCCCTTATATGGATTTTCACCAACATATACCGGACGCATATTAAAATCAGCTCTAGGAACATGAATCACAATTAGACTTATACTGCCATCTTCGACAATCTTTACATCATCATCTGTTAATAGATTTATATTCACCTTATTCCCATTAATTGTATTCCAAAAATCTTCTTTCTGCTTAGGCGCATCCTCTATTCCTTGTATTATAAATCGTTCCTTCGGATCAGTCTTTGTTTTATCTTCTCTTACTCCAAGTATGATATATCCACCTTTTGTATTGGCAAATCCAGAATATGACTCATACGCAGATTTTGGTACATTTTTTTCTGCTTTTTTGCACTCTATATCAACTTTTTCGCCTTGGTAAATGAGTTCCTTTAACTCTTGCATATTCATGTGTTGCACCTGCTTTCTTTTTTATTTAAATTATAACAATAAGTGTATTTCTATCAATTGAACTTAAAATTTTCTTTCCTAAACATATTTTTATCCAATATCATTTTGAATATTAATAATTCAAGGTGTCAGGTACTTATGAACATACTTACTCATCATACGTTCATTTACAACTAACACTAAAAATCTATATAATCGCTTTAATAATTCCAATAAGTCCTGTTATGGTCCAACATCAAAAAATTTTCTATTTCACAGCCCAAATTATCTTCCATAGTTATCCCTTATTTCTTTACTGCATACATTTCTCTTAATAGATTAGTAACTTCACTCGGTTTTATCTCATCCTTATGAAACAGAAAATCCATCGTTGTAACATAACCAAGATTAGGCATTCCATTGTTTTCCCTACTCAGTTCTTTTAATTTATCATCTTTATCTATCACAATCTGTATTTCGGGTGATATATAATAATTCTCTGTATATTTAAAAATCCAGTAATTAATAAGCTCTAGTTTCTTCGCAAGAGACATGCAATTCATCTGATGATGCAGTCTTCGATATAACCTATCTCGTCTATGATAAAAAGCATAAACAATCGAATAGTCATTCATCGGAAACACACCTATATGAATGTTTTGCATCCTTACCTCTGGTCTCATATCATAAATATTATTTATCTCAATACCTTCTGTATCTTTTGGTAATGCTACTAATGTTTGTGTTGCAATCGGAACTACATATGGAATTTTTTTCCACATGATAATCTTAAAATTATTGCAAGAATTCTTATACAAAACATCCTTATATAAATTCAATTCATCCATATAATCTTTATTATCAAGTTGCTGTATTTCTTCCATTACTTCAACATTTTGCAAAATACCTTTCTGTTTTCCTTTTTGATATATTCTTTTTTCCTGATTTCGTTTAGAAAGCATTAGCAAAATATCCTTTAATGCTATTTCTGCCAGCATTTTTTCTGTCGGTATTTCTTGTAAGGCATCTACATTTTCATACTCTTGAAACAGCTTACTATCGCAATCTCAGCAAATAAAATAAAAAGTTCCCGAATTACTTATACCTTTTTCCTTGTCTACAACAGGTATTTCAATCAACTTATTTGCATGATATAGTTTACCTGCTTTGGCAATATTCTTGAGCACCATTTTAGGTACAGAATGAGAATTACAAAAACTAGTCTGTTCTTTTCCACAAAGAATACATTTTTCTGGTTTTGTCTCTTCTTGGATTTTTCTCATAAAATCATTTATATCTTTTTTTATTTTTATTTCATCTATTTCTTCCGGTATATCAAACATAGGCATACTTTCTCTTCCTCGCATTACTCAAAATGTATAAAATTCATTGATATTTTCCACACACCTTCATTCTTACCATTTCTTTCATAACTTCCTCTATCTGCTTTGCCTTATCATGGGATTCAATCAAGAATCCCATTTCAATATTTCCTTGCATTCCGTGATATGAAAGATTAGCTGACGACACCAGTGATTTCTTTACATCTGATACAATAAGTTTCGCATGCAATGCTGCCATCTTGTCATCTTCTTGCTTTTGATATTCATATATCTGTAAGAATCTCGAACGATATGACATCAGCCTGTCAAGTGCTTCTTTCTGCTTTTCTATATCATTTACATATATACGAACATATACTCCTTGCTGGCTTTTTTTAATAATAACATCGAGCATTTCGGCAAAATAATCTGAGATTGAATAACCAGTTATAGTAAGACTCTTTTCCGTATTCTCTATCATATTACGCATTGTATCTTTGGTTCTTAATGTTTTCACACGGAATGAATCTGGTGCAGTAAGAACAAGTTCTGCGTGTTCAATTTTCTTTGACGAATACATCTTCATACAAAGGCTGATTATATCTGTTATCTCTTGTTCAGAACAATTAGTAAAATGATTTCTAAGTTCTTCAATCACAAGACGAAACTGTGCATTCTCTCTATTAACAGAATAATTTTCAAGTGCATCTACAATCAGACCTGCGATATATTCGATTTTTACACTTGTATTCCACATAAATCTCTCACCAATTCTCTGAAATATCCCATTTCCTCATGCTCCGGTACCGGTACAACTAATGCTCTATCAAGTAGGCGGTTACCATTTTCACATGCAGTTTCTGATATCATAGTACAAGAATGACAGGCAGCCCCATTTAATCTCTCACTCGTCGGATTCTTCATAAAGCATTCTGGGTCTGTTGTACATGTTAAACCATTCTCCAATGCCCCTTTTAAAAGTGGCAAAAACTTATTCATTTCGCCAAGTTCAACAAGTCCACCTAGTGAACCTTCCTTATCCGCCGCACCTGTGTAAATTAAAATTCCACACATATTTTCACTACTATAAATACGTTCATGTAATGCAGATGATGAATATCCTGACTGCATAGACATTTCCTTAATCAACATATGTGAAAGTGTATGTAACAACACATACTCTGCATTTCTTGGTTTAAAATTCTCCCATCCTTTTTTCTGACAATATGCTGCATAACATTCCTCATATTTATCAGAACGAGATTTCACAGTCTCTATCTGCATCCACTGGTTTATTTTTTTTTCCTTATTTAATTCAATAAATACACCTTCACCATTGATTTCGACTGCCGGAAGCCATTTTTCTCCCGAAGAGCACTTCAATTTTACGATATGTGACTGCTCATCCACTTCTGGTTCTGGTGCTTCCAATCTTGTAAAACCTGTCAAAACTCGTACTTCACGTAATCTATGTATTTTAATAATCCTAGAAATATACTCTTTTAAACTTTCACTCAAAGCAACTTCTTCTGCTTTGAAGTACTTAACATCATGTTGATACTCGACATCCTCATGATGCGTAATAGCTGCATACTCCATTTCTTTAAGTTCAGTAAACTCTTTGATATTTTGGCTTAATCTATCATAGGCCGCTTTAAAGTCTTCATAAGAATATTTATCTCCAAAATACTTCTGATAAGCAAATGAAAGACCTGCCTCTTCTCCCATAGCCTCTACCAATGTTTCAATAGTTGCTCTTTGTGCACCCATGATATCATTAATAGGATTTGTCCAAGGTGGAATTGATATTGCATTTCTTGTGACTGTAAAATACACATTAGATGCACCACGCTGGCTAGGTATTACACTCTTCTTACAAATTTTCGCCTTTGCTCCTGGTCTATGCGGATGGTTTCCTGAACAGCATAGACCAGCAAATTTTTCCTTCTGCATTGCTCCAGACATAACTCTCCTTGCACCGCAATTACACTCAACACGGAGTTCTGCAAGTGATGAAGTATTGCCCATTGATTTTAGGTACATATCTTCTTTACAACTTGTTTCTCCATGATGTACCCACCATCTCCAAGGGAAATCGTCCATATGCCCATCTTCGCATACTGTTATAAATCTCGAAGGGTATGCTGGAAATCCACACTTAGGGCATTTCACTTCACCTTGATTCTTTTTGTACTGGTCCATATCAAAATAATCTCTCATATCAAATAAAAATTTACATGTTCCCTTTGAACACACATGGTAGTATGGAAATGACACAACTGGAATATCCTCTTTTCCACCTGTCTTTGGCATAAAGAATCGTCGAACATTCATATAACTAGCCAATCTTGCATCTCTAATTTCTTTACCAATATTGTTAGTATCCCAGTACTCTATATCTAAAACTGTCAATGAATCATTTACAGCATCCATTATCGAGCCTGGTCCATATGTAGTTATTAACTGATTCGGACGAATCTCGCCCAATTTTTTATAAAAATTCATCAGACACCCTCCCAATAAAAAACTGTTGATGATTGCTCAACATCACGCATAGAATTTAGTGTTGGTTTTTCTTTGTCTCCATAATATTCGCCATAGTATGTAAGCAGCCTCTTCTTATCATCAGCTACTGCTGGAACAAAATAATATAGCTTTTCGTCTTTTGCAATGTTCTTCCAAGTATTGATAAACTCATCCATTTCTTTCTCTGTATCTACATAAGACGATGGTGCAGTTATCTTGACTCGCTCAAGAATTTTGTCTTTTATATCTTTGATTTGTTCATCAGAAATATCATTAATGTTTGATGCTCCACCATTATCAGCCATCGTCTCTACCTGTAATCTTAGTAAAGAAACTACCAATGCATGTAATACTCTGTCTCTAGCTCTAGCCGCAAATGGCGTTGCTGTAGTTCCTTCTACATATCTATACATCTGTGAGTGGAAACCAACAAAATTCTCATAATTAGACAAATCCCTTGGTCTGTAAGGATTATAAACAGTAAAAATAATTCCAGGATGCTGTCGACCCACACGGCTTGTTGCCTGAATATATTCAGAGTTCTGCTTTGGCTGACCTACAACTGACATAAGTCCTAAACGGTCAACATCCATACCTACCGCTATCATATTAGTTGCAATAACAACATCATAACAGCCTTGCTTCTCCTTGTTTTTATCATAAGAAATTGCTAACTTTTCAAGAATCTGCGCAATATCCCATGAAGGTATGCGAGATGTAATTTCCTTCTTTCCCTCAAAACTGAGATACCTCTGTTCTGAGCTATTATATTTATTCTTTACAACACGAATACGGCTTGCTATATCGTCGTCAAGAAGGCGCACTGCACCACCCAATTCTCGAATACTATTAAAGTACCCAATCAATGGTAAGCGCAAAATAATTCGACGGATTGTGTTGCCCTAAAAATCATTCCATAATAATCATTAGAAAATGCAAGCATTTCACTTTATCTTCTCTTGCCAGAAATGATAGATGCGAGCATTTTACTCTATCCGATTTATGGAGGTGTGCTCATGAGAAGCAAAAGAATACCTGCCGAAGAACAATACCGTCTCATCATGGAATGCCGTCAAAGTGGATTGACCGATCATCAATGGTGTGTGGAACACGACATCAAACCGGGGACTTTTTACAACTGGGTAAAAAGGCTGCGTCAGAAAGGTTGTGTGGATTTGCCAGCGTCAACCGGACGCAGCTATCGTGCACCGGAAAGCCAGGAAGTTGTCAGAATGGATTTTCATGATACTGACCCGCTCCCATATGAACAGCCATTCAATGTGATTCCGGTAGCTACGGAAAGAAATAACCTTTCCGTAGCAGAGCCAATGAAGCTGTCTGTAGGAAGCTTCCATCTAACAATACCAAATGGAACAGATCCTCAGCTTCTGGCTCAAACGCTCCGCATTGTGAAGGAGTTGGAATGTTAGGGGATATCACAGCCGCCGATGAAATCTATATCGTAACAGGCAGAACGGATATGCGGAAATCCATTGACGGGCTGTGTGCTATTGTAGAGGATCAACTCCATATGGATCCAAGGCGAAGTGCCCTGTATCTTTTCTGTGGAAAACGTTGTGACAGGATCAAAGCTTTGCTCTGGGAGTCTGACGGATTTGTGCTGCTGTATAAACGCATGGAAGTCCAGGGCAGGTTCCGCTGGCCCAGAAATCAGCTGGAAGTAAAGCAACTGACCTGGCAGCAATTCGACTGGCTCATGTCCGGGCTTGAAATCGAACAGCCAAAGGCATTCAAACCTACGGAATGATCGCGTAAAACATCTATGCCAACCAACAGAAAGGGAGGGGGTTCTCACCCTATATCATGTCTGAAATCCCTTGTAAATACTGGGTTTTCTGCTTCTTTTTCATTGCTTTTTATGGTATAATAAGAGCAGTGAAAAAGGAGCAGAAAACATATGGCCGGTAATTCAAAAGATTCAAAAATCCTCGCGTACAAGGACCTGATCAACCAACTGAATAAGACGATTTCCACACAGACAGAACTGATCCAGTCTTTACAAAAAACATTGGAAGCAGACCGTCTGGAAAAAGAAAACCTTCGTCAGCAGATTGAATATCTCACGAAGAAGCTTTTTGGTACTTCCAGTGAAAAACGGAAAGATATCGATGGTCAGCTGAATCTTTTTGATGAAGCCGAGCAGGAAGCAGATCCGACATGGAAACAGGAACTTCCTGATGACATCACTGTTCCGGAACATAAGCGAAAAGCACGACGGACACATGCAGATCTCTTTAAAAATGTTCCTTCCTGCGACGAGATCATTTCTCTTCCGGAGGAGGAGCGGAACTGTCCAACCTGCGGAACACAGATGGAATGTATTGGGAAAGAATTCGTCCGCCATGAATTCCGGTTTACCCCTGCCAAAGGGAAAGTAGTAAATATCTATCGTGAAACCTATAAATGCCCGGAATGTGCCATATCAGAGGAACACCCGGATGATCAGACATTTGTCAAAGCGCCTGTCCAGGAACCATTGATCCCAGAAAGTTATGCATCGGAATCCGTTGTAGGATGGGCAATGCACCAGAAGTACCAGAATGGCCTGCCATTAAACCGGCAGGAATCGGAATGGAAGCAGCTGGGTGTCCCATTAAGCCGGGCTACGCTTGCTAACTGGATCATTTACTGTGCCGAGAATTACCTCTGTCATGTTTATGATTATTTTCACCGTCAGTTACGGATGCGTAAATATCTGATGGCAGATGAAACCCGGGTTCAGGTACTGAATGAGCCGGAGCGCAATCCTGAAACAGGTTCCTGGATGTGGCTCTTCCGCAGTGGAGAAGATGGGCTTTCGCCGATCCTGCTCTATCATTACACAGAGACAAGGGCAAAGTTCCATGCAGCATCTTTCTTGCAGGGGTTCAGCGGATATCTGGAGACTGATGGATACCAGGGTTATAACAATCTGCCGGATATCAAACGCTGCTCTTGCTGGGCACATGTGAGACGTTACTTCACAGATGCCATACCGAAAGGGAAAGAGTATGATTACAGCCTTCCGGCAGTGCAGGGAGTACAGTTCTGCTCCAAGCTGTTTGATTGTGAGCGGTACTCAAAAGCAAAAAATCATACTGCGGAGCAGAGAAAACAGTTCCGTCTTGAAAAGGAGAAGCCGATACTGGAGGCATTCTGGAATTGGCTGGATCAACAGCGTCCAAATAAGGGAACCCGTTTGGCGAAAGCGGTGAACTATGCCCAAAATCGGAAAGACACCCTGATGACCTATCTGGAAGACGGTCATTGCAGTTTATCCAATAATCTTAGCGAGAATGCAATCAGACCATTCACTGTTGGCCGGAAAAACTGGCTGTTCAGTGCCAGTCCGAAGGGAGCTGCCTCTAGCGCTATTGTGTATACAATGGTTGAGATGGCAAAAGCGAATGACCTGAATACCTACAAATATCTGACATACCTCTTATCACAGCGGCCAGACGCTAAAATGTCAGATGAACAGCTGGAACAGCTTGCCCCATGGAGCGAGACTGCGAAAGCGAACTGTCAAAACTAAACATAGAGTAAAACGCTTGCATCTATCATTTTGGTGCAAGCGTGATTCATGGGCAGCGTAGCAATATTTTGCGCTTACTTTGGATCTACTAAATATCAACCTCTGGCAGAAAAATATCCGGCTACTTTCTAGTAACCGGAACACTTTGACAATTCACATATAAACTGCTATTGATTTGAACTTGTTGTGTGGCACTATGGCACAACGTATGTGGTAGATATTCAGCGAAAAGAATAATTCCACAGCTCTTCTATGATTATAGTTATCCGTTATATGACACCGGAGTGTATTGATTTTCTCTTTCAATTTTTTTCCAAAATCAGATAGATGATCTTCCTGCAGATGTATCATGCACGCATAAGTTAGTCGATTCTGCTATACTGTATAGCTAATACTAATAAAAAAATATCGTTGTACATAGTAAATTCGATAAAACACTATATTTATAAAATTTTTTTCTTCGAAAAATATGTTCACTTATTTTGCATAATTAATACAAATAATTATTTAGTTGTATTAATACCAGAATTTACTACCAGATAACTATATTACACTGATTCCCCCATCTAACCTATTTTGAATATTTTTGTAACCACTTTCGCTCATAGGCAATGATACATTATTTAGGAGAAATACCTGCCCTTTTGTAATTTTCGTAATAAAAAGAGTATTAACTAATATCGATTTATGAATTCTAAGAAAGGTAAATTTCGACTTATTCAATTCGGCTTCAATATCATCAAGTTTTTTACCATATATTTGCTTTACACCAAATGTTGTATTGATAAAAATGGTTTTCTTATCACTTTCATAATACAAAATATCCTTCAACGATATTTTAAAAAAAGCTCTATTGAATTTATATTCAAAAAATACTGATGTTGTAATTAACTTTTTATAAGCAGCAAGTACATCTTTTTCAAACTCTTCCTGACTAAATGGTTTCCTCAAAATCAAAAAAGGCTGAATTTCTAAGCAAATTTTTATATCGTCTATTTGTTTTATTAAAAAAATTATAATTGTCTTTTCATTTGTAGTCCTTATCTTTTTTATAAATTCAATATTCATACTTTTTTTATTTTTGTATCTAATCCTATAATATCATAATAACCATTTTCCTCGTCAATTGCCCTTTCAACTTCTTCAATTCCCACAAAAACATCTATATCAAAATCAATATAATACTTTTTACCTAATATACTAATATGTTGATCTAGCCAGCCAGAAATATTGTTATTCATTGACAAAATTGCAAATTTAATCATTTTCTTATCCTCATAAAGCGAAAATGAAGAAGAAACTTTATCCTATGTTGTTATTTTTTCTATTTTTTAATTTCTTCATTTGCGCAATCAAACCTCTTATTAACTCTTTATCATATTCATCCAATGTTTCAAATGCATCAAAAAACTCCTGGTATTTCGAAATACATTGATTTAACATAACACTTTGCTCGGTTGTCCATTTACTATCTGAAAGCCCCAATACATAATCTGTAGAAACATTATAATACTGAGAAATTTTGTAAAGCAAATCAATTTGTAATGTTGTAATATCTGTTTCACATCTACTCAATGTTTGTTGAGAGATTCCTAATTCAGAACTAACCACTTCTTGTGTCAAGTTACGAGTTTTCCTTAAAAGTTGTAAACGATTTCCCATGTTATATACCTCACTATTATTCAATATGTATATCGTAACTTTTTTTCTTTTCCAAATTACTCACATTATTGGTATGTGTTCACTCATATAGTGGGTATAATTATAGGTATAATAATAGCAACGTCTCCCAACGTTGCTATCTGCTACTTATTTGACTTTATATGCCTTACCATCTTCCAGTTTTACAATTTGATCTGCACGTTCAGCTAAAATACTACTATGTGTTACAACTATTACACATTTCCCCATTTCATGTGCACTTTTATATAATAAATTAATAATCTCTGTTTCCGTTTTTTTATCCAAATTACCTGTAGGTTCGTCCGCCAATAAAATTTCTGCATCACTAGCTAACGCTCTTGCGATAGCTACTCTTTGTTGTTGTCCACCAGAAAGCTGAGTAACAAATCTTTTAAACTCGTCAGGTATAATCCCTACTGCTTCAAGTAACTTATGGGCATCAGTTTTACCGCCTAAACAAACATTTTCTTCTGCAGTTAAATAATCAATCAAATTATAATTCTGGAAAACCAGAGATATATGCCGCTTTCTGTGCAAATTTAATGTATGCTTATTAACTTCTTCTCCTGAATAAACAATTTTTCCGCTAGTAGGTAAATCAAGTCCTGCCAATAATGAAAGTAAGGTTGTTTTACCAGCTCCACTTGCACCCAAGATTGCATACATTTGTTTCTTATCAAAAGAAAGATTAATATTGTCCAGAATATATTTATCTTTATTGTTATATTTGTAATAAATGTTTTTTAACTCTAATATCATATCAATCACCTCGCATATAATATATCTTTAGGCTTCTTCTTCATTATAGAAAAACTCATTAATATAATTGCACCAATAATTATTATGAAAATTTGCAGAAAATTTTCTGCATACATTATAGGTGTCACTTGCACATCCACAGCCCCCAGTTTCTCACTTATCTCATCTGAATTGGTTGGTCCCTCAATTTGTTCTGATAGTACTTGATTACTTTCTCTATTCTGATTATTTTGCTCCATTACAATATAGTTACTCATATTCTCTGCAACAATAGGTGATATAAAGATTGATATAAAAAAAGCAATACAAGCAATTAAAATTGCCTCTGTTAAAAACTGTCCTATAATTTCAAGTCTACTTTTTCCTAACGAAATAAGAATACCAATTTCTTTCTGTCGTTGCTTAACCCAGAATAAAAAATTCAAAAATACTATTATCACTCCTGACGCCGTACAAATTATGAATAATATATTTCCTATTTCAGAAATATTACCAAAGTTTTCGCTAAGTTGTTCAACGGCACCACTATCATCAATTAAATCATATCTCTTCCAATTTATATTTATTTTTTTTATATTCTCTTTTACCTGATTATAGTCATGACCTGATTTGGTATAAAAAGTTGCATATTGATATAGTGGGTCTCCTGGCGTTTGAGTAACCTTTTCCGGAAAATCCAAATCGGTGAAAATTATATTTTCCCCCCGATATGTATCGCCTGGCATTAAAGCATCTATTGACTTTGCATTTAGATATATTCCAATAATCTCCGCTGTATATACATTTGAGTTTTCTCTATCCTTATAATCGTTAAATTCTAGTTTATCACCAATACTCAAATTATTCATTTGAGCAATCTCATCAGATATAACACAGACATTTAAATCCTTTTCATTTCCCCAGCGACCTTCTTTCAACTCCAGATTTCCTTTTAACACATCCTTATCTTTTTCCATATTCAGATTTCCTCTTAAAGTTACAGCTTGCGGGTCATTATATTGGTCAGCTTCACTATCTTCTATCCTTTTAAAATTATATGGATTTACAGCAAAAGTCGCAGTAGTAATATTATAAGATTGAATCCCCTCTGCTTCAGCTATTCGTTGAACGTCCTCCATTAATACAGATCCAAACTGATTATCAGGCATTGTAGACAAAGTTGCTCCATTTGGTAATTTGGTTACAGGTATGTCCATTAAACGTTGTCTATAGTCAGTAAGATTCAACTCTATTCTAAAACTTTTTTGTGAAGCAGCCTGAGCTGAATTTTGAATAATAATTTGTGCATTTTTTGTTGAACCTATTGCAAACTCAAAACAAGCAATAACAACAATTATAATTAAAAACAATAATGTTTTGATTTTCTTTCTCCATACGGAAAGAATGGCTCGTTGTATAAGCCCCATGAATTTAATCCTCCATTTCTGCTAGAATTTCTCTTGGTTTTTTTAAAAATAAACTTAGTGTAGCAATTAATATAGCAACAAGAATAATCCCGGTTCCAAAAGCAAAAACCTGACATGCAACTTTAAAATTTATCGTTGTATCTAAATTTATTCTTGAAACCTGTGCGTCATTAAAAATATTCATTATTAGATTTGCAATTTTACCACTTAAAAATAAACCTACAATCACTGATATGAATAATAGAATTTCTGATTCTGTAAATACTTGAAAAAATATGTTTCTTTTTGTATATCCCAAACTCAAAAAAACACCGATTTCTTTTTTTCTATCACGAATCCAAATACAGTAAAGCAAAGTAATTACAGCAAAAGTAATAAGAGTAATACCCCATAAAACTAAATTACTGATTCGTTCAAGCTGTTGCAACTGCATTTGTACTTTTTGATACATACTATCGGATATACTGACTTCAGCATTTTCCCCAAAGTAATCCATCATCTGTTGTTCTACATCTTTAATTTTTTCTGGTTCTGCAAGATATAGAACGATTTTACTATATACGTCTTTATTATTTAGTTCATGAACAATATCTTGACTGACAAATATAATGTTTTCTATTCTATAAAAAGAAATCATGGTATCCGGCTGTTTATCCTGAACACTTGATTCATATATACCGCAAATGGTTCCTTCAACAATTTTACCGGCATTTTCAAAAACTAATTTATCTCCTATACCTAAGGAATTTTCTTCTGCTAATTTCTGATTAACCACAATCTCATTTTTACTTTTGCTGCTTATCAATTCACCTTTCATCAGTTTCATTTCTAACTCTGCAAATCTACTATCTTTTGACAAGTCATCATATCCATACAATGTAACCATTTTTTCTCTTGAATTATCCTCTATCTTGCCTTTAAAGTTATTAAAATTATTTGGATAAGCATATTGCAGACTAATTTTATTGATACTTGTCACTTCACTATTCTGTTCTACATAATAAACATCTTCTGCAGAAATATCACAATTATTTTTCTTCTCTATGACTATTTTAGATTGCGTATCCTGCTTAATCTCATTTTGCAAAGAACTAGTATTCTTTCTAATTGTCAACATAGTAATATTTAAAATATTAACTACTATTAATACCAAAATTAAAATACATGTACGACTCTTCTTACGAACAATGTACTTAAATGCTCTATTCAAAAAAAACACGATTAATCACTTCCTATTATTTTACTGTTGTTCTCAAAATGACAATTTGATCCGCAATAATACTATTATTATTCCCAGTTTCTCCAAATACATATATAAATGTATTCTTTTTTATATCCTCTAAAGTTGCTTTTTCATATGCATCATTTTCATAATATTTAACAAAAACTGTGACATCCGAATCATAAATTATTTGTTGTTCCTCTTTCTGTTTTTGTTCCTCTCCTACCGGAGCAGCATACTCGTCATCATTTTCTATTCCCTTTTGCAATATACAGCCATTCTCTATCAATTGGCTCACGTTCCCATAAACTAAGGCATCTTCGATATCTATCTGTAAATCAGAATTATCGTTAACATCTGTACCCTCCGTTTTAGCATTTTGTGACGGAATTTGATCACCGTTAACTTTATTCTGATTATAATCCGCTTGATTTTGAGCATACTCGCTACTCATTTTGTTATTTGTGAATTCTTCTTTTTTTTCACAAGCAACTAAGGAAAAACATATACACAATATAGCAAACAACGCTTTCTTTCTACACATTATGCTACCTCCATTTTTTTACATTTAGTTCTATTGTAATAACAGTATCATTTTAGTATATATTTTTTATATGTTTTACTTATTTTTTTTTTATTTTTATGCTGTCATCTCCAAAAAACTTTCATCTAAATAACTCAAAATCTTTTTTTTTTCCCCTAGAGCGTGTTTGAAAATTAAAAGTTGCACAAAACATATGTTTTTATAACCTTTTTCATGTTAAAATAAAGAAAAAGGGGTGTTTATTATGTTGCGGCGATATGAATTAACCGATGATGAATGGAATCGTATTGTTGACTTACTTCCTCCTGAAAATACTGGGAAGCAGGGGCGTCCACGCAAAAATAACCGTACTATCCTTAATGGGATTATGTGGATTGCCCGCAGTGGTGCACCCTGGCGTGACTTACCAGAACGCTATGGTCCCTGGGAAACCGTTTACAGCCGCTTTCGAAAATGGATTGACGACGGAATTCTCGATAATCTCTTCCGACTTTTAAGCATGGAGGCTGAACTCGAGGAATTGTCTCTGGACGCTTCCATCGTACAGGCGCACCAGCATAGTGCAGGTGCAAAAAAAGGGGGCCTCCCAATGAAATCGGACACAGCAGGGGAGGTGCCAGCACAAAAATCCATGCGGTCGTAGATGCCTATGGCTATCCTTTGTATGTCATGCTCAGCGAAGGACAGCGCAATGATATCAATTATGCGATTCCGGTGTTAGAACATATTGATATAGAGGGAAGTAATGCACTAGCGGACCGTGGGTATGATAGTTACCAGCTTCTGGACTATATCTATGAACGTGGAGGTGAGCCTACAATTCCCTCCAGAAAGGGTGCTAAATTCGAACGACATTGTGATTGGTGGCTCTATAAAGAAAGACACTTGGTTGAAAAATATTTTCTCAAGCTCAAGGGCTTTCGCCGAATAGCCACGCGTTATGACAAACTGGCTGCTACCTATCTGGGATTCATATGCATTGCGTCTATTCTAATTTGGTTAAAATAAACAAAATCAAATGTTTTTCAAACACGCTCTAGTAGTCTTGATGAAAAATTTATTTCCTGTTCCTTCAAACAATTTGCATTTTTCAAATATACAGATTGATACCTAAAGACCGTCGCATCCTGATAATATTCATTACTGAAAATCATAAACATTCTATCTCTCAAATTTTGTCTATCACAATTCTCGAATTGGCTTATAGATGTATAGGATTTATAGAAAAAATAAAAATGTCCATACTGAAAAATGAAACATCACTATCAGACAATGATTTAAAAATTACTAAAAAAAATGCCGCTACAGGTTTTTATAATCGCCCGTAACAGCATTTTTCTTTATTCCGCCTTTTCTTCTTCATTCCCAGATTTTAAATACTTCATGACCTCTTCCACTGTTTTTCCAGAAGCAAGTAAGGCGCTAAAGATTTCATCTTTCTGTTTATCTTCAATCTTCTTCCTAAGTTCTTTTGCTTTCAATCGTAGGTCTTTTAATTCTGCCTCTGTTGTTTTAATCTCCTGTTCTGTCTTCATAAGCATTTCTTCAAGAGAAAGATTTTCTACTTTTTTACGTCTTGGCATACTGTTTCCTCCCATGCTGATATTTTCTTCATTCTACCATTATTGTTCCAAAAATACCAGTCTTTTTATAAATAGCTCCTATCTCCCTCTTCGCTGCTGTTTCTGGCTTTTGGCATATTCCATCTTTTTATTGTATTCGTCCATAATTGCACTTTCCAGATCTGCCTTAAATTCTGCATTGACAGCATGGGCAATGTCCTCCCGTTCTCCTTTTGCAGAATTTTTCTGGGGCATACCCACAAAGGTTTTTCCATTCCACGCCTGGATCACATGAAGCTGCTGAATTGCAAGCACGTCCTGCAGGCGAATGGCTACATCTGCCTTAAAGGTATTACTTCCCTGTACCGGATTTACACTCAGATTGTAATACAGCTCTTCCTCTCCCCAACTGCCCTTACAGTCTATTTTAGTTTCCGTCATATTTTCATAGGCTTCCCTTACCGTATCCAGCACTTCCTTTTGAAATTCCTTATCGGTAAACCGATAAAAAGGAACATACTCCCCTGTTTCGTAATCCCTGTAACGGGGCATATCCAGATACAGATTTCCTTTCGAGGACTCTTTAATCGCAAGGCTTTTCACACAAAAGTCCTCATCAAAAGTAATGGTAGCAAACCCTCTCAGGTTATTGATCTTTCCTTCTTCCTGTTTCAATTCCGGTTTATATACTCTGATATTATATTCCATATTGTGATCTCCTTTTCTACTTTTCGTTACCGGACCGCTGTCTGGCATGGAAGGTTTCTGGTTTCCTCCTGTACTTCCACACACTCCTCCTGGTCCTTGATTTCCAGTTCTGCATCAATCTCCATCTGCCGGGTAATATTCTCTTTTAAAAGCTCCTCATACGGGAAGGGCTTTTCATATTCCTGTTTTGCATTTTTCATCTCATTTTCACAGGTCTGAATTTCTTTTTGAACGTCCTCCACTGCTTTATCAAGGGCATTCAAGCGGTTTTCTATACGGACCATGTTGCCGGAGTCACTGCTTTTTAACTCCACACTATATTCCTTCTCTCCCTGAAGGAACAATACCGGCCCCATCATATCCTTTTGGACAAATACCTGAAATCCCTTATACATACCGACTTCGTGCCTGGTAAAAGCTGTCACACCTTCTATAATCCCACGCAGGACTTCCCCTGCTTCTTTATGCTTCTCATAGACTTTTCCCTGCAGAGTGATTGCAAACTCCGGCTGTACTTCCATAGCCTGGTTCCTGCGCTCCAAATCCTTTTGAAGCGATTGCAGTTCTTTCTCCAGACTTTGTATCCTTTTCGGGTACTGGAACGTAACCGCATCCTGCAAGGCAAACCGTTTCCCTTCATGTGCAGTTTTCAGGATTCTCAGACGTGCCACTTCATTATCTACTTGTATTTTTTCCATAATCAGGGGATTTTCGGAAGCTACCGCTTTAATCTCTGCAAAGTTTAATACGGTTTCATCTATATCCTCACAGATCCTTGCCAGTTCCCGGCTGGTAAATACCTGGCTGATAAACCGCTGTTTTGTTTCTACAATGCCCCATAAATAAGCATCAAAAGAACCCTTTGTTACATAGCGATAAATATTGACTTCCTCATTTTCATTCCCCTGGCGGATAATACGCCCTTCCCGCTGTTCAATATCAGTCGGTCATTTTTTGCGGACAGTTCAATACATGCCCTTCGGTTCCTCTCCCTACTCCTGCGTTTGCTCTCGTTTGATTTCTCCCTCTGTATCCTCTTAGCACAAGCGGGACAATACTTTGATATTCCAGAGCTGGGGACGTATTCAACACCGCACACCGTACAATTTTTAGGCTTTAACGCCGTCCACCGCTTTGTGGGTGTGATATGTAATTCACCGACAAAGCCGATGAATTTATAGTAAATCTTGATTTCCTGCCTTACTGTCCCGTCCGCAAGTTTCTCACGTTCCGAAACAAGTATCTTGTCTATGAGTGCGTTTATGATGGTTGCGTCCAACTCTTTCAGCCCCTGATAGTTGCGGATTAGGGATAGAAAGTCCCTCACGCCCTGCGATTTCTCATAGCTGTCATTGAGCGTTTCCGTTACCTCTTTCAGCCGTGCTTCAATTTCAAGCTGCTCTTTCTGGTATTTCCCCGACATCATCTCAAAATTCCGCTCCGTGATACGCTCCATTACCTTGTCCTCATAGAGAGAGGAAAACAGCCTGTCAAGCTCCGCAAGGCGTTTGTTCAGCTTCTTCTTTTCTTTCTCTAATGATTTCGCCCTGCTCTGGTCTGTTTCCGTGAGCCGCCTTTCTATGGCTCTGACCGCCTTTTCATCATTGACCGCCATATCCGCAAAGCGGTTGATGTCGGCAAGGACGGCATTGAATAAGTCCCTCGCTTCAATGCTGTGTGCGGTACACATAACATTGCCATATCTGCCATAATTATTGCAGGTGTATTGTACGCAGTCGATGATGTCGGGGCGTTTCCTCCTGTTGGCACTCGCCGCCCGCATCGCATAGCCGCAGTCCGCACACTTGATAACGCCCGAAAAGATATTCTCAAATCCCCCTGCGTTCTGCTCCCGCCTGCGGCTCGTCATAAGCTGCTGTACGGTGTCAAATTCCTCCTGCGTGACTATCCCCTCATGGGTGTCTGGTATCACTTCCCATTCTTCGGGCAGCTTAGAGGGGCGTTTCTTGCTTTTCATGTTGGCTGCAATCCGCTTGTAGCCTGCAAGGTTGCCCGCATATATCGGGCTTCTTAAAATGCCCCTCACGCTGTTCTCGCTCCAAATATAACGGTTTTCCTCGTTATCCTCAAAGTACCGCTCATAGCCTGTTGCCCCTTGCTCCACCGCATAAGCGGCAGGGCGTAGGATATGCTGTTTGTTGATGTGCTTGCGGATTTTGGCGATGCCGTTGCCCGCTAACGCAAGGTCGAATATCTCCCTTACCACATGGGCAACTTTGTCATCTATCAGCAGATGGTTGTGGTCGGCAGGGTCTTTGACATAGCCATAAGGGGCTGTTGTTCCCATGAATTTCCCCTGCTGAAACCTCGCACGGTACGCCGATTTTATCTTGACTGACACATCGGCAGAATACATTTCGTTTAGGATGTTGCGGAAAGGCGTGATGTCCATAGCGGATTTGTTTAAGGTGTCCACGCCGTCATTGACCGCTATATACCTCACGTTATGCTCTGGGAAAAAGACTTCCAGATATAACCCACAATCAAGATAGTTCCTCCCCAGACGGGATAAATCTTTTGTAATCACGCAGTTTATCAGCCCGTTTTCAATGTCCTTAATCATATTCTGGAAACTTGGTCTTTGGAAATTTGTTCCAGAGTAGCCATCGTCAACATACGTTTTTGCTAAATGCCATCCCTGCCTTTTCACATAATCCGTGAGGATGGATTTTTGTGTCGCAATGCTCGCACTCTCGTTATCCGTGCCATCGTCCTTTGATAAGCGGCAGTAAATGCCGACTTCATAAATCTTGTTCTCCGTTCTTATTCCTGCCATACTGTAAAACCTCCATATCTGTCCTAACGTTTTCATGTTCCATTGCGTACATTCTAAGCGGACAGCCCCTCATTGTCGAAGGTGTCGCCCTCGGCAATCTTCTTCCGAATATCCTCGGAGATAATCGGGACAAACGCTTCTGCAACGGTCTGTGTGCCGATATATTCTCGACTGATAATCATTTGTACTTGCCCTTTTGGCACAATACGCTTTCTTCTTCCAGTTGTTTTCCTATCCTCGCCCATACTTAAATCTTCCTTTCCAGACAGGGCAGGAGAACGTCTGGAAACGCCCCGCCCTGTCAATCAGATACCATCAATCCCCGCTGTTTACTTCTTTCTGTAATGCTTCAAGGAGTGCCGCTGCTTCATCAGCGTTCAACGTGATACCCTTTCCGCACTTCTCACGGTTCGGGGAAAAGCTGCGGATGTCATATTTCGGCTCTCTCCCGTTCCATGAAATAAGATTGATTTCCTTTGTGTAGCCGCTGTCACTCGCAGACAATACGGCGATTTCCTTTACAATCTCATACTGGATTTCTTTCATTCCTTACCTCATTCTCCTTAAAATTCTGTCTTTCTTCTGTTCCAAATTCCTGCATTTACTTCCCGAAAAAAGAAGGTTAGCGGCTGTCCCTGCTCCGTTTTCTCTGCAACTCACGTTCCAGAAGTCGGATGATGGTTTCCTCCATCTGCTTCGGCGTTGTGTCCTTCGGAAAGTATTTTTTCAGTTTGCTTGTGTTGATTTTCAAGGTTTCTTTCTGGTTTCCCTTTTCCTCCGTCATAATGGAAAATATCATATCCATGTCAAGCTGCCCGCTCTGGCTCATGCTTTTCATCCGCTGTGCCTGTGAGAGTGAGGGCGTTGCTTCTTCGCTCTCCATCGTGGCAAAGAGATTTTCCTGCTCGTCTTTCTTCAAAAAGGACAGTTCCACCGCAGGTGTGAGGGCGATTTTCCCCTCGTCCACCATCTGCAAAATCGGCGGTATCAGTTCCGTCAGGCGGATAAAACGCTGGACGGTCATCCTGCCCACGCCGAAGCCCTGTGCCACTTTGTCGTCCGTCCGCAACTTCGTCACAACTTGTGACGAGGTTAAGTCTGTGCGGAAACCCTGCCGCTTCATGGCTTCGGATTTCATCCTGTAGGCAAACGCCCGCTCCGATGGCAGGATATTTTCACGCTGTAAATTACTGTCTACAAGGGTGATGATGGCTCGGTCACGGTCTAAGGGCAGGACAAATGCAGGCACGGTATTTATACCTGCAAGTTCGGACGCACGGACACGCCGCTGCCCCGCAATCACTTCATAACCGTTCCCGTCCTCTTTCGGGCGTGTGATTATCGGCGTGACAATGCCAAATTCCTTGATGCTTTCCGCTAACTCTGACAGCGTTTCATCCTCCACAACATGAAACGGATTGTCGGGAAACGGGTATAAATCTTTGGTCTTTAACACCTTAAAATCCTGTTTCTTCATTCACTTTTTACCTTTCTCTTGATTTGTTTCTGCCTGTTCTCTGTAATTCTTCCAACACTTCTGGCGGTATCTTTGAGAGCAGCCGCCCCATCTGCTCGTTGGTTCTCTGCAATTCAAATATCCTCTGGTTGGCTTTCTGCACCTTTAATTCCTGCTCGTACTTTTCATCACGCATACGCCCTGCATAGTCGGCTTCCTGCCCGATTTGCTCCTTTAAGCTGTCGATATACGCCTGCTGTCTGCCGATTTCCTTAGAGAATTTCTCCACTTCGGGCAGCCATGCGGCAACCAGTTCCAGAGCCTTGTCACGCTTTTTCCCTGCGTTAAAGGCGTTGATGTCGGACAGGGCAGACACGATTTCCCCATACTGCTTATCAAGCCTGCCGCCCAACTTATAGAGCCATGTGGGGACGTGTTTCCGCTTGGTTTCCATCGAAGATTGACCTCTCTCAAGCTGATTCCAACGTGAGGACATCCGCTCATGGTAGGCGGTCTGCCACTCCGACAGGCTCTTTTGATTGCCTAAAATTGTTTTGGCGGACAGCTTATTGTCTGGTGTAATCGGCACAAAGCAGAGGTGCATATGGGGCGTTCTCTCGTCCATGTGGACGACTGCGGAGAGGATATTCTGCTCCCCGACACGCTCCGAAATGAAATCCAGAGCCATCGTAAAATACGCTTTCTGTTCTTCGGGCGGTAACTGGTTCATAAATTCTGGTGAAGCCGTGATGAGCGTTTCCACCATCATCACGCTGTCTTTCCTTGTCCTGCACCCTGCTTCGGCTACCTTTCGGTTAATCTCTTTCTTATAGGTGTACTTTGGCGGTGCGACAAGATGATAGTTATTTTTAGAGCGTTCCATGTCGATATCTGGGTTGCTTTTGTAGGCTTCTTTCTTCCGCTCGTTGTGGCGTTCGCAAGCCGCAACGCCGCCCGCTTTGCGTTTCTGGAAACGCAGGATTGCATAGGGCATAATCCATCATCTTCCTTTCTTCGGCGGGTAACTGCCCTTTGGGTGACAGCGGTGACGGTGGTGACGGCAGTTTTGGGATGCCCCCTGCCGATTGCCGTAACTGTCACCCTTATCCCCTGCATGACGGTCATGACGATGGTGACGGTGTTTTTGGGATACTCCCTCGCAAGAGCTGTAACCGTCATGCCGCCGTTCTTTTATCCGAAGCCGCAAGGCGTAGGATAGCAGGGCGTAAGACCTGCCATAAGGGAGTCCAGAGGGAACGTCTGGCACACGGCTCTTTGCAGGGCAAAGTGTAGTGTGTTACACCCTGTAAACGCAGTCGGAAAAATCGGAGAGATTTTTCTGACCGCAGGGGTGATTTTACACGCCCGAAAAGGGCGGGTGAATCCCACGCCTGCATTTTGCGTTTGCGGGGTGTTCTCCCGTAGGGATGACAGCGGCAGGGTATCCTAAAATCACTGTCACTGCCGTCACCGCTGTCACCCGCAGGGCAGAGCCGCCAACTTTACATGGCTTTAAGCGTCAATGACAGTAACAGGGGGTATCCCAATATCGCTGTCACCGCCGTCACCGCTGTCACCCGCCCTCCTTGCAAGGGCAATCTGCCTGCCGTCTTTCCTGCGGCTGTACTGGTAGCAGATACGGTTCTCGCTTAAAAATGTGGTGTGATATTCATTCAGCCATTTCGTAATCACCGTGGGTATGGTTTCCGTTTCCCCCATAGCGGCTAACAGCTCCGTTGCCGTGCCTGCCCATTCTTCCTTATCCCTCATAAAATCCACCAACCGAAAAAGGACATCTGGTATCGTTTCTTTCGCAAGCTGCTCCTGCGTTTTCCTCTCCACAAGTTCCCAACTGCAATCACGGAAACGGAGCGTGTATTCCTGATAGGGCGTGTCCCTGCCCGTTACATACAGCTTGGCGGTGTCAGATGCCCGTTTCTCCTTTTCCAGAACAAAGGTAGCGTCCGCACTCCCCGTTAAGCCTGTCGTCCCAGACACCTTGTTGAACACATCGCTGTCATTCTGCTTTCGGATGTGGTGTACGACAATGACCGCCAGAGAGTGCCTGTCGGCAAAATCTTTGATTAGGGAGATGTCCCCATAGTCGCTTGCATAGGCGTTGTCTTTTGAAGCTGTACGGACTTTCTGCAAGGTATCAATGACAATGAGCCTGCTGTCTGGATAGTCTTTCAGATAATCCTCAAGCTGCACGATAAGACCGTCTGACAGCTTGCAGCTTGCCACGGCAAAATGAAGCCGCCCGCTCGCTTCGTCCGTCAAACGGAACAGCCTGTCCTGTATGCGGCAGAACGTGTCCTCAAGGCAGAGGTAAAGCACATCGCCCTCCATTGTCGTCATGTCCCATAAGGGGATTCCCTGCGACACGCATAAGCACAGCTTCAGCATGAGCCAGCTCTTGCCTATCTTCTGTGAGCCGCAGAACAGCGACAAGCCTGTGGGGATAAGGCTGTCCACCACAAAGGACGGCTTCTCAAGCGGCTCATAAAGGAGCGTTTCGGCGTTGACTGTCTGTAACTTCTGCATGGGTTTCCTCCTTTCGGGCAGTTATCTTGTTTTTGTTGCACATAGGCGTTGACCTCCTTAAAAATAGATTTACTCCCACGAAAAAAGTGAGAGTATGTAATACCGCCAATCCCACACAAATAAAAAACAGATTTCTTTTTCGGGCGGTGTCGGTCATGGTTGGAGATATTTCCTCATTTCCGCTTTTACTTTCTTCTTTGCAACAGCAACGGATTTCTGTATTGCAGAAGCGGTGCAATGCTCCATAGCGGCGATTTGGTAAAAATTGAACTCATACTCGTAGTAGAGCAGGAAACGTCGCCTTTGTATCTCTGGCAGTCTGTCAACCGCCTTACAGAGCAGTTCCGCCCGTTCTGCTTCAATCATTTGTTCCTCAATGCTCTTAGGCAGCTTTAACGCCCGCCTGTTCAGCGTTTCGTCCCATACTTCCGAAAACTCCCTGTGCCGCTCGTCCCATTGGAGAAGATTCCTGTTCCTGCGTTCCATCTGCCGAAATTCAAAGAATAACTGCTCGGATACTTCCAGTTCGTGGTGTTCCCCCTGCCCGTCCTTAAAACTGATAAAATACCTTATACCGCTTTCCGTGGATTCCTCCCGAAGCGTGTACGCCTTAGCTTTATATGCCATCCCGTTTTCCTCCTGCCAAAAATAAGCGGGGAGATTCCACTCCCCACCCAGTAGCCCGCAGAATAATGGGATGTATTAGACGCTTACAAAATTTTCCGAAGCTTCTTCCGCAGATGGTCTAACCTCGCATAGATGGCACCAGTCGTCAAATGCACAAGTGGGGCAATCTCCTTTGTGGAATACCCCTGCATTTTCAGCAGGACGATTTTCAAGGTACGCCCGTCCACCGTGACTAATACTTGATAGAGATTTTCGCTCTCAATCTCGTCCAGTAACTCCGCAACTGTATTCACCTCCGCTTGCCGCTCCCTGTCTGCCATGTCCTCAAGGTATTCCGCAACGTCATTCGTCCATCGGTAAAACCGCCTGTTGGAATTGAAGTCTGCCCTGTCCGCTATGCGTATCTGCTCAATGGTCACTTCATCAACGCCGCACTCACGCAGCAGCTTTTCCTCCGCTTCTTTCCAGATACGCCATTTCCTGTCCTCCCGTCCGTGGTTGTATGCCATTCTTTCTTCCTCCAATCAGAATTGATT
This sequence comes from Blautia sp. KLE_1732_HM_1032, assembly GCF_025147905.1. NCBI lineage: Bacteria > Bacillati > Bacillota > Clostridia > Lachnospirales > Lachnospiraceae > Blautia > Blautia sp. KLE_1732_HM_1032. The sequence continues at coordinate 513,360 of NZ_CP102266.1, read as the reverse complement.
GAGAGGGCAGAGAAAAGCCCCCTCATTTTCCCAAAGGAAAAAACAAGGGGGCTGAACGCCTTAAATTTTAATTTTCTATTATCTTTCTTAGTTTTCTTAGGATTCTGGCTTTGCGTTTGTTCACAACGCTCTGGGTTATGCCTAACCTCGCCCCGACTTCACGCTCGGAAAGTCCGTCAAAAAAGATTGCCTGTATCAACTCCTGCTCACTATCCGACAACAAAGGCAGGGCGGCTTTCAGCCTGTCCACCATAACAGCATTGACAACGGTTTCCGCAATGTCCGCCGCTTCATCAGCGATAAAGTCCAGAGGATTCCCCTCGCTGTCCGTAAATCCGTCCAGAGATAGCAGGCTGTTCCTCGCATCTAATTTTTGCAGGTAACGCCACCGCTCCCTGTCACGGTAGAAGTCCGCATATTGCTCCCTTACGACTTCAAGCAGACAACCTTGGACGGGGATAAACAGCTTGTCCATATATCCCTTGTCGGCTTGCCTGCGGCGGCAGAAATCCGTATAGGACAGTTCCACATAGCCGCCGCTTTCTTTGATATATACTTTTCTTGGTGCGTATTTCACCGCTAATACCTCCAATCTGAATTTTTGAAATGTAAAAATCCAGATGGAGAGGCGGGGAGCGGCAACGCACACCAGAAACAGCCCTGCGGCACTTTCCAACAAAAAACGACAAAAGAAAAACCGCAAAGGCTCTGTGACCTTCACGGTTATGGGAAATACAAATTCTGTTGTATGGAGATTGTACTTCCACTTTCAAGGTGAGAAGTACCGCTGCACTGGCAGAAATTTTTTTAACTGGTTTCCTGCCATTCTCTGATATGCTATGTATTGATAAATTTTACTTCGTATGAGCAGATGAATAACCGCCCGAAAAAAGAACATAAAAAAATCCCTCCAAATTTAAAAACAAATTCAGAGGGTAATTTAGGGTATAACAAAATAACCCACCCGAATATGGTATGCTACCCTCATATAGGACAATGAAATATAAAAGTCCTATATGGGGGTATTTTCATGTTCAGAAAGAGTAAGATAGAACCAGTAGAAAAAGTAAAAATAGTCGAACGCTACCTTGCAGGAGAAATTGGCATACAGCAAGCAGGAAAAGAATTGGGAGTTGACCGTCATAGTATTCGAAATTGGATTTCTATTTATCAGTATGATGGACCAACTGGATTACTCAATCAACCGAAAAACAAATCTTATTCAAAAGATTTAAAAATATCTGCTATAAATGATTATCTTAACGGAGAAGGATCTCTTCAGGATATTTGCACAAAATACGGAATTCGTTCACACAGACAGCTTTCCGATTGGATTAAGGTGTATAATTCTGGTGGAATATTAAAAACATCCACTGGAGGTGCTTACATGAAAAAGGCAAAGAACACTACACTTGATGAGAGATTAAAAATAGTAACAGATTGTCTTGCAAATGATAAGAATTATGGTGCAATGGCACTCAAATATGATTGTTCCTATCAACAAGTTCGCAATTGGGTAATACGATACGAAAAGATGGGTCAAGCGGGTCTGGAAGACAGACGTGGACGTCGTATAGCTTCTCTTCCAAGCAGAACACCTGAAGAAGAGCTACGTGACAAGATAGCTGAACTGGAAAGAAGAAATCTAGACTTACAAATGGAGAATGATCTGTTAAAAAAAGTCAGAGAACTGGAAAGGAGGGGTCGCTATCTTTAATCCATCGGTTAGCCGAATATGAAGCCATCCAAAAACTATCGTCTACTAAGCATTATCCCATAGATAGACTTTGTAAATATCTTAATGTTACACGTTCTGCGTATTACCGCTGGGGAAAATATCCGAAAAGTAATAATGAACTTCGAAACGAAAGACTATCCACTGAAATCCAAAGGATTCATCACCAGCATCCAGATATGGGATACCGAAGGATTCGTGATGAATTAGATGGACATAAAGGAATTCATGTGAATGATAAACGAGTACTTCGTATTTGTAGGAAATACGATATAAAATCAAATATTAAATGGAAACCTAAGAGTTGTACCAGAGGAGACAGAAATCCTGATCACATAGCAAAAAACTATTTACACCGTGAATTTCACGCCGAAAAACCGAATGAAAAGTGGCTTACAGATGTTTCTGAATTTAAATACTACAACGGAATAGAAGTTCATAAAGTTTATCTGAGTGCTATTTTAGATTTATATGATAGAAGGATTGTTTCCTTTAAAATCAGCGATCATAATGATAATCCATTAGTTATGGACACGTTTGATGAGGCTGTTCGTCAGGAGCCAGATGCACACCCATTAGTTCATTCTGATCGAGGCTTTCAATATACAAGCGCACAGTTTTATACTAGATTAAAAAAACATCATATGAAGCAGAGTATGTCTAGAGTTGCCCACTGTATTGACAATGGACCAATGGAAGGGTTTTGGGGAATTCTAAAACGAGAAATGTATTATAAACAGCGTTTTAATGACAGAAGCTCTTTGATTACTGCGATAGCTAATTACATAGATTACTACAACAACCAACGACTTCAAAGGAAACTGCATGTAATGACACCAATGAAATATCATGAGCAATATACAAAAGCAGCATAAAATATCGCCAGCCATAGCATGGCTGACGATACAAAAATTTATTATTTTTTATTGTCCTCTTGACGGGGAGCATACCAATATCGTTTTTTTTATTTGGTGAGTTTGTTCTTTCAAATACGAAACAAAAAGAGCCGATGATTCGTGAATTGTTCCACAATTTCATCGGCTCTGCGTCTTAAGCGTCTGGCTCTTTGATGACAGTTATCTTCAAGTTGTCAACTTTAATCAAGCTTTCTTGTCTGCATTTTGGACAATAAAGGGGATAATTCTCCAAAACAGTGTCCTTCCTAATTTTATTACGGGTTTTGCTCCCACAAACAGGACACAATATCCATTCGCATTTCATCATAATTAGTCTCTAATCCTTTCAAATCTCATTTTATATGACTTTTGCAAGCTGTTAAGCTAACTTGTGGAACATATGCCGAACCTTATCTATACGGCTATTCGGGCGGCGGGGTTGGCAAATAAATTTACCAATAGCTGGCTGGTATCCTTTTAACTCTGTCAAGCAGACTCCCTGCCCATTTGTGAAATAAGTTAAATCGTTCCTGTATTCTTGAATACATCTGGCAGGGATTTCTCCTTTCAGAATGACCTCGTCATTCTTTACCTGAGTACTTACAATATCTGCACAATACCTTGGGGCATCATGATACGCCCGTGAGAGATATTCCTGCGGTGCATAAATTTCAAAGTGGAGATATGGCTCTAATAGTTCTGTCCCTGCTTTTTTTAAAGCCTGCTCCAATACGATAGGGGAAAGCAGCCGAAAGTCTGCGGGGGTACTTACAGGACTATAATACAATCCATATTCAAAACAGATTTTACAGTCTGTCACTTTCCATCCATACAGCCCCTGCTCGCAGCCATAAAGAACCCCCTCCATAACCGCATTTTGGAACGATTGGTTTAAATATCCAAGTGAAACTCTGCTTTCATACTGCACTCCGCTTCCAATAGGGAGCGGCTCTATGGACAACCCGACAGAAGCCCAGAAAGGATTTGGCGGGACTTCTATGTGGATGGTATATTCTGCTTTTCTAAGCGGTCTTTCCATATATATAACAGTAGGCTCTTTTATTTCTGCCTCCACATGGTATTTTTCCTCAAGGATGGCACAAATGACTTCCATCTGCACATTCCCCAAAAAAGAAAGTATAATCTCATGCGTTGTAGTATCCACATAATATTTTAAAAGAGGGTCGCCATCTGAAATTTCTGTAAGTGCCCCAAGCAATATTTCCCGCTGTTCAGATTTCTTTACTGCAATCGTTGTTTGGAGCATAGGGAGAGGATTTTCAATAAATTTTCTCTGCGGCAACAGCATTTCGTTCCCCAAAATACTGTTTAGCTGCAAAACATCATTTGGTAAAATTACAATATCACCAGAGCAGGCTGTATCGGATGAATATAATTCACCGTTTGTCGGAACACACATCTCTGTGATTTTTATTTTCTCTTTTTCAGATATTTTAATAACATCCCTCAAATGCAATGTTCCGCTATATATACGCACATAAACAAAACGCCGCCTTTTCTCTGAATATTCAATCTTAAAAACCTGCCCGCATAGTTCAGATTGACCTTCAGGCGTTGATGAATAAAACTTACTGGCAATCACTTCTATAAGCTGCCGAATCCCCAGATTGTTTTTAGCACTTCCGTGATAAACGGGAAATAACGTTCCGTTTTGGAATCTCCTGTTTTCTTCCTGTTCCAGTTCTGACATTTTAAACGGTTTCCCTGACATATATTTCTCTAATAGTTCATCGTTTCCCATAATTACCGCATCCCACTGTTCCATATCGTCATTGTCCGTTACATTTATATGGGGATGCTGCCCAACCTTTTGCTTCACTATAATTTCCGAAGAAAGCTTTGCTTTCATTTCTTGATATACCATTGGCAAATCAATCCCCTCTTGGTCAATTTTATTGATGAAAAAAATTGTCGGAATCTTCATTGTCTGTAGTGCATGAAACAGTATACGGGTCTGTGCCTGTATGCCATCCTTTGCAGAAACTAATAATACTGCTCCGTCTAATACGGATAAAGAACGGTATACTTCCGCCAAAAAATCCATATGGCCTGGCGTATCTATAATGTTGACTTTTACATCCTCCCACTGAAAAGATGTCACTGCTGTCTGGATAGTGATTCCCCTTTGACGCTCCAAATTCATTGTATCTGTCCTTGTTGTGCCTTTATCTACGCTCCCTGGTTCTGCAATTGCACCACTGGTATACAATAAACTCTCCGTTAATGTTGTCTTTCCTGCGTCAACGTGAGCCAGAATGCCTAAGTTAATTATTTTCATGTGATTTTCCTCCTATCAACACCCAAAAAAGGGCATAAAAATACCCAGTGATAAATACTCCTATCACTGGGTAAATAACTCCAATAGCCCCAAAACACTTATATGTTTTCGGGCATATAAAATTACATGATAAAAGTATTCTTAAACTGGGTACAAAAAACTAAGCCCCATATTAAAAGTGAAACGGGACTGCTACTTTTTGTTCCCACTATCAAATTGACAGTTTATTTAAGAATACCTTGCCGCATATTTATTAACTCCTTGTATAATACTGAATCTAATTATATTCCTTAACCCTTTATTTGTCAAGCTGACAAACTAAAGCAGAAAAAGCGGCAGGATTTCCCCCTGCCACTAATCATCTGTTTATGCAAAAATAATTTCCTTTTCCACAATCTCCCTCGCACAAGCCCTTATGTTATTGAGGCATCCTGTCCATTCTAAGGCGTTTTCTGCCTTTAGCTGTTCCGTTATGCCCTGTGCCTGTTTCATACCCTCTATGAGCCTTTCAAAGCGTTCCTGTGCCTGTCTGTCAATGTCGGCAAGGTAAGCGTTAAGTCTGCCGCTTGTAAGAAGATTGGTGTATGTAACTTTGCAGTGATGCTTCAGATAATCCAAATGCCGCTGTCCCCAGATGCCTATCGGCTGTTCTTCTTCGGCGGGTACAGTTAAGCACGGTATTAAATAATCGCCTTGCCTTTCGTATTTGCCGCCCATTTCCTCAAAAATTGTCTTTGCCATTGTCTGTTACCTCCACATTCTTTTTTATTTTGAATGTCCGCAAAATCCGTCCTACATCAGAGGGTTTCCAGGGGCAGTCGATATGATGTGCCGCCACCATTCTGGTCTGGATATTGGTTCCTACTCCCAGTTTTTCGGTACTTCCTATAATAATCCGTTTCCTTCCGGCTCTGACATCGGAAAACATACGGTCCCTCTGTTCATCTGTTTTTGCATCATGGATAAAGCAGATTTCTTCCTCTGGAACACCTCTGGTAATCAGTTCCTGTTTTAAATAATCATAGACAGTAAACGCTTTTCCCGGTCCGGGTGTCCCAATATCCGAAAAAACAATCTGGGTTCCTTTCTGTTCCTGGGACTGTACATATTCCTGGTAAATGTTTTCTACTGCTTTATTCAGTTTGGAATCCGAATCTACCGGAGCATAACTGTCCAAAAGCCGGGGATCTGTACCCAAAAGTCTTGCTTCCCCGGTAATCCGGAGCATATTGTCGTCCTTTGGATCTACCACACCTCTATGGATTGCTTCTGCCCTTTCCACCATTTCCTGCATACGTTCTTTGACATAATCAGAGGCTTCCGATACTACAACCTTATATTTTCCGTCCTTTAATTCTGGCCGCTTAATATCTAGCATATCAGGCAGAATAATGTCTGCTACTTCTTTAAACAGGTGTATCAGTTCCGGCAGATTGATAAACTTATTAAACCTGGTCCGCATCCGGTAATCAGTACCTTCCGGTGCCAGTTCCAAAGAGCTGGTAACTTCCCCAAACACAGAAGCCCATGCATCAAAATGGTAAATCCCCTTTTCGTGAAGCCGCCTTTCCTGCAGATATAACTGCATCACATAAAGTTCCACCATAGAATTCGACAGAGGGGTTCCCGTTGCCATAATGACGCCCCTTCCCTGATTTTTTTCGTTGATATACTGTATCTTCATACGCATATCCATAGCCCTCTGGGAACCGCTGGAACCCAGGCCCGCAACATTGTTCATTTTTGTAAAAACTTCCAAATTTTTGAACAGGTGCGCTTCGTCTACAAATAAGGCATCTACGCCTGTTTCTTCAAAGTACATCACATCATCTTTGATTTCTTCATTGTTCAGTTCTTCAATTTTCTCTAGCAGTTTTTTCTTTCTGCTTTCCATCTGCTTTATGGACCAGTTCTTTCCCTCTTCTTCCCTTGCCTGGTTAATGGCTTCTACCAGTTGCTCTGCCTGTTCTTCTATCATGGCTCTTTGCCGGTCAGGGGAAATGGCAATTCTCTGGAACTGAGTATGACCGATAATAATACAGTCATAATCCCCTGTTGCCATTCTGGCAATCATGCGTCTGCGGTTTTCCTTCTGAAAATCTTCTTTTCTGGTAATCAGGATTTTCGCATCTGGATAAGCCCGCAAAAATTCTGCCCCCATCTGGAAGGTCAGGTGGTTGGGAACCGTAAGAAGGGGTTTCGTTGCCAGCCCCAGCCTCCTCATCTCCATACAGATACAGATCATTTCCAGAGATTTACCAGCGCCTACCGTATGAGCAAGTAAGGTATTTCCTCCACACAGCAATGCCCTTGCCACAGCATTTTTCTGATAAGGACGCAGCTTTAACAGAGGGTTCAGTCCCGGCAGTTTTAAATAAGAGCCATCATAGCTTCGTTGTCTGTCGCAGTTAAAGGTTTCATTATAAAAATCCACATATTTTTTTCTGCGCTCCGGCTCCTTAAAAATCCAGTCCCGGAAGGCTTCTTTTATCTGCTCCGCCTTATCCCTGGCAAGCATGGTTTCCTTCCGATTGATCACATAACGTACTTTTTCCCCTTCCTGCACCCGGTCCCTGATAGTCACAATCCGGCTGTTTAACAGTTCCTCTATAATGCTGATCGCATCCATAAATCTTGTGCCATAGGTTTGTCTGGTACGAATGGTTCCTCCAAAAAAGTTTCCCCTGTCAATATGGTAAGACATATCTGCATCTAAGCGCTCAATCTTGAGGGCATGGCCACTATGAGCGCAATAGTTTCTCTGGTTGTTCTCCGGGATTTCCAAAAGCTCATAGATAAACTGTTCGTAATCCTCATTTTCAATCCAGGTTGTTCCCAATTTTACACTGATCTCAGGCGCTGTCAGGTCTTTTGGCTGTACCTTTTCCAGTGCTTCCACATTGTCTACAAACAGGGGATTGTTCTGCGCATAGATCCTGGCAGTACGGAGCTTCTGACGCACATTGCCGCTTAAATACTCATCTGCGGTTTCCCACCCTGCATTTGGATCTTCTTCCTTTGCCAGTACCGGGTTCTGGTAGATTAACCCTTTTAATTCCTGGAACATTTCTTTCCTGTTTCCCGGATAAAGGGAAAGCATATAGGGAATATCCACCCGGTTATATTCTGACAGACTGATATGCAGCGCTTCCTGGGCATTTTCCACTTTGTCTATCACATCTCTGGGGCGTATGGTCCTTTTATAAAAAATGTCGGCTTTGGTTACATTTTTGTCCTCATCAACTACTTCCAGGGAAGAAAGCAGGGGATAATCATTATCCTGCCGGAACGCCATTTTATTTGTCCGGTCACAGAAATATCCATGCGTTTTTACAAAGGCATCATACAAACGGTTTAACTGTTCCTGTGCCTTTTTCAATTCCTGGTCAGAACAATTTTCCTGCTGTATTTGTAAAATTTCACGCACCAGAAGGCGGATTTTATGCATGGCACGTATCCGGCGCTTCACACTTTCCTTTGCCTGGCTCCGGTATAAAGACTCCCCTTCCCGGTAATATACTTCGTCCTGTATCACCGTAAACGTATAATTAGGTATCTCTGGAGAAGCAGCTAAGACGTCCTGCTCTTCCTTCTTTTTTTCTGCTATGCTTTCTTCATAACAGTTTTTCGGAAGCTCTCCAACTGCGTCCAAAATTCCTTTTTCCAGGTCAAAGTCTTCCGCTTCATTGACCAGGGCTGTATATTTGGAATCTTTCCCGAAAAACTGTTCAAACCAGACCATTTTCCCAAGCATCATTTCCGGGTGTTCCAGATAATACTCATTCACCGGCACCATGTCTTCCGTAAGCCCTGTATAAGTCCAGATCGGCTCCCCAATCGAAGGCTCTGCTTTTTTCTGAAAAAACAAAAGGTCACTGGTAACTGCGGTATTGGCGCTCTTTCCAAAAGAATCTGCCGGAAGCCGGACTGCCCCTAAAAGGTCTGCCTGTTCTGCCAGATTTTTTCTCACAGCGCTGTCATTTTTATCCAACGTTCCTTTTGAAGTTACCACTGCCAAAATGCCTCCTGGCCGAAGGAGGTCCATGCTTTTCCGGATAAAATAATCATGGACTTTCAGCTTCATCTTTTTATATCGGGGATCGTACAAGCGGAAATCCCCAAAAGGCACGTTTCCCACAATTACATCAAAGCTGTTATCCTCAAATTCCGTTTTTTCAAATCCTTTGATCTGGATACTGGCTGAAGGGTGGAGCTTTTGTGCAATCCTTCCGCTTATGGCATCAATCTCCACACCATAAAGCTGGGATTTTTGCATATTTTCCGGAAGACCATGAAAAAAGTTTCCAATCCCCATAGCCGGTTCCAGAATTTTTCCCTTCTGGAATCCAAACTGCTCCAAGGCTTTATAAACACCCCGCACGACTTCCGGCGGCGTATAAAAAGAACTGTTGACACTGGCCCTTGCCTGGGCGTATTCTTCTGCGGTCAACAGTTCCTTCAATTCCTGATATTCTTTTTTCCACTCCGGGCGTTTACTGTTAAAAGCATTTGGCAGCCCGCCCCACCCTACATACCCCGCAAGAATTTCCTGTTCTTCTTTTGTGGCGTTTCTCTCTTCCTGCTCCAGTGTTTTTAAGATACGGATTGCCCGGATATTTTTCTGATACCGGCTTTTATCCCCACCGGTAAACTGCAGCCACCCTTCTGGGTAATAATAATCTCCGGCTTCTACCTTATCTTCTGTCTGGACAGAGGTTCTTCCTTCCTGCCAAAGCTCTTCCTTTTTAAGAATTTCACTATATTCTTCCCATAATGCCGGAAACCAGGGGAGCAGACGGTACATATTTTCCTGCTGCTCTAAGGTTTCTGCATCTTCGGTATAGGCAATCTGGTCTTCCTCTACCAGATGTGCAGTAAGCCCGCCAAACTGATCCCAGGAAAGTTCCTGCAGAAAATCCTGGCTTTCCGGCAGGGTGATCTTAATCCCATTTTCCTGAATACAAAGCTCATAATTTCCATGTTCTGTCCGCACCAGATAATAAGGCTGGCCTTCCGGTGCTTCCCGAAGCAAAAGCGTCTTCAAAAAATGGTCTTTTTCTTCCGGTAGCTGATTGGTCGTATAGACCAGACAGAGCATTTTCTTTAAAATATCCGCCTGGATATTCTGTTTATAAAAGGCTATGCCAATCTCTTCTAATGGGATTGGTTCCTTTTCCTCAATCACTTCCTGCGCCTTCTTTGGCTGTAAGGTTTCTTCCTCTATATCTTCCCCGTTTTCTAAGGCTTCCTCCGATACGGATAACAGAGGAAGATAGGTTCCTTTTTCAATCCGTTTTCCAATTTCCAAAGAAACCTCGTCCCAGTACCAGAACGCCTCCTTCATGGAAGTTCCCTCACTCCAAAGGATATACAAACCGCTGGAACCGCTTTCTGCAATCAGGATACCGTCTTTTATATGGGCTTCTCTTTTTACATCTCCATACAATTCATAAAGATAGGCTTCCCGTTCTGTTTCCTCTGGATTGTTCCGGTAAAACTCATAAATTTTATATGGTATCTCCTGCTCTGTCATTTCCAGAAGGATTTTCTCTTTCTGCCAGTTTTCCGGCTGTGCAGGTTCTATCTCCCCAGACAGAAAAGGAATCGCCGAAGCAGTTCCTTTCCCTGTATCCTTTTCTGTTTTTTCCTGTTTTATCCGATCCTGGGGTGAATGATCTCCTCCATAACCTGTTTCTGCGCTTCCATATCCGCCTGTATCCGAAGGTTGGTCATTTCCAACGTGTTGTAAGGGTCTATCCTGTCCTCTCTGGTCCAGGTCTTCAAAAGACTTTCTGCCAGTTTCTCGTGGTATTCCTCCGCTTCTGTCTGGATTTTCATAAGTTTCTCCATCAGTTTCCCGGACAGGAGCATCATTTCGTATTGTGCCTGGTCCGTTCTCTTCATTTCCTGTGCTGCGATCCTGCCGTAACGGTTCAGGGACGCCAGCATCTTCTCCTCGCTCATCACGCCCTCTAAGACTGGTATCTGTATGCCATTCATTTCCCTGTACTGGATTCCTGCGATCCCTTCCATAATACTGCCTCCTTTCAAGGTCTATGTTCTTCATGGTCCTTGCAATCTGTAACACAATCCGCCCAGATAAATGGGATACCAACCGCCCTGTCCGGTACAGAACCTCCTCATTCTCTGAAAAACCGCAGATAAAAGAAAAATCCAGGGTGTCATCTCGGATACCGCAGCGGCTTTCCACCGCATAACAGACACTATTTACAAGAAACTCTGTAATCTGGTTTTCTTTTACCTCCTGTCCCTCTCCGGTAAGGACAGCCAGCTTCTGCAAGGATTTTAAAATTTCATCTTCCTCTTCTATCATAAACCAAACATTTGTTCTTGTAAAGGCGTCTAAAGAATTTTTAAACTTTTTTTCCTGTTCGTAGATTTCCGGGAACAGCTCCCTTGCCAGCAGCCTGCGGTTTGTCCCATTCACCTGCCAGTTCCAGGGCCGGATTCCCTGTCCCTTTACATCTTGAATATCATAAACATGGGTAACTCCTTCCCCGAAAATTTTGGAAGGAAATACTGCAATTCCTTTACTTCCTCTGGCAACCGGCAAATCCATTTCCAGCCAGGCATCATATCCTGCAAGAACGGAAGCATCTGGGCGCTGGGCATATACCATACAGGTATTTAAGAAGTCCAACTGATACAGACGCCCCATGCAGGAAAGGAAATTTTTCCAGGAATCCTCCGACTCTGAAATCCAGTGTATGGTTTCCTCATACAGTTCCCGTACTTTTGTGATATGCTTCATCTGCTGTTCCTTCTTTCTTTTACAGGTACCAGTTCTTTTGCAGAAATATCACGATAGGAAAAATCATCTGCCCCCAGCACGATTTTTTCTGCATAGTAATCTGCTTCTGCTTTTGCAGTTGCCTCCAGTTCATTCCTGCCCCGGTATCTTACTTTTTTCTCCAGGACTTCTCTTATGGTCACTTCATATTCTTTTTCGTCCATGCTTCTCCTTTCTTACTGCAAGCGGCTGGGTCTTCCATACAGCCCAATGTTCGACGGATTGAACGGGTCATTCACTACCCCACGTCTGCTGTTGGCTGCATGTACCATTCTGCCATTACCAACATAAATTGCCACATGGGAAATATTGCGGAACTGCCCATTCTGCTCATAAGAATAAAAAATCAGATCTCCCGGCTCCAGTTCGCCTTCTGTAACTTCCAGCCCATGTGTTACCATAAATTCTCCCTGAGTAGAGGCAATCGCCGGAAGGGAAATGCCTACCTCCTGATACAGCCGCTGTACCAGGGAACTGCAATCATAATATCCTTCCTCATACCGGTGTTCCTGGCTGTATTTGCAGCCTACCTTCGTCAGTGCCAGATTTGCAACGTCACTTCCTACACCAAAGGAAGGGATCTCATTTCTAAATTCCTCACTCATGACTTCCCTTAACAGTTCTTCTTCTTTTTCTGTCAGCTTTCCAAGTGCAATATAGTCCTCATAATTCAGGTTCTTAACATAGCAGCCCTTCTTTGTTACCGTAATCTCATTTTCGTCCCCATCTGCCAGAAACGCTTCAAAAGTCTGATGTCCCCAGGCAGACGCAGTTGCATGGTCCGCACAGAAAACATCAAATTGTACTCCATACCGGTCAAATGCCCCGGTATCTTCTACGGTATATTCAATCCCGTTCATAATGATCCTGGTTCCCATAGGGACAAAGGGATTTTGTGCATCTACTGCAAGGGTATGGTCCGGTTTTGGCATGACACCGGAGGCTGTCGGTCCTCCTGCCCACTGCCCACAACAGATACTGCACTGGCAATAGCCGCTGGTTACAACATTTCCCAGACTTTCCCCTGCCTTTATGGTGGTGGTTATGGTCGTGTTTTCAAAACTGTTCATTTCATCAAAGATTTCCTTCAGCTTGTCCTTATGCCGCTGATCCATATCCACACCTATATCCCCGGTTCCATACTTCACCATATAAACCATTAAAGTATCATAATAATTACTCACATAATTTCCGTTTTTCTCATGGAGATAGGTAACTGCCCCATCTTCCCCATTTTGTCCAAGTTTTGTATTAAAGTCCATGTAGTAACCGCTTAAAACTTCCCGGACGGTAGGGTTCTCCTCAGACGGATTGGGCATGAACGCACCAAGTGGCGAACAGTATAAAAGGAAAAAGATAATCACCACAGGGATTGCCACCACAAGCAGAATACTGAACAGCGGAGCTAAAAGCGCCCCGGCAAACTGGACCACCTTCAGCATAAATACAGAGGCTTTCATCTTTACAATATCTTTTGCCACCTGTGCCAAACTGTCCTGCTGTCCATTTCCGGTGAGCTTATTGATCATATACTGGATTTTCCTCTGCCGGACTGCCTGCTTTTTCTGTTTCTCCATCTGTTTCTTTTTCACTGCTTTTGTTTCTTTGTAAAACTGCTTATTGGTAATCTTCCCATCAGCCTGTTTTACCTTTAATTCCTGCTCTGCCTTTCTATAGTTCCGGTCCTTCCACAGCTTTTCTGCCGGTTTTGCTGCTGTCCCCATGACATAAAGGGAATCATTGACTTCTTCCCCACCCTCTAACTGGGTCAGTATAGCAGCCTCTCCCCGGCGTACACCCTTTATGGCAGTCTGCTTCGCCAGGGAAGATTTTTTTGTTTCCGCCAGCTTTGCAGCCTGTTCCCTCCGGTACTGTTCCTTTGCCCGGAAACCAGCAGAGGGCTGGCTGTTTGGTGCTGCCCCCTGTTTCATCTGATCCGGCTGTAAGGTTCCCGGTACAGATACGGTACTTTTGGTCTTTCCATTTTGTTTTCTATCTTCTGCAGTTCCCCGGATTGCTGCCTCTTTCCCGGCCTGCTTTTTCTTTTCCTTTTGTTTTTCAAACAGCGCTTCTCTGCCCTGCCCCGGCTGTTTCCCTTTTTCTGCCCCTTCTTTTTTCTTTCTCTGCCCTAAAAGATCAGCCACCGGCTTAGAAGTAAAAGCAGCTTTCTTTTCCTTTGCAGATAAAATAGGATTTTTCTTATGCACCGTCACCTGGGCTTCTTTTTTTAATTTCAGCTCCGGCTCTTTTTCTTTTTTTACCTTAATCTCCAAAGCAGTCCCCCTCTCCGGGGTTTAATTCTTCTGCCTGATACCAGAGTGCCTGAAACAGATACCCCTGTTCCTTTTCTCTGGGTGGTGGTCCGTACTCCTTTTCCAATTCCTGAAAGGCTTCCATAAGGTTTCCGGAAAATTCCTGGTAATCATCTTCTGTCAGGATATATTTTTCACTGAACAATACCTGCTCCAATTCCCCCACTTCTACCAAATGGTCAATGTCTTCCGGGGAAAGTGGCGGTCCCAGTCTGTCATAAGTCTTTTCTTTCAGGTAGGAAAACTGGTAAAGATCCGTCTGCTGCGGTAAAATCTTCTCTTTACTGCCATCAAAGAGCAAAAAAATAGCTTCCGCTTTTAAGAAAACGGAAACCTCAGCCTGCTCACCATATTTTAGTGCCTGCCCCTTAGAAGAAAACTCCAGCCAATCCGGAATACGGATTTCCAGCATCCAGGCTTCATACTGCAGCCCAAAAGATAATTGATATTTTGCGATAATTCCTCCTCCCTTCCACTACAAATAATCATAATAAATCTCATTGGTATCTTCATGAAAATGGCACACCGGACCGCCGCACCAGTTCCCTGCATACTGCACTGTCTTTTCCTCCACTATCCGTCACGACCAAAGGAAGCCCATAGTGCTGCAAGGACATCTGGCTGGCAGTGCGGATACGTTCTATCGCTGTTTTTTCTAAATCCAATTCTGTTTCAGGAGGGAAGATATCTTTTACATGGCCAAAACTCCGCCTCCTTTCCTAATGTTATCTGCCGCCTCTTTTTGGCGGCTCATATCCATTTGCGGCATACGCTTCTACGGTCATACCGTATGACTCTGCTTCCTGTCGTATTTCCTCCATAACCTGTTCCCTGTATGATTTGTCCGGACAGGCAGTTGCAAAATCCCGGATATCCGGCATACAAGGCAGCTCCTTCCCTGTATTTAGTGCAATCCTGCTTTCCCGGACATAAGCAAGTATGGCTTCCTGATATGCCTTTCGTGATGCGTCCCCCTGCGTCAGCAAAGGGACTTTCTTTTCTATTTCCTGTTCTTCCAGAACCGCTGTTTCCAGTTTTTCCAGGTTGCAGAAATACTGAAGGGAAGGAAGCATCTCCTCCAGTACCCATTTCATTTGCTGTTGTTCATGTTCCCATTCTTCTGTTGTCCTGGCGGTCTGTTTCATAAGCTGCTGCCCTTCTTCTGTATGGAGATAATAATCTGCAAATGCTTTTACATGATCCAGCAAATTTCCTTCCCCGTCACCAAAATCCTGGCGCCCGGTATAAGACATGACTTCCCCCTCTGAGAGAAAACAGATTTCAAAATGTGTTTTGTAATAACCTGCCATGTCTTTCTCTTCCACTGACTGCCGATCCAGCTTTCCGAACAATTCTACCGCTTGATTTAATGGCATGGCTTCTTCCAATGGAATGTCCGGGTGTTCACTGATCCGCACATACACAAAGGGTTTCAAATCCACAGGCGGAATAAGTTTTACCTGCTCCAGTGTTGTCTTTAGCTTGTCTGCCTGTTCTTTCAGCTCTGGTTTTTGCTCAAATATCTTGCTTCCCAGCCACCTGATGTATTCCTCTTTTCCGTCTTGACATAAGGCTTTCCATATAATAGCTTCCTTATGTTCTGCTTCTTTCGGATAAAAGGTATGGTAAAAATCAGGATCAAGATTTTTTTCCAGTTTTATCATTTCATCTGCAAAATCAGCAGCGTCCATGCTCTTTTTTGTTAAAATCCCTTTGGTATCCACGACTTTTGTTTCTGGAAGATAAGCACTCAGTTCCCTGGCAGCCCTTAAAAGCTCAGGGTATTCCTTGAAACCATAGACTTCCCCTAAAAAATCCACATCTAACTTGCCGCCGGAAACCAGTGGAAAGTCCAATGGAATACCATCTTCCTCCTCCACATGAAGCCCAATCCCTTTTCCTGCATTCAGCCTTTCAGAAGGAATACTCTGATAATACTTTACTGCTTCTTCTGCACTTTGAATATCCTCCCTGTATTCTCCATAACGGTTAAATTCCATACATTCTGCCACATAATACGTTGCCAAACGTCCGGTGGCATTCTCGCCCATCTCACCTTTTTCCACGTAGCAATACCTCCTTTTCACGCACAAAAAAAGCACTACCGTTTTTAGCGATAATGCTCTTTGTGTTACTTCTTATTTTCTTTTCTACTGTTCTTTATCTGTAAGAAAGATACTCTGAAATGCAATAGCTTCCTGTAATATCCCGTTCTATCACACCGGTCTGCTCTAAGCATTCCATATATTTCTTTATTTCATCTTCTGAAAAGCGGGCTGCCTTATCCTCTGACCACTGTTTAAATTCAGATACAATCTGGCTGGCATCAATCCTTGAAAAAGTCTGGACTAAATAAGTTACCGTTGCAAGTCCTTCCAATTCATGATCACTTTCTATCTCATTCACATAAGCAACCGCTTTTTCGATTGCAGGCATAAGACGGTTTAATAACTTTGTTGTTTTTTCACTACAGATTACCTGGTAAGCTAACTGATACGTTGATTCAGTATCTTTTAAGCCATAAAAACTCTGATACTCTCCGATATTTCTACTAACTATATCAATGGAGTGAGCATAGGGACCATATTTATACTTCTGAAACGAAAAATATGGTTCTTCCAGATACAAATTCATAAAATATGCGGCTTTTTGCAGACGAAGTTTTGTACAACGGTTCAGCCCCATTTTTATTTTCATCAGAACTAAACTGGCTGCTGTAAGTTTAGGCGCAACCGCTGCCTTCTGTACATAATTTCTCTGTGGCTCATAAATCAAAAATGTAAAATTATCAGCGATTGGTTCTAATTTCTTTTGTATCAGTTCTTTTACTGTCTGCCAATCCAAACCACCATTTCCACACCCCAGTGGTGGAATGGCTACTGATTTCACATGCAATCCCGGAAGTCGTTCTACCAAAACGTCTAACGCTGTTTCTATATAACTTATTTTAGAATTTTCACGCCATTTATCTTTCGTTGGAAAGTTTACAATCGTAATACCATTCTCTACAAATGTATGGATTGTTCCAACATGCAGTGTTTTATCTTTGCAGGCTTTTATATAGGATTTATTATTTTCTGGAAATTTCAGCTTGAACTGATACGCAACTCCCTTTCCCATGTAGCCCTCACAGTTGACTGTATTAACTAAACACTCTGCACCAGACTGAAACATATCTCCAGTTGTGTATTTAATCAACACAACCACCTCCTCTCGTTACTCAAACCATTGGGGCATCACCGTAATAAATGGCGGTGGAAAGATAACACCTTTCTGTTTGAGCATATCTGCTACTTTGTTTTCAGTTTCTTTCGATGAAACATAGATACACTGGAAAGCATCAACTGGAATGACCAATGGACTCAGGCATTCCGCCATCTTTATCTGTCTGGCGTCCTCGTCATTCTGCCCTACTCTGGTAAGGATATCCCAGTCAATCATTTCAAAGCCTTCGTCATAATTGTATAGCTGACACTCTTCCAATGCCAATGGGTGCTTAGGTAAAATGCGGAAATTATTGCGTCTTGCCAAAATTCTGGTAATACAAATATAAATCATTTCTTCGCCCACATGCGTTTTTTTCACAGCCACATCAAAAGCTGAATATGGGTGAAAATGAAATGGAATATATCCGTCCAGTCCTAAAACTTCTCTCTTACGTATAATTTCCGGATCTGCAACATCTCCAAACGTTACTGTATTCTCCCTTAAAATCTTTCTTGGCACAAGTCCAAAGTCAATGATCGATTCCAGGTTTTTTAACTCTGTTAAATGATATAGAAGTTTCCCTTCTTTCGCATCTTTTAATCCCATTGTTCTCCTCCTAGTATAACACACTTTAAACTTTAATCACAGAGCTTTTGTATGTTCCGTCAATGTGTTTGTTTCCATAAACAAATTTTCCTTTGTACCCATTATATGGTTCCAGTATTGATACGTCAATCCCATTAACGTGCCTTCTCTTTCTCACTTTTTGCATAAGGAAGAGATTGCTCTGCTGCTACTTCTTCCATTTGAAAGTATTCTGGTAGTATGTTTTCTTCCCTGAAACTAAAATACCGGTTCTCAGCCACCACGATATGATCCAACACCTCAATCCCCATAAGATTGCCGGCTTCTGCCAATCGCTTTGTCACTTCTATATCATGCCTGCTTGGTTCTGGATCACCGGAAGGGTGGTTATGTGCCAAAATGATACTGCTGGCATTGGATAAAATCGCAGATTTGAATACTTCTCTTGGGTGAACCAGTACACTATTTAACGTTCCCATACCTACCACGTTGACATTAATAACCTGGTTTTTTGTCCGAAGGTTTAAAATACAGAACATTTCCCGGTCACAATCTTTTAAAAAATCCTGAAAGAGTTCTGCCACATCACAGGGATTTTTTAATTCTTTACTACTGTATAGAGGAGGTTCTTCCACCAGGCGTATACTTACCACATCTATTTTATGTGTCTTCTCCATGTTCTTCCTTTCCAAAACAAATCTCCAGCATAATTCCCTCCGGCAGATTTTTTAAAAGTCTTTCCAACTGTTCTAAATTCATTTCTATTTGATATGTTTCAGCCATTCTGCCACCTTTCCCATGATATACAAAAAGAGTGCCTGATAAAAGAACTGCACTCTTTTTGTCCTATCCTTTTTCTACTTTACCGACTTATAATTTTTGCTGTTGCCTAATTTTTTCTCGTCTGTCATACCTTTTCCTTTACAGATAAAAGAAAAAGTTCCTTTCAGATTACATTACTCCTGCTTTGTCTGCAACGCCTTTTCGTGAAGGTTGGTATTGAAAAGCGCATACAGCGGATTGGCTTCTTTTTCCATACGGTTATCAAATGGAATACAGGTATTTCCATACTTAATGATCCCCGTACCGGAAGGAGAATTATCTACATATTTTAATTGTGCTTCTGGAATTCCTGCTGCAGTGGATAATTCCTGACTGTCTACATTGGACTGCTTTAACAGGGCAATAAACTCACTGTTCCCCAGCATGGTCATGGCTGTATAGTTCTGCAGCATATCAACCAAATTTTGGGTGATTCCTGTGCATAGTCCCCCTTGCTTCCTCACTTTTTTCCAGAGGCTGAACAAAAATTTCGCACTATACTCCCGGTCAAGAACCGTATGGAACTCATCTATATAAAGCCAGGTTGCCCTTCCTTTCTTTGCGTTTTCTGCAATCCTGGCACTGATATTTTCCAGCATGACCAGAGTGGAAATGGCTCCCAGCTCTTTCCCCAGGTCCCTGGTACCATAGACAATGAACCTTGCCTGTACATTCACATTGGTATGGTTATTGAAAATATTTAAAGAGCCATTTACAAACAGCTCCAACGATAAAGCAATGTCCTTTGCCTCTTCTTCTGGCTGCTCCAACAATAACTCATAAAATTCTGACATGGTAGGGATATGCTTTTCCCTTGCCTTTGCAATGTCGATATACAGCTTTCGTACACAACGGTCTATAATGGATTTATGGCGGCTGTTTAGATTATCCCCGTAACATTGTTCACACAGCCCCAGCATAAATTCTCCTTTATCTCGGATATATCCCTGGGAATCGTTTAAATCCAGCGCCCAGACATCCATCTCCAAAGGATTGATGTAATTCTTTGTATAGGTAGACAGGTTAATGATTGCCGCCTGGTTTCCCAGGGCTTCTGCAATATCAAAATATTCCAGTGTCGGATCGATACAGATAATATCATCATCTGTTCCTAAGAACACCTGCAGCATTTCCGACTTACTGAAATAGGATTTTCCGGAGCCGGGGACACCGAATACCATTCCATTTCCATTTGCCAGTTTTTTCCGGTTTCCAATGCAAAGGTTATGAGAAACCTGGTTAATGCCATAGCAGACGCCGGACTTTTCGTTTAATTCCTGTACATTAAAGGGAAGAAGGGCTGCAATATCCCTTGTGAGCATGGTCCGCATTGTGCTGATCTGCCGGTTTCCCACTGGAAGTATGGTATTCATAGCTTCCCTCTGCTGATAATAGTGGGTTTCAATCTGGCACATGCGTCCATTGCCGATATTTTTAATGGTTTCGGTTACACTGTCTAGCTCCTTCTTGTCCTCTGCCATGATCAGGAAATTAACCCCTGTATAAAACAGGTTCTGGTCATTTTCCCGCACGTCGTCCATAAGATTTACAATCTTCTCCTTCTGGACTTTCTTGATATGAGAAATGTCACTGGAAAAGTCGTTATTTTTATTACGGACTCTCTGCTGCTTTAAAATATCATTTTCAATGCCCAGATATTTCTTCTGAAGAACCTTATTTGCCAGTTCTTTTGGTACTGGTACAATGCAGATTGTAGTGATGCTATGAACCGGAAGACTGGTAATCTCATTTAAAAAGGTATCCGATAAAGAAGACGGATATTTTTTAATGAATAATGCCCTGCATTTTTTCCGTTCCGTTTCAAAATAACCTGGGTAAAACTGCATATACCCTGGTGAAATATCATTTTTAGGATCACCGCCCTTTTTTAACGCCTGTCTGAAATCAAAGGAGAATTGTTCTTCTTCCCCTATACGGTAAAAATTGAAAAGCACCCGCAGCCGCTCTTCTGCATTTAATTCTTCAATGCAGGAACCAAGTTCTCCAAAGTTCTGTTTTAAGGTAGCTTCAAAAGTGGCAAAAAATGCTTTTGCCTGTTCGTAGGATTTCCGTTCTACACATACAGTCAGCAGTTTTTCCTGCTCAATCCCCTGCCTTCCATCTACAATGCGCTTTTCAATAATCTGGTTATAACTTCCACGCAGCCAGTTAAAACCATCTCCTTTTTCCTGGAAAAGTACATGCTCCCGGAAATCCTGCATATTTTTATTCCGATTAAAAATGGTAATAAGAAAATATACATCAATGGCATTTACCGTCTTACAATACTGCTTTAAAATCCGCATCTGTTCTTCTGCACCTGCGGTTACATAGTTAATATCCAAAAAACGATATGTCTTGGAATATATCCCCTTCCCTACTTCAAAAATGCCATTTTCTGCAATTCTCCCAATCCCCATGACTTCCTGAAGATATTTCGGGGATTTTACTGCTTTATCTGCTTTTTTTAACTGGTCAAACTTATCTGAAAAAATTGACAATCTCTAATTTCCTCCTTTCAGGCAGATGGGACCACAAACACAGCAGCTTCCATCTGCCGCTACATGTCTGTGTATCCCTCTCCTGAAATGGAGAGCAGGCGCTATTTCACGCCTTGATTGCATATTCTGGTCAACGGTACATCTTATACCACACCGCTGCTGCCGTACCAAGTACAATCATCACTACCGTTACGATCCCCATACGGATTGCCTTCTTTTTCACCACGTTGACATCACCACCTTTCTTCTCTTTTTTCTGTTCCTTTTTCCTTTGCTGTACTTCCCGTTCTTCTTCCTGACGGGTTTCCATATAAATCTGTTTCAGTTCCTGCACCGATTCCGTAGAGCCATACACCAAAGGGCGGTTAAAAAAGGAAAAATAAATCATCTTCCCTGCAAACTGCCAGAATGTCAGCCCATGATAGTTATAAAACCCAGTCAGTGCCAGAGGTACAACAAAAGGGGTTGCCACATAACAGCTCAAAGTAATCCCGATTTTTTCATACAAAAGCAGGACAATCCCAGTTCCTACGCCCAATGCCAATGCCGAAAACAAAAACTGTTTTGCTGTAAGTCCTAGAACCAGGGATTCTTTATAATGCTGTAGGTCCTCACTTAATTCAATCTCCATTTACATGTCCTCCCTTCTTACCGGCTCCTGTCCTTTGCAGATAGAAGCCGTTTCATGCTGCAAAACTTCTGTTCCCGGCGAACACACGACTTCATTCCCCCATACGTCCCAGCCAGGTGCTTCTCTACGCGCAAATAGCTCAACTCGTGGGACATCTCCCATTAACTGTTCAATTCTGTTTCTTGCCTCCTCTGGCTTTTTACTATGTTCTTCGATATGTGTGATAAGGACTTGATGCACACGCCTGGAATAACGCTTTGGGCTTCCTTTTGTTGCAAGAATACAGATTTCAGCATTTGCTCTTGTCCAGTATCCCATGCCCCAAAATAAAGAATCCGCTTTCTTATTCTGCTTAATCCAAACAAATGCTACCGTTTTATAGGTAAATCCCCACGCTTTTACAACTCTCCATATTTCTTTCAAAAGTGGAAATGTAATCCAAAGAAATAATGCACAATTTTCATCTGCCAGTTTCCCTACCGGCAACTTTTCTATTTCTTCCATGCTCATGGTTGGATAATGGCTTTCTGCGGAACGCCCACTGCCCTTTTTACTCCACACCCGGTATGCCCAGGGGGGATCTGCATAGATAACCTGATATTTTTTCATAATCCTCCTTTTTATGAGCTTCTATCTTCCAAACAGAAGCTATTTTTTGCCTTACACTACAATCCCAGTGCCCTGGAAGTCAGGTTCTGCGCCCCTTTTACAGTGCCTACCGTCAGCGCAACCGTAAAGGTCATTTCCCCCAAATAAATCAGGGTTTTGGCCCAGTCCTCATAATCTCCGGTAAAGGTCGGAAGACCGGAAGAAATAAACTGGTTACACAAAAGGATTGCCAGTGCCATCGTGACTGCCTCAAAAACAACACTGATAAAATATTTCATATAGGCTACAAAGGTATTGCTAAGCCCCCGGTTTCCAGCCAGGGTACTGCTGGCAATCGCCCCAAAAGGTACAATTACCATGATTTTCAAAAAGCGGAAATAAACATTGTACAGCAGGAAGAAACCACAGATAATAACGATTAAAGACAGGAAAACAGCAAGTATCAAAAATACGATACTGGTTCCAAATCCCAAATCTTTAATCACTTCTGCCTGCGCCGGGTCAATGGATAACTCCACACTCTGGTTTTGCCCCAAATGCCCCACCAGGTTTCCACAGGAAGTAAACAGGGCTTTCATAATGGTAATGTTATAAGATACCAGCCACTGTGCAATGGCAACCCGGATAAACATACGGAGAATTGCTTCAAACCGGATTTCTTCCCGGATATCTACCGACTCTGCACAAAACCCTATGACGAAAAAAAGGACTACCAGGGCAGAGCCTATCCCAACAAAAAGGGGTTCAATCCCTTCAATGATCCCCCAGGGCCCGCCTCCTTTGAATCCGGTAGGGGACTGTCCTAAAAGTTCAAATACGAGGCTGACCTGGTTATTCCAAAATCCAAACACGATTTCCAAAAGTGCAAGGATCGCCTCTCCTAAATTAAACATCACTTCACCTCTCTTCTTATCTGCTTATCTCAAAAAGAAGAATGGTTTTAGCTAATTCCCAGGAAAGTAAGAACGGAGGAAATGGCTGCCATAATAAGCCCTGCAACAATTCCTTTAATGGCACTGTTCATAGAAGAACTGTCCTGCTGTTGGTAAGCCTGTGCAAATTCCATCACGTTTTTTGCCAGGATAATCACACCCACCGCACCGATAATACTGATCACCAGTGTCTTTAAATTCATAAGCGGCTGTGTTACGTCACTTACCCCGGAAGCCATGACAGTCTGGGGGAACAGGGAAACAGTGGCAGCGCTTACTGCCAGGACTCCCAGTAGAGATTTTTTCAAGCGGTTCTGTTTCTTTCTGATAACCTCTTTGATTTTCATATCTTTTTACTCCTTTTCATGTGATTGATACCGCATTACGCAAAAAGACAGATTTTTAAAAACCTGCCCTGCGTAATGCAAAAACTACAGGTTTCCAAAAATCTGCCTTCTTTAATCCGAGGCTGTTTCTTTTGTAAATTTTTTACGGATTTCCTTCATCTTTTCAGCACTGTTTTTTGTATCTGCCATTTGAAGGATTTTATCATACGAAATTCCAGCACCAATGGCAAGCATGATTTCTCCCAACTGTTCCTCATTATAAACATGGCTTTCCAATAATTCAGAAAGTTTTTCTTCCTCTGTCTGTACCGGTTTTTCCGTTTTCTTCGGCGGCCTCACCTCCTCTACCGTTCTCTTCTTCTGGTTCTCTTTCAGCTCTTCCTCCGAAAAAATCTTCTTAGGAATAGGCTCATAAGAAAAAATTTCATCAAAAGACAGTTCCACAATCTGAACATCTTCTCCCTGTTCCTTTTTCTTCTTATAATAATCCAGGGATTCTTCGTTTAAAATCTGTACCGCCTGTTTTTTTGCAGCCATTCTGTCATGGATATAAGGCGCTGCCCCGCCATCTTCTGTTTCCGAAAATCTGGAGTGTGCAAACGTATTGTATTTCTTATCAATAATGGGATCACAACCCCTGATTAACAAAATACACTCTGAGTTATCCAGCTTTCGGGTTTCGTCCGGTGTCAAAAGCTCACGCCCCAGCACATCATAATTCCGGGAACTGCTCCCCTGCCGGCCTTTGGTTTCCCCACTGCTTTTTTTATCAATGGTTCCTTTTCCCAGGGACTCACTGATATACTTATGCGTGGACTGTTCATTCCCACCAAGATATACCAGGGAATCATGAGGTAAGCTTCAGCTCATCCTTCGAAAAGGACTTGCATCCACTCCCTCCCAAACCGCACGTACACCTCTCGATGTATACGGCTTTCCGCTTATCATTTGCGGTGTTACGAATGAATTAAATTATGGCATTCGGGGCATACCACGAGTGTTTTCCGTCTCCTTTTTCGCATGAGTAATACCCACTCTGTATTTCCCTTTAAATCTTTGAGTTTCTTAACTTGGTGTATTACCAGATTTCTACAGTCTTTTTGGCATAATTCACAAGTATGACGTTCCACTCTCTGTTTGAGAGTGTTAGTTTTGGCATATCTTGAAAACTGCGGAAGCTCGCTTACATTATCAAACTTTGTAGCACATTCCTTCCGTTTATAACCATCCCTGTAGAATGTTGTTGTTTTCATTCCCTGCCTTGTTTCATACGCAACTGTAAATAATTCGTTTCTGCAATATCTCCGCTTAATCTCATGAACATTCGTCTTATACTTGCACGCAAATGTTTTATACATGCTGTATTTCATTACATTGGCAAATCTCCCTATTTTAAAGGAGTCATTCGCTATGGTGTAATAATTATATAGTCCACGGACTTCTGCATTGTATCTTGCGAGAATTTCAATATCGCTCTGGTTTACCAGTTTTCCCCTATGAAGGGCTACAAATCTCTCTTTTCCGTTTTCGTTGATTTTGATTTTCATTGCTTTGTATTCAATTAACTTACCTACCCATTTTTCGCGTGGAACGTACAGTTTAACAACTCCTGTCTGACATCTCTGAACCCTTCCGTTAGAAGCCTTCTGTAGCGTCTGCACTCTTGATACCGTAATGTCGTAACCTAGAAATCTTGCTCTGTCTCCAGTGTGCGTAACCTTTGTCTTAGTGTCTGACATTTCTAATTTCAATGCTTTTTGCAGGAATATTTTCACGTCTTTCTTGATAGCTTCTGCGTCTGCTTTGCTACCAATAACCCCGATGATAAAATCATCCGCATATCTCGTATACTGCACCCTTTTATAATTACTGTCGTTATAGACGTAAGGTGTTGTAGATTTTTCAATCATTTTCAGTTCCTTAAGATTTTTGCATCTGATTTTCTTTTCTTCGTCAGACAGACTATCCCATATCTCTCTGCCCTTTTTCCTATATCTGTATGCCTTACCGACACTGGACTTATATGCAGTAGAAAAATGTTTCTTCTTAGCTTCTGTATTGAAGTTTTCTGCATAATTTCCCATAAATTTGTCCAATTCATGAAGGTAAATATTTGCCAGCACTGGACTGACTCCCGACCCCTGCGACACTCCGCTATAGGTTCTGTTGAATGTCCATTGTTCCATATATCCTGCTTTTAGGAATTTCCATATAAGCTGGATAAACGCTTCGTCATCAATCCTCTTTTTCAAGAGGTCGATAACTACATGGTGGTCGAAACTGTCAAAACAAGCGTGTATATCTCCTTCCACAAACCAGTTCGCACCAGTAAAGGTGTTCTGTATCTGTTTCAGTGCTGTCTGACAGCTTCTGTTTGGTCTGAACCCATGTGATTTATTACTGAACACAGGCTCATAAATACTCTCCAAAATCATCTTAACGACTTCCTGCACGAGTTTATCATCCCCCGACTGAATACCCAGAGGACGTTTTTTACTGCTGTTTTTCTTTGCAATATATTCTCTTCTTGCAGGCTTAGGTTGGTAACTTCGGTCTTTTAAGGATAAAATAATCCTCTCAATTCTCTTGTTACCCATGCCATCAATCGTTGTTCCATCAGCTCCGGCAGTCATACTGCCATCATTTGCGTAGATATTTTTATACACAAGCCAATAAAACTCCGGATTGTACAGATTTCTGTATAATCTCTGAAATCTGTAAGTTTCATTCTTTGACTTTTCCATCAAATTTTTCAATACCTCAGTTGGATTTCTCAATGCCTCTCGCACCTTCCTTCATTTTAGTATTTTCTGATAAGCTGCTCCCCTTCGCCATGTGAACGTCATTAACGTCTCGGACTACTATGGGAGCTGTGTGACCATGCCTGTTACCAGGTTTAGGTCATCCCCAGTTAGTAAATACAGGATTAGCATTCAGTGTTGTCGGCACCGACTTTCGCCATTTATCCGCTGTCTTGCGGTTGCTCTTTCATGAGTATCGCTTGCTTTCATAACTGCGAAATGAAACCAACATGAAAAGCATACGTTTCAATCCTTTTCGTATGCGGGGCACAGGTTCCCCCACTCTGGCTATCGTTTAGGCAGTTTAGCTTTGTACCTCATACACTGATTTTTATTCTTAAATATTCTGACGCATAGGATTAGCGCCTTTCCTATTTACGTTCCAACTGGAACAACAACATGCTACACTCCCCTTCGGGTTTCCCCTCTCGGATAAGTTGTAGAATAATAGGTTGTGATTTTTCATCACCTGATACTTTTACCTACCGCTTGCTAAAGGCGGTATCCTGTAAATACCACGTCGCCAATTTATATTGCGCTGGCGACTTCTGGGCGCACACAATTACCCGGTATGGTTTCCCAGGTTTTCTCAAACAAAGCCTTGATCTGGGCAAGGTTTTGGATAAAAATGGTACATGAAATATTCCTGGAACGCATGGTACTAAGGAGGCTGCAGTAGTCATCTGGCAATGGCACGTTGGCAAATTCGTCCAGCATAAAATTGACGTTAATGGGAAGTTTTCCATTGTAATGGAAGTCTGCCTGGTAATACAATTCCTGGAAAATCTGGGAATAAAGCATACCAATTAAAAAGGCATAACTCTTATCCGAATCCGGCGTTACACAAAAAAGTGCAGTCTTCCGGTTTCTGTCCCCGTCAACACCAAGCCCAATCTCCTCAATCTCCATTTCATCATGATCCAGAATCCGCAAAATTTGTGGGTTCTGTAACAATCCCAGCCTTGCATTTGCGGAAATGATGATACTCCTTACCGTATCTCCGGCACCCCGGATCACTTTATTATACTGGATTAAAGCAGGGTGATTGCTTCCCTTTTTTCTCTCCAGTCTGCGGAAACGCCGGTCTAAATCAGAAGGGGAACCGTCTGCATGGACTTCCGCCTCATTCAAAAGCTGCAGAACCATACGGAAATTCCTTTTCTCCATTTCACACTCCTGCCACACATAAAGAAAAATGGCCTGCAAGTACAAAGACTCGGCTTTCTCCCAGAATGGATCACTGGGCTGTGCGTTTTTCGGTGTGGTATTATTGATCAGGTTGGTAACCAGTTTTACAATATCTGTTTCAGAGCGGATATAGCGGAATGGATTATATCCGTTAGACTGCTCCATTTCCACCAGGTTCAGCACCCGTATCCGGTATCCATGCGCTTTCAGCATACCTCCGCAGCATCTTAAAATCTCCCCTTTGGGATCTGTAATGATCTGGGAAGCCCTGCTTAACTGAAGGAGATTGGGTTTCACCATGAACAAGGTTTTTCCAGCGCCGCTTCCTCCGATTACCAGGACATTTAGGTTTCTCCTGGTCTTTCTGGTATTCATGGACAGCCTGACATTCTGGGATAAGATCAGGTTATTGTGTTCATCTTTATCCGCAAACTGCTTTGCCACTTTTTTCGGATCTGCAAAAACAGCGGTACCAAATTCCTGTCCCGGCATATAGTTTTTCCGGCTGGTGACATACATGACCATACCGATCACATATACAAAAATCCCCAAAATGATTGCTTTTAAGGAAGTTTCGTTCCAATAATTGGCAAACGGGGCTACCATCACCTGATCCAGACGGTTTAAAAAATAATTGATATCCTTTCCGGGCTGATAACACACGTTCAAGAGATAACCTCCATAGCCGGAAGCTATGCCACCAATAAGATACATGCCCCAGGACTGTTTCTTCTTTTTCTGAATTGCTCCGGTTCTCTACCTCCTTCGCCCCTGTATGGTTCTTCTCCCTGCTTCCAGGTTCTGTTGTGCCTTCCTGTAATTCTGCTCCCTTCTTCTGCGTATCTTTTCCTGCTCCTGTCTGGCACGTTCCCTGTGTACCGGGTCATAGCTTTCCCTATATAAATCTTCCCCCGAAGTTTTTCTAAGAAAACGGTCCTCCAGGTCTAAAATTGCATACTCCTTCTTCTTTTCCAATCCTGCAAAAATCGTCTTATGGTCATTAATCCAGCTAATTTCCGATTTATCCAGCCAGATAAATTCATTCTTACGGTACGGAATCCTGGTTTTGATATGATGCTCTGTTTCTTCATATACCAGCTTCTGGTCTATGGTAATGGCATTCACACCTGGATTGTTCCGTTTCTCCTTTTGGATACGCTGAATGACCTGCATCTTTTCTTCTGTTTCCTGGCTGCTTCCAGTGCTGCGTCTTTGGGCTTCCTCTTCCCCAAACAACTGTTTCCACTGCTGGGAATCTACCAATTCTTCCATCTGTTCCGGTGTCCTGGTCAGTGTTACCGTACCTTCCTTCCCTTTCTCCAAAATCCCCTGTTCTTCCATGTAGCAGATAATCGGCCAGATCTGAAGCCAGGTCATATTCAGACGGGAACGGACATCACTGATCTTCTCCACCTGGTTTTTCGCCAGCTCCCGCGCAACCAGTTCACACTCCTTCGGCTCCGGCAGGGCAGGCTTTTTTACTTCTTCTACCAACTGCTCCACCTTATCCGGCTCTGCATTTTCATAGTATTCATCTAACGTCCCAATATTGGAATGTTCAATTTTTGCCATCATGGACTGAATACGGGGTGCTGCCTGGGAATGGAACAAAATTTCACTCATACCGTCCTTCTCATTCAAATCCGGCAAAATGGAATATAAAATCCCATACTTATTTGCCAGGGCTTTTACCCGCTCCAGGTCTTTTGTTTCAAAACGGAAAACCTGTAAATCGCCTCCCATTTTCAGGAGCTTTTGTACAGAAGTTTTCCCTGACAGTTTTTCCTGGTCCAGAACTTTTTTAAATACCGCACAAATATCTTTTACAAACTGCCAGCCTGTATTTCCCATTTTCAGAATGATTTCTGCGCCTTCAAAGGAAACTTTAATGATCTGCGCCGCATCTTGTATTTCACTCATGCTCTCCCTCCTATCCCATTGCCCTGTCCTTTTTTACTGGAACAGCCGCCTTTATTTTTCCTTCTGTAAGCATGGCTTCCAGGTCATACTGGATATTTTCCTGTTTTAAGAGAGCCGCCAGCATGTGGTTTGCTTTTTCCTTTTCATAGGTCATATATTGAAGCTGAAAAATATAATTCTCAATCTGCAAAATATTTTCCGGAACCTGAAAAAACGGTTCAAGGTAATGAGAAAGGATACGCTCTTTTTCTTCCTTTCCTGCATGAGGCGCCTGTAACTGCAAAATAATTTTTTCTACCTCTTCCATAGACTCCTTATGAAAAGCAATACGGTACAAATCCTGTTTCTGCTCCCTGGTAAGAAAGGGCTGTTCCTTTTCGGCAGCTTCCAAAAGGGAAAATGTTTTTACCACATGTTCAAGTTCTGCCATTTACACACCCGCCTTCCGTTTCCGCATCAAAAGGATAATTTCCCTCATTTTTTTCATTCTCTCCGGTGAAGGGCTGTTCTCCATCACCTGAAGGATTTCTGCATCTGCCAGCCCACTTTCTACGCACTGGCGGATTTCTTCCAACTGCTCTGCGGACAGGTTATATTCCAGGATCTTCTCCACAACACTTTTGGGTACTTTTTTCCCAAGCATGGCAATCCCAAGCAGCCGGCGCTTACTTTTTTGCAGCCCTTCTGCTGTTTGTATGCTTTTTTCTTCCAATACCACTTTTGTTTCCCTGGAAACAGCTTCTGTTTTTTCCCTGTATTTTTCTGCTTCTTTTTTCAGATCCTGAATTTCCTGCTCTTTCTTTGCCAGCTTTTCCCTTAATTCCTGTATATTTTTATCTTTGTATTGCAGGTTCTCATACAGGTCTTTAATCTCCTGATTTTTCTCTTCAACAACATGCTCCTTTACCAGAGAGGACAAAGCTGTAAAACGGTCATTGCTTTCCCGGAACTGCTGAATGGATTGTTCCATGATCCCCATAAGATTTTTCATATAAGAACGCATTTCTTCATCTTTCGGAACTTCTTTTTTTACCTTTGACTCTTCCAGTTGTATCCGCATGGTCCGCATACGACTGGCCGGCAGTTCATTTCCGGCATAGGTTTTCACCTCTTCCAGATCCAGCCCGTTTTTTAAGCCTTCTACGATTTCCCGTACCTGGAACTGGTTATAATTTCCTTCACATAAAAAGTCGATTTCCCCAATCCCTTCCATAAGCCCTATGATGATTGCTTTCATCACCGGGGCTTCCTGGTTACTCTTAACTACCTTCTGGATATCCGAAACAGGAAGACCAAAATCCAGCCCCATAGAAACTGCGTCCATCTGTTCTTCTTTTAAAACTTTCCGGCATTCTTCCAGATACCGTTGTCCTTCTACTGTCATTTACCCTCCTTTTCTTCTGCCCCTTGCAGACGTTTCCCTATTCTTTTCCTTCTGTTGTGCTTCCAAGTTTTCTTTTTCTTCTGCTTTTTCACGCAGACGCTCTGCAATCCTTTTTTCTTTTAAGATTTTTTTCCGTTCGATCCGCAAACGCTCCTCTTTCTCAAAGAAATAAGCGTCTGTCTGTTCTGCCTCAGACAAGGAATATCCCATTTCTTTTAACTGCCCAAGAAGGTTTTGGTATGTCTGGTGGTCTTGAAAAAATTCCTGATACCCTTCCTGATAAAGTTCTGCTTCCATCTGTTTTTCCTGCAGCTTATTGAGAAGCAGAAGCATTTCCTCATAAGGAACCATTTCTTTTCGTAGCTGCTTTCTTGCCCTGCTGTTTTCCCAAAGCTGTTCCTTTGTTGCATCAGAAATGGCTTTCAACTGCGCCTTATCCTGTATGCGATAAGCTGCCAGAAAATCAAATTCCTCCTGCAATTTTTTCAATTCATGGATTGCTACCCTGTATTTCCAGGTTTTAGAGTCTGCCATTGGTTTCCCCTGCCGGTACCTGCGAAGAAAACGTTCCTTCTGGTATCTGGTCAAATGCCGCTCCCGGTATGGGATAAACACATACGTCCATTCTATCGGTATCTCCTCTCCGGTCATTTCCGGGATTGGAAGGCGTCCAAAACGCTGCCGAAGCCTTTCCTCTGTATATTCTTCCCCTAGCTGGTCAAGCCGTCTTGCCCTTCCTGCTCCGGGTTCCCGAACAGAAAGGTGCTTTCTCCCCCGCAACTCATATCCCATGCTGGAAAGATTTTCAAGAAATTCCTCATAAGAACCTGCGTCCTGTAATGCCTGGTCCACATCTCTTCTGATCCGCCTGTCCCGTTCAGAAAGAGATTTTTCTTCCTGTCCTTTTTGTTTGCGTTTTTCCTTTACTTCTTCCAGCTCCAGCACAGATAAACCATGCTCCCTGCATATCCGGTTGGTCAGAGGCTGGATACTGTTTTCCCAATCCCCGTTTTTATAATCGTATTTATATCCCGTAGTACAGCGTACTGAATTAAAAATAATGTGCCCATGAATATGGTCCGTATCATTATGGACTGCATAAACCGCTTCAAAATCCTTCCCAAGAAATTCTGCCACAAACTCTCCTACCACTTGGAAGGCTTCTTCTTCCGAAACCTCATCTTCCTCAAACGAAAGAATGAAATGGTAGCCCTGCCTTTTATCCAGCTTTCCAAAATGACGTTTAGTATCTACCATCTGGGATAATGCCTGTTCAGGAATACAGTTATGTCCACAGACATAGCGGCCATGTTCTGTTTTCTCCGGGTTCATAATATAGCGAAGACCGTTTGCCAGATGTTTTGCCGGATAACCCGTTTTTGCCTGTTTCATGTGCAGGCACTTTGTAATTGCCATAACCTACAGCCTTTCCTGCACCTGGCTTACCAGTGTTTTTATCTGCTTCAAAAACACATACAGACGGTGTTTATCTTCCCTGGAATAAAGGGCGCTGTTATTGTTATGGGTAATCTGGTTGATGTTTACACCAATCCGGTTGATTTCCTGGTTCATGCGTTCCAGTTCCTTGCGGATTTCCGGGTAATCCCTGGGGCGGTTGGTAATCAGCATACGAAGATACTGGGAATCAGAAAGCCCCATCTTTTCTGCCTGTTTTTGTAACTCTTCCAGCTCCCACCGATACAGCCGGATTTCTTTTCTACATTTCATTGTTTCTTTTTTCATGCTCCCCCTTTCCTTATCTTTATCACAGATTTCATCTACCGATTTCTACTTCAACGCTATCTGCTGTCAACTCCTAAGACCTGCTATCGGTCACTGTATAACTTCCCGGCGTCCGGACTGGCTATGCCAGTCCTCTGCAAGATACGGATTTTACCGTACAAAATCCCATCTTGTTAGGGGGCACCCCCTAATACCCCGGATAAAATAGATAGCAAAACGCAGATACTGATAGCAGACCTGCGTTCTATATAGAGAAAAACCGATAGCAGTTCTAAACATCTGCTATCGGTTTTTCCGCTTCCTACTTCTGTTTCTGCTAACAAAACCCCAGTTCTGTTAGCAAATCTGTCAGCCTCCTGTGTCTGATGTGACAGCAGTTCTTCCATTCTGCTATCAACGCTTTTGCACAGACTCCCTGCAGGCTGCTTCTTCTTCCGCAATTTCTCTCTTTCCACCAAGTATGGGAAGACTCTCTATGGACCATTTGCCGCTTTGGGTTTCTCTTATGAAATTATTGGTTTACCTGTTCTTCCAAACGCTCCAATGCCTTTTCAAAAGCTCCAATCCCACTGAAAAAGGAAGAAAGCCGGATATTCTCAAACAGATATGGCATGGCTTTGTATAGTTCCAGAAAAATATAGTACAGCACATCAACAACAATGGAATTTCCTGCCTGTTTGTAAAGCTGGCTGTTGCTTATGCCTGCTTCTTTTGCTTTCCAAAAATCCGCATCGGAAAAGCCCATAAGCCGGAAGCACTCTAAAGGTGTCAGCCTCCGGATACGGATCAAAGACTCTAAACGGTGTATTCCATTTGATGTTGTAAGCGTAGGGCAGAGTTCCCCATGCTCCTGTACCCTTCCCCGTTTTTCCACAGACGGATAACTAAGATTTACAACACCATTTTCTAAACATTCCTCATAACCTTTCTGTGTCTTTTGACGTACCAGAATGATATTATCTTTTTGTACAGAAGTAAGGGTATGGCAGACTTCTTTTTCTCCCAGTTCCAAAGTCTGCACAATCCGACCTTCCGAATCATACCTGCCCCGGATTGCTCCAGGGTATTTTTCTACAATCTTTGGCTGGTCATGTCCTGCTAAAACCGCACCGCTGCTTCCTAAAGGGGAATAAATAACCCCGCTTGAACCATAACCGGTATGAATATCTCCTACTTGAAGAATTTTGGGCTGCTGCCCGCCACCACCACAGGCAGTTACCGTAGGGCAGCACCCGTCTGGCAGATAGACCCGTCCAGTCTGTTCAAACACCCCTTTGATATTTCCGGCTCGCTTTACCCGATTTTCCCGAAAAGCCTTCAGGCTTTTTTCGTCCGGCTCAAACAAAAGCGCTTTTCTCTCTTCCATATCTTCAATCAAGCGGCGTACTTTTTCCTGGGATAAGTAGTATCTTTCCTCTACCGTATCCTCCAGAATATCCATAAGGCACTGGAAGGACTCCAGCGGTTCTGGAAACTGGAATGTTCCATTATCCATTTCCTTCTGTATCAAAATCAGATATACCCGTTCCCTGTTCTGGGGTATTCCATAATGCTTTGCATTAAGAACACTCCAATAGGTGTGGTATCCGTATTCATGCAGTTCTTCTTCAAACAACCGGAATGTGGTATCCCGGAATTTTTTTCCTACAATATTTTTCACATTTTCATAAATCCCCCATACTGGTTTTACTCCCCGTATCATACGGAGCCATTCCACCAGAAGGGAAGAACGTGTTTTATCAATATCATGAGAACCACACATGCTGCAGGTGTCCCTTTTAGAATAATGTACCTGCAGAGGGTTATACTCATGCCCGCAGCTTCGGCATTTCCAAACCGCCCCTGCCTGCTTACCTGCCAGGGAAAAATCCTGACAGGGGCTTCCGCCGCAGATCATGTTAAACGGTTCAATCTCCTTTTCGTCCACTTTTGTAATATCTCCCAGATTCAATGTTTCACTTGTACCATGAATCGCACAATAACTCTTTGCTGCATATTTATCAAACTCACAAAAATTCACCAAACTATATTTCATTCCTCATGTTTCATGAGGTGTAGCTACACATTTTACCTAGGATTACTCACTTATTTCCTCCTGTCTCCTAAATTTTTTTATAGTCTTCATGAGAAATCCACAGCTACAAACGAAATATCCATCTGGCATTACCTTACAATCATAGAATCACCCCTTCCCGTATCCAGAGTTTACCCTTCTGTCAAAAATTCTGTTGGTCTGCATCACCTCCTTCACATTCTTCTGTTTTCTTATCTCTTAATAGGCTCCTGCTTTTCAGGATTTTGTATTTCCTTTGTTCTTTGTTCTCCTGCCAATTTTAGTTCTCTTGTATAACTATCATAAACATATACCTCATTTGATAAAAAATCTGCCCCTACCAAATCTGGTTTACTGTTTATATCCCGAACCATTGTTTTAAGTTCTTCAACCGTATACACATGTGTATCTACTGCCAAACACTCATGGATACTAGAAGGAAGGATATAGGTTTTCCCACCAAAAAAATCCGCAACTTCATCCATGATATCCTTATTCAGAATAGAAGCAGCTCCCCAGTTTTTATTTTGGTTTGTAACACAATACATCTCCTGTTCCTTCGGTATCTCTGTATCCCCTGTTTCAAAAAGTCTGCTAATTGAAAATACTTCTGTTTGATCTTTAAAAGAAGGATCATTGATAAGTTCCTCCAAAAATTGTTTCGGTTCTATCTGATGGTGGTTGAAATATTCTTCCGGCAATTTTACGCTATACTCTGTACCAGGGATATTCCATCGAAAGATAATTTCCAGGTTTTCAAATGGAACATGTGCCAACTCAGGTTTAATCTCCAAACTTTCTTTAGGAACAAAAGCAGGTATAATATCTTCTTTCTTTGCCTCAAAAATCTGGATATTTTTTGCAAACTGCATTTCTCCTTTTGCTTCATCAATCATTTCTTTATATCTTTCAATAATAGAAGGAAAACTTATTCCTTCTTTATACATACGATAAAAATCTTCTGCATAAGTAGTGATTCCTACATTACTTCCTTCCGGAAAAAATACAATTCCCTGGTTCTGTTGCCCATTTTTATATACCATCCGAAAATCTATGTTTCCTTCTAATTCTTCTGAGGCGATCTCCAAAATCTGCTTTTTCAATTTTTCATAAAAGATATCAAACTCCATGTTTCCCACCCTTTCTAACCTCTTCTTTCCTGATGTTTGCCAGCACCCTGGACACATACACCTGCCTGGGTATCCCCATGCGGTATCCCTGCCGCTCATAGCTCTCTTCGATAAACGCAACCCGTACACGTCCATGCAGTTTCCTCTTTCCTATCCACTGCACTACTTTTTCCATCTCCGCTTCGCATTCGTCGATCTCCCATTTTTTGAAACATTCCTCATCATAGCTATTTTCCAAAAGAATACCCTCCTATCTTGCCTGTGCTATCTGGTATGGTACTATGTTCCTGTGTCCTACCATTTTTTCTATCTTTTGTATTTTTGTCCCTTTTGTTTCGGTAAGAAGCGCCCTTTCCTTTTCTACCAGGCTGGAAAGCTCCTGGTTTTCCTTTTTATACTGCAAAAAAGCGTTATAGTCTTTTCCCATAGGTGGAAGACGTACAAAAACCTCATAATTCATAAGGGTATATTTTCTTGCCAGTTTTTTTACCGCTTGTCTGCCCGGCGGGTCATTATCCAGACAGAACTGTATATTCCTGATATGGGAATAGTCTTTTAAAAACTTTTCCAAAGGACCATCGGAAAGCATTCCAAGTACCAGGATATTGTTCCGGTAATCTCCCCGCAGTTCCATATCGGACATGGCATCAATCGCCGCCTCATATACATAGAGCGTATCACTGTTTCGGTCTACCAGATTAACTCCATACGTTTTGTCATTCCCAGTAACATCTCCTTTAAAGGGTTTTCCGTATTTATCCAGGGTTCCTCTCTGGCTGGCAAAACGTGGGACACCTTCCGGGTCTTTTCCTACAAAAACCAGATTGTGATATTTTCCGCTTTCATATAAAAGTCCCTTTTTTATCCAGAAGTCGATCACCTGCTTTGACAGTCTCCTCTGCTTCATAAGGTATCCATATAACCGGCGGCTGGTTTCTGATTTTGGAGGCAGCACAAAAGGTTCTTTCGGTATCTCTTTTTTCTTCTTTGTATCTTTTGTCATTCCAATCTGTCTTTCCGGTTGAAATTTTTGCATGGTTTCAGTACGGATATATCCGGCAAACTCCAGCAGATATTTGACTGCCTCCACAAAATCCATATTTCTGAAATATTCCAGAAAATCAATGGTACTACCTCCTACCCCCTGGCTAAACCGGCACCAGGAAGACCGGTTGAAGATCATCACAGAGTCCATACCCACTGCCTGATAAAACCTGCCTTTTCTTTTCAGCGGAATCCCTATCTGCTCCGCCAAATCCACTAGATCCACTGCCTTTGCAATCTGAATTTCTTCAGCCGTAAATTTTCCCATACTGCACCTCTTCATATTTCATATCCAGATAATGCGCCATTTCCGGGTGCAGAGCTCCAAAAGCAGTCAGGTAGCGGAAGCAGGAACTATGCTCCCCCTGTCCGATACAAAATTCCCGCAGGCTCTTTTTTGAATACTGGGCCGGCTGGTTACACCAACGACTTAGGTTGATATACATTCCCTTATAAACCTCCGGTGCCCGTTCCCATGCGGCATAGCGCATCAAGTAAGCCAGGCACTTATACCGCATCAAAATCTCAATCCGTATGAAAACGTCCCGAATATCCTTTGCCCAAAAATCTGCTTTCCAGGTTCCTTCCCAGTCATAGCCGCACAGTACATACAGCTTAATTTTCTGGTAAGGAACTGGGATTACTTCCCGCAAAAGTTCCAGTTTTCTTACAATAAGTTCCTGATCTTTGATATGGTCAAAGGCAAAAATCATGCCATTATCCAATTTTCCTGATGCTAGAAGTTCCATCTGCCTTTTCTGCATAATCCGCAGATCCAACCCTTGCCGGAACTGAAAACGCCTGCCTGTTTCCAGGACACTGGAAAAGATTTTTTCCCACCCTGCACAGGCAAAAAAGTTATCGTCCAGAAAACATAACTTCTTTCTGGACGGATCATAAAATTCTTCCAATGGGCTTGCTGGTGCTGCACCGGTGCTGTTTTTGTTTACACAGAAACTACACTTCCGAAAACACCCCCTGGTGAGGAAGCCAATGGAATAGTCCGTATAAAATTGGAACTCCTTCTTCTTTTTCTCTCCTGCACTGTTTTCTTTTACCATCTGGTCATACAAATGATAGTCCGGTGTATGGTGTTCAACCGCTTCTGGAAGTACCGGTGCTTTATCGTAAAAAAATCCAGTCCCTCCATAAATGGTTGTTTCCCTCGTCAAAATATGTTCCGGCACAAAGGTATCCGTAAACACTTTTGATACATAGAGCCGGTCATATTCTCCAGCCTGGCTGTAATCCAAAAGAAGCTCTGTTTCAAATCCCCGCTCCTTCCAATAAGCGGAGAGTTTCATACATGCCAAGTTGGGAAAACGGTGTCTTTTCCGGTATAAAAGGTCTGCATCTATAATTCCAATCCTCAACGCCTGCTCCTTTCCATACGGATATTTCCGGTTTTCTGTTTCTGGTGGGCGGCTTCCTTTCTTTCTTCCACTTCTTTTTCCCTGCTTCTTGCAGGACAATAGGATTTTCCATTTGCTTCCATGATTTCTGCAAATTCACAAATATGAAACACCCTTGCCCCTACCTGTGTGTGGTATTCATCAATATAGGTACAAACCCGTTCTTCCCTTTTTCCATCTGGATATACAATCTCTATGGAGTCCCCGTCTGCTATGTTGAACAGGGTATGATAATGACTGTCAATAAACCGTATTCTTTTTTTCTCTTCCATGCTTCTCACCTCATATTGCCAAAGAAAGGACAGCCGCAGCCGCCCTTTCCCAAGTTTAAAAACTGATTTTTATTTCCTATGCCTTTTTCTGTCTTTTTCTGTAATAAAGTAAACCTGCTACCATACCTGCGCTTACACCAAGAGCCAGCAAAGGCAGGAACCAGTTTGTATCATCACCGGTTTTTGGTCCCGGTTTGACGGTACCTGGTGCTTCCGGTATTTTTTTATTCTGGATTTCTTTTACCACTTCAATGACTGGTGTTTTATCATTCTGGTAGCTGAATACAATCTCCCACTCTTCTTCTGTCTTCTCATATCCTTCTAAGGCTGCGGTTTCTTTCAGCACATAGGTAATCGGTTCTTTGAAAGTACCATTTTCATAAGTTCCAATCGGAAGCAGGCTGGAAACTGCTTTTCCATCTTTCCCAGTCTTCAGGCGTTCTACTTCTTTACCGGTTTCCTTTTCCATGAGGACAAATTCTACTCCTTCCAGAGCCGCTTTACTGTCTGCATCGGTCTTTACAATAACCAGTTGTCCCATAGCACGCTCATCTTCCATCTTCACCTTCTGAATTTCTCCCGTTTCTTCTACTGTAAACTCCACGTCATTAGCCACAATATATCCATCAACTGCCGCTTCTTCATGCAGAGTATAAGTACCTACCGGAAGGTACTCAATCAGGTGTTCCTCTCCTGTGGTCCAGGACTCTACCACTTCCCCGTCCTGATCCAGAATCTGCAGCTTCGCTCCCTCAATTTCTTTTCCATCTGTAATATCTGTTTTGGAAATCGAAACTTTGGTATGGTCGTCCTCCATTTTCACTTTTTGTACGTCCCCTGTTTCTTCCACAACAAATTTCACATCTTCTGCCCGGACATATCCCTGTTCCGTAGGCGCCTGTTCTTCATGCAGTACATATTCTCCTGGTTCCAGTGCATAGACTACATGAGGTTCTTTCTTAGATACCCACTCTTCTACCACCTTTCCGTCCTGATCTAAAATCTGCATTTTTGCACCTTCAATTTCCTGTCCGCCAGTCAAATCTACTTTTGTAAATTCTGTAATGGTAGGCTGATTAGAAATTTCTTCTGAAAAAGCGAGAAGTTCAAGCGTCTGGTCTGTATAAGACGCATCAAAGGAATACACCTCATCATTTGGCAGGTATCCCGGCTTATGCTCTACTTCCTGAATATAATATTTTCCATGAGGAAGATCTGCCTGAAATACCAGCTTGCCCTCTTCATCTGTTGTTCCCAGTTCAATCAGGGCATCTTTTTCTACAACTACTTCCCCGGCAGCATTTTTGATATCCTCCTGCGCATACATCCCGAATACCACTCCTTCCAGCGGTTTTCCGGTTTCTGCGTCTTTCTTCAGAATACTCAGGGAAACTTTCTGTCGCTGATTGGTAAGTTCCATTGTTACATAATCCACTGCTACTTCCTGTCCCTTATATGCAATTTCAAATTCTTTTGCTTCCGGGTCAAGCACACAGTTCTGACCTGCCTTTTCTTCCACTACATAGTATTTTCCGATAGGAAGATTATTCAGGACTGCCTTTCCTTCTTTATCTGTTACCATACGGGCTACCAGGGCATCTTTTTCATATTTTACAATGCGGTTTCCTGCTTCGTCTTTCTGTCCGTCCGGGGTATAAATGGTTTCCTTTGCATGAATGGCAAATTCTGCACCTTCCATATTCCCTTCTTCATAGTCAAATTTATAACCTTTCTCTTTTTCCATGACTTCTTCCCCGGTGAAGAAACTGCTTACCTGATTTACGAAACCTGCTACACCGTTTTTCATCTTCGTCAGGAACTTTTCTTCTACTTTAGAAGCACCAGAAAGTTTTTCTCCCTTTTTATGGATTGTAAGGCTTCCTACTGCTTCATCATTATACTGTTCAATGACAACAATAAATTTACCGGTTTCCTCTTCTACCTGGTGTACAGTATCAGAATCTACGGTAATAGTGATCGGCGCTTTCTTTGCCTCCTGGTATGTGCCTCCGTCTGCAACTTCATTCAGTGGAACTTCCTTTCCGTCTTTTAAGAGGGCATTTTCAAATCCTACCTGTACATAATTTTCCGGCGCTTCCACTTCTTCAATCCGGTAAGTGCCACATTTTAACTGCTCCGGTGTAATCAGGTATCCCTCTTCGTTGGTCCTGAACACAGATACCACTTCTTTTTTCGGATATCTTACGATCATTTCCACATATTTTTCTGCTTCCACATCATAAATCTTATAAGCTGCACTGTTATCCAGCACCGGCTTCTGCGTCTGGGCATCTTTTTTCACAATCTTGAAGTAATACTGCAAAGGACGGTCATCAAACACACGCCATACCTGGGGTTCCCGGCTGTCTTCTGAAATCTGTACGATAAATGGACGAATCCCTTTTAAATTTTCCGGAACTGTAGACTCAAACACCACATAGGTTCCATAAGGAAGTTCTGGACTCTTTAAATATCCTTTCTTATCTGTAAACAGCTCTGGTACCGTAATCTTTTTACCATTCTCCCAATAAGAAGCGGTTTCGTCTTTGCTGTAATCATAGGTGATAAAATCTTCCGGGGTATAATAAGAACCATTTCCCGGCTTCAAACTTCCATCTTTTACACCAGACAGCTCACTGATGAGGAATACCTTAAATCCAGCTCCTTCTACCAGTTCTGTTTCTGTCTGCTCCCCGTCTTCTGAGATCTTGATAAGCTGAAAGGCCTGTTTCTTTACAGTTTCCTTTACAGTTACTTCCCGGTGTACAATCTGTACCTCCTGTCCTTCATACGAAACCTCTACGGGATACTCTGTTTCATCTAACAGATACCCTTCTGCCGGCTCTATTTCTTTCACGAAATAATTTCCAAGATACAGGTTTTTGAAATCTACAGTTCCTTCACTGGAAATCGTACCCTGCGCTACAAGTTCCCCTTTTTTATGGACAATCCCATCTTTCTTATTGGGGTGTTCAATATCTTCTGCAGCATATAATCCGTATTTTGCCCCTACTAAGGTTGCGTCACCCTGGGAAATAAATCCCTGGGAATCCTGATCAATCTTACTTACATGAACTTCTCCCCGTACTTCCTCATTTTTAAAATCATGAGAAAAAGTATATGTGTAGGTGCTGTCGTCTTTATATTCATAGAAGAAACGATACACCTCATCTGTCATATAATACTTATCCGGTGCCTGGATTTCTTTTACGCTGTAATGGAAATTCAAAGGAATATCCGCATGGAACACAGCCATTCCTTCCCTGTCGGAAACAGCACGTTCCACCAGGCTTCCCTTTTCTACAAGAACCTTTCCGTCTGCCGCTGTCAGGTCTTCTTCTGCATACAATCCAAACGTCGCACCCTCCAGGGTAACGTCATCATGTTTCGATTTTTTCACTACATTTACGGAAATCTCCGGTCTTGCATTGGTAAAAGTGGTTTCCCCCTGGGATAACTCTACATTCTGTCCTGCATAGGACAAGGTTACAAACTGGGTACGTTCCTGTTCTGTTTTTCCAATCACCAGATTTTCCGGTGCTTTCTGTTCTACAACCTTATATTTTCCAAGATACAATTCTTTGGAAACAGCACTTCCATCTTCCCCGGTTGTCAGACTTTCTACCAGATTCCCTGCTTTATGCACCTTCGTCACTTTATCCTGGCTGTAAATATCCTCTGCCGCATAAATGTTATATTCTGCCCCTGCAAAGTCCGCATTTCCATATACAAAAGTCAGGTTCCCCTCTTCTCCGGTTACTCCAGTCAGAACCTCACCTTTTTTACGGATTGTGATTTTTCCTTTCTGTTCCTCATTCGTCACTGCAACAGAAGTTGTTTTTCCTGTTTCCAGCTTCACATTAAAAGACTCTGTATTTAGCTTATAGCCTTCTGGAACAGAAATTTCTTTTAAATATACCGTATCCTGGGTTTTCGGAAGCTCCACCTCAGAAGTACCGTTGCTGTCTGTGGCCGGCATCTGCACAAGAAGATTTTTACATGCACTGTCTGAATAAATACCAAAAACAGCGCCGGACAGATTTACTTTACTGTTCTTATCTTTTTTTGTTACCTTTACCCTTGCCAGGTCCAGCCACTTCACCGTAAATTCCACAGAAGCACTTTCTTCTTCAAAAAATGCCCCATACCCAATGTCCTGGGAACCAGAACCCGTAGACAATACTAAGGTCTTCCACTGGGTTCCCATTTGTCCTTTCAGCTTACCGCTGTTCCATGTACCCGTTACAGTTTTGGGAGCGCTGAAATAGAATGTGGTATTCCCATTGATCTTTACGGTTCCTGTCTGTTTTGTACTTCCACTGTGATAAGTCACATTCTCTGGCATTTTTAAAGTAATATAGTTTCTATGGTCACCTTTTAAAGTAAACTCCCCGGTACGCTGTTCCTTTCCACTTTCATAAGCCTTTGCTTCCTTTGGGGACAACGTGATTGCTGCTGTCGGAGGTGCTTCCAGGCTGTAAATATGCTGGATATATCCCCACACACCGCTTGCCTTAATATCTTCAAAGGTACAGCCATAAAAACCGTCCATGCCACAATAAGAATAAGCGGCAGCTAAATGCGTAAAAATATACTTTGTCTTCCAGTCAAAAGAGGGCATATACTCCCCGGTAATGTCCCCAGGACCGCCATATCCATAATAAAGGACTTTCTGCAATTCCGGGTTGCTTTCAAATTCATTTGCTACATAATCCGAGGTCGGCGGGGAAGCCTTCATAGACTCCAGACAATATGCTACATGGCCATTTACAGTGAAATAGGAAGTAGAATAGTTCCCCACGTTAGAAGGGTATGGGATTTTTTCTCCCTGTACCAGATGTACATTGCTTCCTTTTTGCTGCTCCATTGCTGCCGGAACAACCGATAAGAACATTCCCTTATCCTCTTTTGGTGTCAGATCAATCAACTCTGCCCCTGCATCTGGCATTTCCGGTTCTTCCGTCAGTACCTCCGGTATCTCCGGGTCAGGGTCCGCCTCACCGTCCTCACCGGAGCCATCTTCGGTATGCTGGCTTACTTCTCCCTGGGGTTCCTGTGTACTGTTTTCCCTTGCTTCTACCACAATTCTTCTCATAATCTGATAGGAAGGGTTTCCGCTTAACGGATCAACACGATAAAACGCCTGGTAAGAACCTGGGGTATTGAAATCAAAAGAATTGCCGGAGTCCCCTTCTGCTTTCAGAAACGTCACCTTTACTTTTTCATCATTTTTCTGAAAACCCCTGTAATCTGTTTCCAAGTCAAAGGACTCTCCTGCTTTTATGGTAAGGTCCTCTGCATACACCAGTTCTTCTTCTGTTAGTTGCTCCTTTACCTCTTCCAACTCCGGTAATGTTTCTGAAGCAGCCTCCTCCTGTTTTACTTCCTGTATCTGTGCATGTTCCTCAGACTGTTCAGAAGCCAGTGCGGTGATCCCTGTATTGAGTAACGTAGAACAACTAAGAAGAAGTGCCAGCGTCCCAGCCAGCAGCCTTTTCTTTTTTCCTTTCATCATAGCTTTGCTCCTTTTCATTTTTTCGTCAAAAAAAGCAGGCCACACAAGCCTGCTTTCCATTTTCTATCTTCTTTTTTCTATCTTTTGTATACGGTCTGTCCCGTATCCAATGCACCTGTCAATCCCCTTTCTATTCCCTGCTTCCTGCATGGAACACTGCCAAAACAAGCTGCAGAACCAGCAGAAACAAACATATCACCAGTTTCCCTGTCAGATACAGCAGTTTCCCCACTGCAATGAAAATCCCTTTTACAACTTCCCATACACTTCTTCCTACTGCCATATCTTTTTCCTCCTTATTCTTCAAATGCCCCATAAAATTCCGCAAACCGTAAATCTTTTTCCATACAGGC
Organism: Blautia sp. KLE_1732_HM_1032; assembly: GCF_025147905.1. Classification (NCBI taxonomy): domain Bacteria; kingdom Bacillati; phylum Bacillota; class Clostridia; order Lachnospirales; family Lachnospiraceae; genus Blautia; species Blautia sp. KLE_1732_HM_1032. Next base: position 468,858 of record NZ_CP102266.1, on the reverse strand, counting down.
TTCTTCCTTTTCCCTGTTCTCTGCTATCGTTCCACCGTCAGAAAGTTCTCCCTGAACGGTCTTTTCCAGCACACCCCGCTTCTCAAAGGCTTCTTCCTGTGCCTTTGAAACCGCTTCTTTTACGATTTTACAAAATTGTTCTTTCTGGTTCTCCAGAAGGGTATTTAATAGTTTCATCTGCTGTACTTCTTCTTCCTGCTGTAGATACTTGGCAAAATAAACGATTGCTTCTGCTATAAAATCGTCTTTTGTCTTGAAAATATCTTTGTTATACTCCTTCAGATACCGATAAGCCTGATGATGTACCGGTCTGCTTTTATACAGCCGCAGTGAAGTTGTATATACTTTTTCCGTATCCATAAATTTTCACTTCCTATCACGCTGTCCGCATTTTCCTCTGTTTTGCCCGGATAATACTTTTCACTGCTTCTTCACAGCCCCTTGCATTGGCATGTATATCCGTTACAAACTGTACATCTTTTCCCTCATTGGCTCCAAAATGCTCCACAATGGAAGAACCACCGCCCATAAACACCATTTTGGTCAGATCCAGATTATAATGGTTTGCCTGTATGATACCATAAATTTCCTCTGCGTAGGACTTCAAACAGTTTTTTATGACGTCCTGATACTGCTTCGGGCAGTCATAGCTTCCTGTCCTCATAAATGCTTCTGTAATATATGCCGGTACCCCTGCCCCTGTTTTGGCAATGGCTTCCTCATTGACTTTTCCGATACAGTACAAAGCTGCCTTATCCGAAATCGAATACTTCCCGTCCGGCATTCCGTCAACAAACTCTACCAGATCGGTAGTCCCTCCACCAATATCTACTAAAAGGCAATAACCGGGAACCGCTTCTAAAAGCGTATGGATCACCACATGCCCCTGCATAAAAACAAACACATTTTCCAACGACACATGATAATGTACTCCTTCATAGCGGAAATGAAGTTCCTTTGTCTTTAACAGATATTTCTTGAAACTTTCTTTCTGCTGCTGAAATCTTCTGGGCGGAAGGGCAGCTCCCATTTTTACGGAAGCGTCTGTCAGGCCCCGGAAACGCATTTCCTGCGCCAGTGCTGCAAGGGTAAGAAGATAATAATTTTCATTCTCTGTCTTATCCACACACTCCTTTTCCGGCACTTTCCCTCCCACATAATAAAACTGGTTCTGGTATTCCAAAATGTGCTCCAGGCTGTCCGGCCTTGCCTGCAAAGGCTGGATTGCTGCTGAAAATACCGTATTTGCAGTTTTCATGTTACGGTTTCCATGATCAATTCCAATAATCATTTTAGTTTCCACGTTCTTATCCTCCTGAAAGTTATAGTTTATATTTTATCTTGTCCTCTTTGGTTCTTGACCTGTTTCTTTCTTTTCTTTGTCTATCACAGGAAGTTTTTCAAACAGTTCCTCCATCACAGCTTCCATTTCCTGAAACTTCATTTCATCTGGCATACACAGAAAAACAATCACTGCGTCAGTCAGACGTTCCCCATTCTCTTTCCGGTAAAGTTCCGTATAGGAACCCCAACAACCGTCCTCACCTGCATAAAACTTTTTTGTCTTCTCATTTACTTTTATGAGGTATTCTTCGGTATCAACAAAAATTTTCCGAATGGATACTTTTTGTAGGTCGTATTTCATGCTGTCCATATAAACCGGAAGGTGTTCCTCCGGGGCAAAATAGACATACATTGTGCAATAGGTATCTCCCTCCGTCCCCATCTCCTGTAAGACAATCCCGGCTTCAAACATTTCCGGCGGAGCATAATCTACTACAAAATCCTTATCCTGTGAAGATTTTTCAAAATGCCCTGAATCTCCAACCAGAAAATGTTCGGGGCACTGAATACGAAACCTTTCTTCCCTCATTCTGTATATTTCTCCATAATCTCACTAATATCTTTTTGAAATAACCGCTGAAGCCGGACAACTACATGGACATTGGGCTTTTGCTGTCCGTATTCAATCCTCTGATACGTCCGAAGACTGATACCCAAGACAGCCGCAAGTTCTATCTGTGTATATCCATGAGCTGTCCTGAATTTTCTTAATTTTGTTACTTTCTATCACGCTCCTTACGTCTGAGGGATAGCTTCCTGATAAGCAAACAGATTGGATATATAGCTGTTTGCTGTCAATGTGGCATTGTATAAAGCGGTAAGCAGCACTGCCCGGATATTATTGGCTTTCCTTGTACACTGCTTAATTGAGTCTATCACATACTCTACGGTAAACTTATCCAGCTTTTTATACATTCCCTGTACAATGCCAAGAGGTCGTTCTTCCTGATTTACCCTTATGGTCTTTGCATTGGACGTCAAAACATCTACTGCAAGCCCTACAATCTCATTAAGCAGTTTTCTGTCAAAAGGTCTGTCTATCCATATCGCATCATAATCAATCTGATCTTTGAACTGTTCTTCTGCTGCCTGATAGGATAAGATAGGATTATCTCTATACCCATTCACCATTTCTGTTGTATTCTTTTGGGTACTTTCTGCTGTAGTCTTTGTAGTAATCTCTGTATTTGTCTGCCCGCTATCGGTCTGAGGTACCTCTTTGGGTATCCAGGGCTCTGTTTCCCTGTGGGGGTATGCTCCCTCTTTGAATGGTGACACCCTCTCCCTTTGGAAAGGGACAGCCCTCTCTTCTACAAAATGTATCTCTTCCTCTATGACTGTATGGGGACTGATTTTCTCTGCTTTGGATTTCTCTCTTCTTTTTTCAAAGGAAACCGGATCTGCTCCTGTTTCTTCTGGATAAGTCAATTCTTTTAACCGGTCTACGATCAATTCCAGATACAGAACATTATTTACAACAATCCCATTCATGGAAATGGTTCTAAATACCCGTTTTACCACACCCAGCTTCTCTAAAAATACTACTGCATTTGTCGCTTCTTTTTTGGAAATCCCAAACTGTTCGCTGATCTGCTGGTAACTTCTCTGAAGAAGATCTGACTTAAATTTCTTTCTCACCCCAATGACCTGTCCGGTTCCTTCATCTCTGATTTCTGTAGGCTTATACCAATACACAATATCTGCCAGTATAATAATGGCTGTCAGATTTGGCTTTCCACTTTCTCTGATGATTGTCCGATACCACACCTGCGGAATGATATTTCCAGATATATTCAGTTTTGCATTTTCATCTACAATTTCATTTCCAGTGCTATAAATACCTCCATTCATACGTTTATTCCTCACTCCTCTGCTTCTTTTCTTTTTCAAATAAAGCACTTATTTCTTCATCTGCTCTTTTGCCTGCCACCAGACACGCATACAACGAAACGAGGAAAAAAATTATTCCAACAATCATAATCACCTTTATCATTGCTCCGTCCTCCCAAGAAAAAAGGACTAAGCCAGCTAACAGAATCTTTTAACTAACCTAGTCCTTAACATATTTTTTTACAATGTATTGCAACCGAATGGTTTTTCACAAACTTGACCGCCTGTGAGAATGGATATAATTTTGACAGGACCAGTAGCAATAGGTTTCTATCTTTAAGAGCCCCTGCCATTTGATTTTTACTATGAAAAATTCATTCCCGGTCTATGAATTTTCTACCTTTTATGGTATAATAGAAAAAAGACTAAATTGGCGTGAGCCCTTATTTTATAAGGAATCTGCTAACTTAGTCTTATTTTAACATAATCACCGGAGCCGGAACGTCCTACGATAGCTGTAAACTTGCCTCTCTCTATCTGTAAACTTGTATGATCCACGGCTCTCACCTGATTCTCGCCTTCTCCATAATACTTTACTAGATCTTCTACTTTTAAAATACTACTCATATCTTCAAGTCCCCTTTCCATTTCATACCCCTACTATAACATTCCTGCATTACAAAACCCTTACAACAACCATAACAGTTTTGTAAGGGTTCCGACTATTCTCCTATTATGAGCGGCAGTGTCACTTTAAATATCATACCTTTCTCAGCCTTTCTTTTGGCTGCTATTGTCCCCCCCTGTTCTTCTATGATCTTTCTGGCAAGATACAGACCGACACCCGCTCCGTCTTTTACCTGTTCCTTTGCTTTCCTTCCCCGGTAAAATCTCTGATAGATCTTATGCAGTTCCTCCGCAGGAATGCCCATTCCTTCATCTTCTACTTCAATAAGCACATTGCTTGCTAGCTCCTGCGTCCTCACTGTAATCGTTGTATGTTCCGGTGAATATTTGACTGCATTCTCAAGGATATTCGTTAATGCTTCTACCGTCCATTTTGAATCATGGTTCACAACTATATCATCATCCATCTCCACCTGAATGGAAATATCTTTTCCTCTTGCCTTCATATAAATCTGACTGACAGCCTCTGTTAGCGTTTTCTTCAGGCTTTCATGAAGCGAATGTATCTGGATCATATGTGTTTCCAGCCTTGAAAGATTTACCAGTTCATTCAAGAGCTGTTCCAGTTTGGTAAGTTCCTGTGATTCCTGCTCCAGAAACTCCCTCTGTTCTTCTCCTGTAACCCGATTTTCTGCCACCAGCTCATGACTCATCCGGAGTGATGCAAGCGGAGTCTTCAACTGATGGGAAATATCTGTAATCAGACTCTTCGTACCATTTTCTTCCTGCTCCAGACGTTCCTTCAAATCTTCGAAATATTGCCCCAGCTCCTTTACAGATTCCCACACCTTTAACCATTGTTCCGATTCTGATGTTTCTTCAGGATATGTTTGGAATTTTCCTTTTCTGAATTCCTGCAGACATTCATATAATTGCTGTAATTGTTCCTCATCACCGTATCTGCTCCAGTTTTTTCTTCGGTCCAGGTACAAGAACAGGCTACATACTATGACTCCCACTAGTAATCCAATTCCCCAGATAATCCTTATAACCACATCTGAAGATCCACTCCCTGAGTGATAACCATAAGTTTCTTCCAGCATCTGTACGACTCTTTCTATCTTCTGATCGTCCCGGTCTCTTATAAAATCTACTGTTCCTGACTTTTCCCAGATTGCAACTATTTCCCCTTCCAGTTCAGGATGTTCTGCAAGGAGCAGTGCTATCTGCGTTGCTTTCGCATTTTCCTCATACTTTGTTATCAGATACATTCCTACTGTAAAAAATACTGCAAAGATTACATATACGATAAAATACCGTTTTAATTTTTGTTTACCTTTCCGGTCCATATATATCCCAGTCCTCTCACATTCGCTATCTCTTCTGTTCCAAGTTTATTCTTCAGTCTGCTTATATTGACAGTAACCGTATTATCATCGACAAATTGACCGTCTATATCCCATACATGCTCCAGGATACTTTCTTTTGAAACAATCTGTCCTGCATTCTCCCAGAGATACAGCAACAGAGAGAATTCTTTCTTACTTAAAGTAACTGGTTCATCCCCTTTATACACCTGCATCGTTTTCATATGCACCGTAATCTCTCCGGAAGACATAATCTGTGCCTGTACCTTAGAAAGCCGTCTCATCAATGCGTTCACCTTCGACACCAAAGCCATCAGTGAAAATGGTTTGGTAATATAATCATCTGCCCCTGTATCATAACCATTTACAATATCTATTTCCTGATCCAAAGCCGTAAGATAGATAAGATATGTATCTCCACCTGCACGTACCATCCTTCCAAAATCCAGTCCTGTACCATCCGGCAATGTAATATCGCTGATAACAAGAGCATAATCTCCTTTTTGAAATGCTTCTTTTGCTTCCTTTATTGTATAAACCTGACGAACCTCATACCCTTCCCGTGAAAGTAACAGGGCAATTCCCCGATTTAGATTCAAGTCATCCTCCAGTAATAATATTTTCTGCATCAAATACTCCACCTCTATTTGTAATAACCTGTTCTTTTATCATATCAGTCCTATCTTTTGTCTACAATAAAAATAAAATTAACATACATACTTTTCCTTCATATGTTCAAGGATTTCACCGGATACTGCTTCAGAAATCGATCAATCCATTTCTGATTGCTTCTCTGTAACATCCGAAGTCTGGATAAAAGCTGTAGACAACTGCAGCTCTATGTTACTAAAGTCCTATCCATCAATACAGGAGTTATAGAATGCCGTGAAGATACCGTCAAATTCCATTTCAATAATATGTAGGCTGTCCATTGTGTGCTCCAGATAAGTCAGTGTTCCTCTATCCAAATCTATACTCGGCTTTCCTAGTGAGTTTGCTATTACATCTGGATTTGTAATTCCAAACATCTCCTTTATATCCGGCATAAGATAATCCACGATATCCGGCAGCCTTTTCTCATACGCCTGTGCCAGTTCAACTGCATGCTTCTCATAATCGGAATGTATACTGTCACAGACAAATTCAATCCCGTTTATTTCCATCTTATAGTAATCATTATTCTCATCATAGACAAACGCTGTACCCTTACTTTTTTTATTTTTTTCCAAAATCCCCATGATATATCTACACTTTCCCGGTTCTTCCGCCATACACAGTCTAAAAAACTGTAACTTAATGCTTACGTTTGTAAAAAATAACTCCTGCCAAAATCAATAAAATAATTCCAACTACAATCATAAAAATAAAATTATCACCATTTAACTTCCCTGCTATGAAAATAGAAGTCGGGCCATCCGCACCACCAATAACAGAAACGGCTGTGTTTTCTTTCTGCTTCAGTACAATGCCAATGACTGCCAATACAATTCCTAAAATTCCGGCTATGATTCCCAATCGCTTTTTCATTGCTACCACCTCAAATCATTTTTATCTGCTCAATCAAATGTAAATTGTTATGCAAGTATTTCTATGCAAATGAAGCATAGATAACCCATATTTCTGCAAACATTACCAATAAAAGTACACCATCTATCATCCAATTAAACTGAATGTCCGTTAAGAAAGTTTTTGAATGTGTCAGGCAATATTTTACTTTTTCTCGTCCAGTCAAAAAAGTGATAAGCACTTGTAATATAGGAAATAAAAATATTTGTATTTTTCTTCCATAATCATCCGCAATCCCATTTGCAAAATGTACTGGAATAATACTCGGTAAGAAAAATATACTTACAAGAGCAAGCAAAAATCCTATTATACAAATTATCCATGTGAATTTTCTAGTATTGATAAATTTCATAACAATCCTTCTTTCTGCTAAATTCAAGTTTTTCCAATACATAACACGTACTTACATTATACTCCTCACCAATGCAAACCTCAATTTATTCTCCATCCTTTTTCCCGTTATTAAGCTTCGGGCAGTAAAATGCCTTTACTTCCACCCCATCTTCCTCCGACTCAATTTCCACATAATAATCCCGGATAAAGTATCCCGCATTATGCTCCTGAATGGCGTACAGCTCCAATGTCTGAAAATCCACCAGTACCAGATCACGGGGCTTGGGTTTTTGCGTTTCCTCACAGAATACCTCCATGCTTTCCACCAGCTTATCCAGGCATTCCTGACACAGATGGTTCTGTACTTTTTTCACATCGAAGATACTATCTTCCCCGTAATCCACCGATACTTCGGAAATCCCGTAATCCGACATCTGCTCCGTATGGAAAAAGCAGCCGCCTTCTCCTGTCCCGGTATAACCCATATGCCCGTTTCCCTGCGGGCCGGTAAGATTCCCGTCCTCATCATGATTCCGGATATGCATATCCATCACATACCAGTGATTGGTACAGATCACTCCCAGATCGTCAAACTTCCGGAAATAATCCATCATACTCCGTTCATCGCTTCCACACAGCCAGCACTGTTTTGGATCTTTCAGCTTGCTTTCTACTGATTCAGGCACCTTTCTTTCTACCGGGTGATATTCCTGCTCCTGTGTTTTTTCAAGATAACCTGTCAGATCCAGCCGGCTGATTCCCAGTCCGATCAGAATTCCTGACGCACATGCCAATAATCCCACATATCCCTTTTTCATATTATAGTCATCCTTTAAGAATTAGTTTTATAATGCTTTTAGGATTACTATATCAAATCTTGCAATCACTTTCATCATAAATCGCATATTTTTATGTGTTTTATTGCATATACAGCTTTCAAAAAAACTGCCTGCGGCAATTTCGCAGACAGCTTCTATTTCATCATCTCTTCAATTATCACATCCAGCATCCGAAGCACGCTTTCCTGCTTCTTCGGTGTGAGCCTTTCCAGCTTTCCTTCCACTACAGAAGTATGTTCCATTCTGGTAAGAGGAATCACTTCCTTCAGCACTTCATTCGGTTCCGCACCTAATACATTCAACAGCTTTACAAATGTTTCCATCGTAGGTGTTTTCACTTCCCGCTCAATCGCACCCAGATGGTTGGTACTGATATCCACCAGTTCAGCCAGTCTCTCCTGCGTAATTCCTGCCTCTTCCCTGTACCTGCGGATTGCCTTTCCCATTCCTTTCACACGCACACCTCCTCCTTCCAGTATTCACTAACGCTTAAAGCATTAGTCATGTAAATCCAGTATAATTGGTTGCAAATCACGCTTACAGTATCCATAAGGATTGCATTTATAACGCTTTTAGCGTTGGTCACATTTTTGGCACTCCATCGTCTGTAACTGGCACAGTCCTGCGATTGTAGCGGTAATTTACCCATGTTAAAATTGATATTGTCAAAATTATATGCAGAACGAAACGCAGCACTGCCGTATGGGAAGCCTCTCCTGCGGCAAATAAGCTGCGTTTTTTCTGTAAGATAGGAGGATCTTTACAATTTCATACTTTGATTTAGGACGCAGCCTGCATTGACCGGGCTGCGTCCTTTCTTGAGGCAGGAAAACCATAAGCAAAGGCAGGGGAGGTAATTCTCCTGCCGCTCTTATAAAAAGGAGGTACTTTTACGTGAAACACAAACTGAAAAACGCTCCGCCGGACACAAAACGGCATGTCAATTATGGCAGATGCCTGTATGCTGCATTTCTGGCTGTCACAGTCCTCTGCGGATACACACAGCCGGTTTTTGCCGCTACCATCTGGACCAAAGCCAATGAGATCATGAAGGATGTCTATAACCAGATTATCCTCATTTCCACCATTGCTGCAGTCGTAACGGCATCGGTTGCCCTTCTGATGATGAATTTTTCCAAAAGCGGAAAAACCGTGGACGAATCACGTGCATGGCTCAAGCGTATCGTCATTACCTGGGCGATCTTAAACGGGCTTGGCTTTATCATGGCTTACATCACCCCGTTCTTTGCAGGCGGAAAATGGAACGGATAGACGAAAGGAGATGCCACTATGGGAATACTTGACGGAATCGTGGAATGGATTGCCGAACAGGTCATGAACATTCTGGATCTGATCACCACTTCAGTCCTCGGTGCTCTGGGCTGTTCCATGGATACGTTTCTTCGCTACTTTCCTGCTGCCGAGACCATGTATCAGGTCTTTCTGGCACTGGGCATCGGGCTGATCCTCTTAAACTGGGTATGGCAGCTCTTTAAAAATTACTTTATGGGAGCCGGTATCGAAGCGGAAGATCCCATTAAGCTGTCCATCCGTTCCTTCCTCTTTATCTTTCTCACCTTCTATGCGAAAGATATTGTGGATCTGCTCCTGAAGATTTCAGGAACACCGTACAACTGGATTCTGACGGAAGACCTGCCGCCTTTAAAATTTGCGGATTTTAACTCCGTAGTCACAGTCATCCTGGGAGTCTGTGCAAATGGGGCGGTAGCCATCATTGCACTGATTCTGGTACTGATTCTGGCGTGGAACTACATCAAACTGCTCTTTGAAGCGGCAGAACGCTATATTCTTCTGGGGGTACTGGTCTACACAGCCCCGGCAGCTTTTTCCATGGGTGCCAGCCAGTCAACCGGAAATATCTTCAAAAGCTGGTGCCGGATGCTTGGCGGCCAGTTCTTTTTGCTTCTGATGAATGCGTGGTGCCTGCGGCTGTTTACTTCTATGGTCGGCACCTTCCTTGCCAATCCGTTATCCCTATAAGAAAGGAGGACCAAAATGAAACTTAGAAAGAAACTCATACCATTCCTGGTACTAACTGCCTGTCTGGTACTGTTTTGCTCCATGCCGGTCTTTGCAGCGGAGCTTACGGAAGCAGACGTGGAAGCGGCAGTTGCCAGTCAGGGAAAGGAAGCGGTAACCGGAAATGTCTTCGTCTGGTTCCTGTGTGCCATTGCCTTTTTAAAGGTATCCCAGAAAATTGATTCTTTTCTGGCATCGCTTGGCATCAATGTCGGCAATACCGGAGGAAACATGATGGCTGAACTTCTGATTGCAGGACGGAGCCTGACCGGTTCCATGCGTTCCCATGGTGGTGGCGGCTACCACAAAGCCTCTTCTCCCGGAAGTGCGGCTGTCGCAGGAAGCTTCCTATCCGGCGGGCTTGCCGGGGCAGTGGGAAGACAGGTACAAAGAGAAGCGGTCAATTCCGCAACCGGTTATACCGAACACAGCAGTATCGGAAACATGCTCTACCAGTCATCCCTGAACAAAGGCGGAGACTTTGCCAATCAGGTCATCAGCAACATTGCACAGGGAAATTACGGTCAGGTAGGTTCCATCAAGGGAGCAGACGCACAGAAAGCCTTTACTTCCTATATGGGCATCAATCCGGGCGGCGGTTCTTCCTATGATAATGTAGAAATCGGTGGCGGAAGGATCACCGGTACCGAAACCGGAAGCTCCGGAAACCGGGATTTTGCCCTGTACCATGCCGACCAGTATGCAGCTCCTACTCAGGGCTCCTACTCTACGGTACAGTCCGTGGATGGTTCCACCTGGTACAAGCAGTATGCACAGGATACGGTCGAAAAAACACCATATACTTCCGGCAGCGGCAAAGTAGCCTACAATGAATCCATTGTCCAGAAACTGCCGCCAGCCCCACAGCGAAAGGAGCGTATGTAACATGCCAAAAACAGCCTTGATGGGCAGTCCTCTTGCTGTCATCGGTACAGTATTCCGGCACAGGCGCACCCTTGCGAAAACTGGAGCAGCCGTCGGCGGTGTACTGATGCTTCCCATTCTGTTCCTTGTCATGCTTCCGGGACTCGTCTTCGGAGACCTCTCTGAAAATACCGGAGCACTGACCAGCAACACGGTAATCAGTGAAAATATCCGGGCTTCCAATCAGGCAATCGTGGAGGTGCTTCAGGAAAGCCATGATGCACTGCTTGCTAAGATCAATGCGGAAATTGCCAGACTCCCGGAAGGAGATACTGCCTCTATCAGCGATCCTTACGCTTCCAGTATCATCGTAAATGCGAACCAGCTCATCGCACAGTTTTGTGCCAGCCAGGATGACTATAAAAATATAAATATCAGCAAACTCAAAAGCCTGATCCGGGAAAACGAGGACGGGCTTTTTTCTTATGACGTTACTTCAGAAACGGCCACGGTGGAAGTTCCGGCGGAAGAGGAAAATGCACCACCCAGAAAGGTTACTTTTACCCGCCATACCTACACGGTCAGCTATGCCGGAGATGCCTACTTTGCAGATCACGTCTTTCATCTGACCGATAAGCAGAAAAAAACGGCAGACAGTTATGTGGAAAACCTGACCATGTTCTTTGGCGGCTCCGCTTCCGGTCTTGCCATGGCGGTAGGTGTCAGCGATGAGGTGCTGGCTTACCGGGCTACCATCCAGCAGGTCGCACAGAAATACGGCATGGAAGCTTATGTGGAACTCCTCATGGCAGTCATGATGCAGGAAAGCGGCGGGCGTGGAAGCGATCCCATGCAGGCGGCAGAAGGCGGCTTTAATAAGAAATACCCCCATGTCCCCAACGGCATCACCGATCCTGCTTATTCCATCGAATGTGGGATTCAGGAATTAAAGTATGCACTGGATAAAGCAGGATGTACCGGACCTACCGACCTGGACCGCATCAAGCTGGCGCTTCAGGGTTACAATTACGGCTCCGGCTATATCGACTGGGCAATGGAACGTGACGGCGGTTATACCAAAGAAAACGCCATTGCTTATTCGGATATGATGTGTGCCCGTCCGAACTGGCATTATGACCGGTATGGGGACAAGGAATATGTGGAGCATGTTCTCCGGTATTATCAGATTACCAATACCGGCGGAAGCTATCCGGCAAACGGAATGCAGATTCCGCACTATCTCCAGACCGATTACGGGAACATTCCTTATGGCGGCGGCTCCATCGCATCTTCCGGCTGCGGGCCTACCAGCTTTGCCATGATCGCCAGCTACCTGACCGGGAATACCATTACCCCTCCGGATGCGGTGGCATGGTGCGGGAATTCCTATTACAAGCCGGGAGTTGGAACCTACTGGAGCTACTTTCAGGCTGCAGCCAGTCATTTCGGCTGTGGCAGCGTCACACAGACCAGCAATGCCAATACGGTACTTCAGGCACTCTCCGAAGGCTGTCCGGTCATCTCCTCTCAGCGGGCAGGACTTTTCACCAGCGGCGGACACTTCATCGTACTCCGAGGTGTTACGGCAAACGGCAAGGTACTGGTCAATGATCCCAATGACAGTGACGCAAAGAACTATATTAACCGTGAATTTGATATGATGTCGGAAATCCATGCTACGGCAAATGCCTACTGGATCTTCGACAAAAAATAAAGGAGCCATTATGAACAGAACAAAAGTGATTCTTTCCATTTTTCTGATGCTGTTTCTGCTGCTTGCCGGACTGGTTCTCCCCAGTTTCTGGAAAAGCCAGAAAAAAGAAGCTTCCGGAAACAAAGGCAGGGAACCGGCAAAGGAAACAACAGAAACAAATTCTGATACCCCCATGCCGGAATATCTGGATTTTGATGCTTTAAAAGCATTTTTCTCCGACAGCCAGATTGCTTCTCTCAAAGGGCAGTTTCCTGTCTACCTAAAAGAGTATGTCAAAAAAGAACAGACAAGCATCACCTTCCTGCCGGAAAAAACCAGCTACCCTACCGAAACAACCGTCTGCCTGATGTTTTCACTTTCCGATCAGGATACGCTTCCGGTTACCTATCACACCCCGACGGGTGTGTTTTTATTTGGAGAAGACGGGGTACAGGTCTCTGCAGATACGACTGTTTACGAAAAGCAAACCGATGATTCCCTGCCGTCCCTGACTTCGCAGGACATTGAACACCTGCAGGAAGGCGGGTATCCGGATACTTCTGACAGCCCGGAAGCTCCGGACACAGAATCCGGCAGTGCCTCTGTGCCTTCCGAAGATGCGAAAGATACGAAAAAGGAGGTGCAGCCATGACACAGCCAGAAGAAACACCGGTTTCCTTTATCCCTTCCAACTTCATTGAGAAAGGCAAGATCCTAAACGGAACTTTTGACATCCGCAATGCCATAGAAAGCATTGTTCTTTCCCTGGCAATCGGTATCCCTGTTTTCCACCTGCCGCTGTCCCTGACTGCCCGCATCATCATTCTCTGCATGACCGCACTTCCAGCGGCAATGGTAGCCCTGATTGGAATCGGCGGGGAGAGCATCACTGCCTTTTTGATGAATGCCCTGCGTTTTGTAGTGAACCGCAGGGTAATCTGGAGGTCCGACAGTCTTCCGGAAGGAAAGCCACGCAGGAAACCACGTTTCAAAGAGCCAAAGACAAAGGAACACCGGAAAGCAGAAAAAATGGCAGAGCCTTCCAAAGTAATGGCATCGGCTCCCCCACAGTCTGAACCGGACGCACCAGCTCCGCCAAAAAGTAAAAAAAAAGAACACCGGCAGTTTGATACCTCCACCAAGCGGGGCATCAAAAAACAGGCAAAGGAAGATATCCGTTATCTGAAGTGGGAGCAGAAAGAAGCCAGCCGACAGAAAAAAGAGGCGGCGAAACAGATAAAAATACAGAAAAAAACGGAAGCCCGGAGACGAAAGGAGGAAGAAAAACGGGCAGTTTCCGAAAAGCGGGCTGCAAAAAAAGAGCAGAAAAAAAAGGTGGTTTCCAAGGAGGACACCTCATCTGCCACGTCAAAACCCGTTTCCCGGAAAAAGCGAAAGAAAGACCAGACCTTGGAGGATTATCTTCCGGTGGAAAAAATCGCAAACGGAATCGTCTATACCACAGACGGACGGTACGTGAAGATCCTGGAGATTGAACCAATCAACTTTCTGCTTCGAAGTGCCAGGGAACAGCAGGGCATTATCTACAGCTTTATCAGTTACTTAAAGATCAGCCCTGTCAAACTCCAGATCAAGATGATCTCCAAAAAAGCAGACATCAATAAGCATCTGGAGCAGTCCCAGCTGGAGCTGGAGCGGGAAACCGATCCCCACTGTCAGGAACTGCAGCGTGACTACATCCAGTTTGTCCAGAACTTAAGTTCCAGAGAAGCAGTATCCAGACGGTTCTTTCTGATCTTTGAATATGAACCATTCAACGCAAACCGAAAGGAAGAGGAACGGGAAATCCTTGCTGCTCTTGAGACAGCCTCCCAGACCGCCAAAACCTTTCTATACCAGTGCGGGAATGAAGTGGTCTCCCATGACAATGAGGATGAATTTACTACGGATGTTCTCTACACCCTTTTAAACCGTACCCTTTGTACGGAGGTTCCGCTTTCGAACCGGATCAGCACTGTACTGTCCGCCTATACAAAGGAAAATCGCATGGAGGAACTGGATCACATCCGGATCAACGAGTTTCTCGCACCGGAAAGTGTGGATTTCAAGCACTCCCATTATGTGCAGATCAATGGGCTTTACCATTCCTACCTGCTTGTGCCGTCTGACGGCTACAAAAACCGGGTAACTCCCGGATGGCTGTCACTCCTTGTCAATGCCGGGGAAGGGATTGATATTGATTTCTTTCTCCAGAAACAGCCAAAGGACAAGATTCAGCAGCGTCTCGGTCAGCAGATCCGTATCAACCGTTCCAAATTAAAGGATGCGTCCGATACCAACACTGATTATGACGATCTGGATTCTGCCATCCGCTCCGGATATTTTCTGAAGCAGGGACTTGCCAACAACGAAGATTTCTATTACATGAATCTTCTCATCACCATTACTGCTTCCACGTTGGAAGAACTGCAGTGGCGGATTCAGGAAATGAAAAAGCTCCTGATCTCGCAGGATATGAACTTACACTCCTGCTACTTTTTACAGGAGCAGGGATTTTTATCCTCTCTGCCGCTGGCAAATCTGGACAAGAAGCTTTTTAAGCTGTCCAAGCGGAACGTACTGACTTCCGGGGCGGCAAGCTGCTATCCCTTCGTCAGCTACAGTATCTGCGATGATAACGGAATCCTCTTTGGGGTAAACAAGCATAACAATTCCCTGGTCATTGCGGATATCTTTGATTCCAGGCAGTACAAGAACAGCAACATCTGTATCTTAGGCTGTTCGGGAGCAGGAAAGACCTTCACCATGCAGACCATGGCACTAAGGATGCGAAGAAAAGGCATCCAGGTGTTCATCATCGCTCCGCTAAAGGGACACGAATTTTACCGGGCTGCAAGGAATGTCGGCGGAGAATTTATCCAGATCTCTCCTGCCAGTAAGAACTGTATCAACATCATGGAAATCCGGAAGGTAGACAATTCTGTAAATGAACTGCTGGACGGACCGACACTGGATGCCTCCGCACTGGCAGGCAAGATCCAAAGGCTTCACATCTTCTTCAGTCTGCTGATCCCGGATATGTCCCATGAGGAGAAGCAGCTTCTGGATGAAGCCCTAATCAAAACCTATGCCAGAAAAGGGATTACACATAAAAATGAATCCCTGACAGATCCGCAGCATCCGGAGCAGTACAAAAAGATGCCCATTCTGGAGGATGTCTACAATGTCCTGCTGGAAAGCGAGGATACCAAACGTCTGGCTCATATCCTGAACCGCCTGGTTCACGGTTCTGCTTCTTCCTTTAACCAGCAGACCAATGTGGACCTGACCAATAAATATACGGTACTGGATATCTCCGAACTGACCGGTTCCAGCGATCTTTTAACGGTCGGCATGTTCGTTGCCCTGGATTATGTCTGGGATAAAGCGAAGGAAAACCGTACCGAAGAGAAAGCCATCTTTGTCGATGAGGTCTGGCAGCTCATCGGTGCATCCAGCAACCGGCTTGCAGCGGAATTCGTACTGGAGATTGCCAAGATCATCCGTGCTTACTCCGGAGCCGGCATCTTTGCCACACAGGATTTAAACGACTTCTTTGCTCTGGATGACGGGAAGTACGGCAAGGGTATCATCAATAACTGCAAGACCAAGATTATCCTGAACATGGAGGATGAAGAGGCACAGCGGGTGAAGACTATCCTGCATCTATCGGAAACAGAAGTAATGAACATCACCCATTTCCAGCGGGGCAACGGTCTGATCTCAACCAACAACAATAACATCACTGTGGAATTTAAGGCTTCCAATCTGGAAAAGGAGCTGATTACCACAGATCGGCAGGAGCTTCTGGAAATCCTTGCGAAACAGAAGAAACAGGCTGTGTAACTTTTGGCAGCACTGACGCTGCCCTTTTCATTTGAACTTCAAGAAGGAGGAGACTTATGTTACAGACATACAAATCCTATACCAGACGGACGCTGGCTATGCTGCTGGCAGTCCTTGTCGCAGTCGGCGCATTGTTTTCCGGCAGTTTTCCGGTTCATGCAGCCGACGGCACCATCAGCTATAAGGCAGGTGCCAATATCCCTTACGGCAGCTATTTTACCTCCCGCATGAGCTTTGACGGGAGCAATACTGCCTACTGCGTGGAACCACTGAAGAAAACACCTTCCTCTGGTTCCTATTCCTATGACCTTTTAAGCCAGAACTCCCCGCTCAGAAAAGCGCTCTACTACTTAAACGGCGGTTACGGCTACGATAAAGTCGTCAAGGATAAATATTTCAGTGGCTGGAGTGATGATAACAGCTATGTCATCGGACATCTGGTTGTCGCTTACATCTATGCCGGTAATTCCGCTGACACCGGAGCTTTCCATGGCGCCCCGCAGTCCTATATTGATAAAGCACTGGAAGTAGCCAGTGCCATTCAGGGACTTCCGAACCCGCCGGAAGGCTTCCGGGCATTCATCGTTCCGGGACAGGGCAGCCAGACCATTGCCGGAAGCTGGTATCAGGTTCCAAACGGCTGGATCGAACTGAAAAAATCTTCTGCCAACGGAAGCGTATCGGACGGGAATCCGAATTACAGCTTAAAGGGTGCTGTGTATGGGATCTATCAGGGTGAGAAGCTCATCCAGAAACTGACCACTGATGAAAACGGGTATGCCAGATCCGGCGAACTGGAGGAAGGCGATTATACCATAAAAGAGCTCTCTGCTTCCAAAGGCTACATTGTAGACACCAAAGCTCACAAAGTCACCGTAAAAGCAGAACAGACTTCTGCTGCAAACGTAACAGATATTCCGCAGAATAATCCCATGAATCTGGTGCTTGAAAAGCTGGATGCCGAAACAAAGAAAGCCTCCCCACAGGGAGCAGCTTCCCTTGCAAACGCAGAATTTACAGTCAAGTTCTATACCGAGCAGTCTGACAGTGATCCTGCGGAAGCTGGAAAGAAACCGGCACGTACCTGGGTATTAAAAACAGATGTTTCCGGAAAGATGCATTTTACCAAAGATTCCTTTGTAAGCGGCGATGCCTTTTACTATACCAGTGATGGCAAGACCGTCTGTCTTCCGCTCGGTACCATAACGGTACAGGAAAGCAAAGCCCCTGCCGGATACCAGCTCAATCCAACTGTCTTCGTACAGAAAATTACAGGTGACGGTAAGCAGGAAATGGTTTCGGTATACCAGTCTTCTACCATAGAAGAATCTGTCATCCGTGGCGGAGTGAAGATCCAGAAACGTGACAGCGAGACCGGAGAAGCAAAACCGCAGGGTTCTGCCACTTTGGAAGGTACTGTCTTTGCGATCACTACGTTAAATGAAAATCCGGTATTAGTAGACGGAACATCCTACACGAAAGATCAGGTTGTCCTTACACTTACTGCCGATAAATCCGGTTCTGCTGCAACTGCAAAAGATGCTCTCCCATTCGGACATTACCGTGTGGATGAAACAACTGCACCTTCCGGTTATCTGAACAGCGGAAAGATCTCTGTAGAATTTGACATCACAGAACAGGGAAAAATCGTGGAACTGACTGCAAAAGACAATTCCATCTCCAATCAGGTCATCCGCGGGGATCTGGAATTTGTCAAGATTGCTGACGGCAGCCAGAACCGTCTGGCAAATGTGCCATTTAAGATCACTTCCAAAACAACAGGCGAAAGCCATGTGATTGTGACAGATGCCAACGGTTATGCCAGCACTTCCTCCAAATGGAACAAACATACCGCAAATACCAACCGGGGTGAGTCTTCGGAAGACGGCATCTGGTTCGGCACCTCCAAACCGGATGATTCCAAAGGCGCTCTCATTTACGATACTTACACTCTGGCGGAACAGCGTTGTGATTCCAACAAAGGCATGGATCTTTTAACCTTTGAAGTCAAGGTTTATAAGGATTCTGTTCTGATACAGGTTGGAACTCTGACCGATGATGCCATTGAGATCGGCACGACTGCTCTGGATGCCGAGACCGGTACACACATGAGCCAGCCGGCAAAAGAAGTGACCATTGAAGACGTTGTGGAATACGAAGGACTGAAAAAGGGCCAGAAATACAAACTGACTGGAACCTTAATGGATAAAAAAACCGGGGAACCAATCCTTGTGGATGAAAAACCGGTGATTTCTGAAACTGAATTTACTGCAAAGAAATCCTCCGGCTCCGTCAAAGTAACCTTTACCTTTGATGCAACTTCCTTAAAGGGAAAAACAACCGTTGTCTTCGAGGAATTATATCAGGATGAGATGCAGCTTGCAGTCCATACCGACATCAACGATGAAGACCAGACCATCTATTTCCCGGAAATCAAGACTACTGCGAAAGATGCGGACACGAACTCCAATATTTCCTGTGCAAAGGAAGAAATCACGCTGGTGGATACGGTTTCCTTTAAGGGGCTGGTTCCTAACCAGAAATATGAAGTGACTGGAACTCTGATAGATAAAGAAACAAAGAAACCAGTCGAAGCAGACGGAAAACCGGTGACAGCAAAAGCATCCTTCAAGCCAAAAGAATCCGCTGGTACGGTAGATGTTACCTTTACCTTTGATGCCAGCTCCTTAAAAGGGAAAACAGTAGTTGTCTTTGAATCCCTGGCTTACAAAGACAAGGAAGTTGCCGTACACACAGACATTGCGGATGAAGGACAGACTATTTACTTCCCGGAAATCAAAACCACTGCAACAGATGCTGCTTCCGGCACACACTATGCAAAACCGGAAAAAGAACTGACGCTTACAGACCTTGTGGAATACAAAAACCTGATCCCAGGCAAAGAGTACAAGCTGACAGGAACACTCATGGATGCGGAAACCGAAAAACCTTTCGATGTGGATGGCAAAGCTGTGACTGCAGAAACAAGTTTCACTCCGGAAGAAGCTAACGGCAGCGTAGAGCTTTCCTTTACCTTTGATGCCTCTGCACTTTCCGGAAAAACGCTCGTGGCATTTGAAACAATGACTTTTGAAGATCACGAAGTAGCGGTACATGCGGACATCAAAGATGCCAACCAGACCATCTACTTCCCGGAAATCAAAACCACAGCCAAAGACGGCAGTGACGGGGATCAGGATGTCTCTGCTTCCAAGGAAGCGACTATCGTAGATACGGTCACTTATCATGGTCTGATGCCTGGATCTGAGTACAAAGTCATCGGAACCCTGATGAATAAGGAAACCGGAGAGGCTTTGTTAAAAGACGGAAAACCAGTTACCGCTCAGGCAGAATTTAAAGCAGAAAAAGCTGGCGGCTCTGTGGAAGTTACCTTTACCTTCGACGCTTCTGCTCTTGCCGGACAGGATGTGGTTGTCTTTGAAAAGCTCTACTATACAGACGGAAAAACCGAGCATGAGATTGCTTCCCATGAGGATCTGAAGGATGAAGGTCAGACCGTACACATGACGGAGCTTCCGAAAGAACCGGAGACGCCTCCGGTAGCTCCGCCTGTAAAGACCGGCGATGAGACGCCGCTTCTCCTGTATGCCGGAATCGCCATAGCTGCACTTGCAGGTGCAAGTGTCCTGGGCATCGTTTACTTCAAACGCAAAAAGAAACATCAGTAACTCATAACGAAGACTCCTGCAGGCAGCTCCCACATGGAACTGCCTGCTTCTTTAGTAGGTGATGAATATGAAACACCCCCACTGCAAGACAGATGCCAAGCACATCCGTCATTTTCTGAACCTCTGTGAAGGGAACTGGCACTCCTGTATCTACGTCTGGTGCCGCACTTGTAACGCACAGGAAAGCTGTGAGAACTCTGGCTTTTTATTCCATCCGGATGAAACGGGAAGCCCCTGCATCCTCCCTCTTTCAGATGCAGCGCTTTTGTTTCCCCGGATACCGGAGCCAACCGAATGTACCGGAAGCATGAGCATTGCTGCTTTTACAGAGCTTTATCTGCCCTATCTGGCCGCTCAGAAGCTGCCTTTAAAGCCATGTCCCATTCCGGCACTGCTCCGGCTTCAGGAGAACCAGCAATATGACTGGTAACAAAAAGTTGCACTTTCAGGCTCTTATACGTACAGGATATGTAAAGAAAGGAGGCACTGCCTATGTTAAACGTAATTTCAATCATCCAATGTATCGATCAGGTCTTTACGAACCTGATATTTATTCCCATGATTTTTGTCCTGTATGTGAAATTCCGTCCGAAAAAGCCATGGACCAGAAGGCGCAGGAACACTTACCTGCTCTGTCTGGTACTGATCAGCTTATTCCTGCTACGGATTTTCTGTGAGAAGTTCATCTTTACACCGGTTAATTATCCACGTTTCACAGACAGCGGCTTATTCCCGCTCATCCGAGCAATTTTCTATCCCGGCATCTGAAAAATGGGGATTCGTGCCATTTAGTCCGAATCTGGGATCAGTATCCGCTTGCGTCCTATGGGAATTCATCACCTGCTTACTTACAATATAAGTATACAGTACGTACTGGTTATTCACGTACACGTTACGTATCGTGTATGTACAAGCGAGGTGAAAACAGATGAAGAAACCAAAAATCATCCGCTGCCCTTACTGCGGCGGAACAGCAATATTAAGAGATGCATCCTTTGTATATGGAACGCATTCTCATGGCGGACAGGTTTATGTCTGCTCCCACTATCCATCCTGCAATTCCTATGTCGGGGTACATCCGGGAACCAAGATACCAAAAGGAACGCTCGCCAACCGGGAGCTTCGTCAAAAGCGGATTCAGGCACATCGAATTTTCGATCAGATCTGGCAACAGGGCATCCTTTCCAAACCGGAAGCATATCGCTGGGTGGCAGATAAGTTCTGTCTGACAGATAAGCAGGCTCACATCGGACAGTTCAGCAACTATATGTGCGACCAGCTCATTCGGGAATCCGCAGATGTTTTAAAGAACAACCATATTCCCTTCCGCCTCCGGGCAGCCAGCTGAAAGGCGGTGATTGATGATGACCTTACCACTAAATAAAAAGCAAAAACAACTGGTGGAAAAATCCATGGATCTGGTTCCGATCATGATTCGTTCCATGACCCGCACCGCTGCCTATGTAACTGAGGAAGAACAACAGGAATTATGTCAGATTGGATATCTGGCTTTGTGCCGGTCGGCTGTCGGATTTGAGGAAGGAAGATCATTCCAGCCTTATGCCAAAACTATCATCCGTCATGCCATCTTTGACTACTGGCGGAAAATTGCCCGTGACCGCTCCATGCTCTGTTCTCTGGACGAAGCATCATCTGAAGATGAACATCTCCATTATCGTGATTTGTTTTCCTACGAGGATACACAAACAACTCACCCGGAAAAGGACACAAACCAGACCTTGCTTCTTGAGCATTTAACCCAGCTTGGCACCGGACAGTCCTCAACTATTCAGAAGGGAATTGTAGCCCTCTATCTGCAACAGCAGGGATATACCAGCTTTGACTTGGCAAAACACTACCAAGTACCAGCCAATCGTGTACGGGCATGGCAGAGCAAAGCACGGAAACTATTACAGCAGGATGATGCACTCTATGCACTTCTGACTTAACCTTGAAGGAGGGAACTTTTATGCTGACACTTTATACTGCTGTCGGAACCTTAAAATTTCAAAAAACGACAGGCGGAAAATCCATTCCTCTTGTAATCAACGATGGACAAGAATATGGACTATCGGATGACGAGCTGCTGCTCTGGAGCTGTCTTGCCTTCCAGATTCTGACGCTCCATGAACTCCAGGATGCCTATACCCTGCGCCAGATACAGAAAGAAGGTCCGAAAGGCTTATCCTTCCAACACTATCTGAACCGACTTTCCTTACGCGGTCTGGTTGTAAGCGGAATTGGACTGACAGGGGTGGATGCCTTATATCGCCTTCTCGGCAGTCTGACCATTATTCCCTTGAAGGATACCTTTCCCATCCGGCTCTTTGGCTGCGTTCAGCTTTATCTGGAAGGAACTATTGGTGCAAAAGAGTTTGGCAGATATTTAAAGAAGAAACCCTCTTCACCGATGGAAGATACCATTCTGAAGCTGGCTGATAAGGTATCCCTCACGACCGCTGAGCTTGTCACAAGTATGGAGCAGGAAAAAGTAATCCACAACGAATCGGATATTATGGATGAGTTATACACAGAACCGGAGACAACTTACCAAACACTTGTGGATGATGTCCAGATTCACCATACCCAGTATCCAGTGCTGCAGGCTATTGCTAATTTGTACCTGAATAAACAAATCACATTTCATACATGTTAAAGGAAGGAACCTTATGCCAAAACCATTTTTCACAAAGCTGGTTGCCATCAGTGCAATCGGCTTTTTCTGTGTACTTTTTGGGTGCATCTTCGGGATCGCCACCCATGACCGGCTCTTTATCCTCATGAGCCTCCTCATCGGAATCTGCAGCATCTTGCGTGCACTCAGTTTCTACCACCTGATCCATACACATGCTTATCTGTCACTGGACGTAAGCTGCACGAAACGGGAACAGACACTCTTCGGGAAAAACCAGCAATATTGGTTTGCCAGTGATAACGGAAAGGAATACGCCTTCTCACTGGAAAAGAATATCAAACTCCTAGAGGGACATCGGTATCGGCTGTACTTCCGGAAACCACAGCAGGGAACAGGGCAATCGATGCCATGTGCCGGAGATATTCTCGGATATGAAGAACTCACCGATCAACTGCCGGAACTTCCGGATACATCCGTTTAGATAGAAAATGAGCCGCCCGTACTGTGGTATGCTACCCTCATATAGGACAATGAAATATAAAAGTCCTATATGGGGGTATTTTCATGTTCAGAAAGAGTAAGATAGAACCAGTAGAAAAAGTAAAAATAGTCGAACGCTACCTTGCAGGAGAAATTGGCATACAGCAAGCAGGAAAAGAATTGGGAGTTGACCGTCATAGTATTCGAAATTGGATTTCTATTTATCAGTATGATGGACCAACTGGATTACTCAATCAACCGAAAAACAAATCTTATTCAAAAGATTTAAAAATATCTGCTATAAATGATTATCTTAACGGAGAAGGATCTCTTCAGGATATTTGCACAAAATACGGAATTCGTTCACACAGACAGCTTTCCGATTGGATTAAGGTGTATAATTCTGGTGGAATATTAAAAACATCCACTGGAGGTGCTTACATGAAAAAGGCAAAGAACACTACACTTGATGAGAGATTAAAAATAGTAACAGATTGTCTTGCAAATGATAAGAATTATGGTGCAATGGCACTCAAATATGATTGTTCCTATCAACAAGTTCGCAATTGGGTAATACGATACGAAAAGATGGGTCAAGCGGGTCTGGAAGACAGACGTGGACGTCGTATAGCTTCTCTTCCAAGCAGAACACCTGAAGAAGAGCTACGTGACAAGATAGCTGAACTGGAAAGAAGAAATCTAGACTTACAAATGGAGAATGATCTGTTAAAAAAGTCAGAGAACTGGAAAGGAGGGGTCGCTATCTTTAATCCATCGGTTAGCCGAATATGAAGCCATCCAAAAACTATCGTCTACTAAGCATTATCCCATAGATAGACTTTGTAAATATCTTAATGTTACACGTTCTGCGTATTACCGCTGGGGAAAATATCCGAAAAGTAATAATGAACTTCGAAACGAAAGACTATCCACTGAAATCCAAAGGATTCATCACCAGCATCCAGATATGGGATACCGAAGGATTCGTGATGAATTAGATGGACATAAAGGAATTCATGTGAATGATAAACGAGTACTTCGTATTTGTAGGAAATACGATATAAAATCAAATATTAAATGGAAACCTAAGAGTTGTACCAGAGGAGACAGAAATCCTGATCACATAGCAAAAAACTATTTACACCGTGAATTTCACGCCGAAAAACCGAATGAAAAGTGGCTTACAGATGTTTCTGAATTTAAATACTACAACGGAATAGAAGTTCATAAAGTTTATCTGAGTGCTATTTTAGATTTATATGATAGAAGGATTGTTTCCTTTAAAATCAGCGATCATAATGATAATCCATTAGTTATGGACACGTTTGATGAGGCTGTTCGTCAGGAGCCAGATGCACACCCATTAGTTCATTCTGATCGAGGCTTTCAATATACAAGCGCACAGTTTTATACTAGATTAAAAAAACATCATATGAAGCAGAGTATGTCTAGAGTTGCCCACTGTATTGACAATGGACCAATGGAAGGGTTTTGGGGAATTCTAAAACGAGAAATGTATTATAAACAGCGTTTTAATGACAGAAGCTCTTTGATTACTGCGATAGCTAATTACATAGATTACTACAACAACCAACGACTTCAAAGGAAACTGCATGTAATGACACCAATGAAATATCATGAGCAATATACAAAAGCAGCATAAAATATCGCCAGCCATAGCATGGCTGACGATACAAAAATTTATTATTTTTTATTGTCCTCTTGACGGGGAGCATACCACTGCATCACCCCTACAGTTCTGGCGGCTCATTTTATTATAAATAACCTCTCTTATTTCTATCAAACAATAGTGTTTGTATCCGCTTCAATGCCATGAGCATTTGCTCCGGGAATGTCTTAGTTAAACTTGAAAGAATTAGATTTTCATTCTCATTACACAAATATTATTAGATAACCAATTCAGAAATATCAATGCTCGTTTTATAGTTTTGTTTTACTCCGCCAGGAGAAGTAATAAAAATCGTAGCATATTCCCCATTTTCATAAAGGGTAATTTCTTTTATATCTTTTTCTTCATCTTGGTTCGTAGTATCGCAATAAAATTTTATGGTATATTTAGGGTTCATACCTATGCTTTTTTCTGTCTCTTTCCATGATTTTATATTTAAAGCAGAAATAACCTTGTCTATATTATGCTTATCATCATACTTTACCAGCAATTCCTTATTTGCGGCATCATATATCTCTATAACTTTTACACCTTTTACATAATTGTCCATTCTCTGCCTTTTTCCGCCCCGCCAGATACCTGTGCCGGTATTTCAGCTCTGCATACTCTGTGATCCGTTTCATGTAGACTGCATCATAAGCTCCGCCTACAGCACCAACCACCGGAATTCCCTGTAAGAACTTCATATACAGAAGCTCTTTTGACAAAGCTCCCGCCGTTTGTTCGATCTGCTCCTTATCCTGATACTCTTCCGGCAGTATTCCGTTTCTGATAAATTCATTTACTTTCCCGTCAATCTCACAAAGTGTATCCCCATAGGATACTGCTCCCCGGATCAATAATAAGATAAAATATTTTTCTTCCCTGCTTTCATAGCTGTATCCATACTGCAGAGCAGTCTCATAAATATTCTTTAAAATCATCCCTGTAAATACCGGAATATCCGGCAGACCGATTCCCAATACGCCCATCCCGATTCCAGACACACCGGATAGCAGTAAATTCTTTGTTCCCGTATCTCTTGCCTTTTTAGAAAAAGAGCGGAGGGATTTGGAATTCTGCTTTACATCCGCCATATACTGCCGCACCTGATAATCCTGCTCCAGTTTTGTCCGCTGATACGTCTTTTCAATAACCCCGGTTCCTTTCTCGAAAATCAGAGCAAATGCCTTCGCAAAAGCGGTATCCAATGTTTTCTGAAGTTTCGGCGGTATCTTTTCCTCCAGTTTCTGATTCAGAATGCTCTCCCTTTTCTCTGAACGCTTCTGAAGGAATCTCTGCTCCTGTACTTCCAGCTTTTCCCACTCCTTCTGAAGCGGTGTCCTTTTATCAAATAATCGCATCTTAATACACCTCCGCACCAAACGGCATCAATGCCAGTTTCGCCAGTTTAAACTGCTGTAAACCAAACGGGATTCCGATAATCGTCACACATAAAGCTGTACCCAACGCCAGATGCTCCAGTGCAAGAGGCAGACCGGATACAATCAGCCAGATGATATTCAAAAGGAACGAACCAGCTCCGCCACCATACTGCACCTCTTTTCCAAAGGGGAAAAAACTAAGCGCCGCAAATTTAAAACACTGCATCCCCACCGGAATCCCCACAACGGTAATACACCAGAGACAACCTGCCAGACACCAGCTCAGCCCACTGACTGCGCCGCCAAACACAAACCACAACACATTTCCCAGGCATCCCATATGCTACACCTCCCCATTCATCCGATTTTTCACATCAGCAAGTATCTTTTCTATCCGGTTGATGGCATCATCCACCTGTTCTCTTGCATCTGCAATCTTGCTCTGCACCATATAATCTGCCACCAGCCCGTCCAGAAAGAAATCCGCAAAGGAAAGGAAGCTGCCGATTTCCATGCGCAGATCCAAGGAAACCTGCACATCTCTTAATTCTCTCTGAAAACGCTGAATATCGCTTTTCGCCTGTTCCATCAACGCAGCTGCGTCATTCATTTTAGAATGCTTCACAAAGTCACTGATAAAGCCTCCTCCAAGCATATCAAAAATGCCCCAGTTTCTCGCACTTCCCAACTTATCCCTTGCTGCGTAAAGGCTCTGAAGCGCCCGCTCCCCTGCCTGTACTGCTTCCTGCATTTCCCGTTTCATCATTTCGTTACTCATCGTTTATCCTCTCTTTCTTTTTAGCAGACTATTGCGGCAGATTTTCTATATTTCATAATAAAAAAAGACTCCTATCATGACCTCTGCCACAATAAAAGTCTTGCTATCTCATTTGCTACGGGTATCTCTCGATACCGGTTGTCGGTTACAAAACCACCTCTTTCAAGGCGTTCAGCTACTCCCTTTTTTGCTTGAGATGAATATAACATATTGGAAATAATTTGTCAAATCATGCATTTTTCTTTTCCAACCGTTCCGCTTCTCTGGCAAATACATGCGAGATATCAAACAGTTCCGGTACATCTGATATGGTACACACATTCACACAATAATTGAGCCATGGAAATTCTTTTGTCATCTGATAAATAACTGCCATGGCTTTTGCTTCTGACATTGCTTCCACCGAATGATATCCCGATCCCTGAATATGCTCAAATCCGTTTGCTTCAAAAAAGTCCCTTACATCCGCATATGCATTATGCCAGTCACCTTTCGGATAATATTCCTTTAGTGCTTGTGTATTCAGGTCAAAATTGATGCCTTTCCTCTGTAAGCTGTCCATCTGTTAGTTCCTTATAAAGTCTGTAATCAGGTTCTCCTTTTCTGTTCCGTTATACCAGAAACACTCTAACAAATTCTCTGCAATTCCTACGGAGTTTTTCAACTGAAAGATTGCTGCCCAGAATCTTCCATAGTCCTGCTTGCGTCCCCGGTCAAGATAAATCCTGCTTCCAAGGGCTTTGACTGCACAGCTTAAATCCTCCTGCTCAAAAATCTGATCTGCCTGTTCACACATCTGATTTACCGTTTCCGGAGCGAGCTTGCTTGTATCAAATTTAAGTTCTACTTTATACATTATACTCATCCTTTCATACAACAAATGACTGAGTGACTCTTCTCTTTCTACTGTAATTCTACCATGAAACCTATATAAAGTCATTCCCCATTTTCACTTGCTTTAATATAAATTTTTCCTTTTATTTTGGAAACACAATCTCCACACAGAACTCATTCCCTTCTATCCGGGCGCTGATTTTCCCATCCATACGAAGTACCAGCTCTTTCGCAATTGATAAGCCGAGACCGCTGGAAGTCTTACTGCGTGCTTCATCCGCTTTATAAAACCGTTCAAACACCTGATCTACATTTATTTTTTCCACATGACATACTTGATTTTTTATCTGTATCCGGATGTTGTTTTCAACTTCTTCCAGTGAAATACTGATTTTCTTCTCCCCGTGATCCAGTCCGTTTTTTATGATATTCTGAAAAATTCTCTGGATTCCCTGTTCATTTCCGTTCATAAACAGCAGTTTATCTGTAATCTGTATCTCCGGTTCAATTCCTCTGCCCGTCCATTCATCGTAGTAGGAAAATATGGTATCTTTCAAAATCTTGTTGATACAGCAGGATGACATTTCCAGATGAAAAGAATCGTTTTTAAGTTTTGTAAAAGTAAATAATTCTTCCAGCATTTCTTTCAGGCTGCCGATTCTCTCCTGTATGATCTTCATATACCGTCTCTGCTCTTCCTGGTCTTCACAGGTTTCCATTAACTGAAAATATCCGTCAAGGGATGTCAAAGGAGTACGGATATCATGTGAGAGATTTGTATATGTATCCGAAATCATCTCCTCTTTCTTCAAGTATTCCTTCTTTTCCCTTCGCTTCAGTTCCAGCCATTCGTTTAAAACATCTGCCAACTCACCAATGCCTCCAAAATCCATTTCTCTGGTAATCAGCATGTTGCTGTCGTGCTTCATCAGAAACGACAACTGGCGGCAGATGTCTTTCACCTGCCGCTGGTATTTCCAAAATAACATTCCTTGTACCAGTATCACTGCTATCAATAGCACGAACCCTAGTTTTATCATTTAGATATCTCTCTTTCTGAATACCCATGCTGTCAGTAATGTAACCACGATTCCGAACGCCGCCGCAATCACAACTGCCGTCAGGCATTCCTTATTGGTCGGTGACATGGATAAAAGTGCAATCTTTCCTGTCACTGTATATTTCAAAATCTGGAAATTCTCCACACCTGCCTTCTGGATCAAATGATTGATCACTCCGTATAAGACAATCATGGTATTCATGCACAGGCAGATAACAATCGTCATGCTGAACACGTTGCTGTTCAAAACCACCGCAATCGCCATACTGATTAGTACCAGTGCATAATGAAGCAAAATCTGAATACCAAAGTATCTCAGCAACTCGCTTCCATTCCCCCACTCCAGATATCCGAAGTACATCTGCTGTGCAATAATCTGAATGATGAAATAAAGCAGCATGGTAACAGTCGTATACACAAACAACACGGAAGCTTTGGAAAAGATCAGGTTTCTCCGGCTCCTTACCTGCCCGCCGATATTTTTAATATAACCGCTTCCTATATCTGCACTGGAAAACAGCACTGTAAAAATCACCAGAAACAACGCCACAAACTTCGCCTGCAGGTTTGCATATACCTGATCAAAGACCGTTACTTTTTCTCCCGGCTGTGTCGGCAGGAATACGGACATTCCCATATTGATGGTTTCTGGTTTCACTGTTTCTGCAATGTTTTCTGTCTGCTGTTGTTCCGCTTCCTTGTTCATCGTATCAATATCCAGTTTCGACATGGATGTGGAGAAGAATATAGCTGCCGCCATCACAATCCATACCACATACATACTTTTTGTCCGGACCATCCGGTACAGATCCATTTTTATCATATTAAGCATTTTGATTCCCTCCTGTCAGATTCAAGAAATAGGTTTCCAGTTCTTCACTGGTAATGGAAATTCCATTGACCAAAATTCCTGCTTTTGCCAGTTCCATATTGACATTGGCGCTTTCATTCAATCGTTCAAATATATGGATATGGCTCTTATCTGTAACCTGATAGTTGGTAAATCCCATTCTGTCCAGAATCGGGACTGCCTGCTCCGGATGGATTAACTCTATTTCAATCCGTTCACTGCAGCGTTTCATCAGTTCTTCGCTTGTCAGCTCCTGCAGAAGACTTCCATTATGGATAATTCCATAATCCGTTGCAATCTTAGATAATTCCTCTAAAATATGACTGGATATCAAAATCGTCATATTCCGTTCATCTCGCAGTCTCTGTATGGTATCACGCACCTCTGCAATTCCCTGGGGATCAAGCCCATTGATCGGTTCATCAAGGACCAGGAGATCCGGCTCCCCGACCAGTGCCAGCCCGATTCCGAGACGCTGCTTCATTCCAAGGGAAAAATGTTTCGTTTTTTTCTTTCCGACACCTTCCAGTCCGACCGTCTCTAAGATATCTTCGATGTATCCCTTTTTCCGAATACCAAACAATTCACATTTTATTTTCAGGTTTGTATATGCATTCATGTTGCCATACAGCCCCGGTGCTTCAATCAGACACCCCACACGAGAACGAATCCTCTCCAGTTCTTTTCCTTTACACCCGAACATCTCAATCTCTCCGGCTGTCGGTCTTGCAAGTCCACTGATCATCTTCAGGCAAGTCGTCTTTCCCGCACCGTTCCGTCCGATAAATCCATAGATAGCACCCTTTTTTATGTGAAGGTTTACTTTATCCACTGCCTTATGATGACCATACTGCTTCGTCAATCCATTTGTACTTAATAACAATTCACTCAATGCTTTCATCTCCTTTTCTTATCTGCTGTTATCATATCGGATAAATCCTAATCAAACGCAAATAAATAGTAAAAAAAGAGTAAAGATTAAGAATGCAGACGGTAGCCGATTCCCCATACGGTATCAATATATTCCTCCTGCGTTACTGCTTTTATCTTTTTCCGGATATTGCTGATATGTACATCCAGTGTCTTTGTCTCTCCCATATAGTGTTCATCCCACGCATATTCAAAAATCTCTTCTTTGCTGAAGACCTGTTTCGGATGCTCCAGTAAAAGCTCCAGAATTGCAAATTCCTGCTTTGTAATTTTGGGAAGCAGCACTCCGGCAATCCGGACTTCAAAGCGCTCACGGTCCAGTTCCAGGTTTTTATATGACACGCTTTTATGTTCCGGCTCCTGCTGCATATGGCGGAGCTGAACCTGAATCCGGGCAAGCACCTCCTGTATCTCAAACGGTTTTGTAATGTAATCATCTGCCCCACTGGTAAGAAGCCCGATTTTTTCATCCAATCCGTCTTTGGCTGTCAGGACAATAACCGGCGTATTGCCCTGTTTCCGAATCTGGGCAAGCACCTCTTCTCCTGAAATTCCCGGAAGCATCAGATCCAATAGAATCAAAGAAAAGCCCGCCTTATCCATCTGGAACAGCATCCTCGCTTCCGTCCCGGAAAAAGCCTGTACCGTCTCATACCCTGCTTTCTGTAATGCCGTATATAAAAGATTATTGATATCCGTATCGTCTTCTACAATCAGAATTCTGTTTTTCTGCTCCATTTTTCTCATCCTTCCATTTTCCGATTTAAACAATATTATATTGCACTTTTATAACTATGTCCAAAATTCTTTTGATATTATCCTTCCACCTCGTCTACATATGCTATATATAGTTCTAATTCTTTTGACATATGCTATATCTTGTGTTAATATAATCTTGTATTTAAGTTTTTGTGCTGTCCCGTCATGGGAGTCTGGACCATTCATCCAGAAGCATATGCAGTTTAAGTTTGGAAAATCGTGTCATTATACTGCCGTTTTATACGGTGCTATAATGGCACTTTTTTTATTTTAATCTATTTTAACGCCCAAAGAGGCAGAAAGGAGAATTTTTATGTCAGCAATTTTAACAATTTTAGGGAGGGCCACAAGAGATCCTGAGATGCAGCAAGGAAAAAATTCCGGTACGGAATATGTTTCTCTGGACATTGCAGTTTCACAGCGAGGCCAGGATGGAAAGGAAGAAACCATTTACTATCAGTGCTATTTTAACAAGTTCCTTGCAGAACGCTTAGCAAAAGCAGGCGTAAAGAAAGGAACCGGGCTGATGATCTATGGTGATCTGGAGCTTCATCCGTTCATTTATCAGAAAGGAAAGAATGCGGGGCAGGCAAATGCCGGTCCGAGGATCAATGTCAAGGACTGGCACTTTGTACCATCCAACCGTTCTGACAGCAATACCGGACATCCGGGTGCAAACCAGAACAGCCAGCCGAATGGTGGTGCGGCAACGCCCGGTGCAGCCGGCAATGGCAGCTACCCAATGCAGGGAAATCCCAATGGCAGCTACCAGAATCAGGCAATGCCTGGCGGCTATCCACAGCAGGGAATGGCTCCTGCTAACGGTGCCTACACGCCTCCTGCAAATGGCGGACAGTATCAGGCTCCGCCAAACGGAACCGGTCAGCCACAGAGCAGCTACCCGCCGCAGGGCAGTTATACCGGAATGCCAAATTACGGAGGTATGCCGGGCAGTCAGCCAACTGACGGCTTTCAAAATGTGCCGGAACAGATGGCATCCCAGTTGCCCTATTAACTCTCAAGGAACCCTATGTTGAGGAATTGCATTTATCATCTTTGTGATGATGCAGTTCCTCTTTTTCATGTCCGGAAGCGGCGATTTCCCATCCAGCTTCCGGGCTTGTCTAAGAATCATGAATCAGAAAGGAATCAGCTCATGAAAAAATCAAATCGAAAAAAATTCTTACAGTTTGTCGTGCTTGTACTGTTTCTTGCAGCACTTTTCGTACCACAGGATGCCAACCGGCTTCTGATTGCAGGCATTGCCCTGATCGGTATCGGAGTCACGCTGTTCAGTTATCTTCTCCCGCTTTTCACGGAACGCCTGAAAAACAGGGAGCATAAGCTACGAAAACGCCCAGAAAGAACTCGTCATCTGGAAGGAACACCTGATCTGGAAACCATTCTCTGGAGACAGATCAAATTCCAGATTACCGGAAAGCTCAAGGAAGCCTTCCCGGATGCCACATGGGATTTTGTGAAAGAACCACCGCTCTCCCAGATACTGGATGGGGAACCATTACGGATTCGCACACGGAATACCGGAAGTTATAATTTTGCGGAAATTCTCATGGACGCCCGTGGCAGTCTGACGCTTCAGATGATGACCATTGAATCCTTACATAAAAAGGAACCGTCAGAAGGAAATCCGGATTCCAGACCAGCCGTTAATCCCAAATCATGGTATTCCCTGATTGGGAAACCGCTACTGATGGAATTGGTCGGTGACTTACAGGCAAGGGGCTATGAAAAGCTGTTTATCAACGAGCAGGGAGATGTCTATATTCTGAACGGCACTGAACCGGAAGTCCGGGGAAAGCTGGAACATTTCCCGCCCAAAGATTACTGGGGCGAATTGACGGAGATTTTTACTGAAGATGAATTGACCACAGAAGAGACCGAGCAGGCACTGGAACTGTCCTGGATCTCATAAGAAGGAGGAACGAATCATGGCAAATAACATCGTAGCAACCTGGGGGTTCAAACGCAAACTCCCGGAACCATTTGAGGATTATACGGACCATGCAATCTTTGATGACATTGCATCCAAATACTGTACTCAGCCACGGAAAAAATCCACGCTTCATGCAGCTACCCTGCGGGCAGTCCTTGCTTATCTGGAGCTGGAAAACCCGGTTGGCAGTACCCCGCCGGAAAAGCTTGGGGCGGTCGGTACCCAATCCAACAATTTTGTTGTGGCGGAATATCCGAGCAAAACCGGTGATCTTCAGGTGGTTGTCTACAACCAGCTAAACGGAAAGTTTTACGGAGGCTGCTATACTCCTCCGCCGGATGTGGAAAGCACACCGGAAAAATACGAATTTAAAGACTCCAAACAGTCCGGTGCGGCTCTGCTGTTCGCACTGATGCCGGTTTTTCTGGCAGATGAAGAGTGTAATGAAAAGTATCAGGAATTAAAAGCGCACCGGGACAACGGTTATCCCGATCTGGACGCCGCTGCGGAAACAGCAGCCGTTCTCTGCGACAACATTTACCGGAGAACCCGCTATGCATCAGGTCTCCCGACCGGTGGTGTTAAGATTGACCTTCCGGCAAACGGCGTATTGTCGCTGATCAAACCGTTAAATATCCAGAAGGGGGTCTATGCACCAACCGAAGTGCTCCATGGAGACTTTCAGGTGTTACGTCCAGGAAGTGGATTTAAGAAAGCACAGGCAGCCATTTCCAGAGATGATTTTGTTGGGAAATTTATCCTGACCGCATCCCGAAGGCTGTCTCCGGAAGAGGAGGTATCTGTTCCGACATTGGCAGAGTGGTACATCATCCCTCCGGAAATCAAACGGATCTGCGAACACGCAAAACTGACAACGGATACCACACAGCCGATGCGGAATTTTCTTTTACGGGGACCGGCAGGTACCGGAAAGACCGAAGGAGCCAAAGCCATTGCTTCCGCACTTCACCTTCCTTACCGCTGCATTACCTGTTCCGCAAATACAGAGGTATTCGACCTTTTAGGTCAGATTCTTCCGGATGTGGACGGAAAACGCACCCGGCTTCAGCGGCAGTACCCGTCTTTTCAGGAAATCCAGTTAGATCCCTCCGGTGCCTATCAGAAGCTGACCGGAAACTATGATGAAGAAATTTCTGCCGAGGACACCTACCAGAAGCTGATCGATACGATTTTTGATGAAATGCACAGCTATTATAAGGAACACACCTCCGGACAGAACTTCCAGTATGTGGATACGCCTCTAGTCGAAGCCATCCGCTATGGGTATATTCTTGAGATACAGGAGCCTACGGTCATTGCTAATCCCGGTGTACTGGTTGGACTTAACTCCCTTTTAGACCGCTGTAACAGCGTATATCTTCCAAACGGAGAAACCATCCACCGTCATCCGGATACGACCATCGTAATCACCACAAACAATGACTATGCAGGCTGTAAACAGATGAACCAGTCTGTCATTTCCCGAATGAACCTTGTGATTGATCTGGATGAACCGGATGAGGATACACAGGTAGAACGTGCCATGGCTGTTACCGGATGCAAGGATGCAAAAACGGTACGTCTGATGACACGCATTGTCAAATCCATGGCTGTCTACTGCCGGGAAAATCTCATTACAGATGGCTGCTGTGGCATGAGGGAGCTGATTTCCTGGGTGCAGTCCTACATGGTCTGCGGGGATATCCGGGAAGCGGCCCGTTACACGGTGCTTGCCTCTGCCTCTGCCGATGCTGAGAACCGTACGGAAGTGGAAGAAAGCTGTCTGGATACTGTGCTTGCTGCGTAGGACACGCCTATGAGAAAAGCAGCACTCACAGAAGCCCAGATCCGAAAGCATCTGGCAGATAATCTGTCTTATCTCCGGCAAGCCAAAACACCGAAGTTATCACAAAAGGCAGTTGCCAGAATCTTAAATCTTCCCCCGAAAACCATTATGAATTATGAAAATGCAAACTCCTCCCCGATGGCTTATGCCGTCCTTCGCCTTGCTGTGTATTACGGCTGCACGATGGAGGAACTGCTGACAAAAAATCTAAGAAAAGAAAGGAAGAATATCACGTGAATCACAGCCAAAGAAATTTAAAGAAACTAATCCGGGCAAAAGAGGATTCCATTGCGGATGAGGAGTTATTCCTCTCCGCTGCCTATCAGAAGTACCAGACCTCCCTTGCCAGAGCCGTTACCGGACGTTACCGGTATGGACTGCAGGTACTGCTGGACTGGGACATTTCCGAACAGGCAGGCGTTGCATATACCGACAATTATAAGGTACATCTCAACGCAGCGAACCCGATCACCCAGTCTTTCCCCACCCGTTTCTTACGTTCCCAGAGCCTGACAGGGCTCACCGGGCATGAAGTGGGGCACTTACTCTATTCTGATTTCACAGCCCACGCTGTTCATCTGAGGAGTCTGGAAAACGGTTCCTTCTATCCGAAGGAGCCGGAGCTATCCCTTCCAGCTTATCAGACAGCACTGGAGGAGATCAAAGAAGTGTTAGAAGAAAAGGACAAAGCCGGATGCCTGACACTGGCACGATGCGCCGCAACTTTTCAAAACATTCTGGAAGACATCCATATTGAAGACCGTATGTGTGAGGAATTCCACGGCACCTTCCGACAGGGGATTGAACTCAATAACCTGCGTATGTCCGAACAGATTCCTTCCATACAGGAACAAATTGACAAAGAATACCAGCCATTTTCCATCATTGCCAACCTGATCCTTTCCTATTGCCGGACCGGAAACATCAACAATCCCACCGGCTATCAGGGGGATTATCTGGATACCATTTCCGATTGTACCGATCTTCTGGATACGGCAATGGAATCGGAAAAAGGCACTGACCGGATGCTGGTTTCCAATGCGCTCTTAGCCCTGACCTGGAACTATATCCAGCCGCTCATCGAAAAAACACGGGAGGAATTGGAAATGCATGGCGAGGATTCCGCTGCCGATGCTCTGGAAGATCTTCTAGGGGATGAAGTCAGCAGCGGCGCTCCTCTTCCGACCGGAAAAAGCGGTGCCATTCCAAAGAATATCAAACCAGCTTCCCCAAAAGGAAGCGGGAATGATGAGGGCAATGCTCCTTCCGGTCCACGTACCAAAGAGGATGCTATAGAGGAAGCCAAACAGGTGCTTTCGGAAGAAGGCGGGCGCATCGCTCTTACAAAGACCAATACCATTCTGGATGAAAACAACCCCGGCGTCACTTATGTCAGTCAGTATCAGGGCAGCGGCTATGAGCATGCTGCAGAGGATCTGTTCCGGATCTTGAACGATGTGGCTGCAGAAAAGGTGCAGGAAGACTGTCAGACGGAACTGACCGAGGAACTGCAGAAAACAGCCAATGATATTCATTACGGCAATGCCCATGCAGGCATCCATGTTACCATCCATCGCCTGACCAGTGTTTCCGATTACCTGAAGAATGAATACCAGACAGTTGCTCCCCCGCTCCTGCGGGCTTCCAAAAAGCTGCAAAGCACCATCCTGCCGCTTTTGAAAGAAGAACAGCAAGGCGGAAAGCAGAAGAATCTCCTGTTTGGAAAACGTCTGGACTCCCATGCTCTCTATAAGACAGACGGAACCATCTTTACCAGAACCAGACTTCCAGGAGAGGAAAAACGTCTGGCTGTTGCCCTCCTGATTGACGAGAGTGGTTCGATGGGTTGGGGTGACCGGATGACACATGCAAGAAAGACTGCCATTGTCCTTTATGATTTCTGTAAAAGCCTCGGTATCCCTATCACCATTTACGGGCATTCCACGGATGCAGGCGGCGTTGCTCTTTACTCCTATGCAGAATTTGATTCTGTGGACAATGAGGACTGTTACCGGCTGATGGATATGTGCGACCGCAACGGGAACCGGGACGGCGCAGCTCTCCGCTTCGTAGCAGAGCATTTGTGCACACGCCCGGAGCTTCAGAAGCTGCTGATCCTGATTTCTGACGGTCAGCCAGCCGATTACGGCTACAGCGGAACGGAAGCAGAGGCAGATCTGCGGGGCATCAAGAAAGAATACGAAAAACGGGATGTCATCCTGTTTGCGGCTGCCATTGGTGACGATAAGGAAAATATCCGCAGGATTTACAAGGACGGATTCCTGGATATCACGAAACTGGAAGAGCTTCCAAAGAATATGGCACAGCTTGTCAAACAGCATCTCAAATAAAGGAAGGTGAATACTCATGAATGAAACTTATCAAAACCGGATTACCGACCAGATCTGCAAGATCCAGAATGACCGGGCACTCATTGCCTTTTATGACCGGCTCCGCTACGCACCACTCGGCAACTATGCACAGCTACATGCCAAAGGGGAATATCAGGAAAACGGGCATAAAGTACATTCTTTAATCTGCATCACCATTCAGGATTATTCCAACGGTACCGGAGACCGGAATATCATCACCCGTTTCAACCTGGCACCGGAACAGATCCAGTTCCTCTTAACCCGGATCACTTCCGGTTTTCAGGAATTTGAATGGAGCCAGAGCAAGATCTACGGCAATCCCGATCAGAACGGTTATTCCACAGCCCAGATGTTTTATATCTCCAGACATCCCTATGATTCCAAAGGGCAGCCTATGAAAAGCCCATGGAAAATCCAGATTGTAAATGGGAAAGGCATCAAAGCACAGAATAAGAACGGTGGTTCCTACATGCAGCCACGCAGCTTCCAGTCCGAAAAGACGACAGCCATCCAGCTTACCGACATGGATCTGTTCACGCTTCTGAAGCGGACGGATTCCTATATTTCCAACTGGGAAACGGTGATTGCTGCATCACTGATCAATAACGGAAAACGGATGCTGGCAGACCAGCAGAACAGTCAAATGCAACAGACAGCACAGGCTCCGCCTTACGCTGCCTAAATTTTCAGAAGAGAAGCGGTACTTTACTGCTTCTCCTCTTTTTAAGAAAGGAGACTTTAGTTATGAATATTGCACTCATCCGGACCATGGACTCTCAGGGGCGTATCGTCATCCCTGCAGAAATCCGGAAACAAATGAAGCTCTCAGACGGAGATGCACTGGAACTGGAAAATGTGGGAATGGAGCTGCTTTTACGCAAATGCCCTACCCACTTAAACGGAAAAGAGGAAATGGCTTCCTATCTTTCCGTCCTCTACAGTGTCATCCACTGTGGTATCGCAATTTGCAGTGAGGCTCACATACTCGTATCTGCGGGCATCTATCTTCCGGAAGGCACTCCCGTTACAGAAGAACTCGCCGAATTGGTTGCGGACGGCCAGGAACTGATCTCTGCTGAGAACTGCCCTGTCTACCCGGTATCCAACACCCGTCAACCGGTTTGTGCTTTTTTCCCGATTTTAAGGGAAGACAGAGAGCCGCTGGCACTTCTTCTCTGTTCCAGAACCGGACAGCATTTATCCGAGATGGAATTGGGATGCGCTAAACTGGTCGCTGCCGTAATTGCAAACAAAATTAAGTAAGGAAAGGAGCGTGAAATCAATGAAGAATACAAATATAACCTTACACACCACCCAAAAGAAAGAATATGTCCTCACCGGAATCCTGTCCCTGCCCCTCCATCTGGGAGAACGGGCGTGGATCTATAGTTATAACCAGACCTTTGCTACCAGTCCGGTGCAGAGTATTCTGGAAGTATCCGAAAACGGTGTGGTATTTGAGACCTGCAACAGTATTTACCGTCTCAGCTACACCCGTGTTCCGATGGAGCTGGAGGCGATGTGTGCTTGACAAGAATGGAAGAACTGGAGAGCTGCCTTTCGGGGCTCCTCTCCACCTTAAAGAAGAACCGGGAACATGTGCCTCTGGAAGTGCTGAAGACACAGTATAAGCAGCCGTATGAAGAACTGGTCAGAAACATCAACCTGACCGCTTCTGCCTATGCAAAATCTGTGCTGCTCCACCGGCTGGTCCTGAATCCGGATGCAGATGTGGAGGAACAATGTACCGTCATCAACCAGATGATACAAACTTCCGGGATGCTGAAGAAAATCAGCTCCTGCATGTCCAAAACCTATGATGTAGGACAGATATATCCTCTGATACTGGAACTACGCCATATGGTCGAACAGGCACTCTGGCCCTATGTGAATCAGGCAACTTGTCTGGTCGCAGATCTGGATGATATAGAAAAAGAACCGACAATTTACAATTTTTTGACACATGAAGTTTATGAAAATGATACCTGGATTCACCGAGAAATCGACCTGCGCTGGAAACTACTGGTACATCTTACTCCCGAACAAAGAGAATCCGTACCACCAGCCAATCATAGTATGAATGGAGGAATTTACCATGAAAGAACAACCATCTAATTCTTGCGAGAAAGTCTCATTTATTTTGACCTATGACCAGCTTGAAGCTGCTTATAACATCTACCGGGAACAATTTATTTCCTGCGACTTCATCCGCCGCTCCATGGAACGTCTGGAGGAAAGAATCGGACTCTGCAACCTTCCATATGAAACGCTGCGTGATGATCCAAGCCTTCTTCATGAAGCATACCTGCAGTTTCTCCGACTGGAAGACTGCAATGTGGCTTATAACGACACGCTGGAGCAGGTAATTGATGCAATCGAACAATGGCTTGCCTCTGGCACCTTATCCCCTGTAAACCTTACGGTTTCCAACCAGAATATGGGTGAAACTTTTGGAACGGAGGTGGATGTGTAATGGCAAATATCTGCTGTGATGATGTGATCTTTTATACAGAAGGAAATCCGGAAGGACTATATGACTTGTGGGAGGACCTGGAAACCTACATCATTCTGAACCAGAATCCTGATTTATGCTGGATTGGCAATTTATTTTCCCACAAGAAAATAGATTCCACCGGAATATCTCTTCGTGGAAATGTCAGCTACATGGAATGGAATGATACGTATATTCTACTTTCTTTAGAGACAGCATGGACTCCACTTTATGAAGCATATCAGGCGATAGCCGCTGCATATCATGTTCCCTTTGTGATGCAAAGCATAGAACCTGGAGAACGAATTTATTATAACACGGATGAAGCACACCTATTTTTCCCTGACCGATATTGTGTCCGCTTATATGAAGAAAGCCTATTGACTCCATGTGGCTTAATAATCGGAGAAAAGCTGGAAGACGGTGAACCATTTGAAACGGAAACAGACGTATTAGAACGATTCAGAGATTGCGGATATCCAGCAGCTACACTAAAAGAGTTGGAGCTCATGTTCGATGCGGATGAACTTATTATTTTTGAATTTACAAATCCATATTTGGATCTGGAGCAGAAAAATGCTTGTGCATGAAACTTCTCCCCTCCACACCAAAGACGATTATCATCAGATTTAAAGGAGGAACACCATGACTGATTTGGAACTGGATGTCTGGGATGCATGGCTCAGGGAACGTCAGGAACATCTGGAAGAAACCCTGTCCAATATCTCACCATCGGAAGAACCCTGCAGATATTACCTGCTAACCGGATATATTCAGGGAATGCTAGAAGCTCTTACCATGCTTACGACTGTTGAGGATGGGAAACGCTTCAAGATCAAACTGGAGCAATTTCGCCAGAATCTGCTCCTCTCTGGAGATTACGATGCTACCGGTAACTATAAACAGGCAGTGAAGAAAACTGCTGTTTAAATACTTCGAGCCGCCCAATCGGACGGCTCTTTTTATGCCCGAAAACGGTAGCCTACACCACGTATCGTTTCTATGTAGTGCGGTTCTTCCGGATTTTCTTCTATTTTCTTTCTCAGATTCTTGACTAACCCATAGACACGGTTATCCACTTCTGACTCCACATCCTCATAAATATGCTGGTAAATCTGTTCTTTTGTAAATACCCGATTGGGGGATAAGGCCAGATAAAAAAGCAGGTCATATTCATGTCTGGTAAGTTCCACAACCTTACCATCTTTGATTACGCTCCGCTGAAGCTGGTCTATTTCCAAACCTTGGAATGTCAACTTTTCAGAATTTGTAATCTCCATAACTTCTAACGTACTTTCGCAGGCTAGAACTGATTTAATTTTATTCAGGATTCCCTCTTCGGAATCAGAAATGGTAAGAATCATCACTTTCCCATAACATCACCTGCTTTTCTTAGCATTTAGCTTTCACTCCTCATTAACAATGTTTATCGATTGGTTACATAGATATATGCATCTTCCAAAGTTACGTCACAAGCTATACATCCACTTTCTGACGGCATATTCTCCCCTAACAGTCTTAATCTAATTCCTTCCTCCGTATACTGCTTACTGGAAATATGATATTTTCTTTCTAATTCTCTTGCAAGGCTTTCGTCCTCTGTACAGCATTCCCATACATGCCCTCTTGCCTTATTCAATAATTCCCTCATTGTTCCTGTATAAAGGAATCTACCTTTTTTCATAACCGCAAGCTGATTACAGGTTGCCATCAGATCCTCCACCACATGCGTTGAAAATAATACGGTGCGTTCTTCTGCAAAATCTACCAGTAAATTACGGATACGGATGCGTTCCTCCGGATCGAGCCCTGTTGTTGGTTCATCCACAATTAAAAAATCCGGCTCATGGAGTAATGCCTGCACTAATCCAACTCTTCGCTTCATTCCACCTGAAAGCTGCCGCATTTTCTTTTTCTGATGGTCTGCAAGACTGGTCTTCTCCAGATAGTAATCAATCCTTTTCTTGCTTTCTCTTTTCTCAATTCCAGCCAGATCTCCCATATACTCCAGACATTCTCGAACAGTCAAAGACGGATACAGATCAATTTCCTGTGGCAGATACCCAATCTTTTTCTGTATCTTTTCGTAATTTGCTTCGCAATATAGCGTACCATCTAACAGAACTTTTCCACTTGTGGGTGCAAGCACCGTTGTAAGCACCCGCATCAACGTTGTTTTTCCTGCACCATTTTCACCTAACAGACCAAATATCCCATGTGGGATTTCCAGATCCACATGATCTACCGCTGTCACTCCATTTTTAAATGTTACTGTTAAATCGTCTATTCTTATACTCATAATCTTACCCTCTCTTCTTTAATATCTTAGGAACAAATGCAAGCATCATCCCCGCAAATACCACGCACAGCACCTTCCCGCCAAGCCATCTCCACTCTGTCAGCTTACCGAAATCACAAGTTCCGTAGGAAAATGGTCCCCAGTTTTTCAAAAACTGAGTTGCCTTTCCGGAAATAGAGAAAAACCAGAAAAGCAGCACGACACCCATACCAATCCATCTGTTTCGAACCAGATTGCTGACAGTTACGGAAAGCACACTCCAAAACAAAACAGTTCCGGGAATCGCAATACAATAAATTCCAAACAAGGCACCGCCATCTAATTCTTCTGTCAGATTCACCGGTTTCTGCCAATAAAAGAGTCCATATGCCAACAAACTGATTCCAATCAGATAAGCTACCTGCACAAATAGTCTTTTATAAACTACCCCTGCCTGCTTTTTTAGATTATAAAGGCAGAATACTTCCGAGCGTTTGCTCTGCACTTCTACCAGATAAGTATCTGCACAGAAAACGACTGCCAGAAGCGAAACAGCTCTTTCTACTGCCTGCCCGATTTCATTCGCATATACAACAGGCTGGATTGCACTCAATATCACAACAAAAGCGATTGAATATGCAATTTTATAATATGGCATACATATTTTTACTTCTTTCTTCAATATACTCTCCTCCTTTTCCACATCCAC
The DNA here is from genome assembly GCF_025147905.1 of Blautia sp. KLE_1732_HM_1032. Lineage (NCBI taxonomy): Bacteria > Bacillati > Bacillota > Clostridia > Lachnospirales > Lachnospiraceae > Blautia > Blautia sp. KLE_1732_HM_1032. Next base: position 425,790 of record NZ_CP102266.1, on the reverse strand, counting down.
ACCGCTATAAACATGAGCAGTATGGATGCTGCCACAAGAAGCAGTTGATTGAGATATACCTGATGTGGCAATTCCGTTTCAAAAAAATTCCCCGGAAATCGAACCATAATAGAGAATGGTCTTGCATGACACTGTCCTTTGCTATCCCATGTCAGCATATTAGAATAAATGATATAAAGAACCAGCGCCGGAACCGCTGGAAGCGGATTCTTAAACAGCAGCGCTGTAACCGCATACACACAGCAGATCATCAGGATGTTCGGCAGGACATACAGGATCGAATTCTGAACAAAATCCAGTATGTTCATAGCAAATCCTGATTTTACTGCCGTGGCGTAACACAAAATGATAAATACGATATTCATAATGACCAGTGCCGCCGTCATAATGAGAAATCCACTGCTTATTTTCCCGGCAATATATTGAAAAGCCGTCATCGGTTTGGTGTGCAGCAATTCATAAGTATTTTTCCTCATATCCTGGAAAAATAAAAACGCCAGCAGAACCGTTGCAAAGAATGCCATATGCAGGCTTGCAAAATCTGTAAATTTTCTTCCGAAATAATAGGAGAATGGATGTTTCTCAAGATTTTCTCTGATATACCGGTTGACTTCCTCCGGGCTTCCCTGATACCATGAAACGTCCTCATACACATAATTGGCACCATTAAAGTGGTATTCCGTTTTCAGATACTGACACGCCTCCGTAATCTTCATCTGTTTCATCTCAGATATCACTGCCTCCGCCTCTACTTCCGACATGCCAAACCCATTCTCTGTGTCCTGAAGTATCTTTACAATCTCTTTCTCCCACAGTTCTCTCTCCTTATCCGGTGTTGCCGGAATACATCCCTCCATAACATCCCCATCGGAGGCCATTTTTACCTTCCTGAAGGTTTCATCCGACTTCACGTAATGAATGGACAGATAGGGTGCAAGTGTCTGGTACATACTGATTAAAACAACAATCAAACCGATCCAGAATATCGGATTTTTAAGATAATTTTTCAGATTCCTTTTTATGATTGCTTTCATAAGTCATCCCGCCTTTCTTTTTTCTACAAACAGCATAGCCTACAAATCACAACAAAAAAACAACAGCCATTTATTTCTGCTGTTGTTCTTCTAATACATAATTTTTAAACACTGCCTCAACTTCCGCACCGCCATCTGCTACATTTTTTATCAGCAGTTTCCCACCATGCCGTTCGCAGTAGATACGGCTGATATACATACCCATTCCAAAATGCTTTAAGTCATCCTGTGGATTCTCATGATAAAACGCCTGTGTCACCCTGTCGATATTTTCCTGAAATCCAATTCCGTCATCCCTGATACTCATTTTCAGATATTGGGGTGTCACTGTCAGCTTCAGCCTAACTTCCTGATTGGCATAGCGGAATGCGTTAGCCAACAGATTATCCGCTACTTCCATGATGATTTCCTCATCCGCAGTCAGTATTTCAGATTCTCTCACTGTCGTCACTGTAAAATTCTTTTCTGATTTTTCCACCACGACTTCTGCCAGAGCTTCTATCTGGTTTATCAACTGCCGGATATCTACCACGGAACAGTTTAATTCCCGTTCTTCCAATTTCGTCATCTTCCTCATACTATCAATAAAATGGTTCATCCGTTCAATCTGAAGCATACCGCCCCTTAACATCTCCATCATTTTCTCTTGATCAAGCATATCTTCCGGAACAAATTCCAAAAGCATTTCCTGATATCCCCGCATGATTGCAAGCGGCGAGCGGATATCATGGGCAATCGCTGCACGCAGTACCCGCTCATCTTCGATCATCTGCCAAAGTCTACGGTTATTTTCTTCCAACTGCCCACGCATCCTTTCAAATTCCCTGCACAGCATCCCCATCTCGTCCTCGTTCTCATAAGCCATATGAAAATCCAGATCTTCCTCCGCAATCATCTGTGATGCCATCTTCAGTTCCTGAATCGGTCTCTTTAATTTATTTTTGTAAAACAGGCTGACCGCAATTCCACATCCGGCAAAAGAAAAAAGCAATACTCCGTACGTCCGAAGGAAATCACAGGTTTCTGAAATATGCCAGTCCATTCTGCTCATTTTACTCTGATTCGGTCTCGGTACCACTACCTCAAAATTTTCATTGCGGTCATTCATTGCCTGATAATACTCGTCCTGATCCACGTACTTCCACCAGACCTCCTCCTGTATCTGCCCGGCAATCTCAATAATTGACACAGAAAGAAAAAAAGTGACAATCAAGCTGAGTATCGTATATAAAACCATTGTCTTTTTCAAGGATAAATTTCTTATCTTTTCCATCGATACCCCATCCCCCATACTGTCTCAATGTATTCTGTCTGCGTATATTCCGCCAGTTTCTTTCTCACTCTCCGGATCAGTTCCGTAACAACACGGCTGTCACCTTCCGCATCATAACCACACACCTTTTCGTATATCCGCTCCCTGTCAAAAACCTGTCCTGGATTCATGGACAAAAACTCAATGATTGCATATTCCAGCTTCGTAAGCTCCAAATCATTTTCACCGATCTGAACCCTCTTTGCTCCATAATCAATACTGAGGTCTCCGTGGAATCTGTATTCAGACTTCCCTTTATGACGCTCCTCACGCTTCAAATGTGCAATAATACGAGCATCCAGTTCTTTCAGACTAAACGGCTTCAGTATATAGTCATCCCCACCGGATAAAAGCCCGTTTACCCTGTCCTGCTCCTCCACTTTTGCCGTCAGGAAGATAATGGGACAAGTTACTTTGCCCCGGATACGTCTGCATACTTCTAATCCGTCTATTTTAGGCATATTGATGTCCAGCAAGATAATATCCGGTTTCTTATGGATTTTTTCCAAAGCATCTGTGCCATCTTCTGCCATCATTACATCATATCGTTTGATTTCAAAATAGTTCTTTAACATCTTTAATAATTCGATGTCATCATCCACGATCAAAATTCTATATGCCACTTTTATCACCTCGTTTTATCAGTATACAACGAAAAAAACAATAAATAAACAACAAGAGAAACACTTCGAGCCGCCCATTGCCGGACGGCTCCTTTTATGCCCGAAAGCGATAACCAACACCACGTATCGTTTCTATGTAGTGCGGTGTTTCCGGATTTTCTTCTATTTTCTTTCTCAAGTTCTTAATCAGACCGTAAATTCGGTTATTCACTTCTGACTCCGCTTCCTCATAGATATGCTGATAGATCTGTTCTTTCGTGAATACCCGATTAGGAGATAAAGCAACCACAGCGATTTGCTTCAAAAGTCTCTTTCGCCTGGTATACCGTTTATAACTTCTCATGTTTATCACCTTCAATCTGCTTTCAAATTTAATAATCTATATTTTATGACAATTCAGCATATAGAAAAGTTAGTTATTCGTGAAAATTATTTTTAAATTTAGAACTTGCATAACCACTACGATGTAAAAACAGTTTAGAGGCATTTATGACAGAGATTGATTTTATCTGGTTTTCGACTTTCTCCACGAAAGTGGCAAAAAATACCTGGCTACGAATTCCTTCGCTTAGGGCAAATCTGAAATCCTGAACGCTTTTATTCCTGTAGCCGACAAATTTGTCATCAACATAAGGCAAAAGCTTCATTGAGGAATCTATTTCATTTGACATATACTACATCTAGTGTTATACTATTCTTATATCAATTATTTGTGTCAATCCGGAAAGGATTTATCACACGCAGTTTAGGTTTGAAACGTAGTCAGGAGTTTTCCTATGCCCAACAAGCAGCAGGGACTTCTGGCTTTTTTTATTTTGCAGGAAACTGCATCTATTTTGAGAATGAACATAAGCGTCATTCTCTTTTTTTATGCCTGAACGCAGGGAAAGGAGGATTACGGAAACAAATGATTCCGGAACTGGCACGCCACAAAAGAAAGGAGACTCTATGTCAGTCAAAAGAATTAAGAATCTTGTAAAACAACTCAATGAATACCGTCATGCCTACTACAATCAGGATGCCCCTCTGGTATCTGATGCCGAGTATGACCGACTCTTTGACGAACTGAAGGAACTGGAGGAACAGACTGGTTTCATCCTGTCAAATTCTCCGACACAGACGGTTGGATATTATCCGGTCAGTGAACTTGCCAAAGTCACCCATCCGATTCCACTGCTCTCGCTTGAGAAAACAAAACTGATTTCAGAGCTTTTAGATTTCATGAAAGGACAGGAAGTTCTCTTTATGCTGAAACTGGACGGTTTGACTACCAAACTCATTTACGAAGATGGCAGACTGATTCAGGCTTCTACCCGTGGAGATGGTGAAGTGGGGGAAGATATTACACACAATATCCCGGCATTTTTAAATGTACCGCTTACCATTCCACACAAAGAACGTCTGGTCATTACCGGTGAGTCTTTTATACCAACCAATGATTTTGAACGTCTGAAAGATACTCTGCGTGATGGAAATGGAAAACCTTATAAAAACGGACGTAATTTTGCTTCCGGATCAGTACGAAGTCTTGATCCGAAGAACTGTATCGGACGTTGTGTTCGCTTTCTTCCGTTCAATGTATTAGAAGGAATGGAGGATGTTCCCTTCCCGGACAGCAGAGCCTGCAAATTAGAAGGTTTAACACACCTGGGCTTTGGTTACTGCCCGTTTTTCTCAATTTCAGGAACCGGACTTTCAAAAGAATATGCGGAGAAATTCATTCAGGAATTGGTATCCACAGCAGCAAATTTACATCTTCCTATCGATGGCATTGTCATGATTTTTGACAGTCTCAGCTACTCCAAAAGCTGCGGAAAAACCGGACACCACTATAAGGACGGCCTCGCCTATAAGTTTGAGGATGATACCTACGAAACTTTCTTGCGTGAAATTGAATGGACACCGACCAGATTCGGAGAGATTGCTCCGGTCGGCATCTTCGATACCGTGGAGATTGACGGCTGTGATGTTTCCAGAGCTTCCCTTCATAATCTGACCTTTATCAAAAATCTGGAGCTTGTACCCGGATGCCGGATTCTTGTTTCCAAACGAAACATGATCATCCCACATATAGAGGATAATCTGGATCGTGGAAGGTATACCGACATCACGCCTCCGGTCTGCCCTTGCTGTGGTTCCAAAACCAGAACCTACAGCCGTAAGACCAGCGACGGTCGCACCGTAGAAACTCTGCATTGTGATAATCCGCAGTGCGACAGCCAGATCACAAGAAGGTTTGTCCATTTTGCCAGCAAGAAGGCAATGAACATCGAAGGACTGTCAGAAGCCACTTTAGAAAAATTCCTGAATCTGGGCTATCTGCACTCTTTTCAGGACATCTATCATCTGGAGGAACACCGGGAAGATATTGTGGCACTGGACGGATATGGTGAGAAATCTTTCGACCGCTTGTGGGAATCCATCAACGCCAGCCGGAGGACCAGCTTTGTCCGCTATCTGGTTTCCATGGATATTCCTATGATCGGCAGAACCAAAAGCCGGATTCTGGACACCGTATTTTCCGGAAATTTAACTGCATTTGAACAGGCGGCTGTCGGAGATTACGACTTCACTCAGTTAGAGGATTTTGGCGAAATCTTAAATCACAACATCCATTCCTGGTTTGCAGATGAAGCAAATCTTGATTTATGGAAAAACTTACAGAACGAATTCACATTTGAACAAAGAAAGGAAGAGACCATTATGACAAAAGAAAACAAATTTACAGGATGTACCATCGTAGCAACAGGGAAACTGGAGCATTTTACCAGAGACGGTATCAACGATAAGATTCTGGAGCTTGGTGCCAAACCTGGCAGCTCTGTAACAAAGAAAACCGATTACCTGATCTGCGGGGAAAAAGCCGGCAGCAAACTGGCAAAAGCCCAGAGCCTTGGTATTCCAATTCTTACAGAAGCTGAATTTTTGGAGATGATTGCATAACCATCTCTGCAATAGATGAGAATTATTTTGAGGTGTGGCTGAAAGGCCGCACCTCTTTTACAAAGGAGGAATTTATAATGAATCAAACAAATACAAGCAAGCGCATACCTACACAGATCAATGAATTTCGGGGAGATTATGCTTTTCTAAGCAATTTCTATCCGGCACCGGTCTCTTACATGGGACAAACCTATGCAAATAATGAAGCTGCTTTTCAAGCGCAGAAAACACTCTCTGCGAGAGAGCAACGCAAATTCTGTATTTTTCGGATGCATAATCCTTCTGATGCAAAGAAACTCGGCAGAGATCTTACATTACGCCCGGACTAGGAAAAAGTGAAAGTCCGGCTCATGTATGAAATCTGCATGTGCAAATTCATGCAGAACCCGGAACTCCGGGATAAACTTCTTGCAACCGGAGAGTCCACACTTATTGAAGGAAACAACTGGGGTGACTATTTCTGGGGCAAAGTCAATAACTGCGGAGAAAACCAGTTAGGAATCATCCTGATGGATGTACGTGCGAAGCTGCAGTGGAATGCAGAAACAGCGCCCAATAATATACCTCAATGTCTGCAATAAAGGAAAGGATGGTCTAATAGAATGAATGAAAATGCAAAAACAAAATTAGTGCTTGAGTATACTGGCATGGATGATTTTTCCTGTCCGGTATATAAGGACCAATTCGGAAAGTTGTGGAAGGATATTGACCTTGGCAAAGAGCCTGAACCGAATCTTTATTCTTTATCTTTTAACCATATTGATGGAGAACCTTCCCATCCCATACAGCAGGAGTACACATTTCATCCGGCTCCGTATCAAAGAAGTTCCTATGAATTCGAGTACCGGATGTTAAGTAAATTACAGTCTGACTGTGAATACTATCTGGGCTACGGAAATCGCAGTCCGTCTATCCTATGCAATCATAGCGTTCAAAACCATATTGCCCGTATGAAAGAATTATGGAATGGTTTTCCCACAGATCAGAAACCGGAATGGCTGACCTGGGAACAGCTTCTTCAGTACGAAAAAGTAATGACAGAAACCGGAATACCCGTGAAGAACTGCTCAGACTAGACAATTCATCATTTATCAGAAATTACCCTCTATATTATCCATTCATATTTTGATATAATAGGAACAGTTGAAAGAAAGGAGCATTTCCCATGTATCTGAAAAGAAAAGTTTACGATCAGCTTCTGGATTGGAAAAACGATACCGTCCACAGCACCTTGGAAGTGAATGGTGCCAGACAGGTCGGAAAAACATATATTATCAATAAATTTGCGGATGAGAACTTCAGGCACAAGATCTACATTAACCTGTTTGATTTGTCCGGCAAACAATTTATGGAATGTTACAAAAAAGCCACAGACTGGACTCCCGGTACAAAACGACCGGAGCAGCCGCTTCACGATGCTTTTAAACTCTTCGATCCGGATTTTGAAGATACCAACGATACAGTCATCATTATTGATGAAATTCAGGAATCCTCAGAGATATTCAACCGTATCCGAGAATTTACCCGCTATTTTCAAGCGCATTTCATTGTAACTGGAAGTTATCTGGGACGTGTACTGGAACCAGAATTCAAATTCTCCAGTGGAGATATTACCAGTATCCGTATTTATACCCTTTCCTTTAAAGAGTTTTTGGAAGCATTGGATGACCAGCTTTTTCAGAAGTATCTATCACTTCCACTGGATCATGCAGATGACACCGTACCGGAACTATATGACGAATTAAAGAATGTTTACGACATCTATAGACAGATTGGCGGCTATCCAAAGGTTGTGGAAACATACCTTAACACAAAAGACGTGGAAGCAGCTCAAAAAGAGCTTGTTAGAATCATCCGCATTTTCTTAAACGAATCTATGCGGTACTTTGATGACATCACAGATATTAGTGTTTTTACCAACATCTTTTTAAGCATCTGCCGTATTCTGCTTCGTGAAAAGAAAGGATTAGATGAGGACAGTATAAGTGAAGAACTGCAAAAGCTCGTTACAAAGAATTACTCCAGTAATCTTTCTAAAGCAACCTGCTATCGTGCTATCAACTGGCTTTACCATTCTGGAATCATCGGTTTCTGTGGCAAAATCACAGAACTGGACATCTTGAATTTCAAACCGGGAAGCCGCTGCTTCTTCATGGATCTTGGAGTTGCATATTATTATCTCTCCAGAACTGGTGCTACTGTATCAACTATGGATGGCTCATTGAACGAAAACTATGTTTACATTAACTTGTCCAAACGCCAGGAATTCCCGGAAGAAATTATCTTTGAGACACCGGCTTTTGCTACTTATAAAGGTGGTGAAATTGATTTTGTAGCTCAGACATTGAAAACTCACATCCGCTATCTGATTGAAGTTAAAGCCGGTAAGGGAACTGCATCTACTGCCTTGAAGGCATTGGAACAGGGGAAGGCCAATAAACTACTATATCTGAAAGGTGATACCAAAGGCGGAACCGTTGGAAACGTACAAACACTTCCTATCTATCTGCTAGAACAATATCATTTTTAATCAAAGAAAGAATACTTCGAGCCGCCCATCCGGACGGCTCTTTTCATCTATATTCTTGTATATTTATTTTACTAACAGCGCATCATTCTTTGAAAGAAGATATATACAGTATTGATTCATACTGATGCCTTCTTTTTTTGAGTGTTCCGCCAGATCCCGGTGTAAGCTGCGTGGCATCCTTATTTTAAACTGTCCCGAATACTCTTCCAGGCTTCCCGGTTCGTGAATCTCAATCCCTTCTTCCAGTGCAGCTTCTAACCATGCTTTTTTTGCATCCGCTGCATTTTCAACTGCCCTTTCTATCGTCTCTCCACAGGTGATGCATCCCGGCAGTTCCGGATAAGAAACCACAAATCCACCTTCATCCTTATCTTCCACAATTTCCATGCGATAGGACATTGCCAAATAATCATTCAGTGTCTTCATCGTTTTTCGCCTCACTTTCTACAATCTGCTTTACCATTTCAACATAAATTTTCTTGATTGGTTCGTGTTTCGGTATTGTTATCGGCTGGCATCCCGCTTTACGGAATGTATAATGGCTGCTCCCACTTCTCGGAGCATTTATCTCATATCCATAACTTTCTAATACTTTTCTTAGTTCATCAAAACGAAGGTCTTTCGATAATGAGCAAATTCTTGTCAATAGTTTATCCCATTTCGACATCTTTAATGCCTCCTATCTATAGTATATGTGGTGTCATATGTGGTGTCAATCTGTTTTTCATCTTTCTTGGTCAAATAAGGCTGCAGCTCTTTCTTAGCAGCCGTCACAAATTCTTCTTTTCTCGAACTTACCATATAAATCTTCCAGAGCATCAGATTCAGCTTTTCCGCATCCACTGCTTTGCATTTCTTTTTAATCATGCGGATAAACGGATAGATTACCGTATCCGATAACTTGTTCCCAGCAATCAACATCGTTCCATCCGTTCCATATACCTCATACAGACATTCCAAAATACTCCCCAAATCTGTCACCAATCGGAATGCCGGCTTTTCATATTTCTTTTTAGCTTCCATCATATGCTCCTCCTACATTCGAACCGTCAGTCCACTGAGACTCGTCTTAGGAAGCCCTACCAGATACCAGTCTTCATCCATTTCAATCCGAACCGGAATCCATGCATCCTTTACCTTCACATCAAAACATTCTCCGCAATGAAGACCTCCATAATAAGATTCAATCCCAAACCGGATATCAAATCTTCCCATTGATGGATCATAAATTAAAGTACCTATTCTCTTTTCACTCATATTTCTTTCCTCCTGAAATTCTTTGGTCTATATAAGTAATAGGACTTTAATTTGCAGAATTTGAAAGTTCCGGGTATTTTTCATAAAAAGTTTTTCGATAGCGATAAAAAGTTGAGTGCGTCATTCCCAAATTTTTACGAAGCTGTGTAGGTGTCGTTTCTCCAGAAACTACGCTTTGAAAGTTCTCATCAAAAGTTTCCTGCTTCATCACACTTGGTCTTCCATAATCATCCCATTCGCCCCGCAATTTCTTCGCTTCTATCCCTTCCCGCTGTCGCTTCTCCTTTTTCTCCAGCTCTGCCTGCGCCATAGAAGCATAAAGCTCCAGCATCATGTTATTGATTGTTTCCAGCATCATCCTTGCCATCGCATTATCCATCACAGATAAATCCATAAGCGTAGTCGGCAGTTCCAGAACCATAAGCCGCACTCCCATGTTCTTAATCCGCTGGATCTGTTGCATGGTGTCATACTTGTTTCTTCCCAGTCTGTCCAATTCTGTAACAATCAAAATATCTCCCGGCCGCAGGACATCCTCCACTAAAACGGTATATCTCGGACGATTAAAATTCTTCCCTGTCTCCTGATCCGTAAAAATATTCGTAAGTGCCATCTCATGCTCGTTACAGTACCGCTCAATTTCCTGTATGCCACGGTCAAGATGCTGCTCCTTTGTACTGGTACGGTGATATCCATATATCTGCATCCACATTTCTCCTTTCCATGTCCCAAAATATCCACACTTTTATTGGTATATTTCAAAACTGTGTGTGTAACCTTTTTGAAATATAATCCCTCTTTCCGGAACGTACTTCTAAAATGTATACATTTTGGGATATGTTTCTTTTCTATTTCTGTACGTACCAGAGCCGAAAAGTGCAACAAATATGACAAAAAACTCCCAGAGGATGTTACTCCCCTGAGAGTGGTTGAAACTTATAGCCCACACCTCGGACGGTGCGGATGTAATTCCAGTTCCGTGAATCTACTTTTAACTTTTTACGAAGCTGGCTAATGCAGCACATAACCGCATTAGCACAGTCAATCGGTTCTTCCTTCCAGACATTACGATAAATCTCCTCGTGAGAGAATACCCAGCCAGGATGTTCTGTTAGATATTTTAGTACCGTAAATTCTTTCAGACTCAATTCAATCTTTTGATCATTCATAAAAACAGTATGACAGCGAATATCTATCTGTAGGTTTTTGTCTTTGTAATGCAATTTACTTTCCTCCTAATCTGTTTCACCTTATCACAGCTAATCTAAAATGCTATTATTAGACTGCCAAAACTCAAATTCAAAACCAGAGCAATGCTTTACCTGCAAATAGTCTGGTAATAGACCAGTAGAATCGCAATAGCTGCAAGAGCCAGAAACGGCAAACACATAATTACCGGGGCAGAGTGAAGTGATAAATAAGAACCACTGATTTTTTAGCATTTCAGCCGGATATACAAGCCATCCCCATAGATTGGTGACCGTTACTGTTAAAATTACAGCACTGCCTATATATGTGGCAGCTCCTTTCCGGGTAAAGTTAAAGTCGCAGACCTTTACGACCTACGGCTTAATAGTACGAAAAGACATTAACTTTTCTGTAAAAGAATTTGATGTACTTTATATGCTATATTCTAATCCAGGGATGGCTTTTACTAAACAACAGATTTATGAAGCAGTTTGGCATGAAAAAGCAAATGGTTATTTCCACGCCGTGGAAAACACTATTTTTCAAATACGCAAGAAGATAAAAAAGTATTCCAGCGACAAGAATTACATAAAAACAGTAGTTGGATATGGGTATAAATTTGAAGTTTAATCTGCAGGATATAAGGAGCACCGGGTTTGAGGGAGATTCCCCACTAAGAAAATTTCTATGTTCTGGCTACAAAGCCGGAACATAGGTCGGCATCCATCCCTGTTTCTTCCCAATCCTGCAGACCTAATAAGAAATCAGCTAGTGACTTCTTCATCAAAAGTCTTTTTTTAGAGAAATAATCCATTTTTCAATAGCATCCGCCAAAACTATCTGCTGTTGCAATACTGCCATACCAGTCTTAGGGATTTCCGGATCATTCTCTTTCTCTCGAAGATTTTCCTCCAGATAAGTTTTTAATATTTCAATATTTTCCTCAATACTGGCAATACATGATTGTTGACTTTCAGGCGGTAACTTATCCAAATTTACAATTACTGCATTAAAATCTAAAAAAAAGTGAATGGGTTTAGAGGCTGTTTCCATCATAAGCTTTACAAATTCTTTTTCGCCTTCATCTGTTAATGAATAAACTGCTTTTTCAGGCATCTTACCTTCTTTCACAATTTCTCCTTTAATGAAGCCTTTTTCCTCCAACTGAATTGCTTTTTTGTAAATGGATGGTGTACTGATTTTTACCCATTTTGATATATTACGATATTCCACTAATTTTTGAATATCATAGGCTCCCATCGGTTCCTTTTTCAATATTCCTAACACAATTAAATCTATTGTAGCCATAGTTCACCCACTTTCTATATCCACGAAAGCTATAAAATACTTACGGTTATATATACTGTAATTTATAGTATTTGATTTTATACCTCTTGTCAAGGAAATTGCAGGATACACGCTTGACAACTACTATAAATTATAGTAGTATTCTCTCACGTAGTATACTATAATTTATACTACTATAATTTATATTCTTAATTGAAAGGAGTATTTGAAATGAACAAGAATAACAACAAAATGGATTTATTAGGAAATGCACCTGTTCCCCAAGCACTAATGGCTCTTGGTATACCGATAATGATTGGTATGCTTATTAACGCTCTCTACAATTTGGTGGATGCTTATTTCATAGGAGGACTTGGCGAGAGTCAAATGGGTGCAATTTCCATTGCGTTTCCTTTAGGACAAGTAGTTGTTGGTTTAGGTCTGATGTTTGGCAATGGTGCCGCCTCCTACTTATCAAGACTTTTAGGGCGAGGAGATAGGGAAGCTGCAAGTAAAGTCGCCAGTACTGCATTATACAGCAGTGTTTGTATTGGCGCAGTTATTATTATCGGAACTGCAATTTTTTTGAAACCTATTTTAACCATGTTAGGTGCAACAGACACGATTATGCCATACGCCCTTTCTTATGGAAGAATCTATGTTATTTCATGTATTTTCAATGTATTTAATGTAACGATGAACAATATCGTTGCAAGTGAAGGCGCCGCAAAAACAACTATGTGTGCATTATTATTAGGAGCTGTATTGAATATTGGTTTAGATCCTATTTTCATCTATACTCTCGACATGGGGGTTGCTGGTGCGGCAATCGCTACAGCAATTTCTCAAATGGCTTCTACTCTTGTATATTTAATTTATGCATTACAGAAAAAAAGCGCTTTTACATTTTCCATTAAGGAATTTTGTCCTTCTAAGCAGATCATAACTGAAATTCTGAAAATCGGTATACCCACATTGACTTTCCAGCTTCTTACAAGCCTTTCTATCGCATTCATAAACCGGGAAGCTAATATCTATGGAGATGCTGTTATCGCCGGAATGGGCGCTGTTACAAGAATCACTTCAATGGGAACTCTGGTTGTGTTCGGCTTCTTAAAAGGTTTCCAACCAATTGCCGGCTTTAGCTATGGTGCCAAAAAGTTTGATCGGCTCAGGGAAGCAATTAAAACTTCTATCTTATGGTCAACAATATTTTGTGTAGTTGTGGGATTGACAATAGCCCTATTTTCCACACAGATTATTTCGCAATTTACAGAAGGCAATACAGAGATGATTTCTGTAGGTCAAAAATCGCTAATGGCAAATGGATTTTCCTTCTTCGTATTTGGATTTTACACAGTGTATTCTTCTCTGTTTCTTGCACTTGGAAAAGGCACCGCCGGATTCGTTCTTGGGGCTTGCCGACAAGGTATTTGCTTTGTTCCGATCATTCTGTTGCTCCCATCATTCTGGGGCATAAATGGAATACTATATGCACAACCGATTGCCGATGTAATTTCTGCTATTGTTACTGTGTTTATGGCTCTACATCTTCATAAAGAACTGGCAACAACAAAAGAGCATTAAAGCATCAGGCAACATAATAGATCAACACCGTCTGCCGCTTCGAACTGAGGCAATATCACCCTTCAAAAAACAATCACTCCCAGAGGATGTTACTCCCCTGAGAGTGATTGCAGCCTTTGTTTAAGATAACTTACTCAATTATCTGGAATCTCTGGATACACTGAAGCAATGTACTTACCAGTTCCTGATACAGATCTTCATCAAATCTGCCATTCACAATCGCATTCTTAATTAAAAGCGGCTTATATATCTCTAAAATCTTCAGTACCGCATCTGCATTTCCTTCTTTTGCCTTTAAAAGTAATCGTTCAAAATTCATTAGTTTTCACCTCCCATCACCTTGCGGATCTTCCGGATTGCATAATAATAAATACCCTTGCATCGCTCCTCTGATAACCCGTTTAGCCTGCTCATTTCCTCAAAAGTACGTTCTTCAAACACATGCTGGTAAATCAGCTTCCGTTCTTCATCCCGCAGCGTATGAAGCGCTTTCATCAGTCTTTCATCTGACATCTTATTCCATTCTGGATATTTCCCCTGTGCCTCCTGCAATAAAAGCTGCTCCCTCGTTTGGTTCTCCAGCAATTCTTCGATTACAATTCTTGCCTCCATCTGTCCAATATCCTCCAACAGTTCTTCTGCATCAGCCATCTGGATTTTCTTCTCCAGATAATCATGTCGTTTTCCACGGACAAACTGTATCAGATATGCTGTAAAGTGATTTTGTATCTTTGATCCTGTATATGTTTTTTTGTTCATTTGTTTTATCCTCCGAAATTTTTTATCACGTTCCAAAAAATTCCGAGGATGGCGGTGAGCGGCAACAAAACGTGACACTGCCTTCATTTTTTCGAAAAAAAGAAAGGCTGGACCACTCTATTCGTAGTCCAGCCGATACTTCTCTTTCTATGTAATTGTGTAGGATATGCGATGATAGTATCTCATATACTGCATATTCTAACTTCTCTCCGACACATTGTATGGATAAGATTTTTTTAACAGATTCAGTTCCTCTTTGGCTTTTATCTTATGCTGTCCATTCATGTCTGTCGTACTTACTTCCATGTTTCTCTATTTGTGCATGTGTTATCCTGCTTATCATAACGCACTTTAACGCATTTCGTATAGTGTTAATCTACGATAAAATATATGCATTAAGTGAGGTGATATAGATGGTGAAAAAATTATTGGGAGATGCAGTCAGGGAAGAACGTCTCCGCCGCAATCTTTCGCAAAACAGCCTTGCGGAACAGGCAAAGATTTCTTTACGGACTGTCTCTGATATTGAAAACTATATTGGCAATCCACAGTTGGAAACACTTTATGCCTTGGCAACTTACTTACATATTTCCATAGATGCTATATTTTCTAACCAGAAAACGAACCCGGATTCTACCATGCAGCAAATCATGGCAGAACTAAATTCCTGCCCGGAGGAGCAGAAACAGCTTGCCCTTTCTACACTGCGTGGACTTCTGGATGGATTCAAGAACCTAAGTTAAGGCTCTCCCGTATCCTTCATCATCTACACATTATACAAAGACAATCTGTGAGTAATCTGTGAATAGTCTGTGAGTTTTCTGTCTATTCCCATTCTGATACAAAGAACAGGAGAGTACACTGCCATAAGCATGTGTATCTCTCCTGCTTTTTTATGCCCTGCGAAATGCACTGATAGCATCCACTACATTCTGTCTCATAGTCTGATCCATCCGCAGCGGTTCTTCTTCCATCAAATCAACTTCTGTGGGCATTTCTCTATTTATCTTAGAAACGTCCTGCCCTTCCAATACCTTTCTTACTTCTTCCCGGATGATTTGCTGCATCATTGGCCGGAGCATATCCGGTTCCATGCTTATACTGCCATTACCTGTCTCATCCGTTCTTCCCGTATATGCCAGAATTGCCGCAACGATCAGTTTTGCTTTTTTCTCTGTCGTATTCAGAAGTTCTGTCACATACACGTGATCTGGATCCGACTTATCAAAACCAATAGTGAATACAAACGGATTTTTCTTTCCCATAAAATCACACTCCAGCCTGTGTCATGCGATACAAAAGATCATATCCATCGGCATTTGCTTTCATATCCCGGATAAAGGTATGTTTTCCCAACCGGTCTGCCTGCTCCAGAAATCGTTCCAGAAGCACTGCTCCGCCGCCGATAAACACCGTATAAGTAGATTTTGTATCAATGCCCCGCTCTCGGATGCTGTTCAGAAGATCGGTAACAAAATTCTGAACCATGGTTTCTACTGCCTGTACAACAGCTTCCTCATAATACTGCGTTTTTCCCTTGATGATACTGTCGATATCTGCCTCCTCCAGAAGCATGTCATATTCACTGTTAATACTGGAAATGATATCGTTATACATGGTAATCACACCTTTTTCCAGAGAATCACAATAATCCATATCCGGTCTGCCACTTCTCATCAGAAGATAATCAGAAGTAAATCCGCCAATATCAATCCCTACGACTTTCGGAATCTCACGGATTTCCATCATCCTCGTCATCATGGCTGCATAATCCTGCGGAAACGCCATTACATTCTGTATACAGAGGTGATAGACTTTATCGTTGAAGCACAGTTCCTGCACCTTCCCGTCCCCTTTGAAATAGCGTTCATATCTCTCACAAAGCTCTGCAAAATGCTTCGGCGGAAGCCCAATCGGAAGTTCCACCTGAATGACATCCTCCGGCTGGATCTGGCTTTTCTGCTCCAGCTCCATTGCAATGGCAAATAAAGTCAGAATCCAGAATCGGTTCCGGCTGTCCTGCGTCTTGTCCCTCTGGTACGGAATCCGCTTCTCACTAAGGGTATAATACTTTCCCTGATATTTCAGATACTTCTCTCCCCTGGCAGGCTTTTTATCCTGTTCCGTCAGTCCTGTGGTAAAGATAAAATGACAGGTTTTCATGTTCCGGTTCCCGTGATCCACGGCTACTCTTAATTTTTTAATCATAATGATTTCACTCCTTTGTATTTGATACTTATTCTGTACGTAGGAGGTACCTAGAGTGCAACTCTTTATAATCCATTTTCTTATTTTACCAATCAAAAAATTCAAAAAACAAAAATTAAAAATTATCTTTTTTAATTTTTTAAATAAATGCAACCGTTACAATATTTACTGTGTATCTTATTACAAAGGGAACCTTGGAAAGGAGTCGTGTACATATATGAAGGCTTATAAAAAAATAATCAGTTTTATCCTAACACTCGTTATGATGCTGTCGCTAAGTGTTAATGTTTTTGCAGCAGAGCCGCTTACAGATGACCCTAATATGATTGAATGGAAGTACACTGTGTTTGCTAACGAAAGCCTGCAGAAAGTTGTTGAAGAAGGTGTTATTCCAAATGCATATGCCCGATATACTTGGCGCGGAATCACATTGAAAAATGGCGAAGTCGCCATATTAACACCATCAAATAACAGTATGGGACTTTATTGTAATAGCGGCAGATACATAACTATAAATTACACTTTGAGCCGTTCTGCTTTTCATCGTTCAAGAGTACGCGCATACGTAGCTGGACCTTCATCAGAATTTGTGCGTGAGATTACAGCAAGTGGTTTGCGTTCAGGATTTACGACACAGGCAACTGATTACTATTACGGCATGGTAACTAATCTGTCCTCTGATGCCTTTACAATCAAATCATTTTCTATTACATTTTAATAGTGGAAAATATTTCAAGTGCTGGTGAGTACTTATCCTGATTTTAATTGAAGCTTTTTAACTTGGTTTCTCGGTTCCCTTTTTTGAAAATACACATTCCCATTATTAAACCACTGCTATAGTATTCACTGAATTTATGAGGTAGAAGCATGTTATTTAACATAGATGAGAAACAACTGATGCTCGAACTAAAAAATAAAGATGAGCGCGCTTTAAAAATATGTATGAACAAATACTACAGATATGTTGTATACATAGTCGAGAATATTATTGGAAGTGCTTTGCCATATGAAGACAAGGAGGCGGTCGTGTCTAATGTTTTTGTAGCTCTATGGAATTACAGTGCAGATTTAGATACAGATAACTACAGCACATTCAAACCCTATTTAGGAACAATCGCAAGAAACATGGCAAAAAACGCATTACGAAAAACCTCTAAGATGCATTTTGAAAATTACGAAGATGCGTTTCAGGTTGGAACGAACGAACATATTGAATACGGGCCGTTAAAAGAAGAAGTAATCAAATGCTTAAAAGAAAGCATATATGAACTATCAGTTGACGAAAGAAAATGTTTTATCTCGTACTACTATTACACTAAGACAATCGCTGTAATAGCAGAAGAAACCGGATTAAAAGAATCTACAGTAAAATCCAAACTGTTACGCGGACGTAAAAAATTAAAACTAAAAATGGAAAAGAAGGGATTTAGATATGAAGACTGTAAAATTTTCTTTGAATGAGTTAATGAGTGAAATTGATGAATCTTTTATTGAGGAAGTGTATTTTCATGATTGCAATAAAATACTGAAAAAATATTCCAAACAAAAGATACGTCAAAATGTATTTTGTAAAACAGCTTCAAAACATAAGCCTTTAAAGTTCACTTATAGAACTGCAATTATTGTAACTGTGGTTTCAGTGTTTTTGTGTATGCCTGTATATGCTGCAATCAGTCATCTGTTAACATCGGCTTTAATTGATGACAGCAATCGACATTTAATCGGGACAGAAACCAATGATAGAAGCTACATCATATTAAAAGACGGTGTATATACCAATGAAAAGGGGAAAGTTGTTGATATTGAGGAATTAGCCAAATCTTCATCAGAATTTCCTGAAAGCAGAATTGTTAAAAGCAGTCTGATGCCTAATTTCATACCATCATCAATAGTAGAGATTCCTACTGATAAATCAGATGAAATATATATCATTCCAGAAATAATTCTAATCAACAATTCACTTTGTGTACTTACACAAGACAATGGAAAGGGATGGGAACTAACTGATAAAGATAATATAGTCATTTCGTTTGATAAATATAAATCAGACATTACAGTATCCCAAGATTTGATTATCGGTTATGTAAAAGACGGGATAATGTATGAAGGAGAAGTGTTCGATGAACTGAGTGGAAAATATAGTTTCTCACCAGATGAAAAAGGGGAATATTTTTTCTATCTGCTTAGCGGAAGTTCCGATTATCTATCTCTTAAAAGCGGTAATCTGGAGGTAAATTAAATGTTGCTTTTGCGGGACTTCAGCATACCAATTAACTTTAGTATAAGGACAGGAAGACCTCTTCCGTACAGGAATAGGTCTTCTTGCTGTCTCCGTGCATGCTTTAAAGTATAAATAGGCTTTAATCTGGATACAATTTCAACTGCATCGTTGATACACGCTGTGTTTATCTCGTTTACTGTATCATTCATAAGAATTTAATTGGTTATGTTTATTGTGATGATAGAGTAGCCTTTGTTTTGAACATCTTCCTTGAAAGATTTGTAAACGATACTGTAGATTATCATATTCATTATGTCGGCGTAGATTCTTTAGATGAAGAATGTATTGAATGCAGAAAATACTCTGATTATTGTGAACATATTTTACCTGCTTTCTGGATAGATGACGATTTTTGTGAATAATGAAACACTGGTGTTTGGTTATTCAAAATTTAAGCTGATAGATACTGGTGTTAAGTATATTAATCCGAAGCATTTTTCCGTAAAAAACTTTGTAAAGTATTGCAGATTCAATAAAGAGTGAAATTACAGTAAAATAAAAGATAGTTTTTTCGTTCCTTTGTTATGCCATTGTTCTACGCCGGAATCTTTTCTGCCATCTCCGGCAGGCACTTCTCAAATAATTCCCGATATCTTCGATACCCTTCATCCCGGAGTGGACCTTGCAGTGATGTCAGAGACCAAAGGAGAAGCTCTTCCTCTTCCACAGCATACGGAGAGGTATAGACAAATTTTTTCCCGTCAAAATGCGGTTTTGATAACTTCAGTATTTCCGTAATCTCTCCTTTTGTTTCCGCCTGCATAATCATTTCCACTTTCTTCCGATGGAACTCGCAGACGATGCTCTCCAGAAATCCCTGCTTCAGATAAAATTCCGCCCTTCTATAAAGTTTTACAAGAGCCTCCACTCTTTCATCAAATAACTTGTCCTTTTCACTGACTATCATCTGTGCCAGTGCGTTTGCATGTTCCATAACCAATGCTGTTCCCATTACATTTCCTCCCATAATAAAAGCTGGCATAAGAAATTTCTTCTCACACCAGCACGATTCTTTTATTCCTCTGTGATGATCTCACTGCTTAATTTTCCATGTACCAGATAGCGATAATTCCGTCTGGAATTGACACAGGTAGACAGCGTAACTATCCGATCCGTTGCCGACAGCTCGGTGCCGGTATCATAATCCCTATAAGAAGACACCGTATCCAGAAACGTCTGAAAATCTTCCGCTTCCGGGAAATGATACCTATATCCCTCACTTCCGGTTCTTCCCGCATAGCAGGAAAAGATACGATACTTGAGGATCTTGTCCGGCAAATAGAGATAAAACTCCGGATGTTGTTCAAATAGCTCTTTGTCTTGGTACTTATCCAGAGTTCCGAACATGCTCCCGTTTTTCATATTATGCCCGTACACGATCGTATTCTGATCCGTAAAGTCCGGCTGATTATGGCAGTCCACAAAGATGCTCCCGTTGATATTGGATTCTCCCGAAAAAAGGTGATGAAGATAATATGCATTATCTTTCCCCTGTACCACCGGATAACTAATATCCAGTGCCGGAATCTGAATCCACGCTATGACATCCGGATTAACCGCTTTTAAACCTGCAAAATCAATTTCTAGATACCTATTCTTAGGTTCCTCCTTTTCTTTCTCAGACTCCGGTGATTCTTCTTCCTCTGGTTCCTGAACATATTCCTGCAGTTTCTCGTAACTTACGTCCCCTTTCTGATACTTCAGATAAGCACCAAAGAGTTTTCCTGCCGCTGCGAGAAAAACAAGCAACAGGCAGATAATGAGTCCTGCAAGAACCGTATTTCCTTTTTTTCTCATGATTGTTCTCCTTTCGGAAGAGCCGAAGTCTGTGCCCCGGTTCCTTCCTTCTGTTTGATGGCGGCTAAATAGTCATCAATCCCCTTGTGTTTCCCGTTCCACTCCCCGCTCTCGTCCATATCCCAGACCATCCGGTTCATCGGCAGGGAAAGCTCCCGGCAGATTTCATAGACCTTATTGCAGCCGTTCTGGATAATCCTCCGTTTCTCCGCCTTATGCTGGCAGATAACAGGGGAACGCTCAAAACAGACCGCACACTTACTGTCATGCTTATTGCAGGCTACTTTCATCTTCTTATCCATGTCATACGCCTCCAAAAGCTGTTTCATCCCATATCCTTTCATCCGCTCCAGCACCGGTTTCAGATTCCGGTACTGGTTCACTCCGGCAACGCACACAAAGGTAGCGCCGGACAGATAATGGGCTATGGTCCCTTTTAAGGCTCCTTCGGTCAGATAGACACGTTCTGCGGCAAGATCACCGATCACATGTACCGGACTTCCGGAGGAAACTCCCTGGTCATAATTGACACTGGACAGCCAGATATATTTTTTCGTGTCAGTCACATGATCTACCCGGATCTGAAAACCCTGGATGAACCCGTCCAAAGAAACTATGGGAATCAGGATTCCTGAGTTTTCTGCTTTGAAGTTAATCGTCCAGTTTCCGTCTGTATCCCGGTAGAATCCCGGCACGCCTTTCACCATATATCCTTCTTCTGCCAGCCTTTTGACCAGCTTCTTCATTCCAAACAGCGGGACACTCCGGTAACG
Organism: Blautia sp. KLE_1732_HM_1032; assembly: GCF_025147905.1. Lineage (NCBI taxonomy): Bacteria > Bacillati > Bacillota > Clostridia > Lachnospirales > Lachnospiraceae > Blautia > Blautia sp. KLE_1732_HM_1032. Next base: position 404,211 of record NZ_CP102266.1, on the reverse strand, counting down.
CTGTGCTTCGATCTGTTCCGGTTTTAATCCTCGTCTTTGCAGATCCTCCTGATGCTTCCTGTTAAGCGTGAGCATGGACAGCATTCTCTGATACGTCCGGTGGATTTCCTCTATGGGTGCAAGCTCTGCCGTTGCCTTTTCTTCCTGTACCGGCGTTGCTTTGATATAATCCGTCCGGTATTCTCCTTTTCCTAATGCTTCCCGGATCTGCTGATTTGCTTCGGAGAGTGTAACATTGTGCAAATCCGCATAAAGCTTCAGCATCCCCCCGGACGCATCACAGCGGTTGCACCGGAATACATTCTTTTCCACATTGATATTCAGTTTTCCATGCGTCTCTCCACAAAACGGGCAGTCATAATAGTTTCCCCGCCGCTTTCTGAGATGCAGCACCTGCACCACATCCAGTATTCCATAATCAAACCCAGACATATCATAATACATCCCGGTCTCTTCCTCCTTTCCCCCGCAGAAAAAAGCTCTCTGCGGGGTTCTTCCTTAACCAGCCATCGGCATTGCTTTTTGTAAAATTACCTTTGCTGCCGCCGGAACCAGATTGTTCGGTCCGGAATATTGCTCGGCAAACCACTGGATCGTTGACGGGCTTTCAACTGCCACCTGTCCCATGGTCTTTCCGCCGTATTTTCCCTTTCCCGGAATCACAGTCCCGACTGCCATTTCATAGTTCATGTGTTTCATCAGTTCTTCTACCGGAAGGGACGTATCCAGATTCTGTAATGCTCCCTGCAGCATCTGTCCGGTCTTTGGCGGCGTAGAGGCAGCCGGAGCGGAACCGTAGCCAGGCATTTGTCCACTGCCATGGTAAATGGTGCTTCCCGCCGCCTGTGCCTGCTGATAGAACTGATTCATCATCTGCTGGCCTGCATATTCCGGCTGACCTGGCATCTCTCCATAAGTTGGCATAGGGGCATTTGGCATGACACCCGAATCCGGCATGGCTGCATTTTCCATGGCACCTGAATCCGGCATCTGTGGATTCTGATATGGAATTCCGGCATCTACCTGTGCAGGATCATTTTCCTCTCCCACATCCGCAAACTGCACACCATATCCGGCATCCGATAATGCCCTTCCTACGGCTGCTGTTTCTGCCATTTCCAGAAATTTGTCTCCAAACTTCGGGTCATCGCTCCGGAATTTCTGCGAAAAGGAATTGGCTACATAATTGTCTTCCTGATCACATTTATCCAGATAGATACGTGCTTCCACAACTGCCATGTTCTCTGTGAAAGTGATAATCCGGCTGATGATCTTTCCTGCCGGATTGACCAGACGAAACCATAGCTTCCGGTATTTCACATCCAGATAAAGCTGCTCCTCCTGCCCTTCTTCTCCAATCTTTCTTGCCAGTTCCATCGGATGGAAGCCATCCACACGGTTCAAAGCGGCAACTGCCTCTGATTTCTTATACAATAATTCTTTCATTCTCTGCTCCTTTCATTTAGAAAAGCAGACGTTCCCCTATATAAGAGTAATAGTCCGCTTATTTCAAAAATTGAAAAATATTTTTAAACAACAAGTTTTAACTGCTCCATTTCCGGTTTCTGTTCACTCTGATACTGATCGTAATACTGTACGATCCGCTCACTCAGAATGGTGTTCCTTGTCCCGCTGTCATCCGTATGGATTGCCTGACAGACTGCAGCCCATTCCCCTACCAGATAAACCTTGCTTTTCGCTCTGGTCACTCCGGTATAGAGAATATTGCGCTTCAGCATCATATAAAAGGCTTTTACCCAAGGGATGATGACAACCGGACATTCGGAACCCTGTGCCTTATGGATGGTTGTTGCGTTAGCATGTTCGATCATTTCCATCTGGTCAGCTTCATATTGCACCTGCCGCCCATCCGGGAATCCGATCACTGCCCTGGCATTTCCATCCTCATCCGTGATACAGTCCAGTATCCTGCCCAGATCGCCGTTACTCGCCATCTCGGTATTTTTATTCTGTAAAATCTTATCGCCAACCCGGAACACCTGACTGCCGATATGCAGTTCCTTCTTCCCTGCGATTGGCGGATTTACAAAATCCTCCAGAGATTTGTTCAATTCATCCACTCCGGCAGCACTGCGTTTCCGATACGGAGTCAGGATCTGTACCTGATCCATGCCGTTTTTTGCAATCTCGTCCAGATAAATCCTCCGGACAATCTCTGCCGCTTCATCTGCTCCTTTACAGGCAATGAACTGAAAATCCTCCCCAAAGCTCAGATTAGTCTTATTCTCCTGCATCAGTTTTGCATTATAAGGTATGCTGCTCAAAGCGCCCTGCCGGTAAACCAGATCCAGTACCGTGACCGGAATCAGCCCGCAGGCAATCAGTTGCCGGAACACATCCCCGGCTCCTACGGATGGAAGCTGGTTCTTATCCCCGACTAAAAGGACTCTGGCATGTCTGCTAACCCGCCGGAAAAATTCATAGGCAAGATGCATGTCCACCATGGACACCTCATCTACATTTAGAAATCCGGCAGACAGGTACTCAAAATCCGGTTCAAAATCCGTATCATCTCCCAAAAGCCCCAGGGCCAGATGCATCGTGGATGCATTTTCACAGCCGGTACTCTCCACCATACGTCTTGCCGCACGTCCGGTCGGAGCCATAAGCTGTACCTCTGACCTGCATAACGCCTGATGGATATAGAGAATCACCTTGAGAACCGTTGTCTTTCCGGTTCCGGGACCTCCGGTAATAATACTGATGGGATGTGCAAACACCATCCGCACTGCCTGTTTCTGTGTTTCTGACAGCGTGATCCCCAGTGTCTTCTGTGCCTTTTCCAGCTCCGGTTCAATGGACAGCAAAACCGGCTTCTCCAAAAGCCGTCTGGCTATCATGGAAGCGGTCTGTGTTTCTTCTTCATACTGCCGGATAGAATAGATCCGTTCTTCCTCCACAACAATGCTTTTTTGCAGCACCAGCCGGTAAAGCACCTGACTGACATCCTGCTCCGATACTGCCATGACCTGCAGATCCCGGTTCAGCATTTCCAGTGCTTCCCTGATAACCTCCTGACGCTGCTTAAACAGATGTCCTTCTTTCATTGCCTGATTCATGATATGTCCGATGCACCCGGATATCCGCATGGGATCATTGAGTGCACAGCAGCACTGTCTTCCGATCGCATCCACAGTCAGAAACCCGAAGCCTTTGACTGCACTCAGCATGTAAGGGCGGTGCCGGATAATATCCACCGATTCATTTCCGAATTTCTTCAGAATCATATTCACTTTTTTGGGTGTTACCTTAAAAGGCGCCAGAAACGTCATCAGTTCCCGGAACACCTGGTTTTTTCCATAGGACTCCACAATAGCAGCCAGCTTCTTCTCGGAAATTCCACGGATCTTCAAGAGTTCCTGCGGGTTGTTTTCCATGATTTCCAGTGTCTGAAGCCCAAACTTCCGGAAAATAGTATCTGCCATCTTGGGACCGATACCTTTGATTGCACCGGAAGAAAGGTATCCTAAGATACCCTCCTTTGTCCGTGGTACAACCTCCATGAAATTTTCCACCTGATACTGAGTTCCATGCTCTCCGCTCTCCCATCTGCCTTCCATCTCAAGCTCAATCTCGTCTGTAAGCGGAAGACCGAATCCAATCGCTGAGAAGCCGATGATATTCCGGGATGCCAGATATTTGTCTCTGGCTGACAGGGGGACAGACGTCTCCTGTGTGGTGAATATGGCAATCGTATACCCATTCTCCTCATTCTGGAAAATCTTATGTTTAAATCTGCACCTCATTGTTTATATCCCTCCAGCTTTTTATCCGCATCCGTTCATTTGGTTTTCTCATTACGCCGCCTCCTTCTTAATTCGGAAAGTACGGCTCTCCGTTGTTTTTGTATATTCCTCATAGATATCCGGATGCTGGTTTTTCAGCTTCTCCATCTGGTCTTTCCCAACCGAAGTACGTCTGGTCGGATTATAGGTAATACGGTAACGGTTCGTACCGTCCTCCAGCACTGCCTTGCAGCCCTGCCCCAGCTGTTCCACAAAAGGAACACTGATTGCCCGCTGTTCTGCTTCGATTTCCTTTTTCCGTTTTTCCAACTGTGACTTTTCCTCCGAAAGGGTAAGATACTTCTCAAGATTTTTTGATTCCAGACCGGAAAGCACAATTTCCGGAATAGATTTGTCTGCAAAACCACCATAATTACGGATATTTGCCAGAACCAGATCGGAATTCCCGTTATGCGGCGGTACTACATTTTTCAATACATGTTCCTGCCAGAAATACGTTTCCTGATCAATGATGTCTTCTTCCTCAATCAGATCACGCTCAATGGTGCGATACACAAACTCATTCTCGTTATTTCCATACAGGCATGCGATAAAGGCTTTCTGCATATTCATCACAGACAGATAATGCCTTACCTGCAGCACATAATGAGCTGGAATACCCTCATCAGCCCACTTATCTTTCGCATTATAATTGCAGGTTTTACATTCCAGAATCGCAAATGTCCCATCCGGCATACGAACAAAAAAATCCACATCTGCAAGCATGAACGGATATAATGGATGCCGGAACATGACACGTACCGGAAATACTTCCAGTCCGGTCTTTTTGGAAAAGATTTCTGCCACCAGATCTTCCAGCCGGTGTCCGACTTCCTTGGCAACCCAGTTGCTTTCCTCTTCCTCCTGAATGACCGGCTGCACACCTGTTTTGTTGTAAAACAGATCCCGGATAGTGGCAAATGGAGAGATCCCCATGATTGCCGCTACATCACTGCCGCCGATTCCTTTTTTGCGGTATTCCAACCAGTCTTCTCTTGACAGGTTACTGATATCCACAACCTTTTCCGGTGTATACTCTGCTTTGTTATTCATTCCAATTCCTCCTAACATTTGACTGCTCCATAAACGTCATATTTTTTCCAGTCTTTTATAAGCGCCTTCGTAATATCCTCCTCCAGCTTCAGGATGCCCTGTCCGGACATTCCTTCACAGGCTGCAAAAAAGGAGGCTTCATTCATGGCATAATAAAGATCATGTGCCGTACAGGCACCTTCCCCGTTCTGGGATACAAATAGCTCCACCACCTCATTCCGGATCTTCTGTTTAATGCCAAGTTCCTTCATCAGCAGCTTCAGGCAGTTCACCGGATTACGGATCTCAATGTCCATAAGCTGAGTAAGATTCTTCATCGCATCCACATAGCGGGCGCATACCTGCTCCAGATTTTTCCGGAAGTCCAGAATCGTTGCCCCTTTATCGTGAGCCAGCTTGATTGGACTTCCCAGACTGATAACGCCGTTTGGTCCGTCTGTCAAAAGCATCGGATACAGATTTGCACCGCTCGCTGCCACGTCAGATGTGGTAAAACGAAGTGCCGGTGACAGGATCTTCTCATCCATTCCGTGTGCATCCAGTGCTTTTCGGTAAGTATCCAGAAGTTCCTGACTTCCTCCGAGCTTCCACATGGCAGATACAATGGAATGGTCATAGATACCAGAGCCCTCCATGTAAACACTGCCTTTGAAATTCAGATTCAGATATTCGCAGGTTGTCTCAAACATGGCTTTCATATCAAGGATGCAATAATCATGTTTATCCCCGCCATGTACTGCGGAAACCTTTCCGTCCGCAATCTTAATCAGGGCATCCCCTTTTGCAACCCGCAGGCAGTAATTGACTACCTTCGCATATGTTGCCTTATCCAGCTTGCGAAGCCCGTCTCCATTGACACCTGCGCGGCTTAAAATGGTGCGGATGGCACAGTCACGTACCGGATAGGATTCTCCTCTCATTTTCAGTACAAGCTGCGTATTCTTCTCTGTATCCTCCAAAATTTCTTCCATGGATGCATCTGCCGCATCCAGATTTTGAGCCTCCTTTTCCAGTGGTGCCAGCCGTAACGTATTCGTTGGCTTTCTGATCCATTTGGCATTTCTTCCTCTCTCTGCCAGAAACTCCAGCAGATCTTTTACTTCTGCAAAGGATCTCTCAAATCCATCTGCATACACTCTTGCTTCATTCATGTTCTTATTCCACCTTTCTTAAAATAATATTTATCCATCAACAGCCGAAGCTGGTTGTGGCATGCAACTATGCCGAAACCTAAATGTAAGCACAAAAAAAGAATGAAAAGAGAGTCTTTTCTCTGTTCATTCTTAAAAGTCTGGTTTCTTCCTGAAAAAACAAAAGTGCCACGCAGCCAAAAAAGGCATACCGTGACACTCACTACAAACATAAACTACTTATGCCAGGAATCAGCTCCTGCTGTTTCCTGTAAGTTTGGAGATTCTTATGAATCCCGAAACTCCCCAAAAAGGGTGTGCATAAAATAAACTATATCAGTATACTAGCACAAGATATTCCTCATGTCAATTCAGGCTTATACTATATATGGTGTTTATATTTGTTCAAAATACTACATCTATTTTTCTACTACGAATTCAATCTTCTCTTTCAGATACTCCCGGCAGCCAAACCGAACCGTTCCACACTGCTTTGACTCCTCTTTCGCCTTTTCATTACAGCAGTCCAAGTAGGGACAATCGTTACATTGATTCCGCAGTGCTTCCTTCGCCCATTCAATTTCCTGCTCATTTCCTATAATCCGCACAGACATCCACTTCCTTTGCTATCATCATACCCCAAAATCCATTTTCTATCATCCATAATTTCTTTTTTTGTATCATTTTAGTAAATTACGGTTATATTACGGAATAATCACTATATTTCAAATATATCTCTATTTTATTCCGTAATTTGCTGTAAGTAAATAGTTTAAAATGTGGAAGAGAGGTGTAAATGTATGGATAAAAACTTTATTGGAGAACGCATCAGCGAACTGCGTTTAAAGAAAAATGTATCTGAATATCAGATGAGTCTGGATCTTGGCAAAAATAAAAGCTACATCCAGTCCCTCACTTCCGGACGTTCTCTGCCTACCATGCAGAGCTTTCTGGATATCTGTGACTATCTGGAAGTCACTCCTCAACAGTTCTTCGATTCAGAGCTGCACAATCTTCCTCTGATTGACAAAGCAACTGATCTGATGAAACAACTCGATGACGAGGATATGCTTGCGCTCATTTCCATGCTGAATCGTCTGGCTCTAAAACGCAAATAGATTTCCGTGGCTGCCAAATCAAGGCAGCTTTTATTTTTATCATTTTTTCTTAAAATTTTTCAATCTTAAAGAAAAGCCCCCTATTCCTTAATTGAATGGGTAATATATCCATTCGCCGTACCTTGAAAACAAAAGAAATCTTTCGGGAGATTGATATAGGTGACTGCAGATAGTTTGCATCTTCGCACGCCTGCAGCTTAATAGTTACAAAGTAACACCGTTTTACGTGGCCGGAACGGGCATAGGAACTGGCTTCTGAAAGAATAACATAGACTTTTGGGATTTTAGCTTATAGCGCTTTTATTAGAGAACTTTTACTCAAAATTTGATATAATAATAGACAGGTATCAAGTTGATTCCCTGTCTGTGGAAAGGAGATTCATGATAACTGTAACAAAAAGGGATTTGATTGAATTAGGCTACGGTCCTTCCTTTGCTGCTGATATTATCAAAAAAGCAAAGGAACTTATGGTAGAAAAGGGGCATACCTATTATCAATCCAGAAAATTAGACAGGGTTCCAAAAGAAGCCGTTGAAGAATTATTAGGGATTACTTTGCCCGATAAGCAAGAATGATCGTGCTTTTTGCATTTTAGTAAGGAGTGAAATCATGGCAAAAGATCCAATTAAAAAAGCAGAAAACGGCACTTATTATTTTCGAGCCAACCTCGGATATCATCCTGTAACCGGAAAACAGATTCAAAAATACCGCAGCGGATTCTCAACAAAAAAAGAAGCCCGTGCCGAGTATTCCAAATTGATTCTTGCATCAACGGAAGAATTAGCTGATAAGAAGGAAGACATTACCTTCAAAAAGTTTATTGAAGAAATCTATCTTCCGTGGTACAAAACTCAGGTGAAAGAAAGTACCTACAAGAATCGTTACTCGACCATTCAAAAACACTTTGCCTATTTCTACAAGAAGAAAGTGTCCGAAATAGAAGCGATAAATGTACAGACCTGGCAGCTCAAGTTGGCAAAACAATTCAGTCCAAACTATGTACGCATTGTTCAGGGAATGTTATGTTTAGCTTTTGACCGGGCGATTATCCTCGGACTTGCAAAGAAGAATCCTGCCCGCATGATCGGCAATATCAAATCTAAAAAAGTAAAGATCGACTTCTGGACTTTGGAGGAGTTTCAGAAGGTAATATCCCTGCTGTACAAAGGTGACTACTACGAGCACTATCTCTTCATCTCGTTCTGGCTTTTATTTATGACTGGAATGCGTATTGGAGAGGCTGCCGCCTTACAGTGGGATGATATTGATTTTGAAACAGGTATGCTGATTATTAGTAAAACACTGTACTATAAAACAATGAATGACTACAAATTCGTTGAACCTAAGACGCAGGCAAGCAACCGTACCATTTATATTGATGCTGATACCATCAAGGAATTACAAGAATGGAAGGCGGTCCAGGCAAAGGTTTTACCAAATTGTGGATTCGTACTGAGTTATAACAGTACACCCACCAGCAAAACAACGCTTCCAAGAGCATTAGAGAAATTGGCAAATTTAGCTGGTGTCCACAGAATCAAAATTCATGCCCTGAGACATTCGCATGCTTCCCTGCTTATCAGCATGGGCGAAAATCCACTGCTGATTAAAGAGCGTCTTGGACATGAAAAAATACAGACGACACTAGGAACTTATGGTCATCTGTATCCAAACACCAATATTGAGATTGCAAAGAAGCTGACCGGGGTTCTCAGCTACCAGTCAGCTTCTCAAAGTATTGCTAATTATACCAGTAATCAGCATACTGCAATGTATCACAAAGAAATATAAAAATGCAATGATAATGCAATTTCAAACACCCAAAGCCGCAAAGCCCCGTGGTTACGGGCTTTGTAGCCCAGCGTCAACTATTCAAACTCAATAACACTAGGCCGCTTTTTTGTGTTACCGTGTATTAAATAAAATAAGAGAGGCGGGCTTTTATTAAATATACCACGTTGTATTATTATTTGCAATAGTTCCAAACATCACTCTAACATCACGGGAATAAATCGTATTATTTATTGCAGTGATGTTAATCAGGTATATACTCTATCACATCACTGATGCCGCAGTTAAGAGCTTTACAGATTCTATCAATCTGTTTCAGATTGACTGGCTCGTTCTTTCCCATAGAAGCCATAGTCCCATAACTTAATCCGGTTGCGTCTTTTAGATCTCCCTTATTCATACCTCTATCAAGAAGCGTGTGCCAAAGCGGATTGTACGATATCATAATACACCAACTTTCTGTTGACTTATTTTTTTCTTCCTGCTATTATTTTCTTAGGTACCGAGCGGAAGCAGGAAGTTTCGGAGTCCGCTCGGTGTCTATTCGCTTAGTTCTTAATTATTTTCTTTTAAAATGGAGAGGTTCTTGATTTTTTCAAGTGCCTCTTCTTTATTTTTACTGCTCTCGATGATCAACACGACCATTTCCATAACGGTTTTAAATTCTAATGTAGTCATTATGTCTTTTTCCATTTCTCTAACTCCTTTCCTGCTATCTCCTTGCTACAATTATAGTTTATCACTATATCTTCATTTTGTCAACATTTTTCTTCATTATTTTAGAGATTTTCTTCAATAAACTATTGACATGTACGGTACATATGGTAATATACAAACATAAACAACAGAACAAACATTCGTATAGACGGTGCGAGGTTTGAGAGATAATAGGAGGAAAATGATATGTCAGAACTTTTAAAGAAACAGAACTACGGTGTTGAGGTTGAATTTACAGGAATCACAAGAGCTATGGCAGCTAAAGCTGTTGCCGAAGTTATCGGGAGTACGGTAACAGGTCCTGATCACACCTGCTATCACACCAGAATCATTCGTGATTCACAGGGACGGAAATGGAAAATAATGAGAGACAGTTCCATTATTCCAGTACGCAAAACAGGAAATGAAAACATGGACGAATACAGGGTTGAATTTGTAACTCCTATTCTCAAATATGATGATCTTGAAACATTGCAGGCAATCATTCGCAAATTCAGAGAAATTGGTGGAGTACCTCATGCTTCATGTGGTATCCATATCCATGTTGATGGAGCGAACCATACAGCAACCTCTCTGCGCAGATTGGTAAACTTCATGTATAGTCGGCAGGAAATTATTTATGATGCCCTTGCAGTCGGAAGCAGAAAAAATCGTTGGTGTTTGCCAGTTTGTAAAAACCTGCTCGATACCATGAAAAAAGATAAGAACATCACAACCGATTCTGTCGAAAAGATCTGGTATAGCCCAGCAAACGATGGATATTGTGGTGGTATCGATCATCAGCATTATAACTCCACAAGATATCATGCGCTGAATCTCCATAGCTTCTTCCAGAAAGGTACTGTTGAATTTAGACTTTTCAATAGCACGCTTCATGCAGGAAAAATTAAAGCATATGTTCAGTTTTGCCTTGCGCTCTCTGCTTGGGCTATTGAATCCGATGATAAAGTCGTATTTAGAACCATGAACGGATACACAGCAAAGAAAAAAGTCACTTTAATGTATAATATCCTCACAAACAGACTTGGACTTTATGGTGATGAGTTCAAAACATGTAGACTTCACATGATGAAACAGCTTCGTGAGAATGCAAATGCAGAACATGCAGCTTAATCATAAATCAGCTGACCTAACGGCTTTACGGGGAGAAAGGGAATGCCATGAGTTTATATGTAGCATACGGAAGCAATCTTAATGTACAGCAAATGTCATACCGTTGTCCTGGAGCAACGGTCGCATTTACCGGATATCTGATAAATTGGAAATTACTTTACAGAGGAAGCCACACAGGATCTTATGCAACCGTCAAAAGGCAAAAAGGAAGTAGGGTTCCTGTTGCTGTTTGGAATATCGATAGCAAAAATGAGAAGGCTCTTGATCTGTACGAGGGATATCCGAGATTTTATAAAAAGAGAAATGTATTTGTACAATTAAAAAACGGCACTAGAAAAAAGGCTATTATATACCTCTTGCCTGACTCAGCCACTGTGGGAAGGCCATCTAGCCGTTATGTTGGAACTGTATTGCAAGGTTACAAAGATATGGGATTTGATACAGATTATTTGTACGATTCATTGGATTATAATTTAAAAGAAGTAAAATAAAGAGGGGAAATCCCCTCTTTAATAAGAGGTAACCGTTGCAGCGGTTACCTCTTTCTGCCGGGTTTTTGAGTTCCCTGGCGAGTGTGGGTTATGGCTGATTCCTTGTTCGGTACCCTAACAATCAATTCATCCAGCTCACAATCCAGGGCTTCGCAAATCAAGTCGAGGTGTTCCAGATTCACCCTATCTGCAAGCTCGTGGTACAACTCGTTGATGGTGTTGGGTCTTATTCCGGTTGCCCTCGCCAAATCTGCCTGAGTAAGTCTCATCTCCCCAAGCTTTTTTGACAGTAAAATTTTAATCATGCCATTGCTCCTTCCGTTATAATTTAGCACCTCTTGATATATCGGAAGGACTTTTGTTAGATTATATCAAATACTGTTATAAACTGCGTGATATATTTTATACCCTGTAAGGCAAATTTTGAAGCAAACATATTATAAAAAGCACCTATTTTGTTATTATTTGAATGTATTTGCATTCATGTGGTCAGCTATCTTTTTCCATGTATTCTGACCACAGCAACCATCATCATCAATACCAACATTCCGCTGAAATGTTTTAAGTGCTGACTTTGTATTTTTTCCAAAATCTCCGTCAACAGAAACTCCAAGAATGGACTGTAAGCATCGCACCGCTACGCCCTCAGTTCCAGACTGTAATACAGGAAGCTGAATATCCAGTTTTACTGTTAAGTCAGCTTTCTCTTTGCGTGATGAGGTATCTTTTTTCTGTTCCGGATATACAGCTTTTCCATTCCAATCATAGATGGTGTAGCCTTCTTTCCAGTCTTTTTTAGCATTCTCAAGATTCTTGTATGCCCCAAGCTGGCTCTTACTGTCTCCCCAGGTTTTCCGGATTCTGTAATATTTATCTACAGTTGTAGTTGCCGTCTTTGCACCGATCAGCTGCTTGAAACGGTTCCAGTCACCTTTTGCCCGGATTGCAGAAGGGCAATTCTTCGCACACACATCATAGTGGGATACCACATGATTTGCGTCAATTCCAAACTTCTTCATCAGCATCTTGCAGATCTCAACAGTGTTCTGGAACGCTTTTTCGTAATTATACCCTGCCTGCACACACATCTCAATGCCAATGGAATTGTGGTTGTTGCAAATTCCGAAAAGACCACCTCCGTAGTTAACGCCGACATGCCAAGCGCCTCTGTCGAATGGAGTTGCCTGATAAGCCTCGGTATCATCAACGTATACATGAGCAGAGTAGCCGGAGAAATTTCCGTCATGCTGGGCCTTTGCATGTGCCTTTGCATTTGCTCCTTTGGCAAAGTTATCTGTATTATGGATAACGATGTATTTAGGTACCTGATTTGCATAGCTGTTGTTATTGCTGATTAAACTTGTGTTAAGATTCATTGTAACATCCTCCTTATTCACTTCTGGCATCGCGATTATCTTCGCCAGAATTTCCAATATCTTTGAGCCATAATTCTTCCCGGCAGCCCAGCCTCCGCCCTGTGGATTTTCCTGTATCCCAAGCCATTCAACATATGGGGCTATTCCTCTTTTCACATAACAGAAACGAGGATCCACGCATACACCGTACAGTTTTTCGTTAGATGCATATGCTTTAAGATGCTGGATCTGTGCCCGGATGCCGATCCATGGATGAGAGAACGAATTCCCTTTCATACCATTTTTTGTAACGCCGATTCCGGCAAAATTGTTCTGGTCCAATGTTACGGCAGAACCATTGAATGTGAAATTACCTGTTTCGAGGCAACTTTGTGCAAAGGCGATATCTCCCCTTACTCCTTCCGTTTTTCCTTCTGATATATAATATTCAACCATATCGATTACGGATTTAGGTACTGCCGGATTAACTTTCTGTATATATGACTGCATCTGCTGGACCGTAGCAACTGCAGTTCCCATTATATTCGTTTTCATAATATCCCCCTAAAAAAGGAAAGGGCTTAAGCCCCTTCCTTCTGTGAACCATTTATTTTTCCATCGTCCAAAAGATCTTTCACGCCGCAAAACCACACATCAATTATCTTAAGCAGCGCATCTTCCGACACAATAACCTGCAGCCACTTTGGCAGTAATCCTCTCGCCTGCTGAACAACCCATTTCAATTTCTGCTGTCCCGTTCCCGATTCTTTATACATATGTTCCGCTTTCAGGATCAGCTGGTATACCTGTTCACGGATACCTTCCAATCCTTTATGCTTGGCATACTGAAACGCAATAACCAAAGTCACTACAAGCAAAATTAACACCGCAACCAGTAATACTGGGAACGGAATCTGTTTTAAAAAGTTAAGTAATTCCATAAATAATTCCTCCTAATCAATGCTGTATTTGGCCAGAACTTCTCTGTCCATTTCTTTTTTGTGTGCTTCTGCACGCTGAAGATTTTCAAATGCTTCTTCGAGCTCGCCATTATGCTCTCCTTTTACAATTGCATGATGTAGCCAAAAGAGTACGCGCCCCGTAGCATGTGTAATTTCTTCATCCGCTTTTCTCTGTTCAATTTTATACTTAATGCGTTCCTGCTCTCGTGCCTCCACTTCCATGAGCCTTCGCTCAATATAGTGACGAATCAGAGCAAAAAAAATGCCGGCAACACCTCCGCTGCCAAGCACAGATAGACAAAATGTTTCGAGCATTACTCTTCCCCTCCGAGTGCTTTTAAGAGCCGATCCAGATTACCTCCGATTAACCAATCCACCAGTTTTCGCATAAGAACCTCCTTTCGCCATTAATAGATGCCAATGTGTTGCGCCTAAAAGGTCTATCTCTCGCATGCACCATACCTTACCTCCATGAAAAAAGGGAACCTCTACGGTTCCCTCATGCTTACATACTCTTCCTTTACTTCTTCAATAATCCCTGCGTCAAGTCTTTCATCTTCGCTTGCTTCTACATTCAGCATATTTCGCAAATGAGAAAGTTCGGTTGCCAGGCTCTTGATGAACCTGCTCTGCCTCACTATGATTTCATCCTGCTTTTCAATCATATCTTCATAGAATTCCACAAGTTCTAAAACCTGGTTTTCATCCATCGTCGTTACCTCCACTTGTATCTTGGTTTTTCTTCACCAAATATCCAATACCTCAGATGATCATCCAATACAATAGCTAATAGAGATAGGATATACCATGCCACAGTAAAAGGAAGACATATCTGTCCAATTATATTAAAAGGCATATTGCTGTAATCCCATATTCCAAGCCCCAATACAATATTCAAAATGTATCCGGAAAGGAACTCAATTGCAGTTATCCCGACAGCACAGATAAACATCTGTTTCCATATGAGCATATCCCATCTTAGAAATTCATTTATCGAACCGCAAAACAAGAAGCAAAGTCCGCCAACCAGTACCATAGGCAGTGAGCTGTACCCTCGCCATATCAGTTCGATCATGTAGTAAATCGTACCTCCTATAGCGAAAAGCACAGCGTTTCTGCCTATGGTCTTCAGAGTAATCATTTAACCTCCTTGTCGGCTGCCATTTCGGCCAGATAGTCCTTTAAAACTTCTGACTGATATTCTTCCGGGATCGGCGCTCCGTATTCAATCTTGGCGATTTCCGAAGCTTTCGCACATCCTTTAATCCACATATTTACAGAGTTTCCATATGTTGTGTGATAACTCTTGAATTCCATTGCACCATTAATAATCTTCTGCATATCCTCAGCAGAATAATACCGGCACGGATTGCCGTCTTCATGGTATTCCAGTTTTTTGATGCCAGCGGTCAGCTGAGCCTGTTTTCCAAAGAGATTTAGCTGATCTTCATCTTTAAGGCTAAAGTGTTCCTTTCCAGACGAAATATCAATGTCCGTTCCTGCAAAAACTGTGCTCTGGCAGATCTGAGATATCTCCTTTTTCTTTTCTGCTCGGTATGTTTCAATAGAAAGATAATCAGCATTGCAGCCTTCTTCTTTGTCTTTCAACTGATCGAACCAAAAATCAAGATCTGCAACTATCTCTTCCTTAGGAACAACACCTGCAGATACTTTAAAATAGATTTCATCAGCTTCCATACCCTGTGGTCCTTCATCTTTTTCCGGAAGCTGGACTTCGTTCTTACGAATCCATACATCAGCGGAACCATCTGGAAGAACAGCATATGTAATGTTTCCTTGTGATTCCGGGCTATTCGTTTTATGCATAATTCAATTTCCTCCACTTCTTATAATATTTTTCCATAGCATAGCTTTTCTGTTTCGCATAACGACTGATTATATTTTTAGCCATCGAAATAAGTTGATCCCAACATTCTGCAACCCTCACAAGAAAGGAGTCTGTTGTTACAAACCAACCGTTATATGCTATGGTACTCATGGCGAATTTACTACCTATAATCTTTTTGTTCTTTATTTTTTTCGCAAATCTATGAATTTTCCTGCGAGCCTTTAGGAATATTGATGCTCTTATTCTTGTTGACACATTCCGTATTGTCACTGTTTTTCCGGAATAACATCTTTTGATTAAATTCTGTCCATGGAACACAAGCCCCATATAGTCTAAATCCCTTCCTTTTTGTTTTCCGTTTCTGTCAACATAACCTGTACGAAATAACGACCAGGAATCTTTGATCTTTAGACAGAGTGTAGATTTTACGAATTCAATAACAAGCAGCATTGCCTTATGAAGATCTTTCTTATTAGAGCCAAAAAGAATGATATCATCCATCTGAATCATGATATGATAAATCAATCTTTTTCTTGTTGTCTTCCCTCGTCTGGTCTTCATTTCATAAAGTTCATTTGTGCAATAATGGTACAAATAAGATAGATAATAATTGCACAGATCTTTCGACACCGGAGAGCCTATAAAAATCCCATGTTTGCAATCTTTCTCTTTGTTCTGCACCTTTGCTTCAGAATACAATCCAATCAAAGTCTCAAACAAGTACAACAACATATCTGACTTTCCTAAATCTCTTCGAAGAAATTCTAATATTTTATCATGTGACATAGAGGGATAGCATTTTTTAATGTCTGACTGAACGCAATATTTGGTTCCTTCCGGATCACGCGACATCCATCGTTCGATGTATTTTTTGCCGTAAGCTTGTCCTCTTCCAGGTATTGATGCAACTTGAAAAAGTCCGACTTTTGCCGTCCACAACTCGCCTGCCGCTTCCTTGGCCAACACCTCATATAGCTGCATGATCATCTTTTCAAGTCCTAGCGTTCTAATTTTTCCGCTCATTCCATCTACTATATCAACATTTTTCACAAGTTTCTCTTCCGGAACTACCATATAGATATGTTCCCTTACAGTTCTGGTCTTCAAATGCCACGACATTTCATACGCAATCTGATCGATCACAGATGCTACAAATTCCGGTGAATTCTCCAACCGCCTTCTAGCCTCATTTTTACTTATGCTTCCATAGTAAGCAAAAATACTCGGCATATTACCATTTTCTAGCTTGTCATATATAAATGCAGCTATGTATTTCCTGATGAAATTTTCGTCAGAAATATCCATTCTTCGGCAATATGTCTTCATTACCAGTCCTCTTTCTTTCTGTGTTCAAGAGCTTTCGGTTTTACTACTAACCCCCACCTGTGTCCACTTCCGCCACAGGGTCAGCAGTCAGTTTCCTGACCGCCGATGCTGGTGCTTGAATTTCGGGCATTCCGCCCCCGCCATTTTAGGACTGTCTCAAAGGACAGCGAAACACGCTACACATCAAAATTCTCACAGAAATTCGCGCGGCATAGTTCCACCAGCTGTTACCGAGCCCGTTGTTCAGGTTCGCATACCACCGGCCCGCGTTAGACCAGTTGTTCAGGTTGCCGCCGGAAAGCCACTGCCAAACGTAGCGTGAGTCCGTATGATTTTAAAACGCCCCGGCTACGCCGGGAAATAAAAGGGGAGTTCCCCTCTTGCCATTCGGCAATTCACCCCCTACGCTGCTGCTTTCGCACAGCGTCCAGAAGCAGAAAGACGCGCGGCACAGACCCACCAGCTGAGACCGAGCCCGGTGCCCAGGTACGCACACCACCGGCCCGCGTTAGACCAGTCGTTCAGGGCGCCGCCGGAAAGCCACTCTCTTAACCCGTCAGAAGTCTGATCAAGCTTATTTGTATACTGTCCATCTGCATACCCTGTGCTGGAGGAAGCTGCTACTTTCGTTCCATGTCTTACAGACGGATTTTCTGGATCATATCCAAGTTCACTGATATATTTCCAACTTTCCTGTGTATCTGCAATACTATATCCACACTCAACATAATCCGATGTCACGCTTGTTGCTAACTTTGTGCAGTCATAACAAATGCAAGCCGTCATTACATGATTAGATATCTTAAGAATTACGTTGCTGATAACTTCGTAAAATCCCAGGAACATTTCTACACCGAACAGAATGTATGGGTCTTTTCCAGATGTATTACTGTTCGGAGAACCGCAAGAACCAAGGACATTATCGCATGCACCTGTGTGCCATGGCATTGTAACGATAGTAGTCTTTACTTCTGTGGAGCCTACCATTGTAGAACCGGTAGAAAATTTAGTTCCTCCATTATCTACATAAACTGCCGAATTATTGCTGTCATAATCTTCAATTTTTGTAATGATGACACGATTTGCTTTTGCATGAAGTCCTGCATTTCCTCTATCATCCGTCGGATTGCTACCACTTAAAGCTGTGGCATTTCCAATGGATACCGTGCTTCCGACCACCAAAGAGTTTGCATCACTTTTGCTGATAATGATACGTTCCACATTATTTTCAACAACAGTCGCATAGAACCTGTTGTAATATCCTGTGCAACCAGACATGATCGACTGTGAATTCCGTGTTGCGAAAGCGACCTCAAACAGGTTGTCCATATGGTTTTTATCCTGTGCAGTTGTTCCACAATACTGTGTTCCTTTGGCTTTGAATCGTGTAATCATTCCATTGTGAGACTGATCATGCGCAGCGTTTACTCCGCTAATAGATGCAGCCTTTCCATCAGAACCATTTCCAGCCATATATTTAGCCTGTGCAACGAACGGTCTGACAGTCTGATCTGTACGGATTGCTGCTCCTTCCGGAAAGAAGCCTGCGTGATGTTCATCTGAGATAACAAGGCTTTCTCCATTTGCATCAATGGTTATGTTAATCCACTGAGTCAGATACAACATCCATGTATCTCTTTCTGTCCTGGAGAACTCATTGTCGATTCCCTTAATATATTCCACAATGAATTCTCCGGCATCATCTACATGACCATTAACTTCCAATCCATAAAAAACAGATTCGCCTTCAAAATCATTTCTTCCTCTTACTGTGTTCGTAGAAGGCTGTGCTACCATGCCTACAGCATCGAGAGTACGTGTGCCCGCCGACAATGGCGATACATCAAATGCACTATGATGAACCCCATATTTTTTCCCAGTTCTCTTGAGATTAAGAATGAATTCAGCCTGTTTGTTTTTTTCTCCCGCAAACATGCTGGCGGCTTCCATAAGTGCCACGTCATTATTTATCAACTGTCGAAAGACAGCGTTAAACACATCTGCATGAACAGGATCAGAAGTTTCTAATTCGCGGAGCTGATTGTTGAAAACAGCTCCAGAAATATCGAAATACGACATTTTCTACCTCCTTATGATAACATTTATCTATCATTATCCGATTACTTGTTACAAAATATCGAAATACGTTAGAATGTATCATCACACTCGAACACGCATTCCATGTCTGCATCTTTTCCTTTCTTCAGGAATGCTTTCATGGCCACCATATCTCCGTCTGCATCATATAATCCAACCTCAGAAATATAAGTGTTTGCCAGCTCATTTTCCGCCAATGTGCAACGATATCTGATTTTTGTGTCAGAAAGAACCTCGTAACCATCAACATTCTTGCGAAGTAATTCATGATGTAAGGTGTTCTGATCGGCGCTGTGTGATTTTACTGTTCCACCCGAATCTACACCTCCATCACCAAAAGCCATGCCTACAATCTTTGGGAGCGATGAAATCCCCGCTCTTGCTTTTACCATTTTTTTCTTTGCCAGTGTTGTAACTGTAGTCCCTGCCATTTAAAGGACCTCCCTTCCTGAATTTAGTTTTACACTTCCATCTAGCCTACACGTTCCATCCAGTCTTGCGGCCCGTGAAGGAATAACCATTGTGACCTCTACTTCTTCTTCGTGTTTAACAGGCGCACGAATCCGAACTGTCTGCAGATATGGCGGCTCTCCTGCATCAAGCAATAAAGTCCCGTCTAACAAACAGTTGCCGTCCAGGATCTTATTACCATCACGCCAGCCCATAATTACCCTCTGTGTGCCTCTAAAATCAGCTTTCTCAGCATTAATCATATCAGGCAATGAAATACACTGTTTCGTTTCAAAAGCCTCCTGATTGCCGATAAACAGCCTATGCCCGATAAAAGTTTCCATCGGATACCAAGAATTGAGCTTTCTCGTTCCGTTCAGTGAAAAGTTTCCATCAAGAAAACCTTCCCACCATACAAAATCGCTTCGTACGAAAAAGGAAGGCTTAAATATATTTTCATGATATACATCTGGAATCCGGTGAAAAATTCGATCTGCTATAAAATTCTCAGTTAAGACTGTATCAAATGGATAGACTGGGCGAAATTCTGTCGGATACCAATGATTCAGATTGATACTGCCGTCAAGAGCGAAGGAACCATCAAGAGAATACTTCCACCATGAAAAATCTGAATGATACGTCACTCTCTGTTCAAAGCTCTCTGTGCATTCAATAAGCATGAGGATAACAGAAAGAAGATATACTGTGTGTGATTGCTTCAGCTTATCGACTTTACTCTTAACTTCTCCTAGTTCTACCTCTGTTTCACCTTCCAATTGAACGCTGAATATGTTAGGGTGAGAAAAATAATGTCCCGGCTCATTACAATCATGAACCTGGACATCATAATCCGTCACGCCTTTTAAAATCTGTTCCATTCGCCATGGGGTCATTGGTGCTTTTGTGTTTTTCTTTTCACGGAGCAACCGTCGTCTTTCTTCATATGACAGGTCTTCTCTTACGGGCAGTCCATACTTGATCTCATGATATTTAAGTCCCCATGTAGCTGTATCGATAAACATCTGGTATGGAAGTTCTTCAATATGCACAGTGGCCAGATCAAGCTCTCTGCCCATAACTTCGTATATCCATTTTCCGACATAGGATTTATCATACCAGCCTTTAGTTACATATGTCAGCATTCTGTTGGCCGAATCGCTCCACGGGAATCTTTCCAGATCTATACTCATGTCTCAGCCCCCTCTAATGTAAATGTCACATTACCGGTATCTGCATACTCGCTTGATGAAAGGTGAATGTTTTCTCTCTTTCCATCCATCGTAAAATCTATGAAATCGCTTACTCCGGTTATGGTTGACAGTACTGTTCGAGCCGAATTGTACCGGAGGATATTTGTTTCTTTCGCCGCGGAATAGACTGCCATCATTTCAGTTTTGAATGTCGAGATTACATCATCCAATCCAACGCCATCCAGAACAAGTCCTGTACAGGCAAAATCTACAGTTTTTACTGTAGCTGACTTGACGATCAGCTTAGACGATCCAGTAGGCAACAGTCTTTTGCTCCTGTCGTCCGGAGAAACGATATGGTTGTAAACTGCTGTGACCAGTGTACTTGATGCGGGCTGTCCGTTGCTATCAACTAAGATCAATCCCACTGTTCCTGGTCCTTCAACAGCTGGTTCTACAATACAATCTCCAATCCCGGGGACTTCTTTGGCCCACTTAATATAGTCAGCATCATTCGCTACATAGAACTGCGAATCTTGGAATTCTGCATGGATTCGTTCATAATAATCTTCATCATTTTCTTCTTCAGCACCACCCGATGTTTTCTCGCTGTTGGTAATTGCTGTAACGCCATTGATCGGTGATGCCATAATTGTAATCGTATTTGCCGGAACATTCCCGGATACCCCCGGAGTGACCGCTTCAACCGCAAGGTCCATGGTTTCATTCTCTGTGAACGTAACAGTTCGTAAAGTCTGGAACTCAACAGCTTCCATCTGATCTGTTGCAGGAACCGCAAAGACTGTGCCTGCTGCCAATACTGTGCCATAAGCCGCCGTAACAGACACTGTTCCAGTTGCTGCTACAGCTTCTTTCCTTGTCACTCCTGCTTCTGCGCCATGCAGATCCATCCAATCGCCCCAGGAATATTCCGGAAACGCAACCATCAGGCAGCGAACAAGATTGAACTGTACAAGCTGAGATATCTCGATGGCCGTAGGCATGGTAAAATCATATGGGAAATCACCTTCCATATCCGATATATCCGCCGGAAGGTTTCCCATCATCCTCTCCTGTATCTGGTCAGAATCACTTTCTGACACAAATTCCGGAATTTCAAATTCTGGTCTAGCCATATTAACCACCTCCTCTAAACTTCTATGATTGAATCAACGGTAAAGGGTTCTCCATCAACAGAATAAACTATGAATGATACTTTTACCCTCCCAGTACCCCATTCAAAAGAAAACTCTTCTACCGATGATGTCCGCGGATTGACCATCAGAGCTTCCTGGATTGTCCTTTCTAGAGAAAGTTCTACAGTGCTTTGGTCAGATTCTCTTGTTATATCTTCTGTTTCAGTTCCATGATCATCTGAATATCCCAGGCAAGAATATCTTTCTGTAGATACCGTTTTTACACACCATATTTTATATGCTTCATATCCATCGTTCATTGGCACATTATTTGCGGCGGTGCGAACGAAATCTCCTTTTTCAAGATCCCACATTGGCGATGGCTTATAGTCAACGTCATATTCTTCATCTTCCTCTTCATCCACAAAATCTGGAACATCCACAGTCGGCAGTAAATTTTTTGATTCTTCTTCCATATTGCCTCCTATAATCCACTTGCCTTGACTACTACATCTATGACTACAGGTTCTCCCTCAACCCATACGATAAGCACACGATCTCCCGGTTTTAACTTAGGCATAACCACCTTATGGCTATGTGATCCCGTTCCGCTGTTATGCCCTCCGTGTGTTCCTCCAGATACGTTTGTTGATAGATTGGCCAAAAGTCTGCAGACAGAATAATCCTTTTTAGGAATAGGCAAAGGAAAAGTATTGGAAACAAGGGAATAATCTTTCTTGATCACTCCAAAGTCGAACGAAAATCCTCCTCCTGAGTGTTCTTCCATTCTCGAATCCAATACCTTTGCAAGCTTTTCCATTCCATTTTTTTCCATTTTTGACATAATGTTCCTCCTGTCAGTCAAATGATCCATCGTCAACCCAGCCCCAGACATGAGTCTGATTCCAGTTTTGTGTAACCAGATGCCATGGGTGTGCTTTTCCGGAACCACCTTTGATCGTGATTTTTGCTTTTCCGGCTCCTACACTGTATCCTCTGGCATCTGGATAACTGCTGACATAATGCTTACCGCCATGGAAATTAACAATGTCCCCAACATCATATGATTTTGCTTTTGTTTTTTTATTCCCACTGCTCTTTTTTGCTGCCGGTGCTTTTTTCAGTCCCAGTGTCATAAGCATTTTATCTACATCATGCGTAGCAGATATTACGATATAATACCCAGCACTTATTGAAGCTGTTTTTAGATGAATCTTGTCACCCTTCCGAATGATAGGAATATCCGGAAGTTTTATCGTGATTTCTTCCTTTGGTTTGCCATCATCTGCAAGAATCTCTCTCGCTTCTTTTTTTGCCTCATCTAATGTGTCATTAGTTCCTCTGGAAACAATCTTCTGGCGGATTCCGTAGCTTGTCTTTCCATCAACTGTAGCCTCAACAGGTGAGCATCCATCATCATTTGCTTTTCCGATGATTTTTACCCTTGTAACCATCCCGGTAGTGCTGATCTTATGGTTTACTTCTGTAAGATGCTGTGTTTCTTCAAAATGATATACTGTTTTATTTGTTCCAAAACCAACTACGGTCACATTCATTTTCACAGCCCGCAGACATGCCTCAATGCCGCCTTTCTTTTTGGCTTCCTTGAGGATTTTCACAACCACTGTTCCAAGCTTTTCAGACTTATAAGCCAGCTTCCCATGCTTCACATTTGGTCCGCTGTAAGATGTGACCTTTATGCCCCAGCGTTTCAGCACTTGGACTATGGCTGACTTTGTCTTTACGCCGGCTGAAAAATATACATGATCTTGTGATTCCTGCAGATCATATAGAACATCGTATGCCTTTACCTTAAATTTCTCTCCGGATGTTCTCGCTGAAGGATTCCATTCAACTATTTTTCCTCTGGTTGCTTCGGCATTTTTGCCACCATTATAGGAATACAAAAGTGCTGCATAACACCCAGGCTTGGCAAGAGAAGAAATTCTTCCCTTTGAAGTTTTATCGTTCTTGGCCGAAAAACTAATTCTGGCCGCAAGCTGGTCCTCTCCCTCTTCCCAGGATACATCTTCGACAAATTGTGTGATGTCGTAAGCCTTTTTATCTGCAGTCATAATGGCCACGAGGTATTTATATTTCATTGGATCTATCAATACTCTCGCCTCCTTATGGTAAAGTCAGTACTGTTCCTGGATATATCCAATGTCCATTGTCGCTATTGCGCCGGCCATGTTTCTTAGCAGCCGCTTCAATAACCTTCTTATTGGCATTGTAGATATTTCTCCACTTTGATTCAGTTTTATATTTCTTACGAGATATTCCGCAAAGCGTATCGCCTCGGACAATCCTGTAGGTCTTTTTCTTTTTAGTAGATTTCTTGGTACTTGGCCTAGTGGTTTTCTTTTTCTTTTTAGCTTTTTTCTTAGTCCCCAGTTCCTTTGTTGTATAAATCTTCATCTCGACATATGGAACAAAAGATATCTCGTACGAATAGTCCCCATGCCCGCCAAAAGGCTTATACTCAAAAGATTTGATAGTAACATCTTCATTGATGCCAGCTTCAGAAACCACCAGATTTAACGGTGTCTTTTTTGTCTGCCAGCTTTTCAGCTTGCTGATGCAGGTTTTTGGTGCTATCCATTTCTGGTTTACGGAGGCAAGCTTTTTTCTGCCTGCCCCCCAGAAATATCCTGACCATTTTATGGTCTGGTTTCCCATGCCAGATGGGTAACTCATTTTTCCTTTTCCAAGAATGTTATATTCCTGATATGCTGTTTCTCTTTTTACATCAACATCATCTTTTGGCATCGAAGGGAACTGGAACTTCGATGCCGAATTATGCAATTCTTTTAATATCGCTCCCATGTTCCCTCCTTATGTTGTAACAGGTGTATTCTCATAAGCTTCACTGAGCATTGTTGCAATTTCGCTTCCAAGATCGTCAGCCAGCTCCTTGATGTGAGCTTTAATGAGCCGAATAGCATCACTGTCATTTGTATCTGATATATTGAACTGCGGGGAGAGGTTAACCTGTACCACAACGCCAGATTTATCTGACACCACATTCGTTGGTACAGTTTCTTTCTCTGATTTTTCGGAATCTTGCGAACTGGAATCTGTGTCGAAATAAGGTGTCGTATTTGATACTTCTTTTCCAACAATTCCTCCGCTCGCATGCGCTGATATCTCATCATCAGGACCAAGAACTCCCAGTGTCCGTCCTGCGGATTTCCACAATTCAATACCTCTCTGTCGTCTGGCCGGCACCGTAGGAATGATATACTCCAATCCTTCCTCACCTACCCACGACAGCTCAGCTCCATTCAGTCCGACTTCACCGCCCGAAGCGTGCCCAGCTATAGTAGCCGATACAGATGATCCGCTACTTGAAGTGGAAATGCTAGCTGATGGATTCGTGATATGCCAGTTCAGCGTAACTGCAACATCTGCAGAGGCTGTGAAGCCCTGTGCGAATGTGCTTTGTACCTGTCCGGCGCATTCCGAATATATAGCTGCTGCATTATTCGTCTGGTCCAGTGTGACATCTACATGTCCGTCTGCTGGAATTGTCTCCGAGAAAGCAGATACCACATCAGCTGTTGCAAGAGAATAAATCTCGGCCGCATTATTGGACTGATCTAACGTGATGCTCGCATGACCATTGGCCGGAACATCACTTACTGCGCTCTCAATATCTGCTGTTACCTGCTCCACAACGCCAGAAGTGTCTGTTGTCGTGCCTGAGAAGGTAACATTTGCACTGCCTTCAACTGGTACATCTCCTACAGCACCTTGTGCATCTTCTTCCGCCTGCGCCTGCATTCCGGATGTATCGGTCGTTGTATTTGTGACATTTACATTTGCAGATGCTTCCTGCTCAATAGGCTCTGTTTCCGTTTCATCTGCTGCCTGTTCGGTTGCAGACTGCATGCCAGATGTATCCACCGTTACCAGTTCTGATGGGATAGTAACAGATGCGCCTGCCTGCACTTCAATTCCATTTGCCGCAAGTGTCCCGGATTCCATGCCGAGAGCTGCCTCAATCTGAGCCGCCGCTGTATCGGAATCCACTTCTACATCTGCCAGATCAACTTTGACTCCTTCTGCTGTCACAGACATTTCTGCTCCTTCTGCATCCAGAGCTGACATAGCCTGCTCGATAGCAGCCTGAGCCTTGTCTCCGTCAACTTCTGCAGTCAACGTATCCATGGAAATAGTCAGTTCCTGGTCTGGATGAATAACATACGGGCTTTCGATACCGTTCTGTTCTGCAATGGTCTGCCAGTCAATTCCAAGAGCGTTGCCAATTTCCCACAGGCAATCGCCTTGATCAACCTTAATCTTTACATGATCAGCGGTAACCTCCTGTGTTTCACCCAAGTCACCAAGAGCTTCATTCAGCTTTGAAGTCCATGCATCTTTGTCAATATCAACATCTCCATCAACAGAAGCTTTCAGTCCTTCAAGTGTCACATCATCAGTTGTGGTCTCTGCCGCCGCCCTGTCAATCGCTTCTGCAAGTTCAGGAGGCAACTGACTGCGGACCGTTTCATACATTGGATTGCTCGGATCCGTAAGTGATGCTTTTAATTCATCACTTCCATTCTTCCAGATCTGATTAGCATAGTTCTGCCACGTTGCAGACGTATCGCCAGCAGCTGCTCCAACCTCAATAGCATCATTAAATGAATCCATAAGGCTTTGTGGAACTGCTTTTCCCGCTTCCCGGTAATCGTCAATTAAGCCCTGCATCTGTGTTACATCAGGTTTCATGCTCTCGTACATGGTACTCAAGGCATTCTGTGTAGCATCAGTTGTAATTCCTAATGTTTTTCCATTGCCAAGTTCGTTGAACCCGTACATCAATGCGCTGGTCATAGCAGATGTATCTCCGCTCTCTAATTGTTTCTGTGCTGAATCAATAGAAAACTGCGTATTTTCCGCAAGGCTCTGCCTGTTGCTCTGAATCTTCTCAGCATATGCAGAATTCAAAGTGTTCGAACCAAGCTGTAAGCTCTTCGACAACTCATTTCCTTCCTGCCCTTTTACATACCAACCGGTCATTTCGTGATACTGCTTATTCTGAGCAGATGTGATTCTTCCGGCTGATTCCATCGAGTTAAGCTCTGAATACCACTGCTCAACATCTGCCTGTACGCTTTCCTTTGCCGATTGCCTCTGATCTCTCATTGCTCCCAGTAAGTCAGTGAATGAGCCACTTTCCAGATCAGCTGCATTCAAGCTCCCGTATTCCTGATTTATCCAGTCCCATTTTGCCTGTGCTTCCGATTCCTTCCACCGGGCAGTTATGCTGTTCATTTTTTCCTGCAAAGCACTGATGGCGCCTTCTTCATCTGCATCTATGATTCCATCTTTCAGTGCCTCAGAGACCTTTTGTGATAACTGGCTAGATAATCCATCCAATTCAACATAATCCGCTGTAGCCCATTTCTCGATGTTCTGGGCTAATGTCTGTCCCTCTTCCGTACCTCCGAGATACGTCTGAACGTGGATATGCGCTGCAAACGTCCGGCTTTCCAGTTCTTCAATCTTGCTCTTAACAAAAGTTTCGATATTACTTGTATAATCTTCCTGTTCTTCTGTCGTAAGTTTAATACCAACTCTGCTCTTAAACTCCAGAACGTCATTGGATTCCAGCGCCTTCTGGGCATCTTCTCGAAGCTTATCAGCGTTCTTTACCTCATTTAAGGCAACTTCCACATTGGCCAGGTACTTCTGATCAAGAATTCCAGAAGCAATGTCCTGCACTTCCTGAGCTGATAATTTGATGTTTCCAAAATGTTCTTCCAGATTACTGCTCAAAGCTTTCTGGTTATAGTTGTCTACTGCAACACCAATTCCAACTACTGCCGCTGTTACTGCCGCTGCCGCAAGTCCGAATTTCGCCGCTGTCGGAACCATTGCTCCCAGATCACTTATGAACGCTCCAACACTTGGCGCTGTCTGTGCTGCAAGTCCAATGCTTTTAATAGCATTTCCGATAGGCTGTAAGGTGGTCGCAATATTCTTTGCATTTCCAAGAATCCCAGTTGCTCCTTTAGCGATCAGCATAGAGCTGAGCACAGAAGAAAGGCCTGCTTTCTTTCCTCCCGGAAGAATAGCGGACGCGCTAGAGAATAATGTTCCGAGGCCGGAAGAAATCAGATGTTTCCCATCTCCGCTAATCCAGTCGGCAAAAGGCTGACCGATAAGAGTATCCCATGCAATATCCATCTTTCCGAACATATCCGCATTCTGCCACTCATCAGATGCCGTCATGGTCCCGATAACTGTCTTCATGTGTGCTGCTTTTTTGTCCACAGTGTCCATAAAATCATTCAGAGCAACAGTCACAGCCGGCATTGCGTCCGTAATGGAATCAACGAATCCTCTGACATAAGGAGTAAGTCTCTGTCCAAAACTGTTCTGAGTGCCCTCTACAGCCGACTGCATAAGAGTCATAGAGCCTGCCAGGTTGTCCAACATGGTGTCAGCCATATCCTGTGCTGCATCTTTTGAATTTCCGATAGCATTGGAAAGATCGTTATAATCCTGTTCTGAAGCATTGATGATAGCAAGCATACCGCTCATAGCTTCTTTTCCGAAAATGGTGGATGCTGCCGCTGTCTGTTCAGTTTCAGAAAGACCTCCTAAACTGCTTCGCAAATTATCCATGACACCTTTCAGTGTTTTCATGTTTCCCGAGCCGTCGGTCAGGCTAATACCATATTTGTCCATAGCCTCTGCCATGCTGTTAGTTGGTGCTGCCATGTTAGCCAGGGACGTCTTTAAAGCTGTACCGGCCATGCTTCCTTTAATTGAACTGTTAGCCATAAGCCCTAATGCCAAAGAAGTATCTTCGACGCTATATTTCATGGCTCCTGCTACCGGCGCAACATATTTGAATGATTCGCCTAGCATGCCTACGTTTGTATTCGAACTAGCAGACGCCTTTGCAAGGACATCCGAGAAATGTCCGGCATCTTTTGCTTTCAGTCCAAAAGCTGTCAAAGCATCTGTAACAATATCCGAGGTGCTTGCCAGGTCTTCGCCGGAAGCTGCTGCCAGACTCATAATACCGGATATACCAGCAGTCATTTGCTCTGGTTTCCAGCCTGCCATAGCCATGTAATTAAATGCCTGAGCTGCTTCAGTAGCGGTAAACTTCGTAGTTGCACCCATTTCCTGTGCTTTTGCGGTCAGATCATCAAACTCTTTCCCTGTAGCGCCAGATATAGCCTGGACCTGCGACATCATACTCTCAAACCCTTTGTATGTATTCACAGTATCAGCCAGTCCTGCGCTCACTCCAAGGAATGTTGCGCCCTGTGCTATTGGATTCTTTGCAGCATTTAAAACCGCTCCCATTGGAGCAGTAGCAGCATCTACTATACTCATAGTTGCCGTAAAAACGCTTCCGTCCCAGGCTTTTGCTTTGTCCCTCACATCGTCGATGATCGGACTTGCATTATCATCTGCCCCCAGTTCCGCTGTCCCGGAAGTTCCATCGAATGTGGTCACTGCATCTTCGGCACTTCGGATTATCTCCGTGGCTGTATCATCAGCTTCCACTGAGGCCACAGCCACTTCACCATTCAAGGCGGCCAGTGCATCCTCCACATCCATAATCTGCATCGTAGCATTGTCGTCCGCAGTAAGCTCTACTACCGCTTCATTTCCGTTTAGAACAGACAGTGAATCTCCAACACTATTTACCACCCCGGTGGCATTATCATCTGCCCCCAGTTCTACGTCAGCACTTGCTCCGTCAAGGGTTGCTGCTGCATCCTCGACACCAGATATTTCAGCGGTAGCATTGTCGTTTGCACCTATCTCAATATCTGCAGATATTCCTCCTACTCTTTCAGCCGCATCTTCGACTCTTGAAAGAACCGGAGTGGCATTGTCATCTACTGAAACTTCAATAGAATGCTCACGTCCAAGCGTTCGATCTACTCGCTCTGCTGTTTGTTCAATCCCTCTGGTTTTGAATCCAGATGACAGGATCCGATTTACCTTCTGGGCGGCAGTGGCTAGGGTGTTCATCTTATTCGTAATATTTGATAGGCCAGGGTCTGTATTATCATTCACAGATACAGGAATCTCAATTCTAATTGTTTCTCCCATTTACCATGTCACCCCTTTTTCGTATTCGCCTCGATCCATATCCTGGTTGAAGCAAAAAGAAAAGCCCTCTCTCCAGAGGGCAGACTCATTACTTCACTTGGCAATAAACCTTGGCGTTGAAATATGTGGTGGAGTAATGTTGACTTCCCACCGGCCATAATCAGTTTTTTGCAGTTTCAGCCTTCAATTCTTCATTATTGAATCCATTGACATCATCAATGATATCCATAATGCGGTCTTTTTCTCCCGGAAGAAGAACAGCATCGATTACATCAAGGGCATTGATAATGCAGATGCCTTTTGCTTCCAGGCCTTTTTTGACAGCAGGATTATCCCACAGTTTGGCCTGATCTTCTTCCGTAGTGGAGTTGTAAATCAGAGAAGCTCTATACTTTGGCAGATCCAGCTCGTCTGCAACCCGGATGCCCTGGCGGCGATTCTTTGTATATTTTGTGTATTTTTTCCGGATATCTTTTAACATTTCATCGGACAACGAATGAATTCTGAAGGAGAAATACTTTCGTTCATTACGGATGATATCGATCTTCTTAATATCATTTGCTGCATTATCAGCTGCTGCCAACAATCCTTCCAGATAATCCTCTTCATTTTTAATAATCATGTCTTCCTTCTCTTCCTCGGTTAATTCCGGATCCATAAAGTCTTTATTTGCCATTTCTTTTCCTCCTGTTAAAAACGAGGGGCTGATGTCCAGCCCCTCTTAATAGAAATCAGATTGTCAGTTTGCTCTTATTCTCAACCTTGCCATTGCAGTGCAGGGCAAAAGATCTTTTCAGCACATCGCCTGTAGCTACGTTCTGGATATCGCTGTCTCCGGAAAGGATACACTCTCTGTAGGTCACACGTTCCTGTGATCCATTTCTTCCTTCGATAACTCCTGTAAACATCAGAACAGGAGATTCTCCGTTTGCAATAGCATTGATAACCGCATTAAACAGCTCACCATCAAGAACTACGATTTCGGAAATGTTTACGGTAACGCCCACAGTTCCGTTGACCTCAAGCTCTCTGTTCTGGCCAAGAGGTGCGTATTTGTAGTTGTTAAAGGAACCTTTTGTAGTAAAACTTTCAACCTGTGCAAATGGTTTTCCAGCAGAGTTATAAAGCATCGCATCTTTGCCAGATCTGCTGTGTCTGGCATCGGTAGCTGCACTCTTATTCAGCATTATTTATTCCCCCTTTTCTTATTCACCAGATGCAGCAACAATAGTGCTGAACTGGAAGTAGTAATTCAGATAGATGTGCTCTGCAGAATCCAGATCGATCACTTCGATGTCAAACCCACAGGTGTCTCCATCGGTAGTAACAGTTGTAGATTCAGTTACATTGCCGTACTGGATCTTTCCTTCTGCCTCCATGGCATTGCAGATACCCTGGATAGCTGCCATGATAGTGGCTCTTCCGTTTGTATCGTTATCAACCTTTCCAACCAGTGCGTCAGCTGCTGCATTTGCTCTGTTCAGAAGTTCATAACGAGTTTTGGTTCTACGGATTTTCTTCCATCCGCTGTCGTGGTTGGCATCCGGATGAACCAAGGTATTAACACCATTGTCAATCCATACAGCCCCATCAGAAGCCGTAGAGAGGACCAGGCAGCCTTTTTCTTCAGCTACTTCCATCTCTGTATTTGTAAGGATTTCATTCAGAACGCTATATCTGCTAAGAGTTGCGTGTGTCACGGACTGGTTCGCAGGAGTCGCAGCTACGATACCCGCGATATACGCAGCCACCTGATATCCTTTCAGCTCTTCATTGCCGGCATTAGCATTTGCATTCAGCGGTGCAATTACGTTTTCAGTATCGAAACTGGAGATTGATGTCATTCTGTCTTCCAGTGAAGAGGAAGGTTTTGGGGCAACGATTGCCATTGCGAAAGAGCCTGCCAGATAAATTCTGTCAAGCCATGCTGCTACCAATGCATGGACAGCGGCATCTTCTGTATCAACACAAATGGTATTGATGTAGTATTTTTCCACTTCTTTTAATCCGACACTGTAGTCTGCGGTTGTCACTGTCGGCTCTGCGCCATCTGTGAAAGCGGACTGGCTAACCGCCGTAACAGTTCCTGATGCATCAGTAATATCGACTACAAAGTTCTTTGAGGAAGCGAATGCTTCTTTCAATGCAGTAGCCTCTTCTGTTCCTGCTGCAAATGTTACTTTTTCGAACTCAGAGCCATCCAGATATACGATGCACTCTTTCTTTGAGGAATCGCCAAGCTTCTCTCTGATTGTTGCTGTGAATTTTGCACCACTTGGGTATTTTGTTGAGAGCTTTGCCTTTCCAGTTGCACAAGCAAGAGAGGCACTGCCAACTGTACCGCCGTTTCCTATTCTAACAGCGATAAGTTTGTCAGCGCCTCCAAAGAACGTTTCTCTTAATGCATCTGTGGTGCCGCCGGTGCCAAAGGTTTTTTCATATCCTTCAGATGCCGGAAGAACTGTAGCTTTTCCAAGTGGCCCAATCGAAGACCTGAAAAGCACTGCTACAATA
The DNA here is from genome assembly GCF_025147905.1 of Blautia sp. KLE_1732_HM_1032. Lineage (NCBI taxonomy): Bacteria > Bacillati > Bacillota > Clostridia > Lachnospirales > Lachnospiraceae > Blautia > Blautia sp. KLE_1732_HM_1032. Next base: position 372,024 of record NZ_CP102266.1, on the reverse strand, counting down.
CCATCAATTGCTCCAAAGTTTGTTTCATCCCCTCTTTTCTGCACATTGAAGTATGCACCGGAACGGATTTTGTTTTCTCCAAGAGAAAAATAACCTGCCATTTATTTGACCTCCTTTTTCATGAATCTATCGATGATCTGTTTCGCTTCCGCAACAGTCATTCCTGTTTTTTTACAACCCTTAAAGGCTGCTACTGCACATTCGTGAGGAACTCCAAATACTTTTGCGCTTGCATTTTCAAGTTCCTGGATGGTGTACTTGTCAGCGGACGGCTGTACTGTTTGTGTCGCAGCCGGTGTCTTCTTGATATCTTTTTCTGCCATTACTTACTCCTTTCATGTAAGATCGTTGATTGTTACGCCTGATATACCAGGCTGCTTAAATGCGTCTTTTAAGCACGCATAATACCCTGTCAGAGACATCTGCCCCTCTCTAAGGTAATCAGCATTGTTGTTCATTTTCAGAGCTTTCACGACCATTGGGGAATCATCAAGCATGATGATCTCTTCATCCTTCGCTAAGCTCTGGTGAAGTGCGGCCATCATCTTCAACCGCAATGACGGTTTCGGGCACAGGAGATGCACTGAAATAACTGCATTGAACCACGACAGGCTACTCCTGCAATGCCCATCTGTGCTGTCAATTGATTTCAGTCCAGAATAGAAAACAGGAGTATCTGCCGGAATGGTGTATTCTGATAACTCATCAATTCCAAAAACTATGCATTCTGGGAAAAGATTCTTAATATACCTGTTCAACGCCATAACAGGATCTGGATCCGTAGTTTCCTGTGCGGGGTATTCCAGAATATCGAACACAATTTCTTTGCACAGCACTGCGTTTCCTTCCAGGATGTAAGGTTCGCTTCTGGCCCATGCAAAGCACATAGGCGCCTCCCCTTCTGGTTTCATCACCACGTCCTGAAGACAATTCCTGATAGTAACTTCCATCTTCTCTACTTCAAGCGAATCCATGATGTCGTACAATGCGACAGTAAGCTGGCCAGATGAAGACCGCTTTGTATCCACCTGTTTGTTGAAGACATAAGAAATCCTCGGATACTGGCTTTTCCCATTCCATCCCTCCTGCTGATCAGGAGGAAACTCTGTGTTAAAGATGGCCGGCTTATCTGCGTACTTGGCCAGAGTTCCGTTCAGAATGTTGTCCTGAGATAACCTTCTATACAGCAACTGATTCAGATCCATCTTCTACACTCCCTTCATACACGTTCACCGTTTCCATTCCGTCAGAAGAATATCTGATAGTCCACAGTCCTTTTTCAATAGCCTCGGCCTGAATCACGAAATGATTCTGGATATTCTGTGTTTCTGGAAGGAATAAAACTGTGATGGTGTCAACAGTCGCTTCTGTCACTATTCCAGACTGCGCTTTATCCCAGGTTTTATTTTTTGCCGAGATAAGAGATCCTCTTCCGATTTCAGCAAGATTTATAACTTTCTTTGTTTCTTTAGTCAGTAACATTTACCCTCCTAACTCCGAGAACAATGCCAGAATCTCCGGCATTGCAGTTTCTTTGATTTTTTCAACATAAGGACGGGGTGCCATTTTGCTTGTTCCATGTTCCAGGTATCCCGAGTAGTGCATTCCAGATTGGATTCCGAATATGCCATTTCCTCCACCGCCAGAACTGTACATATTCCAGTTTCTTCTCAGATTTCCACTCCTTACACCAGGTGGACTTCCGGGAGCTGAAGGACTTGGATTGGCCAATACCGTAAGAGCGGCGTTCCTGAGTTCATTGGCACCCTGCATCATCTTTGCATCAACCTGTCGTTTGGTTTGCTCTATGCGGTTCTTTACTTCTTCCTGTACAGCTGCCGCTGCTGCCTCCGGACTCATTTCAGATCATTCCTTTCTTCAAGATAGGCAATGCCGGCAAACCCAAGGTCTCCGGCATTATCAACAGCAAGAACTAAATATGCTTTTTCCTCATATGCAAGAATATCTGACTTTTTGAGATCACATCTTCCAGATACCACAAGGGTATGCGTCAGGGAATGCAGTTTCTGGTCCCATAGGTGTTTTGTCAGCTCCCTCTCATTCGAAGTCGCCTGTGCAAGAATTCCATCCACTATAGTTCCCATATCTTCATATGAGTTCTTTGCATATCCATCTACATTGTCCGCATGCATCTTCAATACCCGGAAGCTCTTCCAGAGATTCCCCGGACGAAGGTACATTGCGTTTCCGAACATCATATGTCTTCCCCCTCTGTTTCCTCATGCGACATCATTCCGGCATAAAAATAAGGCGGTGTTATCCGCCCTGTTTCTGGATTTTCCGCCAACGGAAGAATTGCTTCGGCCGAAGCTGCACTGGCTTTCAAGTCTTTTTTCAGATCCTCATACATCTCTTTCCATAGTTTGGCCCGTTCCCCCATGGATAAGGAGAGTGGACCAACCTTTGTATCGGGTTCAAATGCAAACTTCCGCATAATGCTTTCAAGGCAACGAAGTTTTGCTTTTTTCCATTGTCTCGCCGTCGGAACCTTTTCCGGAATCACCGCATTGTATTCCTCATCACAGAGCGCACAAGTCTTTTCTTTTCCCTCGACCATTACATCTCCGAGTTCAAAACGCATACGGTCTTTTCCGTATTTAGCAATATTCTCCGGTTCGTACTGATATGTTCCAGGCATCAGGCATCACCTGCGCTTTCCTCCAGTTCCCCAAGGTTCTTCGCCTTAGTTTCAGCTTCTTTCTTTACAGCAGTTCTCGAATCTACTGCATTCAGAAAGATAAGCACTGTATTATCCTCTACAGTGTCTCTAATATGAGCTACAGCATCCTTCTGGTTCATCTGCATAGTTTTTACTGCTTCTTGAAGCTGAGGCTCTGTAACGTCCAAATCGAAGCCCTTATCTCCTTTTACGATTTCGATTTTGAAGAATACTTCTCCGACTGATGCCACGCATTCCTCAAGTGTTTCAACCGGAATACCGTCACGAATCACAGTCAGCACTCCCATTTTTTCAAGAGCTACCGGATCAGTGACTGCTTCGGCCGGGATTTTCTCTCCGATGAAGTATCGTTTTCCGCTCAGAGTGCATGGTTTATTTGCAACAAGCTTCATATGGCACCTCCTTAGACTGCAGATTTGTAGAATCTCGCCAGATCATCGGATGTCTTATGCATATCTGTTGCCATAAGTCCTTCCACGTATTCTGTATGTGTTCCATTCTCGCCAAGATAGTTCAGAATCGGAAGTATCTGTCCATTTCCAAGCATATCCCATGTAAAGATGTAACCGGCAGACGGTTCATCAATGCTTGGTGCGTTTGTGGCATAGGCAAGAAGGAATGCATCCGGATCTCCGATGTACTGCATGTTTTCATCTTCTCCCATGCCGGCATTGTTCATGATGGATTTAAGCACCACGATCTTTTCTACTCCGAAGAGCTGTGCCAGAACGTTTTCTGTTACAGACGCTGGGTTTGCAGTGCTTCCACCATATTTAACCCTTTCAAGGATTGCCGGATGCACCTTCAGGGCATTGAATACATTGATACCAAGGCCGAGGCGGTTCGGCATGCGTCCTGTCTGCTGGTTCATGCTTGTCTTCTCGCTATCGATAAATGCAATAGGATCAGAGTTTGCATTGCTGAATTTAATGAACTGGTTTGTGCTTGGAGAGGTATTGTCTACTCCTTCAAGTTCATTCTTCCATGCGCCGGCTTTGAAGTAGCTTTCCGCAAACAGACGATCCTGATGGATATTTGCCTGTTCTGCAATGGTTTTTACTCTCTGCTGTTTAGGCTGCATTGTGGTTGGTCCCTGTCTTCTACTGAGATCGGTCTGGCGAATCTGATCAATTCCCATGATCATCTGGTCTACCTGGCATACATAAGGTTTCATGCTCTCGCCTACTACTGTAGGATCAACTTTTCCATAAGCAGGTTTTCTGCTCCAGTTATCTCTCAGAAGATCTTCCTTGCTGAACTCATAGTAGTTGTCAGAAGAAAGACTTACCGGACAGGTTGGGAAAAGAGCCTTTGCGAAGTAGTTAGCTGCATTCTGGTAATATGCCAGAGCCATGTTTGTAAGTGCTGTGTGAGGTCTGAATGCGCCTTTTGCGATTTCAGACTGGATTCCTGCTGCTGTGTTTCTCATTAATATTATCCTCCTTTATCAAGATTATGCTTTTGCCTTCTGGTATTTAGAAAGCTGCAGTCTGCTGTAGCCTCCAGCAGATACATTGTTAAGAGCTACCCCGATCACGTAATCACCAGCTGCCGCAACTGCCGCTTTTCCTCCGGTGGTCGCAGTAACCTCCTGCCCTTTCTTGATCTCAGCGGAAGCAATGACGAATCCGATGTCCTTAATCAGGATATCAACGTCTTCACCCTTCTTAACCATTCCAGCTTCTACACCGGAAATGTCATTGTATCCACTTTCGATAATAGAAACGCCAAGCAGAGGTGCTGTGCCATCGGCAGCGACAACCACATTACCATCAGTATCGTATTTCAAAATAAGGTTACGGATGTCAGCAACATCTGCTCCTGCCTTTTCGGAAATAGTTGGTGACTGGTTGATCTGTGTTCCATTAAAATTTTTACCCATTATCATTCGCCTCCTTCTTAGTATCCGGCTTCGTCTTCATACTCAGCCATAAGCTCTGGATGTGCTTCCCAGGCTTTTGCCAGCGCCATGTTATATGGCATGGAAGGATCTTTTTCAATCAATCCCTTTGCAATCGCATCGATTTTTCCTTCTGCTGCAGACTTCTTGACTGCTGCAGTTCCGCCAGAGAATGATTTTCCGATTTCTCCAAATACGCCAGAGTTGTTGACCATTGCCACATTTCTGTCGAGAAGGCTGATCATATCATTGTAGGCAGTTCCACCTGCACTTTTCAGTGTTTTCAAGGACTTAGCCAGTTCTTCCGGTTTTTCTCCAAGAACTTCGTACTTTTTAGCAACTGCATAAAGTTCTCTGTCTTCCGCTTCTTCCGCTCTTTTCTCGAGAGCTTCCAGTTTTTCTCTCACAAGAGGATGCAGTCCTTTGTAAATATCATCGTCAGCATTCTGTTCTGGCGGTGCAAAAGATTTCTTTGTATCTGTTTTCTTTTCAGCTCCATCATCATCGAGAACGTCTGGGTTTTCCTCTTTTTCGCTTTTCTGCGGTGCTTTCTTCTCGATAGACGGCTCCTCGTTTGTCTCTACGGCAAACTTTTTGATAAGTTCATCATATGTCGCTCTTTCCTCAGCAGACATTTTTGACTTGTCGATTTTAATCATGTCTTCCAATTCTCCTTTCGTTTCTACGGATTTCTGAATGATTTCCTCCAGATTGCTATGCGCTTTCATCACCATAGGAAGATCTGTTTCGTCAGGCGCATCCAGATTCTTTTTGATTTTTGCAGATGTTCCCCCAGCCCATCCGGGAATGTATTCCTTCATAGCTGTAGCGAACTGTTCAATGCTTGTATCCATTGCACTCTGCTTCCCGCTGCTGTCCAGTTCTGGGTCGCACAGGATTGAATTAAGTGAATTCTGCAGGGCGTAACATACAGACCAGATTTCATCCCGGATTGCGTCCATGCTCACAGCGTTGATCTGTTCATCAAATGTCGTGGCTGATTTCTGCACCTCTCCGCTGATCCAGTTCAGGAATCGTTTAAATAGTCCGATTTCCGGGTCTGATGTTTCCTCTGCTTTATTCTTGCCTTTCAGCAGTTTGATATCAGCTCTCTGATTTGCGCCTTCATCAACGAAATCTACTTTACCTACTTCCAGGCCTTTCAGTTTTGTTGCCACAATGCTTCCTCCTTTCGCTTTTATTTATCAAAAAAGCGCCCTTTTGGACGCCTATTGATCACATTTATTTAATTCCATGCCACGCTGTCTGAAGCAGAAATCCTAAAAGATACCAGATCTTATCCTTTATCTTCTTCATGCAGATTTCTTCTCCGAGCTTCTGGTCATAATTCCGAGCATCTACACATGCAGATGTTTCAATGATCTCAAAACCATTTCGAAGCACGCAACGAACCATTGTTGTCTTATAGCCTACGGTACTGGTTTCAATATAGCTGATAAAATCATTCACCATGTGTTCTCCTATTGATACGCCAGATATCAGTTTCGGATTCTCCTGAACCTGCATATAAGACTGCTCGAACACATCTTTCGGAGACCAACTAATGTATCCATCCGGATATTTAACTACATATCCCGGATTGCCATCATCTGAACCTCCAAATCTTTTTCTTGCTTCTTCAATGGTATCGCAGGCACCTGTTTTTAATGCCTGTGCTTCTGCAAGAGTTGCTTTTTCTGCCTCAATAAGTTTTGTTCCAATATACTTATTCATTGTTTACTTCTACCCTTTCTGCTTCCCCTTCAATGGAGAACATGCTGTAAGTTCCATCTTTTACTTTCTCCCAAACATCCGCATCTGTAACCTGGAATCCAATCCACCAGCCAACAGGGAGTGTACCTTCCGGGATTCCCATTGCCGCCATCTTCTCTTCCGTAAATACAACACTCTCGATCAGATAAGCAACCCCGCCTCTTTCGTGCATCTCTCCACCTTCCCGGTAGAGATCAACGAACTTGTAAGCCGCACTTTCAAGTTCATCAGGCTCTATGATGTCGCCCTGCCAGTCTTCCAGAGTTTCTCCATTCTCAGCAATGGCAACACTGGCCCAGCCGAATGCCTGCATTTTTTCATTATTTGTCTTCTTTACCTGGAACTTTCTTTTTGTTACCTCCGGCTTATTGTCCGGTTCGTCCCTTATTTTCATTATTTCATTGAATGTTTTCATATTTCACCCTCACATACTTCACCGCACATTTACAGCGCGGGTGTAATGGTGGAATAGACGTTGTAATCTCTCTCCTTCCGGATACTGTTTCGAATTCATCATCCATTCCTATCTTAGTGCCTTCAAGAGCTGCACATGATGCACACACATGACCGTCCAAAGCTGTTGACCACTCTTTTTCCATCTCCGGAAGGTTCCCTGCCGTTACCGCTTCCCTCACAAAGGCATCTGCGCCACGGTTGTAGGCTTGTGCTATTTCCGATCTGACTATAGTTTCTGCTCTATACCGTTGCTGTCTTTCTGCATATTTCGAAGCAGCTTCTCTCGCTTTCCGCTCGATTGACTCAGGTTTCATTCTTGGATGATCTGTTGTCAGCCTTTCCTTGATGGAGTTGTAATATTTGAGATTCGCCGCAGCCTGTCTCTCTGTCAGTCCTATTGTTGGCCGGATATATCTTGCCGTTTCAGCACTGCTCATATTAAGAGATTCAGCTTCAGCGATCAGATACCGAATTGCGCTCACCTGCTCATTACAACAATTTGTTATCAAATCTCCCGTATGATCAACAATCCAGCTTCGAACCCAGCTCTCAGAGCTTATTACATCTTCTGCTCCACAAAAGAGAGAATTGTTTTTCCACCCTTCAAGAAACGCCTGTTCCCATACAGGTGTCATTCTTTCTGACAGCATCTTCGAATAATCCTGGAACCATATATCAAAAAGACTTTCCGGATCTGTTTCTCCTATTACGATTTCTCGCAGTTCTCTGTACAGCATGACTGCTGCCTGATCCTGCCAGAATCGAACAAGCCATCTTACTGGTTCATCAATATTTCCCTCGAGATAGGCATCAAGTGCATCCAGTACTCTCTGTGATTCTTCGCTTTTTTTAACAGTCCTTGATCGTGGCCGTATTTTTCGCATCATCAAATCACCTGCCTAACCTTTTCTTGGCTTCCTCAGCATCTTGATTCTCTTCCGGATCCACCTCTGGTTCATCAGGTTCGTTTGCTGTCTTTTCTGGTGCTCTGCGCTGTGCTTCTCGCCGTTCATCTTTCTCTCTGGAATCTGGAACTTCCGTTCTTTCCGGCAGGTTTGCTGCCTCCCTGACATAATCTTCCAATTCTTCATCAGGTATCAAGATCCCCGTGCCGACCATATCCTTCAGGAATGTTGACAGTTTCGTGATATCCCGTTTGTCCACATCTCCATGGGCGAGTGTAGGATAGTCCTCAATCCCATCGAAATGGGAACCATTGATGTCTATCAACGAAGGAATGCCCTGGTTATTGAACGTCTCGCAAATAACATCTAAAAAAGCTCCGAGCGCAACAGAAAACAATTCTGTCTTGTCAGAGCTTAGTGCGAAGCTTCCCGTCTTTTCATGTCCCAACATAATAAAATCTGCAAGGACTGTCTGGGCAATCTTCGTATCGTATCTGTTTATGATTGCATTGGTGTCAAATTGTCTTGTGCCTCCGGTGCTCAGAAGTTCCGCTTCGTATCCATGTGGAAGAACAAGCCCTTCAGATTCATTTCTGCGAAGGTTCTTTACCATGGCAATAAGTGCTCCATTAATTTTAACCATGTCAGGATCGTGACTATCCCATATTTCCAAATCTTCAGGAGCATGAATAACTGGCAGACCTGCAAGATCTCGCTCAATTCCGATAGCTTCAATTTCCTGGATTCTCCGTTTAAAATACCAGGAGCGATATGCGTTTCTTAAAATACTCCGACCTTCCGGATTGTCTTTTACGCTCTCCGTTCGGAATAGCATTGCTTTACTCATCGGTATAGTAAACAGTCCATAATCCGGAGGCGGTTGCTGTGTCATTCCAATCAGATTGTCACTATCATCATATTCCCAGCGATACAAGGTATCCTGTGCTCTCGGAGGAAGTTTCTGCCAGCCTATCAATCCATCAGAGTATTTGCTTGATGATCTTCGGTTCTTTGTTTTACCCATTCGGCGCTTATATACAATCTCATGGAAACTCCAACCGTAAGGTAGGAATGACAGGATTTCCGAAATGGTATCTGTCCATGTGGCCTGCATGTCGCCCATACAGCTTTCAACAAACTCTGCAGCTTCTTTGTCTTTGGCACTGTCACCTCCCGGCTCTACATGCCACTCAACCTGCCGGATCATCATCTTAATTGCAAAAAGAATGGCTCCAACGGTATCGTCATTCTCTTTCATTTCTTTAAATACCTTTATCCCACGCATTCCAGACAGTTCCGGAAGAAATTCTTCATAAAACTGTCCTTCCCATCGTTTCTGTCCAATCCGTCCATACTCTTTCATCTTCATCACCCCTCTTTCCGGCTATATCAGCCCCAGTAATTGTCTTTGGTCAGCTCCTGTAATTCTTTGACTCCAGGTGCTGTGCCTGTGTGTTTCTTGATCTTTCCGAGATACAATGCCAAAGCAAGAGCATCTGCTCGGTCGGGAGAATCCAGCCCCCTTTTCTTCATTTCCTTTTTTGATTCGATTTCAAGCTTTCCGTTGCTCGCCATTGTGTATTTTCTGGAGGAAAGCTGTCCGATTGTCTGCTCATCATCTTCAATAACAATCTGTTTGTTATCAAGGAGGTCTCGCATACTGGCCCACATTGCAGTTGTCAGATTATTATATCTTTCAGCTGCATCTTTACCTGCTGCCGTATCGGTCTCAATCTTTTCTGCTGCATTTATCGGAATGATCTGCATCTTATGCAGCTTCTGTTCTTTCCGGACTTCCTTTAGGCGGTCGGTAACACCTCCGCCAAGACCGGTATCATCAATCTGCACATACACCTTGCCTTCATACTTTGAATATTCCCTGTATATTTTTTTAAATTCCTTTACGATGTCGCCTACAGTGGCCATCAGGTTCTGTCCTCGCCTGTTTCGGACTATTTTGCAATGACCATGATAATTACGATATATGATCGTTTCATCGTCTCCGAAACGGGCCACATCCACCCCAAGTGACACAAACTGCATTCCGTCCGTATCATCAAGCTCTAGCATTTTGCTACTACACTGCTCGATCAAGCTTAGCGGAATAAATACATCATCTTCTTGATTTGGGAATTCTCCACGGACACGGACGCGAACCACATTCGAATCCCATCCATACTTTCTTATGAGCGAATCAATGTTTTCTTTGTTCGTTCTGCTGCTGTCTGCAGATGATACAGTGTGGCATTTATACAACGCCCTGTCTCTGGTATGTGAATCATAGAATGTTCCAGATGTTCGCGTTGGGTTTCCGCACAGAAGAAGTTTATTATTTGCTCCAGATAAGGTACCAAGGATAGCTTCCATGATCGGATCCGCAACACCAGAAGCTTCATCAACGATAAAAAGCATATTATCTTCATGGAAACCTTGCATGTTCTCTGGCTTTGTAGCAGTCCTGGCAACGCCAAACCAACGCTTTTCATTGCCAACCATATAAACATATGTCTTTGTCCATTTAAGAAGCATTGAGAGCAATTCAGACTTGCTCATCCACTTGGAAATCTCAGACCAGAGGACATCGTGCAACTGCTGTTTGGTTGGTGCTGTCGCAACGATTCTCGGATATGGGAAACAGGTAATAAACCACAGGAATACTGCTGCCTCAAGACCAGTCTTTCCAACACCCTGCCCTGACTTAATACTTACCTTTGGGTTTGCAGCCAGGTCTCTTGCTGCTTGCGCTTGCCATTCATCAGGCTCAAAACTGAGCACCTCCCGGAAGAACATAACCGGATCATCACGCCACAGCGGTATACTTTCATCAAGGAATTCAGAGAACTGTATATCATCCATCTTTGTTCTCTCCTTCCCTTGCTTTTACCACAGCTTCGGCCCATGCACGAACAACCTCATTGCCCTTGCTTTCTCCGGCAATCTTCTGCTTTTCAAGTCTCAGCTTCGCAAGTGCTTCAATAGCCTTGGTCTTCTTTGACTGTACAGTTGACAGCTCTTTTTCAAGTCTGGCGATCATATTGTCCTTGTTTTCCATCGTGGTTTGCATGTTATACATATCTCCCGGCAGACGTTCTTCAGCAGATATTTTTTTCTCTATGCGTTCTTCATAGAGCTGCTTGTCCTCTTCTGTTTTGAATGTCCTTTTGCTTTCGCTTCGGTTGAATCCATACAGGGATACTTCACCTTTCATGTTCCGGTATTTATTGATTGCAATCATGATCCTTCTTTCCCTCACAGCAAAGAGCTGAATCTGTTCGATCAGAAGCATTTCTTCATCCATCGGGATATCTTCGATCATATCTTTTTCAGACTCATCAAGGACATCCCAATATACAGAGGAATATGCTCCGTGTTTCTCTGCAATCTTATCTCCCGGTTTCAGTGGACCGCCCTTATTTCCAACTGCATTTCTGTTCCCAGGCTGTCCACCTTTATGGCGAGCGTTCGCTTTTTTCTTTTGCGAACGTTCGTTTTTCTTTCCTTTTGTCTTTCCGTCCCAATTCTGTGTTGATTTCCACCGCCGAACTGTGCTGGCCGGGACGTCCAACTTCTTGGCAATGTCAACAAGTTTCATCCCGTTCTTATACATTTCCTCAGCTTCAATGCTGTTGGGACTTCTTGCCCTTGCCAATGTACACCCCTCCCCTCCATCATCTTATTTCGGCATATGCAAAAGGGAGAGGTTGCTCTCCCTCTCCCTGCTTTCTGTTCTATATGTCGTAGAACAACATTAAATTTTTGTAATAAATTCAGCTTTTGAATAGCCCGTCACCCCTTTTGTCATCATCTTCAAGAAGTCTTCTTTTGAAAAATCTGACAATCGGAAGATCTCCTCCGGTCTCATTCCAAGCTGTTTTCCGATTTCTTCAACTGTTTTGCCTTCGTCCATGAGTTCTTTAACGATTTTCTTCATAGGTTCTAGCAAATGGGTACCTCTTGCCCTATTATGGGTAACGGTACCGTAAATATTTTTCGCTTTATCTTTATGATCAACAATCACTACAAGCACTTTTCCCTCAAGACGTTCGTATAATGTCCTGCGATCATCTTCTTCCGAAGGAGGAACGTACTTCCAGTCAGGTCCTGCAACCGTCCATCTGTGGAATCCATCAATAATAGTACCGTCTGGTCTTACCACAATTGGCAGCGTCCATCCGTTTGTAAAGATAGACTGTGTGAGCAGTTCCAGATTTTGTCTCGAAACTTTGTTCGGATTGTAATCATTTGGTTTGATCTTATTCCTATCTACCCAATGCATGGTCCTAGATGGTGCTGACAGCTTATTGTCCATGGTGTTCTCCTTTCTTCGCATCGTTGATATAACGTCCATATACTCTCTGGTACAGTGCCCGGAATGCCCTCATTTTGGGATCTCCGGATATCAGTCCTTCGTATATGTGCTTGCAATCGGCCGATGTAGCTATTGCTGATACCGCCATAAAGAAATTACGGTATCGTTCTGCCACATGCCTTTTATGCGGAGTGTCGAAAAAAACGTCCATGTGATTAAAAAGATGTATCAGCTCCTGCCGATAATCTCTCTGCTCCTGTCCCTCTTCCGCCTCTTTCCTTTTTCTGGAACTTCTGCCGAACATCTCGCTGTCCCAATACAGGGCAGCCAGATAAGCGTTCGGTTCTCTTCTAATGATCCGTTCCATAAGATCTGGATAATACTCATTCATCTTCACAAGGCTTCTTGCTGTATCAACAGAAAAGAACTGGGATACTCGCATCTGCCTTTTACTGGATCCTGACTGCCAGAGGAACAAATATATCTCCGGGATATCTACATGATTTCTCAGAAGGAAGAGCCAGACATCATTGTCCGTCCAATCATAAATGGGAAATACCTGCTTCTTTGCAGTCATTTTGTTTCCTGCTTTTGTCATAGACGCAATATTCTGAAGCCTCTGTACAGATTCCGCTGTACGGATACCGACCATTGTAATTCCTGATACGGTTGTCCTTGGCAGGAAATCCTGATAAGCATCAATCCTTGGACGTAACAGTTTATGGTTCCTTATCGCAAAGGAAGGCGGCTGTCTTACCCATACGTCTTGTTTTGCGGAATCCCAGCAGATAAATGTTTCATCATTTGACAGTTCATTGAAGCAGTTAAAATGTTTTACTTCTACGCAATACCATTCAAACTTTGCTCCCATCATCATAAAGATGCGCCGCCACTTCTTTGTCATATCCTCCATGCAAGGAAAGATTGCTTCTTCATCTATAAACTGCACTGTAAGTTGTTTCATGTCAATCTCACCTCGATTGGCCAGATTGACCATCAGCTGCGCCACGCATAAGCTGTCCTTTCCCCCACTGAAAGAAAAGAACACTGGTAGCCCGTTTCCGAACACGTTTTTTATCCGGATCTCTGCAGCTTTCACAACATCGATATTGGCTTCACAACGTTTTACAGCCATATCTTTTCACCGCAGTTCGGGCAGATAACAAACTTCCGGGTTTCTGTTATTTCCGGTTCTGTTTCAGTGGTATTCTGCCTTTCCGACGATTGGTTGTCTGAAGTGTTCGGATTTTCCGAACTGTTCTCTGAATTATTGTCAGATATTTCCGCTGCTGCCGCTTTCTGCTCCCGTTTCTCATTGGCTTCCTTTATCTTCTGGATCTCTGATTCGTCCAATGTTCCATATTCAGAGATTTTCTCAGTTACTTCGTCTGCATCCGCGACCATCTGCTGTAATATTTCTTCATCGTATCCCGGAATGTCCAGATCGCCCTGCAATTCCTCAAGAAACTCATTCAGTGTATCCAGATTATCAATTCCAAGAGCATAAGTCTTATTGTCGGCTATCATAAGCTTCTTTTTATCATTTTCAGAAAGTTCCGTTTTTACATATACGGATGCCTCCTGATAACCAAGGCTCACCATAGCCTCATATAAGCCATTCCCGATCAGAATCACATTATTTTCATCCACAACAAGGGCTCTGGTCTGTCCAAACTTCTCAAGGGAGCGTTTCAGTTCCCTGATCTGCTGTTCAGAATGAATTCTGACATTTTTCTCTGGATGTTTAAGATCATCCAGTCTCTTTTTAATAACCTTCATTTTGTCCTCCATTTCTGAAGGGCAATGGCCTCCGGCTGCAACCGGCTATTTGATAGCTTTTAAAAAATCTCTGGCTCCATCGAAATGCTGTGCCGCATTTTCAACTATGGTCTTATCAATGTCGTAAACTTCTTTCCAGCCCTGCTGTTCTGTCTCCATGTACTGTCTGGCAGGCCATGGATGTGTGCCGCATAAATATCCTTTCTCCCAGTCATATATGGGTGGGAGCTTCACATCATAATAGTGAATGTATGCAAGGATATCTTCGTGCCTCCACTCTGCAAGAGGGCTGTATCTGGTGATTCCGGCTGAATTAGTGTAGATATTATCTTTTCCAACATAATTGCCATCAGCCTTCCTGCGTCCGAGCAGGAGTATTTCCAGCTGGTGTTCTTTATAATATCTCGCCTGTCCTCTGTGCTGTACGATATGAAACCACTGTGCTGCCTTATTGCTTTTATCCGGAAACAGCATATCCGGATGCTTTTTCAGCCATTCCATATCCTGTCCGGTATTGATAATCTCAAGGTCAGAAGGTTTATTCTGCTCTATCCATGCAATAAATGCCGGATATTCCAGATTACACCTTACAAGGACGCTCTGATCAATACCGGCTTTCTCGCATATCTCTCCAAGTACCAGTGAGTCTTTTCCCGCACTCCATGCATAGGCTGCCTTTTTCCCCTTGCATTTCTCTTTGATGTCTTTCACTGTCTTTTTCACAAGGGAATCCAGTTCTTTCTTTGGCACCGTCTCTTCAATGTGATCAAGCGCACTCTTCCAGTCTTCATTATTTCGAACGGATTGTTTTCTACCGAGCATAGTGTCTCTCCTTTCTGGAAGCAGCCAAGGCGATAAGTCCGCTCAACAGGACTGTCAGCAAGCTTCCCAGTGTTTTATATGGTCCACTATTCAAAACGCTGCCGTAGGCGAATACAGGAAGCCCTACAGCCAGTGCAGCAACCACACCTGTGATAATCCCTTTTGCATTCAGTCTTACCCCTTTCAGTGTCATGACTGTTGGAAGTAATGTTGACGCCCTCAGTGTGCCATAGAACAAAAACAGATGTGTCACTGTAATTCCCGGGATATTTGCAATCAGAATGCCAGTGATCAGAAGCACTGCCATTGCAGCTCTGGTCTTCCTGATGTCTTTTCCTCCTGCAATATCTGTCGTAAGCGAAGATACTGCGCACAGGTTGCTATCCACTGTAGACAGCAAACCGGAAACAATCATGAAAAGGAACGGCAATACTGCCCAGGACGGGAAAAAGTGGCGGATCAATTCAAAATTGATGATTCCAAGGTTCTGTGCCTGATATCCTGCACCGGCTCCCATAAATCCAAGAATTCCCATTGACAGTGGAACCACCGCAAAAAGAACTGCTCCAAGAAGAAACGCTCTTCCCAGCTTCTCTTTTTTTACTGCAAATGCCCTCTGCCAGAAGCTCTGATCTCCAAACGGCCCGGATAAAAGTCCTATCGTTGTCGGAAGCCCAAAGGCTAAGAAAATCTCTACTCCTTTTCCAGAAAAGAGCATTGTACAGTCTCCTGATATACCACTCAGGCCCTGTATAATGCCCTGTGTTCCTGTATTTCTTACTCCGAATATTACAAATAGGCTACATGCAACAAGCATGAATACCATTTGAATAGCATCTGTAAGCATAGATGCTTTAATTCCAGAGAACAGAGAATAGGAAATTGCTATACAAGCGAGCAAAATAGTCATGGTTTTGAACGAAATTCCTGTTACTGCACTAAGAATCTGGCTTCCCGCAAGAAGCTGAACTCCTGTTGACAGAACAGACAGTCCGATCAGCTGAAACAGGTAAACCCTTTTCACTCCATCGGATTGGTATTTTTCTTTCATGTAACCAGACAGTGTCATTCCCTCTGGCATTTCCTTCCGGATTTTCTTTGCAAAGGGAATGAATATCACCAGGCAAAGGGCATTCGGAACCAGAAACCAGAACAGGCCAACCCAGCCGGTAGAATATGCTTTCTCAGTTGATACAAATAATGCCGGAGCCCAGATCCATGTTGCCGCAATGCTGAGAGCCGACATCAGCCAGTTTTCAGAACGGCTTCCAACACAGAAGCGTTCCACATTTTTTTCTTTCTTTGTCAGGATCACTGTTGCCAGGATCATGATAGCTGCATATACAAATAATATTGTTACTCCATTCATGCGTAATCTCCTCTAAAATATTTTAAAGGAGCATTCCCATCTTTCTATCCTTTCCTCCCTCCCAAGATTGCATTAAAAAAGCCACTGGTTTTTTCCCAGTGGCTCATGGCTTTTGATTAAAATTTTACTCGCATATCATACACCATTTTCGTTATTAAGTCAATGTTAAGTTAACAGATTCCGTTATTCTGATTTTATTAAAAAAACTTCAGACCGTCAATTCCGAAAAACAGCGAAGATAAGCGCTCTTTCGCAATTTTGATATCTTCGTAAACAGTGACCTTGCTGACCGAAAATTTTTTTGAAATTTCTGCAATTGTCATTGGCGTCTTTGATATGTAAAGGGCTTTAATAATCTTATAGCGTCTCTTATCTTTTTCCGATAATTTGCTACAATAGATACGGTATACATCAAGCATTTTGTCAATATGCTGTACCATGATAGCGGTTCTTTTGGCCGAAGTTTTGATGCTCTCCACTATGACCTTATCATCTTTCATGGTCATGATGTCTTCCAGCACCTCTGTAACCTCCCCTTCCTTGGACTTGTAGACGGCATTTTCGTAGCTCGCCTTTAAAGTTCTGTAATTTCTAAGGAGTAAATCAGTATTATGCAAACGACGATCAATCTTCTCCTTCTCGCTTTTTCTCTGCCCTACCATCATTGCATCAGACGCAACCTGCGCTCCGGCAAGGGCAGCCTGCTGAATCATTGCATCAATTTCCTCTTTTGTCAGTGCTACGAATTGTACTTTTTTCTCTGTGTCCATGCCATACCTCACAAATATTTCTTTCCTGTTTCCGGATCCTCAAATCGAATTCTGTCGCAAAGTTTAAAATTAAATCCTTTTGCCAGACGTTTCACCATCTTTACGAACATATCTGCCTCGTTGTCTCTCCGCGTCCAGTCAGATCTGAAAACCTGTGTCTGCGGTTTTGATGCAGAACAAATCGCATCATGAGCGGTCTTATCCTTACACCCGCTGGCATTATAAAGTGTTCTGTCCATGCTGTCCCTCCCTCGACCTTTTTAAAAATCCACTTTTATATCCTTCCCATTGCTGATCGGTCATTTCCGGTCCCAACAAATCCCTCACAGTGTCAAGTGCCTGCTTTGTTCCACAGTCAGGACATATTTCTGTTTTCCTATCCTTTCTCGACACTGCTGGTCTGGCGCCGTACTGTTGCCCGCATTCAGGGCATATCTTTCTTATCGCCATTGTCCCCACCTCCCATATCCAAAAAATCCTCAATGTTCATTTGCCCAGGTACTCTGTAGTTTTCCCAGTCAACAGGGTTTCGGTAATAATGTGTAGTCAGGCTATTCCAACATTCCGGTCCATATCCCCTTTTGATGCTTTCGGGATCCGTCAGTTTCTTTCCACACTTCTGGCATTTACTGTACATATGGGCTTCCTCTCTTTACTCGTCTGTATATGTTTCATACTCTAATCGAGATATTGGAATTACATTTTCTTCCGGCACATTGCACATATCCGCAATGCTCTTTTTCTGCATGCTTACATATTCTTCAAGATCGATGTTTTTTGTATCAATATCGACATTCAGCTGCATATAACCATCATCATAATTATATAATTCTGCGTCCAAAATCTTATAATATGTGCTGATACTACACTTCATTGCTTTTCCTCTTGCTTTTCTTCTTCTCTTTTTCCTCACATCAGTTCGATAAGCCATTGTTCCTGTTTCATCAAATACTCATACTTCCACTGGAGCAATGCCTGATCCAGAGCATGATCTGCTATATGAAGCTGCATTTTCACAGAAGAAATTCTCATTCTTGTTTCATCGATCTGTTTCTGAATCCTCGCACAAAGCTCTCCGTACTTGGATGCTTCACTCTCTTTTCTCACTCTCTGTACTGCTATGGCACACCATAATGTAAAAAACGCTCCTACTGTAGCAGCTCCTGCGATATAAAATAATACACTTCTCAATTCGTTCACCTCTCCGCTTCTCTGCAATGTTTGTTCCAGGCCTCTATTACGCTTGATATGTTTTTCCCAGCAAATGATACGAGATCACATTCTGTGGTAAGGTCTCCTATTTTGTCTCTATTGCTCTCGATTCCTTCGCAGCTGATTGCATACATTCCTGGATTATCTGCAAGCCCTTCTATTGTCGGATATTTTCCGCAGAAAGGGCAAGGTCTTACTCCCATTTTCAGCGCATATTTTTTTAACATAATTCCAACAGTCCTTCTCCTTACTTTAGTTATTTCTTTAAATGTCATCCGTTCTTCTATGATTCGCTTTGTCTGGATCGAAGCCTTCTGGATATCTTGCCTTCAACTTATTTATATTCATCTGGAATATCTCATCTATATCCAACTCCATGGATTCGCATATCATAGCAACATACCACATCACATCTCCAAGCTCTTTTTTCAAGTGTTCAACATGTAACTCATTTTCATGAAATACCCATTTTTTTATTAAATCTAATACTTCTCCGGATTCTCCAGCAAGCCCCAGGCATCCATTCAGCACACCCCCAATATCCGGTATGATCAGCTCGTCACTATTCACAAGCTGGTTATTATTAATCTTTTTAATTATCCTGTCAGAATTTTTGTGGTCATTTGTCCTCATGGCCAAATTCTGATATTCTTTACCTGTCATCCTCTTCCCCCTCGCTGAACTTAAATTCAATGTTATCTCCACTATCAACGCCAAGCTGTCTGCATTTTGCCATCGTTGATGTCCCTCCGGAATGATATGTCCTGAACAAGAACAATTCCTGAACGATATGGAAATACGACATGTTATAGCAGAACCTTTCTTCTTCACTCAGCTCTTCTATTGCATTTTCTCCATGTACCCATCTGTACCATTCTTCGAAACATCCGACCAGCTCCTGCATGAGAGAAATACAGTAATGCAAAATGTACTTTTCTTCATGGCTTTCAAGCTCTTTGTCTTTGCAATCCCATTTTGTTTCCCGTAATATCTTCCATAATTTTTCTACTTCCGGGGATCTCCACGCAACCATGCAATATGTATGTGCGTCTTCTGAGTAATGATAATAATTTCTCTCAAGATGTTTCCTGGCTTCTTTCTCTGTAAGAAACATCGTGTTTGGGTACATAAATGGTCTGATCGAAATACCAATTATCATGGTACCATCATGTCCATTGTTGGCAAGAAATTCATTCACTTCCTGCGTTGACAAATCCTCATACTCTTCTTCTCCATCTTCCGTGTACGTCAGTTTAAAATCCCATGTGTACCCTGTTTCAATTTTGCAGTTTTCTCTATCGATATTGCAGTCTGGCAAGATGTTATCATTGAGATACTTCACTGTTTCTTCCGTTGTGCTTGTAACGGTGCTTCCATCTACTTGCAGGACAAGTTCATCTGGATTTTCATTGTCAACTACTCTCTCGCTGCCTTTAATAACCCAGAAGCGAGGATCCGCTGTTCCTGTTGTGTCCTGAGTATTCATCTCAAGCTGTAATCTCTTCAGAAATTCTATATCTTCCTGAGAAATATCTCTTTTCTCTGTTGTATCTTCATGATGCTGCAATGTTTTATGGAATATTGCCATCTTAATTCTCCTCTCAATGATTGCCCCTTAATGTCAACGAACATGTTTTTTCAATGCCTTGTACGTTCTTTCATTCATGTATATTTCCCGACCCATTACAATCATTTGTCCGTTTTCAAGCAACTGATTTTCATATGTTTTAAAACCGTATCTTTTTGCCCATTTTTTGTTTATTCTCTTTTTCTTATGGGTACGTGCCTGTACCTTTTTGTCCCTTAAAACAATAATTTCATGTACATTTACATCCATTATAATCTCTCCTATTAACGCCCGCTCCGTAGCATGCAGAACAGTAATTCTGTCATAGACTTCGTTCTTATCCCTTGCCTGCAAGGTAATACAATTTCCAACTTCCAGTTTCTGTCCTCACTTAATGGCGTGGGGTCTTTGAATTCTTCAGTAGCCTCTCCCCAAAACGGAATAGCAACCATAACGCCATAATAAGTTGACGAATCCGGGTGCTTTTCGCTCATGTAATTAGCAAATCTGCCACTCCGGAAATCCGGTAGAATGTCTTTGTAACACGCCATCGTAGTTACAATGTAATTCTTTTCCCCGAAGAAATTCAAACCATTACCGCTATAAACATCCTCTTTGCAGCTCTTGATTTCATAGCAGGTGAATATGCCTTTTTCTATTCCTGACACAGAGCATTGATTCGCCGGAGAAAATTCCATGTAGTCCACCCGCCTTGCCTTCGGTGTCCATGGATCAACACTAACCTCGCTGGCCCAGTGCGAGCCAGCCCCTCCGAGGCGAGTATCTGTAAGTAATTTTCCGAGGAATTTGGTTGTTTCAGTTCTTGTCATTTTCTACCTCATATTGGGTTTTTTTACCTTAATTGTTTCTTGCAATTCAGGTTTTGTGGTGTTGTTTTCTGTCCACATGCGAAGTTCTTTTGCTCCTGGATTATCCTTTTCGATACCATCTGCCAAGTTGCGCAGGACCATAGAAATAATTCCGGCGTCTGCAGTTGCATATGGCGTAAGAGCTTTAATGATATTTTTACTGTAATAGTTCAATCCTTCACTAAGCATTTCTGCCCCTTCTTTGTTTTTTCCTTCTTGGACCATTTTTCTGGCTCTAAGGACATAACTCTGCATACGTTTCTCCTTAATCTTCCTCATTTCTTTACCACCTTTATCTTTTTTCTCAAACGTTCAGCATGTTCATTTGTTACGATATAATTTTCGCACTGCTTGCATCTCATATCTTTATTTTTTAAGTTCCCATCATAGTATCGACATTCCTCGCAAACATAGCAAAATATCTTTGCTTCTCCCGCCATTTGGTCTGAACTGTACAAATTGTTCGCACAATGGTCGCAAAGACAGCCGGCGCAAGGAAAAGCGTAATCATCCCGGCTCATAAACTTCCTTGCGCTAATTCTGGATTGTCGAAAATGTTGCCAATTGCTTCATAATGTTCCAGATCAAACTCATCAAGAAAAAGAATTTCTCTCATTCAACTCCACCGCTTTTCACGATTTCAATTGCCGTGTGCGTTTCAATAATTTCTCTTTTACGATTCCACCCCATGGGTCTTGCTATACAGCTTGCTCTTAAAATTTCATCCGTAACCTTTTCCACATCAAAAGCAGTCGGCTGTTCTTCTACTGCTTTCATGCAATTCTGGATTGCAGAATATACCGCACTAGATATTCTTCTCTCACCTGCACATTCTCTTTCATCCGGCGCTTCTGTCAGTGCATAATCGTTCAATGCCATAATAAGTTTATCTGCATCAATCAACCTCATCGTTCGTCCTCCTGTTCCAACTTTCTATCGCTTTTTCTTTACACCTTTCTATACTTTTTATGGCGTGCGCTGGGTTTTCCATATTTGGGCAATATCCTTCAGTTCTTGCGCTACACTCCTTGCATTCGCACCAAATTGTAAATCCGATATTTCTTTTCGTTTCAGCTATTATCTCTGCTTCTCTACCACAAAACGGGCAAGGTTTTAATTCAGTCATGTTCTACCTCCATTTTCAATTCTTCCTGCAATTTATCATCAATCACCGGTAGCATCATTTTAGGTACTGCCATCATATGAAACGGTGTTGGGGCATTGATGATCTTGAAGCACATATCAGCGTATACCTGTCCCGCCGTCAGCCCTTCTTTGTACGTTTCCTCCTTGTCTTTGTTGTCCTGGTACAAAGGAAGCTTCCGACATTCTTCAGCAGCTTCATGGATCAAGGCTTTTGATTCCGCCGTAAATTCAACTATTCCTTCCTCTTTCATCTGGACCAATTCCAGTATCTTAATGATTTTTTCTTCCATAACGCCATTTCCTCCTTGCTTCTGTTCTCTTCATTCTGTTTACCTGATTTTTCAATGCATTTACCTGTTTCTGAATATCATCGACATCGACCAACAGGTAAAAGTCCGGCTGGACCAGTCTGGTCGGGCCTACATTCATATTCATCTCTTTGTGCAATTCCTTGCACTTGTTTTCTCTCTCATGCACTGCTTTATATACTTTCATCATCCACACCTCTCAAGAATTTCTCTACAAACCCGGTCATATTCCAAAAGTAATGTAAGATCTTTCGTTCGGCTCAGTGGCCGGTCTACAACTTCAACGTAAAATTCTTTCCGGATCATCTGGCCGTAGCTCGTAGAATTATAAACATCCTGCTTTTTGCAGCTAATCAATTCAGCTACTTCGGATCCAGTGATGGAGTACTCCATCACTGTCCCATTCCTTTTGCATAAGTTATATAACACCTTCGCCATATTAATCACCCGTAATAAATTTCGCTGCATCCATCATCAGAAAACTCAACTTCTTCCAGCTTCCAACCATCGCGCTGGAATTCTCCTCGATATGCTTTTTCGTAATGGTTTTTTACGATTTTTTCAGCCTCTTGCATGTCTTTTGCTTTAACAATTCCGGCTGTAGTTTCGCATCGGAATCCATCATGCTGATAATATCTATACAAATTCATTTATTTCATCCCCTTTCAGCTGTGCGTGGCAATAAAGTTTTCCATCGCCCATCTATTTCCAGTAGCAGCCACCTGTGCTCTGGTTCGCTCATACGGGCTGAGAGGTCTTCCAGATGTTCTCCTGGTTCCTTCCGCCGGAAGAAGTCCCTTCCGGCGAAGATTTGCAAGTTCCTCTGGTGTTGCGTCTTTGATATCTTTTACTGATATGATCTCAATCATGTTTACGCCTCCCTTATCGCAACCGGAAGCACCATGGCTTTCATGTCGCTGTCCTCTGCTTCCACAATCATCGGTGTTCTTGGGCTGGTGAAGCCCAGTGCAATATTGTCACAGGTAAAAGCTTTCAGCGTTTCAAGAACCAGTTTGGAATCAAATCCCAACCGTATGGATTTGCATACGGTTTCCTGGAGCGGTACCTGTTCCTGATAATCTGCCAATTTATCCCGAATACTGATATTCAGCACATCGTCTTCTATCTGGAATACTGCCGGCTGCTTTTCCTCTGTACACATCTTTGCTCTGGTCATTGCTCCGATCAGGGCCGTGCGAGATGCACATGTATTGATTTCGCCATCAGTAAACATCTTCTGATACGGAAAATAATTTCCTGTGATCAATCTGGTATAGATGGTGTATTCGTCAGATTTGAATACTGCACTGTTTTTGGTGTATGTAAGTGTCACATCGTCGATCACGCCCATGGAAATCAACTTCTTGGCGGTTGCCTTCGGCACGATCAGTTTCATGTCCTTTGCGCCTTCTGCTTTAACAGAATCTACTGCGACCACGTGCCCGTCCAGTGCGGCAAGGGAAACTCCGCTGTCTGTACCTTCAAAATAAATTCCGGTCATCTGTGTATTCGCACCGCCGTCAGCTGCTGCATAAATAACATGACCTATAGCCTCCATGATCTTTTTGCCATTCAATTCCACTCCATCCGCTTCCGGATCCTCTGTAATATCAAAATTGAATTCTTCCGGAGGATAACTCTGGTATTTATTTTTAATTGCTCCTATCTTGATCATAACTACATTCTTGTCAGTTGCGCTGATGTCGATTTCTCCATCTGGAAGATTTTTGATCAAGTCAAAGGCTTTCATTGGAATAATAAAATAACTGCCTTCTGAGGCCTCTAATTTGACCTTCATTGTGATCTCGGAGTTGGAGGCAATTAAATACCCGTCCTTTACCAGAATCCCGCCCAGTGCCGGAAACTGGTCATTCTTCTGCACAATACTTTTTAATTTGTCAATAACTCTGGCAATCTCATACTTCTGTACTTTCATCTTCATTCCTTTCCCGGAGGACAATACCATCGAGGTATTTCACCACTCCGTTTGAATATTTGATCCTGTAAGGTTCCAGCTCCTCCCGGTTCATGTACTTGTGTCCGTAAATCTTCTTCATGTCCCGGAACACCACCCACGGAACTCGGTAGAATTCTTTAAATTCCAGAGACACAACCAAAAAGCACATTGCTCCAAGCTTCATATACCGTTCAAAGCACGCCTGCTGTTCAGCAGTAACTACATCTCTGCCGATCTTATCCTTGTCCGTATGTTTTGCATCAAACAAGATCATGGTTGAATCCATGAGAATTCCTTTGAAATCAGGCTGAGCCTGTTTAGTGAAACAGCAGATGAACTGCCCTCTGTTCCTGTCCATTGCCTTCAGTACCTTAAATGCTTCCGGAGTTTTATCAACTGCTGCAATTCCTCTTTCTTCATAGAATCTGGATGCCGCAATTATCATTCCCTCAAAATGTTCCCCGTTAGATCTGCTCTGCAGACCTCTTATCGAACGCTTATAAGTATCCATTTTCTTCCGCTACCTTTATGAGTTTGTTTATTGTTACTGCTCCAATTCCCGGAATCTTATTCAGCTGAAGGAATGCGATAAACTCCTTTGCTCCCTCTCCGGTTTTTGGAACACTGGCTTTTCCACAATTGAAGCCCTCACTTCGTGCTTTTTCCACACGATCTTCCACATAATGCACAAGCTGTTCATCTGTCTTCTTTCTCATTTCCACAGCTTTTTTATGAATAAGGTTTTCATCAGTTGTTCTTCTACAGCTTCTCTTCGCCATCTTCAATCTCCTTTTTATTTTCCAGGTCCGGCACCGGTATATTGTGAGCAGTCAGCCATTTTGTAAAACAGGAATGGCACATATGGCCAAACGATGCCGCCTTGCCGCCCCTGACCGCTCTTGCTGTCAAGGTAACCATCTTGTTTTTATCTTCTGTCTTTCCGCACAACATACAACTGCCGCTGAGTCTTTTATTAACTTTCTCGCTTCTCTTACGAATCTGCAGTTCCTTCGGATAATCCCTGCGCATATTCTTCTCGCCAATAATCGGAACCAGACTGTCTTTCATGAATACCGGTATCCCATTGTAATCAGCTTCTACAACAATCCTCTTGATCCATTCGAACTTAGGAATCACTTTCTCTTTCCTGTGTCCTGTCTCGGCGCCGATGATGATCCAGTTCAAATATTTCAGTGCAGAAATGTTTTCGTCTATATCTTCAAGCAATGGCTCTATACTGGCGAAAGTGTTTAGCAGAGTTGGAAGCTGGTATATCCGTTCCATGTCCTCACTATTCGTCACAGTTGTTCCATACCACATATTTCCTTTTCCGGAAGGCACACCGTACTGGGTGTACCTTTTCGGATTCTTGGTAAGAAACAAGTAATTGTGCTGGGGGTGTTTTTCGCAAATACCAAAGATATCGTCTATCCAACTGTCCGGCACCCATTCGCCAAATATATCGGCCATTGCTCCAACAAACACATTCTGCCCCTGTTTCAGCTTGTCCAGTGTATCGTATCTGTATCTGTGCAATGTCGGTTCAAATCCAAATGGATATATGACAGGCTTTCCATCTTCATTCATGAACGGTTCATCCAGAACGAACAGATCTCCCTCTATTCGATATTGCCCTGTCTGGAGCATATTTCGTTTCATGTTTCCGCAAAAACGGAGTGACATCTTGTCGGCGTAGCAGTAAGAACAGCCATGCCGACAACCGGTGATTGGATTCCATGTGTGATCGCACCATTCAATACCGCTCTTATTCATTTGTCAAACTCCTTTCTGCATGTTCAAGAATTCTTTCTTCTTCCCACTTCACTTCTGAGAAGTCAATCTTCTGTCCGCACTCGCTACAGTATTTCGGTTGATAGTTCGGTCCTGCGTTTAATATATTCCGGCACCTCGGACAGTAGCATGGCTTATATTCTACGCATACAAGACCGTATCTCTTGTAAACCCTCGTCTTTACAACAGGTTTCCTGGCTATGAATTTCATCATTCCACCTTCTCTCCGTATTCGATCACATATTCGTACTGAGCTGATTTTCTGTTTTCGCCTCCGGGAACTTCTTTTCTGACAATCTGGACTGCATATCCTGCTTTTGCCAGCATGGAAACCATCTGCAATCGGTCTTCTTCGTTCCACTGAACGCTTCCTTTTCGAATACTTCTGATGCTCTGCTTCGCCATTATCCGCACTTCCTTTCCATCTTTTCTTCTCGTTCTTTCATCAGCTTCTCAAATGCAGCTACAAAAGCTTTTACCGATGCCGGCATCCCACAGTTGTGATTTCCCCTGCACTGGATCACGCGACCATTGTTATATTCCATTGTGAAATATGGTGTATCAGGTTCTTCCACTCTGCGCACAAAGAAGATGTGTGTCTGCCCTTTGGCCACTCGGTCAACGTAAGTTCCAACACAATGGTGAAGGGCAGCTCCTTCATTCTTGATTTCCTGTGTATCTCTTGGCACTCTCAATATCAATCCTTTTCCTTTTATCAAGAAAGCGTTGTCTATACCGGCATTCTCTTTGAGCATTTCCTCCAGAAGTTTTTTCATGACCTCGGCTTCCCGCTTTATCCGTTCATCTTCCCGGCGTTTCTTTTCCGCTGCCTTTTTATCCTGCAATGCTTGATATTCCGCAGCTGTCCGATCATGTACTTTCTTGAAATTCTTCGGAAAATAGAAGAACATATTGTTGAGATCATATTTCAGTTCTTTGCACCAGTTCAAATAATCAAGCCAGTCCTTAGCGCAATTCTGCAGACGTTCTTCTCTGATATCCGGTCTTTCTTTACACTGCATATAGGAATATCGCCAACATTGTCCGCTCTCTCCCACGCGATAATCAGCACCTTCGCGTTCAATATATCTGCAGATCTTATGGATGGTCGATTTCCTGTTCTCCTTCCGGATCAGCGTTGTGTTGCATCCGAAAAGTTTATAGAACCGTTCCAGTTCTTCCGCTTTTAGGTTGTAACCAGAGCTTTGCGCTTCCTGCAATAATCTCAGTTCATCAATGTTTCCATCAATAGACTGCAGTATTCGCGTGTTTTCCTTCGTAAGGCCAAGAATTTCAAATATTGTTTTTCCACTTTTTCTCAGTCCCCTAATTCCATTCCGGCTTTCATACCCAAAAGCACCATCGTGAAACTCGTTGATCAGATGTGCGGCCAGTTTATACAGCCCCATTTTTATAAACCATTCAAGCTGCGGAAACTTTCTGTATCTGTTGATTGCCTTTGCATAATGTATCTGTTCACTCGGTCTATTCTCCGCCAAAATTTCCAGTGCCGAGTATTTCATCGGAGTGTCTTTCCATGCTTCCGGCAGGTTTCCGGGATATAAGGTGCAGTATGAACTTTCTCTGTATCCTTCATCTGTGCACCACCGTACAATACCAGTCTGTTTATACTCTCTGTATTCATAACTGCTGGTGCATGGCGTTCCGTTCGGTGCAAATTTGTAAAATGTCCTTACGATCTCAAATAATCCATCATTTGTCTTTCCATCCGGCTTTACTTCTCTGTATGCTGTAAAATACCGCCACAGGAACCCCTCTTCTCTTGGATCAATAAATGAAACAATCCTCCTGTCACATATGCGTGCCGGCATCCTGCCTCTGGCTTTAATGGTGACCGGACTTCCGCAAAGGGGGCATATCCCCTTCTCGTTATTTCTTAACCGAATTTTCGTTCTGTCTACCAGTGTCACCCCATTACAATGAGTGCAATGCACCAGAGCCTCATTCTTTGATCTTGTTGAGTAAATCAGATATCTGCTGAATGACATCGCCTTATCTGATACCCAGTTTTTAAATTCATCAGGGATTTCTTTGACCGTTTCCATAAGCGCATCAATTGGATTGGTTTCTTTGGCATGTCTTTCATCAAGACGTTTTTGTTTGACCATATCCTGAAAGCGTGTCACAGCTGTCCAGTCTCTTGCATCTTTCTCTGTGCTCCATTCCTTGAAAAAGCTGCGCATACGATCAATGTCTGCATCCGTCCAGAAAAACATATTCGGCGTCCATCTGCCTGTGCTTTCTTTGTAATCCCAATGATGTTCATAAAGGCTGATATCATACATTCTGTCATAAGCTGCAGTCAGCCATTTCACTTTTTCAACGGTCAGATCTTGTGATATGTAATCATTCTTGGAAAAAAACGTTCTTAACTGAGCGTCTTTTTTTCCTTTCTTCAATTTTCTGATTGGATAGAATGTTACCATCAACAGATCTTTTTCTATATCTTTGGTCGTTACGATATGTGTGCCTGCAGCTCTTTCCGCAAATCTGACCATTTCATCAGAGGCTTCCTCCCTCGGAATCTTTGCTAATTTTCTCTTTTCCATGCGACAGCCTCCTACAGAAGATCAAACAATGACATCTGGCCAGACAGTTCGCTGCTTTTGGTACTGGTTTTTTCAGTTTTCCGCTGCTTGGAAGCAGCATCTTTTTTCACTGGCTTTTCAGAAATCTGAGGTTTATCTTTTGTTTCCTGTGATTTTTTCTCATTATCTGTGATTTTTTCGGTAGTTTTTGTTGGTGTAACCGGCTTTTTTGTTATCACAGGCTTTTTACCTTTTTCCTTTTTAACAGGTTTCGGTTTTTCATATTTGTGGTAATAATCCTCTGCCCATTCATATACAACCTGGTCTTCAACTGCAGCGGATCTGCCATTCGACTGCTTCCTGGCCTGCTCAACGATATAACTAAAGCACTTGTTCCAGGTCTTTCCCTCCTGCATCACATCTTCAGCAAGCCCCTGATCCTCTTCGCATCTTTTCATCAGGTAAGTAATGACCGGATCCGCAAAGTTCTTCTGTGTTGCCTTCTTCTTTTCTGCTTCCAGCTTTTCTCTGGCTTTCTGCTTTACCGGCTTTGCATTTTCAGCTTCTGCTGCTTCAACTTCTTCTTTTGTCGGAGCTGGAATCCCGGAAACAATATCAACAAGAGAGGCTTTTCCCATTGGAACTGTATCCTCTTCCTTTGATTCATCGTCTTCCTGGGCCTCTAATTTGCCCTCTGTCGGTTTCTCTTCCTGTTCCCCTATTGTTTCACTGTCTGCAACCGTTTCCGCCTCTAAACGGTCAGTATCAGCTTCAAGTTCCTGTTTTAACTGTTCTGACATTTGTAATCTCCTTTCTCGAAATCAAAATAAAAAGTAATCTTCCCAGGGTTGCGTTCTTCAATCGGAGTTATCCATGAACCGCACATTTCTTTAAATATCTGAATCTGCCGTCTACAGTTCCATTCTCCCCTGAAATAAAACGGTGTGTACCAGAATTCCTGTCCCGGCTTTTCAACCGGCATCAGTGGATCTCCGCACACCGGATTGGATATCGTATTTGCAACAGCCACCCAGCCTGCGCACCCAAGAAGCGAAAGCTGTATGTAACACATCTGGGCAACTACCCTGTCTATGTCATTGGCGGTGAACAAAACCCGTGTCTGATAATTTATCTTTTTTCTGTGGAATATGTTTGCCGCTGCTACAAGAGTTGCTCCTGCTCCACACGCCGGATCATTGACAGATATCCATTCCTGTTTTTCCAATGTCTGTACATTGTCATTGATTGTTATGCTTGCCATACATTCACAGACATTGTATGGTGTAAAAAACTGCCCTTTCCAGTGGTTCCCTAGCTCAAGGCTCATGTACAGTTTTCCAAGAAAGTCCTGATCTGGATTGCGTTCCAGTGCCTCAACCACAATCGCAAAGCATTTGGCCGGCTTCTCTACCCCGCCAAGGCGTTTGATGCACTCTGCATATTCTTTCTCTCTTGCAGTGTATCTCGGTTCCGTCTTATCAACCGAATTCGCCAGTGTGCAAGCCATTGCCGCCATTAGATCGGCCCACACCTGCCATGAACTCCGGCTGTAACACAGCTCTTGAAAAACTTTTATGAACTCTTTCTCCGTTCCTTGTATTTTCTCTATCTGCTCCATGCTGTCACCTCTTGAATCCGTGTTCCCGCATCAGCATATCTATATACTCTGGTGTCGCACGTTCTGGTTCTTCTGCTATCTGTTCCCGGTGCTGTTGTTCTATTGCCGCATTTTCGTGTGTGGTAAGCTGTGCAATATATTTATTTTTCGCTTCCAGAATACTCGGAGGAAGCTTTGCATCGTTCGTCTTGCGCTCGATCAGGGTTGAATATATCTTGAAGAAATGCGCTCGGACAGCATCCTGGTTCTCATCGAGGCATATCTCCCGGAAGCCAAGCCGCTTTACCGCTTCTCTGACTATCGGCGTCAGGCTTTCCAGTGCTTCTTCCTGCCTGTAATATCCATACTGGCTTATAGCCTTCTGTACTTCTCCCCAGGCTTCTCCCTGGTCTTTGAGGTGCGGAACTGTATATTCTGCACATTTCTCTCGTATCTCAGATATCTGAGGCGGATATGTATGAGTGGCAAACAGTTCCATCAATGCTGTTTCGCAAAGCTTATAGTCTAGGTCTCCCAACATGCGGTACCACATTCTGATGCTGTACTGGTCTGGCATGACATTAAATGTTGGATAGGCACTTTTGATCGAAGCTCTGACAAAATCAAATTCTTGAGGTGTCACTTCAATCACCCATCCCTTCGCGCCAGCCGGCCGTTGCCTCCATATACTGATCCGTTGACATGTTCTTTGTAGCTACAGGTGCTTGCGGTGTTCTGGATGCCGGCATTGAATTCTGTGAACGTTCTAACCAACCAGTGATAAATCTCTTGATTCCTCTAGGTGTCTTACGATTACGAGGGTGACTGTCAAGCCATGCTGCCATTGATCTAAACTCCTGTTCAACATCCAATGCCGGAAACAGTTCTCTCAGTGAATTGAGATAATTAAATGTCACATCGTAGTTTCCTGAGCCTGTAATCAGAGGAAGAGAGATGAACGTGTTCTGCTTGGAGTCTTTAAGCTCCAAGCTAATGTTTTTATTATCTTTCTCTTTATCTAACTCTATCTCTTTCTCTATCTCTTTCTCTACGTCACCTATGCGTAACTGTTCCGTCACTTCAATGTCACATTGTGACGCTTTTTTGTCTCTTAACCGTCTCATTCTTTCAGCACTGGCACTTTCCGACCCTGTCATTTTGGAGCATTCCGACAGTGAATATTCGGTTTCGTCAATCAGCTGCATGAGGTCCTGCTGAATCAAAAACATAACCGTCACTCTTACATTTTCAACTTCTTCGTCCAGGTCCAGAGCAAGCTCGTCATAGAATGTTGCTTCTACTCCCTCGAAGTAAAGTCTTCCATCCTGTTTCATCGCCACAAGAAGCATTTTCAGGTAAATAATTGTGTAGGTGTCTCCTCCGGCAATCTTCCGAAGTTTTTTGATAGCCTTCTGACGGAAAAATCCGTCAGGAAGCTTTAACCAATAATATCTTTTCGCCATAAATTCCCCCGCTTAGTAGATTACTTTTGAACCATCATCTGTTTTAATTACTGTCACAGCCTGGCCAAATCTCGCTTTCATGGCATCGTCATGAGTTATAGCCATAATCTTCACATCAGAATATCGATCACGAATCGTCTCAAGGGCATCTACATAAGCCTGTGCACCCTCATCATCAAGGAATGGTGGTTCATCAATAAAGAGCATTCCAAGCTGTATTCCTGCCGCTGTTGCCTTGATTTCGGACAATGCAAGGATAACAGCAAGAGAAGCTTTTACCTTCTCGCCTCCGCTCTTGGAAGCATATGGAAGAGTTGTCTTGCCATATTCGTTGATCAGAACATCCAGCGTTGCCTTGTCTCCGTCCTTTCCTTTGACGGTGCGCTCCATCACAAATTCCACTCCCATCGTTCCACCAGTCATCTGGCCGAGAATATTGTTCGTAGTATCTGTGATATGAGGAATGATGTTCCTGATGATCTGGTGCGGAACTCCGTCCTGTGAAAATGCCTGTTTCAAAGCCTCGTAGCAATCAGCTTTCTCAGCTGCAACAGCAATACCTTTATTCAAAAGAGCTATTTCAGAACGCATTGCCTCAACATCTTCAACTCTCTGTGTCAGTACGCCTTTTTGAATCTGCGCTTTTTCAAGAGTTTCTTTTGTAGATTTTAATCTTCTCTCAACTTCTTCAAGAGCTTCACTGCCTTCAATATCTTTTCTTAATTCTTCCAGTTTTATTTCCGCTTCACGAAGATTGTTATGTAAAACAAGTTCGTTGGCATCTTCCTTGCTCCGTTCCTGATATAATTCAGTAAGTCTCTTATCAATATGCTGTTTTCTTTCTTCATACACCGGAAGTTCCTTTTCCTGGTCTGCAAAATGTGCTACCGAATTTCTTTTACATACAGCATCATCATGCTTAATAACGGAATCAGATAACGCAGCAACAATATCAGTTGCTTTCTGGGCCTTTATATTGAGCTCTAAGAGGATTTCTTCATACTGCCCTATCGTTTTACTGTTGGTGTTCTTTTCTGTCTCTAAACGGGCGATTTCAAGTTTCTTTTTCTCGGCATCCTTTTTCAAGTTTTCATATTTTACAAGTGCACGTGCTTTTCTTATCAAAAGTTCTAATCTTTCAGCATCATATCCGATAATACAAATTTCATCCTGTTTTTTGGATATTTCTTCGTCTCGTTTGATCCTCAATGCTGCTATTTCTTCCTCACATTTTTCCAGATGGTCTGCTTCTTCTGGTAAACTCTTTACATCATCGATTGCTTTTGCGAGAAACCTGCAGCTTGCTCTATCTATATCAGGGCAACCGGAATTCTTCATAAATTCCTCCTGCTGTCTTATCTCGGAAATTCTGTCCAAACGATATTTCCGCCTGTTCTCTGCTTCTGATATACGCTGAGAATACGTTGCTCTTATCTGTTGCAGTTCCTGCTCCGCAACAGAAGTCAAATGTCTTTTTTCCTGTAATTCCTCGCATTGCGTCCTCGCCTGAGCCAGCTCCGTCAGTTTTTCTTCCAAATTATCCGGAAGTTCTGCTTTAAGCTGTTCAATAAGATTCGCAATGTCGTTATTTCGACGCTTTGCATCGTTTATGATATTCTGGCAATTCTGGATGTCAGCATTATACCCAGCAAGATTTCTTTTTGCATTGTCATGATTAAGAACGTCTTTCTCCAGCTCTATAATCTGTTCGGACAACTGTTTATATTCGGCGGCTTTTTCTCTGACCTCATTCGCTGATTCCAATGCGGCATTACAGTTTTCTAAAATCTGCGTCTTACTTGAGATTTCATCTGAAATGGATCTGCGTCTCTTATGACAATCATCCAATTCTTCCGAAGCTTTGCGGCACTCCTGCTCTGCTTTTTCAATCTGAGCATGTTTATTCAGCAACTGTCCTTGAGTATCGCTTAAATCCTCAATATCTTTATTAAGCTGCTGAATATCTTCCTCTGCTTTCTGCAATTCAGATTCCGGATCTCCTTTGGATTTGATAAAATCCGTTTTGATTCGGACAGCTTCTTTTTTCGAAGCCAGCTCTTTTCTCTGTTCGGAGAGTTTCTTTTTTGAATCCAGTTCCATAACTCCATAGATTCCAAGCCCGAGCAGATTTCCAAGGATAGCAATACGTTCATCTTTCTTCGCCTGCAAGAATAATCCATACTGGTCCTGCATGATCAATGCGCAGCTGCGAAATGTCATGCTGTCCATACCAAGAAGCTTCTCGATTTCAGCCTGTGTGTCAATGATTCTTTCCTTGGACAGATTCATCCAGTCAGCACTTTCTTTTTGATACTGTGACAAGTTCAGTGTTGGTTTTCCAGATTTTGTTCTGGTGCGGACTACCCGGAATCGTTTCTCTCCGATGTCGAAAATAAATTCTATGGAACCGCTTCTTGCATCCTCTGTACCTCGGATCCACGCCTTACAGTCTCCCTCACGGGTTTCTTCAAACAGACAATCTACAATAGCATCCATGAAAAGGCTGCTCTTTCCTGCACCGTTTACTCCATTGATCGTGCAGAATGAAATGTCTGAAAAATCAAAGTTTTCTTCCTTGTAGTTTCTGTAATTTCTGACAGAAATGGATACCGGCTTAAACACACCGTGAATCTCTGCGGTGGTACTCTGTTTCATGGCTTCTGCTATGATTGGCTCGGCAAGCTCCACGATTTTGTCTGGATTCTTAAATGTCTTTTCCTCCAACCATTTTTTCAGATTCAACCTTGGGTCGCTTTCCTCCGAGAGAAGCCCGCGGTTCGTGATGTCAATAGTGCTTTCTGCTTCAATATCTGCCACATAGAATGCACCAAGCTCATACAGGTTCTTTTGCAGTAGTGGAATGTTGAGCGCCTTTTTCTGTTCAGATGTGCAGGAATACCGCACCCGGACTATCTTATCCGTCACATCTTCTGAAATGCCTGTTCTATGAAGATACATAGCCCCTTCACGGATATAGTCGCCAACTTCATCAGGATCCCAGGTGATAGTGCGGAACTGTCTGTATGGAGTAGTGTATCTATGTCCTTTTACCAGAGTGCCTTTCTCATTAAATTCATGAATCCAGAATCCACGATCCTGTCCTTCATCATTAAAATTCATTGCATTGATCGCTCCGGAATAGAATACATTGTCAAATCCTTCAATGATTTGCGGGCGATGGATATGACCAAGAAGCACCGCCTCATATCTTGCGGCAATTAAAGCTTCTCTTGGAATGACCGGCTCAAAGTTTGTGAAGAAGGAGGTCTGCCCTGATTCCATGTTGCAACCAGGAACCGTATAATGCGCCATGAGAATCGGTGTCTTTTCACACTCTGCTCTCAGTGCAAAAACCATATCTGAAATATATTTCGTCCATGCCAGATTTTCTTCATCTGCAGATAAACCAGGGAATTTTGCTCTGAACTCCTGTTTGTCAAATCCAGGTATGCAAGCAATGTCTGCATATTTCGTTTTGATAACAAACGGTTCCGTCACAACACATACGTTATTGACGTTCAGCAGCATTCTTTTCAGTACTCGGAACTGTCCGCTTCCATCATGGTTCGGTGTTCCTCTCATTACGATCACATAGCCTGCGAAATGCGCCAATGATGTGATGATATTGGTCGCATGAATCATTTCATCCGAATATCGTACCGGACCGATCTGCTCCTGGTGGAAGATATCACCGGAAATGCAAACAATGTCCGGTCGTTCTTTAATAGCTACATCAACCATATACTCAAGACATTTCACTGTATCCTGTGAACGGAGATTCACTCCGTCCACCACAGGACCTTTGAACTGGCCAATATGCCAATCAGCTGTATGTAATATTTTCATCTACGTCCGCCTCCTCTCTGACATTTAATGCAAAGTGGCTCTCCGAATTTATTGATTGAATATTCATAAACTCTTTCATTTATGACCTCACCGCATCTGGAACACTGGAAATCCATTGATCGGTCTGGTTCGGGTTCTGATTCTGGATCCGGCTCAGGAACAACGTCCGGCTCCTGCATCGGTGGATAATCATCTTCAGTTTCTGTATCCGAAGCGTACGCCGGATTATCCAGATCGGCAGGATCAAATGTATTGTTCTCCGTATCGAAATCAACTCTTTTGATGCCGATCTGCGGCGTTCCGAACATATTGTTTACAGAATTCATTCCCTGTGTCAGCATTGCCTGTCTGACCTGCGGATCCGAGAAATCCGGTGAAAAGATAACCGTAGGAATAGCAAAATTTCTCTGGAGTTCTGCTCTTGTATATGTCCCCTTTACGCCAAGCAATGCTCTAATGACACGAAGCTTTGCTCCAGTCATTGCTTTTTCAGCCCAGGTCTTTTTCAGAAGTGCCATGTTTACCATAACGGAACGTTCAATATATCGTTCCCGATCCTCTTTGGCAATCACAAATGCCTGGCATTTCTTTCCCCATTTATTCTTTGATTCCACCCACTGGCCTGCATAAATCTCAGCAGCTGCCTTTGCCTGTTTTTCGTCAACAATACCTTTGGCAGCTTTGTCGGAAAACTCAATGCGGTATTTATCTTCCTCGTCCTCGAGGCAGATTACTTTCTGATCTGTTTCGGTTCTGGCTGTTCCATCGGCTTTCCGCATGGCACCCTGTGCCTGCGCCCGGTATGTGACCCGGTCGATACGCTCGCCATATGTTTCCTTTGGATTGAACTGGATTCCGGCCGCCATTGCCATCTTATTCAATAATGGCTTTGACAGGGAGTACACATCTTCCCAGATGTCTTTTCCTCTCTCATCCTGCTTACCTGTCTTAACTGAACCAACCTTGAAAATATCTCCGCTGTTCTCACCCAGATCGACTGGAACCTCTTCTACATGGAATTTGTAGAATGGATTGAGCTGCACGTCCGTTGCTGTAGGAACCAGCAGATTGTAATTTTTGTATGCCGTGATAACTTCCGGCAAGCTTCCTAAAACATCTTTCATCTACTTGATAACCTCCTATTTTTGTGATAAAATGACGATGACTTTAAAAACAAAGGGTCGATAACCTGTTTTTAAAAGTTCTGACTGGTCTTGGATAGGATCGTGGGTGCCGTCTACACTCCGCTTTCCCCTTATTATCCAAGACCTTTTTAATGTTCATCACCTCCTATAAACCAATTCAGAAACCCAAACAGTGCGATGCCGAATATTCCAACAAAAACTATTTCTGAGCCAATTTCATAGCTTCCTCTTTCAAGATAAAGCTTATTTGAAAGCATATTGTAAAGAATCGTGCTTGCCAGGACTGGAAGTGCATACTTCAAAGCTCTTGCAATAAAAAGGATTCTCTTTCTCACTTTCTCTTTCTTTTTGCGGATGTAGTATTTCTCATATTCTGCCTCATTGAATTCTCGCACCACGGACAGATATACCCTTGTTTTGGAATCTTCTGTGATATACTTATATTCCATGTCTTTGTACATATCCGGCACCTTGCATACATTCATTTCCTTGCCTCCTTGTCAATGAGAATCAATTCCTTTGCGATAACACTCTGCAATGCCATTCTGTCCATTTCGTGCCAGCTGATCGGCACCGGGCTGTTGTCCATTGCATTCAGGATCCGCTCTGCGGCCTGATGATATTTTTCAAGATCTTTTGCTGTCAGCATCTTTCCCTCCTATACTGCCAGGCGAAGCTGGCCACTTTTTTCTTCTTTCATCATCTTTTCAACAAATGCAGTTGCTTTTTCTTTTCTTTCCATTTCGATCAGGCGTTCTTCATGGCAACTGCACTGTTCTCCCGGATCCAGATACGCTCCGCAATCCGGGCAGATTCTATAAAAAGCCATCGTATCCACTCCTTTCATTCAATCATGTATAATTTGTTAAATGCCTTTTTGGGGATTTTCCCTGACGGATATCCCTTGGCAAGCTGTCCATCAGCTATCAGGTCCGATCTAAGAGAACGTATCATGCG
The DNA here is from genome assembly GCF_025147905.1 of Blautia sp. KLE_1732_HM_1032. NCBI lineage: Bacteria > Bacillati > Bacillota > Clostridia > Lachnospirales > Lachnospiraceae > Blautia > Blautia sp. KLE_1732_HM_1032. Next base: position 334,833 of record NZ_CP102266.1, on the reverse strand, counting down.
ATATGCCGTATCCCTGCTCACACCCATCATTTCTCTGACCTCAGCGGCTGTATAGTAAGAACGTTCCGCAGATGTAAGCTTTTTGATTACACCGTTTGCATTTTCCATACCAAGCACCTCATTCCAGATTTCTCTCAATCCAATTTTTCAGATTTTGTGTGATCTCATTTACTTCATCTAATGTCTGAATGATTTTTTTCAGTTCCGGTTTTTCCTCTTCTGAGATAATTCCGTCTGCCGTAATATCAAGAAGTGATTCCTTTGCCTCGTTTATCTTCTTTAAAGAAGAAAGCATTCTCAAGCTGATTCTATCCAGTCCTGCATTCTCAATCTTCGGCATGTTCTTTCCAAGCGGGCACATCTCCCGGCAATAATTTCCTTTCAATTCCGGTGCCTTATAGCAGTCAGCCATCAAAAGGACCTCTTCCTGATATGGTATTGTGCTCCCAAGTTCGATTCTGGCTAACCTTGTACGGTCGATTCCTATTTCTTCCGCAGCACCTTCTCTGCTGCTCAGACGTTCATTTGACTTTGCCGCCTCATATCGTGCCTGGCAAAACATATTAGCCGCTGCTTTCGTAGCAAATTTCGACATTTTTCTCTCCTTCTATAAGCTGTATAATCAAGTTATGGTAATTAAATTGTGTACTCTGTATCGATATCCAGAGCCTTGCTGATTTTTTCAGCAAGTGCAGGTGCATACATTCTTCCATTTATGGTGGTTGTCACATAGTTCCTGCACATCCCAACTTCACCGCATAATTCCGTGACAGACATATCTCTGTCAATTAGGGTTTTCTTTACTTCTTTGCACCATGGAGACAGTTTTCGCTTCAAAATATCACCTCCGTTTTCAACAAATGTTTATTACATTTGTTGTTTACATTTGTTTGCGATTGCATTAAAATAATCAGAAAGGAGTTATCATGGATAATTGGATTGATAATCTCAGAAGAATTGGACTTAAACGTTATGGTGACGAAAACCGCCGGATTCTTTCTGAATTATTAAGAAACGGTATTCCTGCCGGAAACACTGTTATGTCGGAAGCATCTGCTGAGGCTCTTATCATTGCTGTGGCGGCCATGATTGAAGAAAACAATAAAGCATTGCTCTCCGATTTATCGATGTAACTCTCTCTTTTTTTGTTTTGCATTAAACATTTGTTTATTACATTTTTAATATTAATCCCAATTTGTGAATTTGTCAACTATGTTTTTCACATTTTGGGATTTTGGAGAATTGTATGATCACTCAGCGTATTTTATCACTGCTTGAAGAAAAGTCTTTGACAGCCACTGATTTATGTCGGGCTATCGGAATAAACACAAGCACTATGACCAACTGGAAGAACCGAGGAACTGATCCGCCCGCAAAAATGATAATCCCAATTTGTGAATTTTTAGGTGTGTCTAGCGACTATTTACTTACGGGCAAAGAAAGAAACTCAAAGCAGAACATTCTCTCTGAGGACTCCGAATGGTTAGCATTGATTCACCAACTTCCGCATGATGCGCAGTTGGAATTTCGAGGTGAATTAAAGGGGTACATAAAATGTTTAAAACGGCAGGAAGAAGATACTGTCGAGCCTCTTAAGAAAGCAAAATAATAAGCTTCGAGTGGTACCGAAGCAAAAGGGGGGAATGACTATGAAAAAGAAAATGATTGCACTTACCTGCTCATTGATTTTTGCCAATACTATCCCTGTATTCGCAGCATCCGATTATGGCATTAATATCGATCAAAAATACGTTTCCGGAGATGCTTCCCAATTATCCGATGCAATTTCCGAGTCGTTGAATGATATGGGTGTTAAAAAAGTTTCCTCTTACGATTTAGAGAAAAAAGAAGATTCTCAAACAGTTGCACAAGTAATTTTATCAGCAGATGGCGTAGCCATGGAGGCGGTCTGCTACTATACAAAAGACAATACTTGGAGTTGCTCTTCTATAACGAATATCCACAGTAGTAGTGATGATCTGATTTATTATTGGGTCAATCCGATTTCCGCTGATGCAACCGCATTTGAAATTAAAGACTACAAAACAGGGGAATATAAGCCAGAAGGAGCTGCCAAAGAACTACTTTCACAATATGAGAATCAGGAAAAATGGTTTTCACTGGAAGATTTTAAATTATATGATAAAAATGATGCTCCTATTGAGATACCTGATTCAGAAGATTATATAATGGCCTCTGCTTATCCTGATAGCAAAACATTTCGTGGTATAAGAATCGGTGATACAATTTCGAATTTATTTTCAGCGTATGATTCCAAATATTTTTCAGTACAGGTGGGCTATGACGACGCCACTGCTACCGATACTCAAAAGAAACTGGTTGAGATGTACAATGCCCAGATTGAAGCTGCTGATCCAGAGGATATCGAAAGTACTATTTCTTCTATTGACAGCAGTGCAGTATCCGTAGTCATACTATTTGAAGGTGCTGAATTTTGCGGAAAAATAATTCCAAAGCCAGAACTGAATTCAGACAAGTGGGTTTCATATAAGGTATCGGAAGATATAGGTTTCATAATTGATAACGATAAGATTTCTGATATTGTAATCCAACGCGGTGACAGATATTAATAAGAGGAATAGTTTTTATGACAATTGGTGAACGAATAAAAGAATTGCGGGCTGAGGCTGATCTGCGTCAGTCCGAACTTGGAAAAGCAATAGGTTTTTCTGGCCAAGTAGTATCGAATGTCGAAAGAGGTTACTCTTTTCCGTCAACAGAATTTGTTAATCGCAGTGCTGCATGCTTCGGTGTGCCAGCAGATTACATTCTTGGCCGGACTACTTCAAGATATGCTGTTGCGGATCCGAAAGAAGTTTCCGCAGTGCAGGCAAGAATAAAAGCCCGTTTGGCTCAGTTGCAGATGAGCCTTCCGGATCTGATCAAAAATTCAACGCTGACAGAGGAAGCCTGCTGCGACATTCTGGCCGGAAAGACTATTCCGGGAATAGATGCCACTGCAAGCCTGTCAAAAGCCCTCGACACCTCTATGGATTACCTTGTGGGTAATTCTGAATACAGCTGTGCCATTGCTTCAGAAGACGAACAGGACATTATCCTGCGGTACCGTCAGTTATCCAAGAAGGGAAAGCGTATCTTTTTGGGAATGATGGAGAACATGGAAGAAGAAAAAACAGAATAGTATATTTAACTGGGGAACCGTTGGGGTGTTATGTCAGCCGCCGGACACTTTGGTGAAAGGAGGCTGGTGCTGATGGTTACATATGGTGATTTATTTACTTTTGTAATTATGCTTTGTGCAGTTGTAACTCTTGTTATCAATTTAATGCATAAAAAATAGCGCCCTCGTCCTGGTAAGATAAGGCGCTATTTTTAGCTATTGTTTTATCCGGCGGTCAGGTGTACGCTGACCAACGGTTCTCTTGTTAAGTACATTATATCTATATTCAACATTTTTGTCAAACATTTGTTGATTACATTTGTTTGACACATTTGTTTAATAATGGAGGATTCAGATGCCGGCTTATAAGTATTTTACCAAAGATGGAAAGACAAAATGGTATGCCAACTTCTACTATGATGATTGGCTTGGCAAGCGTCAGCATAAATGCAAAAGGGGTTTTTCTACCAAAAAAGAGGCTATAGAATGGGAACGTGACTTTCTGGCGCAGGGAGCCAAGGATCCAGATATCCTGTTTTCTGCTCTGATCAAGAATTATATGTCAGACTGCAGCTCCCGGCTGAAACTGACCACTTTGGAAAACAAGCAGTATCTGATAGACATGAAACTGCTGCCATTCTTTAAAGATATGAAGATCGGTGACATTACTCCGATCGTGATCCATCGGTGGCAAGATGCCATGATTAATTACAGGGACGATAAGGGAAATCCTTATTCTCAGACGTATCTGAAGACCATCAATAACCAGATGTCTGCTATCATGAATTATGCTGTCAAATACTATAAGCTCCGGAGCAATCCATGCCTTGCAGCTGGTGCGATCGGGAAAAGCAGTGCAGATGAAATGAACATCTGGACCAGAGAGCAATTTGATTACTTTCTGACGTTTGAAAAGAAAAGCGCATACAGGATGGCATTCAGCCTCATGTTCTATGGCGGGCTTCGATCTGCAGAGGTTCTGGCCATTACTCCGGCGGATATCCTGCCGGACTGCTCTATATCAATTAGCAAGAACTTTGTGGTTATAAAAGGCGAGCAATACTTCCAGACACCCAAAACCGAAAAGAGCAAACGTGTCGTGAACATTCCGCAATCTCTGTATAAAGAGCTTCAGGATTATGTTGCCAGCATGGCTATAGAACCAGATGAGCGTATCTTCTATTTTCAGAAATCCGGTATGCGGTCAGAATTTAAACGTGCAACTGCCAGATCTGGTCTTCCAGAAATCAGGATCCACGATCTTCGGCACTCCCATGCAAGTATGCTGATCGATATGAAATTTTCCATCAAGGAGATTTCGGACCGGCTTGGACATGAATCACCGGAGACAACCTGGAAAGTTTATGCTCATTTGTATCCGGGAAAAGACAGGAAGCTTGCTGACGCTCTCAATGAAGTAAGAGCCACAAATGATAATGCAGAAGATAAAAACATATGAAACGTACAGTATCATATAATAACAAAAAATCCCCAAAAATAAGACACTTTCTCCCCATTAACATCACCGTAGCATCACGGACAAAAATAAAATCCCGGAAACCCTTGTAAATAAAGGATTTCTGGGATTTTGCTCATTATTCAAACTCAATCGTTCCAGGCGGCTTACTAGTAAGATCATAGAATACGCGGTTTACGCCCTTAACTTCATTAATAATACGGTTCATCACCTTATTAAGTACTGCATAAGGAATCTCAGCAGATTCCGCAGTCATGAAGTCAATGGTCTTAACGGCGCGGAGCGCCACTGCATAATCATATGTTCTGAAGTCTCCCATTACACCTACGCTTCGCATATTTGTAAGGGCTGCAAAGTACTGGTTCGGCATCCAGGACGGATCTTCTCCGTGTTCTTTTTTGTAGTCGGCGGCTGCATTGTCGACTTCTTCACGGTAGATGTAGTCTGCATCCTGTACGATGCGTACTTTTTCCTCGGTGACTTCACCGATGATACGGATTCCAAGTCCCGGGCCCGGGAATGGCTGACGGAATACCAGTCTTTCCGGAATTCCAAGCTCAAGGCCAGCTTTACGGACCTCATCTTTGAATAGGTCACGAAGCGGCTCAATGATTTCTTTGAAATCAACGAAATCCGGAAGGCCTCCTACATTGTGGTGGGATTTGATCACTGCGGATTCTCCGCCGAGACCGCTCTCTACAACGTCCGGATAAATGGTTCCCTGTGCAAGGAAATCTACAGCGCCGATCTTCTTGGCTTCTTCCTCGAAGATACGGATAAATTCCTCACCGATGATCTTACGCTTCGCTTCAGGCTCTGTAACACCGGCAAGCTTGTCGTAATATCTCTGCTGTGCGTTCACGCGGATAAAGTTCAGGTCAAACTGACCATTCGGTCCGAATACACCTTCAACCTCATCACCTTCATCCTTACGAAGAAGGCCATGATCTACAAATACGCAAGTAAGCTGCTTACCGATCGCTCTGGAAAGAAGTCCTGCTGCCACGGAGGAATCTACACCACCTGACAGGGCAAGGAGAACTTTTCCATCACCGACTTTCTCGCGGATCTCTTTGATCGTATGTTCAACAAAGGCATCCATCTTCCAGTCTCCGGCACATTCGCAGACACCAAGTACGAAGTTGGAAAGCATTGTCTTTCCTTCTACTGTGTGCAGTACTTCCGGATGGAACTGGATCGCATACAGTTTCTTCTCTTCATTCTGTGCAGTTGCTACCGGACAGTCCGCTGTGTGTGCAGCTATCTCAAATCCAGGTGCAGTCTGGGAAATATAGTCTGTATGGCTCATCCAGCAGATTGTTTTGTCGGATACATTTTTGAAGATCCTGGAATCTTTCTTATCGATGAGAAGCTCTGTCTTACCATATTCGCTGACATCTGCCTTCTCAACTTTTCCGCCAAGGACATGCATCATAAGCTGTGCTCCATAGCAAAGTCCAAGTACCGGAATACCAAGCTCAAATAATTCCTTCTGGTAAGTCGGTGAATCTGCCTCATAGCAGCTGTTTGGTCCGCCGGTAAGGATGATTCCCTTCGGATTCATCGCTTTAATCTTCTCAAGATCTGTCTTGTAAGAATAAATTTCGCAATATACATTGCATTCTCTGACACGTCTTGCAACCAGCTGATTGTACTGACCGCCAAAATCAATGACAATAACTAATTCTCTTTTCAAGGCTTTCCTCCTGTTATTTATAACATCTTTAGAATCTGTTACTCATTATAAATGAGTACATGCACTTTTACAATGCTAATTTTATCTCACGCCGGAATTTTTATTTTCCGGAAAAATTTTTCACTACTTTTTTTGCCTGCTCATCCCAGTAAGCGCAGTCATTTCTTCCAATTACCTCCGATGTAAACGGAGTACCGTCATTCTTCTTATAATGTCTGGTCGCCCGGAAAACATATTTCGCACCGACATAAACGATCGGTACGTTGAAAAATACGATCAGAATATTTCCAAGATCAGAAAACGCCCAGAGATTTCCAAGCTCCAGTCCTGCAATATTACAGAGGATACCAAATGCGGCAACAAAAAGACCGATACAGCGTACAAAATTAATACAGATCTTATCCTTGCGGATACGGTTTGCTGCGATTTCCGAAAAGCTGATCATTCCAAGCAGACAGGTAAATGCAAACAGGCAGAAACATAAGGTTACAAGAAATGTAACGATCCCGTTCATTGCAGTTCCCGGAGTCAGCACAGCAATGGACTCCGTATATTTTGGAAGTTTATCAAGAGCCTGCCAGCTTTCCGCATCTGCTCCCGTCCAGCAATGTGCCATAACTACCACAAATCCGGTAAGTGTGCAGATCACAATGGTATCAAGAAAAACTCCCAGAGAAGCGATGACACCCTGCTCACATGGATGCTTTGCGTCAGCTGCTGCCGCTGACATAGTGATCGTTCCCTGACCAGCCTCATTGGACATCAGGCCTCGTTTTACGCCCTGTGCAAGAACCGTTCCAAAAACACCTCCAAAAAATGCATCCGGCTTAAAGGCTCCTGCAAACACGCTTCCGAAGAAATACGGAATACGGGTAAAATTCAATATGATAAGAAGTAACACTACTACCATATAGAGCACCGCCATCACCGGCACCATCATATCTGTCCATTTGGATACTTTTTTGATTCCGCCAAATGCGATAGCTGCTGTGAGGATTACGATCAGCGTACCTACTATATAATAGAAGGCTGATCCGCTTGGGATGGTTTTTCCGGTTACGATCTCTGCCATGCGTCCTACTGATGAAACAACGTTAAAGCCCTGTGCCGGCAGACAGCAAAGCGCATACAGAATATACAATACCGAAAGAAAAACACCGATCCATACCTTATTTCCAAGAAGCTTTCTCCCATAAAAAGGAAGACCTCCTACAAACTCATCGTCCTTCTTCTCCTTGAAAATCTGAGCAAGGACACCCTCCATGTATGCAACTGCCATCCCGAAAAACGCAGATATCCACATCCAGAACAGGGCCCCCGGTCCACCCACTGCAATAGCACCTGTTACGCCCAGGATATTTCCCGGTCCTACACGCATAGCTGAACTCAGGAAAAACGATGCAAGCGGCGAAATTCCTGTTTCCACAACACGTTTCTCCGTCATGGTTCGGATTCCTTTTTTAAAGTAAGTTACCTGCATAAAACCGATCCTGAAACTAAAAAAAATCCCGGACCCAAGAAGTAGTATGATCGCAAAGGATATATTTCCCAGAATCGGGATACTGCTGTACCAGTCAAAATTCGTGGGGAACTCCCACAGAAAATCAGACAGTGGACCGATAAAGCTGAACACTCCATTGATCGCCTCAAACACTTTCTCCATAGCCATCTCCTCCCTTTTCATCTGAATACCTCAGAATTGAACCATCTTTCCGGATATCACATTTTCCGCTGGACATAAAATATAGATATATTCATTTATACCCCTCCGGAAAATCCCCGCACCTGTTCATATGACGTTGTGTACCACATCCATCCTCGTTCATTTCCCCTCCGGATTTTTATGCTATGGTTTATTATACCGTATCGGCTTAAAAAAGTCTTATTTATTTTCACTATTTTTGTACAAATTTCAGAATTTTCTATCCTTACAAGCCCCACCGACTGCTATTGCTTTTCGCCCCCCCCCGCAGGGGACTTACTTGATTCGAGTCAAGCGGATATTCGCAATCCGCTTCGCTACGCGGCTCTACACCGAATAACTGCTTCGCAGTTTATCAGACTTTATAAGATATTTAGACTTTCCTCACAAATTTTTAAAACGCTTCTCACAGTTCCATCACATTTTGACGGTATATTATTAATCAAATAAAGCACAAAGCTTTTTCATCTTATAGATCATTACTTATTTTTCTTTTCATACTCTGCCGGGTCCCTTCCAAGACCCGGCCCTCCTTTTTATCTTCTTACAAACTCCCATAGTATACCATCCTTTCTTTATTCAAAAGGATCTATACCTATAATCATGGTGTCTATATTAGACATTCTGATTCTATCTGATGATCGACATTTTCATCTCGGTCCATTTCCTCCAGATCACTCCGTCCAGACAAAACCTCAAAACCCCTGAAGCCCGCATAAACACAACAAAAAAACACCGTCCCCGCAGCTCTATATCTGCAAAAACAGTGCCTTTAGTGCGTCTTCAGGGGTTCGAACCCTGGACACCCTGATTAAGAGTCAGGTGCTCTACCAACTGAGCTAAAGACGCTTATTTAATTATTTGTCTTTCGTTTTTTGTTTCGTTCGTTCCTCAAGACATGTTGTATTATACGTTATGATTTGCGGAAAGTCAACACCTTTTTTTAATTTTTTTTATTTTTTTCTTTTTTATTTTTTATATCTTCATTTGATGCAATTTTGTTCAGTGATTTTTCTATTTCTGACAGCGAATTTCTGATCTGGGCAGCCTGGCTGTTAATGCTGCGGCTTACCGTATGGAGATTCTGCTGCATGGATCTGAATTTTCTTTTTTTCAAAACTTATGGCCTCCTGCTTTGCGCAAATACCTTTCCAACATCACGGATATTTTATTATATGAAAATATCCTGATCTGTTTCCTGATATTTGCGCAAAGTATTTAAAGCGGACTCTTAGAAATCCACTTTTTTCCGCCAGCGCCATACCAGCACCACCGCCAGCACTGCCGTAAGGAAATCCGAGATTGCCTGAGAAGCCAGAACGCCATAATACCCTGCCACCTTAAGAGCGATCATCAGTACAACCGCAAAGACCACTCCCTGTCTGCTCACTGATAACAGAAAAGCTCCCATAGCCTGTCCTGCAGACTGAAACGTACAGGTGCTGATCAGCACGATTCCCATACACAACATTCCCGCCAGCTGCAGCCGAAGCATCAGCGCGCCATTTTCCACAACGGAAGGATCGCTCATAAAGATCTTTACCATCTGCGGGGCAAAAAATCCAAGTACCGCCATCAGTACAAGCGCCATTCCTCCCTCAAGAAGATATGCAAACTTCAAAGTTGCTTTCAACCTTGTGCGGTTTCTCGCGCCGTAATTGTATCCGGTCAGCGGCTGTCCACCAAAGGCAAAACCAACCAGGACCAACGCAGCGATCATATTAATTTTCATAACGATTCCCATAGCTGCAACCTTATCGTCACCAAATCCCAGCAACGCGCGGTTTGTCAACGCAATTCCGATGCTCTGCATCAGATTAGTAACAGAAGCCGGAATACCAATGGCAAAAACCGCTCCTATCTCCGACCTGGAAATGTGAAATCCCCTGGGATCCACAGAAAGATTTTTGCTCTTTTTAATAAGAAACCATACAAAGAAAATATCGGTACAAACATTTCCGATCACGGTCGCTGTAGCTGCGCCGGCCGCACCCCAGCCCAGTACAAAGATCATGATCGGATCCAGAATAATGTTTACAACTGCGCCAAGTACAGAACCAACCATCGAAGCCGTCGCAAATCCTTCTGTTCGTAACTGATTGGACGGTGTCAGCGCAACAATGATAAACGGCGCCCCCAGTGCAATACAGGTATAATACTGTGACGCATACTCCCAGGTGGCCTCGCTTGCACCCAGAAGTCCCAATACCAGACTTCTGAAGATCATCAGTACAGCCGCAACTGCAACACCGCTGACGATCGCGCCATAAAAGCTGAATACGCTGATCCGCTTTGCGTCCTCGTATCTTTTTTCTCCAAAAAGCCTGGAAATAAAAGAACTGCCGCCAAGTCCGAAAATATCTCCCAGCGCGATCATCAGGGTAAAGATCGGTGATCCAAGGGCAACCCCCGCCACCAGATCCGTATTGCCGGTTCCTGCGATAAAATACGTATCTACCATATTATAAACAAGCGAGATAACCATACTGAACACAACCGGAAGTGCCAGCTTAAAATATGCCTTTGGTATAGGATACTTTTCAAAAATTTCTTCCTGCATCTTATTCCCTCTATTTCTGTCTGATCACCATTTTACAGATCGGATTTCCCATAGAAGAAAACTTCTCCTCATATTCCGTCATGACATTTCCCTTCACCAACTCCTCATCATGATGAAGATCAAAGGTACACACCTCCAGATTCCAATCGGAATCCCTAACCTCTTCCAGGGAAAACTCAAACAGACCACGGTTATCTGTCTTAAACTCTACAGTTCCTTCTTTTTTCAAAATCTTCTCATATCTTGCCAGAAATTCCCTGGACGTAAGTCTTCTCTTTGCATGACGCGCCTTCGGCCACGGATCCGAAAAATTCAGATAGATCCCATCAACCTCATCCTTCTCAAAAATCTCCGGCAGCAATCTTGCATCCACCCGGATAAAAACAAGATTGGAAAACTCCTCTCCTGCCGCTTCCAGTTCCTCTCTCTTCTGCAGCGCCCGAAGAAGCACACTGTCATACATCTCAATTCCCACAAAATTTCTCTCCGGATGAAGTCTTGCCATATCCATCAGAAAACGCCCCTTCCCCATACCAACTTCCAGAAAAAGCGGTCTCTTCACTCCAAAAACCTCATTCCACTTTCCTTTAAACCTCTCCGGCTCATCAATTACCCACTCACAATCCAAAATAGCATCCTTAGCACCCGGAATATTTCGTAATCTCATAAACAACCTCCAATAATCTTTCCATAATAATGTCTCAATGATTCTTATCAAACAACATTCCAATACTCAACTATACATGTAACCCCCACCCCGCCGCAAGCAAAAAATAAAAAAATCCTCAACCAAGCAACAGCAAAAACGCCTCGCCGTCCACCCCAACACCACCGCATCCTCTCAAACCCAACCAACCAGGCGACAGCAACGCGCCTCGCCGTCCACTTCCAACACCATCCGCATCCTCTCAAACCCAACCAACCAGGCGACAGCAACGCGCCTCGCCGTCCGCATCCACATACATCGGCTCAACCTCACACATCCAACACCGCAGCATACATACACAAGTCAACAACCTCACACCGCCACAACCAAGAACTCCTAAAAAAAGCCCGAGGGGTGTGCAGAGGGGCCGTGGCTTTACGGCCCCTTTGCGGTTTTCATTTTTTCCCAAAACTCAATCATCGTCTAATAAACAAATTTCTTTTTTTCGTCTCTTTTTGAACATATTTATTCAATAATTGCAAAAAATTTAACAATTTTTTAGTTGTTTTTACCATAAAAAAGGTGTATCATATAAAAATCAATTATAAACAATAAACAAACAAGGAGGGCGTTATGGAACAAATCCTAAATAAGCTTTCGGAAATCGAAGCTACAGCCAATGCCATCATGCAGGACGCTGCGCGACAGAAACAGGCTCTCTCGGAAGAAGCAGAAAAACAGACGAAGGAATTCGACGCTTCACTTGAAAAAGAAACCAGCGACGAGATCCGGAAGATCCGTGAAGATCTGGCCCGCGAGAAAGACGCCCGGATCAATGAGCTTCGTGCAGAAACCGAAGACCAGCTATCCAGGTTGGATGCCTATTACGAAGCCCATCACGAAAGTCTTTGCAGTGAGCTGTTTCAGAAAATAACAGGCATCACCGAAACCTGAAGGGAAAGGAAGTGATTCAATGGGCTCTGTCCTCTCATACAGCGGACTCTCCACCAAGATCCGCGCCATGCAGAGCAGGCTTGTGACAGATGAGCAGCTGGAAGAAATCGTTCAGCTTCCCAATGTCCCCCAGGTAACAGCCTACCTGAAACGGACTCCCGAATATCAGAATATCTGGTCCGGTCTCGATGAAAATGATCTTCACCGCGGACAGATAGAAAAACTCCTGAAGAAATCCATCTTCCTGAATTTTTCAAGGCTTTACCACTTTGCAAATCAGGAACAGCGAACGTTCCTGTCGCTTTACTCGAAGCGTTATGAGATCCGCGTCCTGAAAGAAATCATGACGAATCTCTTTGACCACCGGGACACCGATCCCGTGGATATTTCTCCCTACCGCGATTTTTTCAGACATCATTCCAAGCTGGACATTGACAGGCTTACCGCCTGCACCAATATGGATGAATTCATTGCGGCACTGAAGGGAAATGATTTTTTTATTCCGCTGTCTCAGGTCAACGAACGTGGAAATGCCACGCTTTTTGACTTCGGCATGGCACTTGACCTTTCGTATTTTTCACAGATCTGGAATGTGCGGAAGAAGCTTTTCAAAGGTAACGATCTGAAACAGATCACCAAGGCTTACGGTGAAAAATTCGATATGCTGAACCTGCAGTTCATCCAGCGCTCCAAACGCTGCTTTCAGATGGAACCGGCTGCTATTTACGCATTGCTGGTCCCCATGAACTACAAGCTCCGCAAAGAGGAGATCACCACCCTTGTGGAGGCCCCTACACCAGAAGAGTTCCGTCGTATCTTCAATGGAACTTATTATGGTAAGAAATACGAACAGCTGACCGTCGCCAGTCTGGAAGAATTTTATAACTATATTCTTCGCAGCATACTGGAACAGGAAGCACGCAAGGATCCCTATTCCGTAGCAGTCATCTATTCCTATTTATATCACAAAGAACATGAAGTCAACCGTCTGACCATTGCCCTTGAATGCGTGCGCTATGGCGTGGACCCAGAACAATCCCTGCGTTATATACGCAACGGTTAATAACCAGGAGGTAGCAACGTGATTGAAAAAATGAATTTTCTGAGCATCACCGGTCCCAAGGCAGATATCGACCGGGTTGTAAACACCTACCTGTGCAAGTACGAGATCCATCTGGAAAACGCTCTCTCAGAGCTGACCACAGTAGAAAGTCTGACGCCTTTCCTGGATGTCAACCCCTACAGAGATGCCTTAAATTCCATCAATACCATTTATGAGGAGCTGAAAACTCCTCCGTCCACTTCTAACAGAAGCCCGGGTATTGAAACAGCACTTTCCACAGTAAAGGAGATCCGCTCCCAGGCGGATCAGCTCCAGAAGGAACAGTCCGAACTGGAAGAAAAATGTTCCTCTCTGGAAGAATCACTGCGGATCATACGTCCCTTCCGAAATATTGATTATGATATTTCATCCATACTTCATTTGAAGTATATCCATTTTCATTTCGGACGTATCGAGAAACAGTATTATGAGAAATTCAAGAAATATATTTACGACAATCTGAACACGATCTTCCTTAAATGCGATGAAGATGACCAATACGTCTGGGGCGTTTACTTCGTACCGAAGCATGATGCGCACAAAATTGATGCCGCCTACTCTTCTATGCACTTTGAAAAGATCTTTGTGCCGGATAATTATACCGGAACTGCCCAGCAGGCATTTTCAAGCGTAAGCAAACAATACGAGGATGCTCTGAAGCATCTGGAAGCACAGAAACAGAAATACCAGAGATTTCTTGCGGATCAGGCAGAAACCATCGTTACCGCCAGAAACACACTTCTTCAGTTTTCCAGAAATTTCGATGTCCGGAAAGCGGCAGCCTGCACCGGAAAGCATGAGAATTTCTATATTCTCTGCGGATGGATGACAGAAGCCGACACCAGAGCTTTTCAAGCCGATATCTCATCCGACGAAAAAATCTTCTGCCTGGTAGACGGAGAAGATACCAATACGCCGGAGCACGACCAGAACCATCAGCCGCCGACCAAGCTGAAAAACCCGAAGCTTTTCAAGCCCTTTGAAATGTATGTAAAAATGTACGGACTTCCCGCCTATGGCGAGATGGACCCTACCTGGTTTGTTGCCATCACCTACTCCTTTATTTTCGGAGCCATGTTCGGTGATGCAGGACAGGGACTCCTGCTCTTTATCGGAGGATTGCTCCTGTACAAGCTGAAGCATATCGATCTTGCCGGAATCATCAGCTGCGCCGGAGTCTTTTCCACATTTTTCGGTCTGATGTTCGGAAGTATCTTTGGATTTGAGGATGTCATACCTGCTCTGTGGCTACGGCCTGTAGACAGTATGACGACCATACCTTTTATCGGAAAACTGAATACCGTATTTATCGTTGCCATCGGCTTCGGCATGGGAATCATCCTCCTGTGTATGGTTTTCAACATCATCAATTCCTTTAAGACGCATGATGTTGAAAAAACCTGGTTTGACACCAACGCTGTGGCAGGACTTGTATTTTATGGCTCCGCAGTTCTCTGCATCGGACTCTTTGTATCCGGGCATGCAGTTCCGGGTGGTGCAGTCCTTGCCATTATGTTTGGTTTACCGCTGCTTCTTATTTTCTTCAAGGAGCCTCTTACAAACCTGGTAGAAAAAAAGGCCGAGGTTATGCCAAAAGAAAAAGGCATGTTTATCGTACAGGGTATCTTTGAACTGTTCGAGGTTATCCTGAGCTACTTTTCCAATACACTCTCCTTCGTGCGTATCGGTGCTTTTGCAGTCAGCCACGCAGCTATGATGGAGGTTGTACTTATGCTTGCAGGCGCGGAGAACGGCAGTCCGAACTGGATCGTCATCATTCTCGGAAACCTGTTCGTATGCGCTATGGAGGGCCTGATCGTAGGTATCCAGGTACTCCGTCTGGAATATTACGAAATGTTCAGCCGTTTTTACAAGGGTAGCGGACGGAAATTCGAGCCGTTCTGTTCAAAAAACAAATAAAATGCCAGAGTCGGAACGCATTCTGATCCGGGCATTCAATTAAACGAATATTAAGGAGGTCATCATCATGACAGTCATTACACAGATCACAATCGCAGTTGCACTTGTACTCAGCATCATTCTTCCATTTGGTTATTATCTTCTCGGCGAAAAAAGCCGCGGCCGCTACAAAACAGCTCTTGGTGTCAACGCCTTTTTCTTCTTCGGGATCATGCTTGTTGCCATTGCAGTAACATTTGCAGGCGGAGCTTCCGTACAGGCTGCTACAGGCGCTGACGCAGGCCTTGCAACAGGTATGGGTTACATCGCAGCAGCACTTGTTACCGGACTTTCCTGTATCGGTGGTGGTATTGCCGTTGCCAGTGCGGCAAGCGCAGCACTTGGAGCAATCAGTGAGGATCAGAGCATCCTTGGTAAATCTCTTATCTTCGTAGGTCTTGCCGAAGGTGTTGCTCTTTATGGACTGATCATCTCCTTCATGATCCTGGGTAAACTTTGATATGAAAATGTATCTGATCAGTGACAATATTGATACTCTGACAGGAATGAGACTGGCCGGTGTAGAGGGTGTGATCGTTCATGAGCACGACGAGCTGAAGGAAGCTCTGGAGCGCACCATCGCAGACAAAGAGATCGGAATCATACTCCTGACCGAAAAATTCGGTCGGGAGTTTCCTGAGATCATTGATGATGTCAAGCTTCATCACAAAACACCTCTCATCATTGAAATTCCTGACAGACATGGTACCGGCCGCAGACCTGATTTCATTACATCTTATGTAAACGAGGCCATCGGATTAAAATTATAGGCAGGTGATATTATGACAATTGAAGAGAAGCTTAAACACTTCTATGACACCTCCGTGGACGAAGCACGCCATCAGGCGGAAAAAGATGTCCGGGAACACAAGGAAGCCCTGGATGCCGCACTGGAGGAACATAAAAAAATGTCTCTGGGAAATGCTGCCAGTTCCCGCAAAGCCGAGATCGCAAACGCAAAGCGTGAGATCAACAAGGCACTTTCCGCAGAGCAGCTTCACATCCGGCGAAACTGGACTGCCAGACAGAGCCGCTTAAAAGAAAAACTTTTTGCAGATGTCCGGGTACAGATCCTGAAATTCATGGAATCTCCCCGCTATGAAGAATATCTTTGTACAAAGATCGAGGAAGCTGTCTGCTTCGCGGAACACGATGAGATCCAGATCTATCTTTCAAAAGAAGATGAACCCCGTCTGAAATCTCTCACTGTAAAGACCGGTTTCCCGCTGAAGGTTTCCGATGAATCCTTTATCGGCGGGATCAAGGCGATAATCCCTGAAAAAAATATCCTCATCGACAATTCCTTTGAGGAAGGCTATCAAGCAGCTTACAGAGAATTCAAATTTGACGGAGGTCCAGCACATGAGTAAAACAGGTATTATCTACGGTGTTAACGGTCCTGTTATCTACCTCAAGGGCGACACCGGCTTCAAGATCTCCGAGATGGTCTATGTAGGCCCCGAAAAACTGGTTGGAGAAGTCATCGGTCTTAAGAAACATATGACGACCATACAGGTTTTTGAGGAAACTACAGGGCTGAAACCCGGAGAAACTGTTATCGGAACAGGAGACGCTATTTCCGTTCTCCTTGGTCCGGGAATCATCCACAATATTTTTGATGGTATCCAGAGACCTCTGGCAGAGATTGCCCAGGCCTCTGGAAAATATATTTCCCGTGGTGTCAGCGTTGACTCTCTTGACACAGAAAAAAAATGGGAAACCCACATTACCGTAAAGGAAGGTGACGTCATCGGTGCAGGCACGGTTATTGCCGAGACACAGGAAACCGCCTCCATCCTTCACAAATCCATGGTTCCGCCTACGATCACACACGGAACCGTTATCCATGCAGCTCCTGACGGTGCCTATACCGTTCTGGAGCCCATTGTTACCATCCGCCTTGATGACGGAACTGAAAAAGAACTGGCACTTGCCCAGAAATGGCCGATCCGTGTTCCACGACCGACCTACAAGCGTTTCCCGGCCAGCGTTCCGCTCCTTACCGGTCAGCGAATCCTGGATACCCTTTTCCCTATTGCCAAGGGAGGCACTGCCGCAGTTCCCGGCGGATTCGGAACAGGAAAAACCATGACACAGCACCAGATCGCCAAGTGGTCTGACGCAGATATCATCATCTATATCGGCTGCGGCGAGCGTGGAAACGAGATGACACAGGTTCTTGAGGACTTCAGCAAGCTGATCGACCCGAAATCCGGAAATCTGATGATGGACCGTACCACACTGATCGCCAACACCTCCAACATGCCGGTTGCAGCCCGTGAGGCTTCCATCTACACAGGTGTTACACTTGCGGAATATTACCGTGATATGGGTTATGATGTAGCGATCATGGCAGACTCCACATCCCGATGGGCCGAGGCTCTCCGTGAGCTTTCCGGACGTCTGGAGGAGATGCCTGCAGAGGAAGGCTTCCCTGCATATCTGGCAAGTAAGCTTTCCGCCTTCTATGAGCGCGCGGGAATGATGCAGAACCTGAACGGAACAGAGGGTTCCGTATCCATTATCGGTGCAGTTTCCCCTCAGGGTGGTGATTTCTCCGAGCCGGTCACACAGAATACCAAACGTTTTGTCCGCTGTTTCTGGGGACTGGACAAGGCTCTTGCCTATGCCCGTCACTTCCCTGCCATCCAGTGGCTGACCAGCTACAGCGAATATCTGGAGGACCTGACTCCCTGGTACAGAGAGCATGTCTCCCCGAAATTTGTCTACGACAGAAACCAGATCATGGCGATCCTCAATCAGGAAAGTTCTCTTATGGAAATCGTAAAACTGATCGGAAGCGACGTTCTTCCGGATGACCAGAAACTGACACTGGAGATTGCCAGGGTTATCCGTCTGGGCTTCCTGCAGCAGAACGCTTTTCACCAGGAGGACACCAGTGTCCCAATGGAAAAACAGTTCCTGATGATGGAAACCATCCTTTATCTCTACGAGAAATGCCGTGCCCTTGTAAACCGTGGCATGCCGGTTTCCGTACTGAAAGAGGATAATATCTTCGAACGTATCATCGCCATCAAATACGAAGTTCCAAACAAAGAACTGGAACGTTTTGATGAGTATCATAAAGATATCGACCGCTTCTACGACAACGTACTGGAAAGAAACGGTTAAAGGAGGGATCAGTTTATGGCAATCGAATATCTTGGCCTGAGTGAAATAAACGGCCCTCTTGTTGTCCTTGAGGGTGTCAAAAACGCATCTTACGAGGAGATCGTGGAATTCCACATGGAAGACGGCACACAGAAGATCGGCCGTATCGTGGAAATCTATGAGGACAAGGCTGTTATCCAGGTTTTTGAGGGAACTGATAATATGTCCCTCGGCAATACACACACACGTCTTACCGGACATCCTATGGAGATCGGGCTTTCCCCGGAGATCCTGGGACGTACCTTCAACGGTATCGGCCAGCCCATTGACGGACTTGGCGAGATCACACCGGAAGTCAGCCTGAATATCAACGGACTTCCGCTGAACCCGGTAACCCGTGAATATCCGCGAAACTATATCAACACCGGCATCTCCGCCATCGACGGACTGACCACCCTGATCCGCGGCCAGAAGCTGCCGATCTTTTCCGGAAACGGTCTTCCTCATGACAAGCTGGCTGCACAGATCGTTCAGCAGGCTTCCCTTGGCGCAGACTCCGATGAGAAATTCGCTATTGTTTTTGCAGCAATGGGCGTTAAATACGACGTAGCCGAATTCTTCCGCAGGACCTTCGAGGAAAGCGGTGCTTCCGACCACGTTGTAATGTTTCTGAACCTTGCCAACGATCCGGTTGTAGAGCGTCTTCTGACACCGAAGATCGCCCTCACAGCCGCTGAATATCTTGCTTTTGAAAAAGGCATGCACATCCTGGTTATCCTGACTGACATCACCTCCTTCTGCGAGGCTATGCGAGAGGTTTCCTCCTCAAAAGGTGAGATTCCTTCCCGAAAAGGTTATCCGGGATATCTGTACAGTGAACTGGCAACTCTTTACGAGCGTGCGGGAATCGTCCGTGGAGGCACCGGTTCTGTAACCCAGATCCCGATCCTGACCATGCCAAACGACGACATCACCCACCCGATTCCTGACCTTACCGGATATATCACCGAGGGCCAGATCGTACTGGACCGTCAGCTTCATGGACAGGCGATCTACCCGCCGATCAACGTTCTGCCGTCCCTGTCCCGTCTGATGAAGGACGGTATCGGTGAAGGCTTCACACGTGCCGATCATCAGGATGTTGCCAACCAGCTCTTCTCCTGCTACGCAAAGGTAGGCGATGCAAGAGCTCTGGCATCCGTTATCGGTGAGGATGAGCTTTCTCCGCTGGATAAGCAGTACCTTGTATTCGGAAAAGCCTTCGAGGCAGAGTTTGTAGGACAGTCAGAAACAGAGAATCGAAGCATCATCGAAACTCTGGATAAGGGCTGGGAGCTTCTTGGCCTTCTTCCAAGAGAAGAGCTCGACCGTATCGATACCAAAGTTCTGGATCAGTATTACAGAGAAACCGTCCGTTAGTGAGGTGATTTTATGGATCCGAATACCTTTCCCACCAAGGGAAATCTCATACTTGCAAAAAACTCTCTGGCTCTTTCCAAACAGGGCTATGAGCTTATGGACAAAAAGCGTAATATCCTGATCCGTGAAATGATGGAGCTGATCGACCAGGCAAAGGATATCCAGACCCAGATCGATGAGACTTTCCGCACTGCCTACGCTGCTTTGCAGAAAGCAAACATGGAGATCGGAATCGCTTTTGTAGATCAGATCTCCCATACCGTTCCTGTGGAAAATTCCATCCGGATCAAGACCAGGAGTGTCATGGGAACTGAGATCCCGCTTGTGGAATACGATAAAAAAGCCGGCAATACTCCTACCTACGCCTACTACAGCACCAAGCTGTCCCTGGACGAGGCCAAAGCCGCCTTCGAGCGTGTAAAGGAGCTGTCTATCCAGCTCTCCATGATCGAAAACGCCGCCATCCGTCTTGCCACCAACATCAAAAAAACCCAGAAGCGTGCCAATGCGCTGAAAAACATCACCATCCCCAGATACGAAACTCTCACCCGAGATATCACCAATGCTCTGGAAGAAAAAGAGCGTGAAGAGTTTACACGTCTGAAGGTGATCAAACGTATGAAACAAAATAGTTAAAAAAATCCTCCGCAGATCTTTCCGGTTCTGCGGAGGATTTTTTGGTTATCCACATTTATCCACACCTGAAAATGACTTTTCAACACCTTGCAGTGATCGTTTTAACTGGGCACTGTTCTTTTTTATCCTCATTTCCATACATCCGATAGTCCCCTTTTTAAATAGATTAGTTTTTCAAGAATTCATTTACTATTATCTGATTATTTGTTTTTATTCTTTTATATTATGTCTTTTTTGCAATAAATTTTATGATATTTAGAATTTAAAAATGTCAATAGTTTTAAAAACTTTTTTCCCATTTTTTACAATTTTATCATTTTACACAAAACATATGTTTAAATTTATTTATGTAAATCAGGTCATCCACATGGTTATCCTTGTGGATAATGTGGATAAATTTGTGCATAACTTGATTATTGGCGGATTTGCGGATTTTTGTCATGTGGAAAACTTTTTGGAAAGTTTTTCACTTATCCACCATGGTTCGACAAGTTTTGTGCATATTGCCAGAACGACCTTTTCAGGGCTGATATTGCCCGTATCCGCACGCACCTGTCTAATGTTGCCAATCCTCTCCGATTTTATATCAAGCCTTTCTTTTTGCAGCTTTTTATGGTGTTTCTCCTGCGTGCGGTCTTGACATCAGCACTGTTTTTTGTTAATGTGAAAACACTAAAACAACGTGTGGATTTTTCAGTTTTGAACTTTTTTCGCCACACAATCTGTCCGATTCGAGAAGACAGATTGTGTGGCTTTTATTATGCACAAAAAACACGCTCTGTTTTCCGCACCTGATATTCTTACGATTCTGATATAAAGGGGGATTTTTCATGAACAGCACATTTATGAAGGAAAAGCCTGTCGGCCCGCTGCTGGCATCCATGGCGCTGCCTATGGTCTTTTCCATGCTTGTAAACTCACTATACAACATTGTGGACAGCTTCTTCGTGGCACAGATCAGCGAGCAGGCCATGACCGCCCTGTCCCTTGTCTATCCGGTCCAGAACATGATCAACGCCATTGCCATTGGCTTCGGAATCGGAATCAACGCCAGAGTTTCCTATCACCTTGGCGCAGGCGACAAAAAAATGGCAGACACTGCCGCAACCCACGGATTTTTTCTGTCTGTGATCCACGGGATCCTGATGACCGTGATCAGCATCGCTGTTATGCCCGTATTCCTTCAGATGTTCACCCAGGATGAAACCGTGATCCGGATGGGGCTGGAGTATTCTACCATCGTTTTCCTGTTTTCCACAGTAATTGCCATCAGCCTTTTCTTCGAAAAACTTTTCCAGGCTGTAGGACGGATGAAAGTATCCATGCTCGCCCTGCTGGTGGGATGTATCAGCAACATCATCCTGGACCCGTTCCTGATCTGGGGAATCGGCTTTTTCCCGAAGCTGGGTATCCGGGGCGCAGCTCTGGCTACTGGCATCGGCCAGGTGCTCACCATTGCGGTCTATATGGTCTTTTATATCCTGAAGCCTATTCCTGTACGTGTAACGCCCAAAGCCCTGAAAACAAGCAAAGAAACGGATCTGAGCCTGTATGCCATCGGTGTTCCCGCGATCCTAAACCTGGCACTGCCATCGTTTCTGATCTCTTTTCTGAACTCCGTGCTGGCCGCTTACTCGGACAGCTATGTGGTGATCCTTGGCATTTATTACAAACTGCAGACCTTCCTGTATCTCCCGGCCAACGGAATCATCCAGGGAATGCGCCCGCTGATCGGTTATAACTTCGGTGCCCGCGAGATGAAGCGTGTGAAAAAAATCTTCCGGCTCACCCTGGAATCCAGCTGTGTGATCATGCTCTTTGGAACCGTTATCTGCCTCCTGGCATCCGGACAGCTTATGGGACTTTTCACAACTACCCCGGAAACCATTGTCGCTGGCTCCAGAGCACTGAAGATCATCAGCGCCGGCTTTCTTGTTTCTGCTGTATCCGTTACCACTTCCGGTGCCATGGAAGGCCTTGGAAAAGGCACGCAGTCCCTTGTAATTTCCCTTTTCCGCTATGTGGTCGTTATCATGCCCACCGCATATCTTCTGTCCCATTTTATGGGTCCTGATGGCGTATGGAACGCATTCTGGATCACAGAGGTGTTTACAGCCATCGTTTCTGTCATGATTTATCACAAAACGTTGAAAAAAGCCTGAGAATGCAAATGTCCGGCCCACCGGCCTGTTTGCAGCCACCTGCAGGTTTACGTCCCGAAAGCACAAAAAGCTTCGATCCACTCTCTGAGCACATCGCTCATCGATGAGAGTTAGATCGAAGCTTTCTTTATTAACCAAATCAGGAAAATCCCATGAGTGATCCCTGATATCCTCTTGACTCAAACGGATATCCGTGATCTGCGTTCATTTAATTCGCGGAAATTTCCTCTGTATCTCTTACAGCAGTCCCTTCTCACGGATCAGCTTTAAAGCGCCTTCATCGGCCACTACCGTCACATCCGGGTGAAGCTGCAGGATAGATGCCGGCACGTTGGGCGTAATCGGTCCGTAGAGAGATTTGTAAAGAGCATCTGCCTTTGCCTCTCCGGTAGCGACCAGAAGGATTTTCTTTGCAGTCATGATGTTTTTGATACCCATGGTATATGCCTGCTTCGGCACATCATCCATAGTCTCAAAGAATCTTGCATTTGCCTTGATGGTGCTCTCCGTAAGGTCTACGCAGTGAGTCTCCTTCTCAAATGCTGCACCCGGCTCGTTGAAGCCGATGTGACCGTTTCCGCCGATTCCAAGCAGCTGCATATCGATACCACCCACGCTGCGGATGATCTCATTGTAATCCGCACAGGCTTTCTCACTGTCCTCTTCCAGTCCGTTTGGCACATAGGTTCTTGCCTTATCGATATTTACATGGTCAAACAGATTTGTGTTCATAAAATAACGATAGCTCTGATCGTTATCTCCGGAAAGTCCTTTGTATTCATCAAGATTTACGGATGTGATCTGCGAAAAGTCCAGATCTCCTTTTTTGTACCACTCGATCAGCTGCTTGTACATTCCCACCGGTGTGGAGCCTGTAGCAAGTCCGAGAACGGCATTTGGCTTCATGATGATCTGTGCAGACATGATATTCGCTGCTTTTCTGCTTACGTCATAGTAATCTTTTCCTGTATAAATGATCATAATCTTTTCCCTTCTCCTTATGGTAAAAAAGAACAACCGGATAACTAAGATTCACATATCTCCTGCTTTTCCTGTTGTTCTTTTTTATTATTGATTCGTTTTTTTACTCAGCCATCTCTACTTCGAGAACATAATCTACCGGGTCCGGAAGTACCGGGTCAGGTCCCAGATCAACGAATGCGATATCCGGGTAATCGCTGTGCATCCATGCGTTGGAGATCGGCACCTCATGTCCGTCATCCAGCGCACGCACCTTCACGATCTTATCCTTATCAAATCCCAGAAGCGGAAGTGGTCCCAGTGTATTCTCATAAATATGCACATAGTATTTGTTTCCGTTTCTGGTGATACGTCCGTAATCCGGCTTCGGAATGTTTTCAGCCGGTACACAGCCGTAGATACTGTCATGATTCTTATCCATCCAGCGGCCGATCTCAGCCAGGATCGCAGATGATTCCTTCGGGAATTTACCTTTGGCATCCGGTCCTACGTTCAGGATCATATTTCCGCCCTTGGAAACACACTCTACCAGCTTCTTGATCAGCATGGAAGCCGGTTTGTAATAATGATCGTTTGCACAGTATCCCCAGTTGTTGTTCATGGTGAAGCATGCTTCCCAGACCATCGGGTTGCCTTCCTTATCGCAGATTCCTTCCGGCGGGATGATCTGCTCAGGGCTTACGAAATCGCCATGGTACGGTGTCGGATCACACTCATACAGGGATCCTCTTCCCTCTCCGCTGGCTTCCAGACGGTTATCGATGATAACCTGCGGCTGTAAGCTGCGCACCATGTTGATCAGCTTGGTTGCGCCCCATTTTTCCCCTCTCATATCGTCGTAGGAGAAATCAAACCAGATGATATCGATCTGTCCGTAGTTTGTACAGATCTCTTCTACCTGATTATACAGATATTCTGTATAACGTGAGAAATCACGGTTCTCATTTCCGCACTCTTTGTGGTTTCTCATCGGATGAATACGGTCTCCGTAATGCGGATAATCCGGATGATGCCAGTCAAGTAGTGTGAAATAGATTCCAACCTTAAGGCCTTCCTCACGAAGTGCCTCTACATACTCCTTGATCAGGTCTCTTCCTGCCGGTGTATTTGTTACCTTGTAATCTGTGTATTTACTGTCAAATAAGCAGAAGCCGTCGTGATGCTTCGCTGTCAGGACTACATATTTCATACCTGCAGCCTTGGCCTCTTTTGCCCACTGCTTCGGATTGTAGTCTCTTGCATCAAATTCTTTCATAAACGGAAGATATTCTTCCTCAGGTATTTCCTCTACGCTTCGTACCCACTCGCCTCTTGCAGGGATAGAATATAATCCCCAGTGGATAAACATTCCAAAGCGGGCATCCTGGTACCACTCCATACGTTTTTCATATTCTTTTCTGTCAAACTGATACATGATTTTTTCCTCCTGTTTAGATTAAAAGCATCAGCCTTTGATAGCTCCGGAAAGCATACCTTTTTCAATCTGTTTATGGAACACGATGTAAATGATAAGCATCGGAATTACGGACATTACTACATATGCAAACTGACTTCCGATCTCCTGTGTATGCGCGGAAGAGAAGTTCAGCATCGCACGTGAAACTGTGAAATATTTGGTATCTGTCATCAGGATCATGGAGAATACAAGTTCACTGTATCCATAGATGAATACGAAGATCGCCTCTGTTGCGATGATCGGCTTGCAAACAGGGAAAAGGATCTTCCACAGCAGCTGCCAGTTGTTACATCCATCAATGATCGCCGCCTCATCCAGGTTCCTGGAGATTCCATCCATGAATCCTGTATAAAGGAATATCGCCTGGGACATACCAAACGCAACATAGATCAGGATCAGGAAGAACAGGTTGTTCTTTGCATTTAATGCTGTTGCAATGTTGTTGATCGGGATCAGTGTACAGTGAACCGGAACCATTACTCCGATCATGAAGAATACATATACCCATTTCAGGAATTTGTAATCTTTTCTTGATAAGATGTATGCTGCCATCATTCCGACTACAGTATTAAATACAGTTGTCAGAGTCGCTACAACCAGGGAGTTCTTGATGGTATTCAATGCATCCGCTGTTTTGTTTGCGCTGATATAGTTCTGGAACATAATCTTCTTAGGGAAGCTTAACAGGTTCAGGTAAATCTCTGAGTTTGTTTTGAAGGAAGCCATTACGGTCACTACTACCGGAAACAGTGTAACAACTGTCCACAGGATCGCGATAATGTACAGCGCTATCTTTCCTCCATGCATTTTCTGTTTATTAGCTGTTTTTTCCATATCGTCTCTTCTCCTTCCGCCTACATTGCAAGATCTTTATCTTCACGGAACAAATGATTGGTCACAAGACTCAGCACAACACCCAGCACTAACAGAATAACGCCGTATGCACTGCTTCGTCCGAACAGCTTATAGGAGAATCCCTGTGTATAAAGCATGATTGAAGGTGTGGAGCTGATATCGTTCGGGCCTCCTCTTGTCATTGCCCAGATGATATCGAATACTTTCAGACATCCTGTAATACACAAAATAGAGAATACCTTGAAGGAGTTTTTCATCAGAGGAAGGATGATATAGCGGATCCTCTGCCATCCTGTAGCACCATCCAGCGCTGCAGCCTCATTTAACTCATCAGGGATCGCCACCAGACCAGCTGCAAAGATCAGCATGTTATATCCGGCATACATCCATTCGTTTACCAGAACAACGATCCAGACGTTTACAGTCTTTATCGTCAGCACATCAGGGATCGTACCATGAAGGCCGAAAATATTTTCAATGGTATTAAAGATACCAAAGTTCGGATTTAACATAAATGTCCACATCAGGGCTACTGCTGTTGTTCCTAACATATTCGGAAGGAAGTAGCAGGTTCTGAAGAATCCGGTTCCCTTGATCTTTGCAGTTACCAGCATTGCGAGACCAAATGAAAGCGGCATCAGGATAACGAAACCACCGATCATAAAGTACACACTGTTGAGCATTGCATTCCAGAACAGCTTATCTGAAAAAATCTTCTGATAGTTCTCAAGTCCTACCCATTGCTTTGCCGCACCAAACATACCGTTCCATTTACGGAATGATAAGCCTACGGTATCAAAAACAGGGTAGATGACAAAAATAACAGTTATTAAAATTGCCGGAAGAAGGAACGCTAAAGAAAGCGTAAGATCTTTTTTATCCAGCTTCTGTTTTACCTTTGGTACAGATTTACCTGCCATATGTATACCTCCGTAATAAACAAGGGGAAGCAGATGATGCTTCCCCCTGTTTCTCTTATCCACACATCATGCGTTCAGTCAAAATTCTCTTTATTCGTAAGCAGACATTTTGTCAACGATATCGTCTCCAACTTCCTGTGCACTTGCGCCTGTCGCTAATGCCTGAAGAGAATTACGGATTGTATCCATAGCTGCTGTGTTGCTGTCATATGTAGGAATCTCAAGTTTAGACTCTGTATTCTCAGCCATGATCGCATTTACATCGTCAAGCAGATAGTTACCTGTATCAATCGTAACCTTCTCAGCATATGTTGTCGGGCTGGATTTGCACATTTCGTTGATGGAATCTACACTTGTAAGGTATTTGATGAATTTAACAGTTGCTGCGATTTCCTCATCGCTCTTGTTTAATGTAGTGATGTAGTATGTATCAGAACCGCCGCCCATCTCTACAGTCTTGTTTGCTTCGTCGATATAAGGAATTCTTGTAACACCGATCTTCTGAGCATCGAAGAGAGTTGTATCGGAGTCATTCTGGAAGTTACCGCAGTTCCATGTTCCGTCAACTGTGAATGCAGCTTTTCCTGCCTCGAACATATTTCTCTCTGTGTTGAAGTCTGTGCTGAGGATTCCGTCTCCCCAGTATCCTGCATCGATCATATCTTTCATCTTCTGATAGATTGCAACCATCTTCTCGCCGTTGTAAGCTTCTTTGTCGCTTGCAAGATCATCTGCGATGCTTGTTCCGTAAGCTTTCAGAGCAAGAGCACTCATCAGATGCTCGAAGTGATAGTTATCTTTGTCAGAGTAGTTGAATGGCTGGATTCCTGCATCTTTTAATTTTGCGCAGGCATCAACAAGATCATCCCAGGACTCCGGAACATCTACGCCAACCTGATCAAGGTAATCTTTGTTGTAGTAGAGGCAGAGCTGATAAGCGGACCACGGAATACCATAGGTTCCTTCAATGCCGTCAAACTGTGTTGTCTCCCATGCAAAATCCTGAACTCCCTCTTTCCATTCCGGATACTGTTCAAAGTATGGTGTCAGATCCAGTATATATCCTGCATCTACATACTCTCTTGTACGGCTTCCGCCATACTGAAGGAATGCGTTCGGTACATTACCGGAAGCGAAATCTGTTGTAAGCTTCTCTTCGTAATCAGACTCTGTAGAAATACTCTCATCTGTTACATGGATCTTTCCTTCGTTCTCTTTGTTGAACTCATCAAGTGCTTTGTAATACCATTTAGCCTGTCCGTCTGTATCAGATCCGTTGTTAAATCTGAATGCTACACGAAGCTCAACGTTTTCAAAATCCATATTGTCTACATCGTAGTTTGTGTCACCCTTTGCAAATACGGCGCTTCCTGTTACGCCTACTGTTGACATTGCTGTTACACCGGCGAGACACAGTGTTGCAACTTTTTTCATTCGTTTCTTCATGAATAAATCCTCCCTTAATATGATTTTTTATTATATAGTTTTCCCATTGATGTTCATAAATTGATCAATCGATGATCGCCTCAAAGATCGGCTCTTCTTCCTCAAGCTCCAGGCATACACAGTAGTTCTTTGCCCCCTGAAGCTTCTCCGGAAGCTCTACCTCTATCATCGAGTTTCCTTCACAGCACTTTAATGCGCGGCACGGAAGCTTTTCTCCTGTGCTTACCACATATGCACCCTTTAACTGATTACCGATGTTCAGCAGTTCAACTCGATATCTCGGTGCAAGGACGTGTACGTAAAGCTTATGTGGTCTCTTTGTAAATTCAATGCTCGGGATCTCATACGGATAGATACCAACATTCTTGGTTCCGTAAATTGCTTCCGCATTCTCAGTCACGTATTTACCAACCTCATTCATAACCTCGACACAAGCTTCCGGAACAGTTCCGTCTGCCATTGGTCCTACGTTCAGCAGGTAATTTCCGCCTCTGCCGACGATCTTGAGAAGAAGGTTCAGGATATCATCCGGATTCTTCCAGTTTGTATCGTATTTATTATAACCCCATGTATCATTTACAGTTGCCGGTACTTCCCAGTCACCGTCGTATGGAAGACGTGGGATAAAGTTATCACCGGTGGTCATGTAATCGCCCTTCTGGTGTCCGATACGTCCGCTGATGATGCAATCAGGCTTAATACCCTTAACCCAGTCTCTTAATTCCTGAGCTTCGTCTGCGGTCATTCCCATCGGAGTATCAAACCAGATCAGGGAAATATTATCGTAATTCTCAAGAAGCTCTTTTAACTGCGGTTTGCATTTCTCATCGAAGTATGTACGGAATTCCGGCTTCCATTCGTTCTTGTCTTCGTAATCCTTCTTATAGGCATTGTCATCATCCCAGTCCTGAGCCTGTGAATAATAGATACCCATTGTCATGTCATATTTCTTACAAGCATCGGAAAGCTCTCTTAAGATATCTCTTCCTGCAGCCTTCACTACATTAAAATCACTGACCTTGGAATCGTACATTGCGAATCCCTCGTGATGCTTGGAAGTAAGAACGATATATTTAACACCCCACTGTTCTTTCGCTCTTTTCACAAACATGTCCGCGTCAAATTTGTCCGGATGGAACTCATCTTTCAGCTTTCTGTAATCTTCCTTGTCAATGTTGAGATTGTTCTCGATCCACTCTGCGATACGGTCTGTCTTGGTGACCTCACCGGTCTTCGGATCTTTCCACTCTCCTGCAAGGATGGAATAAAGTCCCCAATGGATGAATAATCCGTATTTGGCATCTTTATACCACTGCTGCTTTGTGTCTGCCATAACCTTCTCCTTGTTTCGTATAGCTGATTTTCTTGTTACGTAAAACGTTTCGTTTTTTGTTAAGACTATCTTACCGCATCCGAAGCAGCTTTTCAAGTAAAATCATAGGGCAAAATCATTTTTCCTATTTTTTACAATTATTCCGTCTTGTTTTTGTGTACTTTTTCGTATCAGGTTTTGTTAAACGTTTCATTTTTATCAATTTTATGTACAATACGCTCGTTTTTTCTGATACTTTATGTGTAAAAAATGCCTTGTGTGTTGAGGCATTTTCTTTTTCATGATATAATATGAAAATACTATATTATCTGTAAATGCATCAGAACCGGAGGCTTTACATGAACGTTACGATCAATGATATCGCCCGTGCGACAGGCCTGTCCACCGCAACGATCTCCAAATATATAAACCACAAAAAAATACGGGAAGAAAATCGTATCCTTATAGAAAAGGCAATTCAGGAGCTTGGATATACCCCAAACCGGAATGCCCAGCTTCTTCGTGCCAAAAACACACATACCATCGGTATCCTGATCTCAGATCTTGGTAATTATTTCTGGGGCGAGCTTGTCAATTCCATTATCAAGCATTTCACGGATCATGGCTATACAGTTATTGTCTGTTCTTTCTTTTTTGAACATCAGAAGGAGATCGATACGATACAGGATATTATCTCCCAGCACTTTGACGGAGTTATCATGCTCCCATCCTGCTGGCATGATGATCTGTACCAGCTTTTGCAAAATGCCGGCATACCGGTTGTAATGCTCGATCAGATTCCTGCTTCCATGAGACATTTTCCTGTAGACTGTGTTATTTCTGATAATTACAAAGGCGGTGCACTGCTGGCAGAGCACCTTTTGGAAAAAGGCCACACAAAGGTCTGGATCATGGAACAGTATCTGGACGCCTACACCATCGAGCAGCGGATTCAGGGCTTTGTGGATGTATACCAGAAAAATGGCATTGACCTTCTGAAACAGCAGGATTCTTTTCCCCCTGTTTCTTTTGGTTCCACTGCAGAAACCATCACCCAGAGCAACCTGCATTTCCAGAAGCTTATTGATTCTTCCGATCCCCCTACTGCTGTTTTTTTTGACTGCTATCTCTCCGCAATGGGTGGTTTAAGCGCTGCCAGCCAGGCACGGATTTCCGTTCCTCAGGATATTTCCTTTGTGTGCTTTGATGATGATCCGCTTTTCAAGACCATGAGTGCGACTATGACCTGTGTCTCACAGGATCTGACAAGCATGGGGAAACATGCTGTGGAATTACTTTTAAAAAGAATCCATGGAGACTATACGGATTTTCCAAAAATAGACATGCTGGATATTGTATTCCACCCGCGGCGCTCTGTAAAAGACCTGTCCGGGCACAACAGTACAGCATCCGGAAAGGATTGATTTATGAGTGCAACCATCAAGGACATTGCCAAAGAAACCGGTCTGGCACTGGCCACCATTTCAAAATATATCAACGGCGGAACTGTACGGCCGCAAAACAAAAAGCAGATCGACGAAGCGATCCGGAAACTGAATTACGTTCCACGAAACACGGCCCGGGGACTTCGTTCCTCCAAGACATACCGTATCGGTCTGATATCCGCTCCTCCCAATAATCCGCATAATGCTTTTCTTCTGAGCAAAATAGAAAACACCATGCGTGCTCACGGTTATTCTCTCACATTTATGAGCGGCGACAAATATAAGGATCATGTCAATAAATTTATCCCCCATATGCTCCACTCAGGGATCGACGGTCTTATCATTTCTTCTTTCTGTCTGAGCAAGGACATCTGTTCTGCCGTGGAACATACCAAGATCCCTGTTGTGGAGCTGGAAGAGCATAGTCATTTCCACCGTACAGACTGTGTACAGACCAGCTGTACCTCCGGAGCCTATGAGATCGTGGAGCATCTGATAAAAATGGGGCATCAGAAGATCGCCCTTGTCACCGGTCCTCCTGCATCCTATACTGCATGCGAACGAAAAAAAGGATATCTCCGGGCACTGGAAGACTACAATATTCCTGTTAACCCCGATTATATCATCGCTGGAAATTACGCAAACGACCTTGGATATCAGGCAATACAGAAATTATGGAATCTTCCGGAACGTCCGACTGCCGTATTTTCTGCGAACTATACACTATGCCTCGGTATTTATGAAGCGATCTACAGCCTTGGCATCCGTATCCCGGAAGACCTGTCTGTTGTCTCCTTTGATGATTTTGAACTGTCCATGCTGCTTTCTCCTCAGCTGACCGCTGTCCGTCAGCCGCTGGCAGATCTGGCAGAGCAGGCCTGTGATCTGCTGCTTCGCAGAATGAATGGAGACTACTGCGATTTTCCAAGGACGATCCGCCTGAAGCCGGAATGCATTTACCGGGATTCTGTGCGTAATCTCTATTCTGATGGTAAGTAATGCAAAACAACTTTTATTACGGCAATTTTGGGAAGCACAACAGGCATTCTCATTCCGATCTGCCTTCATATTCTGAGCATCTGAACCACTGCAATAATTTCACAGCTTTCCCAGGGGCACAGACCGTCACCGACACAGTCGATGATACGGTCTGTGTTCCTTCTGTATATATCCGATATATCTGTCACATCAGTCTCAACAGCATATCTCCGGTTCCCACATTGTATCCACTGGTTGCATAAATCCCATTCAGGCTTTTGTTTGTCACAATGATCAGCGGAAGCTTATCCGGATCTACGTACATTCTTCTTCCCAGTGTATTGATGATCTCTGAAAAATCATCATATAAGATCTGGACATTTCCAAGCTTGCCAAGTGCTCTTGAAAGGGTAGGTGTCTCCAGCGCTTTTTTGCTTTTTACTACAAAAATGATTCTCTTCGCATATCGGGAAAAGGCTTCTTCCTGCTCCATCATCTCATTTAAGATATGCTCCGTCGGTTCTTTCTCCTCTTCCAGAAACGCCAGGATATGCTTCCCATCTGCCGTCAGTTCTGACGCCTTCACGGTGCTTCCATCCTCTTTTCTGAGAGTAAATTCCGGTATGGAAATATTCTCCAGCATGTCTTCCAGGTTTGCATTTCGAAATGCCAGCTCCACCCTCTTCATTTCTCCGATCTGAACCTCAAAATAATACTCCGCTGCAAATATATTTCCATTTGGCAATCTGTTTGAGGTAAGGATCCTGTAATTTCCCGCTTCCAGCGGCAGCTTCATCACCTGATCTCTGAAATTTTCGGCTTCCAGCTTCCGTGTGATATATTTTCCGGCTTCCAGTTTTGCGATGCTCCAGTTCTGGAAATATTTCCACTGTGTATCCGCACTTGCCTTCAGAAGGATCGATGCCTTTTTCTCCGTTTCCGCAGATACCGGGATGAATTTTCCGTTTTTCATATACTCCATGGAACGGTCATGAGGGTTCAGGCGTGCCGGAATTCCCAGCGTTCTCGCCATTGCCACAAAAAGGATCTTCTTTGACAGAAGACTTCCTGTTCCCGTTTTCAGACATCCAGACGGCGTAGTGATCACACTGCTGCGTTCTTTCTCCGGGCTGGAAACGATCTTATCCTCAATCCACTTCCAGATCTTCGCCGGCTCCTTTTGTAGCATATTTTTTTCTTCTTCCGACAGCTGCTCAAGAATCGCTTTTCTGTATTTCTGCAAAACTTCATCGTCAACTCTCGGGTTCAGTACATATGGTACAAAAATATCTGCATCCATGTTTTTTTCATACGATAATGCAAATTTCAGGTGCTCCTCCAGAACCTGGCTGATACAGTCTGTTCTGTCTTTCTCTGTAAGGACTTCAAGGAGTTTTTTTCTCATTGAAGAATCTCCAGTTTCTTTTTCCAGGAATTTCCGACACTCCAGATTGCTCAGGTTTCTTACCTTCTGTTCCCTGTAAGCGTTTGCCTCTGCCAGACGTCTGCTACCTCTTTCCTTCTGCTCCGGTGTTGGCATATCTTTATTTACAGGTGCATCATGAGGTGCGATCATATCGATCTCCGTCCACTCCTCATAAAAAATACCCTTTTCCTTTCCTACGGGCATCAGACAGATCTCACAACAATCCTCTGTTTTTGTATCCATGCTGTTTTCTGCATGCAGCCATTCTCCCTCTGCATACATCCTTGCAGAAATATGGATACTTCCAAGCCCTGTTGTCAGGCGGACTTTTCCCAGGCTGTCGGTTTTCAGTTCTGCAATCGAGGAATATTCTGAATAATTCAGCACCTCAAAAGAAACTTCTGCACCTTCTGCCGGTTTTCCATGTGAATCCTTTACGGACACAGTGATCTCTTTTGTCAGTGCATATCGTTTCAGCTCGTTGAGCATAGTCACCATACCATCTTTGCCGATCACTTCTCCCTCCGGGATCATGGTATCAAAAACTCTTGAATGGACCATCATGGCCCTTGAGGAAGCGTTGGTAAACCATCCCTTATTCAAGATCTCCTCCGGCTCACAGGCTCCCAGAAAATACCAGCTTCCATCGCACCAGATTTCCACCCAGGCATGATTGTCATCACAATGAGACCACTTTGGTGCATATACCTGACGGGCAGGTACACCAACACTTCTCAGTGCATTAACGGTAAATACAGATTCCTCTCCGCATCTTCCGTTTCCTCTGCGGTATACGGCAAGTGCAGACAGGGTACGATCATCTGTACAATGATAGGTAGCCTCCTGTGCACACCAGTAGTTCACCTCCAGGGCAGCTTCCCGGAAACTCATTCCCTCAGTTCTCTCTCCGATCTCCCTGCGGAAAAATGTACGGCAGGGTGCGATCTCCTCCTCATTTACTCTGTGAAACAGCACATAATTCAAAAAGATTTCCTCCGGCAGCTCTGCCACCCCGGAGTTTTCCTTCCATAAATATACGCCATTCTCCGCATAATCCAGGAATACTTCAAACGCGTAATTTCCGATATCACTGTACGGCATGAACGCATATAAATATTTGCACGCCAGAGCCACTTCGTCTGTGCATTCCGCAAGCTTTTTATCAATCTCCGCAAAAACCTGCGGTAACCCCATCATCTGCTCCCGATATTTTTTTTCGATCCGATCACGGTTTTCTTTCAGAAAAATCTTCCCCTCAGCCATTATAATTCCTCCAGAACTTTCTTTGCAGCACGAACATTTTCAATATCTGTACGCCATATCTCATATTCACTGAATGTCGGAAGTCCCATATTGACACCTTCCTTGCGAA
Organism: Blautia sp. KLE_1732_HM_1032; assembly: GCF_025147905.1. Lineage (NCBI taxonomy): Bacteria > Bacillati > Bacillota > Clostridia > Lachnospirales > Lachnospiraceae > Blautia > Blautia sp. KLE_1732_HM_1032. Next base: position 300,076 of record NZ_CP102266.1, on the reverse strand, counting down.
ACTGCATCGCACTGTCCGTTACAACCTTGCCGCTCATATGATAAGCCTTGATCCCGGTAAGGGGATAAAGCTGGCGGATCACTTCCGCACCGACGCCACTCCCCGCCTGGATGGTGATACGTCCCTGACTCCTGGTTTCCAGTTCCTTCAGAAGCTCCGCACCCTGAAGGCAGGTATTCTTCTGTCCGGAGGTAAGGATCGTATCGATTCCCAGAGAGATCGCCTGTTCCATAGCCTCGATCGGATCTGCGCACACATCAAAAGCCCTGTGCAGCGTAACAGACATATCTCCCGCAGCATCCATCAGTTCTTTCATCTGTTCCATATTCAAGGTGCCATCCGGTTTCAGGATACCTACCACGACACCCTCCGCTCCCATTTTGCGAAAATCCTTTACGGCATTCCTTATCATAGAAAATTCCGCATCTGTATAACAGAAATCTCCAAACCGCGGACGGATCAGCGCATGGATCCTGATATCTGAACGCTTCCTTATTTCCTCAAAAAGCCATGGGCCGGGAGTTGTTCCCCCGATGATCAGATTGCTGCAAAGCTCCAATCTGTCCGCACCACCCTCGGCTGCTGCCATGGCGGATTCCACAGAATCCACACAGGTTTCCAGAATATAGTCTTTCATGTAAAAATCCCCCTTTGTTACTGTCTACTCAGAGTAATTTCACTCCGGTATTCCTCAGTATGTTCACAATGGTATCATCCGGAAATTCATCGGTAATGATCCCGCTGATATCATCAAAATGTGTATATTTATAAGATTCGTTAAAATAAAACTTCTCTCTCTCCATAACCACATATTTATGTCTGCTGCTCTGCACTGCCGCCTTCTTGGTCAATCCATCCTCCACTCCGGATGTAGTAACTGCAAAATCTGTCATATCCACGCCACAGCTTCCCAAAAATGCCCGGTCAAAGCTGTACTGCTTGATCACCTCAATGGCCGCAGCTCCCATAAATCCATTCACCGAACGGTACATAGTCCCCCCTGTGCCTATGGCCGTGATGGACGGATTCGCAGCAAGGATCTGCAAGATATCGATCATATTGCTGACAACCACAACATGCATGCCCGACGAAGCGATAAGCCTTGCCAGCTCTATATTTGTAGTGGAAACATCCAGAAAGATCGTTTCGTTATTTTTGATCAGCTTGAAGGCTTTCGCAGCGATCACTTTCTTCTTATCAAGATTGTACATACGCCTGTCTACTACGTTTCTCTCCAGAGGATACTCCTGTGACAGGATCGCTCCGCCGTAAGTCCTCTTTAATCTGCCTGCATTTTCAAGGATCTTGAGATCCTTGCGGATACAGTCCTCCGTAACCTGAAACATCTCGCTTAATTCTTTGACCCTGACTTTTCCTTTTTCGCGGAGACATTTCTCTATTGCATTCTGTCGTTCTTCTGTAAACATGGTCCTATCTCCTCATTCCTGATTTTTCTGTGATAAAAGTTCCAGAAATCAATACTCCGCAAAACAATATCCGGCGCATTGATCCCTGGAAAGCCTGTGATTTCAGTATAACAGTTTGATATCTTACTGTCAATTATTTTGTATTATTTTTTATTGTTTTATCGTATTTTGATCAAATCAAGTAATTCCACTGGTTCAATTGCGAATCTCCGCTTGCCCCCTGTTCCGGGAATCCCTTACAAAGCTGCAAATATCCCCCTGACTCAAAGCCACATGTTCCCTTGCGGAATTATAAAAGTCAATAAACATTGAAAATATTGAATAAATTATGAGGACTTGTCTGTACTCTTCCCGAAACAGACAAGTCCCCACAGTTCCATAACAAATATCCAGTTATGAGCAGATAAAATCAGATTTTTACTATCTGCACATATATTCATCCAGCTCTCCGATAAATTTCTCCGGCATCTTTCTCTCAAATGGGAAAACCTCCGCATTCCCCAGTTCATCTGCAATACATCCCAGAAGGATCGCACTTCTCTCCAACGACCAGGCAGACAGCAGATCAATCGTATCATAACGGGTATGCATGCCAAAACCATCCCGGTTCAGAGTCATGGCCGGAATTCCCTTCCATGCAAAAGAATTGGAATCACTTCCCCAGATCTGATTCTTCACAGACGCTCCGATCCCTGCTCCGTCAGCGATCTCAAGAAGCTTATCACAAACAGAAGCCTCTCCCGTCACTCCCAGAACATTTCCTCCGATCAGCTGCCCGGCCAGATCTACATTCATATTAAAACGATGCGCTCCAAGCTCACTCTCATGAACTCTGATATAATCCCGGCTGCCCAGCAAACCCTTCTCCTCAGCACCAAACCACACAAATTCCATAGTCCTGCGCGGTCTATACTGCTGAAAATATCTGCAAAGCTCCATGATGATCGCTGCCCCAGCCATATTATCATAGGCCCCCGGTCCCTCCGGTACCGAATCATAATGCGCCGTAAGCGTTAAAATCTCATCTTTCTTATCCGTACCTTCAATCCTCGCCACTACATTTCGGGATGTACAGGCCGTCACTTCCTGTTCTACAGCCAGACAAACCACAGCTGCACCCTCCGTCACCAGCTCCACCGCATCTTTATAATGAAGATTCGCACCCGGGATCCTACCACTATATTTTTCCTGCATCTCGTGAATATCCTCTGAAGACTCCGACAATCCTTCTATCTCTCCTTCTGCATTTCCCGGAAAGATCATCGGCAGGCTACGCTGACAGGGAACCCTGTCCACTCCTTCATCCAGCGGAGAACCCTCCACACTGATAAAACCAACAGCTCCGGCGCTCACCAGTCTCTGATACACATCACCACTCACCCGGCCATTCACCATAACGATCTTACCCTTCGCCCGGGAAAGACTGACAGCATCCCCATTCTCCACATACAAAAAATCCGCTTTCAGACCTTCTGCCCCAGTATTTCCACATCTTCCATACCCGGTCACCACATACTCCTTCTGATAAGGCTCCACAACCTTAAGCACCGCTCTATTGATCCGAAAACCCCAAAAATCAAACTCCTCCATCCGATTCTTCACTCCGAAGCTGTCCAAAGTATCCCGGATCATCTTCGCCGCCTTCACTTCCCCCGCAGTACCCGCTTCTCTGACAAAATCAAACCCCGTCAAAAACTCCATCTGCCGCCTGCCACTGATTTCCTTCGTATTCATAACCCCACAACCTTTCTGAATTTTTTTCGAGTCCCCACCCACTGCTTATTGCTTTTCGCAACCCGCAGGAGACTTACTTGATTCGGTTAAATTATACACTATTTTTCTGCAAAAAAACTGCCTGCAGCTATTTTTCAGCCAACCCAACCAAAAAATCTCCGCAGACAGTTTATATTTCATATCAGTAAATCATTTATATCTATATCCTAAGCCACAAACGAACCAACCGCAGCCGGAGCCCGGTAATCATAGTCGGAAACCTTAATCCCTGTAGCTGCTGTACTGGCGTGAACGATCTTGCCATCACCAATATAAAGAGCCACATGATCAATACCACCATCACCATAAAAAACCAGATCACCAGCCTCAATATCCGAAACATCCTTCTTCTCGGAAGCCGCACACTGAGCCGCAGCAACACGAGGAAGCTCATACCCAAACTCCGCAAACACTGACATCACAAACCCCGAACAATCCGCCCCGTTAGTCAGACTAGTACCACCATAAACATAAGGATTCCCCACAAACTGCAGCGCAAAATCCACAATCCCCTGCCGCATCTCCAGACGCGCCTCCTCAGCAGCCTTCCGCTCCTCTTCCGCCTTACGCGCAGCCTCAGCAGCCGCTTCAGCCTCAAGCCTCTCCTGTGCGATCACCTCAGCCTCAGCCTTCGCCTCCTGATACCCCTGAACCTCAGAAACCGTCTTATCCGCCAGAGCACTGGCAAAAGCAGAAATAGAATCCGCACCATCCGAAAAATCATCCTCAATAGAAAGCTCCTCCACATCTCCATCAGACACAGCACTGACACCATCCACATCCGCAAAAACAACAGAAGGAACCACACCCACAAGAACAGCACTCAGAACAACAGCAGCAAATTTCTTATAAAACATAAACAATAAAACTCCTCTCAGAAAACCACGCAGCAGCACCCACCCATTCAGGCAGACATTCACAATCCACTTCGCCACGCTCCTCATTCGCCATTTTGTTACATTTTTATTAAATTTGTTACGCAAGTGTGTATCCTACCATAAAAACCCCCACCTGTCAAACCCCTTTCACAAAACCTTCACACACCAATCAGCCATCCAACACAGCGACGATGCCCCAGCCATCACCTTCACCACAGGAAACTCAACCTTTCTCCCAGCCATCCAGCACAGCGACGATGGCTTCCACAAGAAACTCATCCCTTCCTCCCAGCCATCCAGCGCAGCGACGATGGCACATCCCTCACCTTCAGGCCACAGGAAACTCAGCCTTTCCTCCCAGCCATCCAGCGCAGCGCTGATGGCTCATCCAACTCCCGGGAATCCACTCAATCCTCCAGCCCTCATCAATCCCCACTTCCGCCAGTCGCCCCACACACCCATCACTACCTCCCGCCCGGAATCGAACAGCCGGGGAGACGGGTGCCGGTTGGCTACGACTCTGCAGGAGGGGAGCTGATTCTTGGCTGGCGGAAATCTGCGTTGTTTTTAAAAAGTCCGCTGTCTGAGCGGCAGCAAGCCGCGAGTTCGGACTTTTTAAAAACGGTTTTAGCAGAATTCCGGCAGCCTAGAAGCCAGCCCCCGACGAAGCCCGGAGCCAACCGGCACCCGTCTCCCCGGCGTCCGTCATCCGCCATCCGCCCTCCACCCTCCACCACAAAAAAAGAGCGCCCCGCAGCCCATCCAGACCACAAAGAACGCTCTCCTAATTCCATCAGCTTACAATCATACACAATCACCTACGATCAGCATACAATAATCCCATACGATTGCATCAAATATAACTCATAAACCCCTTCCCAACAACCTCACTACTCTTAGTAACCATCAAAAACGCCTGCGGATCCACCTCATCAATAAACCTCTGCAGCAACACCGCCTGCCTAACATCAACAACCGTCAAAATAATCTTCTTATCCTTATGCGAATAAACCCCCTCCCCATGATAAACCGTAGCACTCCGCTCCAACCCATTCATAATAAACTCACAGATCTCATCCGGCTTACTGGAAATGATCGTAAAATACTTATTCAGCTTCATCCTCTCAATAGACTTATCGATCATCAACGTCTTAGCCATAAGCCCCAGCACAGAACAAAGCCCCGTAGTAAGATCAAACACCATAAACGAAACAACAACGATCACACAATCCACCACAAACAACGCACCCGAAATATTCATCGTAGAATACTTCTTAATGATCATCGCCACAATATCCGTGCCACCACCCGAAGCATTCTCAAAAAACAGCAGCGCCGCAGCCAACGCCGGCAAAATGATCGCAAAACAAAGCTCCAGCATAATATTCCCCGTCAGCGCCCTGTCCATAGGAAAAGCCTTCTCAAACACATTCAGAAGCAAAGAAGAAACAACCGTAACATAAGCCGTCTTCACTCCAAAATCTCTGCCAAGAATAACAAACCCGATCACCAGCAAAATAAGATTGATCACCAGGTTGATCTGCGCAGACGTCATCGGAATAAAATGCGAAAACACAACCGCCATACCCGAAACACCACCAAAGGAAAAATTATTCGGAAACTTAAACACATAAATCCCCACATCCATCAGAACAACAGCAAATGTGATAATGATATACTCCATCACACGCTTCGGTATCAGATTTTTCATTAAAAAATATCCTCCTGATCTCCTCAAAAAATTTTCACTGGGAACTACCGGTCAAAGCCGACAATCCCCTCATCCTCTTCGTTTATCATACCTTATATCACAGAAAATGAAAATAAAAAAAGACAGAGAAAAATACATTTCCCTGTCTCTTATGTCAGCGATCACGATCGCCCACAGCTTACAGCCCGAAAAACCTCTCCAGAAATTCCGCCACACCATCATGATCATTATCTCCGGTCACCTCATTGGCGGCATCCTTTACATACTGTTTGGAGTTGCCCATGGCAACACCAATGCCCGCCCCCTCCAGCATTTCCAGATCATTCTCATTATCTCCGAAAGCGATCACATGCATCCGGTCAATACCAAGCTTTGTGCGAAGCATGGCAAGACCCACACCCTTATCCACGCCTGCTGCATTAAACTCCGCATTACCGCTGATAGAAGTAGTCACTGCCACATCATCCAGATCCTTCCATTTCTCACGAAGTGCCCTGCTGGTCTCCATATCATCAAAATAAATATTGATCTTCTCTGCCTGATCCAGAATATCTTTCTGATGATAAAAATCCTTAACATATACATGTCTGCTGAGAAAATAATCTACAAAAGTTTTTTCCAGCAGATCTTTATCCACTACAGATGCCACATAATCTCTGGCATCCGCATCAGAATAGGCAATTCCGTTTGCATAAGCCTCTGCGATCCAGCCTTTTGCGCCGCTGTTTTCCACATCCTTCAGAATTTTACTTACCATTCCTTTTGGCATGGTTTTTCGCCAGATCATCTCATTTTTATCGTAATCCCAGACAACACAGCCGTTTTCCACGATTCCCCATTTCACACCCCGGAGCACAGAAAACTCCCGGGGGATCAGCTCTCTGGTCCTTCCGGTTGCAGGCACCACATAATGTCCGTCATCGATCAGACGCTGCAGAACATTTCTGTTCCTTTCAGAAATCTTATTCTCACTGTTCAGAAGAGTTCCGTCCATATCCACTGCAATGATATATTTTTCCATAAATTCCTCCTGTTTGTCTTCTCCTCACAGGCAAAAAGCGCATCTGCACTGCACCCGGATATCCTTTGGCAGTACAGATACGCACAAATACTCATACCTGCTCTCTGTAAAGCGGAGACTTTTCTTCCACTTTACTACTACATATACAACAGCTCAGGAATTACCGGATCCTCATCATAAACGCCTCGTACGGTCTTAAGTCCGCTTTGATCCCTGTTCTGTCCTTATAGTTTGCAATCTTAATATCCTCTTTATCGGACACATATTTTGCAAGACCTTCTGTACTTACCGTATCCTCAGAAAGGTTTGCCACCACGATCCACTGCTCTTTGTCGGAAGTTCTTAAATATGCAAAGATCTTCTCGTCTTCCGGAAGAAGGAGCTGATAGTCACCTTCTGTAAGAAGTTCTTCCTCATGACGAAGACAGATCAGATCCTTATAATAATAAAACACGGAATCATTTTTTTCCAGAGCTTTTTTTACATTGATCTCCTGGTAACGATCAGAAAGGCGGAACCATGGCTTACCGGTTGTAAATCCTGCATTTTCGCTGTCATCCCACTGCATAGGAACCCTGGCATTGTCACGACTCTTGTTCCATACTGCCTTGCGGAAATCATCCTCAGAAATGGTTTTGTTCTTAACGACAAGATCCTGATATGCATTACGAACCTCGATATCCTCGTACTCCTCCAGCGGGAACTGCACGTTTGTCATACCGATCTCCTCTCCCTGATATACATAAGGAGTTCCCTGCATACCATGGAGAACGGTAGCATAAGCCTTTGCACATTCCTCGCGGTAAGTAGTGTCATTTCCCCATCTGGAGATCACACGTGGCTGGTCATGATTTTCAAAATACAGAGCATTCCAGCCCTTGTTATAAAGCTTGTTCTGCCACTCACTCATAACACGTTTCAGATCACGGAGATCAAAAGGCTTCAATTCCCACTTTCGGTTTACAGAGCCCGGAATACGGTCGATGTTCATATGCTCAAATGTGAAGATCATATTCAGTTCCTCACGCTCCGGATCTGTAAACAGTCTTGCAACCTCCGGTGTGGAGCCCGGCGCCTCACCTACCGTCATACAGTCATATTTTGAAAGCACCTCCCGGTTCATCTCATGGATAAACTCATGAAGTCTTGGTCCGTTGCTGTGATATTTTCCTGTATAATACTTGCGACCATCCGTTTTCGGGTAATCCGGGAAGGACTGATCCTTGGAGATAGATGCGATCACATCCATGCGCCATCCGTCAGCACCTTTGTCCATCCAGAATTTCATCAGATCATAGATTTCCTTACGGACGATTTCATTTTCCCAATTGAGATCCGGCTGTTTTCTGCTGTAAAAATGAAGGTAATACTGGCCGCGCTCTTCATCATATTCCCAGGCACTTCCACAGAAGCTGGAGCCCCAGTTGTTTGGCTCACTGCCGTCTGCTTTTGGATCCTTCCAGATATAATAATCACTGTATTTGCTGTCTTTTGATTTCCGGCTTTCCACAAACCATGCATGCTCATCGGAAGTATGGTTGACAACAAGATCCAGAATGATCTTGATACCATGCTCATGAGCTTTTCCGATCAGCTCATCCATGTCCTCGTTACTTCCGAAGCCCGCGTAGATCTTCCGATAATCACTGATATCGTAACCGTTGTCGTCCTGTGGGGAGTCAAAAACAGGGCTGAGCCAGATCACATCGATCCCAAGGTTCTGAAGGTAGGGGAGCTTTTCAATAATACCCTTGAGATCGCCGAAGCCGTCCCCGTTGGAGTCCTTAAAGCTTCTTGGATAAATCTGATATACAACGGAATTCTTCCACCAATCTTTCATTTCTTATGTCTCCTTTATTTTGCATTGAGCAGATATTTATAATCCGTATTTGCCGCTTATTTATATCCCGCCAGATACTCTTCAACTGCCCTTTTTGCAGTCAGTTATTTCAATATAACTTTTTTTCAGGTTTTTTATAGGCGGACCACCTGGGGTCCGCCTTTTCATAGTTCTGATCTTTATCCTTAAGGTTTATGCAATTCCAAGAAGAGAAAGAAGGATGCTCAGGATGATAACACCGATGATCAGAACTGTGATGCTGATATTTTTCTTTTTCAGCAGATAGTAACACAGAAGAGTCAGTCCAAGGGGAACAATGCCGATAAAGATCTGGTCCAACATGTTCTGTAGATTCAGAACAGATTCACCCTTCATGGTGAGTTCATAAGTGGAGTTAAAGGTTACCATGCTGGCAGTCATACCGCCGACCATGATCAGACCTACAATGCTGGCAGCCTTTGTCAGGATGTTCATAAGACCGCTTGCATAAACCTTCTGGATGTATTCGGAACCAAGCTTGTAGCCCAGGAATGTTCCGTAATATTTCACAAGAATAGACGGAATGTTGAAAAGAAGCAGGAACACGATCGGTGCCAGAACGTTTCCGGATGCACCAAGTCCTACTGCGATTCCGGCTGCGATTACACGGAGAACGCCCCAGAAAATGGAATCACCGATACCGGCCAGAGGTCCCATCAGGGAAGATTTCACCGCATTGATGGAGCTTGCATCAAAATCCTTCTGCTCGCTGTTTTTCTTCTCCATGGATGCCACAAGACCCATGATGAATGTAGATAAGGTGATGGTTGTATTGAAGTAAGACATACTTCTTGTGAGGGCAGCTTTTTTGCCTTCCTCATCGTTTTTGTAAAATTTATTGATAAAAGGCATCAGGGAATAGCAGAAGCCGGAAGCTCCCTGTTTTGCCGGGCTTACTGCCGCATACAGAGTAAAGGAACGCCAGAACGCTTTTCTCAGCATTTTTCTTTCATCTGCAGGAATGGATTTCGTTAAATTACTCATGAGAAAAATTCCTCCTCTTCTTCGTCAAGATATTCGTCAGCGCTACCGGCCGGTGAAACTGCTACTCTCTGTGCTGCAAGCTGATTCAGCTTGTAATCGTTCATACCAATGGAAATGGCAATGATCACACCGATCACGGCAAGGGCGATCAGCGGAAGGTTTAAGTATGCTGCAAGGACAAAGCCCAGGAAATAAAACATACAGATCTTGTTATCCCAGAGCATCTTCATCAACATTGCCATACCTACTGCCGGAAGAAGTCCGCCGCAAACTGTCAGACCATTCATAACAACATCCGGGATGGCATCCAGAAGTGCACTGACTGCATCAGATCCGAACAGGATCCCGAAAAATGCGAACAAGGAATATAAAAACCAGTTTACAGCCCAGAGTCCGTAATGAAGGGCGATAATCTGTTTCTCCTTGCCCTCTGCTGCCAGACGGTCGAAAGTTTTTGCAAACATACCTACAATAAAGATGTAGAGAACGGTCTTGATCTGAAGACCAAGGATACCAATTGGAAGTGCCAGTGTCAGGGCTACCTCAGAACCTTTGCCCAGCATGATGGCAAAAGCAGTTCCTACGGCTGTGGCGATTCCGGGTTCTGCCGCGGAAGCACCTCCGATGTTTACAACTCCCATAAATACAGCTTCCAATGAAGCTCCGATGATAACTCCTGTGTGAAGATCTCCAAGGAACAGACCTACCAGTGGCCCGATGACGATCGGACGGTTCAGCATAGTAAATCCGACCAGCTCTGCACCGCCGACACAGATAAATACAGCAAGTGCTACAAGAAATGCGTTTAACATTTTTTCTTTCCTCCCTTTTTTGTGCTACGTTTTATTTATTCAGTGGATGTCAGTCAAGCTTGTCCAGTATATCCTTCACAAGCTTCTGCTCATCATTGGGTACCTGCTGCATACAGGTCTTCGGATCAAGAGCCACCAGCTCTTTCAGTGCCTGCTGTTCTGCTTTTGTCAGCATGATAGTCGGGGTCAGGACAAGCTTCTCGGAAACATCGATCCCATCAAAACGTCCTGTATTTCCTACATTGAGGAATCCGATCTCACCAACACTTTGTCTTATCTTCAGAGCATCCTTTACCGTTCTTGTCAGAACCAGAATACGCATCCTGGATGCCTTCGGATTGTTTAAGATACGAATGACTTCATCCACCGGTTTGATCAGCGATTTGATTCCGCCCGGTACGGCCATTTTCAATGCCATCTTCTGGGTGTTATCGTTAGCTGCCTCGTCATTAGCTACCACGATTCCCTGTACAGCCAGCTGTTTGGTCCAGGTCATGGCAACCTGTCCGTGGATCAGACGGTCATCTACACGAAGTGCGGTGATCTTTGCTGTGGAATTGTCATAGGACTGGGGAGCCAGAGCTTTTTTCGGTGCGGATTTTTTTGCATACGATGCAGCACCTTCTGAAATCTGCGCAGTATTTTCGATACCCTGTGCATTATCTTCTTCAGCGTTTTTTTCAGATGTGGATTTCTTTCCACCGCCAAGGTCTACCATCTGAAGCTCTTCTCTGGCATCATCGATGAACTCCTGGATCTCCTCCTCTGTCACATCGTCATCTGCCATCATGACCTGCATCAGGACCGGAAGGTTGGTTCCTGTGATCAGTGTGACATTTTCTTTCTGGCTGTATCCCAGAAGCTTCTGATTTACGCTTCCTCCCATCAGATCTGTGAAAACGAAAATCCTGTCGTTTTCATGCTGTGCGAAATATTCTTCAAACTTTTTCTCCACATTGTCTTCCGGTGTCACATAAGCGTCGATGGTTGTGATCTCATCCATTTTTCCAACGATCAGCTCTGCTGTATAACGAATGCCGGAGGCCATTTTTCCATGTGTGGCGATCAGAATCTGTTTCATCTGGTATTCACTCCTTCTGTACTCTTTCCCTTTGGTTATGTACCTAACCTTTATGTTCACACTATAGCATCAAAATTAGGCTGTGTAAATAGGTTATGTACATAACCTATCATTGTAACAAGTTCAAAATCATGGTTTTGTGCAGGTTTCACATAGAACAGCAAATGCTTATTATCCACATCTTCAGCACAAACCCACACATGATAACTCTTTTACGATTTCAGGTAAATTTACAAAAAGCCGAAAATACTCTGACTGTCAGACACTGACAGTTCCCGTATATTTCGGCTTTTGATATCTTTATATCTCAGATTCTCTGTACTCTTTCTCTGTACTCTTACTATATTGAAAGTCCCGATTTTCTGTTTTTCACAGTTCTGCAGTGACTTCTCGTATCTACCCCCCTGATCAGATCAGGTACATTCTCTGCAGACTTACTTTTCCTCATGCTGCGGCTGTACAGATCTCCTGGGGATCAGCGTGACCGGAAGCATGATCTCATTTTCACGCTCTTTTTCCACTCCATTGATCCGTTCCATCAGAATTTCCACTGCAAGAGACGCCTTCTGCTCCACATTCTGGCTGATAGTAGTCAGACGAGGCACGGAAAATTCCGCATAGCTGATGTTATCGTATCCTGCAATTCCAATCTCCTCCGGAATCTTTACTCCACGACTGCTGAAAAAGCTGATAGCCTCCAATGCATAGAGGTCCGACAGGAAAAACAGTGCGGCCTTTGGTTTTTTCCGCTGGAGCAGCCACGCATAGCTTTCTTTTCGTTTGGCGTAGTTCATTCCAAGAGCAGTAAACTGCACCTTCTGCTTTTTCTTTGCAAAATCCTTCGCCGCCCGCTGAGCGCCCATGTAACGAAGATGGTCCACACCATTATCACGGCCTGCACAAACCTGGATATGCTCATAGCCGCATTCCAGAAGATATTTTGTCATAAGATAGCCGCCGCTTTCGTCGTCCAGTCCGATATTCAGGACATGTTTTTCCTGGCCTGCATCAAGCTCACCGTATGCATCAATGGAAACGATCGGTTTGTTGATCAGCTGATAGATCTTTTCACAGTTGCTTTTGCTGAAGGAGATGGCAATAACGCCATCTACATCCCAGCCCATGACCATCTGGAATATCTTATCTGTATCCTTTGCGAAATACAGCATCAGATAATATCCCAGCTCCTGCACGTATTTCTCGATAAAACCGATGATCTTTCCATAAAAAGGATCTCCGATGATAGAATCCCTGAAGTCTTTATGATAATTGATCACAACTGCGATCAGCTGGGATTTTTCTTTATTCAGAACTCTCAGTCCCATTTTCTGGACATATCCCATTTCCCGGATAAGATTCTCGATCTTCTGAATATTGGCAGGAGATACTTTTTTTGTTTTTCCATGTATGACATTGGAAACAGTTGTTGTACTCACGCCTGCTCTTTGTGCGATTTCCTTAATCGTTGCCATTATCTTTCCTCCAGAGATATTTCTGTGCGGAAGCCACTGCATTGGCTCCATCTGAAACAGCAGTTACTATCTGGCGAAGTGCCTTGGTACGAATATCCCCCGCTGCAAAAACCCCAGGTGCGCTGGTAACCCCCTCTTCTCCTGCACAGATATATCCATTTTCATCCAGCTTGAGCTGATCCTTTACAAGTGTCGTATTAGGAACGATCCCCACAGCAATGAAAACACCATCTGCGGTCAGCTCCCTCTCTTCATTTGTTTTTATATTACGGATCTTAAGACCGGTCACTTCGTCCTGTCCCAGGATCTCAAGGGGAACACTGTCCCACACCATTTCTATATTCTCACAGGCAAAAATTTTCTCCTGAAGTGTCTGATCTGCTCGAAGCGCATCACGGCGATGAACAAGATATACCCTTTCACAGAGGCCGGAAAGAAAAACTGCATCCTCTGCTGCCACGTTTCCTCCCCCCACTACCACTGCGGTCCGATCCTTATAAAAAGCTCCGTCACAGGTAGCGCAGTAGGAAACACCAAGGCCGCTCAGATCATCCTCTCCCGGGATATCCAGCTTCCGGTGCTCTGCCCCAAATGCAAGGATCAGGGCTTTCGCCTGATATTCATGCTTTTTTGTACGAATCGTCTTGATCTCTCCGGAAATATTTTCCAGGGAAAGAATCTTCTCTCGCTGCGGTTCCAATCCCAGCTTCCGGGCATGCGCCCCAAAGGCTTCTCCGAGATCCATGCCCGATATCCCCGGCATTCCCGGATAATTATCCACCGCATAGGTAGCTGTGACCTGACCGCCCGGTGCAAAGTTTTTATCGATCCATATGGTATTTAACCTGGCCCTGGACGCATAGATCGCTGCCGTGATCCCTGCCGGACCTCCGCCTAAAATTGCAAGATCATAAATATCACTCATGTTATTTCTCCATTTTTGTATATTTCCGCTCACATAATATCATAGATTCCGTAATTTTCCAATATGATAGAACAAAGCGCCACTCTGAAAGGACGTTACTGTTTGCTTCGAGACCATCAGCACTCTCCACATGGTATATGTCTGTAAACAGTAATGAAAGACTGTCTTATGTCTCTTAAAATCAGGAAAAATAAATTTTCTATTTTCATCACTCTGCTTCTTATCCTGGCACTTCTCACCGGCCTTACTGCCGGTTATTTTTCCACTCACGGGATCACAGAAAACGGAAAATTCGAAGCCTTTTCCGGAAAAGTTTTTCAAAATGAAGTTTCCGGCAGCACCCTTACCCTCCATTATACCCTGGCACATCCGGAAAAACAGGGTATCCGGCGAAAAAAAGCTTCTCTTGGCACTGTCCCCACAGATATGAAAAATACATACCAGATCTGCAGCCAGTACGAAAAAAAGCTGAAATCCTTCCGCTACAGCCGCCTTTCCACGGAAAATCAGCTGACGCTGGACTCCATGCTCCTCTATTACCACACAGAAAAATCACTGGGCGACAATTATCTGCTTCAGGAGCCTCTTGGCCCAAGTCTTGGTATTCAGGCTCAGCTTCCGGTTCTTCTGGCGGAATATGCCTTTTATGAAGATCGTGATATCACCGACTACCTCAATCTTCTCACCACCATCCGCCCATACTTTCAGAGCATCCTGAAATTTGAAAAAAAGAAATCCGAAGCTGGCTTCTTTATGAGCGATACTACCCTGGACCGGGTCCTTGCACAATGCAGTGCTTTTATCCAGAATCCCGACAACAATTATATGCTGGAAATTTTCCAGAAAAAGCTATCCGAATATGGAAAACTTCCTTCCTCAGAGCAGAACGCTCTGGTCCTGACCCACCAAAATCTTATGAAAACAGAAGTCATCCCAGCCTATCAGGAACTTATGACCGGTCTGGAAGCTTTGCGTGGCACAGGAAAAAACACTCGTGGCCTGACTTATTTCAAGGGAGGAAAAGCCTACTATCTCTATCTTCTTCAGAGTCAGACCGGCTCTTACGTTCCTGTAAAGCAAATGGAAAAACGACTCTCCGGACAGCTTTCCGACGAGATTGGCATCGCAGGAACCATACTTCGACAAAACCCGGAGCTTCTGACTACTCTCAGCCGGGGAATCACTTTCAGAGAAATAAAGCCTGCCCAGATGCTGAATGCCTTGCAGCAGAAGATCCAAACAGACTTCCCACCTCTCACAGATGTCACCTTTGAGCTCCGCACAGTCCACGATTCCATGAAAGAATATCTAAGCCCCGCCTTTTATCTCACCCCACCTATGGATACCGGAACCCCCAATGTGATCTACATAAATCCGGCTGCCAGCTACCAGGGCCTGGAGCTTTTTACCACACTGGCACATGAAGGATTCCCGGGGCATCTTTACCAGACTGTCACCTTCCAACGCCAAAAATCCTCCAACATCCGAAATCTTCTCTGCACCTCCGGCTTTGCAGAAGGATGGGCCACCTACATCGAACCCTATGCCTACCAGTACGCCGCCGATTATATTCAGGATCCTTCTGCCACAGAGCTTGCCAGGATCTCCTGGCTGAACCGAAGCATCAATTTATGCATGTACTCCCTTCTGGACATTGAGATCCATTACAACGGCTGGACTCAGGCCGAAGTCGCCAGCTTTCTAAAAGCCTTTGGTATCGAAGACAGCGCCGTTGTCTCCGAGATCTACCAGTATATCCTGGAAACCCCGGGAAATTATCTGAAATACTACTGGGGCTACTTAAGCCTTCTGGACTTACGCACTTCCGAACAGAACCGCCTTGGCCAGGACTTTGATCTGAAAGCTTTCCACAGCCAGATACTGAAGATTGGTGGTGTACAGTTCCCGGTGCTGGAGAAGTATATTGATGCGGAATTTTGAAACTATTTTTTCACTCCAACCCAGCAAAAAACAGTTCATAAAAATCATCCTCACCCTCAAGCATCGGAGAATTCTCTCCGCCGCCATTGGTACTCCTCTTCATCGCTGCATAAAATTCCTCACCAGCTGCGATCAGATCCATCTCATAAACCGGAACCCCAAGCTCCCGGCACTTCTTACAGAAAGCAGCCAGCGGCGCTTTCTCCCTGCGGGTAGCAAGCAACATCTCCCGAAGCGCCGGGTCCCTGCGGGCCTTTTCCTTCAGATTATCAAGCATCTCCACAACTTCCATCAGACTCAATCCCCCTTCACACAGCTTCTGAACAGCACATCCAGTTCCGGAATCTCTTTTTTCAGAGAAACCAGCTCCCCATTCCTGGTAAAACAATGCTTCGAGGAAGCCTCTGTACAAACCTCACTTCTGGTCACATTAAAAAACTCATAAGCCAGCTCCAGAACCACACCACTGTACTTCTTCACCGAAACCGAAATCCCAACTACATCATCAAAAAGCACCGGCTTCTTATAAGAAACTGAAACCCCTGCAACCGGAGAAACAATCCCCCTCTTCTCCACCTCACCATAACCAAAGCCCAACTCCTTCATGAAATCGATCCGGGCCTCTTCCATCCATTTCACATAATTGGAATGATGGATGATCCCCATCTGATCCGTCTCATGATACTGTGCCTTACGCCTGTAAACACCCATGTTTATATCCTCTCTTCTGTAAAAATCTGACATTTGTCACCAGTAACAAAATATCCTCTTTATTTCTCACAAACCATACTCTTTATACAACTCCCTGCAAGCCTCCGCACTGTCTATGATTTTCCCAATCTCATCCATTCGACCATCCGCGATCAAACGATTGATCAACATCCTCATCCTCGTTTCTCCAATAGCCTCGCCCTCTGCTTTTCCCTCTGCTTTTCCTTCTGCTTTTCCTTCTGCTTTTCCAATAATTTTCCCACGTGCTTCTCCCAGCTCAAACAAGCGTTCCGATTCCAACTGTAAAACCTTTCCACCTATAATTTCATCTACTCCTTTCTACTTGATTTTTTCTTCTTTTCGGAAAATGTAATCTGATATCCTTACAATTAATCTAGTGGATCTCACACGACTAAAGTCACATGCTCCTCAGTCGCTTTAAGCGACAAGGCTAAATATCGACGGATACGCCTGTAACTTAGGATATGCGCAGTCATGCGCTTTTTCCATGCCAGATATGGCAGGTTCCCACACTGCAGGTAATCCGCTGTATATCTGCCTGTGTTTATGCTACTCTTAAGAGTTCCATTTCTGAAAATAGTTCTCTTAAGTCCGCATATACACATGAGATCCTACGCTTTACTGAAGGGACTTTTGCCTCCAGCAAAGACCTTTCCGTTGCCGGAAGGGGTTTTAAGAGTTCCCGGATAAAATATCTTGCTCCAATATTATAGGACGCCGAAAGATCACAGTTATATCTTTTTCCATTCTGGAATGTACATAAACTATGATTGCCTGGATCACGGACAACTGTTCCCGACCCATCCCAGGCAAGCCTGCTGGTATTCCATGCACAGATCCTGGATATCCGCATCCCTCTGCGATGCGCCTGATGTTCACATCTTATCTGGATATCCCTTTTTCTCCACAAATGCAGCTTCTGTTTCTTTCTTCCGGATATCTTTCCTTTTGTTTCCAGATACTCAAACACGATCACATCCGCATGGTTTTCTTCCGCATATCCTGCAACTGCTCCTGCGATCTTTCTTCCAAGTTCTGTGTTAAGACGCTTCGCATAAGCCCATCTGCTTTTCACCTGTACAGAACCATGTTCCCGCTGGAACCTGCGTATCCGTCCCAGCACACGGTACATCCGGTCTTTTTCACTGGGAAAATCAATAAATTTTCTTCCCAGGACAGTTCCATCTGACCGCATAATAGTGCAGACTGCATCCGTATTGATTCCTAAATCCACACTGCAGATAATCTGTTCTTTTACAGGTGCCTTTGTAAGCGGCACCTCTTCTGTATAAGAAAAACGCAGGAAGTATTTACGATGCCTTTTTTCCAGCACGGGAGCTGCTGTTCTTTTTCCCGCCCAGTATTTCCTCAGATATTCCATATCTGTATGGCTGAAACCGACACGGAACCATTTCCAGTCATGGCCGTCATAAAGTTTCAGGTACGCTCCATCTTTTTCCTCAGTATCTTCACGGTACATCACATCACGGTAAAATACCGGCATAGCATGATTACCACACACCAGCTTCGGCGTGCCGCCTTTCTTATCCATTTTTTTCCACAGTTCCAGCCTCGTCTTATATGAGGATACGCTTCCCAGGGCATGCTGGATAGCTGCCCTTCTGAGATAAGAAGGCATCTTTGGAAATCGCAGGTCAAAATCAAACCTTGCCTGATTCTTTTTTGTGGTATGCACCAGATGTTCTGCAGTATTGAAACGTTTTTTAGGTTCCGTGATCACTGCCAGTTCATCCCATGCCTGGGCATAGATCTCAATCAGACAACTGACCGCAGAACGATAAATATCCAGTGTCTGGCGGATCGGGATATTCTGTTTTCGCAGTTCTACGCCATAACTGGATACTGTCCTCATCTTTTTTCCTCTTTCTTACAAATATAAAAAACGAGTTCTTTCAGATTACTGTTTTTCTTTTTGCCCTTCGATATAAGAACATACCTGTTCCCTGCTCCTGTCACTCACAGTTACTGCACAATAAGATGGATTCCACAGATGCCCTCCCCAAAGTTCCTTCTTCAGTTCTGGATGCACAAGAAACATCTGCCTGGCAATGTTCCCCTTCATGATCTTGATCATATCCGAGATATAAAACTGTGGTCTGCAATCTACAAGCAGATGGATATGATCCGGCATAACCTCCATTGCCAGAATCTGAAATTTATATTCTTCTGCAAGGTCACAGAGCATTTCTTTGCATTCTGCATCAATACCATCTTTTAAAACTTTTTTCCGATATTTTGTACACCATACCAGATGGTACTGCAGTGAATACACATATCCTCTACCATATGAAAGTCCATTATTATTGATATTAAATATATTTTTCTCCATGTTTTTATTATACCATACGCAAGAAGAGTTTACAAACATTTGTTCTGTTCATTTTCAAAAATAGTGCGTCTAACTCATCACTACTGAAGTAACGAGAATGCGACGCACAGTTATTCAATAATCTTCGTAGTTTCTCAGAATCCTCACCTATTATATGCGCCGACTCCTCGTATCTCATTACATAAAACGGAAGTAACATCAGTAAATTCTTCTCAAAAATGCTATCCTTTGTATAACGCTCCACCTTCACCGTCGGAACACGATATACACACACCTGCCCATCCGGAAGAAGCTCCACTTCCTCAACATCCGGCGTATTCTTCGTAGATCTTAAATAAATTACACATGATCTCGGAAACTCCACATAAAACTTCCGTCCTACTCTCCGCCTACTCTCCAAAGCAATCGCAAAATCATACTCAAACATTCGGATCGCCATCGTAATATCATCCGTACTCTGACACTCAATATGATACACCTTATCCCCGATCAAAAGCTGGGCATCCGTGATCAGTTCCCCGTCCTCCAGCTGATGCTCATTCCGAAGATGCACGATCTTCACATCCTTCGGATATAAGGTATGAAACACCTCGTTGATAAGCGGAGCGAGCAGGTAAGTCATCTTCTCCACCATTGTCCGGAAAACATCGTCAAATATAGTATTGTTATTCATTAACACTCCTACTGATATATAAATTATACCATACAAAGAAAACATAAAAACCCCATAAAACGGATTTTCAGAACCTTCACAGTAACAAAAAATGGAAAACGCTTCAGAACCCGAAGCTCCAAGAATGTCCATACAGACAAAAGATCTTATAAGATATACCAACCATACCATACACCAGAGAAAAAATCACGCAAAACCCATCCAAAAATTCCACCACAATTCGACACACTCCCAGCCGACAACGAAGCACCTCGACACACTCCCAGCCGACAGCGAAGCACCTCGGCCCCCCCCCCCTTCCCATCAAACCACAAGGAAACTCAGCCTTTCCTCCACGCCGTCCAGCGCAGCGCTGACGGCTCATCCAACTCCCGCCCAGCCACCCTAGCCCTACCGCCTTGAACCTCACAGCCCGAGCCGGGGATGCTGTCTGGTCTGCCTCTGCAGGAGGGGAGCTGATTCTTGGCTGGCGGAAATCTGCGTTGTTTTTCAAAAGTCCGCTGTCTGAGCGGCTGCAAGACGCGAGTTCGGACTTTTGGAAAACGCTTTTAGCAGATTCCCGGCAGCCTAGAAGCCAGCCCCCGACGAAGCCGCAGACCAGACAGCATCCCCGGCTCGGGCGTACGTTCACCCCCACCACCCTCTTCCCACAAAAATAAAAATCTGCTATAATACAACCACACAACAAAAATCAAAAATAACAAAGCGAACAATCACCAATCAATCGCATTCAAAATCCAAAGAAAGACAAGGTAAAACATAAATGAAATTTCCACCCAACATCAAAATCCCCGGCTCCCTCAAAGGAGTCTTCAAAAAAAGCTCCACCCCGGAGCCCCTCAGAGAAACCCGGCGCAACCCCAAGGACAACATCCCCCTGAACTTCCGCGAACGCAGCAATGCCCGTGTAAGTCTTATGGCATCCGTCATCGTCCTTGCGATCCTGGTCCTCTTCTTCAATCAACTGGACTACCGCCTCATCCGCAAACCAGCCATAGACGCCCAGAAAAAAGCCGCGGCAGTCAAAGCCAAGGCTGATCAGGAAGCAGCCGACACCACTGCCGAAACTACCACTGCCTCCGTCATCGCAGTAGGCGACAACCTCTATCACCAGAGTCTCATCGACGCAGGCGCATCCTCTGACGGAAACTGGAACTACGACAAGATCTACACCCACATCCAGGACGCCATCAAGGACGCAGACATCAAAATGATCGATCAGGAAACCGTCTTCACAACCGACCATGACAGCGTAAGCTCCTACCCATCCTTTGCAACACCCACAGAAGTAGGAGATGCCATTATAAAAGCAGGATTCAACGTAGTAGAATCCGCCAACAACCACATCGATGACTTCGGAGAAGGCTTCCTCACAGACACACTGAACTTCTGGAAAACCAAATATCCGGATGTCACACTTCTGGGGATCCACGACTCCCAGGAAGATGCCGACACCGTCAAGATCCGTGAAGTAAACGGTATCAAGATCGCATTTCTGGATTACACCTACGGCACAAACGTAGGCGGCATTGAAGGAAAAGACTACATGATCGACATGATCCGCAAAGACAAGATCACAGCCATGATCCAGAAAGCAAAACAGCAGGCCGACTGCATCATCTTTGTAGCACACTGGGGTACCGAAGACGAAACCATGCCAAACGAATACGAAAAACAGTGGGCAGCCTACCTTATGGAGCAGGGCGTAAATGTCATCATCGGCGGACATCCACATGTACTTCAGCCATATGGCCGCCTTACTGATGACAAAGGCAATGAAACTGTAGTCTTCTACTCTCTGGGAAATTTCGTATCCACCCAGCAGAAGCTGGAAGAACTTCTCGGCGGAATGGCAAAATTCACCATTCAGAAAACCGTACAGGACGGCAAGACCTCAATTGAGATCCTGACCCCTACAGTGGAACCTCTGGTCATGCATTACAACAGCGATGCCGGTGAATTCGGACCATATATGCTTTCCGATTACACAGAAGAACTTGCATCTCAGAACGGTGTACAGTCATACATTGGTTCCGGTGTATTCACTCTTGACAACCTGAAAAAGAAGTTCAACGAGATCATGTCCATGAATGTCACTCCATCCACAGGAACCAACCTCCTGGATGTGACCATTGACACAGACCTGAACATGATCGATGCATCCGGAAATGTCGTAGAAGATACCGACTCTATCACAGCAGAAAAATATTACGCAGATAAAGGCATTGACATCACTTCCGAAGACTTTAACTCTGCTGATAATAACTCAGGCAGCACAGACGACTCCTCGGATGACGGTTCCTACGACGACAGTTACTCTGACGATGGTTCCTACGACGACGGTTCCTACGATGATGGTTCCTACGACGACGGTTCCTACGATGATGGTTCCTACGATGATGGTTCCTACGATGATGGTTCCTACGATGATGGTTCCTACGATGATAGCGAAGAATAGCGATAACTCGTAACCAGTTTATACCCCGATCCATAAAATACCGGAGATCCGGCACCTCTGAAGCCAACACTTCAAAGGTACACAGATCTCCGGTATTTTTATTTTATCTTTTATATTTTCTTTCAAAGATTTCGCTATACAGAATATCAGTATGTAAATATACCAACTCCATAAGCTTCCAAAGGATATGCAAAAGAAAATTCCCGGTTGTCACAATTTTTCTTTTCGGCTTTAAATACCTTGCCCTTCGGAAGAAGCCCCTGCTCATCCATGATCAGCTTGTACTGTTTTTTCTTCGGAACGCCTACACGGTAATCCGGACGTGCTACCGGTGTAAAGTTGCATACTATCAGGATATTATTACGTCTTGTAGGAGATTTTCTCACAAAGCTGAAGATACTTCTGTCGCCATCGTTGGCATTGATCCACTCAAATGCAGATGGATCATTATCTGCACCGTAAAGTGCCGGATATTTGCGGTAGATATGCAGAAGATCACTGACATACTGCTGCAGCTTCTGATGATTTTCCTCGCCAAGAAGATACCAGTCAAGCTCTCTGGCCTCACTCCACTCACGCAGCTGTCCGAAATCCTGTCCCATAAACAGAAGCTTCTTACCCGGATGCCCGAACATAAAAGTATATCCGGCCTTCAGGTTCTTGAATTTATCATCCAGCTCTCCTGGCATCTTCTCCAGCATAGAACACTTCAGATGTACTACTTCATCATGAGACAGAACCAGAACATATTTCTCACTGTATGCATAAGTCATAGAAAATGTCATCTTATTATGATTAAATTTACGGAAATATGGATCCAACTTCATGTATTCCAGGAAGTCGTTCATCCAGCCCATATTCCACTTCAGAGAGAATCCAAGCCCGTCGTCTTCTGCCTTACCTGTTACCATCGGCCATGCGGTAGATTCCTCTGCGATCATGACAGTTCCATGATTTCTTCCGAGAACAACGGTATTCAGATGCTTAAAAAATTCAATAGCCTCCAGATTCTTGTTTCCGCCGTATTTATTGGCGATCCACTCACCGTCTTTCTTACCGTAATCCAGGTAGAGCATGGATGCAACCGCATCTACACGAAGACCATCAACGTGGCATTCCTCTACCCAGTAAAGAGCGTTTGCGATCAGGAAATTCTTCACCTCCGGACGTCCGTAATTGTAGATCTTGGTTCCCCAATCCGGATGCTCACCCTGTCTCGGATCTGCATGCTCATATACAGCAGTTCCGTCAAAGTTAACCAGTCCGTGTGCATCCTTCGGAAAATGTGCCGGTACCCAGTCAAGAATGATACCGATTTTCTGACGGTGAAGATAATCCACCAGATATTTGAAATCCTGCGGTGTTCCGTAGCGGGAAGTCGGTGCGTAATAGCCGGTTACCTGATAGCCCCAGGAACCGTCAAAAGGATGCTCTGCGATACCCATAAGCTCCACATGGGTGTATCCCATTTTTTTGACATACTGTGCAAGCTTCGGCGCCAGTTCTCTGTAGGAATAGAAACCATCCTCATCCTCTGCTGTCTGCGGATGCTTCATCCAGGAACCCGGATGCACCTCATAGATAGACATGGCACTTGTGTCCGGATCAAAGTTCTCGCGATTTTTCATCCAGGTATCATCTTTCCATTTATAGTTGGTGATATCTGTAATACGAGAGGCTGTTCCGGGACGCATTTCAGCGGCATTGGCATATGGATCTGCCTTGTAAAGCTCCTCACCATGTGCACCTGTAATGTAAAATTTATACAGCTGTCCGATCTTCGCTCCCGGTACAAATGTCTCATAAACGCCAATGGGTCCAACTTTTTTCATGGGATTCTTCTCCGTATCCCATTCGTTGAATTCACCTATAACAGAAACCGCCTGTGCATTAGGTGCCCACACTGCAAAATAAACCCCTTTTTTCCGGTTCTGCGTATCTGGATGTGCTCCCAGCTTCCTGTAAATATCATAATTCGTGCCCTGACCAAACAGATACTGGTCAAGCTCCGTAAATTGTAATTTTTTTCCCATTTTCAGGTACCTCCCTTTATAGTTCTGCCACCGTCCATTCCCCAATTTTAAGTGGAATTTTTTATTCTATAATTATACCAATCCCCATATTTTCAGTCAAGGAAAAACCCTCTCCGGCTAATATGTGTCTATTATCCGACAATGTCAGATAAAGTCAAAAAAGAGACCTGAATGACGCACATTTTGTCATTCAGGTCTCTCCTGTCATTTTTTAGTATTCTTCGCTTCCATCGTCATAAGATTCGTCGTAGGAACCATCATCATAGCTTCCATCATCGGAAGATCCATCCGAATAATCACTTTCGTCAGAGCCATCGGAATAGTCCCCTTCATCGGAAGATCCGTCACTGACATCCGATCCGTCAGAAGAATCGCTTCCATCGGAGCCATCCTCAGAGGAATCCTCTGAATCACTGGAATTTCCTGCATATCCTGCAACACGACCAGCCTGAAGAGAGCTGTCCCAGAAGTCAGAATAGGAAGCACTCTGTAACGTAACATCCTTCGCTTCTGCAAGCTCGCTGACTGTTACAAGCTTATATCCCTGGTCGATCAGTGCCGGGATCAGCTTCTCTGTGGCACACTTCACAGATGGTTCATGAATATCATGCATCAGGATGATAGAACCATCTCCCAAGGAAGAATCATTCATGATCTGATTATAATCTGCATCCGCATCCATCAGCTTCCAGTCCAGAGAATCTGTAGACCACATGAAGAAAGGCTTGCCAACTGCACTCATCTGCTCATCTGTGATCGCGCCATACGGTGCACGACATACCGTTGATGCCTGCCCACAGGCTTTTACCAGTGCATCATCCGTCTTCTGGAACTCCTGCATAACAGAATCCAGATCCATATTCGGCAGCGTCTGTTCCGGATGATCCCAAGTATGGTTACCGATCTCGCAGCCAAGCTTTACCATTCGCTGTATGGTAGATTCACGGCCCTCCACATTCTGTCCCAGCATAAAGAACGTAACATGGATATTATATTTCTCAACAGTATCAAGAAGTGTCTCTGTATACTCTCCAGGACCATCATCAAAAGTCAGAGCGATCATCGGGCGCTTCTTGGAAGGATCATAAGAGCCATCCTCATTAAAATAATAGTCCTTCACACCTTTCTCCACCCATCCGGTCTGCATGTATCCCTTTTTATCAAAGCTATATGTTGTTCCGTCAATATCCGCAAAACCATTTACATAATATGTACCATCCGGATTCTGATACCACTTTCCTGTAGAATCCTCATGCCATCCCGGAGTCATAACAGAAAGCCTTTCGCCTGCTGCACTGCCCTTTACCGGCATCACCGTTGCATCCGTACCGGAATCCGCGCTGTCTGTATCCGAAGCAGCCGTATCCGTCGATGCCGTACCGTCCTTCGTACTGCTGTCTGTGGAAGCTCCGGCGGTATTTGCCTGAACATTTACTGTCTCCGCATCCTTATTGCTTCCGCCGCCTGCATGGTTGACGATGGGAAGAATTACCCCTCGAACAACAAAAACCAGCAGAAGAATCGCCGCAACTACACAGGTTATCCGCTTCATCATCCGCCGCCGTCTTAACTGTTGCTGTTTTCTGCGCATCCTCTCACGCAAAACTCTTTTGTCCATTTTTTACATCCCCGTTTATATACTCATATCTTTCTTTGATATTTAATGTCTGTCTTTAATCATACCGCATTTAACGCTTAAATACAATGGAAATTCCCGAAAGAATCTCTTAATTTGTTACTGTTCACTCCGTTCTCAGTAACACACTTCGCGATGCACATGTAAAAAAAATGGCACCCGGAACACATTCCGGGCACCACACTTTTTTAGCTGCTGATACTGTCAGATCACTCCTGACCCGCTGCATCCGATGTGCTGCTGTCTGCATCCTGATCCGCCTCGCCGTCTTCCGGCACCATATCTGTAGCCTCTGCCGCTTCCAGCTCTTCATCCACGGTACCTTCCGCACTGCTTCCGTCCGAGGAAGGATCATCTCCGTTTACTCCCTGGGTATCACCGGCAGAAACCTTCTCCTCAACCGTTGCATTGTCCAGGATAAAATCTTCCACTCTGAGAAGTCCGATGGATTCATCCACGGCTGCCTGTCCGTATTTATCTACCAGCGCAGCCAGATCCTTCACACTGTATGCTTTGATCAGTTCATCCTGGATACTGAGAGATTTTTTATCTTCAAGTGTCATATTCTCCTTATCCATGATCCCCTGTACGATCAGGTTCTGCTTTACTTTAAACTCCGCATACTGACCGCTCTGCTCCTCAAAATCATCCATGGAGATTCCCTGAGCTTTTACAAAATCCTCCAGCGTCATATCACCCTGTTTTGCATAATTCTCATACAGACTGCGAAACTCTGTCTTGGCTGTATCCAGATCCTCCTGTGGATATTCCTTCACTTCAGATGCTGAAAGCACTGTGTTCCATGCAGTTTCACGCAATGTGTTCTGTGCACTTGTCTTCGCTTCATCCTCCAGTGTAGTACGGATTTCCTTCTTGTAATCATCCACACTCTTGCAGTCTGTATTCTTGGCTACCCAGGTATCGGTAAGCTCAGGTGCACGCTTAAAGCTCTGCAGAGTGACCTTAAATACCACTTCCTGTCCGGCCAGCTCTTCCGAAGAGTATTCCTTCGGGAAAGTCAGATCGAGATCCTTAGTCTCACCTTTTTTCATTCCGATGATCCCGTCCTCAAATCCGTCGATAAACGTTCCGGAGCCTATGGTCAGCTCATAATTATTTGCAGTACCGCCGTCAAAAGCCACTCCGTCCTTGGTTCCCACATAATTAATGGTAACCACATCTCCGTTCTGAACACTGCCTTCCGTTACTTCCTCAGCCTTGTTCTGAAGCTCTTCCTTGATCCTTCCGTCAACCATATCATCGGTTACGGCTTCTACTGTGTTATCAAGAGTCAGCCCCTTATATTCTCCGATGGTCACATATTTGCTCACATCATCCACGGAAATAAGCCTTGTGTCTCCGGAGGCTGCCTCTTCGCTGTCTTTATTGGAAGCCGTTTCTTCTGACTCTTTGGAATCTGCAGATCCGGAATCTTCTTTATCTGTTGTATCCTGCGCTTCTGCTGCAGGTTTTTTGTCATCTTTCTGGTCTGTTGATGTGCCACATGCAGTGATCGCCAGTGCCGCACACAGTGCAAGAACCATGAGATATGCTTTTTTCTTCATAACCTACTCCCTTCATCAAGTACTGTCGGTTCGATTATAATCTTTTTTTATACAGATTTGTAAAGTGTGTTTGCTGTCTTACATTTCCGGTACCGGTGTCGGTCTGGAAGAATCCCACACCTCCGATACATCAAACAGGTCACTGAGCATATCCGGATTGTAATACATTCTGTATCCATCCAGATTCCGTCTTCCCTGACGGAAATATTCACTTGTGATCTGCACAAAATACTGACTGGAATCTACATTGCAGAAATAGCGGTAGCCACGGCTTTTGTAATACTCATACTTCTCATTATCCGAAGTGTATCCTTCCCAGTCGCCGATATCCGCACCAAAGGCAAAAATGATCATATCGGTTTTTCCGAGGATGGGTGCCACATATTTTTCCCATTTTTTATTATCGGTCTTCAACTCCGCTGCTGTGGAGCTTGTAGCGTTTCTGTGACCCCAGGTATGGCTTGCAAATTCCCACCCGTCCTTTTTCATGGCCTTCGCCACTTTTTTGGCTGCTTTTACTTCTTTATCATAGTCAAAATCCGGATTGGCCTTGAGAAAAGCCTTCTGGTCATCCTGAAGATTCTTCTTGGTCTTATATGCCCCATCTGTACGGTAGCCCAGAACACCATTATAACCGGTCATTGCCAGGATACCCTTTCTTCCATGATAGGAAAAATCCGGATGTTCTTTGATAAAGGAATCCAGGATCGGCACCACATCGTAATCTCCGGTCACAACTGTACCGTCTGCCTTCTTATACTCGCATTTGATATCTCCGTTGTCGTCGATCACCAGCTTTGTGGCAAATCCGTCTCCGTCCATATAATGATAGTAGCTGACGTCATCCTCTGAAAGAACAAAAGGAATCTTGCCTTCCGGCAGCATGATCTTTCCCCTGCTCATGGTTCCGTCATCATTGATCACAGCCATATCATGAGGACTCACCAGTACGTAACCCTTATCATACATGATCTGGAGCATTTTTTTGAACTCGCTGACTGTGGTCATCATCTGATTATATCCGGCCTCATCGGAATCTCCGTCAAAGGCCAGTGAGGTATTCACGATCAGGGAATGAAAAAATACATGGGTGATATTCTCAAGTGGATATTCCACACAGGCATCTCTTTTTTTCATGTAGGCTGCTGCTGCTTCCTGCATCTTGTCACTGGTGGCAAATTTCCAGTTGTTTTTCAACACGGAGATCGCGCCGGTGTAATCATACTGCTGTGCCAGTTTTTTGGCTTTTTTGAGAAGTGTTTTTTCGTCTGAGGAAGTACTGTCGGAGCTGTTCTCGGCAGCTTCCCTTTTCTGTGTTTCTTTTTCTGCCTTTTTTTCTTCCTTCGGTGTCTCGGTAGCTGCCGGCTGGTCCTCCGGATCCGCTGCTACTTTGGCTTCTTCGGACTGTTCTTCTTCGGCTTCCGCAGCTTCTGCTTCCGCTTCATCAGACTGTGTATCCTCGTCATCCTGTGTCCCGGAGATCATATTGTCCACCTGAACAGTGACCGGATGGTTTCCGCCCACAAGAAGTGACGCCGCAAGCACTGTTGTCAGTACACCTGCAATTTTTTTCTTCATAATAATATATATGCCCCTTTCTAAAAGTCCCCTCGTATCTCCGGATATGACCGTTACATCGGCGGTACCGGTGTCGGTCTTGCCGGATCAAAAACATCTTTTACGTCAAAAAGATCGGATAACAGTTCCGGGTTATAATACATACGGTATCCATCCAGATTTCGTCTTCCCTGACGGAAGTACCGATCCCGGATCTGTACATAATACTGGCTGGAATCCACGTTGCAGTAATAATTATATCCCTGCCCCTTCAGATATTCGAATTTATCCCCGGAATACTCCTGGTCATTGGTAATGTCGGTTCCAAAAGCAAAAATGATAACATCCGTTCCCCCGATCAGCGGATCTACATTTTTCTTGAAACGTTCGGTATCTGCCTGAAGCTTCTCCAGTGTGACCTGTCCCACATTCTGATGTCCCCAGGTATGGCTCGCAAATTCCCAGCCTTCTGCCTTCATGGCATCGGCAACCTTTTTTGCGGCTGCCCGTTCTTTTTCCAGGCTGAAATCCGGATGTACATCCAGCCACTGTACTTTATTTTCATCCAGATCTGCCGGACGGGTCTCATAGCTTTCGTCGGTCCGGTATCCCAGGATCCCGTTGTATCCGGTAAGTGCCAGGATTCCTTTTGCACCGCGGTATGAAAAATCCGGATGCTTTTCCACAAAACGGTCGATCAGCGGAACCATGTCGTAATCTCCCACGGAGACACTTCCGTCATCTTCCACATATTCATTGCGGATCTTTCCTTTATCATCCACGATCAGCTTCGTGGCATAGCCGTCACCGTCCATGTAATGATAATAGCATACATCATCCTGTGAGAGGACAAACGGCGTTTTCCCAGGCGGAAGAAGGATCTCTCCCTCTGTGATGTTCCCGTTGTCGTCTGCCTTTGCCATGTCCTTGATGCTTACCATCACATAGCCCTTGTCATACATGGTCTGCGTGATCTTGTTAAACTCATCAATGGTTGTCATGACCTGATTATAATCTGCTTCTTTGTAGTCTCCGTCAAACGCTTTGGATGGATCCTTGATCAGAATATGATAAAAGACATGTGTCACCTTTTCAAGGGGCCATGCCGTACAGGTTGCTTTTATGTCTTCGTATTTTTTTGCAGCTGCCTGCATCTTCTTATCCGAATCATAGGACGGAGCCTTTTTCAGAAGATCGATAGCTTTGTCATAGTTATACTGACTGGCCAGAAGCTCTGCCTCTGCGAGAGTATCTTTGGAAGCGGTCTCTGTATTTTTAGTACCTGCTTCTAAAGCTTTTTCTCCGGAAACAGTCTGTTCTTTCTGTTTGTCAGAAGAAACCATCTTCTCTTTTGAAGCCTTCTCACTTCTGCCCTTCAGCGCACCGACTCCTACTGATGCCCCGACTGCGACGATCATTGCCGCTGTTATGATGGCCAGACGTTTTCTGCGTTCCTTCAGCTGGCGCTTTCTGCGGCGTTTCAATACCTCTTTCCGCCATTCTTCGTACTCAGGAGTCCCCATTTCCGGTCGGGTTCCCCCGGGCTTTTTCTCTTTCATATAATATTTCCTCCATCTCTGGTTTATCCATTACATATGTTAGCTCAAAGATAGTTATGTCCTGTATTCTCTGCAGCATACACAGATGAACTGCATCGTAATCATTATAACTGGTAACTGCTGAAATTTCCACCGTTCCACCTGTCTTTTTCACTTTTTTAATTGCCTTTTTGACGAAACAATGCTAAAATGTTGTTTGCGTAATGTAACCGATTGCGAAACAAATATATATACAGGGGGATTCTCAAATGAGTACAGTTACCATCGTTCTTCTGGTCATCCTCGTTATTCTGATCGCAGCAGTGATCGCACTCTATTTCTTCGGAAAAAAAGCTCAGAAAAAACAGGACGAACAGCAGGCTCAGATCCAGGCTAACAAGCAGACAGTTTCCATGCTGGTCATCGATAAAAAACGGATGCCGCTGAAAGATTCCGGACTTCCACAGATGGTCATCGACCAGACACCTAAGCTTATGCGCCGGTCCAAGCTTCCGATCGTAAAAGCCAAAGTCGGTCCGAAGATCAACATCCTTATTGCAGATGAAAAAGTTTTTGATCTGATCCCGGTCAAAAAAGAGATCAAAGCTGAAGTCAGCGGCCTTTACATCGTTGGCGTAAAAGGAATCCGTGGTTCTCTCGAAGCACCACAGAAGAAGAAAAAAGGCTTCCTCGCAAGATTCCGTAAATGATCAGAATCCAAAACAGCCGCCATGCTTTCAGGAATTCCCCTGATGCATGGCGGCTGTTCTTATGTAGTGTAATTATATATCTTTTATTTTCTGCAGGATCTATAAAACAAAATCCTTGCAGTCTCTTGGCTGTACCTGGATCGCCAGATAGCAGTCTGCCACATGTTCTTCATTCATATCCAGCGCATAATCTGCTTTAATCTGAAGGTTCTCTTCGCTTTCCGTCAGCTCCAGATTCGTAGCTGAGATTCCCATCTGAAGTGTTCCGTAAGGGGTAGTATAATAGGTCATGTTTTTTTTGCCCTGTTCAAATACCATGTGTACATTGACCAGTCCCTTCTTGCTGACCTCCAGACCCTTTCCGGATACTTTTATGTAATTGATGGTGGGTTCTGCTGTTTCATCCAGCAGTTCCTCATATCTGAGATAATGAGAACCATTGCGGAAATAATACTGTCCCGGAACAATGATCTCTATAGGTTCCTGATCCCCCTGTGCATCCATCATCTGAAGCCCTCTTACATGGATCAAAACTTCTTTCTGCATTCTTTTCTCCTATCATTTATGTACAGATCTGTTTAATATTTTTCGATATCGATCTTCTGTGTTTTTTCTACGTTATACGGCAGGATGGAATTGGCAAAATCCTTAAACTTCTCTGCAAGATCACTTACATAAAAGCGATACGGGAATTCCTCCTGTGCTACCTCATTGCTGGCAAGATCCAGTCTGGAGAGCAGCTTTTTAAGCTCCAGCGCCGTCTCATATGCAGGATTCACAAGGCAGACCTCCTCACCCATGATCTTGCGGATGGTAGATCTTAAAAGAGGATAGTGCGTACATCCGAGGATCAGTGTATCGATCTCCTGCTCCTGCAACTCCTTCAGATATCTTCTGGCAACTTCCTCGGTGACCGGATCATGATACCAGCCCTCTTCTACCAGCGGAACAAACAGCGGGCACGCTTTTCCGATCACGGTGATCTCCGGATCCAGTTCCTTCAGATAAGAGGCATGGATACCGCTTCCTACCGTGCCCACCGTTCCGATAATGCCCACCCGTTTATTTCTGGTTTCCTGGGCAGCAACTTTGGCACCAGCCTCGATCACTCCAAGGATCGGGATATCCAGTTCATCCTTCACCGCATCCAGAGCAAATGCACTGGCTGTATTACAGGCCACCACAATGGCCTTCACCTTCTGTTCCTGCAGAAAATGAATGATCTGGCGGGAATAACGGATCACCGTTTCTCTGGATTTGCTTCCATAGGGAACTCTGGCTGTGTCTCCGAAATATACGATTTTTTCCGATGGGAGATTGCGCATGATCTCCCGGGCTACTGTCAGTCCTCCGATACCGGAATCAAACACACCCACCGGTGCGTTTCTGTCTATATTCATTGATCTTATCTCCTGAAATAATTAATCGAACGTGATTGGTCCGTTGAAATATTGTATCACCAATCCAGGGCTTGCGCAAGCCAGAAGGATATCTTCACCGGCTTATTTTCCCCGTTGTCCTCTGCTTTTTCAAAACAGAATTCCGGGTAGATCGTTCCCCACCAGGCATAAAACTGTGGCTGCCGATCACCGGCAGTTCTTCTCTCCCAGGTACTCCCTGCAAGGATCACTGCCGTGAGCAAAAGGAACCCTCCTGCTTTTTTTAATACATGCTTCTTCATTTTTATATGCTCCATGAGCAAGCCCTCCTGTCAAAAATCTTCTGATGATCTTACCCAGAGATATACTGTACGATTTATCGTACTGATCATCATCTGTATTATTAACAGTCCGGCTCCCATCTATTCATTACTGCCGTAATCCACTTCCAGAAGCTCACCTTCCACCCATATCTCCGGAAGCCAGGGCAGTGTTCCATCCTGACAGAACTGATGATATACCTCCCGCAGAGTCACACCCTTCTTCTGCTGCCCGGATGTGCGGTTCTCCTGAATTCCCTGAAGGTATTCCCCTATGGAGCTTTCCCGGGCTCCCTTCCAGTGAAAAACATCTCCCAGCATATCCGTC
Source organism: Blautia sp. KLE_1732_HM_1032 (assembly GCF_025147905.1). Lineage (NCBI taxonomy): Bacteria > Bacillati > Bacillota > Clostridia > Lachnospirales > Lachnospiraceae > Blautia > Blautia sp. KLE_1732_HM_1032. Next base: position 266,893 of record NZ_CP102266.1, on the reverse strand, counting down.
CGGAACACGTAGACATCCTCTCCGATATGCTCTTCCTGCTTCAGATATCCGATCAGTGCTTCCCGGGCTCCCTCTCCCAGGATCTGTTCATCCAGGATCAGCACTTCAAGATGACCCAGATCCAGAAATTTTTCCTGAGACCGGTTGTAGACTGCCTCGATCTCCTGAAAGTCCCGGCCGGAAAGAGTCAGCACAGAAATCGGATCTTCGTCCGGTTTTTCCTGTCCGGTAGCTGTACTCATATCCGGCATTGCATATTTCAACACAAAGCCATTCTCTGAAACACCGGCCCCCAGTGCCAGCGGATAAGCTCTTTTTTCCGGTTCTACTGCCGCACAGCCTGATCCCGTCAAAGTGATGACCAGGACAAGTCCTGCCACAGTTACTTTTTTCTTCCGTCTTCCCCGGTTTTCCGTACTGAGAAAAAGCTGTATCACAAGCAGAAACGGCACAAAGATGTACCCCAGATACCAGCCATAATACTCCCGGATCCCCATCCCGTTTCTCTCATACAGGGAAAGCAGCCAGCCTGCTGCCGGGATCCAGTACCGACCGGTCCCGAATCCGGTTTTTTCCGCGATCTGATTTCCGTAATGAAACAAACTTCCCAGAGAAAACAAAAGTCCGAATACCAGAAACCCCATCCATATCACATCAAATCTCGCCAGTACGTTTCCCGGAAGATCTGCCCCCTCCAGAAGAGGCAGTACCGGACAGATCTCGTTTTTAAGGCGTGCACCTCCAAAGACTGCCGGAAGAAGGAGCTGCATTCCAAAAATGATCCCGCAAACTGTAAGAAAAGCCAGGATCACAGGTTTTCTGGCACTTCCCTGTTTTTTTGCATACTCCAGCCCGAAGGGAAGAAGTCCTGCTCCTGAAAAAGCACACAAAAGTGTATACAGATCACGGAGCCATCGCTCTCCTGTAAATCCTGTTTCCGGATCTTTCATCACTTCCATAAAGTACTCTGTTTTTCCCTGCCCTGCACATAAAAGCATCAGAAGAAGGATCCCTGCCAGAAAAATCCTTCCGGACACCTCAGCGATCCGCCCTCTTCTCTGCATTCCGCGATGCGTTCCCAGACTACAGGCTGCAACTGCAAGAAGAGACAGCCATTTTCCGGAAATCCCGCTGATCAGACTTTCCGGGATCACCTCCCCCAGAAGGCCCGAAAGAAATGCCGAACTTGCGATCACATATACCAAAAAGAACAGGCCAATAAATCGTACAGTAAAACTTCCTGTCCTTTTGGAAAGCTCTCCATATGCAGGTGTCAGACGTATCAGCCAGATTACATAAAAAGAGAGCACTACGGCCGCAGCAGCTGTCCCTGCCATGGCACTGATGCCCAACATCGCTCCATTCTTAAACAGGCACAGCAGAAACGGCGCCGGAAACACCAGTATGATCTGCCGAAAAAGCTGTCTGTGGGAAATCCTGTTATTCTCCGCAAATCTCATAACCTTTATCCTTTCCGGCTCCATGGCCTTGTCCGAAGCCTGCGTTTCTGGGCATTTCTGGCATACAGCGGCCGGAATTTCCGCTTCCGGAAGGGCTGTCGCAAAATCCTTCCACCGGTTTCCGCCTCACTGTTCTTCTCTACAAAAGGTACCAGATATGGGACACCGAAGCTTAAAAGTCCTGCCAGATGCGCCATGGTGAGATACAGTCCCAACACGATTCCGAATATACCTAGAAATCCTCCCAGAAACAGAAAAGCGTACTTCAGAAGCCGGAATGCAGAAGCAAATTCCTCATTAGGTATAGCCAGTGATCCCAGTGCTGTCAGTGCCACGATGATCACTACCACCGGGCTGACAAGATTGGCCTCCACCGCAGCCTGTCCGATGATCAGTCCTCCTACGATCCCAATGGCATTTCCAAGAGCTCCCGGGATCCGCACACCAGCCTCCCGTATCAACTCAAAAGACAGTTCCAGGAACACCAGCTCCACTACACTGGAAAATGGAACACCCTCTCTTGCCTGTGCAAAGGAAAGGATCAGATTCGCCGGAAGGATCTGTGTATGAAACCGGATCACAGCCAGATAAAGTCCGGGGAGCAGCGTTGCCACAGCCATGGCCAGATACCGGAGCACCCGCAGGAAGGATGCCATCTCAAAACGGTTGTACCAGTCTTCACTGCTTTCCATAAAACTGTTGAATGCTCCGGGAACCACCAGTGCCACCGGCGAATTGTCGCAGAGCAGAACTGCTTTTCCATTCAGCAGCTCCTGGGCAGCCCGGTCCGGCCGCTCCGTTGTCTGAAACTGAGGAAAGGGAGAATACCATGCTTCTTCTGTCAGCTGTTCCAGCATCCCGCTGTCCAGGATCCCGTCCACTGCAAAAGATTCCAGGCGCTCTTTCACAGCAGTCAGAAGCTCCTCATGGACCAGATCCTCCACATAAAGAAGCTGTACCACCGTATTGGAGCGTACACCGATGCTGCTCTGCTCCACCTTCAGCCTGGTATCCCGGATCCGCTTTCTCACAAGGGCCGCATTGGTTTTTACACTGTCACAGAACCCCTCCTTGGAGCCTCTGAGGACCTTTTCCGTTTTCACCTCTGATACAGCCAGCCCCGGATATCCTTTACTGGAAATTTTCATTGCTTTGTCGTATCCATCCAGAAAGAAAACTGCATTTCCCGAAAGAATGGCACCAAATACCTCCTCCATGGAAGACAGCTCCTTCACATCTGCAATTCCAAGACTGTTTCGGCGGATAAATTCCCGGATCTTTTCCTCCGGGATCTCCCAGAAATGATTGATCATTTTTCCGATAGCAGAATCATCCAGCATCATGTTTGAAACCGCAACCTCAATATAGACCATCAGACAGTCCGCCTTATGTCCCTCACCAAGGCGCATGGGCCTGATCAGGATATCATCGCAGTTTTCACACCGTTTCCGGATATATGATTCATTTTCATGAAGAGATATCGATATCTTCCTTGTTTCCATAAAGTCACCATCCTTTACAGCAAGTTCCCCCACTGCTTATTGCTTTTCGCAATTGAAACAGGGGACTTACTTGATTCGGTTAAAAAAAGAGATGCCCCAATGACATCTCTCTTAATATTCCCGCATATCCGGTTCTTATTCTTTTTTCTCGGCCTCTTTGGCCTCATTCTCCGCGCGGATAGTACGGATGATCGCTTTTCGTTGATTCTCCAGATGATGGAAAGAAATATCCTGCGCCTTTTGCACATCTCCTTCACGGATGGCTTTTACCAGCTCTTCATGCTCACTAACCAGAAGATTTCTTGTCTGCTCCTCCTTCAGATACTCTACACGATAACGATACATCTGCTCACGGAGATTGTTCAGGACCTGATTCAGACGCTTATTATCAGAAGCCTGATATATGATCTCGTGGAAAGCCACATCGGTTTCCGCCAGACGGACCAGATTTCCCTCTGCTTTTGTTTTTTCAAATTCCTTGGCTGCCACCCAGAGCCTTCCCAGCTCATCCTCTGTGATCAGCTTGCACGCTTTTTCTATGGCAACATTTTCGAGGGCGATACGCACCTCCAGAACATCGTTCAGATCCTTTTCTGTGATGCTGGCTACCTGTGCACCTCTGCGTGGGATCATCACTACAAGACCTTCCTGCTCCAGCTTGCGCATAGCCTCACGCACCGGTGTTCTGCTCACGCCAAGACGCTCTGCAAGGGCGATCTCCAGAAGTCTTTCGCCCGGCTTCAGCTCTCCCTTCAGGATTGCCTGCCGCAAGGTGTTAAAAACAACATCCCGAAGCGGCAGATATTCATTCATATCCACAGAAAAATCACTTGTCATTTGTAACTCCTCCATCTCTATTGTAAATATCCGTGGCAAATACAGTCTTTGCAAGCCCGCTCTTTCTGAGGCTTCTGGCTGCCGCGGCCATCTTATCTCTGTTATCAAAGATTCCAAACACAGTAGGACCGCTTCCGCTCATCACGGCTTTCAGCGCACCTTTTTCTTCCATAAGGTTCTTGATATTGCCGATCACAGGATACTGTCGGATGATCCCCGGTTCAAATACATTCTCCATTCTGGATGCCATGGCATACAGATCATTATTTCTGATAGCTCCGATGAGTCCATCGATGTCCGGATGTTTTCCGATCCCTTCCAGATTCAGATTCTCATAGGCTGTTTTTGTGGAAACATTGATCCCCGGTTTTCCTATCAGAACATAACATTTCGGAACTTCCGGAAGTCTGGTCAGCTTCTCTCCGATTCCCTCCGCAAGAGCTGTTCCCCGCATGATACAATACGGAACGTCTGCTCCGACCTTTACTGCACGTTCCATCAGCTGTTCTTCGGTAAGCCCTAAATGGAACATCCGGTTCACACCCACAAATGCGGCCGCTGCATCGGAGCTGCCTCCTGCCATGCCTGCTGCCACCGGGATAAATTTACGAAGCTTGATGGAAAGTCCCTCTTCAACATCGAACTCCTCCATCAGCATCTGTGCTGCCTTATATACAAGATTTCTCTGATCTGTAGGAATAAACGGAAGATTGGTCGTCAGTACGATCCCCGGCCGTCTGGTCTTTCTGATATCCAGGATATCATACATACGGATGGTCTGCATGATCATGCGTACCTCATGATAACCGTCCTCTCTCTTTCCCAGAACATCAAGTCCGAGATTGATCTTTGCCATTGCTTTTAAACGCATAAGCCCCTCCATTTGTACTTTGTATACAGTATTTATACATGTATTTTATATGATTTTTACATTCTTTTCAACAGCAAAATATTCCACTTTTTATTTGATCTGACCTTCCACTTTTTTCACAACAAGAAGCGGAGTTCCCGGAGAGGGTTCCTGATTTTCCTTGAGAGCATTGATCGTCCGGATCTCTTGGATAGATGTGTGATATTTCCTTGCGATATCCCACAATTCATCTCCCGGTTTTACCATATAAACCAGGATTCCCGGCATAGCCTGGAGTTTTTTCATATCCAGTGGTTTTTCCTCTACTTTCTCAATGATAAATACCGGTTCTCTGGCAACTGCCAGAAGCTCCAGTCCTACAGTTGCCCGGATCTCGATCTCATTTCCATCTGCCATGGCTGCGGAAAGCTGCTCCAGCTTTGCTTTTAACTGATAACAGCTGTCCTGTCGGATCCCTCTTGCTTCCACCATATGGGAAAACGGTATCATTGCCTCCATGGAATAAAACGGCATATCATCATTTCCAATAATGTACAGGATCTTCAGCATGACCACGCCATCTGCCTGCACACCGTTCTCTACGATCCTGGTCTTATCGATCTTCACTTTTCCCTGACTGTGACACAGCTGGAGGACTTTTCCCTGAGTCTCCTTTACCTGGATCCTGTCACTGATCCTGCATCTGGAAAAATTACGTACCAGAAGCCGTTCCAGTACCTCATTCTTTCCTTCCGGAACACATTCACGAATCGGTGTATACACATCGGTAATGAGATCATATTCCTCTTCCCTGAAAAATTTCATATCCAGCTCCAGCACAACATCCGAAACAAGGATCCGTTCTTCCCCATCGACATCCGGTTTGGCCTCCAGACTCTGATGCATCACCGAAGCTTCAATCAGCGGGATCAGTTCCTCCGTGCAGTCCGGACATTCCACTTCTCCGGAAAAAGGCAGCGAATATTCCAGCCACTGCACCGGGGCTTCTGTATCTTCAGCTCCGTACAGCACAAAAACGGACAGCTCTCCTCTTGCCTTTACCACATTTTCCTCCGGCTTCAGATCCAGCCCCCGTACATCCATAGTATACCAGATCAGGCTGGCGATATCCGGACGATTGGAGGCAATGGTATACTCATCCTTGATCCGGAGTGTATCTTTTTTATGTACGGTAAGTCCCAGAAAACGGACTGTTTTTTTTCTGACGGATACCTCTTCTGCATCCAGCGCCACCGGCAGGCGGATCTGTTCTGTTTCATCCACAGTCGCACAAAAAGTTACCAACGCTTTGATATTAAGCTTTCTGGAATGGATCAGGCGGATCGTAAGATCTTCAATTTCCCACTTCAGACACATTTTATCCCCGTTTATGATATTCTTCAGGTTCAAGGTTTCCTCAAATGGAAGTTTTGCAGTAAGACTGCTGACGATCCCTCTTTCTTCCCCCACATAAAGGATATCTACCTGCAGATTTCCCGTAAGAATACCTTTCCCGTCAGTAAGACGGACATCATCCATAATGATCCTGCCCTTATTCTGGATCAGTCTTCCTGCATCCGGTTTTGCATCCGGCACATTAAAATCCTCATCAAAAGTGATCTGACTTTTTGCCCTGCTTTTTTCCTTTAATATCTGCATGCTTTCTTTTTTTAATTCCACAGTCTATTCCCCTTTCTCCGACTCTTTTTTCACCGGACTGCTGCTTTCCCGGAACGTTACCGGCTTTTCCTGTTTCCGGGTTTTTATCACAATGCAGGGATAGGACGGAACTCCTGCCTCCTTAAGATCCTCCGGTCCAAGAAGTTTTGTAACAAAAAATATCCCATTCGAGGATTCTCCAAGCTCCTCTACCTGGATGCTGTATCCGCCACTCATCTGCCGCCCGTACCCTTTGGCCAGGTAAAGATCCTCTCCGTTTTCATAACTCAGCTGAAATTCCTTTTCCTTTTTTTCTTCCATAAGCCTGGAAAGCTCCTCCGGGATATCCCGGCGTTCCACAACGATGTAATCTACCGGTTTTCGTTCTTCTTCCTCCACCCGGACAAATCGACACCCGGAAAGCAGCAGTGCCAGCACGGCAGCTGTCAGCACGATCCGCAGAAATACTGCTTTTTTCATAATATAAGCCACCTGCATGATTCGTTACTGTTCACTCCGTTCTCAGTAACACGCTTTGCGGAAAATCACCAGTAAACAGTAACCACTATTCAGTATTTATTCTATGTGAGCAGGGAAAGATTTATTGCAACTATCGGATTTTCTTCGTATAATATAAAAATACCATCTTACTGCGGAACTCTCCGCAAGTATCTATAACAGAAAGGACAAAAGACATGATTCGATTCATACTTGTCTGTATCGTGGTGATCGCCTATCTGGTGCTGACCATTCCGGTTCTCCTTGTAGAATGGATCATCGGGAAATTTTCTCCCATGACTAAGGATATCAGCTCTCTGCGCATGGTACAGGCCATATTCAAATTCATCCTGTGGATCACAGGCGCCAAAGTCACCGTCATCGGCGAAGAAAACGTTCCAAAGGATCAGGCTGTTCTCTATGTAGCAAACCACCGGAGCTATTTCGACATCCTGCTCACCTACAGCCGCTGTCCGATCCGCACCGGCTATGTTGCCAAGAAGGAAATGGAACATTATCCGCTGCTCTCCAACTGGATGCGCAATCTCTACTGTCTCTTTCTCGACAGAGAGGATATCAAGCAGGGTCTGAAAACGATCCTCCAGGCCGCAGACTATGTGAAATCCGGCATTTCCGTATGTATCTTCCCGGAAGGAACCAGAAATAAGAATGCTGATGAAACAGAAATGCTACCTTTCCATGACGGCAGCTTCAAGATCGCAGCCAGAGCCAAAAGCCCGATCATTCCTATTGCGATCAGCAACTCTGCCAATATCTGGGAGGCCAATTTCCCGAAGATGACACCTACACACGTAGTGATCGAATATGGCAAGCCTATCATTCCTTCAGAGCTTGACCGGGATACTCAGCGCCGCTTAGGTTCCTATACACAGGATATCATCAAAGAAATGCTGATCAAAAACAAAGAACTGGTGTGAACATCAAAAAAACCATATCTATGTCTGTTTTTCGACATAAGATATGGTTTTTTTATTACTGTGTACCTGCTCCCAGGATTTTTTCCGCATTTTCGATACGTTCTTTCGTTGGCGGATTGATTCCCTTCAGCGGATAATCAATATGCAGATTTTCCCATTTAAAGGTTCCGAGTGTGTGATATGGAAGAACCTCCACTCTCTCAACTGTCTTCAGTGTTGCAATAAAGTCAGCCAGCCGGTGGAGATAGTCATCCCGGTCATTGCGTTCTGGAACCAGTACGTGACGGATCCACATGGATACGCCCATATCGGAAAGCTTCCGGGCCATGGCAAGGATATTTTTATTGGTACATCCTGTGAGGATCTTATGCTGTTCCTCATCAATGTGCTTGATATCCAGCATGACAAGATCTGTGTACTTCATCAGCTCTTCCCATTTTTCATACCACGGACCCTCTTCTGTGTAAGGGTTGCCGCTGGTATCAAGTGTTGTGTGGATCCCAAGTTTTTTTGCTTTTCTGAACAGCTCAGTGAGGAAATCGATCTGTAACAGTGGCTCGCCTCCACTCACAGTAATACCGCCCTTACTTCCCCAGTAAGAGCGGTATCGACAGGCTTTTTCAAGCAGCTCATCTGCTGTGTACTCCGTCCCTGTTTTCATTTGCCAGGTGTCCGGATTGTGGCAGAACTGACAGCGCATGGCGCAGCCGCTCAAAAAGATCACATACCGGACTCCTGGTCCGTCAACAGAGCCGAAGCTCTCCAGTGAGTGGACGTAGCCAGTGATTTTTTTCTGGTCGTCCATATTTTTTATTACATCCTTTCGTGGCAGGTTCTTGCGATAACGTCAAGCTGCTGCTCTCTTGTAAGGTCGATGAACTTAACAGCGTATCCGGAAACACGGATCGTGAAGTTTGCATACTCCTCTTTTTCCGGATGCTCCATAGCATCGATAAGTTTCTCTTTACCGAATACGTTTACATTGAGGTGATGTGCACCACGATCAAAGTATCCGTCAAGTACATTTACAAGATTCTCTGTACGCTCTTCCTCAGAATGGCCAAGTGCATCCGGGTTGATCGTCTGAGTATTGGAGATTCCGTCAAGGGCATCCTCATAGTCAAGCTTTGCAACAGAGTTCAGGGAAGCAAGAAGTCCGTTCTGCTCTGCGCCGTAAGACGGGTTTGCTCCCGGTGCCAGAGGCTCGCCGGCTTTTCTTCCGTCCGGAAGAGATCCTGTAGCTTTACCATAAACAACGTTGGATGTGATGGTAAGGATGGATGTGGTTGGCTTGGAATCACGATAGGTATGGATGTGTTTCAGCTTCTCAAGGAATGTGGAAAGCAGAGTTGTTGCGATCTCGTCTGCTCTGTCATCATCGTTACCATAACGTGGGAAGTCACCCTCAACCTGGAAGTCTGTTGTGATTCCGTCCTCGTCACGGATTGCTTTTACTTTTGCATATTTGATAGCGGAAAGGGAATCTACTACGTGTGAGAATCCGGCGATACCTGTTGCGAAGGAACGGTCAACCTTTGTATCGATAAGTGCCATCTCAGCTGCCTCATAGTAGTATTTATCATGCATGTAGTGGATCATGTTCAGTGTTCCAACGTACAGATGTGCAAGCCAGTCCATCATCTGGTCGTATTTTGCGATTACTTCATCATAGTCAAGATACTCGGAAGTGATCGGCTGATACTGAGGTCCTACCTGCTGTTTTGTCTTCTCATCAACACCACCGTTGATCGCGTAAAGAAGGCATTTTGCAAGGTTTGCACGAGCTCCGAAGAACTGCATCTCTTTACCTGTCTCTGTAGCAGATACACAGCAGCAGATGCTGTAGTCATCGCCCCATACCGGACGCATAACATCATCGTTCTCATACTGGATGGAACTTGTTGTAACAGAGATGTCTGCTGCATATTTCTTGAAGTTCTCAGGCAGTCTTGAAGAGTAGAGAACTGTAAGGTTCGGCTCCGGAGCCGGTCCCATATCCTCAAGTGTATGAAGGAAACGATAGTCGTTCTTTGTTACCATGGAACGTCCGTCCTGTCCCATACCTGCTACTTCCAGAGTTGCCCATACCGGGTCACCGGAGAAGAGCTGGTTGTAAGACGGGATACGAGCGAATTTAACCATACGGAATTTCATTACGATATGGTCAACAAGCTCCTGTGCCTCTTTCTCTGTAAGAGTTCCGTTCTCAAGGTCTCTCTCAATATAGATATCAAGGAATGTGGAGATACGTCCAACACTCATTGCAGCTCCGTTCTGAGTTTTGATTGCTGCAAGATATCCGAAGTACAGCCACTGGAATGCTTCCTTTGCATTCTTAGCCGGCTGGGAAATATCAAAGCCATAGATCTGAGCCATTTCTTTCATCTTCTTCAGAGCACGGATCTGATCTGCGATCTCCTCACGAAGCTGGAAGTCATAACGTCTCATACCCTGACGGTCGCATGCTGCGAAGTCTTTCTCTTTACCTGCGATCAGATAATCAATTCCGTAAAGAGCAACTCGTCTGTAATCACCTACGATACGTCCACGTCCGTAAGTATCCGGAAGTCCTGTAAGGATCTTGTTGTGACGTGCTCTCTTCATCTCCGGTGTGTAGATATCGAATACACCCTGGTTGTGTGTTTTGAACTCATAGTTGTTGAAAACATCTTTGATCTTGTCGCTTACATGGTATCCGTAAGTCTCACATGCCTGCTCTGCCATTTTGATTCCGCCGTATGGCATGAAAGCACGTTTCAGAGGTTTGTCTGTCTGAAGACCTACAACCTGCTCCAGGTCTTTGAGTTCCTCATCGATATATCCAGGACCGTATGCTGTAATTCCTGTTACTACCTCTGTCTCCATATCAAGAACGCCGCCTTTAGCACGCTCTTCTTTCTGAAGCTCCTGAAGCTTGCCCCAGAGTTTATCTGTTGCCTCTGTTGGTGCTTCCAGGAAGGAAGCATCTCCATCATATGGTGTATAGTTCATACTAATGAAATTACGAACATCGATCTTCTCTTTCCAACGATCACCCTTAAAACCATTCCACTGTTCAAAATCAACTTTTGCCAATTTGTTACACATCCTTTCCTGTTGTCTCAATATTTCGTTCACCGCCCGCGCAGTTAGTAATATATAACATTTCTCATGACGACCATAAGATAACAGATTCCGGATTTAAAGTCAACAGCTTGGAAGTATGTTCTTTATAATATACATGTAATTGTATTATTGATAAAAATAATGAGAAAATTGTACCAGATATTGTACAATGTCGGGCGTCTGACGGACGCTCCTGGCGGAGGGCGTTTCCTTTCCAGGGGGGACACTTTGGCGTGGGCAAGTTTGCGAGGGGGAAAGGCGCTCGGAGTTACGAAGCCCGCTTTTCCCCCTCGCGCTCCCCCTTTCCGGGCACGTCGCTGTTCTACGCTGTGGTATGGGGTAGTGTATTGGTAAATGCCTGTATGCTGCTGTATTGGTGGCATCAGGCTGAGCCGATTTTTTTTCGCCGGACGGAAGGCGGTCTGCGCAGCAGACCTGTTCCTGGTGGTTGTTGTATTGCTGGCGCTGATCTGCTCCTGCCTGTTGTTCTATTGCTGGCGCTAATCTGCTCCTGCCTGTTGTATTGCTGGTGCTGACCTGCTCCTGCCTGTCGCTGTATTGCCGGCGCTCACTTGCTCCCGTCTGTTGTCGCATCACTGGCATAGACCTACTTCTGCCTGTTGCTATATTGCCGGTGCTCACTTGCTCCCGTCTGTTGTCGCATCACTGGCATAGACCTACTTCTGCCTGTTGCTGTATTGCCGGCGCTCACTTGCTCCCGTCTATTGTCGCATCACTGGCATAAACCCGCTCCCATTAACAACAGGGAACAGGCCCGCTGCGCGGGCCGCTTTCCCGTCCGACGAAATAAAAATCGGCTCAGCCTGACACTGCCAATACAGCAGCATACAGGACTAAGCCGATAAATTAACACACTCCAAGGCGTAGCACAGCGGCGTGCCCGGAGGGGTGGGGTGTGGGGAGGGGAAACGGGCTTCGCAACTCCGAGTGCCTCCCCTCCCCACGAATTTCCCCGCTTTTTCAAAGCAGAACTTTTCCACGAAAAACCCTACAACACTTTGGAAAGAAACTCCTTCGTCCTTTCCTCTCGAGGATCCCCAAACAGTTCTTTCGGATTTCTATCCTCAAGAATCACCCCATCATCCATAAAGAGCACTCTGTCGCTGACCTCCCTTGCAAATCCCATCTCATGGGTAACCACCAGCATGGTCATGCCTTCTTTTGCAAGCTCCTTCATAACCTCAAGAACCTCTCCGACCATCTCCGGATCAAGAGCTGATGTCGGCTCGTCGAACAGAAGCACCTGGGGATTCATTGCAAGGGCTCTGGCAATGGCAACCCTCTGCTTCTGTCCGCCTGAAAGCTTTCCTGGATAGACATCGGCTTTTTCTTCAAGTCCGACTCTTTTCAAAAGAGCCCTCGCCTTCTGATCAGCTTCCGCTACATTCCATTTGCCAAGGCGCACCGGCGCAAGGGTGATATTTTTCAATACTGTCATATTTGGAAACAGATTAAAATGCTGAAAAACCATTCCCACATTTTCCCTGAATTTATCTACATCCAGCTTCGGATCCAGAAGTTGCTGTCCGTTTACGGTGATCTCGCCTTCCTCCGGTTTTTCCAGAAGGTTCAGACAGCGCAGAAATGTAGATTTTCCGGAGCCGGACGGACCGATGATACAGATACACTCACCCTTGTTTACGTGAGTTGTGATTCCCTTTAATACGTGTACGTCCCCGAAGGACTTTTTCAGATTTTTAACATCAATCACTTTCTCTCAGTCTCCTTTCAAATCTCTTCAGCAGAAGGCTCAGGCACTTCACGATCAGATAGTACATGATACCTGCAACGATCAGCGGTATGAACATCTGATAAGTACGGGAAGAAACATAGCTTGCCGCTTTTGTCAGATCCATGATACCTACATAACCTAAAATAGATGTTTCTTTGATCAGCTGGATAAACTCATTACCCATTGCCGGAAGGATGGTTTTTACAGCCTGCGGAATGATAATGAAACGCATGGTATCTTTGTACCCAAGGCCCAGAGAACGACCTGCCTCGCTCTGCCCCTTGTCTACAGATAAAATACCTCCGCGGATAACCTCGGAAACATATGCACCGCTGTTGATACCGAAGCTGACCACTGCTGCCACATATCCCAGCCTGCTGTGGAACACTGCAAAATAGATGATCATCAGCTGAAGGACTGACGGTGTTCCACGGATCACATCAACATAAATATCCGCGATCGTGGAAAGAATGGTTCTTCTGCCTTTTTTCGCAGCTCCAAGCCGTACCAAAGCCACTACAAGACCGATCAGGATACCTACGATCACTGACAAAAGGGAAACGATCAGCGTAATCCCAAGACCGTTAATATAAAACTTCCAACGATTATCCTGAAGGAAAATAAAGCTTAAAAGTCCCAGAAAACCATCGGTTGCTGCTACATCTGTCACATCCTCGCTGTTTTCAAGTGTGTCCACAAAATACTTCTGATAAAGATCATCATATTCCCCGGATTTTTTTACTTTTGCAAGCCCGTCATTGATGATCTGGACAAGCTCTGTGTTTCCTTTTTCAATACAGAAAACCGTATCCTCTGCTGTACTTGGCACGGACTCATACTGCAGGTCTGAGTTCTGTTTGCAGTAGATCTCAGCCATGATATTGTCGATCAGAACTGCATCTGCTCCACCGTTTTTCAGCTCCATGACTGCACTGGAAGCGTTTTTAAATCTTTTTACTTTGGCATCCTTAACTTCACCGTAATCGGTAGTCTCGCCGGATGCGATCATATCACTCTGTGCACCCTCCAGAACTGCAACGGTTTTTCCGGACATCTCCTCAAAATCCTTGATCGGATTATCCTTACGGCTGATGATGCACTGTGTACCGGTGTAATAAACATCGGAAAAATCAACGCTTTTTTTACGGTCCTCCGTAGGTCCGATCCCGGCTGCGATCACCTGTACATCACCAGCCTCCATGGAACCCATCAGGGAATCAAAGGGCATATCCTTCCATACCAGCTTTACGTTTTCTTCCTTGGCGATCGCCTCCAGAAGATCGTAATCAAAACCTGTAATATTTCCATTATCATCTAGGTATTCAAATGGTGAATACTCTGCGTTCGTTCCTATGATGATGGTCTGCTGTTCTGCCGCTTTTACTGCCACTGCACTGCTGAAATATACCGGCAGAGCCATGATCATACACAGTACAAAACAGATAAGCGCTCTGCTTTTTCCATTGCGTCCCATTATTTTCCCCTCCTGCTATTCATATTTTTTTCCGTAGCCAAAAGCACCTTCCATGCCACAGATGCACGCTGCAAAAGCAGCTGCCTCTTCAAGACTTTCACAGATCGCGGTTTCCTCCGCCATGCCGTTTTTCCTTCTTCCGATATACCCGGTAAGGAAAGATGCGATCAGTGAATCCCCGGCGCCAAGAGTATCTTTTACTTCCGTAAGCGGCGCTGCCGGCTGTCGGTAAAAATTCCTTCCGTCATAAAGAATGCAGCCCCTGGCTCCTCTGGAGGCCATGGCAAGCTTCGGCCCCATGGAGATGATCTTTTTCAGATGCTCTTCTGCCTCCTGGTCGGTTCCGTCAAAGGAGCAAAATGCGTAAGTAACCTCCGGTGCTGTTTTTTCATAATATTCCTCTGTGGAATCATCAGAAAAGTCAAAAGAAACCGGAATTCCCGCCTCTTTGATCTTATGCAGCTCTTCCTCCGTAAAAGAGTAATTTCCGCTATGTACCACATCAAAGCCTTTCATATATTCCAGATCAAAACGATCAAGGATATACGGTGTTTTTCCACGGATACCACCATCATTAAAATCCAGGAACTCACGGTCTCCGTCTTTTAATGTGATCCTGGAATAACCGTTCTCGCCATGCAGCTGTCTGCACTTTACGGTTTCCACGCCGATTTTTTCCAGTGTATCCATGATCAGTTCTGCTCTGTCGTCATCTCCGAAATATCCCATATACGCTGTTTTTTCACATCCGGCCATCTTTCCGTAAACACTGACGTTTACGCAGTTTCCGCCTGGATACATGGTTTTCAGATGATCATAGATATCCACTACATTGTCTCCGAAGCCAAGAAGCTTTGTACTGTATTTACTCATATTTTCCCTTTCTCTGTGCACAGGCACAGCAGCACCTTTAGTACTCTACAACGCCCATATATCTTCTCATATCCAGCGGATGACGGCGTTTATCCTGGAGAGCGGTACGGTAAACGGTCGTCATGGTGTAGAACAGCATCGGAGTAAAATATTCCACACAGCTGTCATCAATTGCTTCCATACCAAGCTTATCTGCATCAATCACTTCGTATTTCTTTCCGTATTTTTCAAGGAAAGTCAGCACACGCGCATCCATCATACGGTTTCTGCCCCGGCTCATCATAAGGATATAAAGATGATCCTCATCCGTTACCTCAAACGGTCCATGAAAATATTCCGCACTGTTCAGATAACCGCAGTCCATCCACTGCATTTCCTGAAGTGAGCAGATCGCAAAGCCATATGCCTGAGAATAGGAAGCTCCCGATGCCATGATATAAAGGTTCGGTTCCTCTGAATATTTTTCTGCAAAAAGCCATGCTGCATTCTGCTGATCCTTCACTGCAGTTGCAATAACATCATCGATCTTTTCAAAGCCTTCCACGATCTTATCGTAAAGCTTATATCCCGGCTCCTGTACCTTCATCAGCTCATTAAGAATACGAAGTACGATTCCCTGAGGCTTCTCTGCTTCTTTTACCCCCGGTGCCCAGTCGTATACAACGGAGATCCATTTATCGGTATCACATGGGGAACCTGGCGCATGTGTCATTGTAACAACAGCCGCACCTGCATCCATTCCTGTTTTTGCTGCCTCCAAACACTCCTTTGTCTTGCCGCTGTGAGAGCAGATGATCAGAAGACTGTCTTTTCCCAGCTTCTTCGGCGGTGTCAGTGCAAACTCTCTTGCAGGGATCCACTGTGCATCCATCACTGCGGATTCCGCACGGACAAAATAATATCCCGGATACAGATCCACAAGAGATCCTCCGCATGCAAGAAAATACACATTTTTGATTGTTCCATGCTCTTTGTTGATCTTATTTACGATTTTTACTGCGTCCATTTTCATCCTCCGGTTTTCGTGGAAATTCGTCTGGTAATCCTCTGAATCCATTGAAAATACAGGTTTTTTTCGGATTTTCAGATGAATTTCTCCTTCTTGTACTTTTGCATTTTACCTTTTTGAAGAATATAACATATTATAACGTTATAGTAAAGAGTATATTCATGATTTATGATTAATTATTCATCCAATGTTCCTTCTGACGCACTGCAGAGGTTTGTCCCTTACTGGACAAATACATCCGCACTATAGTAAAATATCTTTTATGAACAACCTCAGAAAGGATATTTTCATGTTAAATAAAAATTCGATCCAGCCGCTTTACAAGCAGCTTATGGATATCATCACCCAGCAGATTAAAAACGGTACTTATAAGCCCGGAGAAAAAATCCCTCCTGAGCCGGAGCTTGCCGATCTTTACCATGTCAGCCGGATCACTGTCCGACGTACCGTGGAGGAGCTTTGCACGCAGGGCTATCTTATCAAGCATCAGGGAAAAGGAACCTTTGTAAAATCCCCCATGATCTTCCGGAAATTTGAATCCCAGAAAAATATGAGCTTTTCCGAATCCTGCCGTCAGAATGACCGTATTCCGGAATCTCACGTACTGTCCTTCTGCAAAAAACCTGCGAACAGCGTAACCTCTGATTTTCTGCAGCTTACTTCGGATGAGGAAGTTTTTTTCCTGGAACGTCTTCTTCTGGCTGACAGTATTCCGGTTATTGATGTTCACACCTGGCTCCCCACACGGCTTTTCCCGGATTTTGATCCGAACGCTGTAGAAAACGGTTCTTTTTTTGAATATATCAAAAACACCTACCGCTGTACGATCGCAGAATCCAGCCGCAGCACCATTTCTGTTACTGCAGCCTCCCCGGATATGGCAAAAACTTTGCGTCTGTCTTCCGGTGATCCCGTGCTGATCCTGGATTCCTATATGGAAGCTCCTGATGGAAATCCGCTTTACATCAGCCGTGAATACATTGCAGGTTCCCGCTATACGATTTCATTTTGAAGAATCAAAAAACGGCACAGAAGTGTTATGCTGCCAATACAGCAGCATCCACCTCTGTGCCAGTATTTATTTATCCAAAAATATTACTGTTCACTCCGTTCTCCGTAACACGCTTCGCGATACACAAAATTTACCCTTTATCTTTTCAAGACTCCGATCCATCACTGCATGTCATCTGTGCCTCAATGGCCTTTCCAAGGCGGTTATAGATCGTCACCGCATCCTCCACATGGAGTGGGCTTCCGGTATTTCCCGATGCGCCTGCCGTTACCAGTATGTATTCCCTGTCGTAGACCTCTGCAAAGCTTGCAAGACACAGACCCGCCTCACTGGTATATCCTGTCTTGCCGCCCAGGATCTTGCCGCCGGTAACGGAAGGGTCAGAAAGATTTTTGAACATGGTACTGTAATATGTGATCCCGCTGGGATGGATATTCGTCACTCCTGTAGAATGCCGCGGACTCTCAATGATCTCTCTGAACGTATCGTTCCGAAGCGCATACCTAAGCAGCACCGCAATATCTCTCACTGTACTGTAATGATCCGGATCATGAAGCCCTGTCGTATCACAGAAATGTGTACCATTCATTCCAATCCTCTGTGCCTTCTTATTCATCAGCTCCACAAATCCATCCCTGGAACCGCCTACGGTATCCGCCAGTGCGATACAACACTCCGCACCGGATGGCAGCATGGCACCATAAAGAAGATCGATGGCCCGCACGGTCTCACCGGGCTGAAAGCCTGCCTGGGTGGCATCCTGCTCATAAAGCCCCTGGAACATTTCCTGGGTCAGAGTGATTTCCTGATCCAGATCATCCAGGTTCTCAATAGCCACGATCACCGTCATGATCTTCGTCATGGAAGCCGGATAGATTTTCTCATCACCCTTCATATTTCCGATGATCTTTCCGCCTTTTACCTGCATCAGCACTGCGTAGGGACTGTTGATACCGCTCATCTCAAGCTTACGGACAACCGGTCTCTGCAGAGACTCCATCCAGTCACCTACCCCTTTATTCCAGCCGATGATCACTACAAGTGTCAGGATCACGATAGCCTCTACCACCAGGCAGAGTATCATTTTTATTTTGTTTACCTGTTTTTTTATTTTCTTCGCTTTACGCTTTTTTGATCTCAATTTATACTCCCTGTTCCGACAAATTCATCTGTAAGTTTTACTTACAGAAACGTTTTCCCCATCTTTTTTATATTAACATGATTATTATTTTCTTCTGTAATATCTATATGAAAAAGCTCTGATGAGCTTTCGTTCTGTTACAACTCTGTTTGTGCCTTATTGTAGGATTTTTGCCCCCAAAAATCAAGGTGTATAAATGTATAAAAAAATACCCCATACAAAGTTTCCTCTGTACAGGGTATTTAAAATTTATTACTGAGCTAATTTAATCGGGTTAAGCTTAACACCAGGTCCCATTGTCGGAGCGATTGTAACGCTCTTCAGATACTGACCTTTCAGTGTGCTAGGTCTAGCCTTTGTGATAGCTCCCATAAGCGTCTGGAAGTTGTCGCTTAACTGCTCCTCGGTAAAGGAAGCCTTTCCGATCGGAACATGGATGATGTTGGATTTGTCAAGACGATACTCGATCTTACCTGCTTTAATGTCGTTAACAGCTTTTGTTACGTCCATTGTTACAGTACCAGCTTTCGGGTTTGGCATTAAACCTTTCGGTCCAAGTACACGACCAAGACGACCTACAACGCCCATCATATCCGGTGTTGCAACTACAACGTCAAAGTCAAGCCATCCCTCGTTCTGGATCTTCGGAATGAGGTCCTCAGCTCCTACGAAGTCTGCTCCTGCTGCCTTTGCCTCTTCTGCCTTAGCATCTTTAGCAAATACAAGTACACGAACTTTTTTACCTGTTCCGTGTGGCAGAACAACTGCTCCACGGATCTGCTGATCTGCGTGACGTCCATCGCAGCCTGTACGGATGTGAACTTCGATGGTCTCGTCGAACTTAGCTACAGCTGCTTTTTTAACAAGGCTGATAGCCTCTGGTGCATCATATAATGTTGCGCGGTCTACTGCTTTCGCAGCTTCCACATATTTCTTTCCTCGTTTCATTTCTATAACCTCCTGTGGTATTTGCGGGGAAAAGCCCTCCCACTTGAAAATTTCACTTTTTCTACGGGAACCCCGAACTTAAGCTTCGGTATTTATTAGTCTACGACTTCGATTCCCATACTTCTTGCTGTACCGGCGATCATGCTCATAGCAGCCTCGATGGATGCTGCATTGAGGTCTTTCATCTTCAGCTCAGCGATCTCCTGAACCTGTGCCTTAGTAACTTTAGCTACTTTGGTCTTGTTCGGTGTACCGGAACCAGATTTGATGTTTGCAGCTTTCTTAAGAAGAACTGCTGCCGGCGGAGTCTTGGTTATGAAGCTGAAACTTCTGTCAGCGTAAACAGTGATGACAACCGGGATGATAAGATCTCCCTGATCAGCTGTTCTTGCGTTGAACTCCTTAGTAAACTGTACGATGTTTACACCATGCTGTCCAAGAGCCGGACCTACAGGTGGTGCTGGAGTTGCTTTACCAGCCGGAATCTGTAATTTGATATATCCTGTTACTTTCTTTGCCATTTTCGGCACCTCCTATGTGGTATTGGCGGGGGTGTGTCCCTCCCACTTGCTGTTACCTTGTTTTTGAATTACTCAGCTTTTTTGATTTCTGTGAAACTTATTTCTACCGGTGTTTCACGACCGAAAAGCTCAACATTGATCGTTACCGTCTGTTTCTGCATGTTGATACCTGTGATCACACCTGCGGTATCTTTCCATGCACCACCGGTAACGACTACCATGTCGCCCTCTGCGAAGTCCACTTCGATATCCGGTTTCTGGATACCAAGCGGCATCATTTCCTCTTCTGTAAGAGGCACAGGCTTTGATCCCGGTCCTACGAATCCTGTAACACCGCGGGTATTACGGACAACGTACCAGGTATCGTCATTCATCACCATATTGAGAAGCACATAGCCTGGAAACATCTTTTTCTGAACCTGTCTTGAGGTTCCGTTCTTCATCTCCACTACATCCTGCAGCGGAACACGTACCTCTAGGATCTGGTCTTCCAGGTGTCTGTTCTCGATCGTCTTTTCAATGTTGGCTTTTACCTTGTTCTCATACCCGGAATAGGTATGGACAACGTACCATTTTGCTGCTTCTGACATATAATCACCTTGTCCTTACTTCATTAAGAAATTAATGCATTCCAGAATTCCGGAATCCATTACACTGATAACCACTGCCAGGATGATCGTGATGATCACGACCACAACAGTCTGCTTTGCCAGTGTGGGACGGTCTGTCCAGACAATCTTCTCAAATTCTGACTGAAGTCCCTGAAACCAACTTTTCTTCTGCGGCTTATCCTCAGATTTCTGTTTTTCCATAGCATAACCTCACAAATCTCTGTGATTACTTTGTTTCCTTGTGCAGAGTGTGTGTATGACAGAACTTACAATATTTCTTGGTCTCCATTCTCTCAGGATGGTTCTTTTTCTCCTTCGTCATATTGTAGTTACGCTGCTTGCACTCGGTGCATGCTAATGTAATCTTAACGCGCACAACTTCCACCTCCAGTGTTTTCATTTGCATGGTCTTCTATGCCGCCCGGAACGTATATCCGTCGTCATTTTCGGGCATAAAAAAAAGACCTAACTTCCATGTCGCTCGTCAATTTTATCACAGAGCAGGTGTGCAAGTCAAGCCTTTTTCGCTTAAATATAAAGAATTTCACAGATTCCGTACGGACGTCTCAAGTGCGCAAACCCGATTCTGCTTCGCTGCATTTCGTTTTCGGGACGTCGCCCCTGTACAGAAAGTAATAAGAAGACCCTTATGTGCAGGCACAACATGTCTTCTTCTGTCTTCCTGCACACTTTCAACTTCTATTAAAAGTAGTCATAACCACCGTGGATATCCACCACACTGCCGTTCATATATCCGTTAGACAGCACTGCATAAGCCATATCCGCCACTTCCTCCACAGTTCCAAACCTGTGGAGTGCGATCTTCCGGTTGATACGGTCGTAGCTCTCCTGGGTGCGGGCGCTGTGCCACGGAGTTTCGATGAAGCCAGGTGCAATAGCGTTGACTGTGATGCCCTTTGGCTCAAATTCCTTTACCAGGGATCTTGTCAGGAAATGGATGGCTGCCTTGGTGACTCCATATACAAGGGAGGAAGAATACGCCTGCTGTCCTGCATAGGAACCGGTAAAGAGCACACTGCCGCCCTCTACCATCATGGATCTCAGCTCTTTTACCATAAATACAGGTACGGAAAGATTGGTGTTTACGATCCGTGTCCACTCCTCAAAGCTGTAGTCTTCATATTTTGCGTAGGTACTGATGCCGGCATTGCTTACAAGCCAGTCAATATGGTCTGTCTGCTTTTTCAGCTCCTCCACAAAAACCATCATCTCTTCATAGTAAGACATATCTGCCTTTATCAAAGTCACCTGAGATCTTTTTTCCTCAGGAAGGCTCTCCTGAAACGACAGTGCCTTCTTCTCATCATGTCCATATGTTACGAAGATCCTGTCAGTTTTTGCTGACTCTGCCAGGATCTTTTCGGCGATCCCTCTTCCGATTCCAGAGGTACCGCCTGTGATCACAGTTATTTTTCCCATTTTACAGCTCCATCAGTTCATCAAATATCGGTTTCGGTATATAAGGCTGCTGATTGTGGATCGGCTCACCCAGACAGGTCTTCGGGTATGCGTAGGTTCCATGCTCCAGCATGATCTCCAGAAGCTCCGGTCCGTTCTGCTCCAGGAATCCACCGGCATATTTTTCCACGTCTTCTCCCTGGATGCGCTTTGCAGGAATTCCGTAAGCCTGCGCCACATCTGTAAAATCGCAGGACGAGAATCCGCTGCCATCGGAGGTATCCGCATATACACAGTCAAAATAATCTCTCTGAAGATGACGGATCATTCCCAGAGCCTCATTATTCATTACGATCATCTTCACTGGGATATTCTCACGCTTCACCCACTGCAGCTCCTGGATATTCATCTGGAAGGCTCCGTCTCCGCAGATACATGCCACCGGCTTGCCGGTAGCATAATAAGCTCCGATAGCCGCCGGAAGTGCATAGCCCATAGCACCATGTCCGCCGGAAAAAAGTGTCTTCTGCCCCTGCTGATTGTGGAAGGACTGATAGCTCCATACCATATGCTGTCCCACATCCACAGCAACCGCTCCGGTATCGGAAAGCTGATCACTCAAGTATGCGATCATGCGGTTCGGATAACGCTGCGGTGTCTCATCGTCCACTTTCCAGAGTTCCTTACGGATCTTCTGGCAGACAGCAAGCCATTCCTCATAGGAACCGATCTGTGCCTGCTGCTCTGTCAGCTTACGCACCACAGTCTCTGCGCTGACGCAAAAGCATTTCTCACCTTCTCTTCCCTCATGGATCTCTCTTTGAAGATTATAAGGATCAATATCCACACGGATGATTTCAGCATTCTTCGCAAACTCATGAACCTTAGTACCAATCTGACGGGTACACAGGGAAATTCCAAAGCAGAGCAGAAGGTCGCTTTTTGCATTGGCGATCATATTTGCATACCGGTGTCCGTAAGCACCTCCGATGCACCCGAAGTTCAAAGGATCATCAAAGCTCAGTGCGGACCGGGCAAGTACGCTTGTGATCACCGGAATGTGATGGGCACGCGCCAGATCTGTGAGCATTTTTTCTGCTTCTCCGGAAGCTCCGTGACCGATCATAAATACCGGCCGTTTTGCAGTCCTGATCTTATCCAGAATATATTCTGCCGCCTCTGCTCCATCAGAAGAATCCGCCTTTGCAACTGCATCCCTGTAAAAGGCTGCCCCGTTTTCCGGATCATTTTTTCCATATACAGCTGTCTCGATCTCTTCCTCGGAAAATTCCATATCATAAACCGGATCTTCCACCTCGCCTCTCTGCACGTTCATGGGAAGATCGATAAGAACCGGTCCCTTTCGATCTGTATTGGCGATCTGCCATGCAAGATTCAGTTCACGAACGATATTTTTCGGATCACGGACCTGCACCGCGTACTTGGTTACCGGCTTTGCCATGGAAACCATATCGATTTCCTGAAAGCCCTGCTGACGAAGGCCTGTAATACCGGAATATTCATAGGTATTCAGCTGTCCGGTGATAAAGATCACCGGAAGAGAATCGAAATACGCATCTGCTACACCGGAAAGCAGATTGGCAGCTCCCGGACCACTGGTGGCATAGGCACAGCCGCAGGCATTCTTTGCCTGAGCATAACCACAGGCGGCAAAAGCAGCTCCCTGCTCATGATAGCTGGAATGACTTCTTACATGGGGATTCTTCTCAATGGAATCTACCAGATGTGCGATCATGGTTCCCTGATATCCGAAGAAATCATGGATCCCTTTTTTCTGCAAAAATTCCACAACATAATCTGTAAGCTTGACCTTAGACATATTTTTTTACCTTCTCCATATACGAGATCCTTCCTGTTTTTTCCAGATACTTAAGATACAGGTCAAAAACCTCCGGATCTGTTTCAAATGCTTCTTCATATTTCAGACAGCGATCATTCATCCTGGTATATCCTGCAAATGCTTTTTCCAGTTCCACATAATCTTCATTTTTGAAGAGATTCCGGATATAGCTGAGCTTTTTGCGATAAGCCAGTGCACAGGTATATTTTTCCCCGCAGAATTTTGCATAATCCCAGCACTGTGCAAGATATTCCCGGTAATTCATTCCAAACTGCCTGCGCTTTTCCCTTTTCTTCCTGACAGAAGCAAATTTCTTCAGTTCCTTTGACTGCTGCAGAAATTCCTCGCATGGGATCAGTGTGCTGCACACCACCAGCGAGCCGGGAACATAGTTTTCCATTGACTTATTTCGATAATTTTTGCCGTAGGCCCGGGTGAGATAGCTGTCTGTGTTTCCCGGGACCATAAAGGATTCTCCTCCAAGCATTGCCTCCCCGGGATTTTCAAAAATATGCGCAGGAAAATAAAGATTCTGGTCAAAATATCGGAGTACATATGTTTTTGCGCCATCCTGCGGCTGCCGGAGCAGATCCCGGAATATGCTCTTTGCCAGCCAGCCTCGTCCGCAAAGGGAAAGGACTCGCACCATCCAGATACATCCCAGCTCACGCCGGTTCCGCCACTTGCCTTTTTTTCCGTAGATCCTCTTCCATCCCTCTTCGCGCATACGGTTCCAGAGATATTTTCCCTTTGGACCATATTCACACTGCAGCGGAAGGATATTGATCCCCAGTCCCGGATGTTTGTATTTTCCATACTCGTCCAGCTTATAAAACAATGTATCTTTATCTGTATAACGCAGAAAAAATCCGGGGAAACGGCTGTTATTCTCCATAGATTCCAGAGCTCTGCGCAGCTCCGGTTCTTCGTCAAAGATGTTTTTAAACCGGGCCATATCACCGGTCTTCATATAAATATCATTGCTTGCCGGATTCATGGGAAAAGGGCGCTCCGTTACCGCACAGAGGGTAAGATACGGAGAAAGATAATATGTGATCTTATTTTTTCTGCATATGGTATCTATTTCTTTTAGAAGTTCCAGTACTTTCTGCTGTTCTCTGTTCAATACACTCTGCCTCGTTTCTGTTGATCTGTCATTACAGGATCCGCTTCAGAAGCTCCTGAAGCTCCTCCTGACTTTTATACTTATCCAGCCAGCTGTTCAGAAATTCTGTCACGTCTGCCTTCTTTGCGAAAAATCCGGTACGCCGGCTTCCATCGTAAAGATCCTCCAGGAAGATCCTGGAAAGCTCATTTTTTATATAGGGATGCGGCTCATGATCCAATGCCAGGAAATAATTTTCGAAGGCTTCCCGGGTACGCCCCTGTTTCTTCCGGATATCTCCCAGAAGCTTGTATACCTCTCCCTGCCATTCCTTATGGACCAGAAAGCTGCGGATCTCCTCTGCCAGATATTCCATCTCGCCCTCTTCCTCACTGCACAGGATCCTGGTACGGCCCTCTGCCAGTGCTTTGGGATAGCCGAATCTCTGCCATGCACAGGTAAGTGCCTCTTTGTACACTGGCTCCTCAAGGGTTCCCTCCCTTGGAGAATTACCGGTGATCCCCAGTTCTTTGCAAAGCTCTCTCACCAGCTCTTCCAGCTCCCCTTTTGTACGGACGGAATATACCTTCGCAAGATAAAGAGCGCCTCTGATCTCCTCATCCTCCGGCATCAGTCTGCTCCAAAATTCCATCAGAGAGAGTGCTTCTGATCTTCTCTGGCTTCCAAGCAGATCCCGACAGTCCCGGATCGCCTGGGACTTCTGTTTTTTCAGGAATTTATCCAGTTCCAGCTGCACAATGCCGTTATTGGTGCATTCTCTGGCTTTCAGATACTCTGCCATTGCTTCGTTCCGGAGGCCCTTTTTCCAGAGAAGATCCCCCTTATATTTCATAAAATATCCATCCTGGGGAAATACTCTCAGGCAGTAAGACAGAAATTTCTCCGCTTCCGAAGCATTCTGCGGTCCTTCCAGGCGCTCCATCACAAACCGACATTTAAATTTCAGGAATCCCGGAGCATCCGGATATTTTCTGAGAAGATCATCCACGATCGCCTCTGCTTCCTGCATTTCTTTAAATTCATAGTGGCTGGCTGCTTTTCGGAAACGGCGGATATCCTCCACTGTCTGCTCCATTTCCGGAGTAAGATGATCCATTTTCTTGCGTACCTCGTACATACGGTATGCCTTGGAAACACGCTCCTGATAGATCAGTGTCAGCATAGCCGCCTGAAAAGCCTTATCCTCCAGCGGGATCAGGATCGGATGATAGAACGGACGGATCCCGTTAAAATCCTCACGCCCGATAAACTCCATGCTGAGCTGTACACGGTAATACTCCTCAAAGATCTCACCAAGCACATCATATCTTCTCTCTTTCAGCAGGGTCTCCGCTGTTTTTTCGGATCTCATCAGTCGGGCAGACACATCCCGGGCTACAACACCGGCTTTGATCCTTCTTCGTCTGTCATCCTGTTTATGGTCTCCCTTTGCCATAAGAAGGCAGTAGAATTTGCGGAAAAGCATCTGTCTGCGGATACGTTTTTTGTCGATCCTTGGCGTATATTCATCCCGCACCTCCTGATAGCTGGCGCCCGGAACATCAACAGACTCATGAGATTCTCTTTCCCCATGAGGCGGTATATAGGACCATTCGTCCCCGTAATGCCAGATCAGATAATCGCTGGTCCTGTGAGGGATCATAACCTTTTCGCCCTCGAAGTCCATATATTTTACAGGGAACATCATATCCTTGTCAAAAAGAAACGGGCAGCCTCCCCATCGCATGGCATAGCGGCTGCACTCCTCTTCTTTATAAGAAAACATGATCTTCTCCAATTTCTTTAAGGTTCTGTCCTTTCCGCAGAAGGTATAGCGGAAAAGCCAGTACAGATACCGCCAGGGAGAAATTTCCCATCTGACTCCCACGACCATGCTGATATTCAGAAGTTCCGTATAGATCATCATATGGTCCCGGTATTTCTCATACTCACGGTCATCATCCGGAATGGGATCCAGAGTCAGTACGTCAATGATCTCACCAGCCTTGTCGTCCCCTATGATCTGATGCTTGTGGATCGCACAGGTATCCGTACTTCCGTAGCGCGGAAAACCGTTGGTATAATTACGATCCACTTCTGCACAATAAACCGCCCGGTTCGGCGGCATCTCGTTCTGACATATTTCTACAAATTTATCCCAGTCACTTTTGGGCATGTAAATGTCCACATCATCGTCCCATGGGATAAAGCCTTCATTTCGAAGAACACCGATCAGAGTACCTCCGGCCATTACATATCTAAGATCATGCTTTTTGCAGATCGCGTCAACCTCCCGGAAGAGCTGCAAAAGAAGCTTCTGTTTTTCTGTCATCTGTCAACCTCTTTGATTAATTATTTTCAAAAGCTCAGCCAGAGTTTCTGATTCTTCATAAAAAAATCTCGTACATTCTGTCCGTCTGTCACGAATCATGATGACCAGCTCCTGAAGCAGATAGCGAAGACCATTTCCCTCAAAATTAAAGCTGTAGCGTTTCAGGAATTCCTGACCTTCTATTTTGGCTTCAAAATATCCGGTATTCCACCAGTCACCGGGTACGGTGATACGCCCCCTGGTTCCGATGATCGCAAGCTCGTTTTCCACATCCACCGTTGTTCCAATCTCAATGGTCGCCAGTGCCCGGAGATACTTCATCGTGATCATATCATAAATAAAGCAGCCGTCACTGCTTTTCACCGCATTGCTCTTCACCTCCAGGTAATCCTTACCGAGAAGCTTGATGCATGCACACAGCGCCTGGCTGACTGTTTCGCTGAAATTTTTTCCGCCCTCAAAATCATCCTGAGAAATCGCGCATTTTACAGCTACCACATCTCCCACAAGCGCTCCATGTGTCAGCCAGACAAGCTGCGTAAACGCGCGCAGATAGACCATGGTAAGCTTCTCTACCAGAACAACCTGATGTGCCTTTGCCAGTGCAAACAGCTCTCTTATCTCTTCCGGCTCCAGAGCCATAGGCGTGTCACTGATCACATATTTATCACATTCCAGTGCCTTTCGGATATAATCTGCCCTGTTTTTCAGACCGGATCGGATATAAATGATATCCAGTCCTTCCAGAAACTGTCCGTAATCTGTACCATAAGAGTCAAGTTCGTATCTGTCACAGAATTCTCTCGCGACAAAAACGTCCTCGGAATACACACTTTCTACATGCAGTCCGCTGACATACTTGGACTCCATCACCATTTCGTTGTCCTCTGTATCATCCGTAACAATGCCCATGCTGTAGATCATACCCTCACTTCTGAGCTTGGTACTGGAAATATTTTTGGTACGTTCCAGATAAACGACCTCACAGTAATTCTTCAGATAATCAAATTTGCCACGCCAGTCCGAACCGACTACCAGAAGGTCGATATTGTATTTTGTAATGTCATTTAGCTTCTGCCCCTGATATTCCTCTACAATGATCTCATCCGCAAAACCAGTCTTGCGGACATTTTCGATACGCTTCAGAAGGCTGTCCTGTACATTCAGCTTGCCGCGTTCGATATCATAGCTTTCACTGGTGACACCCACAACAAGATAATCCCCCAGCTCCCTGGCTCTTTTCAGAATATTGTAATGTCCCTGGTGGAACAGATCAAAGGTACCGTAAGTAATGACTTTTTTCATTATTAATTTAATCCTGCGCTTTCTCTTCTTTATTTTTCAAAAGCACTTCCATTTCCCCCTGCGGTTCTGTGATCTTTAATATATCATCCAGGTCCTGGAGCTGCTCAAATTCCTGTGGAGCTCCGGCATCATCCATGCCTTCCTCCATCTCAAGATCCTCATCTACAAAGAAATCCTCGCCACGGATTTCTTCCGTCTCTTCTGTCTCATGTTCCAGTACAGCCGCCACATCGTCCTTCACCTTACGTGCATCCTCCTCGTCCAGAGTTGCCGCAAGCTCCTCAATGGCTTTCTTTCTTTTCAGTATGATCTCATAACGGTCATCTTCATCATATTCATCCTCAAGTCCTTCATCCTGCACCTGCCTCTCACGTTTGAACAGAATAAATGTAAGCAGGTTTAGTACCCCTCCGTAGAGGAAAGATACCGGCTTGCTTCCAAGGATCAGCACAAGCACCCAGGATACTCCGAAAAGCACCCAGACATTCAGCATCTGCGGGATGCTGAGAAGAAGCAGGCCGTTGAGTACGATCATGATCGGATAATGGAAAAAATAAATCCCCATGGTATTTCTTCCAACAAAGGTAACCGGCAGCTTCACATCCGGGATCAATGCCAGAAACGTCAGCACCAGCACAAAAGATACCAGATACATCAGAAGGCGAATCAGCATTCCTGTGATATCATCCATTCCCGATAACTGATACGTATGATTCCCACGGAAAATATCTACCGGGATCTCATTGGCGATCATAAAATTTGGAACTGCATACAAAAGCAGGGCTGAAACCAGGAGCAGGATCCATTTACCCTTGAATTTACGGACCACGTCTGTGTAATCACTCTTCCACAGATAGCCTGCCACAAAAAACGGAAAAAATACAACAATCCTGGAGCTTGAAAGATAGGTCGTAAATTCCGGTCTTGTTCCTGCCCACAATGCAAAAATAATGCTCAGAGGCACGATAAAACGTATCTTGCCAAGTGCTTCGATAGTCAGCCTGTAGATAAACAATGCCAGCACATACCACATAACTGTTCCGGACGGACGGAGCAGCTCATAATCCATGCTTCTGCCGGTCCAGATATAAGCATACCAGGTCAGACTGTATCCAAGAATATAAGGGATCAGCAGATTCTTCACATTCTTCAGTACATCCTGTGGCTTCTTGGAAAGATATCCAGATATAAAAATAAAAGCAGGCATGTGAAAAATGGTGATCCCATACCATACATAACGCACCACCATGTCCACCTTGACCAGCTGAAATGCGATCAGATGATTAAATACGACAAGAAAGATCAGTACTACTTTAATGTTATCGACCAGGTAAGAATACGGAACTCCCTGGCTATCCGTTCTCTGTTTCATTTGTTTCCACCTTGTAATATTTGATAAAAGTATGAATAAATAATAACATATATTTATGAATTTGGAAATAAAGAATTAATATATGTCAGAATTATTCACCTCTTCCAGAATTTTTCAACGGTATTTCCATATCCCGTGGAGCGCATAGGAAACAAAGAAAAACAGACTCTTCAGCGGACCATATCCCACATACCGATACACCTGATAAGTCATTGCCGCAGACTTCAGCTTATTTCTGGATTTTCCCCCTTCACTAAGCCGGTATTTCAGGTAAGGTCTGTTGATCCCTGCTGCAAATCCTCCCTTTCCCAATATCCGGAGCCAGGTAATGTAATCTTCATGGCTGTCATCATGCTCCATTGGAAACGCAAGTGCATCTTCTCTGCGTAGCAATACGGAAGAACAGTTGATGCTGTTATGCTTCAGAAGCTCCCTGTATGTGATCCGTTCCTTTACCGGAATATATTTGCCGGTAGTGCGCCCATCCGGCGTCATCAGTTCTCTTCCGGTGGAGCAGATCGCACAGCCGGTCTGTTCCATAACCTCTGTCTGGGCTTTCAGCTTGCCCTTTTCCCACCAGTCATCCGCATCCAAAAATGCGATATATTTTCCCCGGGCTTCCTTTACGCCCCGGTTTCTGGAACGGGCAGCACCCATATTCTGTTCATTTCGGATATAACGGATCTTTCCGCTGTCCATATATTTCATTACAGCAAGCTCTGTGCCGTCTGCAGAACAGTCATCAATGACCAGCACTTCTACCGGAACCTCCTGTCCCAGTGCTGATTCGATCGCTTTTCCAATATATCTTTCCCCGTTATATACGGGCATCACTACGGAAACCAACGGCTTTTCCATAAAAACAACCTCCGTCCTCTCTATCCACAAAATGCGCGTCAGGATGATCTGCCGCAGCCTGACACGCATTTCGTTTCGTTACTTATTTTTTGTCTTCGGAATCCTTAAGAGCGTTCTTCTGATTATCATCCACGCCCTCGGAAACTTCTTTCTGGAAAAAGATCTTTACAGTCATAAACAGAAGCTTGATATCCAGAAGGAATGAATAATTTTCAATATAAAACAGATCCAGCTTCAGCTTATCATACGGTGTGGTGTTATATTTGCCATATACCTGAGCATAACCGGTCAGTCCGGCTTTTACCTTAAGACGATAGTGGAATTCCGGGATTTCCTGCTCATATTCCTGCATGATCACATCTCGTTCCGGACGTGGACCTACCAGAGACATATCACCCATAAACACGTTAAACAGCTGGGGAAGCTCATCCAGATGCAGGTTACGCAGAACATGTCCTACCGGTGTGATACGGGAATCGTGCTTGGATGCAAGACGCGCCCCGTTCTTCTCGGAATCCACACACATGCTTCGGAATTTCCGGATGCGGAATTCCTTTCCCTGATAGGTAAGACGATCCTGGAGATAAAATACCGGACCGCCGTCATAAGCCTTCACCGCAATGGCAATGATCAGCATGATGGGTGAGGATACGATGATCCCAAGTCCGGATACAATGATATCCAGAACTCTCTTGGCTGCACGCTGCTCCATGGAAAGTCCCTGATTCCTGCACATCAGAAGCGGCGTATCAAACAGATGGATCCTGTCTGTTCCAAGCAGGATGATATCGGAAATCTTCGGGCTCATATAGCAACGGATGGAATGAGAAAAACAGTATTTCAGATACTTGTTTCGGATCTGGGACGGAAGATCCCAGATGATCACGCCTTCATAATCTTCCATCATGGCATGGATCTTCTCTTCGCCCTCACGGATATGAACCTTACCGCTGATATCGTATTTATCCTTTCGGGTGTTCATCTTGTGGATCACATCACCGGGATCACGGTCTCCGTAGATCACCAGTAGCCTTCTGGCTCCGTACAGTCTGGAGTAAATATACCTGGAGCCCCAGATCCACAGTACCGTCACAACAAGCTGGACTCCGGTCATTTCGATCACCGGTCTGGCCGACATAAACCATCTGTTGATCAGTGTGATCTGAAAATACGTCACAACATTGGTACAGATCGTTGCCAGCGTCAGTGAATAAAATACATCGATCCTCTTCAGATAGCCTACCTTCAGACCTCCGTAAAGCTTGGCAAACATCAGATAGATCAGCGCATAGATCAGGATCATTACCCAGTTACCTTTTCTCCAGAATGGCTTCAGGATCAGGTCACTGTAAAAATCATACCATACATAAGCAAAGATCGCTGCCTGTGCGATTACGATCAGACTTGCCAGACAAAATACCACAAATCTCTTATAATCTTCTCTTTTACTTCTATTCACAGATTTTTCTTCCTTCCTGAGGAGTAGATATTAACTTCATCATTATAGCCAATATATACTCTTACGTCCAGAGATTCCTCTGATTTTTCTCCTGATATTTTCCTGTCAGGATGTTTTTTTCCGTGACTATAGCAAAAATCCCCAGGAGCTTACCCGGGGATTTTTGGCTGTATATATTTATTTTTCTTTTTCAGTTTCCACGCCTTTTCGAATTATTCATTCACCAGGTTATACTCTTCGATGGATTTGTTGATGGAATCTGCCATGTTTTTCACAGCTGTATCCACATCCTCTTTTCCGTTGAGCATGCTCTCAATCTCGGATTCCACGGTAGCTCTTGCCTCCGGGAATACACTTAACAGAGCACCTACATAGTCGGCGGAAGAATCATGGAGCTGGTCGATCGCTGTCTGGAACTGCGGATATTTTGCAACATTATCCTTAAATACCTGCTCTTCCTGAGCTTTTACAGTTACAGGGAAATATCCGGTCTGTGCGTTCCAGTAAGCCTGAGACTCCGGAGAAATCAGGAATTTTACGAACTCCCATGTTGCACGAAGCTTTTTCGGATCATTGTTGTTCAGTGTCCAAAGAGATGCACCTCCGATGGAAACACCGCCCTCGTCACTGGATTTGATCTTCGGGAAGTATGCAGTACCAACCTCAAATTTTCCGTTTACATCCTGAAGGATCTGTTTCAGGGAAGCTGTGGAGCCAAGTGTGATCGCAGATTTTCCTGCAGAAAAATCTGCCAGACCTGCATCGCCACCCTTTCCTACGACCGGTGCGAAGCCCTTGTCGTTAAGATCCTTCCATGCTGTAAGGATATTCTTTGCAGCATCATTCTCGTCAAAAGCAACAGCTGTAGCAGCCTCTTTACGTCCGTTTCCGTTGTTTGCATACTCAAGGCCCTGCTTTCCGATAAACTGCTCGAAGAACCATCCGTAGATTCCAAGAGACATTACCTCGCCTGCGCCGCCTTTGTCCAGAAGATCCTGT
Organism: Blautia sp. KLE_1732_HM_1032; assembly: GCF_025147905.1. NCBI lineage: Bacteria > Bacillati > Bacillota > Clostridia > Lachnospirales > Lachnospiraceae > Blautia > Blautia sp. KLE_1732_HM_1032. The sequence goes on along the minus strand of NZ_CP102266.1, from coordinate 233,992 downwards.
CCGATCTCACCGATGCCCTCCAGGCTGTCCGGAATTTCTGTGATGCCTGCTTTATCAAACATGTCCTTGTTGTAATACATGATCGGTGTGGAAGAGTTGAACGGCATGGAGTACAGCTCATTGTCGATGGTGTAGTATGCAGCCAGGTTCGGCTCGATCTCAGATACATCGTAGCTGTCTGCGTCGATCATCTGCTGCATAGGCACGATCCATCCGGAATCGATCATGAATCTTGTTCCGATTTCATATACCTGTACAAGATCCGCACCCATGTTTCCGATCTGTGCACTTTTCAGCTTGTTCAGGGAATCATCATATTCACCCTGATACTGAGCATCTACAGTAATTCCGTATTCATTCTCATCGTTGAATTTTTTTACCAGTGTATCGATCGCCTCACCATTGACACCACCCATGGAATGCCAGAAGGTAATGGTAGTTCCGTCTACATCGGAAGCATCTGCCATTTCCACTTTTTCATCTGTGCCGGCATCTGCGGCGAATACAGTTACTCCGGAAAGAGAACCGATAGTCATTGCTGTGGTAAGGAAAGCTGCGATGATTTTTTTCTTCATAACTTTTTTCTCCTCTTGAAAAATTTTCTCTTTTTTCATTTTTTTATATAAGATGAACTGCCCGTCTTACGACTTTGCAGTATCTTTTTGCATTATTTTTCCCCTTACAGCAGGATGCTGCAGGGTTGCTGCCTGCTCCGATATCAGCCCTTGACTGCACCAGAGAACATTCCTCTGATCAGCTGCTTCTGTCCAACGATAAAGATGGAAATGGACGGAATGATGATCATAACAACGCCTGCGATCATCAGGGTGATGGACTGTGAATCCACACTATCCAGCATACTGATACCGATCTGAACGGTTCGCATATTGTTGGAGCCTGTTACAAGCAGCGGCCACATGTACATATTCCATGCGTTGATAAAGGTATACACTGCCATAGCGCCAATAGCGGATTTTGTCAGCGGAAGCAGGATCCTTACGATAAATTTCAGATTGCTGCAGCCGTCAAGCTTTGCCGATTCATACAGTGAGATCGGGAAAGTCATGTAAAACTGACGGAACAGGAAAATTCCCATTGCGGATGTAAGGTAAGGCACGATCAGTACCTGATAAGTATCCAGCATTCCCCAGCTTGATACCGTCAGGTAGTTGGAAATGATCGTTGCCTCTCCCGGAACCATCATGGTTGCCATCACAACCATGAAGAGAATACCTTTTCCTTTGAATTCCAGGAAAGAAAACGCAAAAGCAGCAAGAGAACAGGTAATGATCTGTCCGATGGTAATGCATCCCGCCATGATAAAGGAATTCAATATGAATCGGAGAAGTGGAACGGTGCGGAATGCATTGATAAAGTTGGAAAAGGTCGGATTCTTGGGAAAGAGATTCAACTCTGTAGTAAACAGTTCACTGGAAGGCATCAGTGCAATACTGATGGCATAAAGCAATGGAAGCAGGATCAGAACTGCAAACACCACATTTGCCGTAACACGGAGTGCTGTTCTTGTCCTTCTCTTTGCAAGAGCTTTTGCATTCATAGCTTTTTTCAGCTCCGGAAGCTCCTCTTTTGACATATTTCCCACTGCCGGGACTGCCATATTTTCCATCTGGCTCATCAGTAATTCACTCCCTTCTTCTCAATACGGAACATGATCAGTGTGATGATCATGATGATCACAAACAGGATAACCGACTGGGCTGCCGCACTTCCGAAGCGGTAGTTAAAAAACGCATCCCTGTAAATGGAATAAACAATAACATTGGTAGACTCATTAGGACCACCCTCTGTCAGGATCTTGATCTGTCCAAAGGACTGAAATGCCTGAATGATATTTACCACCAGTGTGTAAAACATGATCGGGGAAAGTCCCGGAAGCGTCAGGCTGAAAAACTGCTGCACACTGCTGGCTCCATCCACAGAAGCTCTCTCATAAATGGTCTCATCAATATTTCCGAGTCCTGCGGAAAAATACAGAAAATTGATCCCGCTGTTCAGCCACGCAGTAAGAATGGCTACGCAGATCAGAGCCGTGTTCGGATCGTTCAGCCAGTTGATATCCAGGCCGGTAAGCTTGTTCACAATGCCTACTGCCGGGTGGAGCATGATCTGGAAGATCATCGCTGCAGAGCTGGATGCAATAGCCATTGGCAGAGCATAGGATGTACTGAACACCCGGATTCCTGGAAACGCCTTGTTACAAAGCACTGCTGCGATCAGACCAAGAAGCATGCCGCCGACCACAACGATCAGCACAAAGATCAGCGTCACCTTCAAACTGTTGATAAAGGATGCTGACTGAAGCAGCTCTTTATAATTGCCCAGACCAACGTACAGCTTTGCCTGTCCCATCTTGTTGGTCTTGTAAAGACTTAAATAAATTGTTTTCACAAACGGATAAAACAGAAAAATTCCAAAAATAAGCATACAAGGCACCAGATATAAGTACGGTGTGATCTTGCTTTTGCTGTTATTTTCCATAACTATTTCTCCTCCTTGCATAATCAGATTCTATCTACAGGCTGATCTGCCTGTACTCAAGCTCTTCCGTGACATAAATTCATGACACAAAAATATTTTCTTCTGTCTCCGGATCAAACACATGGGCCTTCTCCATATCAAAATACAGAGAAACCTTCTCCCCTACCTGTGTCTGATTTTCCGGACTTAAGCGGACTGCCAGAGTTTTGCCCTGCTCATCAAAATAGAGGATCACTTCCGCTCCCAGCATCTCCCGGTTTACTACAGGCTCATCTACATCTACGCTTTCATTTTCAATACCAAGCTTTTTCGCCTCATCAAACTCGTAGATATCCTCCGGACGGATTCCAAGGATCACGTGTCTGCCGTTATATCTGTCTGCGATCTGTTTTCCTCTGGTTCCGTCCAGATAAACCTTTTTCACAGTTTTGGCATCATCCAGAAGAAGGGCCGTGCGATTATTTTCTTCTGCTTTTACCGTACACCGGAAAAAGTTCATGGACGGAGAACCAAGGAAACCTGCCACGAAAAGATTTACCGGATTGTCATAAATACTCTGCGGCGCTCCCACCTGCTGGATCAGACCATCCTTCATGACCACGATCTTAGTCCCAAGAGTCATGGCCTCTGTCTGGTCGTGCGTTACATAAATAATGGTGGTGTCCAGCTGTTTATGTAATTTCACAAGCTCCACACGCATCTGAGCACGGAGCTTTGCATCCAGGTTGGAAAGGGGCTCATCCATGAGAAAGGCTTTCGGCTTCCGAATAATTGCACTTCCAATGGCAACTCGCTGTTTCTGACCGCCGGAAAGAGCCGCCGGCCTCCGGTCAAGAAGCTGGTCGATCTCCAGGATCTTTGCCACCTCATGGACCTTTCTGTCGATCTCATCCTTCGGAAGCTTACGGATCTTCAGGGCGTATGCCATATTTCCATAAACTGTCATGTTCGGATATAAGGCATAGTTCTGGAACACCATGGACATTCCCCTCTCCTTCGGTTCCAGATAATTGGAAAGCTCACCGTCGATCCACAGCTCACCGTCTGTGATCTCCTCCAAGCCTGCGATGATACGCAAAGTGGTGGATTTTCCACATCCGGACGGACCTACAAAGATCACAAACTCTTTATCATGTATATCAAGATTAAAATCCTTCACACCGTAATGCTCCGAATCAAATTGCTTACATACATTTCTAAGTGCAATTTCTGACATTACTTATCTCCTTTCTCTTCTCTCGCTCACATAGTTTGTAGTATAGGATTTTTCCGGCTGTTCAGATATCGTGGTTGAGATAAAGATTTGTGAATTATATGTTAAATTGTTTCAGAAATTATATGCAATTCCGTTAAATTCTTTCTCCAGAGTAAAATACCCATCGCGTTATGTTGCCACCTTCTTTCACCGCCATCTCTGTCCTACATCATATCTTCCAATTTTTATTACATTGATCACAACAGCTCTCTCCAATATGTCAGCAATATGGATATTTCCCGTCTCCTCGCATATCTGAATCAAATAAAAATAGAATATTCATATTTAATACTTGCCTCTCTTCCAGATAAATGCCAACTTTCAGGCTTTTATGATCACTTGATTTGTGCAATTTTTTATGTTGTTTTAATTTTTTCTGTAAAATCTCAAATATATGCTTTGTTTTTGTCTAATTTTACCCTTGAAGTTTTGTACATAAGTTAAACAATACAAAATATTGTTCTTAAATTTTCTAACTTTTTGTTAGCCACCTCGTCCGAGAAGTGCTATAATGATCCCAGTCAGAAAAGAAATGCAGAATTCGTGTTACTGCGAACAGCGCGAACAGCAACATTACCGGAATCCATGCATCAGGAGGAGGAATTTGACATGATCACATTGAAAGCAGAGAAAAGAAACCCGAATGTAAAAGCTAAAAAATTAAGACGTGAGGGTTACGTCACAGGAATTCTTAGTGGAAAAGAAATGAAAGAGCCTGTAGCACTTCAGTTTGACGGTGCCGAGGCAGCCAAATTCATTAAAGCAAATAAAGAAGGTACACAGATTTACTTGGACATCGAAGGCGAAAAAGTTGATGCCCTGGTAAAAAATATTGACTATAATCCAATTGAAAAACAGCTGATGGCTCTGGATTTCCAGGCACTGGTAGCCGGTGAGAAGGTTTCCACAACAGTCGCTGTCAAACTGGAGCACACCGACATGGTTCAGGGTATCGTTGAGCAGGAGATGGAAGAGATCCACTACAAAGCAGATCCGGCCAACCTTCTTGACACCATCGTCATCGACTTCAACGGCTATCCTGCAGACGTCCGTGATATCCATGTAAAAGACCTCCCGATCCCGGAAGGCAAACACGTCCACTTCATCACTCCTGAGGATGCAGTTGTTGTTCATATCGGTGAATATGAGGCAGCTCCGGAAGAGGATGAGGACGCTGAAGGCGCTGAGGCTGAAGCGAAATAATTTTATAATTTCATATGAAATATTTCAGGGGATTGCCTGGTGGCAATCCCCTGGTTTTATTTACATAATTCTAAGAATGTTATTTCATTTGTAATTTCTTTACCTCATCCAGCGGCAATTCATTTTCCCATAAAAGGGAAATAGCATACTCATCTATCCAATTCTTCAATAATTCTCTTATTCATATAATCATATGAATCCCAATTTTCTTTTCTGGTATTTATTTTTACCTGTTCGCAAATATATTTCAGTAGCCACAAAATATCTTCTACACTCCTGCCAGCTTGTTCTTTAACCCACTCAGGTGTAGCTGACACAATATTATGAGCTGCAATATTTCTGACATTCTGCTCAATTTCTACCAGACCTTTAGTTCTCTGTTTTAATAAATCATCTTTACATTTTTTCTCAATAATTGGTTGCAAATGGCTTGAATATACTATCCCATATCTAAATGGATAAAACTTTTCATTCATAATACCCAATACTTCTGTGCCATCTAATTTATATCTATCCCATTTTCTTTCTTTTTTCTTATAATACTGTGTAACATTAATTTCGCAAAATTGCTCAAGGACCATTTCCAGCAGATCAATGATTAATGGAGTAATTCCTCTGATAAAATCTGCATACTCTCCACGTTTTACTTTTAAATCTAAAGCCAACAGATATTCAAACAAGATTTTCTTTTTATTTTCTTGTCTCACTGCTGAAATAATTCCATTATTTTCTGGTAAAACCCTGTTCATTCTCTCCCAGTCCAAAACTGCTCTCGCATCTGCTGACTGTAACCACTTCCATGCCACAGGATTTAATTCATCCTTGATTTCCTTACCAACTGCCAGCGCTGCATGATAATCATAAGATAATAAGTGCTTTTTTATCATATCGATTTTCAGTAGCCGCATCAGATTCAGACACTTCACTTCCTGGCATCTGTTTTCTGCACTTTCCTCATTATCTTCATTCAGTTCCCAGTTCGCTTTAACATCATATTCGTCTCTTTCTTCATGTTCCAGATTACTTTTCTTCTGTGGAGTAGACACCTGTATTGGCAAAAATCTGTATTCCGCCAACGTTGCCATAATAAGCAGTGCACTTTTCATACCAGGTGTTCCGGATGCCATATTAACTAATAACTGATCTTCTTTCTCTTTTTGTTCTTCAATTTCTGAAATAATTTTCCGGAATTCATCATAAAACACATCATACTGTTGAACATCTACCATATCAGGATTTTCAATTATATGTACTTCAAATTTGTGATTCAAAAAGTCCCCTAACAGATTCAGGGTTTCTACATATCTATTATCTTTTTTATGGTTCTCTACCATTTCTTTGGATAAATACAGATATACAACATCTGGTTCATAATATCTGCATATATGAAGCATTGAACCATCATATAAATACTTTATCGGGTCTGTGTTTCCAATTGGTGAAAATAAATATTTTTTTCCCATTTTTTATACTCCCTTTTTTATATTTTTCATTAGAACTTATATTAAGATAATTTCTTCATCAAATTCTGGCACCTCTCCCCAGGAAATGACTTTTTCTCTTCCTGACACCTTATATATCCTGACGCTGTCTTCACATTTATCGATATAATGAGGAATTTCCTCAATCAATTTATTGTATCGTTGTTTTGTCAACATTGCTTCAAAAGCCGATTTTTGCACCCTTATTCCATAACCAGATAAAAGTTTGGCAAATTTTACTCTTTTTTTGTTCTCTACAATATCATAAATGATCAGAATAAATTCCTTATCTGATTCCAACTCTTCTGATATCTGAAAATAATAGTCTTCATCATCGAATGGTAATTGGCTCATAAAGATTTGCATCCCCTTCTTCTATTGCTTTTGCCAGATGTTCCATTTGCAAAAAAATGCCTCTTCGAAAGCTTACTGCATAATCCACGTATTTTAAATATCGCACTTCTGTCTGGAATTTACGCTCCAGCTTATTCAGATATATTTTCAGACCATCTCTCGTCAGATAACATCCTGGCTCATCCATGCTGAAATTAAAATGTTCTTTTTGTATCTCATGTCCATTGATCATACTCATTGCAGTTGCATCTACAATTACTGCTCGCCACTCTTCCATCATATCACTTGCCAATGTTGGATGTTTTTCTGCATCCCTATGAATAAAACCGAAATAAGGATTTAAGCCTTTCATTTCTATTTTACAATACACTTCATTCATTAATATTGAATAGCCCAAACTGATCATAGAATTAAATTCATCTCGTGGTGGTCTATGACTTCTTCCTTGAAAAGAAAACTCTTTATCAATGCAGGCTGCCAGTCCTTTAAAATAATATTTAGCCGCCTGTCCTTCAAAACCGATCATTTCCTCAATTCTATTACAAGTCATGATCTTATTTTTACAGATTGTCAACATTTTTTGCTCTTCTTCCAGGTTAATCCCTCTGCTTTTTTCATATCGACGTAATACTACACTTTGATTTTTAATCTTTGCACAAAGAATCTTCATAGCAAGCGTTGCAGCAAATTCTGTATCATAAAGAGCACTTTGTTTTCTCTGTCTTGACACATTAACATGTCCTGTTGAAATCAACCGGCCAAAATATTTCCCGCCCTTCGAAAAATAGCTTACCGGAATCCCTCTGCTCATACATTCTTCCGCACACTGAGTTGTCATTTGTGAACGTCCCATGATCGTAATTCCATCTAAAGATTCAATTGGAATAAGACGTTTCATACCGTCCTTATAATTCACAGTACATTGATTTGCTTCAACTCCGATAGTCGCTCCATTTTCATTCACATACAAAAATCCCATTTTCCACCTCCGCATATTACATGTTATCAATAAAGTTTATTGTTCTGTGCTCGAATAAATGGATAGATATTTTCGTCCCCTGTCGGGGAATCACATTTCTCAATGGACATGGTGAAAGCACTTGGTGATAAGTTTGTAGAGTTTCTGTCCCCTGTCAGGGAACTACATTTCTCAATAATAAACAAATATTTAATGCAAAACAAAAAAAGTTTCCGTCCTCTATCGGGGAACTACATTTCTCAATGGAACCCCAAGGACTGTTAGCTCAGCTGGTGGAGCAGTTTCCGTCCCCTATCGGGGAACTACATTTCTCAATTATGTGTTGTGATTATAGCATTAATTATCAGACACGTTTCCGTCCCCTGTCGGGAAACTACATTTCTCAATTAAACAGAGCAACATTGACCGGATTCGTAACTGAGTTTCCGTCCCCTGTCGGGGAATTACATTTCTCAATCCTTATTAGTTATGCTTATGAGTGCAATATTCGCTGTTTCCGTCCCCTGTCGGGGAACTACATTTCTCAATTGAGAAGGACTACGATGACCCGGAAGCATATGAGTGCAAAGTTTCCGTCCCCTGTCGGGGAACTACATTTCTCAATGGTGGCAAGAAATTCACCAAGTCCGAATATACAGTTTCCGTCCCCTGTCGGGGAACTACATTTCTCAATCAGATCCGGCAAAAGTCAAGAAATGATAACTGGTTTCCGTCCCCTGTCGGGGAACTACATTTCTCAATGATACTGTCTGAAATCTAATTCTTAAAGTTTCAAAATGTTTCCGTCCCCTGTCGGGGAACTACATTTCTCAATCAGATCCGGCAAAAGTCAAGAAATGATAACTGGTTTCCGTCCCCTGTCGGGGAACTACATTTCTCAATTTCCAGAAAGGAAATAAATTATGAAAAAATATATTATTACGTTTCCGTCCCCTGTCGGGGAACTACATTTCTCAATGATAATTTTGGAACTGAAGCGGTGACAGGTTATTGTTTCCGTCCCCTGTCGGGGAACTACATTTCTCAATTACTTGTTTTCTATCAATGATACATAAAAACAAGTCGTGGTTTCCGTCCCCTGTCGGGGAACTACATTTCTCAATCAGTAAAGCGCTCACTTTCCGATATCGAGAAAATCATGTTTCCGTCCCCTGTCGGGGAACTACATTTCTCAATTTGAAAAAGCTGAGCGTTGAAAACTATAAGAAAGTTTCCGTCCCCTGTCGGGGAACTACATTTCTCAATAGTAGACTGGTCGATAGTAGCAATCGTACTCAGCGTTTCCGTCCCCTGTCGGGGAACTACATTTCTCAATACAAAAAACACAACTTAAAATAGGAGGAAAACAAAGTTTCCGTCCCCTGTCGGGGAACTACATTTCTCAATCTTCCCAAAAGTATCAAATACGCCGGAGAATTAAGTTTCCGTCCCCTGTCGGGGAACTACATTTCTCAATTTCTTATTAAATGGATTTCACAACGCCATGTGGGTTTCCGTCCCCTGTCGGGGAACTACATTTCTCAATTTCTTTCTAAACTTGCAGAGCTTGACAAGTTAGGCGTAAATCGTTTCCGTCCCCTGTCGGGGAACTACATTTCTCAATTACATCGCCAATTTTAATAAAAAAGTTGGTGAGACATGTTTCCGTCCCCTGTCGGGGAACTACATTTCTCAATGGAATACACATACTTTTGAAATTGTGGAGAAAATCCGTTTCCGTCCCCTGTCGGGGAACTACATTTCTCAATTAGATGAAATATTAAGTATCATTGTAGCATTAACATAGTTTCCGTCCCCTGTCGGGGAACTACATTTCTCAATAGGTTAACTACCAGCTGGTCTGTAGTAGGTGTCTTAGTTTCCGTCCCCTGTCGGGGAACTACATTTCTCAATTTGTCTGTATATCCTTTAATTTCTGCATGCATGTTTCCGTCCCCTGTCGGGGAACTACATTTCTCAATCCTTACAATTGGATTTAAAAGCACCTCGTTCCATATAAGTTTCCGTCCCCTGTCGGGGAACTACATTTCTCAATAACAAGAGATCAGTTAGAAAAATTCAATGGAAAATGGTTTCCGTCCCCTGTCGGGGAACTACATTTCTCAATAATGGCTCCGTACTGGATGGGGAGATAAAAAGACCGTTTCCGTCCCCTGTCGGGGAACTACATTTCTCAATACCATCCCTACAATCCCGCCACCAGTCTGGGCTCATGGTCGGGATTGCGTGGGAAAAATATTTTTGGAAAAACAAATAAAATTCATTCGCTTAAATCGGCAGCAAACTCAGTATTTAAGCCATGCGCGGCAAAATCCAAACAGATATTCTCTTTTATTAAGAAATATCAATTTCACATTGTCCCATCATATATTCTTTCCCCTGATAGCGGGTACATTTCAAAATATGTGGTGAAACCCTCATTCTTGTATCTTTATAATGTTTATGATCTTGTGGCACACCTGTTCTGTCAAAGATATCTTTTGTTATTTCAATACCTTCTCTTTCACCAAACATAGGATAAACAACCGTTTTTGAAACAAAACCACTTCCACCACCAAGAAATACTGTATTAGGTTTACCTCTGTCACATCTCGGAAATTTACTCTGGAACACCTGATAATACTGCTCATAAAACAATTTTACTGCATCCAAAATATCCTCAATTTTTAGATTACATTCTGTTTCATCTATTGTCAATGAGCTTTTTATCACAGTTCCAGGTTTAATACACTCTCTCAGAAGATTTAATGTTTTATATGATCCATCTACATGTTGTTCCCACTTCTGACATAAAACAATATCTTCTCTACTCAAAGGTTCACTATCGCCTACGATAATGCCAGACATATTGTCAAATTCCACATCTTCTTTATCCGTATGCTTTAATGTACAAAAAGCCTTTTTTTCAATTATTCCAATATTTCGATTCAAAATTTTACGATTTTTTCTCCCAGTACTTAATTCACTCCTGATCTGACTCTGATCCCTTTTATACTTTATCTGATCTTGAGCAATATCCTTGCTAAGTAAAATCGTTCTAAGCATTCCTTTTAATGAGCTTCCCGGTACATACAGATTTCCATAAGGATCTGTCACGCATGTCATAATCTGCAATTTGCCTTTTTCTTCGGAGCGGTCTCCTACATTTTCTGTATATTTCATACACCTTTTCAGATCTGTAAGCGAAACATGGTTTCTGATACTCCAATGTTTTAAATCCTCACGTGTATCCTCAACCATAAAACGCTCAAGATCATTCTGTATATGCAATTTTTGTGCCAGAAAATACAGTTTCGCAGCATCCACAACTCCAATTGTATTCCTGTTCAGAAAAACATATTCTTTCTTTTGTATTTGATTCCCATCACCTATGAATACCGGACCTTTTACAGTCAACTGTATCTGATATGTTTTTAATTTCTGTCCCATTTTTATACCCCCATGAAAAAAGCTTTTGCATAACGGAATATTGGATGAGTTCCACCATTTCTTTCTTCTATGACTTTTCCTTTAAAAGTATTTACAAAACAGGAACCCGCAGAAAAAACATAAATATCACTTTTTCGCATTTGCTGAGTGGCATATGTCTGAGAATCTATAAATCCACTTCTTTTGAGCAAACTATATGTTGCTCCTTTCAAAATATCTTCAAGTTCTTCATCTTCGGGAAGTGCTGTTGATAAGAGTAAATGCAGCGACGCTTTTTGGGTCAACTGTTCTTTCATTTCTCTCGGAATATCACAAACCCTACATTTAAATCTTCCCATCCCAGAACTTTTTTTGCCACCTAATCCTGTATATTGGAGGCTTTCAAATAACTCGTCCAAACATTCCTGATCCTTTTCTGATTCCATTCCGGCTATTATATATAAACCGGAGCCATCTGTAAAATGATATGTACTTACACGATATGGCTGAGGCTCTTCCATTCCACGGATCCCTACTGAAACCTTCATTCCATTAGTTCCAAGATACTGCATATCTTCCATATGTTCTTCCGGAAACGTTCCATTTATAAAAGCTTCCACTGTGTTTACCGGAATATACTTTAAATTCTTAAACATTTTTTTCTGTCTGGAATTTCCTTGTTTCTCATTATCATCTACACGAACAGAGATCATTGGTTTAGGAATATAATAATTTTTCCCTATGTATGGAAATGCATCTGATAATACTATCCTGCCTTCTGAAACAGCATTCAAAAATTCTTTCTGCTTTTCCATCTTTAATGCTTCCTGAAACAATGCAGCAAATAATGTATCTGCATGAAAAGTGATCTCAGTACTGTCCAGATTTTTACTTCCGAAATGAACTCCTGTCAGAAATTCCAAACAATACAATTTATACTCCAAAATCCCTCTCCTCCATTATGCGTCTACGACTTCCTTGAGAATTTCATTACATTTATCAATTAATATATTATCGACATTGCCGATCACACCCTCTGCATGCACATTGTTGAACTGAATCTTACCATAACCACGAGATCCACTTCCTCCCAGATAATCGTACTGTAATAATTTCATTCCCTCTGCCAGAGTTTGCATATCTTCTATAAATTCCTGCTCATTTTCCATTTCATAGATCAGATCCAATCCAAAAACTGACCCTCTGACCGCTCTCTCAATCTGACGCGGATTCGCTACTGCAGTAAGTCTTGAAATAGAATTTTCAAATTTAACTTCCGTCATACTCTGAAGTCCTGCTTCTCTTAATTCCTGTTCATTTGCTAATACCATATCAGAAAACAAAATCCTGCTTCTTTTGATCTTATTTTTTTCTGAAGATCCAAATAATCTGCTGATACGCTCATGATCACCTTTCGGTTCTGTTATCTGCTCATTGAATTCTTTGGCAAGAAGACTTCTCATTTTTCCCTTTAAGGAACTACCTGGTATCATAGGAAGATTTGTTTTCACATCTTTCACAACAGGTGAATCTACTGCTCCTATTGCAGCAAAGGCTCCGCTTCCACCTATATGCATACCTGTCTTTACTAAAATATCTCCTGAAATCTGAATTTTTGCGTACATATTCTTTCCCCCTTACTGTTCTTTTCCACCATAATATTTATGAAACGCGATCAGCGCCTCCATATATCTGCTGAATAACAGATAATTTTTTTTGCTCTGTTTGATCTCCTTGAGTATCTCTAAAATTTCTGCCTGCTGCACAAATTCCTTTACTTTAGGTTCTCGCCCACATTCATACATAAAACGCACTCGAAGATACTCAATTCTTCCACAAATCTCATCATCCAGTTTTTCTGAAGACTTTGTAAGAACCTGATTGTAAATATCTGCATTCATAGCCAACAGATTTCTTATCTTAGAGGTTGTAACAATATTGATTTTTCCTCTATATTTTTGTTTTGAATCTTCCACCAATTTCTTTATAACATTTTCCGCTTTATCCACACAATTATTATCATTAATCCTCATCTTTACCCTCTCCTTTCCGATTCATATAAGCATAAAGATTAATTGCTGTTTTCAACTGTCTGCAATCCTGGTCTGATTGGATCCACTCATACATCTTTTTTGATAGCTGTCTGTATTTTTCTTTTTTCGGTCCTTCTTCTGATGGTTCCAGTCTGGAAAGCAGATACATCATCCTTGCAAAATTAATTTTTTCTTCATGTCCACGTACAAGTTCCAACATTCGGTACAAAAATGCCATACCTCTGTCTTCTAAATCCTCAAAGAACTCACTCAATGCTCTATATTTTTCCTGAATCACTTCCTGATCAAATTCTTCCCAGGAATATGTACCGTCACTGATTTCTTTTTCCTCTTCATCTTCTTCCACCAGATGTCGCTCACCATCTTCCATAATGGTTACTGCATTTTTTTTCGGCATTCTTTTCGATTCAGACTCCATAGCTCCAGTCTCCTGCGCGATAGCTGCAATAGGATATGAATCTTCATAAATACCAATACCTGCAGAAATGCTTAATGTTCCCTGTGTGTATTTTCGGAACATTTTTTGCAGATCTACAGAAAGCTCTATTACATCATTCCATGCACCGACAATAAATACATCATCTCCACCAGAATATACGATCGTGGCCTGACGTTCCTTTATACCTTCATTTCCTTCCAGCGAATATTCACCGTTTTTTAACAAAAATCGAATGTAATATTTAAAGAAAATAGATAACTGTCTGGATAATGCCGCAGTTCTCGACAAAGTCATATATCTGTCTCCATTTCTTTTACTCTGGAAACCGGATACAATAGCCTGTCCAAGGCTATCTACATCAGCACGTAAAACTCCAATTCTGTTAATTCCCTTTGATTTCTTTGCAAATTCCTCAAATGTATCTCCTGTAGTATAATCTCCCACCCATAATTTAGTCGCGATATGTTTTCCGGTATACATTTTATTCTTGGAATAAGCACGCACAAAATGATCATCCTTTTCCATTCGTCTGCTTAATGATTCTTTTGTATCTGCCACAAGGTAACAGCCTCCTGGTAATGGCATGCCCTTTTTTTCTTCTGAATTTCCCAGGACCACTGAAAAGAACTCACTATACAGAACATTCTTGGACAAGCTTTCTATTTTCCTGCATAATGGGCAAACACCTTCATCATCTACCCGCCCGATTCTTTTACAAACCCTACATTCTCTGGAATAATCCCTGAGTTTTTTATGGTTTAACTTAATAATATCCTGTGCACAATATCTATGTTGTTTCTGTTCTGAAAGCATTTTGCTCATCTCACGGAATAACTGTCCATAACTACCCTCCGGAATATTACGAAAAGCATTTCCAGTACATGCCACATAACCAAAAGCAACATACAATTCAATCTGAAACTGTTCCAGGAGCCATTCTTTTAATTCCTTTTGAAATTCATTTATCCTGTCAACTGTCTTTTTTGTGTTAGCCAGAAGCAGATAACAGTGCCCTCCGCCTGAATATAACAGATTCGCTCTGGACAGCTCCAGCTTATCAAGCAACAGATCAATGATATGTTCCATCATGATTTCAAGATAAAAAGATCTTGCACGTAAAGTTCTTAATGCATTTTTGGACGTGATCGTATAAATAAATTTCTGAATACCTGAAATATCCATTGAACATAATAAAAAAGCTTTTTTATCATAAAAATCCTTTTTATCCAGAAGCTCTTCTTTATATTTCAAATGGTTTTCATTTAAATAGTCATACATGCAACTGGCGATAGCAGCCGTAAGCTTTACATGATCAAACAGTGAAATATCACTTAGTTCTCCCTTTGAAGTAGAAGATGGTACATAAGTAAGATTTGATTCCATCACCGCTAACAATGAATTCAGATATTCGTCATTCCAATCCATTCCTTTGAAATTATCCAGCACTCTCTGTCGGATCTTCATATAAAACTCTTTTGAAAAACTTCTTTTTTCAGGAGTTGGATAATTAACATTCCCTTTATCTTCCATGTCCCCCGGAAGATAATAATATTCCTGATCATTTTCATTTAATATATTGAAAATACTCTGCAAAGGAACTGACAGATCAAATCCGGAAACATCTTCGCCCTCTTTCTTTCTCCTGTCTGCAAAAGCTGCAATATTATCTGCAAGATACACAATATACGCCAGATCATTTTCCTGCAGTTTTGCCCCCTTCAAAGCAGATATATGATGATATCTTACACAATTTAAAATTTCTTTATCATCAATACCACCATTTTCCTTTAAAAAATCATAACCGGAAATACTGTGATTTCTACGATCATCCCCCTCTCTGTATACTACTTTTCCAATATCATGAAGCAGACTTCCTATAATCAGTTTAATTTTTTCATCAGTCATCTTCATTCCTCCTGATATATTTCATTGCACCCATTCCCATTCCTGTCTTTATTCCAACACCGGAAAACTCTCCAAATTTTGCCAGCATCCTTACATACCTTGCCATTGTTTCCGGACCCTTGATATGGATACAAATATTTCCTATAAATCCTGTAATGTTCGTTTTTTCCAATGGAAACGGTATTGTCTGTAAGCGATATCTTACAATCTCACTTTGTGTCACAAGTTCTTCTAATGTATCTTCATCATACATATTAAACTCTTCCGATGCAGCACTGAACTTTCTCATAAGGCTTCCATATATTAAACTTAAATCTGGATATATTACATATTTTCCATCTCGTTTAAATGATGTGGGCGTTTTAAAACTTAATTCCAAATATCTGGAACATTTATTTTCATAGAATTCTTTTATCAGTTCTTTATCTTCTTTGATCCTTACTGTTTTATTTAATAAATTTACTGTTTTATTCTTTTTTCGTAACGTAATCGTATCAAGCTTTGTCATTGGAAGCAAAAGCATTTCGTAGGCTTCCGTATTTAATGTTTTAAGATACCAGATAGTTTTTCCTTCTTCTTTTAAAATGCATTGACTATATGGATTTAACTGATTTCCATGTAGCTTTTCCGCATATTCTGATGAAATATTCTCCATCAGTACTCCCTGCAAGTTTGATGACTGTTGAAAATTAATTTCGTTTGAATCAAATTCCACTTTAAGTTCTGCATACATTTAAAAAGCCTCCCATCACACCTTCTGCCCATCCTGCAGTAACGCCTGCTTCAGTTCATCCTCAATCTTGGCAAGCTCTGCCTGGGCTTCGCTGCGTTTTTTTGTTCCTTCTTCGTGGATCTTTACTAAATCCCAGAAACAATGCTTCCCATCCTATACCTGTTTTTCTTCTAATTGTCTTCATTCTTTCCCTCCAGTAAATCTCTTCCTTTGAATTCTTAATAAAAAAACATTACTCTCTCATTTTTGTAAAGAAAGTAATGTTTTCATCACACCGATATTATATTTACTACGAAATTTCACCTCAGTTCTGTCGATTTTATGTTATGTAAACTTCTTGCTTTGCTGTATTAAACTATGTGTGGTTTTTATCAGAATTCAACAATTTTCTTAATCAGATTATACGATTTTTATACATAAAAAGCAATTAATTATTGTCTAATTTGCATATTTGGCGTTAATTCAGACTTTATCTACCTTTTTCGTCAATTATTTTCAGCTTTTCCAGTCCTTCATAATACTTTCGAATGTTATTCTTTATCAGCCACTGGTTTCCATCTGTATATTCTTCATCTTTATTCAGCAAAAGTGCCATATCCAATACACAGCCTGCCAGATCTTCCACTATGTTGAAACGATCATGCAGATCATCTGGTACTGTGGGAATTTCCGTCATTTTAAAATATTCCTCATATACCTGTCGGATCCATTCTCTGTATGTTTCACGAATTTCTGAAATTGTTTTTGTCTGATTATCAATTTCTCTGATATCTGCAATATATCGTTCTGCCAAAGATGTAGTCTGGCATAACGTTTTCTGAATTCCGGACTCGAACTCCTCTCTGGTAAGTTCCGATTGCTGAAGTCTGCGCACGGATTCATAAAAAGAATCTGTAGTTACCCATATACCTCTTATTATTGAAGAATTTTTCTGTTCTGAATAATATTTCTTTTTCCCACTTCTGTCGCAGGCCCATATACTTCTGGCAAAATATCTATGATTGACCATATCACTCTCATCATGTCCAAAATAACACCATACAGCCCTGGCTGACATATTTTTAAATTTTGTTTCTGAAACTGCCGTAGAAAATACATTTAAATTTCGGACATAGGATACAATCTCTTTCGTTATTAATGCTAATTGCTTTTCTGCACAATATTTCTCCGATATCATTACAAATACTGCCAAACGTTTTTCTTTCCTTGAAGATAATGGCTCTACATTTCTTATTGTATAATTTTCTGCTTTCAGATACACTTGTAAAGTCTCATACGAAGTATATTTCTCCACCTCAAAGTATATGGTACCACCGATTCTCCCTCGATATATTGGATGCTGCATCTTATTAGGGTTGTTTTTATTCCATGCTTTTGCAATAGCTAATACTTCCTCATGGATATCAAAAATAGAAATTTTTCCTTTATGGATTCTTCGATTAACAGTCATTGCTGTTGTTAACATTCCTGTATACAAACTGTGGTTCTTCCCGGGTCCGAGCCATGAACTCTCATTAGATGATGAAGAAGCAAGAACAACCGTTCCGTTTCCTGCAAAAGTAGTGATCGCTTCCTCCAATTTCATTTGTTTGGCTCCGGAAACATAAAATTTACCAGAATAACAGCAATCCAAAATAATAATTTTATTTTTTGATTTTAACTTTTCTACAAAATCAATGATGCTCTGAATATTGATCATTCCATCTGAAAAGCACAGATCTCCATTGCAGCCATGACCGGAAAAATACAAAATAAATCCATCCTCTTCCTCAATCATACTGGAAAATTCCATCAATGCACGCACAAAACTTCTCATCTTTACAATTCCAGAACTCCCTAGAGTTCTTATTGTATCCTTCGAAAGCCTTAGACCTTCTATTAATGCATTTTCCATTAATTTAAGATCCATCTCATAGGATGGAAGGCTCAAATTTTGTTCATATATTCCAACTGAAGTTAATAATGAGTAAAACTTTCCCATCTGTTATCTGACCTCATCTTTATTTTTTCCATATTTTCGACTCAATCGAATCACTGCATTTAATGCCTCCGCTTCATGGTTTGGTTCTTCGAATTCATCCGATGTATATTCATGAATATTTCCCAGCTGTTCATCTGTCATCTGTGTGACTTTTTCCACGATTTCTCCAATTTTTGCTGTTCTTTCCTGTTTTGTAAGTGATGACATATTAATTATCTCCTTTCCGGATCTTACCAGTTATTCTCCAAGTATTGGCTGCCCATATTCTTCTAAGGTGAAATTTAATGCCATAAGATCGTACACCTGATGCTCAATAAAATATTTTATGATCAGATCGCCTTTGTTAGGTGGAGAAAGTGCATATTCCGCCCTGGCTAAAAGATCTCTTGCTGCTTTTATATCCAACTTTAATGCAAATACAAGTGCCAGCACTGTACTCTTTCCGGGATGATAAGCTGGATTACTTCTAATCTTCGAAAATAATCTTCTGTCAATACATGCTCTTTTATATACTTCAACATCTGACATCCCACTCTTATCTATCAATTCAAAAAGCTTTTCATGAAAAGAATCTCCCGCTTCGTCCAAAAGATGCTGCAGATCCATGGACTGATCTCTGGTCAGTTCTTTTCGTTCAGGAATATCTACGAAGGGTGCATATTTTTCGTAAAGTATATTTTCATCTGTTACTGGTAAATATTCCTTATAATTTATTTCTATATATTGAGCCAGCTGTTCTATAAAGGCATTTTCCAAACTCATCATATATCTCCTATATTTTTATGATTATGCCTATATTTTATCATTTAAAAGAATGAAACTCTATGCAATCCTGGTTTACTATTTCTGTGTATTTATATTTTATTTCTATATATTACCTAATTGGTCTCCTGGTAGACGACAAATTAATAAAAAAAGATACCTTTTTCAAAGCATCTCATAAACAACAATATAGAAAATTAAAAAACGCTGAAAAATCCTGATCTACAAGACTTTTCAGCGTTACTAATAGCAGGGGATGAGAGAATCGAACTCCCACCAAAGGTTTTGGAGACCCCTATCATACCATTTGACCAATCCCCTATATACAAGAAAAAGTGGCTGTTGGCCACAAATTCTTTTACATTGTACTCTCAAAACTACATACATGCTTGTTGATCGTTAATCAAACTCTTTGAATCAATTCTTAACCTGCGTTTCTTGGTCAAGCCCTCACCCGATTAGTAACAGTCAGCTCCATGTGTTACCACACTTCCACCTCTGCCCTATCTACCTCGTCGTCTTCAAGGGGGTTTACTTCATAAGAATGGGATATCTCATCTTGAGGGGGGCTTCACGCTTAGATGCCTTCAGCGTTTATCCCTTCCGGACTTGGCTACCCGGCCATGGCTTTGGCAAGCCAACCGGTCCACCAGCGGTCCGTCCATCCCGGTCCTCTCGTACTAAGGACAGCTCCTCTCAGATATCCTACGCCCACGCCGGATAGGGACCGAACTGTCTCACGACGTTCTGAACCCAGCTCGCGTACCGCTTTAATGGGCGAACAGCCCAACCCTTGGGACCTACTACAGCCCCAGGATGCGATGAGCCGACATCGAGGTGCCAAACCACTCCGTCGATGTGAACTCTTGGGAGTGATAAGCCTGTTATCCCCAGGGTAGCTTTTATCCGTTGAGCGATGGCATTCCCACTTAATACCACCGGATCACTAAGCCCTACTTTCGTACCTGCTCCACCCGTCGGTGTCGCAGTCAAGCTCCCTTCTGCCTTTGCACTCTTCGAATGGTTTCCGTCCATTCTGAGGGAACCTTTGGGCGCCTCCGATACCCTTTCGGAGGCGACCGCCCCAGTCAAACTCCCCGCCTGGCATTGTCCCACCGCCGGATTACGGCGGCTGGTTAGAAGCCCAATATCACAAGGGTGGTATCCCAACAGCGGCTCCGCGGCAACTGACGTTACCGTTTCTCAGCCTCCCACCTATCCTGTACATGCAACACCGGACCCCAGTGCCAAACTGGAGTAAAGCTCCATGGGGTCTTTCCGTCCTGGCGCGGGTAGCCAGCATCTTCACTGGCACTTCAATTTCACCGGATGTATTGCCGAGACAGCGCTCAAATCATTACGCCTTTCGTGCGGGTCGGAACTTACCCGACAAGGAATTTCGCTACCTTAGGACCGTTATAGTTACGGCCGCCGTTTACTGGGGCTTAAATTCAAAGCTTCGACTTACGTCTAACCTCTCCTCTTAACCTTCCAGCACCGGGCAGGCGTCAGCCCATATACCTCACCTTTCGGTTTCGCATAGACCTGTGTTTTTGCTAAACAGTTGCTTGAGCCTATTCTCTGCGGCCTGCTCTCGCAGGCACCCCTTCTCCCTAAGTTACGGGGCCATTTTGCCGAGTTCCTTGGCAATACTTCTTCCGCCGGCCTTAGGATTCTCTCCTCATCCACCTGTGTCGGTTTACGGTACGGGTACAATATGAACGATAGCGGCTTTTCTTGACGCATGGCTCACGGGCTTCGCTACTAATCTTCGCTCCACATCACGTCTTCCCATTGCCACACGGATTTTCCTATGTGACTGGTACCTCGCTTGTACCGGGCTTTCCATTCCCGGCTCCCGCTCTCCTTACGTGTCCCCACAGTTCTGTCATACTGCAGTACAGGAATATCAACCTGTTGTCCATCGGCTACGGCTCTCGCCCTCACCTTAGGTCCCGACTCACCCAGGGCAGATCAGCTTTACCCTGGAAACCTTGGATATTCGGCCTAGAGGATTCCCACCTCTATCTCGCTACTCATTCCGGCATTCTCTCTTCCATGCAGTCCACAGCTCCTTCCGGTACTGCTTCTTCCCGCATGCAATGCTCCTCTACCAATCTTTTCAGATTCCTTAGTTTCGGTGGCGCGTTTCAGCCCCGGACATTTTCGGCGCAGGACCTCTCGACCAGTGAGCTATTACGCACTCTTTGAATGTATGGCTGCTTCTGAGCCAACATCCTGGTTGTCTTCGAAATCCCACATCCTTTTCCACTTAACGCGCACTTTGGGACCTTAACTGTAGGTCTGGGCTCTTTCCCTTTTGACCGCCCAACTTATCTCGTGCAGTCTGACTCCCGGTGATATCTACACGGCATTCGGAGTTTGATATTCTTCGGTAGGCTTTGACGCCCCCTAGGAAATTCAGTGCTCTACCTCCGCAAGACTCACACCGAGGCTAGCCCTAAAGCTATTTCGAGGAGAACCAGCTATCTCCGGGTTCGATTGGAATTTCTCCCCTATCCACACCTCATCCCCACCCTTTTCAACGGATGTGGGTTCGGTCCTCCACTACCTCTTACGGCAGCTTCAACCTGGACATGGATAGATCACCCGGTTTCGGGTCTACTCCTACTGACTCTGGCCCTATTAAGACTTGGTTTCCCTACGGCTCCACACCTGAAGTGCTTAACCTTGCCAGTAAGCGTAACTCGCCGGACCGTTCTACAAAAAGTACGCGGTCGTACATATAAAGTACTTCCACAGCTTGTAGACACAGGGTTTCAGGTTCTCTTTCACTCCCCTCCCGGGGTCCTTTTCACCTTTCCTTCACAGTACTATGCGCTATCGGTCACTAAGTAGTATTTAGCCTTAGGGGGTGGTCCCCCTTACTTCCCACAAGGTTCCTCGTGTCTCGTGGTACTCCGGATCCTGCTCAGTCAGCTCTGCTTTCACGTACGGGGCTTTCACCCTCTCCGGCCGGCTTTCCCAAAACCGTTCTGTTAACTTCGCTGAATCTTAAATGCAGTCCATGACCCCGGCATGCACGCACACCGGTTTAGGCTCCTCCGCGTTCGCTCGCCGCTACTTACGGAATCGATGTTTCTTTCTTTTCCTCCGGGTACTTAGATGTTTCAGTTCCCCGGGTTCCCTTCCATACGTTATGGATTGGCGTATGGATGCATGAGGTCTGCTCATGCGGGTTTCCCCATTCAGACATCTCCGGATCACGGGATATTTGCTCCTCCCCGAAGCTTTTCGCAGCTTATCACGTCTTTCATCGGCTCTTAGTGCCAAGGCATCCGCCCTGTGCCCTTATTGCTTGACCTTTCGCTTCATCACCCTAGCGTAGGTGATGCGGTCTCTTGATTCTCGTGTTACTACAGTAAGTGCTTTCTTCTCACGAAGTTTACACTCACGTTCGTAACGTATGTGTTTGATTACTCTGTTCATAACAGATAAATCGATGTCTTCCTATCTTTGCGTTTGCATTAATTTCTTAATACTTTGCGTTTAAGGATATTTGATTAACTTAATCAAATCTCATGTATGCAGTTTTCAAGGTACAATGCTGACTGATGTTTTATCAGCCATCTGAAAGGAAAATAGCTTTTTCTCTCAGATCACTGGTAAAACCAGCATCTATCTCATCAGGTTTCCCTGTCCTTCTTTTTTTGATCTGGCGCCCACCTGCTCTCCCACACCGTCTCCAGTGCAGTACCATCGGCCGATTGGGTCTTAACCGTCGTGTTCGGGATGGGAACGGGTGTGTCCCCCAACCGCATCGGCACCAGAAATATCATTATTCAGTTGCCTTGATAACTCAACAGTAAAACACATCTTGTTTCTCTACTTTTTCCTTAGAAAGGAGGTGATCCAGCCGCACCTTCCGATACGGCTACCTTGTTACGACTTCACCCCAGTCATCGGTCCCGCCTTCGGCAGCTCCTTCCTTGCGGTTAGGTCACTGACTTCGGGCGTTACTGACTCCCATGGTGTGACGGGCGGTGTGTACAAGACCCGGGAACGTATTCACCGCGGCATTCTGATCCGCGATTACTAGCGATTCCAGCTTCGTGTAGTCGGGTTGCAGACTACAGTCCGAACTGGGACGTTATTTTTGGGATTTGCCCACCCTCGCAGGTTCGCTTCCCTTTGTTTACGCCATTGTAGCACGTGTGTAGCCCAAATCATAAGGGGCATGATGATTTGACGTCATCCCCGCCTTCCTCCAGGTTATCCCTGGCAGTCTCCTCAGAGTGCCCGGCCGAACCGCTGGCTACTGGGGATAGGGGTTGCGCTCGTTGCGGGACTTAACCCAACATCTCACGACACGAGCTGACGACAACCATGCACCACCTGTCTCCTCTGTCCCGAAGGAAAGACACGGTTAAGAGTCGGTCAGAGGGATGTCAAGACTTGGTAAGGTTCTTCGCGTTGCTTCGAATTAAACCACATGCTCCACCGCTTGTGCGGGTCCCCGTCAATTCCTTTGAGTTTCATTCTTGCGAACGTACTCCCCAGGTGGAATGCTTAATGCGTTTGCGGCGGCACCGAATGACTTCGTCACCCGACACCTAGCATTCATCGTTTACCGCGTGGACTACCAGGGTATCTAATCCTGTTTGCTCCCCACGCTTTCGAGCCTCAACGTCAGTTACCGTCCAGTAAGCCGCCTTCGCCACTGGTGTTCCTCCTAATATCTACGCATTTCACCGCTACACTAGGAATTCCGCTTACCTCTCCGGCACTCAAGACGGGCAGTTTCCAATGCAGTCCCGGGGTTGAGCCCCAGCCTTTCACATCAGACTTGTCCATCCGTCTACGCTCCCTTTACACCCAGTAAATCCGGATAACGCTTGCCCCCTACGTATTACCGCGGCTGCTGGCACGTAGTTAGCCGGGGCTTCTTAGTCAGGTACCGTCATTTTCTTCCCTGCTGATAGAAGTTTACATACCGAGATACTTCTTCCTTCACGCGGCGTCGCTGCATCAGGGTTTCCCCCATTGTGCAATATTCCCCACTGCTGCCTCCCGTAGGAGTCTGGGCCGTGTCTCAGTCCCAATGTGGCCGTTCACCCTCTCAGGCCGGCTATGGATCGTCGCCTTGGTGGGCCGTTACCTCACCAACTAGCTAATCCAACGCGGGTCCATCTTATACCACCGGAGTTTTTCACACCGAGCCATGCAGCTCTGTGCGCTTATGCGGTATTAGCAGTCATTTCTGACTGTTATCCCCCTGTATAAGGCAGGTTACCCACGCGTTACTCACCCGTCCGCCACTAGAAACAATCTAAATCTGCCGAAGCTTCAATAAAAGGTTTCCCGTTCGACTTGCATGTGTTAAGCACGCCGCCAGCGTTCATCCTGAGCCAGGATCAAACTCTCTGATAAAATGTTTGATTCGTTTACTCAAGACAACCGTTTGGCTATCTCTCGTTTTTACTGCTTTTGGTTTGTTTAAACCGTTCTTTAAATGTAAAGAAATTTTCGAGAATCGTATGTGTTTCACTGTTTAGTTATCAAGGTTTGTTGTGTCTGTCTCTCAGACAGCTCGTTTATTTTATCTCATCTCTTTTTGTTTGTCAAGCACTTTTTTAAGTTTTTTTCAAACATTTTTGAGTTAAGATTTTGTTGTCGTTTCGTTGACGACTTGGATACTTTATCATATCTTCTGTCTTTTGTCAACTGTGAATTTCATTTTTCTGAAATTCTTTTTAATTGTTTGTTTTTTGAAAACAATTATTTGCGACAGCTCAGTTATAATACCACTGGGAGTTATGCTTGTCAACCATAAATTTCAATTTTTTTAGATTTTCCTGGAAGTTTATTTTTATAGGACAATTTCTTTTCTGCTATCATTCATCCATTATGCTATTATCTTCCTGTTTATTATTTTATATGTGTTGTTTTTTATAATAAGACTCTTCGCTGGATGGCGCTACGCCGGTCGCATTTTCAATGCGGGAATATGCAGGGGGAAGGCCATCTCAGAGTTCCGTAGCCCGAAGGCCCTCCCCCTGCACCCCCACCCTCTTGGGCACGGAAGGAGTTCTGCGTTGTTGTGTGTGCTGCGTTGTTGACTTTTGTCTGTATGCTGCGGTACTCAGAATGGAACGCTGTGCCGATCTGGTCCCTGTATTCTTCGGTACTTATAGTGGTACGCTGTGCCGATCTGGTCCCTGTATTCTTCGATACTTATAGGAATATTCTGTACCAGTCTGACATTTCAGGACAGGACGCCCAGTCCGCTTCCATCCCCCGCATGTTTTTTCCTGTCGGTTGGAAGCGTCAGCCAGAGGAAGGTGGCATCGGGCCGGGCTGCTGCGGAGGAGGGGTGATTACTACTTGGGCTGCGGGAGACGGCGTTATTGCGGCAGGGCCTGCTGTCTGAGCCGAAGGCGAGTTCTGGCCCTGCCGCAATGCTTTTAGCCGTCTCACGGAGCCCTAGTAGTATCCCCCGACGGAGTCCCTGCCCAGACCGATGCCACCTTCCTCTGGCGTCCCTCAACCACATCCACCTCTCAAAACCTCAAAAAAAATCCCCGACGGAGTCCCTGCCCGGAGCGATGCCTCCTTCCTCTGGCATCCCTCAACCACATCCACCTAACAAAACCTCAAAAACACCCCCAACTGCATCCACTCCCGGAGCAATGCCACCTTCCTCTGGCGTCCCTCGACCACATCCCCCCTAACGAAACCTCAAACGTATCCCCGCCTGCCTCCAATGCTAAGAGCAGACGTCAAAAAAATCTCTCGCACAGACATGAGACTCCGGCATTCTCTTTCCCAGGTCTTCCGAAAAAAAATAAAATGTATTATACTTATTGACAAGCGGATAAAAACATCCGCCTCTGTTTATGGCAAATATCACACAAAGGGAGGTTTTTATCATGGAATACAGACGTTTTGGAAACACGATCTATCTTCGTCTTGATCCGAAGGAAGAGATCCTGGAGGAGATCGGCAAGGTTGCAAAAAAAGAAAATATCCGCCTTGCACAGGTCACAGGCCTTGGCGCCATCAATGATTTCACTGCAGGCGTATACAACACAGTGACAAAGGAATACCACTCTATTCAGTTCCAGGGAGCGTTTGAAATCGTATCACTTACCGGTACCGTTACCCGCAAAGACGGTGACGTTTATCTTCATCTCCATATCGCAGCCGGTGACGAGGAAGGCCATGTACACGGCGGTCATCTGAACCGTGCCATCATCAGCGCTACTGCCGAGATCCAGATCCAGGTGATCGACGGAGAGATCGGCCGTGAGTTCAGTCAGGAGATCGGTCTGAATCTGTTTAAATTCTGATTTTGCCAGAGGGATTCCGGACACAGTCTACTGCTTTACAGTTTAAAAATTTCATCACACATAAAAAGGGTGAAACTACACAGCATAATGCTGTCAGCTCACCCTTTTCTTTAGCTTCAATATTGCCCTCTTCCGCAATATCTGCAATGCTGTCACTGCTGTCGCCAAACTCTTCCGCACTCTCTGTCACGGTTCCGGCTTCCGCCAGCGGCATTTCCTCCTGTGCATAGGCCGTCACGGTTCCCGCTGACAGAGATGTGACTGTCACGGACGCCGCAAGCAGCCAGGCCATGATGGTACTCGTCTTTTTTCGCATACCTGTTCCTCCCTTTTCCTCTAATTCACTTTACAGTTTTCTGTAAAGCTGATATCACTGTGAATTTGCCTGATATTTTCTGTTCTGTCAACAAAGTGGATTTTAACAGAATCTGGTCAAACAGCTATTCGCAATTGAAGCAGGGGACTTCCCTGATTCACCGACATTTACATTGACAAATTCCCCTGTTATGATATACTTTGATAATAAAACTATTTTATACTAAAATTATTTAGCGAAAGCAAATGAATGTGAGGATCTGATCATTATGAAGAATTTTAAAATCGGTGATAAACTTACGAGATTTCCCCTGATCCAGGGTGGAATGGGCGTTGGCATCAGCCTTGGCCGTCTGGCAGGCACCGTTGCAAAGGAAGGTGGGATCGGAATCATTTCCACCGCTCAGATCGGCTACCGGGAAAAGGATTTCGACCGGAATACCGAAGAAGCCAACCAGCGGGCTATCCTGTCCGAGATGAAAAAAGCACGCAGGATTTCTCCTGACGGTATCATCGGCTACAACATCATGGTTGCACTGAAGGAGTACGCATCTCATGTAAAAGCCGCTGTCCATGCCGGCGCTGACCTGATCATCTCCGGTGCAGGACTTCCTACAGAGCTCCCTGCTCTTGTCAGCGGAAGCAAAACAAAGATTGCCCCCATTGTCTCAACGGACAAATCTGCAAAGGTTATCCTGAAATACTGGGAAAGAAAGTACAAGCGCACTGCAGACCTTGTGGTGATCGAAGGTCCCCAGGCAGGCGGTCATCTGGGCTTCCACAAGGAAGAGCTGGATTCCTATACACCGGAAGCCTACGACAATGAGATCCGAAAGATCGTCCAGACTGTAAAAAGCTATGCCGCAAAATTCGGCACGGAAATCCCTGTAGTAGCTGCCGGCGGCATCGCCACGCACGAGGATGTAAAGCATGTCCTTGATCTTGGTGTGGACGGCGTTCAGGTCGCCACCCGTTTTATCCCAACGGAAGAATGTGACGCAGACATCCGGCTGAAAGAATCCCTGATCCACGCCGCAAAGGACGACATTGCCATTGTAAAAAGTCCGGTAGGTATGCCGGGACGTGCCATTATGAATCCCTTCATGCAGCACGTCATGGCCGGAGAAAAAATCCCGCACAGTCCCTGCCACCGCTGCCTTGCCAAATGTTCTCCCGGCGAGATCCCTTACTGCATTACAGACAAGCTGATCGCCGCCGTAAAGGGCGACGTGGAAAACGGCCTGCTGTTCTGCGGAGCAAAGGCTTATATGGCAGATAAGATCGAAACCGTGCACGATGTGATCGCTGATCTGTTTGGCACAGAATCGGAGTGCATCCGGCTGTCATAAAGATAAACCTGCGCGGTCAGGCACACCTAAACAAAAAGCCCCTGCTTTCATTGCTTTTCGCAGTGAAAACAGGGACTTTTTGTTTTTCTACCGGTTATCGATCTTTTCAGGGTACATGTCATGCTCTGTCAGACGTTTCCAGGCAATCTCCTCCCATCTGGTTCCGGTCTTTCCGTAATTGCAGTATGGATCAATGGAAATGCCGCCTCTCGGCGTAAATTTTCCCCAGACCTCAATGTATTTCGGGTCCATAAGCCGGATCAGATCCTTCATAATGATGTTCACGCAATCCTCATGAAAATCTCCGTGATTGCGGAAGCTGAAAAGGTACAGCTTCAGAGATTTGCTCTCCACCATTTTTTCACCGGGTACGTAGGATATCGTGATCGTTGCAAAATCCGGCTGTCCGGTAATGGGACAAAGGCTTGTAAATTCCGGGCAGTTAAATTTTACAAAATAATCGTTGTCCGGGTGCTTATTCAAAAATGTTTCCAGTACCTCCGGAGCATAATTGTCCGGATATTTTACTTTCTGATTTCCGAGAAGGGTGATCCCTTCTTTTTCCAGGTTTTCTCTGCTCATATTTTTTCCTTTCTATAGTCGGGCGGATATTTATGATCCGATCTATCTGTCAAGTGCCGGGTCCTTCACTCCATTGAGCCGGAATGCCTCTGCTCTGTCAATACAGGTTCCGCACACACCGCAGGGCTTTTCGCCGCCTTCGTAACAGCTCCAGGTCAGTTCATAAGGAACATTCAGCTCCAGGCCGGTTTTTACGACCTCTGCCTTTGTGCAGCTGACAAAAGGCGCCTCAACCTTCAGCTGGCCGCCGCTTCCCTGATAGATTGCCTCATTGATCGCATTGTGAAATGCACTGCTGCAGTCCGGATATGCATTTCCGGCAGCATCATCCGCATGTGCACCGTAATAGATCACACTACAGTTTTTTGACAGTGCAATACTTGCTGCCGAGGAAAGAAATAATCCGTTCCGGAACGGCACATAGGTTGAAACCGGTGAACCATCGGTTTCCTTCAGCTGCTCTGCATAGCTTTCGTGCGGGATCTCTCTGTCTGAATGCTTCAGAAGCGAACAGTCACTGTACCGGAAGATCGGCTCCAGATCCAGATAAAGATGCTCCACTCCGTAATATTCTGCTGTTTTTCTGGCAGCCTCGATTTCTTTTGTGTGCTTCTGTCCGTAAGCTACTGTTAATGCAATTACATTCTCTTTTCCATATTTGTTTACGGCAAGCCCCAGGCAGGTGGTGGAATCCACACCGCCGCTTGCAAGTACAAGTGCTTTCATAGCGTTCTCCTTTTCTGCGGTATTTCTGTTATATTGTGATATGTTTTCCTGTCATACTCCCCGCTTCTGCGGGTCCCAGATCACCTTATGAAGCTGGATCTGAAGCTTTACATCGTTGAGCTTTTTTTCCATAAGGAAATCCACGATCTCCACCGGCTGGATCCTGCCAAAAACAGGGCTGAAATAAACTGCCGTTTTTCCGACCAGTCTGTACTTTTCCAGGATTTCCAGGGCTTTTTCCATATCTCTGCGGCTGCTGACCACGAATTTCAGCGTATCCTCACTGCCCAGAAGCTCCAGATTGGAAAGGAGCATCTCTTTTTCCATGCCGCTGTCCGGTGTTTTGTAATCCATGGTAAAGGACGGACGTTTTTTTAATGTATGATAAGGTTTCAGATCCACACTTCCATTGGTCTCAATCTCCACCCGCTGGGATGGATCCTCCAGGATTGCCTCGATCAGCTCCTCCATGCCTTTCCGCAAAAGTGGTTCCCCGCCTGTAAGTGTCACATTTTTTACACCTGCCTCGCGGATCCAGGAAAGAATCTCTTCTTTTGTCAGCCTTTCACTCTCACACCCCGGCTCATTTGCCCAGCTGGTATCACAATAGCTGCACTGAAGATTGCAGCCCTTAAACCGGACAAAAGCGGCAAGCTCTCCTGCCCGTCTGCCCTCTCCGTTGATGCTGACAAATTTTTCTACAACCTGATAGGTACTCATAGCCATACCGCCTCCGTTTCTTCTTCCGTTTCCCGGTAAGCTGCACAGTTATTTGGTGTTTCGTAAACAACAGCTCTTTTTACAGGATAGCCCTTTTCTTCCATTTTTCTGAAAAAATACTCTGAAAAATTCTCTGCTGTAGGGCGAAAGGGAACCTTCACCAGATGAAAGCCTTCTTCATCCAGTGCTTCCAGCGTTTTCGGACGTAATGTATTTTCTTCATAGATCAGCGTGTGATCCATGGAATCTGCCAGCTCCCGAAGATCCTTTTTCAGGTCTCCGAAGTCTACCAGCATCCCGCGCTCCTGGCCGTTTTTCTCCAGCTTCCGGCTTTCGATCTCAATCTCCACATGCCAGCGATGACCATGGATATTGGAACATTTGCCGGTGTAACCGGACAGAAAGTGTGCCGAATCGAAATCTGCTTCTGTTTTTAACTGATACATAAATTTTTCCTCCTTCTGGATCTGTCACACCACCCGAATATTTCCATAAATAAAAAAAGCCGGGATTCCCGGCTGTGATCCAGTTAAAGTAAAAAAAGGGCAGCCCCGCCACGAGTCTGCCCTGATTCTCACATCTTCTTCAGCCCTGGTTTTATTTATAGACAGGATGGTACAAACGAACTGTCTTATATTTAATTTGTATGGTATTTCCGGAGATACTGCATCAAACGATAAATCGGACCAGATATCCGCGTTCGCTGCTCACTCATGAGCGCAGTCGCTCCGCAACGATCTATAGGAACTTTCAACTCCGGAATTACGGTAAATTTTCTGCAGAATTATCTTCTTCCGCAGCACTTCTTATATTTCTTACCGCTTCCGCACGGACACGGATCGTTCGGGTAGATTTTTCTTGCAGATGCCGGCTGCATCGGCATTGCTGTCGGCACAAAGCTGTTCGGCATTGCAGTGTGCGGCTTGCCTGTGGCAAACGGCCATACTGCTCCTGAGATCTCATTCGGTGTGTAACCGCGGAATTCCAGCATTCTTGTGTTATTGTTTGCCTCCATGATCAGCTTTGTAAATTTCTCAAGCTGCTCATCGTTAAACTGGATCCCCTTCTGGTTCAGGTTTTCCATGATCGCTGACATTCTGCCATCCATGGAGCATTCTTTGTAAATAAAGAACAGTACCTGATCCTTCACTGCATCGGAAACCTTCATCTCATCCAGCAGGAATCTGCCCAGTCTCTGGTAAGAAGCAGATTTTGTCGGATACCCGTTTTCGGAATAATCCAGGATCTCATCTACAGACGGAATATAGAATTTCCGTCCACCCTGACGTCTCTCGATATCCTTGTAGATGTTATTGACCAGTGCGGATTTCAGGATCAGCTGATCCCCCGCAAGCTCACAGATACAGGCCTTCTCCGGAATGGTATGATACAGCTCGATGAAGCTGTCATATCCGATGTCAAAGCCTTTTCTCTGCTTAAACATCTCATATACGGTCTTTGCCGGTGCAGATACATACAGATAGCTTACCATAATAAGGCAATCCTTCAGCCAGTTTACCTGGCTGCGAAGTGTCCGGAATTCCGGTGTATTGATTTGGTCGTAAACAGCTGCAACCTCTGCCGGAACTTCTGCGTAATCATCACTGTAGGAAACAAGGTAGCCCATATCGTTCAGCCACTCTAATGTATTCCACTCATCCTCTGCAACATGGAAGCATTTTCTCTGAATAGCCGCCTCAAAAGCCAGTACTTCCTGATCGTCTGCTACGAGGAAGCTTGCTTTCATAACCTCCGGTTTAAGAACCTCTGCGGCAACCTTTGCGGCGATCTCTTCCTGCTCCATTCCCCTGCAGTGAAGTCCAAGCTCACCTGCAATGCTGAGAAGGTCTTCTTTACGATAGGACATGAGGAAATCTTTTACTGTAGGATTTCTTCTGCTGCCTGTGGCTGCCTCATCTGCTTTTGCAGCTCTGGCTGCTGCCTCTACTGCTGCTACTGTTGCAGCAATGTCTTCCGATGCTTTGGCTGTTTCCGCCTCTGTCTCAACTGCTGCAGTGCATCCCAGCTCCGGTGCCTCTGTCCAGTACGGATCATCCTCACCCTTTACTTCTTTTATAATAGAAGGAGCTTCTGCTGTTCCCTCGTCTTTCTTCTCAATATCAACTCTGTATTCCGGAGCTTCCTTATCCGCGCCATACTGACGGAAGGTAAACCATTTCTCGGAATCCATAAGCTCTGCAGTCTCTGTCTCGCCTGCATTTAATAATGTGAAATTATTCTTCGCTTCTCCGTCACCGTTCTCACGGATCTGTACTTTTTTCTGAAAAAATTCAATCTCATATAGGCTGCCTGCCGGATACTGAACCAGTTTTTCAAGCATGGCTGCCATATTTGCAAATGTAATGTCAGCCGCAACAGTACAACGTCTCCATACCGGCGGTTTCGTTCCTTTTCTTGTGATTTTTAACTGATAAAACATTCCTGTGTTCCTCTCCTGTAAATATATGCCGGATCAGGAGATACGAATAACTCCTGATCCGGCGTAAGCAACTTCCCCTATGTTATACAAAAATAGAGAAATTGTCAATATTTGAGAGGCTTCTACAACACAATATCATATTTCTCAACCTGGATCACAGCATTTCCGTCACTGTGAAACAGGATCTCATCTGCTTCCACTGGTGTTGGGATCACGGTAGTCGCAGTTTTGCTTCCATCATTGATAAAAAGCTCTATGGAGCTTCGATCCAGGATAAAACGCAGCTTCAGATTTTGTCTGTCATCTGTGATCTGGAGCTTTCTTGTACATACAACATCACGCTGCACCCCGCTCCAGGTTCTGTCGATCTCCAGTATCTGTCTTTTTCGATCATAGGTAAAGACCGTTGTATATTCTTCATTGCGTGCAAGCTCGATCCGGAACTCATTATACACATCCAATGCTTCCTGATTTGGATTTCCGGAGTTCCTGCTTCCATCCATGATGCCATCTGCGTTCTGCAGTTCCACAGTCAGATCGATCATTCGGCCACGGACGCCTTCAAGGCTTAAGCTCTCACCCACTTTTACATTCTCATAACAGCAACGGTTTTTCCGATAATTCTCAATTT
The DNA here is from genome assembly GCF_025147905.1 of Blautia sp. KLE_1732_HM_1032. Classification (NCBI taxonomy): domain Bacteria; kingdom Bacillati; phylum Bacillota; class Clostridia; order Lachnospirales; family Lachnospiraceae; genus Blautia; species Blautia sp. KLE_1732_HM_1032. Next base: position 200,866 of record NZ_CP102266.1, on the reverse strand, counting down.
CTCGGACCGGCTTCTGCCAGATCTTTCCGTCACGATATTCCAGCTCTCTCGGAAGAGTCATCATTCCCTGCCATCTCTGCTTTTCCTTGATCACACAGCTATCCCAGGATTTCATCCAGGCGATCATCACTCTTCTTCCATCTGGAAGAAGGGTTGTCTGCGGCGCATAAAAATCAAGTCCGTAGTCCAGACTTACCGGTGCGTCTTTTTCAAATGTATGTTTTTCGCTGTCATAATCTCCCATAAAATACAGGGAATTATGTCCATTATGAAACTCATACCCTTTTGCACGCATATGCTGCGGAGAACAGATCAGCACATGTTTATCCCCGAGCGGAAAGAAATCGGGGCATTCCCACATAACACCGATTTCTCCTGTGGAGTTCTCCGCAAGAATTGTTTCAAATTTCCATTCTTTCAAATCTTTACTGGAAAACAGAACTACCTGTCCAGGAATTTCTTCGCTGCGGCATCCTACGAGCATATGGTATGTTCCGTTATCTTCCCATACCTTCGGATCACGGAAATCAACTCTGCTGCATTTCTCCGGAAGCATATCCCCGGTGACTACCGGATTTTTCTCTGCCTTTACATAATCTTTTCCGTCACCCCAGGCAATGCACTGATTCTGCCGGACTTCTTCTTTTCCATCCGGCAGCTTTTCTGTTGTAACTCCTGTGTAGATCAAAGCCTGTTTTCCATCCGCTTCAATAGCACTTCCGGAAAAGCATCCCTCTCGATCATATTCCTGATCCGGTGCAAGCGCTGCAGGAAGCTGCTCCCATCTGATCATATCCTCCGTCACACTGTGGCCCCAGTGCATAGGGCCCCAGTCACGGCTGTAAGGATGATACTGGTAAAAAAGATGTACCTTTCCTTTAAAAACAGAAAATCCATTGGGATCATTGATCCAGCCAACCGGTGCAGATACATGAAAGGCCGGTTTCTCTTCCTGCGGGATATTTTTTGCTTCCTCTATTTCATAAAGACGTGCTTTTTCAAGTTTTTCACTCATACTCTGCTCTCTCTTTCTTTTTTATGTTTCTGACCGGTATCTTTTTCTGTTTTTATTTCTCTGTCTCACTAAGAGACTTCTGATACTGGTCAAAATATTTCTGTTTGATTGCCAGATAATCAGACAGTCCATACTGCTCCATCTTTTTCAGATAGGAATCCCATTCTTTATCGATGCCGCCATTCAAGATCCAGTCTGCTTTTTTCTGTTCCGCATACTTCTTGATATCTGTGTCGTACTGAGATACCTTATTGGTATCATCAATACTCATAAATACATTCGGATACACATATTTACTGTTCATATCCTTAAGATATGTTTCATGCATATTGTCGAGACGCCATTTTGCATCTGCCGGCTCTGTTACATATACATCGTAATACTCGTTAAGTATTGCCAACGGTCCGTTTACAGACTGTGCTTCACGAACCTCTACCGGAGATGCATCTCCCAGATCCATATGTTTCAGCATCTGACCACCTTCTGCATTCTCGGACATCTCAAAGATATTAAATGAATCTTTTTCCCCGTAAGTACCCCAGTTATTCTGCGGAGACTGGATCGGTGCATACATCTGATCGATCCATGCTGCTGCCAGTGCCGTATTCCGACAGCTTGTAGTCAGAACGCAGCGTCCTCTGTCAAAGCCACTGGTTTCACTGTTATTCTGTCTTGTGATATTTACAAGACCATCCGGACCGGCCAGCGCCGGGAGCATTACATAATCTTCATTGTTATCAATATTTGCAATATCCCAGGTGAAACACAGACCATATCTGTGGTTTTTACCTTTTGCAACATAAGTTGACCATTCCTGGGTAAAAGCCTCCGGATCCACCAGCTTTTCTTCTACCAGCTGATGGAGCCACTGAATACCTTCTTTATAGCCTTCCTGTACAGTTGTATAAATAACGGTTCCATCATCTTTCACTGCAAAATGATCACCGGTGTCACCATATCCTTCTCCGAATCCGTTGATGAGAATTGCAGGATCCTGATCACCATTATTGATGATAAAGGACATCGGGATCACACCACCCTCAATGTTGAATTTCTTTTCCAGTTTATCTGCATTGTCGCGGAAAGCGATCAGAACCTGTTCCAGTTCCTCAGTTGTAGTCGGAACGTCCAGCTTCAGATAATCCAGCCATTTTTTATTAATGTAGGGAATATCTCCAATTGCCTGAATGGCTTCTTTCCCCGCACCAAGCTGCTCGATCCATGGGAAAGAATAAATATGTCCGTCCGGTGCTGTACACATTGTTCTGTATTCCGGGTATTTTTCAAATACAGCCTTAAGATTCGGCATGTATTTATCAATGAGATTTTCTACCGGAATAATGATTCCCTGTTTGGCATAACGAAGAAGATCATAATCACTCATCCCTGCGTTAAAAAGTCCATCCGGAAGATTTCCGAACTGTGCCAGCGCCAGATTTTTTTTGTCATCAAACTGATCCGATACAAAACAGGTCCAGTCAATGTGGACATTGGTCTGCTTTTCCAGTCTTTCAAAGATCGTTCTTTCATTAGGTTCCTGTGTAGATGTTGCAGGTGCACTGGTAATAAAAGACAGCTCTGCTTTTTCTTTCAGAGGAAAGGACACATCTTCCACCGGGGTATCCGGATCTGTTTCTGCTTTCATGTGTTCTTTTCCATTTCCACATCCGGCACTGCATACCATTATAATTGCAGAAAGCCCGATTGCCAATAATGCCTTCATTCTTTTTTTCATCATTATCAACCTCCTGTCATCAGCCTTTTACAGAACCAACCATAATGCCCTGGTCAAAATATTTCTGGAAGAATGGATACATGATCAGAAGCGGTAAACTTGATACAATGATCGTAGCATATTTCAGAAGTTCCGCTACCTTTGCCATCTGTGCAGTACTCTGGATATCTGCGATCATTCCGGGCTGCGGTGTATTCTGTACAAGGATGGAACGAAGTACCAGCTGCAATGGCTGCAGTTTCGCATCATTCAAATAAATCATAGCGTCAAAATAACTGTTCCACATTCCTACAAAGGACCACAGTGCAAGCACTGCGATGATCGGTTTGCATACCGGCATCATAATCTTGAAAAAATGCTCGATTTCCGTGGCACCGTCAATGGCAGATGCCTCTCTGAGTTCCTTGGGGATAGACTGATAATAGGTTCTGGCAAGGATCATGTTCCAGACATTAAACGCACCCGGAAGCAGGATTGCCCAGATTGTATTTACCAGATGCAACTGATTGATCAGGATAAAAGTCGGGATCATTCCTCCACCGAAAAACATGGTAATGAGAAAAATAACATTGAAGAAATTTCTTCCCACAAATTCTTTCTTGGACATTGGATATGCTGCCAGCAGAGTTACCAGAACTGAAATAATGGTAAACACCAGGGAATAAAAAAATGAGTTTGCAAAGCCTCTCCAGATCATATTATTTTCAAGAACTCTGCGGTACGCATCGATCGTCCACTTCCGCACATCAAAGCTGATTCCCTGGCTGTTCAGCACATTCGGATCCATAAAGGATGCGATCACAACATATAAAAGCGGAACCAGAATGGAAAGTACAAATGCACCCAGAAGTACGTATCCGATTCCTAAAATGGCTTTATCAGATGCCGAATATTTCTTTTTCTTTGCTTTTGCCATAACAGCACCTCCTATAATCCCTCTCCGTCATTCAGTTTCTTGACTACCCAGTTTACAAAGATCAAAAGAATTACATTGATCACTGAATTAAACAGCCCCACTGCTGTAGAATATCCATAATCTCCATTCAGAAGACCGATTCTGTATACATAAGTAGAAAGAATCTCAGATGCAGGAAGGTTCATATCTGTCTGCAGTGCATATGCTTTTTCAAAACCAATGCTCATAATATTTCCGGCCTGAAGGATAAACTGGATCACAATGATGTTTTTAATAGCCGGAAGCTGTACATACCAGATCTGCTGCAGGATATTTGCACCATCCACCACTGCTGCCTCTTCCAGATCCTTACTTGCATTGGCAAGTGCTGCAGTATACATAATGGATGCCCATCCGGCTGTCTGCCAGATTCCGCTGGCTATGTAAATGGTACGAAATGCTGCCGGCATAGTCATCCAGTTGGCATCGGAACCGATCAGTTTATTCAGCGGACCTACCGGTGAAAGAAACATACGAACCATACCACAGAGTACGATAACGGAAATAAAATTCGGCGCATAGATCAGAAGCTGAATTTTTTTCCTGATCCCAGCTCTCCGGATCTGATTCAGAAGAAGTGCCAGGATGATCGGAATCGGAAATCCCCACAGTAGTCCGTAAATACTCAGTTTCAGAGTGTTCACAAGATAATTCATAAAATCCGGTGATGCCAGAAATCTCCGGAAGTATTCCAGTCCTACCCATTTGCTTCCAAATACACCATCAATGACATTGTAGTCCTCAAAAGCGATCAGTACGCCACCCATGGGCACGTATTTGAAGATGATCGTCAGAAGAAGTGCAGGCAGCAGAAAAAACACATACAGCTGCCAGTTCTTTTTCACATACTGAAGCTTTTCTGCAGCAGTTCTTTTTCCTGCCGGAACAGCTTTCGCAGAACCTTTTTTCATTCTCTTTTCCTCCCTTTTTTGTTCTTTCGTTCTTGTTTAGTAACCGGTAAAGTAACCGGTTACTTTATAATTTGATACTACTATATGACATAGCTTCTGTCAACCTTTTTTGTTAATTTATTCAAGAAAAGTTACCGGTAACTTAACTGGTTATTTTTTTATTGCTATTTAACGTCTGTATTGTTATACTTATTATATCAATCCAATCATCCTGTACGGTCTGCAGCTTTCTCTTATATGATCACATCTGCATTCCGTATCATAACTTTCTGCTGTTAAAAGGAGAATATTTTTTTATGGCTAAAAAACAGGTAACATTTGCCGATATTGCAGAATACACTGGTTTTTCCAAGACTACGATCTCCAGATATTTCAATCATCCGGATTCTCTGACCCTGGAAAATCAGGAAAAGATCGCAAAAGCCCTTGATGAGCTCGGCTACAGAAAAAACAAGCTTGCCAGGGTTCTTGCCAATGGAAAAAGCGAATTTGTAGGGATCATTGTCCCGAACCTTTATCTTCATTATTATTCCGAAATGCTGACACAGCTTCTTCGAAGTTACTCCGATTATCATTACAAATTTCTGGTTTTTGTCAGTGATGGCGGCCCGGAGAAAGAAATGCAGTATCTGGACGAGCTGATGGCTTATAAGATTGAAGGACTTATTGTTCTCAGCCATACTCTTTCCTCTGAAAAACTGGCTTCCTATAATATTCCTGTGATCGCCATTGAACGTGAAGCAGAACATATATGCAGCGTTACAACAGACAATTACATGGGCAGCATGCAGGCTACTTCTCTGCTGATACGTAATCAGTGTGATGTACTGATCCACATCAATGTCCATGTACCTGAGAATATTCCGGCTTATGACCGTATCCGTGCCTTTGAGGAAACATGCCGGGAATATCATGTTCCTTATGAACTGAACCTTAATGTTTCCGGTGATTCCTATCAGGAGCTTTTTGAACAGATGCGTGTGATCTTTCAGGATATTGACAGTAAATATTCCGGTCAGAAAAAAGGCATATTTTTATCCAATGATACTTACGCAAATATATTTCTCAATCTGATCTTCCAGAAATACAACTGTCTGCCGGATGAATATCAGATCATCGGATTCGATAATTCACCCATTGCTGCGGAGTCCATCATCCCGATCACTACTATTGGACAGCAGATTGATGTGATCGCACAGACTACCATGGAACTGCTTGTGGAACAGATGAACGAAATGAAGAAAAGAAAACCGGCACCGCTTCAAAAACCGATCCACAAAAAGATCACTCCGGTTCTGATACGACGACAGACAACCGGAGACTGAAAATACTTACAACATTTTTCCATATTCCATAACAACCCGTATATTCATGTACTGGAAACTTCATGCTATAATTCTGTGGAAAAATGTCAGATAACCATTACCGCCGGGAAATATTTTACAGGTTTCCCGACATCTATAAATATCTATTCAGGGAGGAAATCATGAAAAAAGATCAGGAAATTTTTCAGGAACGTTTAAACCATCATCACGACGAACTTCGATGGCTGTACACAGAGCTTTATCACAATGACGATATGTTTGCAGAGCTCTGCGACCAGATGTACCAGTATTTTACAGCACGCCGCCGCGCGCTCAAAAACCGCGACCTGGAAAGAGAAAAAAATCCGGACTGGTTCCGCCAGAAGGATATGCTGGGCATGATGCTCTACATTGACAATTTTGCCGGCAACATCAAGGGAGTTTCTGCCAAGCTTCCATATCTTAAGGAATGCAACGTGAACTGCCTGCATCTGATGCCGTTCCTTGATACCCCGAAGGGCCGTTCCGACGGTGGTTACGCAGTAGCCGACTTCCGCAAAGTCCGCCCGGACCTTGGTTCCATGAAGGATCTGGCTGCCCTTGCAGATAAATGCCACAAAAACGGAATGAACCTGTGTATGGATTTTGTTATGAACCACACTTCCGAGGATCATGAGTGGGCCAAAAAAGCACGCCAGGGTGACGGCGAATATATGAGCCGTTACTTCTTCTACAACAACCGTGAGATCCCGGACGAGTACGAAAAGACCGTACCACAGGTATTCCCAACCACTGCTCCGGGGAACTTTACCTGGCTTCCGGATATCGGTCACTATGTCATGACTACCTTTTATCCGTACCAGTGGGATCTGAACTACGGCAATCCCCGTGTTTTCAATGAGATGATGTACAACTTCCTCTTCCTTGCAAACCAGGGAATGGACGTGATCCGTATCGATGCGGTTCCGTATATCTGGAAGGAACTGGGAACTCCCTGCCGTAACCTGAAGCAGGTGCATACGATCGTTCGTATGATGCGTATGATTGCCGAGATCGTCTGCCCAAGTGTCGTACTTCTGGGTGAGGTCGTTATGGAGCCGGAGAAGGTTGTTCCCTATTTCGGAACCGTAGAGAAGCCGGAATGCCATATGCTTTACAATGTAACAACCATGGCTACAACCTGGAACAGCATTGCCACTCGTGATATCCGCCTTCTGAAAAAACAGATGGATATTGTAAACAGCCTTCCGAAGCAGTACACCTTCCTGAATTATCTCCGCTGCCATGACGATATCGGCTGGGGACTTGATTTCGCCACCCTGAAAGAATGGGACATGGATGAGCCATCCCATAAGCGTTACCTGAATGATTTCTTTACAGGAAAGCATCCGGGAAGCGACAGCCGCGGAGAGCTCTATAATGATGACCCGGTAACTCAGGATGCCCGTTTCTGCGGAACTACTGCTTCCATGTGCGGGATCGAGGCTGCTCTTTTTGAAAAAGATGACGAGAAGCTGAAAAGGGGTATCCGCGAGGATCTGATGCTTCACGCATATATGCTTACCCAGTCCGGGATCCCGATGCTTTACAGCTCCGATGAAATCGGACGTCTCAATGATTATTCCTATAAAGAGGATCCGGATAAGGCTGCAGATTCCCGCTATATCCACCGTGGTGCTTTCCAGTGGGAGCTTGCCGAAAAAAGAAACTCCAAATCCTCCGTTGAGGGACAGATCTTCCAGACTCTTAGCCGCATGGAGCAGATCCGCAGCCAGGAATCTGTTTTTGATAAGGACTGTGATGTATATACATACGATGTTCATGATGACAGCATTCTCTGCATCCTCCGCCAGAAAGGAAACGAACGTTTCATCGGAATCTTCAATTTCAGTGACAGTGAAAAAACTGCCTGGATGCAGGAGGAAGGAACCTTCCGCGATCTGATCACTGACCAGACACTGGAGCTTAAGGACGTGGAGCTTCCGGCTTATGGATTTATGTGGTGTAAGAGGATGTAACTATTACTTGGTAAATAAAAAAGACGTGGCCTTACGGATCCACGTCTTTTTATTATGTTATATCTTTATTTTTTATAAGCTGTTCTGGTATTCAGAAATTACTTGCAGAGCTCCTCTGCCATTGCATCGATCTCTGCCACATTCTCATCGCTGAGGGAGGACATGATCTTTACATTGTTCTCAAGCCATGTGATATTTTTACTCTTCTCGAACATTCCTTTCATGACTTTAGCTGCAGTCGGTGCCCAGCTTCCGTTCTCAATGAGGCCGATGGTGCGGTTCTGGTAATTACGCTCTGTCAGGTTCTCGATGAATGTACGCATAAACGGGAATGCTTCTCCGTTGTATGTAATGCTGGCCAGTACCAGCTTGCCGTAGCGGAAAGCATCCTCCACTGCCTCTGCCATGTCTTCTCTTGCAAGATCGCAGACAACAACCTTCGGGCAGCCCTTTTCCTCCAGCTTCTGTGCAAGAAGCTCTGCTGCTTTCTTTGTATGTCCGTATACAGATGTGTAGGCGATCATTACTCCTTCACTCTCTACTTTATAAGAAGACCAGATATCATATTTCTCCAGATAATGTCCAAGATTTTCGGTAAGGATCGGTCCGTGAAGCGGGCAGATGGTCTGAATATCAAGAGTTGCTGCTGCCTTGAGAAGCTTCTGTACCTGCGGACCGTATTTTCCGACGATTCCGATATAGTAGCGACGTGCTTCGCAGTCCCAGTCCTCTTCTACATCAAGAGCTCCGAATTTGCCAAAGCCGTCTGCGGAAAACAGAACTTTGTCTGTGCTGTCATATGTAACCATAACCTCCGGCCAGTGAACCATCGGTGCAAATACGAAAGTAAGGACGTGTTTTCCAAGTGTCAGGGTGTCACCGTTGGCTACAATATGTTTCTTTCCTTCCAGATCCATTCCACGGAAGAAATTCTCCATCATGGTAAAGGTCTTTGTGTTGGCAACAACAGTTGTATCCGGGTATGCTTTCATGAAATTCTCAATATTTGCTGCATGGTCCGGCTCCATATGCTGGACTACAAGATAATCCGGTTTCGCACCATCCAGAACCTCTGCAACTTTTCCCAGCCACTCTTCTGTGAAGCCGGCATCTACAGTGTCCATAACTGCGATCTTCTCATCTTTGATCACATAGGAGTTGTAGGACATTCCGTTTGGCACTACATACTGTCCCTCAAACAGGTCTACCTGATGATCGTTTACTCCTACATAATAAATATCATTTCCGATTTTCATTGTATTGAGTTCCTCCTTAGTCTGCTGTATTTTATATTTCCAATATTTCTGAAAATACTTTCTTATTGCTCTCATTTATTATATCATTGTTCGTACTGAAATCAATGTAGAATCTATAAATAAAAACAAACCTCTGCGCCTGGTAAAAGAGCTATTTTCCCCTCTTTACAAACCTATTCCAACATAGTATTGTATACCTTGGATGAAGGAATTTTTTATAATTTTTATGAGGTAAACTATGTGTGAAAATGAAAAAAAGAAAACGTCTTCCATTGAGATGACCTCCGGCTCTCTCTGGAAAAATATCCTCCTCTTTAGCCTTCCCCTGATGGGGTCCCAGGTGTTGGAGGTTCTTTTTAATTTAAGTGATGTTGCGGTTGTAGGGCGATTTGCAGATTACATGGCACTTGGAGCTGTGGGTTCCACAACTCTGCTGGTCACTTTATTTACCGGAATCCTGATCGGCATGGGCGCCGGAGTCAATGTTCGTGTAGCACACGAGCTTGGTGCCGAAAACAGAAAAGGTACCGAAGAAACGATCCATACATCTCTTCTTCTCTGTGCCATCGCAGGACTTCTGGTCTGTGTCGTCTGTCTTCTGTTTTCCGGACAGATGCTGTCCATGATGAATACGAAACCGGAGCTGATGGACCAGGCTGTTTTATATATGAAGATTTATGCTCTGGGTATGCCGGCCATGGCTGTATACAATTTCGGTAACGGCGTATTAAGTGCCCGCGGCGATACGAAGCGACCACTGATCTATCTTTCCATTGCCGGAGTGATCAACGTTCTTCTGAACCTGTTTTTCGTTATCGTCTGTCATATGGCCGCCGCAGGTGTGGCAACTGCCAGCGCGATCGCACTGTATATCTCCGCAGCGCTGGTAATGATCCACCTCCTTCGGAGAAAAGACGAATGCAGGGTATCCCTGCGTAAGCTCCGTCTTCACCCGAAGGCCTGTAAAGCAGTACTGCTTCTTGGTATTCCCACAGGTCTGCAGAACGGAATTTTTGCCATTGCAAATCTGTTCGTACAGACCGGTGTCAACTCCTTCGATGCAGTCACGGTTTCCGGAAATGCCGCTGCCGCAAATGCAGACTCTCTGATCTACAACGTCATGTTTGCTTTCTATACTGCATGCGCAAGCTTCATCGGTCAGAACTGGGGTGCCGGAAATAAAAAACGTATGCTAAAAACTTATGGGATCAGCCTTACCTATGCCTTCATCGCAGGTGCGATCCTTGGTGGACTGCTTCTTGTTTTCGGTCCGCAGTTTCTGTCACTGTTTGCCACAGAACCGGCAGTCATCGATGCCGGCATGGAGAGGATCCGAATCATGGGCTTCAGCTATGCCTTCAGCTGTTTTATGGATTGCAGTATCGCCGCTTCCCGTGGCATCGGAAAAAGTATCCCACCGACCATCATCATCATTCTGGGATCCTGTGTATTCCGTGTCATCTGGTTCTATACGGTGTTTGCACACTTCCAGACCATTTCCTCACTTTATCTCCTGTATATTTTCTCATGGGGAATTACAGGCTTTGCGGAGGTTCTGTTCTTTGCTGTAAGCTTCCGGAAAATTCGGACCTGATACTTCAAATATATAGCGCCAGACGAAGCATTGATCTGGCGCTTTTTATATCTTTCTCGCGTTTTATGTACATTTGTCTTTACAAGGCGGACATAATTGTATATAATTATCCTGTTGTGCTTTTACGCGATGCAGTAATACCGGCTTAGAACGATCCGCCCTTTACACTGGATCGTTGCTTTGCGGCTCAGCATTTTTTAGCACACTCACACAATAGGAAAGAGGAAACTAGTTATGAAAAACCTGATTCAAAAATGGAACAGCATCAACCTGATCAAGCGTATCATCTGTGGTCTGATCGTTGGTATCATTCTCGGACTTGCAATCCCTCAGGCATCTGTGATCTCCATTCTCGGTGATCTGTTCGTCGGTGCTCTTCGTGGAATTGCTCCGCTTCTGGTGTTCTTCCTAGTAATGAGCTCTCTGTGCCACATGGGAAAAGGCCAGAAAACAAACATGAAATTCGTTGTTGTACTTTATCTTCTGGGAAATATACTCTCAGCACTGGCAGCTGTGATCTCCAGCCGCCTGTTCCCGATCATGCTGACTTTTTCCGAAAGTACAAATACTTCCGACGTCACTCCGCCAAGCGGTGTTGCAGAGGTCCTCAAAAACCTTCTGATGAACATTGTTTCCAACCCGGTTGACGCACTTGTCAACGCCAACTATATCGGTATCCTTGCATGGGCCATCATCTTCGGTATCGCACTGAAGGCCGCAAGTGAAACTACCAAGACTGTCATCGAAAACATTTCCGATGCAACCTCCACAGCCGTAAGATGGATCATCAGCCTTGCTCCATTTGGTATCATGGGCCTGATCTTCACAACCATCTCCGAGCAGGGGCTTGGCGTACTGTTAAGCTATGGCCGTCTGATCTGTATACTGGTGGGAACCATGCTCTTTGTTGCACTGGTGATCAACCCGATCATTACTTTCATCTGCACACGCCAGAATCCGTATCCGCTGGTTCTGCGCTGCCTGAAGGACAGTGGTATCACAGCATTCTTCACAAGAAGCTCTGCCGCCAACATTCCGGTAAACATGGAGCTGTGCAAGGATCTCGGACTTGATGAGGATACCTACTCCATCTCCATCCCTCTTGGTGCGACCATCAACATGGGTGGTGCAGCGATCACCATTTCCATCATGGCTCTGGCAGCTGCACATACACTCGGTATCAGCGTAGACTTCCCGACCGCTCTGATCCTCTGCATCCTGGCTGCTGCAAGCGCGGCTGGTGCTTCCGGAGTTGCCGGCGGTTCTCTTCTTCTGATCCCGATGGCCTGCAGCCTTTTCGGAATCCCCAATGATGTTGCCATGCAGGTAGTTGGTGTCGGTTTCATCGTAGGCGTGATCCAGGATTCCTGTGAGACAGCACTGAACTCTTCCACAGACGTACTTTACACAGCATGCGCCTGCAGGATCAGAAAGAATAAATGATCACACTTATAAACCGTCAGGCGGATATTCGTAATTGAAACAGGGAACTCCCTTGATTCGGTTAAAAGGAGCAGATCTTCCGTATTTGGAAAATCTGCTCCTTTTTTTGGCTTAGAGCGTGTTTGAAAAAGGCTTTCTGCAAGATGTGCGTCACAATTTGTGGGAGATTTTGTCCGGATGAGGGCGCCGTAGCGGGCTACGGCAACTGAATTCGGGTAAAATATACCGCAAAATGGGGCGTGCAGATTACGGGAATGATTTTTCAAACACGCTCTAACCTTCAGTTCCTGCAATATCTGCCCCATATAAAATTATCCGTAATCGGTAAATAAAACATCCTCTACATTCGAAAAAGCTTCCAGTTCTCTCCCATCTGCACAGCCAGATATACGATCTCAAAGATCACAGCTACAGATCCAAGCTTAAAAAGCAGGGAATCCACAAAGCCTCCTGCCTTACAGAAATCCAGCGCAATGCCTCCCGGCAGCGGATACAGGATCCGTACCCGTTTCCGGTTAAAGCAGTCCAGCACCAGATGTGATGCGAATCCAACCACAAAATAAAGGACCAGCTTCACGGACACCATGGATATGGCTGCACTTAAAATGGCCATAGCCATGATCGAATGCATAAATGACCGGTGCGGCTGATTTTTTCCAAAGGCGCAGACTGCAATAAAAATAATAACTCCCATGGCAACCGGCGCCATAGACTGGTTATTGCGGATCTTTTCCCAGATAGAAAAATCATAAAAATAATTCAATGCGATCTCTGCTGCCACAAGCAGTACCGCGATCAGCGTGATCCGGTTCGCATCCTTATGGGATTTGGAGGTTCCTACATCAATATCGCTGATCAATGCTCCAAGCATTCCTGTTCCTGCCGCAAGTACCAGACCGGAAACCGTAGAGGGCTGTGTAACTGCCAGCACTGTTCCGAGTCCGACTGCCGCGTGTGTTTTTCCTGTCATAATTCTCCCCTTATTGTAAAAAATCTTCCGTTATTCAGGATTATCCACTGCTACAGATCAGACACTCTCTTCTGATCTTCTGCATATATAAATGTATCACTTTATCATTTACCGCAGATCTGAAAATACAATAAGGCAGCTGTCAGCCTTACCTTTTACTGACAGCTGCCTCCACGAAACAGCATTATATCACATAAAAAATCACGATTCTATCTAAAATCTTTCTACTTTCTTTCACGTCCCGTTTAAATGGAATATGTCTCTTGGATCTCTCTTTTAATCAGACCAGTTCATACGTCCGTAGCGAAGTGCAAGACCTTGGATCTCTTTCTGAAGCTTCACAGTCAGCTCCCTTTTGCGGATCCTCCACTTCCAGTTCTTTCCTACTGTGGAAGGCTGGTTCATTCTGCAGCTGTTATCCAGGCCCATATAATCCTGCATAGGGATCACACAGAGCTTTGCACTGCTTCTCATAACCAGGCTGATAAAGCATTTATGCAGCTCTTTATCCGGTGTATAGTTATCACAGAGATAATCCCTGGCAAGCTTACGCTCTTTTGCCATAATGCTCTTCCACCATCCGGCGATGGTCTCATTATCATGGGTTCCTGTGTATGCCACACTGTTCTCCGGATAGTTGTGTGGAAGATAATCATTGGCACAGCCGGAATCTCTGGAATCAAACGCAAACTCCAGGACCTTCATTCCCGGGAATCCACTGTCATGGACAAGCTGACGCACAGAATCTGTCACATAGCCAAGATCCTCCGCAATGACCTGCTTCCAGCCAAGGGCCTGCTCCACTTTACGGAACAGATCGATCCCGGGACCTTTTTCCCAGTGACCGCCAATGGCATTTTCTGCACCGTACGGAATGGAAAAATACTCGTCAAAGCCACGGAAATGATCGATCCTTACCACGTCATAAAGGCGGAATACGTAGCTCAGTCTGGAGATCCACCACTGATATCCTGTATTTCTGTGGTAATCCCAGCGGTACAGTGGATTTCCCCAAAGCTGTCCTGTTGCGGAAAAACCGTCCGGCGGGCATCCGGCTACAGCCACCGGCACATTCTCCTCATCCAGCTGGAAAAGTTCCGGATGAGCCCAGGTATCTGCACTGTCCATAGCTACATAGATCGGGATATCTCCGATGATCTGAATGCCTTTTTCGTTGGCATATTTTTTCAGTTTCATCCACTGCTCATAGAATTTGAACTGCATATACTGCTGGAATTCAATATCAAAATATAATTCTCTGCGATAGTAGTCCATGGCATTTGCCCAGCGAAGGCGGATATCCTCTGCCCATTTTGTCCACTCAACACCGCCGAACTGATCCTTTACTGCCATAAAAAGTGCATAGTCGGAAAGCCACCAGCTGTTTTCTGCAACAAATTTCTGATAATCCGGATTCTCGCTGATGTTGCTGTTTTCGTAAGCTTTGCGGAGAAGCTTGTAACGGCCTTTGTAGATTTTTTCATAGTCTACGCTGTCTGCTCTTCTTCCCCAGCTGACCTTATCACAGTCCTCCTTTGTAAGGACGCCTTCCTCCACCAGTGCCTTCAGGCTGATAAAATACGGATTTCCCGCAAAAGTGGAGAAGGACTGGTACGGAGAATCTCCGTAACTGGTAGGTCCCAGTGGAAGGATCTGCCAGTAGCTCTGTCCCGCTTCCTTCAGCCAGTCCACAAAATCATAGGCACTCTTTGAAAAACATCCAATGCCGTACTCTGACGGCAGGCTTGTGATCGGCATCAGAATGCCAGCTGCTCTTTTATCCATATCTTTTCTCTCCTTATGTTGAGCCCTGCATCTCAGAGCATCTTATCTATTATCCTCTCACGGATGCATATTCATATAATCTACGCAACCGTTTGCGTAAATTATACGTCCATTTTGCATGAAGTGCAATGCGTTTTTGTCTTTTCTACCTTTCTTACAATTTTTACATCCTGATTTTGTGCAGTTTTTCATTATGTCAAACAGAATCTATCTGCATCTCACTACCTGATTTTCTGTGCATCTGTTTTTACGCAATTTCATGCAATTTTCCGTGCAATATGTTTGACAGTATCCTTGTTATGAACTACAATATCTCTATCAGACTGAGATAAAAAAAGCCGGATCAGAGGCATACTTCCGCTTTGATCCGGCATATCCGTGAGGAGGCAATTTATGGCAGTAACCATCAAAGATGTGGCAGCTCTGGCCGGGGTGTCCCCGTCCACCGTTTCCAGAACCTGCAAAAATAATCCATCTATCAGTAAAGAAACCAAGGAACGTGTACGCAGAGCCATGGCGGAGCTTGGCTATGAGCCGAATTTCCAGGCCAGCAACCTGGCAGCACAGATTTCCCGCTCCATCGGTATCATCCTGCCTCCGTCCCCAAAGGAGACATACGAGAATTCCTTTTACCTTGAGACGATCCGGGGGATCAGCCACTACTGTAACGCACATCAGTATATCAGCACCATTGTTACCGGTCAGAATGAAGAAGAGATCCTTAACGCAGTACGTTCCATGTCCAGAAGCGGTAAGGTTGACGGATTTATTGTTCTTTATTCCCGTGTGAATGATCCTGTTATTGATTTTCTTTTCAGTGAAGGACTTCTCTATATCCTGATCGGAAAACCGGCACAATACACCAATCATACAATCTATATCGATAATGACAACCTTCTGGCCGGACAGGAGGCAACGGAGTATCTTTATGCTCTGGGCCACCGGAAGATCGCTTATCTGGGTGTAGATAATTCCCTGGTCTTTTCCGCAGACCGCAAAACCGGCTATATGACTGCGCTGATCAGCCACGGATTAACCGTACAGCCCGAATACTGTATAGAGGTTCCTGCCGCTTCCCAGAATGAGTTTCAGGAGCTTCGAAAGCTGCTTTTAAGTGAGGAGCGCCCTACAGCTGTGCTTGTCAGTGATGATATTCTGGCACTTTCCCTGGAGCGGATCTGTATAGAAGCAGATATCTCCATACCGGAGGATCTGTCCATTCTTTCCTTTAACAACTCACTTTTTGCCAGACTGACTTCGCCTCAGCTGACCTCCATTGATATTAACTCCGGGCAGCTTGGAATGGAAGCAGCCACGCAGATGATCAGTCATATCGAAAATCCGAGCCTTCCGGCCACAAAGATCATTGTACCTCACCAGCTGATCGAAAGGAACAGCTGCCGGAGGATCTGATCTGCTTTCAAACAAAAAACAGGTATCTTCTCTGCTGACTGTGTATTGACCACCACTTATCGATCTGACATTGGTGGTCGATCTACCGCCCGGCAAAAAGATATCTGTTTTTCATTTTTTATAATACTTTTTATAATGCTTTCTCATAACACCAGTACATATGTCCCCAGAGTTCACACTCTCCCACGTTCTCAAAATTCAGCTTATCATAAGAACGGAGTGCTTTTACATTGTCCTTCGCAACAAGAAGATGTACAGCTTTATAGCCCCGCTTCTTCAGCTCTTCCATCACACCCTTAAGAAGTTTCCCGGCAATCCCCTGATTCTGGAATTCCTGACATACTCCCACCCGGGAGACCTCCGCTGACGGCACCATGGTTTCTGACCAGCATGTGAGACATTCCACATTTGGATCATCATCAATGGAGATCACACCTGCGATATTTCCCGCATCGTCCCGCATACAGAACAGCGCATCTCTGGAAAGATCAAATTCCACTTCTTTTTCTGAAGGATACTCCTCTGTCCACACACAATAGGGCGTCCCCAGCAATGAACGGTACAGCTTCAGAACTGTATCTGCTTCTTCTCTTTTTACACGCTCGAAATTCATTTTATATCCTTTCTCCTGAAAATACATTCTTTTTCCGCCCGGATCTCGCCAGTATCAGGATCACAGCAAATGTAATGATCTCTGAACTCAGGAAGGACACACGCCATTGATCCCAAATAATCCGGAAATAGCTTTTTCCCAGGACCGTCAAATCTGCAATCTGCACCATGTCTTTTCCTGATTCTGGTTTTCATCCCATTTATCATTTATTCTAACTCAAAAAAGCTTCCCTTTTTGTTACTGATAATAACATCTTCCGCTACACCCCGCCGGAAACACTGTCCGTTTTAATGTATACTGAAATTCCCTCTCATTTTCTGCAGCGTCCAGAATTTCCAACGCTTTTCGCAAATTCCGGATATCTTTTTCCATGTGATCCACATAGTTTCCCCGGCCAACCAGCTTCAGATGCGTGATCCCTGCCTGCTTCAGCTGATACAGTGCACACAGTCCACAGCCTGTCTCACCACAAAGATATCCGGATTCATCATATGCTTTCAGATCCGGTTCCTGATTCCACGCCTGCTCCTGAAGAGCCATTATTTTTTCCGGAACAGCATCACCATTCCGTACAGTTCCAAGCCAATAGGACACCCTGCAAAGATATCCCATCTCATCACAGTGAAGAGAATTACAGAATGCTCCCGTAAACTGGCACATTTCATTCAACACAAAGGCCTCGAACTCCATTTCCGCCTCCGGTCGGATCCCGGCCTGTTTTTCCACTTCTCTCTGAGATGCAATAACAGACTGCATATCCCGGAACGTGTTTTTCCGATGAAAGATCAATCTCTTCAGAGGAAAGCGCCGGAACATCTTCAGCATTTCGCTGTTCACTTCCCCTGTCTCTCCGCTGAGATGGATCTCACAGGAAATCCCCCTGTTTTTCAGATAAACAAGAAGCGCCGGATCTGCAATGATATAGCTTCGAAATCCAATTCCCATGCACTTTTCTATGATATCTCCGATCTCCGGATACTGTTCCGGAAGATAATACAGGGAATTGAAGGTGAGATGCACCGGCTTTTTATATTTTTTTACCATCCGGGAAAGAATTTCCAGCTCACTGTATGCTCCAAGCTGAACATTACAGCAGAGAACCTCCCTGCGATTTAACGGCATTACTGTGCCGTATTTTTCCGCCCAGGAAAAGGGTACATAGCCACAGAAAAATTCATCTGCTCCTGCCTGCACAAAACGTTCATATTCATCTATGGAGCCTAACCCGGCTGTTATTTTCATACTGTTCTCCATGTCCTGTTCCTTTTTTCCGCAATGTATTCTTGTCAAACAGATATTCGTACTCCACCTTCGAAGCCTGCTCATCACATGTCATATATTAACAACAATGCGATCCGGCTTTGTGCCTTTTATATTTTTCCACATTTCCGTTGACTCCGGAAGTGTTTTATCCACACCAAACAGGGAGTTATACCGCCCTGCCATGTGTAAATGTTCCGGATAAAGCAGTGCGTATTTTTCACAGAATTTCGGACAGTGCTCCGCAAGCTGCTGTGTACCGCGATCTCCGGTGGTGCACAAAGCATACAATGGGCAGTACTGCGAAGTGTTTGTCTGATAAAAAGGCAAATGCAGACTGTTTTTCCCCGGCGGAAACTCCTGTGGATATCCGCAGGACTCCCATTCGTATCTGTGGATATGAAATTCTTCAGCCAGAAAATCTCGATAAAACCCCGCATTCAGGCTGTTTTGCTGAAATAATAAAGTATCACCGGATTTATATTTCATTCGCGGATCCTTTTTTCGTTTATTGAGCAATGTGCCCAGAACAGAATGCAGGCGGGATGTTTTTCCACAGAGCATTTCCACCATGGCCCAGTCATTGACTACGATTTCCACATTCACCCCATGAATACAGCACCAGTTATCCACCTTTTCCAGAAGCTTTCCCACAAACGAAAGCATAAATTCCCGGATATAAGAAAATACCAGTGTGATCTCCGATCCCTCCGAATACATTTTATCCATGATAGAAAAAAGCTGCTCTTCTATCGGAAACAGGTTATGGCAGAACTGATTTCCAATATAAAATCTGTCCGGTATCCGGCCTGCAAAATAACTGTGAGTGAGATAATTCTTCTGCCAGTAAGACGCCAGAAAAGCCTGCAGCGGCTGGCACAGATATTCTTCATACAGGGAAGTGCAGTTTAATTCCAGGGCAAACTCTGCATTATCCAAAAGCCTTAATTCTTCTGCACCCATTGTATCCTGTGGATTTCCGGAAGCCTTTTCATTTTCTCTGAAAAACCACCGCTTCTTCTGTTCCTCCAGACTCCTGCAGTGCATCTCATCCAGCTCCGCAGGATAACCGGTCAGTGATTTCGCCAGCTCTCCATCGTCTCCTTCCAGCTTCAGACGGATATATCGGTTGTACTCTCCGGCCAGACGCCGAACCTCCTGTACATAATCCTTCTGTTCCACTCTCACAGAATATTCCCTGTAAAAATATTTTCCGGTTTTCTTTTCAACTGGCTGTTGATCCTGCAGGCATTGCTCCTCTGCTGCACTCATCCCAAACCTCCGGATCTCCACTCTCCTGTACCCGGCTTTTTTCATATCATAAAAACAGATCAGAAACTGCTCCGGTTCCGGGCATTCCTCTGCCAGCCGAAATCGAAATCCATCTTCACCCAGCTCTGTGATCCGGATTTCTTTGCCGTCCATAAAACCGGATAGTAATCCAAATGGTATCATAGAGATCCTCATCAGGAAAGCTTCCTCCCTTCAGACAAAAAAGGAGATGCCATATGCTCCCATACAGCACCTCCCACTGTTCCTTCTTATTTCACTTCTACTAATTCAATTCTGAAATTCAGCTCTTTACCTGCCATCTCATGATTAGCATCGAAAGTAATGGTTTTTTCATCTTTTGCGTTAACTTTAACCGGGAACGGCTGACCATACTGATTGGAGAGGTATACCTGCTGTCCTACAGTAAGATCCTCAGCACCCGGAAGCTGTTCGATCTCAAGTGTAAAAATCGCATCCGGATTCGGCATACCGTAAGCTTCCTCAGGCATCAGATGAACATCTACCACCTGGCCAACCTCCATGTTCGCAACTGCCGCATCAAAGCCTTTGATCATCTGGCCTGCTCCGCAGATGAATTCCAGTGGCTCGCCACGGTCATAGGAAGAATCGAACTGTGTTCCGTCATTAAAGGTTCCTCTGTAATGTGTACGGCAGGTTTTTCCGACATTAGGACCTGTGATAGATGGCTGGGAACCACATCCTCCGCCACAGCCTCCGCAGGAATGTCCGTCTTCATGACCGCCGCAGGAGTGTCCATCCTCATGGCTTCCGCAGGAATGTCCATCCTCATGATGGTGATGATCACAATTCACACCTGTGGATACCAGCTCGCCCTTCAGATAAGCATCCACAGCTGCATCTACGTCACCCTGTGCTCCGGAACATAACTCAACACCAGCCTCAGCAAGTGCTGTCTGAGCGCCGCCGCCGATTCCGCCACAGATCAGAACGCTGATTCCCTGATCTGCAAGAAGTCCGGCAAGTGCACCATGTCCGGTGCCATTGGAGCTGATCACTTCACTGGAAACAACCTTGTTATCCTCCACCTCATATACCTTGAAAAACTCTGTTTTTCCAAAGTGCTGAAAAATGTTTCCATTATCGTATGTTGCTGCAATTTTCATTTGTAAAACCCTCCATTAGTCAGATATGTATTATATTAGTATATCGTGCAGGCAGGATAAAAGCAAGGTTTAACTTCGCTCACAAAAAACACCTCGCGGGACATTGCCAGTGAACAGTAACCTCTTGCTGTCATTCAATGAATCCAGTATAATAGAAGAATCTGTAAAAATAAACGATTTTTTAAATAAGAGGGTTTGAATTAAAATGAAATCATACGAAGAATTACTTTCAGATATTGAAGAAGACATGGAACTCATGGGTTCCTCACACATTGTTTATTCCATGGAAGAGGACGGCATTGTTACCGATTATGATTATCTTCCATCCGATTCCTGTACGATCTCCATTACCTTAAAGGAGCTTCAGGAAAAGCTTCAGCTGCAGATGCTCTATGCAAAAGTTTCCTCTCATACAGCCGGAGCAGATAAAAATGCCCCGAAATTAGCTGTTGTTTTTCCGGGCATCGGATACACGGCTGACAAGCCGCTTCTGTACTATACCGGCCGCCTTGCCAGCAAGCACGGCTACCAGATCCGCACTGTATCCTATGACAACCTTCCGGAAAATGTCAAAGGAGACCCCGAAAAAATGAAACAGGCCTTTGACCTCGCCCTGGAACAGACAGAACGCTCCTTAAGCAGCATCGACTGGAATTCCTATGGCAGCATTCTGTTTATTTCCAAAAGCATTGGTACAGTCATCTCCTCTGCCTATACTTCCCGCCACGATCTGACTGTAAAAAGTATCCTGTTTACACCTCTTGCAGAGACCTTTTCCTTCCCACTTGCCGGAAGCATCGCCTTCCACGGCACCGCAGATCCCTGGGCCGAAACCGATTCCATCCGGGAACTGGCAGCGCAGAAAGATGTACCTCTCTTTCTCACCCAAAACGCCAACCATTCTCTGGAAACCGGTGATGTACTGACGGATATCTTTATTCTAAAAACCACAATGGAGCGGGTCCAGCGTTTTATTTAACGCCGGTCCGCTTATTTTTCTCCACCCACTAAAAACTGAGGTGTCAGCTTATTCAGCTCACGATCCATGGAAGTTCTGGAAATATCACTGATGTCCTTCAGGGCAAACACTTTGGAAAAGCCGATCTCCATCATGTGATCCAGATCCCATGCCGGACGCTTTTTATCACTCATAAACAGCTTACTGCTGAGCTCTTTCCCTGTTTCCGCATCTTCATGAGCATGGATACCTCTTCCGTATTTTTCCCACATGGCAGCATCATGTGCCTCATAAATCTTTTTCTTTTCTTCATCATAAAGATGCAGATACCAGCAGGCGTCCGATACCAGAAGGCGTCCGCCTTTTTTCAGTACACGCAGCCATTCCTTGTAAGCCTTCTGTGGATCATCCAGCGTCCATGTGATATTTCTGCAGATAATCATATCAAATGTCTCATCCGGGAAATTTAGATTGTGGCAGTCCATAGTCATCAGATCTGCGGATAAACCTGCTGCCTTTACATTTTCCTTTGCTTCATGGATCATATTTTCAGTAATATCGATCCCGGTCACATGATGTCCTTCTTTTCCCAGCATAATTTCAAAAAATCCCGGCCCGCAGCCTACATCCAGTACTTCCAGATGTTCTTTTTCCGGCGCATACTCCAGAATCAGATTCTTCCAGTTTTCTGCTGTTTCACTTTTCAATTCTGCCTTGATCCCTTCGCTGTAAATGCCAGCTTCTCCTTCCCAGTACTCTTTGATCTTATCATTTTGCATGTCACTTCTCCTTCTTTGTGGCTACTACAATAAATTTTTTTCCCTGATATCCGTATTTCCAGAAATCCATCGTCCATGGTCTGTTTAGCCAGCGGTTCTCTCTGATCTGAATCCTGGCAAAGCGTACCTTTTTTAATATCTGAAAGTCCGCTTCCGGACGCTTCTGCGATGTAAATGGCAGCTTTTCATAAATTCCGCTGTTTTCCTTCACGTCAGATCCATATGTTTTTCTTTCTGTAACATAAATAAGAAAATCAGCAATTTTCATATGGATCTTATTTTTTAATGTGGGTTCGACGGTCCGATAGTCCCCATCAAAATAAATGATCCTTCCACCTGGTTTTAATACAGCCTTCCAGCGCCTGAAAGCTTTTTCCGGATCATACAACGTCCATACCGCATCTCTGGAAAGTATCACATCATAGCTTTGTTCCTGTTCCAATGGCAAAGTTACACCATCTTCCTCACAGATTTCCACCTGCTGATGATACTGCCGCATATTCCTTCTGGCTTTTTCTACCATTCCTGATGAACCATCGATCGCTTTTACATCATGTCCCAGACGCGCTGCTATGATGCTCATAAAACCCGGGCCGCAGCCCACTTCTAAAATACGAAGGGGCTCAGGTCCAAGAAGTCTTTTTAATTCTTTTGTCCAGTGAGATACCGTTCTTTTGTTGCTCAATTGTTTTTGGATCATATCATCATAATCACCGGAATCTTCTGTCCATTTATTCTCGATCTTTTCAAACATTTTTTACTCCACTACATCCAGTGTTGCCCAGTTAATGCCTTCATAGGCAGTCGGTGCAAGCTCTACATTGGTCAGTCTGGTATTATTATAGATATAATCACGGTTCGGATAATACAGCGGCACTGTTACTGCCTGATCATTGATACGTGTAAGGATCTTATCGTATAATTCCGTACGTTTTTCTTCATCCTGTGTTTTTAATACTTCTCCGAGATCTTTGTTCAGCTCCTCATCGTACCAGTTTACTGCCTTTGCTCCATCTTCCGCATAGAACATTGATTTCAGGAAACCATGAGGCATCCAGGAGTCTTCATAGCTGCGGTAAATACACAGATCGTAGTCTCTGGTGTTCCAGATTTCATCATAGTAAGCTGCAGATTCTTTTTCTACCAGTTCAATACCCACACCAACCTTCTCATATTCAGATTTCAGATATTCACACAGTGACTTCCAGGAAGCATATTCTTCAGTCTGGAATACCAGTCTGAGGCTCAGTGGTTCTCCGTCTTTTTCTACAATACCATCTCCGTCTGTATCCTCATATCCTGCTTCCTTTAACAGTTCCTTTGCTTTATCCGGATCATATGGATAGCCCTTGCTGTTTTCTTCTGTTACATAAGGAACTGTCGGAGACATAAGGCCGGTTGCCGGATTGCCGTAACCATCCAGCAGATCATTTACAATGCTTTCTTTATTTGTTGCATAGTTCAGTGCCTGACGTACGTTTATATCCTGAAGCGCCGGTGTATCATAATTTTCGATCAGATAGTAAGAAAGTGTGGAAACCTGCTGTTCTGTCGATAAATTTTTATCTGCCTGGATAATACTGAAGCTTTCGGATGGAATATCCTGAAGATTCAGATCTGCCTCTCCACTCTGAAGTGCCATCACTCTGGCATCACCATCTACCACCTGTTTCAGAACTACTTTATCAATATTTGGTTTCTCACCGTAATAATTAGGATTTGGTACCAGGACAACCTCCTGACCGCTTTCATAACTGTCGATCATCCACATTCCGGTACCCACTTCCTGACAAAATTCTCCGTCTTCATCCAGTGCACTTTCACAGGTGAAACGGAATGGTCTTGGATAGCTGAATTCGATCAGCAGTGTATAGCATGGTTCTGCGAACTTAAATTCTACAGTATAATCATCTACCTTTGTAACATTTTCCAGTTTGGCTGAAAAGTTACCGATCACATCCTGTTCCACCCATCTGTTATAATTCCACATCACATTGTCTGCATTAAACTCTGTGCCGTCCGAGAATTTCACATCTTTTCTTAAATGGAACGTATAGGTTGTGCCATCTTCGCTGATATCCCAGGATTCTGCCAATGCCGGTTTGATTTCTCCATTTTCTCCGTAACGTACCAGAGGATCATAGATCATTTCATAAAGACGAAAATCCGGACCACTTTTTACCGGGTCACAAAGTTCAGGCGTCAGATCAATGGAGGTCATTGCCGTAACTACTTTTTCCTCTTTTGCCTGTACATTAACACCTGTCAGCAAAGTTGCCGCCACCATGCTCAATGCTACCAGTTTTGCTACACGTCTTTTTTTCATTTCTTCCTCTCCTTTGTGTTTGTTTTATATTTTACAGCATATGACATGCCGCAAAATGTCCTGTCTCAATTTCTGTCAATTCCGGGATGTGCTCTCTGCATATATTTGTGCATCCTCTGCATCGGTTCTGATATGGACATCCCTGTTCCGGGATGGTATCTGAAAATATTTTCTTTTCCTGTGATCCGATTCTTCGCATTTTCGGTTCTTTTACCGGAATAGAATCAAACAGATCTTTTGTATAAGGATGTACGGCAGTCTCCTTTAAACTGTCCGTATGATCGATAAACTCGACCACGCGTCCCTGATACATAATAGCCACCTCTTTGCAGAGATATGGAACATTGGACAGATCGTGAGTGATCAGCAAATAAGTCATCTCATATTTTTCCTGCAGCTCATTTAACAGATGCAGGATCTGCTTTCGTATGGAATAATCCAGACTGGATACCGGTTCATCACAGATCACAAGTTCCGGTCTTAATACTAATGCTCTCGCAATATTAGCTCTCTGACACTGACCTCCTGAAATCTGTCCAACATAACGGTTGCGAATATCCGGATCAAGACCCGTCTGGATCAAAGCCTCCTTTACTCGCTCTTCATACTCACCCTCTTGCAGTTTTTCATGTAATTTCAAAATTTCCAGAATATTTTCTCCAATGGTATAACCGGGATCAAATACCCCGCTGCTGCTTTGAAAGACCATCTGAAGATTCTTGCGATATGGACGAAACTGCTTTTCAGACAAATCCTGCATTTCCTGTCCCTGAAACCAGAATTTTCCATCTGTAGGTTTCTCCAGGCCGGCGATCAGCTTTCCGAATGTAGTTTTACCACTTCCACTTTCACCGATCAGAGCCATGGATGATCCTGCGTGGATTTCCAGACTTACATCATCCACTGCCTTCACAATTTTTTTCTTGCCATAATATTTTTTTAAATGTTCTGTCTTTAGTAACGTACTCATACTTTTCCCCTATAAAACTGCATCCAACAGTTTTTTTGTATATGAATGCTGCGGATGATAAAAGATCTCTTCAACCGTTCCGTTTTCCACTATTTCGCCGTCTTTCATGATCGAAACATCATCTGCGATCTCTGCCACCACACCCAGATCATGCGTAATAAATAACACGCCCAGATTTTCTTTCCTGGATAGCTGATAGATTTCTTCCAGGATCTGCTTCTGTACGGTTACATCCAAGGCTGTCGTCGGCTCATCTGCGATCAGATAATCCGGTTTCATGGACATGGCAATGGCGATCATAACACGTTGGCACATACCACCAGACAATTCGTAAGGTTTTTTCTTCATCAGTTCTTCCGGATCACGCAGATTCATCATCCGCAGACTTTCCAACGCTGCTTCCCTTGCCTGTTTTTTGCTCATTCTGCGATGTTTTCTCAGTCCTTCCAGAAGCAGTTGTTCAACTGTAAAGAGCGGATCGAGAGCAGCGGTCGGATCCTGAAAGATCATTCCGATCCTGTCTCCGTATAACTGTCGTTTTTCTTTTCCTGATAACTTCAGAAGACTCTTTTCGTTCAGTGTCACATCTCCGGATATCACCTTTCCATTTCCTGCAAGCAGATTCATGATCGTCAGAGAGGTAACTGACTTGCCGCTTCCGCTTTCTCCCACCAGAGCATGGATCCTTCCGCGTTTTACTTCCAGGCTGACATCTTTTACTGCATGAACCATTCCGTGAGAAGTCTGAAACTCCACATGTAGTCTTTTTACCTTTAGAACATCATTTTTGGGCTGTTCCATTCTGTATTCCCTCCCCCAGATAATTAAATGCCAGAACAATGATCATGATCAGTATGCCCGGATAAAACATCAGTCTTGGATAAGTCTGAATATAACTTCTACTGTCACTGAGCATGATCCCCCATTCCGGTGTCGGTGCCTGCACACCAAGGCCGATAAAGGAAAAACCGGCAATTGACAGAATGATCGAACCGATTTCCATTGTTGCCAGTGCGATCACAGATGGCAGGATATTTCTCAATACATGCCTAAATATGATCCTTGCGTGGCCGCAGCCGCCGGCTTTTAGTGCGGTCATATAATTTTTATTTTTTTCCTGAAGTGTCAATGCTCGGGCAAGCCTTGCATATTCTGCCCAGGATACGACCGATAAGGACAGAATCAGATGAGCGCCGCTGGCTCCTACGGTTCCTGCAATGGCAAGTGCCACAATAAAGACCGGCATAGCCATAAATACATCAATGATCCTCATAATTATGGAATCGATTTTTCCACCTACATATCCGGCAAACAATCCGATCGGCACCCCGACACATACGGTGATCAGAAGCACCGTAAAGCTATAGCTCAGTGAATACCGGCTGCCCCAGAGAAGTCTTGATAAAATACATCGTCCCAGCTGATCAGTACCTAAAGGATATGCCGCCGACGGATTCTTTAATTTTATCGAAACATCCACAAGCAGTGGATCATGCGGCGCCAGTACAGGTGCAAAAATAGCTGCCAATGCAAAAATTATGACCACCATCAATCCTATTTTTGTTTTCGGTGACCGGAATACCTGTTTCCAGTACAGATTCTGGATCATGCTTTTTTCTGTTTTCTGCTTTCTTCTGCTTCCCATTCTATGATCTCTCCTTTACTTTAACTGGATTCGCCGGTCAATCGCAGAATAGGCGATATCCACAAGAAAATTTAATACTACAATGCCAACAGCCAGAATAAAGATAAAACATTGCAGCACCGGAGTGTCTTTTGAGATCACGGATTTCAATGCCAGATTTCCGATTCCCTGAATTGAAAAAATACTTTCTATCACAGCTGAGCCACAGAAAAAACCGATCACAATTGATACCAGACGTGTAAGCACAGGAATCAGAATATTTTTCAGACCATGACGCAAAATTACATTTACAGATGACAATCCCTTAGCTCTGCTGGCACGTATGTAATCCTGCTTCAGCACCTGTATCATATTGGTACGGATCAATCTCGTCATAATTCCAAAGAAACTGATATCCATGGCAAATGCCGCAAGAATCGGGATGCCTCCGGCATCTCCTCCGATCACGGAAATCACTTTTAGCTTTACTCCAAATATATAGAGCAGCATCAGACCGATCCAGAAAGACGGCATAGATACACTGAGGGATGACAAAATGCGAATGACTTTATCCAGAACTCTGTTTTCATAAATTGCCGACAAAATCCCGAGAGGGATTGATACGATCATCAACAATAAAAACGAAGTAACTGCCAGTTTAAATGTCTGTGGGAAATATCTTTTTAATTCGTCAAAAGCCGGTTTTCTGGTAGAATATGATTTTCCAAAATCGCCATGAAGTGCCTGATCCAGCCATTTCCCGTATTGTACCAGCACCGGCTGATCCAGTCCTTCCTCATGCCGTACTTCTTCTACCTGCTCCGGTGACGGATGCTCATATTTTTTCTCCGCCAGCACTCTGGCAGCATCACCTGCCGATATAAAACTCAGCATAAAAATAATAAATGTAACCGCCAGCACTACCGGAATCATAAATATAAAACGCTTTGCAATTACTTTTCCCATCTTCATCTCTCCTCATTTTTCATCTGTTTATTCGGTTAAAATAAAAAAAGCTGATATGATCCAGCATCATATCAGC
Source organism: Blautia sp. KLE_1732_HM_1032 (assembly GCF_025147905.1). Lineage (NCBI taxonomy): Bacteria > Bacillati > Bacillota > Clostridia > Lachnospirales > Lachnospiraceae > Blautia > Blautia sp. KLE_1732_HM_1032. The sequence goes on along the minus strand of NZ_CP102266.1, from coordinate 172,478 downwards.
ACAAAAAACAAACCTCTACCTCAGGCAGAGCTTATTCCTTCTGTATCCCATCCGAATCAGAATTCTTCTGTCAAAAAGGCAAGTCTCCTGACTCCAGTTCTTCCTACTTACCATCTTCCCGGATCTCTCCAGTGATATTTTGGTTTTCGTCCCTGTCACAGTAGCGGTGGCTGTTCTGGCATTTCACCAGATTCCTTATTAAGTACTTTGTACACCCTTCTGACTATTCAATTTTCATAGTTGTAAGTATCATAATATCATACTTTTCTTTTTATATAAATAGTTTTTTGTCAAATATAACATTATGTATGAACGGTGACTTCTTTATATTTCCGTATAATGATCATATAACTTACGAATAATAAAACAGCTGCACTGCTCCATGCACAGATCTCTGCATAGTATATTCCATCTTCACCGATCAGTTTTGGCAGCAGCAGCGCAACACTGACACGCATTATAAATTCTGCAATGCCACTGGCAAGCGGAATCAAAGTATTACCCAGGCCCTGGATAGCGGAACGATACACATACAGCAGATACAGCACCCACAAAAAGACAGCCATAATAAACAAATACTTATATGCTATATCCAATACCTGTCGGGTCTGATCCGGTTCACCGGATACAAACAAGGACAGTACATTACGTCCAAACAGTACTATCATGCCGGAAATGAAAGCCGAAGTGAGCACTGCCATATAAGTGCCGCTGCGCACGCCTTTTCGAATCCTCTGGTATTTTTTTGCACCAAGATTCTGGCCCACATAGGTTGTAATAGCATATCCATATGAAACGGCAGCCATCTCCAAAACCCCATACAGCTTGTTCGATGCCGTAAATCCCGCCACAAACAGAAAACCAAATCCATTGATCACATACTGTACCACAAGTCCTCCCACGGAGATGATCACATTCTGTATTGCAAGAGGAACCGCCAGTTCCAAAAGCCGCAAACTCATAGAGGGCTGCCTGTAAAAGTCCTTCTTTTCCAGGCGGATATCCGGGATTTTACGTAATACGATCAAACAGTACAAGGCAGAAAATCCCTGCGCGATAACAGTCGCCACTGCTGCTCCGGCTATACCCCAGCCAAAAACCGCCACAAACAACAGATCCAGTCCCACATTGATCACTGCTGCCACTGTCATTGCGATCAACGGAGATCTGCTGTTTCCAAGTGCCCGAAGGATCGCTGCAAATATATTATAAGCAGCTATGATCGGGATTCCCGCAAAGATCAGCCGCAAATATAGCATTGTCAGATCAATGACATTATCCGGTGTCTGTAAAAATAAAAGAACATGATAAACTGTACCTTCACTTACTGCGAGTACGACCACAGACAGTAATGCTGTCATGATATAGCTTTTCGCTACTGCACATTTCAGATTTTCCTTTTCCCTTGCTCCATAATACTGAGATACAAGAATAGAAAAACCCTGTGTGATACCTGTCATGATCCCCAACACCAGCCATACCAGCCAATCTCCGGCACCTACTGCCGCCAGTGCTTCAACTCCTACCACTTGTCCGACAATCATGGTGTCTGCCATTGTATAAAACTGCTGAAAAATATTTCCAAGCATCATTGGTATGGCAAAAGTTATGATCAGTTTTCCGGGAGATCCGGCAGTCATATCTTTTTCATTGGTTCCCATAAGAATCTCCTTTTCTTTTCATCCTTGTCCGCTATTTTACAAGGGACTCTTACGAAACACAAGCCTATTTTTTCACAAAGTTTTTCTCATATTTTTGGTAGCTATTACATCTTTATAATCATTATTTTTAATGGATCATTTTTGCCACGCCTATCTTAAAACTCTTTCTTCTTCATGGTGCTCATACTATACTTATACGAAGCAAACCATATAAGCAGACTTAGCACAATGAGGGCAATCCCGATTTCAAAATCCCCTATTCCCCCTATCATATGCAGAATACTTTCTTTTAATCCCAAGTTAGTCTTCACAAAAGATCTAATTGTATAACAAATCGCAAAAATAATTAAAATTGCGATTGGCAGCACAATTCGCCCTTTCTCTCCTTCGAACCTTATCCTGATCGCGATCATAATTCCCGCAATTGCCTGAAACACAAAAAATGTGATCAACTCCATTGCCAGCATTTCCAGATCAAACACCTCTTCAGGATTTATGAGTACCATAATTCCTGCACAGATCATTCCAATGCACCATCCACATGCTGTCATGATAAAGGAAAAAATATATTTTTCTCTGACATATATTTTTTTATTTACGGGTAAAGAAAATAAATATGTGTAACCATGGCCATTTTCATCATAACTGATCGTATTACCTGAATATATCGCCAGAACAGATGGGATATACATTGCAATGAAAGCAGCTGCCGTTTTTCCTGTAAGTATAAAAAACAATGCTACAAACACTAACACCAAAAAAAGATTACCACCCTGTCGAAAAAACAATCGAAAATCCTTTTCCAAAAGCCCTCTGATTCCTTTCATCATCTTTCGCCCCCTGTCAACATCAGGATCACCTGATCGAGTGATCCGCTCTCTACTACGATTTCCGGATAATTTTCTATATAATACTGCTTCTCGTTCGTCAGACAGGCAACTCCAAAAAACTCTTTTTTCTCTTTCAAAAGATACCTTTTATCCACTGCCTGATATTGTTCCTCACTGACCTTCAACACTGCATATTTTTCAAGAATCGTATCCATCGCTTCATGAAGTATGATCTTTCCTTTATGTATCACATAAATGTCATCACACAGATGTTCTAAGTCCGAAGAAATATGTGAACTGATCAGGATACTTCTCTCCGGCTCTTCTTCCATATACTCTCTTAAAATATCCAGCATCCTTTCCCTCGCTCCGACATCAAGCCCTGCTGTCGGCTCATCCAGCATCAGGAATTCTGCCTGATGTGTCAATGCAATGATCAGATTCAGCTTTGCTTTCATTCCTGTTGAGTACTCTTTTATAAATTTATCCAACGGAATCTGATATTCTTCACACATCTGATGAAATTTTTCTGCTTCAAACTTTGGATACAATTTGGCAAGGACTGCCTCAACATCTTTCCCTTTCAAGTATCCACTGAATCCGGTTTCTGCCAGGACAACTCCCAGCTCTTCTTTCTCTTTTTCACTTAACTCTTCCGGTATTTTTCCCAGGATCTTTATCTCACCGGCATCATAAGAAATGAGTCCGAGCATTGCCTTGAACAAAGTACTCTTACCGGCTCCGTTCTCTCCAACCAGACCGGTGATTCTTCCTTTTTCTACATTTAACGAACAGTCTAACTGAAATTCACCGTAGCTTTTCTTTACTCCTTTGATCTCCAACATAATCATTCATCCTCCATGATGAGTTCAAACAACGAACGGATCTCTTCCTCCTTCATTCCGCAGCGCCTTCCCTTCTGAATTGCTGCTTCCAGATCCGCCTCAACCTCTTTCCTGCGCTCTTCTTCCATCAGCTGTGTATTCGAAGCCGCTACATACGTTCCTTTCCCATGAACTGTGACTGTCATGCCCTCTGCTTCCAGATTGTCATATGCTTTCTTCACAGTAAGTGCACTGATCTTCAGTTCCTTTGCCATTGTTCTCACGGACGGCAATATATCATTTTCTTTTAACTCTCCGGAGATGATCTGCGCCTTGATCTGCTCCATGATCTGCTCATAAATTGGTACCATCGATGTATTATTGATTATAATCTTCATATGTCCCTCCTGTTACAAACAGTATATAACAGTGTAATACTGTTGTCAACTGTTATATACTGTTTTGCAGTAGTTGACTGCCGGGATTCTGTCATCTGCCATTAGAAGGTATGGGACGTCTTAGTCATTTACTTTTCATGATCATTAATTTTTATTTGTTACGCAAAATGTATTGACTTTATAGACCGATTAGTCTATTTTGTAAATAACTACAACAAAAATATTCTTGGAGAAATATATGACGAAAGCTATCAATAATTATGATAAAACAAAAATTTCAATGGCACATGTTTTCCTGCAATATGATCAGGCTACAATGATACATAAATATTCATTAGATTACAATTCTGACTGGTTATATATTACTTTTATTAACCGTACCTATCGTATTAACCGAAAAACGGGAAGTGTTCAGTGGTCAGATAATGATTTTGAAATAGTTCATGAAGCCAATCATAATGAAGCAATGACTATTTATGATGTTTTATGTTATTCAAAGGATAGATGCCATCTGTCACATGAATTTGTAAATATAAACAGCCTTTCCTCTGTCCGAACAGGAAATCTCTCGCCGAACAGAGGATTTTTTCAGAATACCGCTGACTTTTTTAACGGAAAAACCGTTGAATTGCGTAATGCCTGTATATCACTTTCCGGAAAGGAACTGGAAAAAGGAGATGTTGCTTTTAAATTAAATCTTTTTCCTTTTTTGCCGATTATCATCCGTTTCTGGGAAGCTGATGACGAGTTCCCGGCAAGTCTTCAAATTCTTGCAGATAGGAATACTTTAGATTACATGCATTATGAAACGCTTATGTTTGCACTTACACATCTGTTTTCCAGACTGAAGGAGGAAATGCGAATTGAAAAAAGGTGAAGAATCCAGACAACGCCTGATCGAGTGTGCTGCTGAATTATTTTGGAAAAATGGGTATTCTGCTACTGGAATCAGCGAAATTCTCAAACAAACAGACCTTCCAAAAGGATCTTTTTATTTTTATTTCAAAAGCAAGGATGACCTGGCAACAGCGGTAACGGAATACTATCAAAAAATCTTACTGGAACAATTTCAAAATAGTTCTCAGGGAAATGACTGGGAAAGTTTTATTGAAGAAATCTTTGATTTTTTATCTGAAAGGACAAATGGACAAACATTTGCAGGCTGCCCGTATGCGGTGATGGGCATGGAAACAGCACTTAGCAAGCCTGCAGTTGCATCTGTATTTATGGAAGGACTGAAAAAATTTGAGCAGATTTTTCAGGAAGTATTGTTATGCTCCGGATTGTCTCCAGATCATGCAAAAATTCTTTCGCAGCGCATGCTTTCTATCTATCAGGGATATTTTCTTCTTGGACGAATCAGCGCCGATACTTCTTATTTGAAAAATGCAAAAAAAAATATGATTGAAATGTACCGGGAATACCGGGCATTTCATGGAATCTGAGAGGAACTTCAGTCCAATGCTGTAAAGCTCTGCCCCTTCCTGATAGCGTACAAATTTCTTTGCCATTTTCTTTGTTTTCTCTACATCTTTACGTGCATATCCCATACACCACCTTATCCTTTCCTGTCGCCAGTTCATGGAATTGTTCCAGATAGGCATCAAAAATATCCCAGTTGATCAATACGGTTCCATCTATTCTGTAAATCGCACCTGCATCACTGGCAAGTTCAAATAATTTCTTATGAGAAATACTGTAAATAATCTCTGCCTGTTGATAACGCAGATACTGTCGGCGCAATTTTCTAAGCTGCTCCGATACTTCCTTCATACTTGTGATTGGTTTATAATTTTTATCCATGATATTTTCGCGTAATTCACTGTTTTACAGAAGTTGACTGCCGGGATATATTTTTTAGTGCGAAAAAAAAGCACCTCTCAGATTAACTCTAAGAAGTGCTCTTGTTGTCATGCATATCAATCATTGATCCAGTGAATCAATTTTGATTTCATTCTCAAACCTGTGCCCTTTCACCTGAAATTCGTCATGCTTCATAACGATTCATTATTATCCCAAATTTTGTTGTCAAATTGTTGTCAACTGTGGTCTGACATCATGGTTTTAGATATTTTATATTTAATTTTAGTACAGCTTAGCACATGCCGGAATATGGTTATCAACCATCAGAAGATGAAGCTTTTCTTCGCCTTCTTCTTCATGAATAGCACTGAGGAGCATACCGCAAAAGCTATGGATTATATCAATCTGCTCCACGCATCCGGAATGTATGAAAAGCAGACTGCTAAGATAATTCCATTCCGTAGCATTGATATTTTTGAAAATGCCGTATCAGCCGGAACCGGTAACTTCCTTGTAGACGGACCGAAAGAGACTGTACGCATAGATGAATCTATCCTGCCGGAAGATACTACTTTCGGTGTCCGTATTAGTGGTGACAGTATGGAACCTGAATTCCATGATGGTCAGATTGCATGGGTATTACAACAGGAATCTGTTGCTAATGGAGAAATCGGCATCTTCGCTCTTAACGGAGAAGCCTATATTAAGAAATTACAAAACGATAAAGACGGAATTTTCCTTATCTCTCTTAATGAAAAGTATGCACCTATCAAGGTTAGTGAAAATGACCGCTTAGACATATTTGGAAAAGTTCTTGGAAAATCTGATGCTTCTGCTATTACAGGACATTGCCGATAAAATTGCAAGTCCTTTTTATTGGACACATTATTTTGCATAATTGACAAAAAGAAAATATCTATAGAACTGAAAGAAGGGATTTTTATGGCGGTTACCAATAATATCAGAGAAATCCGGGAACAGCGTGGCATTTACCAGGATGACCTTGCCGCTGCTATCGGATACAGCACCAAAACTGTTGGCAGGATAGAACGTGGGGACAGCACCCCATCTGCCGAATTTATGCTGCGGATATCAAAATACTTTAATATGCTGGTGGAAGATGTATTCCACGTGGAAGATTGAGTCGGAGCAGCAATCCGGTTCACCTTCTATTTTGGACAGCTTTTCATGTCCTTATCAACAACTATAGTTTTTTGATAAATGCTTGACTGTAAACCTTGTTTATAGCTTATTATTAAGTAAAATAGAGTTGCTCGAAAGGAGGGCATAATATGACTATAAAAGACGTAGAAGAGCGAACAGGTTTATCCCGTTCTAATATCCGTTTTTATGAAAAGGAAAAACTTATTGAGCCTTCGAGAAATGAAAGTAATGGTTATAGAGATTATTCTGAAAATGATGTGGAAAATATAAAGAAGATTGCATATCTACGTACATTGGGAATTTCTATTGAAGATATACGAAGTATTATATCCGAAAAAGTAACATTGCAGGAAATGCTTGAGAAGCAAAGGGAAGTATTAAAAAATCAGATTACTGATTTGAATAAGGCGAAACTCATGTGCGAAAAAATGCTGGATGAAGAAAGTATTAGTTATGAAAAATTACAGGTAGAACAATATGTAACAGATTTGCATGACTATTGGAAAGATAATCGAACTGTTTTCAAACTGGATTCCGTCAGCTTTTTGTATATATGGGGAAGTATGCTTACCTGGACTATGATTACCGCACTATGCTTGATTATTGGGGCTTTGTCTTATTCTAAGTTGCCGACAGAAATTCCAGTACAATGGAGTAAAGGAGTGGCAACATCCCTAGTTAATAAAAACTGGATTTTTATTTGTCCTGTTATATGTATCATAATCCGTTATTTATTAAAACCTTTTATCTATGCGAAATTGCAGATGAACAATTATTATGGAGAAATTATAACAGAGTATTTGACAAATTATATGTGTTTTATTGTGTTGTCAGTGGAAATCTTCTCCATACTTTTTACTTTCGGAGTGGTAAAAAGTGTTGTTGTACTGTTATTTGTGGACACGGCAATTTTTATTGGATTGTTAGTAGTTGGTTTGGTAAAAATGGATTTGAGAGGGAAAGAAGTTTTATGATTCAAATTTTATATTTCAGAAATAACAATAAGATACTATTTTTCCCACGCCTACTATGAGAACGGCGGCTATGAGATAGAAATTGCATATACTGGCGAATAAAAGAACCGCTGTTGCATGGTTTATTGGCTTCCATGTAGCTGGTATTCGGCTGAGGTATTGAAAGAGCTGGGATTGAAATGAGGGAAGTGGATAAATGTTTTGATTGACGAAATAACCTATACATGATAGTATAAATCCAAAGATGATGGTCTATCAGAGAGACTGTTATATATCTTCAAGTTTAAAAAGATAATTTTCAATAATTTTTCAAAAATCAGAATCGACAATTCATGACAAATCAACCCTGAATCGGGGAACGTTTCTCATAGAAAAGAACTACAAAAAATAAGAAAATAAAAACGGAAAACCATTGTCTGTAGTATAAGTATTTGTTATTATGAAGTAAATAGAGGATATTTTACAAAGTAAAGCTTAATCTAGAGAATCTGCCAGTGGCAGGCCTCTGTAGATACCAAGGTATACAAAAGGAGAGTGAAAAAATGAAAAAAGAAGCCATGTCCTGTATCGACTGCGCAGTAAAAAGCTGCAACAAAATGGATAAAACCTATCCGGATTTCTGTCTGACAACACACATGGATGAAGAAGTTCTAAATGAAGCTATGGAATGCTACAATGAAGACGAGAACCGCAAAGTAACAATCGCTGCAGCTGAAGTAGAGTATGAGAATTACTGCAAACATACCCGTGTCGAAGAAATCATGGATTTTGCAAAGAAGATTAATGCGAAAAAGATCGGGATCGCAACCTGTGTCGGATTGTTGAAAGAAAGCCGTATCCTGGCAGATATCCTGCGCAGACATGGCTTTGAGGTGTATGGTGTCGGCTGTAAAGCCGGAACACAGAAGAAGACATCGGTCGGCATCCCGGAATGCTGCGAAGGTGTCGGTGTGAATATGTGTAATCCGATCCTGCAGGCAAAGCTTCTGAACAAGGCGAAGACGGACCTGAATGTTGTGGTCGGACTTTGTGTGGGGCATGACAGTCTGTTTTACAAATATTCCGAGGCACTGACTACGACAGCAGTGACGAAAGACCGTGTATTGGGGCATAATCCGGTGGCGGCGCTTTATACTGCGGATAGTTATTATTCGAAGTTGAAGAAGAGTGAAGAAGAGTAATATTTCTAATTTGGGCGTTTAAAGATACATAAAGATATCCCATTCAAGCATTTCTCTTTTTATCCAACGAAAAAAAGAACACACAACACTCTGTATGTTCTCTTTCTGTATGTGAAGTCCAATATTATACTTTGAAGTAGCTATCCAATCCTTTGAACTCTTCCGCTTTCATTTCTTTTGTAACATCAGCATAGATGTTCAGTGTAGTTGAAATATCTGAATGTCCGAGTGCGTCTTGAATGACCTTTATATTTACTCCAGCTTCACACATTCTTGTTGTAAATGTATGTCTAAGCGAGTGGCAGCTAAAATGAGAAAGTAACACATCAGGTTCATCACTGTGCAAAAACTGCTCATCATTGCAATCACGGATAATTCTTCGGATTGCTTTGTTGAGTGTGGCTTGGTGCTGTGCCTGACCAAAACGATTGATGAAAATAAAATCTGTATATCCGTCAATCGTGACCTCGCAATGAAGTCCTAAATCTTCCTGCTTCTGTTTCTCATGTTCAAATGCTTCTTTCACAAAACCGAGCATTGGAACCTGCCTCATACTCGCCGGAGTCTTCGCTGTATTTACATTGAAATAACAGCCACTTTTACTTCCCTCGGTTCTGTGGTCATAATATACAAAAGTATGATTAACATCAATCATTCCACTTTCCATATCAATATCACACCATCTCAATCCAGTTACTTCCCCCACACGAAGTCCAGTTCCTATCATTACTGCAAAGACCGGATACCAGTGTTCATATACAGGGTGGGTTTTCAGGAAATTCAGAAATAGCTCCTGCTCCGGTTTCGTCAACGCTCTACGCTTTTCCGACTGAAAACAATGTGCTTTTTTCAATTCTCTCAACACATTATCTGACGGGTTATTTCTGATAAAGTCATCATCGACAGCAATCTGTAAAACCTGATGAAGAACCGTATGTATATTATCAATCGTTGAAGGCTTCAAATTTCTTTCATCAACAAGATAATTGTAGTATTTCTTAATATCCGATTTCTTCAGCGTTGATATTCTTTTACTTCCAATCACTGGTCGCACAAAAGTATTGTACATATATTTGTAATTTTCAAAGGTATTATTCTTCAGCCCTCTTTTCATATTTGCCCAAGCGGTAAGTTTTTCTCTGACCACTCCGAAACAAGTTCCGGATGTACTTCTGCTAAACTGTTATTCATAGCCAAACCGGGGCCTCCTTGTGCTTAGAGTATATGAAGTTTTAGCTTTGTCTTGTAGTTTGCGAATATCCGTATAAATAGAAAAAGCCCTTTGAGAAAAGGATTTCTCCTCTCTCAAAGGGCAACCTGACAAACTGAAAGTTGCCGCTTTCCTGTACTTACCATTTTTCATTAAAGCGGCTGCATCATCTCAAGAATGATTCCATCCGGGTCTCTAAAATAAAAAGCTCTACTTTCCCCAAATCCATCTGCTCTAAAATCGAAATACTGCGGTTCAGACAAGCACTCCACATTATTATCTACGAGATGTTTGTAAGCAGAATCAATATCATCTGTGTAGAAACATACTTCCGAGATAGATGTTGTAAACAAATCAGAGGGAACTTTCTTTACTTCGTTGTTTACAAACTGAATCAGCTCAACTGGCGGTGCTTCAACAGCCTTGGAGCCATTCAAATAAGCGACCCTTGCTTTGCAATTTACTCTACGAAACATTTTATCTGTTTCTTCGCCTTCCATAAAAATCTCTCCTTGAAACTCAAGCCCAAGGACATCTCTGTAGAATGCAATTGAGCGTTCCAAATCAGAAACCGTTAGTCCTACATGATAAATTCTTCCAACCATATATATTTCTCCTGTAAATTTCGATATGTATTTTTGTTTGTTTAAAAAATGGGCAATCCCGATTGGAATTGCCCACTCATTGTACTAATTATGCGATTTTTTCTTGCTTGCACCGATTTCTGCATCAAATGATGTAAGTTTGATGTAAATCGCTGTTTTTTTAGTTTTTATCAAATGAAGTACGTCCCGTCTATTCGGTAAAACGGTACATCTTTACATCATCTTAATAGAGCTTTGCACCTGCTGGAATATGGTCATCAACCATCAGAAGATGGAGCTTTTCTTCGCCTTCTTCTTCGTGGATAGCACTGAGGAGCATACCGCAAGAGTCAATGCCCATCATAGCTCTCGGTGGAAGATTTGTGATAGCGATAAGCGTCTTTCCAACCAGTTCTTCAGGCTCATAAAAGCTATGAATACCGCTTAAAATGGTTCTGTCTGTGCCTGTTCCGTCATCAAGCGTAAACTGTAACAGTTTCTTTGACTTCGGTACTGCAACACACTCTTTAACCTTTACTGCACGAAAATCTGACTTGCTGAATGTGTCAAAATCAACTGCTTCCTCAAACAAAGGCTCAATCTTTACCTTAGAAAAATCAATCTTTTCAGGCTCAGCTTTCACTTCTGTAGCTGCCGGAGCTGCTTCGGAAGTCTTGGAAGCTTTCTTATCAGCGTCCAGGGACTTCATTGTCGGGAATTTTTTTAGCATTTCTTCGTTATTCTTCATAACGCTTCGCTGGGCTGTTTCTATTAAATTGTCTTCTCTTCATCATTATTCATGATGAACCATTGTCAAATTATATTTGTTGTCAATTTGATGTCATTTGGTTCTTTCTGTTGTCAGATGGAAGTCTTCATAAGCCCTTCTTAAAATACATCCATTGTTGCAGCCAAATGTTCAAATGTTTCCTGTTTTTTCTCCTCGGTCGCTTCCGCATAGATATCCATAGTAGTCTGAATATCCTTATGCCCCATGATCGACTGGATAACCTTCAGATTGGTTTCTCTTTCACAAAGTCTTGTACAAAAAGTGTGTCTCAGATTGTGTGCCGAAAAGTTGGGGAGCAGCACTGGCTCTCGATGCTCTTTTCTTGCTTCTACTTCTTCCGTCGCATTGTAGGAAGAAGATATCCTCTTGATTGCCCGATTGACTGACTGTGCATTCATTATATTTCCATAACGGTTACAGAAAATAAATCCTGTCATTCCATCAATCTCTGCATCCGTCCAACCTTTCTCTTTCTGTTCTTCCCAGATCATTTCAAAAGCATCTTTTACCGCATCCAGCATAGGAATCGTCCGCATCCCAGCTTCTGTTTTCGGTGTTGAAATGTGATTTTCTGAGGCACGATCCTCACCTACCGGATAATACGTCAGATTATGATTAACGCAGATAATCCGCTTCTCATAATTGATGTCTTCCCATCTCAATCCCAACACTTCACCGATACGACAGCCAGTTCCAAGAAAAACGGTAAAGATTGGCCACCAGTGATAATAAATCGGATGCGTGGCAATATATTCAATAAATGCTCTCTGCTGTGGAATTGTCAGTGCATGTCTCACACCGGTTTTCATACCCAAATTTTTCTTTAACTCTGCCATGACACCATCCGAAGGATTTTTTCTGATAATGTCATCCCTCACTGCCAGTTGAAAAGTCGGATGCAGTAACGTATGAACTGTTTCCAGTGTATTGATCTGCAATTCTTGTTTCTCAACCAGGTAATTATAGAATTGCACTACATCTGAATACTTGATCTCTGCTATATTCCGCTTTCCAAATGTATCTCGCACAAAGCGGTCATACATATACAGATAATTGCTCTTGGTCGTCGGTTTCAGATTGTTTTTGAGACTCATGTAACGGTCAAATACAAAATTTACAGTAGCCTTTCCGGCAACATAGATATCCAGACCGTCCATCTGATCTTTCAAGAGTTGTGCTTCTTTTTCCCGAAGCGTTACAAGGTCTTGTGCATAAACATATTTACGTCTTCCAAGTGGGTCCGTATAAGTATATACATACCTCTCATCGGAACGTCTCTGTGATTCACCTTTCCGCAGGACTCTGCCCCGCAGATCTTTTCTTGTCTGTGCCATATAAATCCTCCTTCAAATAAAGGAAGGACTCCATATTATTCAGGTCTGTTCAAAACTTTCTCCAGTCCCTGCAAGACAACTTCTGTCACAGTCATTTTGTGTTTTCCGGCATAATCACAGATACGCTTATACATAGAATCTTCCACCCGGATACTCAATACTTTCTTTTTTACATTTTCCGATTTTGGTCTCCCTGTTCTCGCCATATCTGTTCTTATTCCTCCACATCCACATTATAATTTTCGTATGACAAAAAGTCAATCCCTGTTTTTCGTCCTTCCGCAAGTTTCTTCTGTTTTCTACGCAATCCGAAATGTCTCCAGATATTTCTCAAAGATCTCACAATTTACAAGCGCAACTTTATCAATCTTGTACACTGCTTTCGCCTCTTTTGCCAGCTCTTGGAATTTTGTCAGCCCAATGCTGTAAAGTTCTGCCCCTTCCTGATAACGGACAAATTTCTTGGCTATTTTCTTTGTCTTTTCTACATCTTTACGTGCATATCCCATACACGACACCTCCTTTTGGGCATGAAAAAAGCAGCTACCCTATTTTTTTCATAGACTAACTGCTCGTGTTAAGTTCCATATTCAGTTTTATTCTATAAATCCGACAGTGAAATTCGGTCATATGCGCCATTTTTCTTATCTTCCGGGTGTGGTTCCAGTCCGATAATCGTAATGTCTTTCTGGTCTGGTCCATAAACCCAGTACATTCTCATTGCGCCACTGGTTTTGTTTTCCAGATAAGACTGCCACACTTTCATTCCATAACGTCTGGACAATGGCTCTATCTCATGGGTTTGAAGACTTGGATACCCTGGATCTGCCGATAACAGCTTTAAAGCCTTTCCCCATTTTTTATACAACTGTTCTTCCTTCTTTTTTATATTCCCAGAACGATATTTCTCCTGCAGATCTAGCCAAAGTTCCTGCATTTCAGGGATTCCCATTCGTATATTAAAGTTCATTCTTTGTTCCTTTTAAAAATCTGACAGGTCAATAGCCGGAGAAACATCTCCTCTTTTAAAGTTACTTACTGCACGATCCATATCTGCCAGGGTTCTGGCTGAAATGCTCTCTGGCACTGCCAGTTCCCGAGGTTCCAGAATAATGCAGCCATTTCCATATTCTTTTACATTATAATACTGATAAGCAGCTCCTCTGAGGGTAATCCTTTTTTTATTGTCCAGATGAGCAACATAATCTTTCATTGCTTCCATTATCAACACCTCCTACGCAAGCATTTGTGTGGGAAATCCCACCTCTTGCTATTATAATACGCTTTTCTATATTTTCTGTCAATCCAAATTTACTTATTCCTATACACTTAAAAATATCCATACGCCGGCAGGTGGCAGACGGCAGATAAGGTATCTATAAAACGCTGTACCTTCTTAATCTGTCTGCCACCATCCGTTTTTTAATCAGATATTCCTGTTTATTCTTCATTCGGTCTCTTACATCACACATTATCTGCCTGAATGTTTTCTGCTTTTTCACTTTCTTTAGTACACTCATAATCTTCAATGCTTTCCGTCAGTTCATTCTCTATTCCCTGTTTTAATCCATTAAGAATTTTCTCACCTTTTTCTTTATGAACTTTTTTCATTGAATAAAGTTTTTTTGCTCCAACTATTAGTCCTACCCCAGCAAGAGTTGCTGTTGCACCAAGCAATGCGCCTTTTCTCATACCGTTTTCTTCAAAAAAATCTACCATAATTTTCATTCCCTCTTTCATATCCCCATCACCGATATTTTTCAGACCATGCGTCATATCCGGTGCAGCTTTACATTCATTAGACAATAACTCTGTTATTTTTTTACTAAGATCACTCATTTGCATCCCCCTTTACATTCTCAATGTTTTTCAATAAATATTCCAGGCTTTTTACCTTTGTTTCTTCATCAACTATTTCCTGTTCAAGCTGGGCAATAGCCTTCTTCTTATTTTTTATATTTGCATTAACCGTTACAAGATTCTCTTTCAATATCTTTTTTATTTCCTCCGAATCAACAGTAGAATTCTTTATTGCTTCACCTTTTTCAATATTCTTTGCTACAAAAGTTCCTAACAACAATGTCGAGGCAGCAACAATTCCTCCTATCGGATTAGCCAATGCAGCAGCATATTTAGGCGTATTCCTTGTGAATTCTCTCAACATTGCATCAGTGATAACACTCCCCTTCTTCCGCGAATCCATATTAGCCTTTAATTTCCCTGAGCGAATCCATCTTCTAACAGTTTCTTCAGACGTATTCATCATTTTGGCAACTTCTTTTACTGTGTACGTGTCCAAAGAATCTCACCTCCTAAAATCAAGTATACATTTTAATGCTACATTTGTCAATTTTTATAGCATTAAAATGTAGTATTAAATTCAACGATCTATACAATTGTTAAACGGTTCTGATTGGTTGGATTATTCTTTAATATTAATCACACTTTTAACCGAATACAGTTTTCCTGCTTCTCATTTATCCAATACTCCAGTTCATTCTTCATCCGGCTTCTTACATCACGCATTGTCCTCCCGGATATTCCCTGTTCCTTTGCTTTGTCGTCTAATTCCCTGATTGAAATTTCGTTTTTATCAACAAGCAGTTCCTGAATCAGCTTTGCTCCTCGTTCCAGCTTTGTTTCGGTTGCTTTTCCTTCTTTTCCATCTAACAATTCATCTGCCGAAATTTCATAAGCTCCCACCCATCGGAAACCTTCTTCATCTCCCAGTTTAAAAGCCATTGTCTCCCCTGGCGGTGCAAGAGAACTTTTTTCATGAATCAACACTCTCGTTGTCGGATCTTTTTTCACTTTTCCAATAAAAATCAAGCTTCTTACTGCTGCCATGATATCAATAGAGCCAAGCCCCCGGTAAGTACTCTGTGTCCCAGAAGATTTGTTCAAATGACCAATCAGCACGATAGCACAACTGGTTTTCTCTGCAATCATACCCAATTTGCGAAATACCGGACGAACTTCATTTGCCCGGTTCATGTCCACATCTGCTCCGATAAATGCCTGTACCGGATCAATGATTACAAGCCGGACATGATTCTGTCTGACCGCTTTTTCAATCCGATCATCGGATAAGGTCAATACTTCTTCCGAATCATCAATTACCATAACCCGGCTCAGATCTGCTCCTGCTTCCACCAGTCTTGGCTTAATAGTATCGCCCATGCCATCCTCTGCTGTCTGGTAAATCACATTGAATGGCTCAATATCTTCCATGTTTGGAAACAACTTACGGTTCGTGCACGCTGCTGTCAGCATCATGGCAAAATAGGTTTTTCCCTCTCCCGGATTACCCTGAATGATTGTTAGTTTTCCAAATGGAATATAAGGGAACCACAGCCATTCCACACTGGTCTGTTCAATATCTTTATAACATAACATCGGCACCAGTGCTTCTTTCTCCTGCATTTTCATTGTAACGGTTTCCTGTATCACTTTCTTTCTGTCAGCATTTTCGTCACAGAGAATTTCATTCCAGTCTTTTCTGGCAGGTTTCAACCGGATCACACGATATCCATCCGGAATTTCTCCTGCCAATTTTTCACAAGCTTCATTTCCTGCGTGATCATTATCCAGGCACAGGAAAACCGAAGTAATCTGAGGGCGTTCAGAAAGAAAAGTCATCAGTGCCACACTGGAGACTCCGCCCAGGCTCAGGTAGCTACGTTTCTTCCAGTCTTTTGGAAATAACTGGATAAATGACAGCAGATCAATGGCTGCTTCAAATACAAACAGTTGATTATCCTCTCCTCTGTGACAGAATCCATAAGATTTATCCGAACCAGCTACATCTCCCCGATATTT
The DNA here is from genome assembly GCF_025147905.1 of Blautia sp. KLE_1732_HM_1032. Lineage (NCBI taxonomy): Bacteria > Bacillati > Bacillota > Clostridia > Lachnospirales > Lachnospiraceae > Blautia > Blautia sp. KLE_1732_HM_1032. The sequence continues at coordinate 155,906 of NZ_CP102266.1, read as the reverse complement.
TATCCCGCCAGTTCCCCCGCAGTGCGCATATCTCGGAATACCGTCTGCATCTCTGCCGACAAATACAACATTATGGTGTTTCTTTTCTTCGTAAATATTCCCACCGGCAATCCATTCCTCCACCAGATCTTTCTCAAGCCTCCTGATTTCTGTCAGATATTTTATGACCGTCTCATTCGTTTCACTTTTCTCCGATAACCGGAAGTCAGGTGACGGGGCGAGGCAGGACTTCTGCCTGCCTTCGCCTTCTTCATCGATCAACATCTTCACCGCTTCCGGAAATGTGGCATGATAAAATTCCATCACAAAATCCACCGGATAGCCACCCTTATTCTGGCTATGACGATACCAGCGATTTCCTGATACCGTTACACTGTCATGCTTTTTCCAACGGTATTCTCTGCCACTTTTTACCAACTGTTCTCCCCGTGCATTCAGAAAAGAAACAAGATCTGTCTGGTTTGCTCTTGCGATCTGTTCTTCTGTATACTGCATTTTCATCATCCTTTCCCGTCTGTCCTGCAACAGATTTTTATAAACTTATCTCATTACTTCGTTTTTTCTTCATTTGTCGATTTTTCACTTTTTCTTCCTCAATCAGTTTCTGGTTCTCCGCCAGTCTGCCATGAATAGAAGATTTCTGTTTCGATTCCTGCTCCGGCATTTCTCTTTTTTCTTCTGAAAGCCCGGAAGTATCTGTTTCTGGCATTTCACGATCTCGCCTGGCAATATCAGCACATCTCTGTACCTTTTTCACAAAGGCAAGCTCATCCTGATAGGGCTGATTATCAGCTTTTAATTCTTCAATCATTATACGGAGATCTTCTTTTTCTTTTTTCCATCTGGATTCTGGCAGCCGTCCCTTTTTATCCCGGTATGGTTTTAGTTCACGCTCACATTTACGATAATAATTGATCGCTTTTTTATGCTCCGTATAAAACTTTTCCCGTCTTTTCTGGAAAAAGAAGTGGTTGTATTCATCTATCAACGGCTGATTCTGCTTCAATACCTGCATCTTCTTTTCCAAATCTTCCAGGTTTTTCAGTTGTTCTCTCTTTTCACTGATTTCAGCTTTGCTGGCAGAAATAATTCCATTCAGTTCCTGAATTCGTGTTTGTAAATCGTCCATTGTCTCAATGTTGTGTACCTGAAGATAATTGATGGATTTTGCAAACTCCTGTAAGTTTGAAATTTTCTTTCCCCTTCGTTCCATCTCCGCATAAAAATTTGAAAGTTTCGGGCTATTCTGCGTTTTTTTATCATAATAATCTTGCAGACTCTCCAAAAGCGTCGGGTTCTGCTGCCTTCGATCCAGTTCCATTTTCATTTCTTCATAGGCTGTTTTCATCCACTGGATAGATTTTTTTAAGGAAATGAACATCTGATTGAATTGCCGGATCGCCCGATTCAACTCTCCAATGATTGTTTTGATTCCCTTCTTCTCCATTGCTCTGACTTCGTACCCTTCATGAATTGTCGGGATCAGATCAATTCCCTGTTCTTTATAGGAACGATGGTCGATTCTTGCTGCCATATGACACTCCCGGAATTTATCATTCACTTTCTCGGTCCATGCCTTTCTCCATTCCTTTAAAAGTTCAGGATCGTTCCAACCGGTAGTAGAAACAGCATTGAAGACATACTTTCCTTTGGCATCTTTTATCCTGTTTCCTTCTTCGTCTAAAACATATTCCCGTTTCTGTTTATTTCCCCAAATTCCTTCTTCTGTAAAAGGACGAATTGGAGCAAGTACATGAAAATGAGGATTATCCGGTTCATCTCCATTTTTTGATTTTCCCTCATGAACTGCCAGATCCACAATCATGCCACGTGCCACAAATTGTTCCTGGCAAAATTCTCTCGCCAGTTGGATATTCTCCTCTAACGTCAGTTCATTCTGCAATGCAATGTCAAAAGAATAGGCAAGCTGTGCCCGCTTGCCCTTTTCTGCTCTCTCTACCTCGTTCCATAATGTTTCCCTGTCTGATAATCGTTCCGGCACATAATCCGGTTTGAGGATTTCTGTAAACATCACACCGGATTTCCTCGTGTAATCATGGACTTGTCCATAATAATCGTTATACAATTTTTGCCCGGAAATATACGCAGCCGAATTCACCACTGTCTGCCCTTTTCCTCTGGATACCTGCTTTACAGAAAAATGATAAAGTGCCATCAGCTATCATCTCCCTTCGTGGTTTTCTTTACTTCTTCAGCAATCTGCTGTCGTTCCTTTCTTCCTGCCTCCAGATATCTATCCCGGACTGTATCTCTGTTGTATTTAAGAACTTTCATTTCATTCATTACTTTCTGGAAATCCTCCTGCTCAAGATCTTTGGACATAGGAAACGCTTTTTCAAACTCAGCACCTTTAACCACCAATCGGTGTGATCGTTCTTTCCTCTCGATCAGCTTTTTTCTCTGTTCCAGAATATTCTTATTGTGCATTGCCTGTTCAAGTTCCTTTTTACTTTTTTCCATGTTGGCTTTCAATTCTTCCAGTGACATGGATTCATATTTGGGGTTCTTCTCTCTGGTCATTGTCTGTCTCTCCTTATTTTCACAAACAAAAAGAACCAGCTTTCTCTCATAAATGCTGATTCCCTGATATAAATGAGATAGGCACCTGTGCCGCAAGGGGAGCTATCCCCTTGTCCGAAATCTATGATTTCGCTACATTCCCGGATTAAGATTTCTCAAATCCGGGAACAGCACCGCAGGTCGCACGATACAGGCAGATGTAATTGCCTGTATAGAAGTGCGCTCTTAGCTTGCTAAGAGAATTATGCCGTATCCGGCGTGCTATTTTCATCATCCGTAAATTCCATCATCTCATCAATGGTACAGTCCATTTTTTTACAGATCTTCTCAACTGTCTCCATGGACACATACTTGTTTTTTCCCATCCGGGCAAGAATATTTCCGCTGATTCCGGCGAGGTATTGTATCTCTACTCGCTTCATATTTTTATCAATGAGCATTTTCCATAATCTGCTATAACTCACACCCATAATCCACACCTCCAACCACTTATTCCAGATTAGTCAAATGGGATCTCACCTTCTGCTGCTTCCATAAATCCGTCCTTATCTGTTTTCGGTGTACCAGTTGAGTTTTCACCACCGCTGTTGTCCTTGTTCTGAGCAAATTCATGCTCTTCCACAATTACATCCGTGGTATAAATCATCTTTCCATCCTTGTCCTTATAATTACCAGTACTGATACGACCACCGATCACAATCCGCATTCCTTTATGAAGATATTTCTGTGCAAACTCTGCACTCTTTCCAAATGTTACACAGGAAATAAAATCTGCTTCCTGTTCCCCATCACGTTTATATCTTCTGTTTACTGCCAGCATGTATCTTGCTACTGCCATATCATTATCTTTCCCGGCATATTTAATTTCCGGATTTTTTGTCAATCTTCCCATTAAAATAACCTTATTCATAGTCATTATCATCCTTTCCAGGCATTTCGCCCTGTGAATATTATTATCAGTTACTTTTTCGCCAGCGGTTTCCGTGCGTTTCCCTGTCACCTGCAGCCATCTCAGACTGCCTCTGCCTGCATATACAGGTCACTGACCATAAGGCTCCGGTCAGCCGCCCATCATCGGGAGTGTCATTATGATCTCGCTCACTTTCAGAAAAGAAAGGTCATGGCAAGACTCCTGGTAGACTTCCAGGGTGCACTTATCAGTTGTCAAGGTTCAACAAAGGAACATTTTCAAAACGTCCTCTAATTACTAAAGTCAAATGACCTGGCACGATGCAAAAAATTCGTGATATTTTTTTGCGTTTTTATTACCTTACCTTTTGTTTTCGTTAGTTCCTTCATATACTCTGTACTGAGGCGTATAAAAACGGACATGATTTTGAAAAATAATTGTTCCTCTACCTATAAAGCTTTAAAAACGGTATTTACCAACCCTCTTTTGCAAGTTTGTTATACATAAATGAAATATTTCTTCACTAATTACCTGTTACATAGAACGTGAGGGCAGATATTTTCTTAGAAAAATCATTTTTCCACTAATCACACGTGGCAGAGGATATAATGTCAGATGATTTTGAAAAAAAGCAAAAAAAATAGGCACTAACCATTTACGGTTAATGCCCTTTGGGATAATCATTATTTATCTGTTTTTATCTGATTGCGAAAGTACACTTGCAGCTAAACTCTTTGTTGTTCCAGAATACTTATTACTGTTCATTACCATAGATGCCTTTGTTTCCATAGCTTTACCAGTAATTTTTCCGGTGTTTCTCTGTGACAATACACTTGCAGCTAATGACTTCTGAATTTGAGAACTATTATTCGATCTCATAATTTTTGAAGCCTGTGTTGATAATTTCTGTCCACTTGATTTTTTATTCATGTTTTGTCTCTCTTTCTTTTTAAGAGAGAATGTGATCATCAAACATTCTCGAACATATTGTTACTTATAATTTATTTATCGTTCTTTTCTTTGGCTTCTTTACGTGGAAAGCAAAATACCTTTTTGCCAACCTGCTTAGCATATAAACGATTTCCATTTCTTAATGTAATATATGCTGTAAAAACCATGTCAGTCTGGTCACATTTTACCATGCAATCTGCCTCCTTTCCAAAAGATTTTTCTCAGACGAATCCGAAAAAGTATGGAAATTGGCAGAAACAAATACTAAAATATATTTGAAAGATATGGTTTTAGTAGATGATCTTTTGTCTCTGCTATTTCCGCCAGAGTTCGTTTGAGGCCCTAATCTCAAATGAACTCTTTTTTTGGAATCAGAAAAGTTGCAAGCCTTATACCATAGTGACTGCTTCATTCAAATCAAACAGCATTAAATTCATTTCTGGAACTAATACGCCATTTACTCGATACGACAACTGACTCAAATCCCAATCACAAATTCTTGCAATCGTGTTAATCAAATCTTTTGTATTCCATCGAACCGACAAAACACCATTTGATTTTTCCTTATAAAACTGTACTGACTTATCATCATGTTCATCACATGCTTGAACCGCAATCTGTTTATCAGATTCGTTTATCAGAAGCTTTACATATGTTGGGTATTTCATCTTCATGATTACAGATTTGTTGAATGTAATACCATTACTTGTAATCGAAATATATGGTACACCCTCGCTAAAGTCAAACGTCTTAAAATTTGATAAATCAATCACTCTGCTCGCCTCCTTTCTGTTTTCTATATGATTATAACATATTCATCCATTCTGTTCAATCCTATTTATTTTCTTGTTTTCTTTTCGTCTTTTATTTGTTTTTTATTCATCTTTTGTTCTTCTATTATTTTATTATTTATTCACTTGTCATTTTGTACATTTGTATTAAAACTCATGCGAATACTTTTTATTTAAAAGAATTTAACTGAAAACAGATACAATTTTTATAGTAGTCAAAACAAAAGGCACTAACCATTTGCGGGTAATGCCTTTTCGGTTAATCATTATTTTCTATTTTTCTTCTGTCAGCTTCTGATACATTTTCATCAATTCTGCCACACAATCGGCTTCCGACATTTTAGTGCTGAATCCATAAGCCTCCATCACAGCTCTGTTGTTTGCGTTATGTGCTTTAAGTAATTCCGGCGGCATAGTCAACGGGTCATAAAGATCTGCAAGACTGCTATTTGGATAAAGTGCTCTGGCATTTAAGATTGCCTGTGCAGTTTTCTTTATCTTTTCTTTTTGTTCATCCGTAGGTGACGGCCATGGGAAATTATTGTAAACAATCGTATTAGAATAACTATAATCACTCTTTAATCTGCCACATACAACTCTTGTCCATGCCATATGAACATTCGACATCAATATACCAAACTCATAGCTTGTTGCAGATGGCATTGTAAAAAGTTTATCACCCGGAATAATTTCACCATCCAGATAATCCATTGGAATATATCTTCTGTTTTGTGATGACACCTTCGGTATCGCTATATACGGAGAATCATATTCAAGTATTGATGCAAATAATCCTGGAGTATCTGCAGCTTTTCTTGTATTATTTCTCGTGCTTGCCATTCTAAATTCACGAACTTTATCAATTCTTTCTCTGACAAGCGGACACCGTTTCAATAATGATGGATCTGCCCCAACCAGCCATATACAATATCTTGGTTTTCTATCAATAAAATCTTTTCCCATCATATAATGTCTGATGAAAGATATTGCCTGTGGCTCTTTAGATATCAATTCTTCTTTTTCTTCTTCCGTAAGTATCAAATATCCGCCATCTATTGCCTGTCCTCCTAATGAAATAGGTGGAACATCTGATAAAGGTTTCATTCTTTTTTCAATTGAAATATTATCTGCATCCAGCAGATAACCATTAATATTTTTTGCTACTATTATATCGTCCTTGGAATATATCTTCTTCTGATACTCTGCACCATTTTTTCTACTAAATCCTATAATGACACAATGTACATGTGCTTTGATTGAAGCCTCACTATCCCATATAAATGTTCTATATGCATAATCAATTTGTATTCCATCTTCAAACAGTGGTTTCCACAAAATGGAAACGCTCTCTCCCTGAGTAATTGAATTAGTCGATACAAGAGCTGCTCTGATATTTATATTTTCCTTCATGTAATCAGATGCCTTTTTATACCAGCAACTTACATAATCGAGATTACCTACACTTTTCCATCCAGCAAATATATCAGCAACATCTTCTTTTTGTTTTTCTCCCATCCACCTTGCACCAACGAAAGGTGGATTCCCCATTATATAAGATAATGACTTAGCCAAAACAACGCTGTTCCAATCTATCTTCAGTGCATTACCTTCTGCAATATTTACATACGTCTTCAACGGAAGGAAATCATCATTGAACCCATATACAATATTTTTTGTTTCCTCCATCATCTGTGATTCTGCAATCCACAAAGCTGTCTTTGCTACTGTCACGGCAAAGTCATTGATCTCAATTCCATAAAATTGTTGAATGGATACTCTGATTGGATTATGAACATCTCCCAACGTCATCTGACCACCAACTTTTTCACGAATGACTTCATTTTCTAACCGTCGAAGTGATAAATATGTTTCCGTCAGAAAATTTCCCGAACCACAAGCCGGATCTAAAAATGTCAGTAAAGCCAGTTTATTCTGAAATTCATCCAGACGTTTTACTTTTGTCCTCTGCACCTGTATTTTCAAAATCTCATGAAATTCCGTCTGCAATTTATCGAGAAACAACGGATCAATCACTTTATGTATATTGGAAATACTTGTATAGTGCATTCCACCGGATCTTCTCGTTTCTGGATTTAACGTTGACTCAAACACTGCCCCAAAAATTGTAGGGGATATATCACTCCAGTCAAAATCTTCAGAAGCTTTGGTCAAAAGTAATTCTTTGATTTCTTCTGTCAACGGCGGAATCTCAATAGTTTCATCTGAAAACAATCCACCATTCACATACGGAAACTGTGCTAAATCTTCTTCTAAATATTCGTCTCTCTCAGAGACAGGTGTATCCAAGACTTTAAACAGTTCCAGTAATGCACGCCTACAGTCTTTCACTTCATATGCTTTCAGATAATCATGGAAAATATTCCGTTTTCCAAAAATCCCAGCATCCTCGGCATAAAGACAGAACACAATTCGAACACATAAAGCATTCAGACTTTTCAGTTTATGCTCTCTTTTCTCTTTTTGTTCAATGGTTTCCTCTTTCGCTTTTACTTCTGGAATCTTATACTGTGTAAGGAATGCTTCATAAAGCAGTCCAACAATATCTCCTGCTTTAATCGATACTTCCATCTCGTGAGAGATTTTCTGCACATCTTTCTTTATTAAAATATCAAGCAACGGATACTTACTCGGTATTTCATCCAATGATATTTTTACTGCCTCCGGTACTCTGGCATTCATATCATAAATCCATATATCAGAGAAATTGCTGGTAATGATCCAACGTGCCTTTTCATCATATGGGAGATTATCATTATATCGTTTTGCTTGATCATACGGCGTCAGTTCTATTGAACCAGAATTCATAATCTTATGGTCCAGTGCTTTACCAAGACTCTTTTGTTCAATCAATACATGCGTTTCTGGAATATACACATCAATTCTTTTTGTATTTCCATCTACCACAACTTTTTTCTCAAATTCCACACGATCTGTCACATTCTCCATTCCAAGAACGTTTGACAGAAAATCAATCCAATATGATCTTCCATCCTCATCTTCTCTTCCTCTCCCCTTCCATTTATTTGCAAATTGGCGGGCAGCTTCCCTCTGTTCTGCATCGGTCATCGTTTTTTTCCTCCTGCGTATCCGTAAGCTCTCATATTCATAATCTATTAACTCAGACAGGTAAAGTACCGATACTTATCATGTATCTGTATATCATCATTCATCTGCAAAAATGTGTACTTTCCTGTAAAATGCTCATTTTTTCTCTACTACTCCATAATATCATAAAACAGCCTATCTTCCAACGATAGAAGTTCGTTGACGATACCTCCAAAGCACTTGTCAAAAAGTACACTTTCATGTAAAACACCCACCTTACAATAATTTGGCTTTTTCGTAAATTTCTGCACGATACCGAAAAGTTGATAAGGGCATATTACATTCTTTCGCAGCAGACGTTCCAGTTATTTTCCCGTTTTTCCACCGCTGATACACATCGTGAAAATTATCTGGCAATCTGCTTGGTGGTCTACCGAACCGCACACCTCTGGCTTTTGCCGCTGCAATACCTTCTGCCTGCCTTTGCCGAATATTTGTTCTTTCGTTTTCTGCTACAAATGACAGTACCTGCAATACAATATCTGACAGAAACGTTCCCATCAAATCTTTTCCCCGGCGAGTGTCAAGTAAAGGCATATCAAGAACCACAATATCAATTCCTTTATCTTTTGTGAGAATTCTCCACTGTTCCAGTATTTCCGCATAGTTACGTCCTAAGCGATCAATACTTTTTATATAAAGAAGATCATCTTTCCGGACACGTCGAATCATTTTTCTGTATTGTGGGCGCTTGAAGTCTTTTCCAGACTGTTTATCAATAAAAATATTCTTTTCTGGGATAGCCAACTCCTTCAATGCAATCAATTGCCGATCTTCGTTTTGATCCCGACTACTGACACGTATATATCCAAATATATTTCCCATCCTTGTTTCCTCCTGCATAGTCTCTGATAGGTGAAAAGCTGTCTTCCCCAAAAGAAAGACAGCTCCCCATGTCTTCTCTGAACTTTTTCACTCTAAACTACTCTCTTATTCAGGACAATGCTTTAAGGATCTGTTTCATGCACTTTTTCAACTTCATCCCATCTTTTAATCCCAGTCGATAAAAGAATTCCTCTGTATCTGCTCCACTGTTGAATATAGCATCACAATATTTCGTAATCGCTTCTTCCTGCTCCGGCGAAAGTGAAACTATTACTTTTTCATATTCTTCCTCGACTTTATCTGGTTCTGTATCTGTTTGCTGTTTTAATTTCCAGTCCGTATATGCCTTTCCCATGTGTTCTGTTATTGCCAGATTTAAAAATTCTTCAATTTCTTTTGTCATTTTCATAGATTCCCACCTGCTCTTTCTCAATCCTGTATCTCATTTGCCCTCCTATACATACACCAATTCGTTCAATACAATTTCCTGTGCACGATTCCTGATATTATTTGCCCTGCGAACCCATTCCATAGGATTCTGTGCTTTCAAGTCCTCTGTTACGCCCTCAGCACTTCTCATCTGTGCTTCAATCAGCTCAAAGCGTTCCTGTGCCTGTTCATTCACATCTGCCAGATGACTGTCCAGCCTGACGGTCAGAAGAAGACAGCTATACATTCCTGATTTATGTTCTTTCAGATATTCCTTCCGTAGCATCCCCCAGCAGCCAATCGGTCTGGTTTCTTCCGGTAAGGATAACACTGGCAGATAATAATCTCCTACCAGTACATAATCCAATCCATTATTATCATCATGTATCTTTTTTCTTAATTCGCTCATGTGCTTGCCTCCCTCAGATTTTCCTTTGCTCACGTAAATATGCTTCAAATATACTTCTTCGAATCAAAACTTTCTTTCCAATCTTATAGACTGCTCCAGCTTCATGTGCCATGCGAATAACAGGTTTCATTCCCAACCGGTAATACTCACACGCCATATTGTAGGTCACATAGTCATGGCTCATAAATTCCAGATCTTCATCGTCAATCTCATCTGAAAACATCCATACATTACCGCTCATCTGTCTTCTTCTCCTTATCTTTTCCTGTTGCCGGTTCATGGAAACGTTCCAGGTAATCATCAAAAATATCACGACGAATCAGTACCGTTCCATCAATTCTGTAAATAGCTCCTGCATCACTGGCAAGCTCTAAGAGTTTCTTATGAGAGATACTGTAAATAATCTCTGCCTGTTGATATCGCAGATACTGTCGGCGTAATTTTCTTAAATGTTCCGGAACTTCCTTCATACTTGTAATCGGTTTGTACTTTTCATTCATAATGCTTTCCTCCAAAATTAGATTTACTGTTTTACAGAAGTTGACTGCCGGAATATAACTTTTCCACGAAAAAAAGCACCTCTTAGATCAACTCTAAGAAGTGCTCTTGCTTCATTGCCAAACCCGTGTCTTTCCACCTGAAATTCGTCATGCTTCATAACGATTCATTATTATCCCAAATTTTGTTGTCAAATTGTTGTCAAATGCGGTCTGACATCATGGTTTTAGACATTTTATATTTAATTTTAGTACAGCTTTGCACCAGCCGGAATGTGGTTATCAACCATCAGAAGATGAAGTTTTTCTTCTCCTTCTTCTTCGTGGATTGCACTAAGCAACATACCACAGGATTCAATTCCCATCATAGCTCTTGGAGGCAGATTTGTGATAGCGATCAGTGTCTTGCCTACCAGTTCTTCTGGCTCGTAATAAGCGTGAATACCGCTTAAAATCGTACGATCTGTGCCTGTTCCGTCATCCAGAGTGAACTGCAGAAGCTTCTTGGATTTCTTAACAGCTTCACATGCTTTTACCTTTACAGCTCTGAAATCAGACTTGCTAAAAGTATCGAAATCTACAAATTCTTCGAATAACGGCTCCACTTTTACCTTAGAGAAATCGATCACTTCTTCTTTCTCCGGTGCAGCTTCAGAAGTGCTGTTTGTTGTCTTGGAAACTTTCTTATCAGCGTCCAGGGACTTCATCGTCGGGAACAGAAGTACGTCACGAATAGCCTGGCTGTCTGTCAGGAGCATAACGAGACGGTCGATTCCGTATCCGATACCACCTGTTGGCGGCATACCGATCTCCAGTGCATTCAGGAAGTCTTCATCTGTGTGGTTGGCTTCCTCATCACCTGCGTCTGCAAGAGCATCCTGTGCTTTGAAACGCTCTCTCTGATCGATCGGGTCGTTGAGCTCGGAATATGCGTTACACATTTCCCATGTATTGATAAAGAGCTCGAAACGCTCTACCTTGTTCGGATCGGAAGGTTTCTTCTTGGTCAGCGGAGAAATCTCGATCGGATGATCCATGATAAATGTCGGCTGAATCAGCTCTTTCTCACAGTACTCCTCGAAGAAGAGGTTGATGATATCACCCTTCTTATGGCGATCCTCATACTCGATATGATGCTCGTCAGCAAGCTTCTTGGCTGCCTCATCATCTGCTACTTCGTCAAAGTCGATTCCTGCATATTTCTTGATGGCATCGTTCATGGTCAGACGTGCGAAAGGCTTTCCAAGATCGATCTCGATACCATTGTAGGAAATCTTTGTGGAACCGCAGACCTTCTCTGCAAGGTAACGGAACATGGACTCTGTCAGCTCCATCATTCCCTCATAATCAGTATATGCCTGATAAAGCTCCATCAGAGTGAACTCCGGATTGTGACGGGTATCAACACCCTCGTTACGGAATACACGGCCGATCTCGTAAACTCTCTCAAGTCCGCCTACGATCAGTCTCTTAAGATAAAGCTCCAGGGAAATACGAAGCTTAACGTCTTCGTTCAGTGCGTTGTAATGTGTCTCAAATGGTCTTGCAGCTGCACCGCCTGCGTTGGAAACCAGCATTGGTGTCTCAACTTCCATGAAGTCACGTCCTGCAAGGAAGTTACGGATCTCCTTAAGGATCTGGGAACGTTTGATAAATACATTCTTGCTGTCCTGGTTCATGATAAGATCCACATATCTCTGACGATAACGGGTATCTGTATCTGTCAGTCCGTGGAATTTCTCAGGAAGGATCTGTAAGCTCTTGGAAAGAAGAGTCATCTTCTCTGCATGAATGGAGATCTCACCTGTTCTTGTTCTGAAAGCAAATCCCTCCAGACCAAAAATATCGCCAATATCAGATTTCTTGAAATCTGCATAGGAATCGGTTCCAATGGCATCTCTTGCCACATAAACCTGAATGTTACCCTGTAAATCCTGGATATTGCAGAAAGAAGCTTTTCCCATTACACGCTTGAACATCATACGTCCTGCGATCGATACATGGATCGGGCTTGCGTCCATGATGCTTCTTCTTTCTTCATAATCCTTCTTCTGAGCCTCTTTTGCCTGCTCTTCATCAAGACCTGTTACATCAAGCTCCTTGCGATCTTTGAGAAGCTCTGCCTCATGTGCTTCATAGAGATTCTTTACCTCAAGGGAATGATGTGTCTGATCAAATTTTGTGATCTGAAACGGGTCCCTGCCATTTGCCTGAAGGTCTGCCAGTTTGTCACGACGTACCTTAAGCAGCTGGTTTACATCCTGCTTCTTCTGCTCTGCCACTTGTTGGCCTCCTTAATCTATCTGTCGTTCAAGCGGATCTGTGCGATCCGCTCCGTTGTCTGCTTTATACGTTTCTCTGGATCTCAAGAACCTTGTATTTCATGATTCCGGACGGCATCTCAACCTCAACGATATCGTTGGTGTGTGCACCGATCAGTGCTTTACCTACCGGAGACTCATTGGAGATCTTTCCCTCAAGGCTGTTAGCCTCTGTGGAACCTACGATCTTCAGCTCCATATCTTCCTCAAATTCATAATCATGAACCTTAACCTTGCAGCCTACGCTGATTCTGTCAAGATCGACTTCGTCCTCTACTACAACCTCAGCGTTCTTGAGGATCTTCTCGATCTCCTCGATACGTGCCTCGATATCTCTCTGCTCATCCTTTGCTGCATCGTACTCTGCGTTCTCAGAAAGGTCTCCCTGCTCTCTGGCCTCTTTGATCTTTCCTGCTACTTCTTTTCTCTTAACAACTTTCAGATCGTGCAGCTCGTCTTCCAGTTTTCTAAGTCCTGCGTATGTGAGTAAGTTCTTCTTTGCTTCTTCCATTTTGCCTTACTTCCTTTCAAAACCGTGCTGTTTTTTCTGAAAAAAATACAGCTTCGGATATTTCTGTTGCTACCATTCCCAAGAGCTCTTTTTTCTAAAAAAGGGCGTAAAAATCTCAGGATATTCACAATTCCTGTATTATACCGAAAAGCCCCAGTATTGTCAAGCATTCCACGTCGAAAAAGGGTCCCTGAAATATGCAAAAAAAGCCGCGCGAAATCTCAGATTTCAACACGGCTTTTCTGTATTATCCTGCCCGGTCTGATTCCTTATTTCTTCTCCGGAAAAAGATCTTTATAACGATTAGTCACCATCTGTGTCTGATACTCAAAATCCTGTTTATGCTGATTGACCAGTGTAGAAAGGATGATCCCGGAAAACCAGCAGATGATAGCTGTCAGGATCACAAACCCGCTGACGATCAATGTCGGGATCTTTTCCACTGTCCCAACCTCCAGAAAATGTACCAGCACCGGAATAAAGAATACCATTCCCACCACAAACAGCACTGCTGCGATAAGGGAGAAGAACTCCAGCGGCTTGTAATTCTTGAACATTTTCACAATAGTCTTCAGGACCTTAAATCCATCTGCATAAGTATTCAGCTTGGACTCACTTCCCTCCGGCCTGTCACGATATTCAATGACTACATTCTCAACCTGCATGTTCTTATCGATGGCGTGGATCGTCATCTCTGTCTCGATCTCAAAATTCCTGGAAAGTACCGGGAATGTTTTTACAAAGCGGTAACTCATGGCACGGTAACCTGTCATGATATCCTTGATGTTGCTTTTGAAAAGACGGTTAATGGAACCTCTTACGATGCTGTTTCCAAAGTTGTGGAAAGGTCTCTTGTTCTCTGTAAAATATGTAGAAGAAAGGCGGTCACCAACTACCATGTCTGTGCCTTTCTCCAGAACCTTGCTGCACATTTCAGCTGCAAACTCTGCCGGATAAGTATCGTCGCCATCTACCATAAGATAACACTGCGCATCGATATCCCGAAACATACTGCGGATCACGTTTCCTTTTCCCTGCTGATACTCATAACGGACAACTGCCCCTTCTTTTCTGGCGATCTCGTCTGTTCCATCTGTAGAGTTATTATCATATACGTAGATCACAGCCTCCGGAAGTGCTTTTTTCATATCGCGGATAACCTTTGCTACCGTCTTGCTTTCGTTGTAGCAAGGAATTAAAACTGCTATTTTATCTGCCATTATCTTTCTCCTGTAAAACAAAAAAACTTTCTGCGGATTCCCGCTAACTGACTGTAGCACGCGCCCCGTTCCTTGTCAATAGAACGTTTCGTTTTCTCCGGCATACTTTTCTCTTTTATCGCTCCAGTACCATATCTGTAAGCTTTTTCAGCTCTTCATAGCTTGAAATATTATTAGATTCTCTCCGGATTCCCGCACTGTGCCGCATACCGGCTGTATACCAGGCTACATGCTTCCGCATTTCGCGGATCCCGATATACTCACCCTTGATCGCGATCTGATCTTCGGCATGGCGCAGGATCATCTCGCAGACTTCCTCTGCGGTTGGCCTGGGAAGCTTTTCCCCGGTGCGGAAATAGTGGTTCAGCTCCCGGAAGATCCACGGGTTCCCACGTACTGCACGACCGATCATCACTGCATCGCAGCCAGTTTCTTTAAACATGGCTTCTGCAGTTTCCGGTGAAACGATATCTCCGTTTCCTATCACCGGAATAGTCACCGCTTCCTTCACCCTGCGGATAGCATCCCAGTCCGCCTGACCGGAATAATACTGCTGTCTGGTCCTTCCATGAACTGCGATGGCTGCTGCACCGGCATCCTCCACCCGTTTTGCGATCTCCACCACATCCACCGGCGTATTTTCATCAAAGCCAATGCGGACCTTCACCGTTACCGGCTTGGAAACTGCTCCGGAAACACTGCGGACGATCTCTTCGATCAGCTGAGGATCCTTCAGAAGAGCTGAGCCCTCGCCATTATTTACCACCTTGGGAACCGGACATCCCATATTGATATCGAGAATGTCAAAGGGACGCTCCTCAATGCTTTTTGCCACCTCTGCCATAAGGTCCGGCTCGCTGCCGAAAAGCTGCATGGATACCGGATGCTCCCCGGGATCGATCTCCATCAGCGCCTCTGTATTCTTATTATGAAAAGAGATTGCCTTGGCACTGACCATTTCCATACAGATCAGGCCTGCACCCTGCTCCTTGCAAAGTCTTCGAAATGCCAGATCCGTAACCCCTGCCATCGGTGCAAGCACAAAGGGGTTCGGTATCTCCACATTTCCGATCTTCCACTGCATCTTCATGGATCATTCCTCAACGGCATCTGCTTTTTTCTGCAGTTCCTCATCCGGGATATCTCCCAGGAAAAATACCTTGTAATACATTTCCAGAGATTCCAGAAGCTCTCTTTTGTCCCGCTGGAGTTCCTTGATCTTCAGTGCACTTCCGATCTCGTCAAAACGGGCATCTGCCTCCAGGGCCTCAGTCTTAAACTGCAGACTGCCGTCCTCATCAAATTCCAGTGTCAGGATCCCGCCTACATCCTCTGTGAAAAGCACACACATGATCTGCAGCTCCTGCTTTACCGTCTCAGGAAGAGACGCAAAATCCTGGTTAAAATAATATTTCTGCTCATAAGAGCTTGCTCCGCAGAGCACAATGTTATCCTGATACATAAAATCTCCTTTATTTATAACTTGACACTCCCCACAGCTAAAGCAGGGAGATTCTTGTTTTTTCCACTACTGCAATAAAACATCAACGGAAAATCGCTACCGGAAATTTTATCCGATCTGTGCTGCATGTTTTACACATAGCTGTATAAACCACGTACAGAAACCTCTCCGGAATTTACTTCCTCGACTGTACCGTCTGCACGCTCTACCAGAAGCTCTCCGCCGGCATTGATCCCTCTTGCGATCCCCTCATATGGATCATTCTGATCCAGTACACGTACCGGCTGGTTCAGATTGGCCAGCATTTTCTCATAATCCGGTTTCAGGCCGCTGAGATCCTCTGTCTGTACAAATCTCTCATAATTTTCCTCAAAATGCTTCATCACAAGTCCGACTACCTGTGCCCGGTCAAAGGGATGTCCGCTTTCCAGATACAGAGAGGTAGCCTTATCTGCCGTTTCTTCCGGAAAGCTTTCCATGTTTACGTTAATCCCGACTCCGATAACTGCACAGCCGATCTTATCCTGCTTCATGGTCATTTCGGTTAAGATACCGCAGATCTTTTTGCGGGAAACAACTACATCGTTAGGCCATTTGATCCCTACCTCAAGACCGAGCTCTGCTACTGCCTGTGCAACTGAAAGTCCCATAACAAGTGTCAGCATCGGCGCCTTCTGCGGAGAAAATTCCGGGCAGATAAGGATACTCATAGTAATGGCACTGTCCGGCGGCGCACTCCATCGTCTTGTAAAACGTCCGCGTCCTGCTGACTGATATTCTGCCACAAACAGCTCCCCGTGTCCTGCGCCTTCTTCCCTCCAGGCACGTTTTCCCCAGAGGTTTGTGGAATCTGTTTCTCTTGCAAAATGGACGGTTTTGCCCGCCCATTTTGTATGTGTTGCCTGTGAAATTATTTCTTCATTAAATAAATCTGACATTATTTCTCCGGCTCTCCTAATGTTGCAACGATCACAGCCTTAATGGTGTGCATACGGTTCTCAGCTTCGTCGAATACCTTGGACTGCGGAGACTCGAATACTTCGTCTGTAACCTCCATATCTGTAAGGTTGAAACGCTCGCCCATCT
Organism: Blautia sp. KLE_1732_HM_1032; assembly: GCF_025147905.1. NCBI lineage: Bacteria > Bacillati > Bacillota > Clostridia > Lachnospirales > Lachnospiraceae > Blautia > Blautia sp. KLE_1732_HM_1032. Next base: position 138,827 of record NZ_CP102266.1, on the reverse strand, counting down.
CTTTTCCGATCTTTGTCTTAAGATCATGGAATGCCGGCAGACAGTGAAGGAAGATCGCCTTTTCACCGGCGTTCTCCATTACATGTCTGGTAACCTTGTATGGTGTCAGGTCGTGGATACGCTCTGTCCATACTTCGTCAGGCTCGCCCATGGATACCCATACATCTGTGTAGATGATGTCCGCATCTTTTGTTCCTACCTCCACATCCTCTGTGAGAGTGATGGTGGAACCTGCCTCTTCTGCCCACTGCTGACACTGTGCTACAAGCTCATCATTCGGGAAATATTTCTTATTGGTGCAGGCTACGAAATCAAGACCAAGCTTGGAGCATACAACCATCAGGGAGTTACCCATGTTGTAACGGGCATCGCCCATGTATACAAGCTTCAGGCCTTTCAGTTTGCCGAAATGTTCACGTACTGTCAGCATATCTGCAAGCATCTGTGTCGGATGATACTCGTTTGTCAGGCCATTCCATACTGGTACACCTGCATGCTTCGCAAGCTCCTCAACAATATCCTGACCGAAGCCACGGTACTCGATTCCCTCATACATTCTTCCGAGAACTCTTGCAGTATCTGCGATGCTCTCCTTCTTTCCGATCTGGGATCCTGTGGGATCCAGATAGGTAGAACCCATTCCCAGATCATGAGCTGCCACTTCGAAGGAACAGCGTGTTCTTGTGCTTGTTTTTTCAAAGATCAGGGCAATATTCTTACCTCTGTAATACTCATGAAGCTCTCCTGCTTTTTTCTTTGCCTTCAGATCTGCTGCAAGGTCGATCATGTAAGTGATCTCTTCCGGTGTAAAGTCTTTCAGTGTCAGGAAATTTCTTCCTTTAAGATTCATAATATGTCCTCCTCATGGCTGCAGATTTATTTCTGCTCTGCCGGTTTATCTGTCATGATTTCCTTCAGGGATGTTGCCAGCCCTGCGATGCCCTGTATCTCGGACGGAATGATAATCTTCGTTGCCTTGCCGTCAGCAACCTTTGTAAGAGCCTCCAGGCTCTTCAGAGTAAGAACAGATTCATCTGCTCCTGCTTCCTTGATCATACGAAGTCCTTCTGCAGTTGCCTGCTGTACTTTAAGGACTGCCTGTGCCTGTCCTTCAGCCTCTTTGATCATACGCTCCTTCTGAGCCTCCGCATGAAGGATTGCCGCCTGCTTCTCAGCCTCAGCATCCAAGATAGCGGACTGTTTTTTACCCTCTGCAACAAGGATGGTGGAACGTTTCTCTCCTTCTGCTTTCAGAATGGCTTCTCGTCTCTCACGCTCAGCCTTCATCTGTTTCTCCATGGCATCCTGGATGGCTGCCGGAGGAATGATGTTCTTAAGCTCCACACGGTTAACCTTGATTCCCCATGGATCTGTAGCCACATCAAGGGAAGCACGCATCTTGGTATTGATAACCTCTCGGGATGTCAGTGTCTCATCCAGCTCCATATCACCGATGATGTTACGAAGTGTTGTAGCAGAAAGATTCTCGATCGCCATGATCGGATTCTCAACGCCATATGCGTAAAGCTTCGGATCTGTGATCTGGAAAAATACAACCGTATCGATCTGCATGGTTACATTATCTTTGGTAATTACCGGCTGCGGTGGAAAATCCACAACCTGTTCTTTCAGGTTTACTCTTCTTGCAACACGCTCAATGAACGGAACCTTGAAATGGATTCCTGTACTCCAGGTAGCCTTGTAAGCGCCAAGACGTTCCAGTACCACTGCATAGGCCTGCGGTACAATGCGGATACAGGATGCAAGTACCCACAGCACAAGAACGATGACTACAAGCAAAACAACAACTCCACCCATAATTTAGCCCTCCTTGCTAATTTCTTTTACGATCAGCTTCACTCCGCGGATCTCTTCGATCTCAACCACTGCACCTGTTGGAATTTCTTCCCCGTCATCTGCGGTCCGTGCAGTCCACTCGATGTCATTGATCCGCACCTGCCCGGTCTGGGCCAGGTTGTTGACCGGCTGTATCACTACGGCTCTTTTTCCCAGAAGGCTCTCTGCATTGGTCTTTTCCACGCCCTTGTTCATGTAGCGGACCGCCAGAGGTCTGGTAAAGATCAGAAGCACCACGGAAACTCCGAAAAATAAAAGGAGCTGTACAACAATTCCCCCACCAAGCCACGAGGCAATGCACGCCACAAGAGCACCGCCTGCAAACCAGACAGTGGTAAGTCCTACCGTGATTGCTTCAATTACCAGTAAAATTGCCAGTATTCCAAGCCAGGCCAAAGGTGTCATAAAACCCCTCCTCTCTTATTCTCTTCTCTGTCTTGCAGCTTCGTACATCAGAATTCCTGATGCCATGGCAGCATTCAGCGATTCTACCTTTCCGCACATGGGAATGCGGATCAGACAGTCTGCTGCCTCCGCCGCCTGATCAGTCAGGCCCTTTCCCTCGTTTCCGATGAAAAATGCGGTACCGCCCTTATAGGATTCCTGATCATAGGAATTCTCACCCTTCAGATGAGCTGCAAAACTGCGGATTCCCTTTTCTTTCAGCTTCTTTTCTAATGATACCACATCTTCCACGTATAGAAAAGGCATTCTGTAAATGGAGCCCATGGTAGAACGGATCACCTTGGGATTTGTGATATCCACGCAGGTTTTTGTGAGGAAAACTCCGCTTACGCCGGCGCCCTCACCGGTCCTGAGAATGGTTCCCGCATTTCCCGGATCCTGAAGATCCTCCAGAACCATGACCAGAGGATTTTTTCCCGCTAGTACCTCTTCCTCGCTCCAGGAAGGCAGCTTCAGAACTGTCAGGATCCCCTGGGGAGTCTTGGTATCACACATCTGACGGAATACGGAATCCTTCACGATCTCACAGGGATATTTTTCTGCCTGGGACATCAGCTCTTCATCCCGGGAAACGGCCTCGGAAACAAACACCTGGGAAACCCAGCTTTCCGGTGCTTCCAGAAACATTTTCCGGCCTTCTGCCACAAAAAGTCCCTGCTCTCTTCTGGCTTTTGCCTTCTGGTTCAGCTGCATGACATTTTTTATTTTTGCATTTGATACACTGGTTATCATACTTTTATTTCTCTCCTTCCGGCAATCCGTATTCGGTTAACGTAATTCCTCACGACTTGCATTCAGATCCTTGTTTTTTCCGATGGCGATTATGGAACAGTTGTCCGGAAGCGGTTCGGAAGGATCCAGATCTACCGTGACATTTTCACCCTGCTTGATGCCAATGATATTAATGTGAAAACGCTCCCGTACATTCAGATCTACCAGATTTTTTCCACTCCAGGATACCGGCATGGAAAACTCCGCCATACTGAACTCCGCTGAAAGCTCAAATACATCCAGATACCCGCCGGACATAAGATTTCTGGCAACCCGCAGTCCCATGGACTGTTCCGGATAAATGATCTTATCTGCACCAATTTTGTCGAGTATACGTCCATGAAGAGAATTCATACTTTTTGCAACTACAAAGGGCACTCCCAGATCCTTGGCCTGCATGGTTGCGGAAATACTGGCTTCCAGATTTTCGGCAACTGCGATAATGGCTACATCCACATTCTGAACTCCCAGAGCCTTCAGGATTCCCGGTTCACGGACATCTGCTTTTACCGCATAGGTTACTTTTTCGGAAATCTCTTCGATATTTTCTTCTTTGTCATCAATGGCAAGGACATCACAGTCTGACTCTGCCAGCGTCACCGCCAGAGTCATTCCAAACTGTCCAAGCCCGATCACGGCAAAAGATTTATTTTTCATTCTATTCTCCTGTTTAACCGATCATGATATCTTCTTCACCGAGATGCGTGGTGCTTCCCGGCCTGTTGCGTACACGCATCACAACTGCTGTTCCAAGTGTCAGCGGTCCGATACGTCCCAGATACATGGTAAGGATCACGATCCACTTGCCTGCCACATTCAGCTGAGGTGTCAGTCCTCTGGAAAGTCCTACTGTAGCCCCCGCAGAAGTGATCTCATATAAAACATCTGCCAGATCCACTCCCGGCATTACTGCGGACAAAAGCACCGTCATGGTAAAAAGGATCAGCACACTGGTTCCTGCAACAACCATGGCAGAACGGAGATAGCTCTCACGGATCCTGCGGCCGTATACCTCTACATCCTTTTTTCCCTGAAGATATGCTGCAATGGAAAGGATCAGAACCGCAATGGTAGTAGTCTTCACACCACCGGCAGTGCCCATGGGTGATCCTCCGATAAACATCCACAGCAGGGAAATGATCACGGTAGGTGTGGACAAAAGCGACTGATCCATGGTATAAAATCCCGCCGTACGTGTTGTCACTGACTGGAAAAAGGATGCCATGAGCTTTGTTCCCAGTGGTGCCCCCTTCAGCGTGGAAGGGTTTCCGGATTCAAAGATAAATACCAGAAATGCTCCTGAAAATACCAGGATCCCGGTCATCGTAAGGACCAGCTTGCTCTGAAGCCGCAGTACACGAAAAACTCTGGATGGGGAGAGCTCTTTTCTCAGAACCTTGCGGAATTTATCCCACAGATCCCACCAGACGATAAATCCAAGACCTGACACAATGATCAGGCCAATCGTAGTGATATTGACCAGCGGATTGCTCACATATACCGAAAGGCTTGTTTCCCCGAAAAGATCGATCCCAGCGTTGCAGAATGCAGATACCGCCAGAAATATGGCATGCACCAGACCTTTTTTTATTCCAAATTCCGGTACAAAGCAAAACGCATACAGGACCGCACCGATTCCTTCTGCAAGAAACACGCATTTCACCACACTGCGGACTACAGCCACGACTCCACCCATTTCATCCAGGTTATAGGATTCCTTGATGATCCGCCGGTTTTTCAGGGAAATTTTCCTCCGGAGGCTGATGAATATCATATTCGCCAGTGCGATCAGTCCGATCCCGCCGATCTGTATCAGGCACAGGATAACCGCTTTTCCAATGGGGCTCCACTGGACTGCCATAACAACTGTGGAAAGTCCTGTCACACATACGCTGGTCGCCGCTGTAAAAACAGCATCCGGGAAGGTAACAGCCTGCCCGGGTGCACTGCAGAACGGCATCCACAAAATAAGTCCACCTACAAAAATCACCCCCGCAAAGCCGAGGGCAATTATTTGTGACGTATTCAGTTTATGCAATCCGTCTGAAACTTTTTTTAAGTTCATAAATATCTTTATTTTCTGTAATTATGAGAAAGAGAATTGCAGACCTCCCACATGTAGGAATCTACATTCTTCTGCATTGCAAGAGCCTCATTGATGTCGAAATCGACAAACTCACCATGACGGTATCCAACCACACGGCTGCGTTTTCCGGCAACAAGAAGATCTACTGCAAGAGCACCCATCATGGACGCATATACACGGTCCTTACATGTAGGGCTTCCACCACGCTGCATGTGACCAAGGATCGTTGCACGTGTCTCGATACCTGTTGCAGCCTCGATACGCTTCGCCATAGCCTCTGAATGGCCGATACCCTCAGCATTTACGATGATATGGTGTTTCTTGCCTTTCTTACGGCTCTCTACGATATTGTCAATAAGCTTCTGCTCGTCGTAATCATATTTCTCCGGGATCAGGATATCCTCAGCACCGTTTGCGATACCGCACCATACTGCAAGGTATCCGGCGTTACGTCCCATAACCTCGATGATACTGCATCTCTCATGGGATGTGGATGTATCACGTACCTTATCAATAGCTTCCATAGCTGTATTTACAGCAGTATCGAAACCGATGGTGTACTCGGTACATGCGATATCAAGGTCAATAGTTCCCGGCAGGCCAATGGTATTGATTCCAAGGTTCGCAAGCTTCTGAGCACCTGCGAAGGATCCGTCTCCACCGATAACAACAAGGCCGTCGATCCCATGCTTTCTGCAGATCTCTGCAGCCTGCTGCTGTCCTTCCTCTGTTCTCATCTCTGCACATCTGGCAGTATAAAGAATTGTTCCGCCTCGCTCAATCGTATCGGAAACGTCCCTTGCTGTCATATCTCTGATCTCTTCATTTAAGAGACCGCTGTATCCTTTATAGATTCCCTTTACGTTCAGTCCGCTGCTTAATCCTCTTCTGACAACAGCACGGATTGCAGCATTCATTCCAGGTGCGTCACCGCCACTGGTCAAAACGCCGATCGTTTTGATTTTGTTCTCTGCCATATTGTTATCCTCCATCTTATGAAACAACCTATTGTAATACACATATTCGGGTATAGTTTATAGCATTTTTATAAGTTTTTCAATACTCTCTCCACAATTTTAACATTGGAACTTCCATATTTTTTACACATGCGCTCCAGCCAGGAATCCTCGATATGGACCTGATAAGCAGGGGGAAGTTTCTTCATTGCCTTGACATCTTTGAGATAAATAACCACCGTGCTGTTTCCTCTGGATTCCATCAGATCGTCTACCAGACCGGTCTCGGCTTTTGCGTACTCTTCCCGGCTTTCAAACTGGAGCCACAGTTCTCTTGGCATATCATCAAAAAGACGGACCTTTTCCAGGATCAGCTTGCTGGCTTTGTCGTCTTCTGCGGATACTCTTCCCTGAATAAAGAGCCGGGCATCTTCATTCAGGAACATCTGGCATTTTTCGTAATCACGTGGAAATACCACAACCTCCACGGTGCCTACCAGATCTTCCACTGTAAGGAACGCCATTACCTTATTATTCTTTGTATATTTTATGGTTTTATCCGTGATCATTCCACCCACGATCACTTTCTGGTTATCGTAAACCTCCGGTATCCCTGTTTCATCATCCGGCTGAAAATCAGAAGTTTTTGCAGAGATCATTTTTTCCATCATATTCCGGTAACGCTCCAGCGGATGACCGCTGAGATAGATGCCGAGAACTTCCTTCTCAAAGGTCAGTATCGTCTCCTTCGGATATTCTGCTGCCTGCGGCATACGGATCTCAAATTCCTTTTTATCTTCTTCAGGCGCAATATCAAAAAGACTCAGCTGTCCCGCCATGGTATGCTTCTTATCCTGGTTGATACTGTCTATGATCTGCGTATAAACCGTCATTTTCTGATTCCGGTTTCCCTCCAGGCAATCCAGCGCTCCGGCCTTGATCAGATTTTCCACAACTCTCTTGTTGATCTGGTCGATATTTCGCTCAATAAATGTTTTCAGGGAGGTATATTCTCCGTGCTCCTCACGCTCCCGCACAATCCCCTCGATTACCGGACGGCCGATACTCTTGATGGCAGAAAGTGCATAACGAATGGAACCATTGTCAACAGAAAAGCCATAAACACCATGATTGATATCCGGCGGAAGGATCCGGATCCCCATCTGGCGGCATACAGAAATATACTCGGCAACCTTGTTCGGCATTTCCACAACGGATGTCATCAGTGCAGCCATAAATTCTACCGGATAGTAATATTTGAGATATGCCGTCTGGTAGGAAACCACTGCATAAGCGGCAGCATGAGACTTATTGAAGGCATACTTTGCAAAATCTGTCATCTCATCGTAGATCTTGTTTGCGATCTCCTCGGAAATACCGTTGGCGATACATCCCGGTACTCCCTCTTCCACGTTTCCGTAAACGAAATTCTGACGTTCTTTTGCCATAACAGAAGCTTTTTTCTTGGACATGGCACGGCGCACCAGGTCACTTCGTCCAAGGGTGTAGCCTGCAAGCTCACGGACGATCTGCATAACCTGCTCCTGGTATACGATACAGCCATAGGTCGGCTTCAGAATCGGCTCCATCTGCGGACAGTCATAACGGATGGTATCCGGACGGTTTTTTCCGCGGATGTACTGCGGAATGAAATCCATGGGACCCGGACGGTAAAGCGAAATTCCCGCGATCACGTCCTCAAGGCTCTGAGGCTTCAGCTCCTTCATGAAGCTTTTCATTCCGGCACTCTCCAGCTGGAACACGCCGTCAGTACGTCCTGTTCCGAGAGAATCCAGTACCTTTTTGTCGTTGTAGTCGATCTTTTGCATATCCAGGAGCATACCGGTACTTTTTTCCACCATTTTCACAGCATTCTGGATAACCGTCAGGGTACGGAGACCCAAGAAATCCATTTTCAGAAGTCCCAGCTCTTCCAGTGTTGTCATGGTAAACTGCGTGACAATGGAACCATCCTGTGCTCTGGAAAGGGGTACGTATTCCGATACATCCTTCTGGCTGATCACAACACCTGCCGCATGCATGGAGGTATGCCTCGGAAGCCCCTCCAGACGTTTTGCCAGATCGATCAGACGATGGATATCGTCCTGTTCCTCGTAAGCCTTGCGAAACTCCGGATTCATTCCCAGTGCCTTGTCAATGGTGATATTCAGCTCCTGTGGGATCATCTTGGCGATGGTGTCCACCTGGGCATAAGGCATATCCAGAACACGGCCTACATCACGGATGACACCGCGGGCTGCCAGTGTACCGAAGGTAACGATCTGAACCACGCAGTCATCACCATATTTTCTTCTTACATAATCAATAACCTCCTGTCTCCGTTCGAAGCAGAAATCCACATCGATATCCGGCATGGATACTCGCTCCGGATTCAGGAAGCGTTCAAAGAGCAGATCATACCGGATCGGGTCCAGCTGGGTGATCCCAAGTGTATAGGCAACCAGGCTTCCTGCGGCAGAGCCTCGTCCCGGACCGACCATGATATCGTTGTCCCTGGCATATTTGATAAAATCCCATACAATGAGAAAGTAATCTACATATCCCATGTTTTTGATCGTAGACAGCTCATAATCCAGGCGCTTTTTCAGCTCCTCTGTTACCGGATGATAACGCTGCTCAAGTCCCTCATGGCAAAGCTTGTTCAGATATTCCCAGGAGGTAAGTCCGTCCGGCACATCATATTTCGGTAGCTTGGTCACACCAAATTCAATCTCCACATGACATCTCTCCGCGATCCTGTGCGTGTTTTCCAGCGCTTCCAGCGCATATGGGAAAAGCCGCGCCATCTCCTCCGGTGATTTCACATAATACTGGCCGCCCTCATAGCGCATTCTGTTCTCATCGCTGAGCTTTTTCTGAGTCTGCAGACAAAGAAGAACATCATGTGGTTCCGCATCCTCTGCCATAGTGTAATGCACATCATTGGTGGCAACCAGATCGATCCCCGTCTCTCTGTGCATACGGAGAAGCTGCTGGTTTACAGTCTGCTGCTCCGGGATCCCATGATCCTGAAGCTCCAGAAAGAAATTTCCTTTTCCGAAAATATCCTGGTAACGTAATGCCGCGATCTTGGCATCCTCATACATTCCACGTGCAAGATATCTGGCGACCTCTCCCGCCAGGCAGGCACTTAAGGCAATGATACCCTCGTGATATTTTTCCAGAAGCTCCAGATCCACACGTGGCTTGTAATAAAACCCTTCCACGAATGCCTTGGATACAATTTTCATCAGGTTGCTGTATCCCTGATTATTCTCAGCCAGCAGGACCAGATGATAATAACGGTCATCCCCACTTCCCACTTCTCTGTCAAAACGGGAGCCCGGAGCCACATAAACCTCACATCCGAGGATCGGATTGATCCCGGCTTCTCTTGCAGCTCTGTAAAAATCGATCACACCATACATAACGCCATGATCGGTGATCGCCGCACTGTCCATACCCAGTTCTTTTACTCTGGCTACATATTCTTTGATCTTATTGGAGCCATCCAGAAGGCTGTATTCTGTATGGACATGTAAATGTGTAAACTCCAAATTTATTCTCCTTATCGTAAAAAACAGGGCTCCAGATCCTCCCCGCTCTGCACTTTTCTCTGAACGTGCCGGAGCGTGTCTGATCCGGAGCCGGTCAACACCTTGTTATTTTTTAATGTAGATCCTCTTGTCACGGATCTCTACTTTTCCTTCCTTCATCAGATGACCGACTGCACGCTTGAATGCGTTCTTACTGAGGCCAAACTCTCTCTTGATGACTTCCGGTGAGGCATGATCATCAAATGGCAGCACCCCTGCAAATTCCTCGATCACGCTGAATACGCTCTCTGCATCCTCATTGATCTGGATGTAAGCCTTCTGGCGGTCACTGACGTTCATCTTGCCATCCTCTTTCACCTCTGTGACACGAAGATCAAGAATAGCTCCCGGTCTGTACTTGCCTGTTGCCTCCCGTGCCGGGATCAGAGCGGAATATTTATCATCTACCGCAACAAAAACGCCGAAATTCCCACTGATCTCATAGACACGCCCCTTTACCGAATCTCCCGGTACATAAGGAGTTCTGGTGGAAAGATAATGATACACCTTCATGGTTGCACAGAGTCTGCTGCTCTTATCTACATAAAGCGCTACCAGACACTCCTCGCCTTCACGGACCCGGTTGGTCTGCTCATGATACGGAAGAAGAAGATCCTTCTCCAGTCCCCAGTCAAGAAAAGCACCGATCCTGGTGACCTGTTTTACCTTAAGGACTGCGGTCTGTCCTACCTGAAGCATCGGCTCACGGGTAGTTGCGATCAGTCTGTCCTGGGAATCCTTATAGATGAATACTTCGATCTCATCACCTGCTTTGGTTCCTTCCGGTACCTGTTTGGACGGAAGAAGCACCCGCTCATTCTGAGGTGCGTTTCGGTCCTCTCCAAGATATATTCCGAAATCCACGGTTTTTACAACCAGTAATTTCTGTTTTTTACCTAATTCTATCATTCTTACTCCTGTTCCTTAAAACTATATATGATCATTTACTATTTGCTGTCTGTCCTGCATTATAACATAAGAGAATTATTATAGAAAGCACAAAAAAGGCAGCTTCGGAAATTTCTTTCCGTCACTGCCTTTTATTTGACATTCATGGGGGAATCTGCCCCCACATTGGGTCAGTCTGTTATTCTGTTGGTTTCTCAACCGGCATCGGGTTCATCATTTTAATGACAAAAAGTACGATCAGCATCAGCACGATTCCCACCGGAAGAGCGATCCATGCTGTTTTTACAAAGCCTGCAACAATATAAGTTACAAAGGATACTGCTGCAGCCAGGATCGCATACGGAAGCTGTGTGGAAACGTGAGTCACATGATCACACTGTGCTCCTGCGGAAGCCATGATCGTTGTATCGGAGATCGGTGAGCAGTGGTCTCCGCAAACTGCACCTGCCATGCAGGCGGACATGGAAATGATCATCATCTCAGGACTGGATTTCTCAAATACCGCAACAACGATCGGGATCAGGATACCAAAGGTTCCCCAGGAAGTACCTGTAGCAAATGCAAGTCCACATCCAACCAGGAAAATAATGGCCGGAAGGATAACTTCAATACCACCGGCAACAGAACGCATGGCTTCTTCTACGAATACCGCTGCACCAAGTGAGTCTGTCATAGCCTTCAGTGTCCATGCAAAGGTCAGGATCATGATCGCCGGTACCATAGCCTTGAATCCTTCCGGGATGCATCCCATACAGTCTCTGAAATTGACCACACGGCGGATCATATAGAAAATAATGGCAAACACCAGACCAAAAGCACTTCCCATTGCAAGGCCTGTAGAGGCATCACTCTGTGAAAATGCGGTAACAAAATCTGTTCCGCTGAAAAATCCTCCTGTGTAGATCATACTGATGACACAGCAGATAACAAGCACAACGATCGGGATCACAAGATCGATCACCTTTCCTCTCGGATTCGGTGTCTCATCATCCGTTGCATTCTCATACGGTCTTGCAGATGTTGTATAAAGATCTCCGTTCAGAGCATTGATCTCATGTGTTCTCATGGCACCAAACTCGGTTTTCATCAGTACCATGCCAACCATCATTACAATAGTAAGGATCGCGTAAAAGTTATACGGGATGGTTCTTACAAAAATCGCAAGTCCATCCTGTCCCTCTACGAATCCGCTGACTGCAGCAGCCCAGGATGAGATCGGTGCGATGATACATACCGGAGCAGCTGTTGCATCGATCAGGTATGCAAATTTCGCTCTGGATACGTGATGTCTGTCAGTTACCGGACGCATAACGCTTCCTACTGTCAGGCAGTTAAAATAATCGTCAATGAAGATCAGGATTCCAAGGATGATCGCTGCAAGTTCCGCGCCCACACGCGTGTGGATCTTTTTGCTGGCCCATCGTCCGAATGCGGCGGAGCCGCCGGCCTTGTTCATCATACATACCACAGATCCCAGGATAACCAGGAAGATCAGGATACCTACGTTATAGCTGTCAGCAAGAACCTTGATGATTCCTCCCTCAAAAATCTGTGTTACCGTTCCTTCAAATTTAAATCCGGAATAGATCAGTGCTCCTACTACAATTCCCACAAACAGAGAACTGTATACTTCTTTTGTGATCAGTGCAAGGACGATCGCAACAAGAGGTGGAAGCAGTGCCCAGATCGTTGCATACAGAGCAGGCTGGTAAGTCTCCTCCGCATCCGCAGCCAGCACAGTCAGGGGACTTGCCAGTGCGCCCATGAATACCATTGCCATAACAGACAATGCTGTTCCTGCTTTTTTACTCATTTTTCTCCTCCCTTTTCGGGGACAAAAAAACGGAGGCTGTCTCTTCTTAAGAACACCTCCGGTTAAATAATCCTTATTTAACTAATAGCCTGTCAGAAAATCTCCATTCAGCATATTAAATGCAGATCTCCCGAAGTGCTACCGATAGCGCTCCACATCCGTGACAGTACAACGCATATTCTGCGTTATCCCAGCACCCTGTCATCTGGCCTTCCAGAGCACTTCGGCAGATTTTCCTTTCTTTATGAACAGCCTGCCAGGGCCTTCCGTCCATAAATACTGATAAAATCCGCGCCTCTATCTTCTTATCCGTGACCGTTTGTCCTCCGCAGGACTTCCCGGCCATCTTTTTTTCTTTATACTGTAGCAGTTTCCGACATAAATATCAAGTAGTTTACACAGATTCCTGCCATTCAGACCAATATTGTTACTTTTCACTCCGTTTTCAGTAACACGCTTCGCGGAATATTACCAGCGAACTGTAATCCCATATTGCCTTATTTACTGCTCATTCAGCAGCCACTTCACATCCACTCCCAGCACCTTTGCAAACACCCGCAGTTCATAATCTGCCACAAAACGTTCTCCTCCTTCGATCCGGCTGATACTGTCACGCTCCAGCATCACTCCTTCCACCTGCATTTTTGCTGCCAGCGCAGATTGCGACATCCGTTTCATATTCCTCATCTGGCGTATTTTTTCTCCGGAAACGTTCTTTTTTCCCTGATAAGTGTATATTTTCATCCTGCCACCTATTTTAATAAATGTGTTAATGTTCTGCATTTTTCTTGACATTAGCATATATTTCGGCGGCACCTGTGTTAAAGGTCAGCAAATCTGACATTTTCTGCATTTTTCGACAAAAAATGCCGCGGTACTGTTCCGCGGCATTTCCACTCAAGCGGATATTGACGATCCACCATCGGGTTAAACTGTTTTTTCTTCTGATCAGTCTTCCTGTCCTACCTGACCATAATATGCATTTGCACCATGTTTTCTGTAGTAATGCTTATCCTGAAGCTCCTGCGGTGCCGGTTTTACATCCGGATTGATCAGCTCGCAGCGAGATGCCATCTTGGCAACCTCCTCAAGAACAACTGCGTTATGAACTGCCTCATGAGCATCCTTACCCCAGGTAAAAGGTCCGTGGTTCTTACACAGCACAGCCGGTACTGCTTCATAATCTTTGTTTTTGAAATAATCAGCAATAAGAACTCCCGTGTTCTTCTCATATGCCTCTTCGATCTCTCTTTTGGTCAGATTACGTACACATGGTACTTCTCCGTAAATGTAATCTGCATGTGTGGTTCCATAACACGGGATCGATCTGCCTGCCTGCGCCCAGCTTGTTGCCCAGGATGAGTGGGTATGTACGATGCCGCCGATATTCGGAAACGCTCTGTAAAGAACTGCATGTGTCGGTGTATCAGAGGATGGATTGTATCTTCCTTCTACTTTATTTCCGTCAAGATCTACCACTACCATGTCTTCCGGTGTCAGCTTGTCATAATCCACACCACTTGGCTTGATCACAAAAAGTCCCTGCTCCCTGTCGATCCCGCTGACATTTCCCCATGTAAAGGTAACAAGACCATATTTTGGCAGATCCATATTTGCTCTGTAAACTTCTTCTTTTAATTTTTCAAGCATAGCGCGCCCTCCTTTTACGGTATAGTTGTTTCAAAAACGATGTACTAATCTCTACCGCCTATATTTATTTTGTAAACTCAACTACTGCGTAAGGTTCTTTATCCTCCGCGTTGAGAACTACAGCTTCTTTATTTTCTGTCATATATACTTCCGGAATGATAACATTATCCAGTACTGCCTGACGTTTATATTCAGCACGAAGCTGACCAACTTTAAAATCCTCAGGCAGATGATCCGCTGCCATCCGGATATACTGACAGTTGTTCACATGATGATTGGTGTCCAGATGATGCTTCTGTACGGAAAAAGCATTCTGCACTTCCCGTTCCTTCGGAAGCGCGATCTTTCTTGGTGCATAATCCATCTCTATTTTTTCGCCCAGATCATAGGGATCTGTATCTGCCGGTGTTAGCTTTTCCGGAAGACCGGTTTCTGTATTGATAAAGGACCAGTAGGAATTGGCCCATGCCAGCTTCTCACCATCCATTGTCTCAAGAATAAAATTACGCATTCCGATAAATCCACGGAATCCATAAGGAATTGTTGTTACTTTTATATTTTCACCAAGCTTCGGATATCGCTTCACGATCACCTGCCATGCAGAAAGTACCCAGGCTCTTTTCTGTTCCTTTAATACTTCCATGCCGACTCCTGTCTGCTCGGATTCAAAGGTACAGCAATCCTGAAAATAATCCAAAACTCCCGGCAGCGTCAGACATCCATCTTCTCCGATCTCACTGAATCTTACTCGACTCTCAAAACTGTAACTCATTCATGCCTCCTGTCATACTGTCTATACTTTATTGTAACACTTGGCAGGAAGAAACGCACTTGTTTTTTTTGGGGCGCAGCGGATTGCGAATATCTTCTTATTTTTGAGTACAAAAAAAGTACCTCGTAACTGAGGTACTTAAGAAGCAGGGCTACAAGGATTCGAACCTTGAACTGACGGAGTCAGAGTCCGTTGCCTTACCGTTTGGCGATAGCCCTATGTGTTTTGTTTTTCGCTTGCCTTATCGCTTGCGACGGATGTTATTATATAACAGCTTTTTTGAAATTGCAACCCCTTTTTTTAATTTTTTTTATTTTTTTCAAAATTTCTTAAACTGCTGTTAAAACTCCTTATTATATGCGGGTTGACGCAGTAAAAAAAAATTTACAATCCACTCCTTTGTGTTATAATAAGCCGTATAATAAAAAGAACGGAAACAACCGTGTATTTCCCTCCGGTCACAATATCCGGAGGCATCCAAAGGAGAACGCTATGCGAGCAAATAACCTTACTCTGCTCACGGACCTCTATGAGCTTACCATGATGCAGGGATATTTCAAAAACCCTACCAACCAGACCGTTGTCTTTGACATGTTCTACCGCAACAATCCGTGCGATGGCGGTTTTGCCATCTGTGCAGGACTGGAGCAGATGATCGAATACATCGAAAATCTCCGTTTCTCAGAAGAAGACATTACCTATCTGAGAAGTCTTGGCATCTTTGAGGATGACTTCCTTGAGTATTTGAGCAACTTCAGATTCACCGGTGATATCTACGCAATTCCGGAGGGAACCGTGATCTTCCCGAGAGAGCCAATGGTCAAGGTTATCGCACCGATCATGGAAGCTCAGCTTGTAGAGACGGCCATCCTGAACATTATGAACCATCAGAGTCTTATTGCCACTAAGGCAGCACGTGTATGCCACGCAGCCAAGGGCGATCCCATCATGGAATTCGGTCTTCGCCGTGCCCAGGGTCCGGACGCCGGAATCTTCGGTGCCAGAGCTGCAGTGATCGGCGGATGTGCCGGTACTTCCAACGTACTGACCGGCCAGATGTTTAACGTTCCGGTTCTCGGAACACATGCTCATTCCTGGATCATGAGTTTCCCGGATGAGTACACAGCCTTTAAGACCTATGCGAGACTTTACCCGAATTCCTGTACTCTTCTGGTTGACACCTACGATGTCCTGAAATCCGGTGTTCCCAATGCGATCCGTGTATTTGAGGAGATGCGTGAGGAAGGTATCCAGCTGAAGAACTATGGAATCCGTATCGACAGCGGTGATCTTGCATATCTTTCCAAAAAAGCTTACAAGATGCTGGCTGCTGCCGGTTTCGATGATGCTACCATTTCCGCATCCAGCGATCTTGATGAATATCTTATCGAAAGCCTGAAGGCCCAGGATGCCAAGATCAATTCCTGGGGCGTCGGAACCAAGCTGATCACAGCCGATAACAATCCGGCATTCGGCGGCGTATACAAGCTTGCCGCTGTAAAGGACGCTGACAGCGATGCCTTCCAGCCGAAGATCAAGCTTTCCGAAAACACAGAAAAGGTTACCAACCCGGGCAACAAGACTGTATACCGTATCTACAGCAAGAAGACCGGCAAGATCAAGGCCGATCTGATCTGCCTTGCAGATGAGAAATTCGATCCGGAAGAAACTATGGTGATCTTCGACCCGGTTGACACCTGGAAAAAGACCAAGGTTCTTGGCGGAACCTACGAACTCCGTGAGCTCCTTGTTCCGGTAATTAAAGATGGTAAGAGCGTTTACAAGTCTCCATCTGTCATGGAACTCCGCGACTACTGCAAACAGGAGCAGAACACACTGTGGGATGAATCCAGACGTTTCGTTAATCCGCAGAAGGTTTATGTAGATCTCTCCCAGTCACTCTATGACATGAAGAAGGCTCTCCTGGAAGAAATGAGTGAAAAAGAGCTCTGATAAACAGAAATAAGCATTCATAAACCCTCCTTTCTTATCATAAGCTTATGGATAAGGAAAGGAGGGTTTTTATTGCACAGAGAATTTTATACCCGGCTGATCAGCAGGGAGCATCCTCTGCCGGAAGCCTTTGTGCCGGAACATCTTATCGATATCGGACTTCCATTTGAAGCAGCACCGGGAGATCCGAAGCGGCTTCTGGAGTATCAGGCTGCAAAAGCCGCTTCCCAGCTTTTCCATGCCTGTCACAGATGCGGTCTGAACCTGTGGGCAGTTTCCGGATATCGTTCCTACCAGCGACAGAAGGAGCTTTTTACAGGAAGTCCTTTCGTTACAGAGCCAGGAACAAGTGAGCACCAGAGCGGACTTGCTCTGGATGTATCCTGCCCTTCCATCCATATGGAGCTCTCCGAAAGGTTTTCCGCAACAGGAGAAGGCCGCTGGCTGAAAAAGAACGCTCCGCTCTATGGTTTTATCCTCCGGTATCCCAAAAGCAAAGAGGAGATCACCGGCATCCCTTACGAGCCATGGCACATCCGCTATGTGACCAAACCTCTGGCTTCCTGGCTCACTATCACAAATCTGACTCTGGAAGAATACTACTGCTTTCCTTCCCGGTGTCCGCACCCTCCCTGATCTGCAGCTCCTGGCATCTACATCTGATGTTTATATCTTGATCTGCACACATTTTTCTGTACATCTGATGCACTTTTACTGCTCCATCTGTCTGCCAAGAAAACCGGCTGCTGTGCGGACAAGGGCACGTTCTGTGTCTCCCAGTGCTGTTTTTTCACTTTTAGTCAAAAGAATCACTGCTCCAATGGCGTCACTCGCACACAGGATCGGCTGTATCATTTTCTGGCAAAATGAATCCATAGCGTCGGAAATGACTGATATATTTTCCCTGCTGTCCTGACTGACCATTCTGCCTTTCCTGCCGGCAATGACTGCATCCAGATCAGAACTGATCTCTTTTCCTTCCAGTTCCCGGCTTCCGCTGCCGCATGCCGCCACGACCTGATCACGATCTGTAATACAGGCAGTCAGTCCGGTGGTCTGTACCAGCGCTTCTGCATATTCCGCAGCAAACGTATTCAGCTCTCCAATGGGCGAATATTTTTTCAGGATGATCTGTCCTTCCCTGTCTGTAAAAATCTCCAGTGGCGTTCCTTCCTTGATCCGCAGTGTCTTTCGTATCTCTTTTGGAATCACAACCCTGCCCAGATCATCGATCCTGCGAACAATTCCCGTTGCTTTCATCTTCCTGAATTCCTCCTGTATTTTCTGTTCATTGTACGTCAATGTTATGTTAACTATTTGTTTTTCATATGGTTATTATGCGAAAAACTGGGAGAAATATGCATAAAAATCTCTTATTTATCTGTCGCTGCAGGAGCAGCATTGTCGTATGCCTGCTGCAGAAATACTTCCTGAGAGTTAAGCGGAGCATTATCGGATGGTTCGATCTTATAATTTCCCTTATTGTTCATGATCCTTGCTTTTCGATTATCACTGAGCATTGTCACAAACATTTCCTGGATCTGCATACGGATATCCGGATCCTCGATAGGCGCCGCAACTTCTACACGACGAAGAGTATTTCTTGTCATAAAGTCTGCAGAGGAAATATAGATCCTTGCTCTCTCCTGTGTTCCGAAAATATAAATACGGGAATGCTCCAGAAAACGTCCTACAATACTGATAATGTGGATATTTTCTGTCTGTCCTTTCACTCCCGGGATCAGACAGCAGATACCACGGATCACCATATCAATGTGTACTCCTGCACAGGATGCTTCTACAAGCTTGCTCATAATACGTTTATCTGTCAGAGAATTCATTTTCAGACCGATATATGCCTGTTCTCCGGCCTTCGCATGCTCGATCTCCTCATCGATCATGGCAAGCACTTTGTTCTGAAGACATCTTGGTGCCACAAGAAGATGCTCCATATCTTCAACAGTTTCTCCCATTGCCAGTGCCTGGAACACTCTGGCCGCTTCCGTTCCGATCTTCGGATCCGCAGTCATAAGAGAAAGGTCTGTATACAGACGGGCTGTTTTTTCATTGTAGTTTCCTGTTCCGATCTGTGTATAATATTCCACATTTCCGTCTTTTTTCTTCATGATCTGGCAAAGCTTGGAGTGTACCTTATAGCCGTCCAGACCGTAGATCACATGACAGCCTGCATCCTCCAGAAGTCGGGACCATCCGATATTGTTCTCCTCATCAAAACGTGCCTTCAGCTCCACCAGAACGAAAACTTCCTTTCCGTTTTCTGCTGCTTCGATCAGAGCTTCCACAACCTTACTCTGTTTTGCCACACGGTAAAGTGTCATCTTAATGGAAACTACATCCTCATCATTGGCAGCCTCATGGAGCATTGTAAGAAACGGCTTGATGCTTTCATATGGGTAGGAAAGAAAACGGTCCTTTTTCGCGATCTGGTCAAGGATCGGTTCGTGGCTGTTAAACAGAGGAGATTTCTGAGGAATTCTTTTTTCATAAAAAAGCTCTGTTCTTTTTCTCAGGCCGTCCTGGATCTGGAATACAAAAGAAAGATCCAGCGGTATATCTCCCCGGAACACATAATTCTTGTCCACTTCCAGATACTCGCAAAGTGTTTCAACAACATCTCCGTCCATTTCTCTTGACAGCTCCAGGCGGATCGGTGCCAGTTTCTTTCTTGCCTTGATCAGTTCTACCATAAACTCACGGTAATCCAGATCTTCATCATAAAGAGCATCTGCGTCAATATCCGCATTTCTGGTAATACGAAGCAGGGACTTTGCCTTGATGTGGTAGCCCTTGAAGATTTTTGAAACAAAGTGAAGGATCAGTTCTTCAGACAGCATGTAGGTGCCGGTTTTTCCCGGAACCGGGATCAGTCGCAGGATACCTGTACTGCTGCACGGAATGATACCCAGCTTTTCTTTTCCTTTTTTTGTTTCCAGAACTACTACCGCATAGATCTCCTTATTCCGGAGAAATGGAAACGGCTGTCTTTTTCCGACGATAGATGGAGAAATAACCGGAGCCACCTCTGCTTCAAAATAGCGTTCCAGATAATTGCGGTCCTCTTTTTCGATCTTATGGAAATTCAGCATATGTACGCCGTATTGTTCCAGATTTTCCATGATCTCTTCATAAACAACATCTCTTTTCCGGTTCAGCTTTTTTGTTCTGGCAAGGATCGCGTCCAGCTGTTCCTCCGGCGTCATATTGGTTTTATTTTCACGGATATCCTTTGCCAGAAGCATCTGATCCACCAGAGATCCCACACGTACCATGTAAAATTCATCCAGGTTGCTCTGATAGATAGACGCAAATGTGAGGCGTTCACACAGCGGATTTTCCGGATTCTCAGCCTCCTCAAGTACCCTTTCATTAAACTTCAGCCAGGATAATTCCCTGTTCATGTATATTGTATCTGCCATTTTTTCCTCCTGCGTCGCCATGTATTTTTCTTTTTCGGCCGACTTTGTCTGTATTTATCCGTATCATATCAAGCAGGCATCCAGATTTGCCTGAATGCAGGTTCATGAATGCTCTCTCTTCACGGTTTGCATACAAGTATACTGATCGAATGTTTATTCCATAACAAGACTTTGTAAAATCCTGATAAAATTTTTTTTGAAATTAGGGGTTGCATTTTTGAATAATAGTGGTATAGTATTCATATACTTGATATGTAGTTTTGAATACTACATGTTATTTTATCAATTTCTACATTGCTATATCGTGAAACGTCACTATGATCCATCATTGATGAACTGATCATGAAGTTGTCCATATGATATAAACAGCAGTTTTTTTGCAGGAGGTGTTTTTATATGAAATTTAAATTAAAAGATCCGGGAAGTGCCATAACCCACGGAATCGGCATGCTTCTTGCCGTGGCCGGAGCCACTCCGCTGATCGTGAAGGCGGCCAGAAGCGCAGACGTTCTCCATGTTTTTGCAGTAAGTGTTTTTATCCTTACCATGATCCTTCTTTACCTGGCAAGCACACTTTACCATTCCGTAAACTCTACAGCCAAGGTGAACCGCCGTCTGAAAAAAATGGATCACATGATGATCTTTGTGATGATTGCCGGCAGCTACACTCCTGTATGCCTGATCGTTCTCCACGGACGCATCGGCTATATCCTCTGTGCCCTCGTATGGACTGTTGCCATCATCGGAATGATCCTCAAGGGCTGCTGGATCAACTGCCCGAAATGGCTTTCCTCTGTGATCTACATTGGAATGGGCTGGCTGTGTGTACTTGCTTTTGTTCCGATTTTCCACAATCTGCCCCGCGCAGGCTTCGGATGGCTCCTTGCCGGCGGTATCATCTATACCATCGGCGGTGTGATCTATGCTCTGAAGCTTCCGATCTTCAATGCGAAGCATAAGAATTTCGGTTCCCACGAAGTATTTCATGTTTTTGTGATGCTGGGAAGTGTGTGCCATTTTGTTGTAATGTATTTCTTCGTAGCCGGTATGGCAATCCACTGAGTTACTCTGTAGTCAGATGGATAAAAGCCTCCTCGAATATCTGCAAAACTTAAAGCCCCGGAACACGGACAGACCTCAGGAAGTCGAAGTTATAACTTCTCTGAAGCAGCCTCGTGTTCCGGGGCTTCTTATTATGCCTGATCCAACCTGTGATCCCGATGATCTCAGCCTATGGTCAGTGTGGAAAGACCACTGCAGGTGACATGCTCCCACCACTTAAATCTTACGATTTTGAAGTGGGGGCTTCCTGTTCGATTACCCTTTAGGGCAAAGCTAAAACAGGCTATCCCCGCGTGTCCCGCGGTTTTGTTTTTTATGTTTATCCGGTTACGGATTTTTTTCTTGTGCCGTCAGGCACATTCTTTATAGATTCTTTTTCCTTCTTCACGGATGTTGACTGCTGCATTCACATCCCGGTCCATCCTATTTCCACATTCACAAACATACATTCTATCCGACAATGCCAGTTCCTTTTTCTTATGTCCGCATACACTGCAGATCTTGCTGGATGCAAAATAACGGTCTACTTTTATAAGATGTTTTCCACATTCTTCCAGCTTGTATCCCAGCATGAACAGAAACTGCCCGTACCCGTTATCCTGCACACCTTTCCCAAGGTGCAGCCCTCCGGACATTCCCTTCAGATTCAGATCTTCCACACATACTGCATCATATCTTTCCGCAAGCTCCCTACTGAGCTTATGCTGGAAATCTTTTCTCTGATTCTTTATCTTTTCATGACATAAAGCTACCCTTTTTTTCTGTTTCTGATAGTTCCGGCTTTCTTTTTCACAGTGAGAGAGCTTTCTCTGTTCTCTTGCAAGTTTTTTCTCTGCTTTTCTGTAAAACATAGGGTACCCGGCTCTTTCTCCTGTAGAAAATACACACATTCCCTGCATGGCAAAATCGATCCCAAGAAATCTCTCTGCCGGTCTTTTTTCCACTGTTTGGTTCTCACAGCAGAACAAAAGGCTGGCAAAATATTTCCCGGATGGCTCACGGCTCACAGTTACAGACTTCAGTTTCCAGTCTGATGGAATCTGACGGTGAAGTTTTATCCTTATGACGGACATCTTTGGAAGCTTCAGATGGGTATCCTGCAAAAGGATATTTCCGTTTAGTGCATTGGTCGTATATGAATTTCTTGCATGCTTCTTTGATTTATAACGTGGAAATCCGCAGGCTGGTTCCCGAAAAAACTTCCGGAACGCACTTTCCAGATGCAGCTGCGCATTCGCCAGGGCAAGGGAATCCACCTCCTTCAGCCATGGATATTCCTTTTTATATCCGGCCGGTGTGTTCCGGAGCATCTTTTTTTCTTTCTGGTAATAGCTGATCTTATCTGCAAGCATCTGGTTATAGATAAAGCGGCTGCAGCCGATTGTTTGCTCTATCTGAACTCTCTGCTCTTTATTTGGATAGATCCTTATTTTTACGGCGCGGTTCATTCTTCTCACCCTGGCTTTCTATATACTGCCGTATCGTTTCAATCGTTGCTCCGCCTGCACTGAGCAGACCGAAGATCTGACCCCAGAATGCATCTTTCATGGTCTAACTCCATTATATTTATCATCCTTTTTCTTATATCGACGGATATGTATTTATGAACTAATTGTTCTTTTCAGTATACTACATCAGGGAAGAGAGAACAAGTGTTTCTTTTATACTATAGAGATTTTTTTGAGCAGATATGCTCAGATGTGCAATTCATCTCACCACCTGAAGAGGTGGGAGAATTCTTGCTACATTTGTTAAAATGGCTGATCGTATTGTACTGGTTTCTCAATCTTCTCTGCTGTCTGATCATAGCCAGGGCTTTTCACAACATTTCTCTCAGAGAAAAAAGACACGAACTGTTGGTTCAGCAGATGAGTTTTCTTCAGAAACAGCTGGAATATACAACCGAAATGGAACAAGAATATCAATCTGTGCGAAAATGGAAGCACGATATGGAAAACCATCTCTTTTCACTGAATTATCTGATCCGCACCCAAAAATATCATGAGGCAGATGTATATCTGGAAACAATTCTTTCAGAACTTCCGCCGGAAAAGAGGACTTTATGAAACGAGGCTTTATTATTCTTTTTATAGAACTTTTCTGTGTTCAGGCATCTCTTTTCCTGGAAGCTTTGCTACAGGAATATGCTGTGTTCTGCCAGATAATGCTTCTCTTTTTTCTGGTCCTCACTTACCGCAGGATCTACCGTCTTGCCAGACGATCGCTCAAAAACGCTCAGGAAGAAGAAAAGTTTCAGGCTCTTCAGAAGCAGGAACAGTTACAGAAAGAACAGGAGCAGCTGTTTGTTTCCAGAAAACAGGAGACTCTTGCATTTCAGCAGGCTACCGTTCGGAAACTTGAGGCACTTCAGAATTACCTGAAAATAAACGAATACGATAAAATCCAGGACTACATTTCCACCATCACTGATGATTTTCAGAGGGAACGTTTCCACCCCATCTGTCAGGACAGCCTAATCAACGCCCTCCTTGCGGACAAAAGATTTCTTGCCATGCAGAAAAATATCAAAGTTACCTACGAGGTTCTTCTTCCGGAGAAATCCAATATTCCCTCTTCGGAACTGAGCAGTATATTTTTCAACCTGCTGGATAATGGAATAGAAAGCTGCAACGCTTCCGGTTCTGAAGCACCGTTTATCTCTGTAACATCAAAAATGTCCGCCGGTTTTCTTACTGTCCACATGCAAAACAGCAAAGATCCGGCACAACCATTCAACCACAAAACATCAAAAAAAGATATCCCCAACCATGGATTCGGTCTGTCCATAATTGAAGATATCTGTGCAAAAAATGATGGTAGCTGTCAGTGGATCGACAATGGAGATACCTTTGATTCAGTTGTTATGCTGAGATACCAATAAGATTCAGCAGAACATACATATCCTTATCTTTCAGTTCCGCTGCATAATGCTCCACACATTTGAAGCCTTTTGAAATATCAAAATGTTTATCAAAATTCAAAACCTCATCAACTCCAGCTTCTTCTCCCTGGTCAGCTGCTTAATCCGGTACTCCCGGCTCATGGCCTCCTCCTTTGTGGCAAAGCCTTCGTAATACACCAGCTTCACCGGCCTTTTGGCCCGGGTATATTTGGCGCCTGCTTTGCCTTCATTATGGGCTTTCATCCGCCTGGCAAGGCAGTTTGTCCAGCCGGTGTAGAACGTGCCGTCCGCACACTGTACGATGTATGTATAGTTCATAGCAGTCTCCTCTTCTGTAAAAAATTTATGCAATACAATGCCAAATGCCAGTACATCTTCAGTAACATCAACCCTGATATTTGCCTTCCTGTAAAACAAATATCTGAACACTTTTCTGGACAGTGTGATCTGTCTTCCGTGATATTTCCTCTCCTGTAAAACAAACATCCAGTCGACCGCATTCTTTCTATGTAAAGACAGCCACCAACATTTCTCCAGCAGCCATCCTTCTATACTCAAGCAGCCGGCACAATTCATGTATTTCACTTACATCAAAAAAATAAAAGCAGGTCGGGATTCCGGCTGCGGATTTTCCCACCTGCTTTATTATACGGTCATTTCTTATTTCTGTGAATATGGAATTCACTGCATAGCTGCTCTATAGGTATTCGTATTCTGATCTTGCTGTATTTCCCGATCAATCAATAAGCCCAGCCTACTCCATCACATAATTCTTCAGCACATAAATCTTCCCATCACACTCCACAGCCTCCACCTTCACAGCCTGTTCCTGCGTTTCCGGATAATATCTGGAAGAGAAAACAACCTCTCCGCCATTCACATAGATTTCCACAGCTGTAGTATCCGCAAGAACTCTGATGCTTTCGATCACACCGGACGGAACATGCGCCTTACGTACCTTTCGTCCGGCACCGGCCTTCTCGGAGAGAGTTAAGATCATATCTCCGTCCTGATATTCCAGGAAGAGATTTTCCTCAAGGCTCACTTTACCCTGCTCACCTTTTACCTGAACATCCAGATCAAACGGTCCATTCACCGGAATCTCCGCACTGGAACCGCTGACAGAAACGCCAGCCTTTCTCAGCCCGTTCAGTTCTTCCACCGGATACTGATAAAGCATTCCGTTTTTATACGTAACTTCCCTTGGAACAGTCAGGCAATGCTGCCAGCCTTCGCTCTCTGCTGTAGGATTCACATACTCCTCATCTGCATCCGGCATTCCCATCCAGCCGATCAGGATCCGTCTGCCCTTTACATCCTGGAATGTCTGGGGTGCATAGAAATCAAAGCCGTGGTCCCATTCCCGGAAAGCTTTTTCCTCCGGCTTTCCATCCTTCAGGATAAAG
Source organism: Blautia sp. KLE_1732_HM_1032 (assembly GCF_025147905.1). Lineage (NCBI taxonomy): Bacteria > Bacillati > Bacillota > Clostridia > Lachnospirales > Lachnospiraceae > Blautia > Blautia sp. KLE_1732_HM_1032. Next base: position 113,192 of record NZ_CP102266.1, on the reverse strand, counting down.
TATCCGGACTGATAGATGTTCTGAAAACGGAACTCTTCTCTGGTCAGTCCCTGGGGAGATACAGAAAGCACCTCCTGTCCCTCAAGAGTGAAAAAATCCGGGCACTCCCACATGTATCCGAATGCCTTCTCCGTAGTAAGCTCACCGTCAAATTTCCAGTTCTTCAGATCTTCGGATCTGTAAAAAAGTACGGCACCCTGGTCGCTTTTCTGACGGCCGCCAAGGATCATCCGGTACTCTTTCCCCTCCTTCCAGACCTTCGGGTCACGGATGTGGCAGGTGTAATTCTCCGGATAATCCTCACAGGAAACCGCAACCTCCTTTGTTCCGAAATGAAGGCCATCCGTACTCTCCACATGAAGAGTGCTGGACTGCCTTCCGTTATTGATATAATCATAATCTCCATCCATCTTGATGTTTCCTGTGTAGAAAAGATGAAGCTTATCTTTCTCCGCAATGGCAGAGCCTGAGTAAACACCATGACAGTCATAAATGCTGTCCGGCAGAAGCGGAACCCCTTCATATCTCCAGCTGATCATATCTTCACTGGAGTAATGTCCCCAGAATTTCAGTCCACCGTTAGCCTCAAACGGAGAATACTGGAAAAACACGTGATATCTTCCCTTGTACCAGCATAATCCGTTCGGGTCATTGAGCCATCCCACAGGCGGCATCAGATGATGGGTCAGACGGTTTGTCTGCATCGTCCTGGCAACTGCTGCCGTTTCCTCGATTTTTCGCACTTCCTCTGCAAGGACCTTGGTCAGAGAACTCATTTTATTTTACCTCCAGTACTTCAGAACCATTATTTACTGTTCCTTCTGCAAGCATTTTTACTTCTTCATAATCATCGGTATTGGTTACGATCAGCGGTGTGGTCACATCATAGCCGGCTGCCTTAATAGCATCCATATCAAAAGTGATCAGTGTCTGGCCTTTTTTGACCACGTCACCGTCCTTTACATGAGCGGTGTAGAATTTACCGCCAAGTTCAACGGTGTCAACGCCGATATGGATCAGCAGCTCCAGACCACTTTCTGTTGCAAGCCCGATGGCATGCTTTGTGTCAAAAATTGTAGAAACCGTAGCGTCACAGGGTGCTTTTACTTCACCTTTGGACGGAATCACTGCCATGCCCCTTCCAAGGACTTCAGATGCAAAGGTTGCATCCTTTACTTCTGAAAGCGGGATCGCAGTTCCCTCAAGCGGGCTGTAGAGGGTCTGTGCACCTATCTCTGAAGTTTTCTCCTGGGCAATTTCTGCCGGAGCATCTGATTTTTTCTCTGCTTCAATATTTTTTTCAGCTGTTTCCTGTACCTCATCCTTATATCCGAACATCCAAGTAAGCACAAAAGCCACACCAAATGCGATGGCAAACATCAGGATATAACCAACTGGATTATTCAGGCACAACAGGATTCCGAAGATACCGGTAACACCTGTTCCTGTGGCACCAAGACTGCTAATGGAGGCAAAAAGTGCTCCGCATGCACCACCCAGGCAGCCCATGATAAACGGCTTTCCGAAGCGGAGGTTTACACCGAAGATTGCCGGCTCTGTGATTCCCATGCATGCGCTTAAGGCAGAAGGAACAGCCATGGATTTGATCTTCTGATTTCTGGATTTCAGGCCTACAGCAAGAGCTGCACCACCCTGTGCAATGTTAGCTGCAGATGCAAGTGGCAGCCAGTAGGTAACGCCGAATTTGGCCAGCTGTCCAAGGTCAATGATAGTGTACATGTGATGAACACCGGCAACAACAGTCGGTGCATAAAAGGCACCCATGATAAAGCTTCCGATTCCAAATGGCAGTGCGATCAGCCACTGGATCCCATCCAGAAGTCCGTTCTCAACAGCTACGAAGATTGGTCCGATAATGGAAAGTGTAAGATAACCGGTTACAAAAACACTGACAAGTGGTGTTACAAAAAGATCGAACATTGCAGGTACGATCTTATGAAGTCTTTTCTCGATCTGTGCCAGTACCCATACTGCAATGATAACCGGGATCACATGTCCCTGATATCCCACCATGTCAATGGAGTAAAGTCCAAACCATACCTTCTGCGTTGCCTGCACACCCTCTGTTGCAACAGTCCAGGCATTCTGCAGATTTGGATGGATCATGATCATACCGATAACCGCACCCAGATAAGGGTTGGCACCGAATACCTTCGCACCACTGTAAGCGATAAGGATCGGCAGAAATGTATACGCTGTGTTACTGAAAAGCTGTGCAAATACATAAATGGAACCATTGGTGTTAATATTCAGGAAGCCGTTGTTTACCATGAAGTTCAGGGCTTCCATGATTCCCATCAAAAATCCGCTGGCTACGATAGCTGGGATGATCGGGACAAAAATATCTCCCAGTGTCTTGATCAGTCTCTGTATTGGATTGGCCTTGGATGCTGCCACCTTCTTAAGCTCATCCTTACTACTCTCTGATATTCCGGCGATCTGGATAAATTCATCATAAACCTTGTTTACAACTCCTGTTCCCAGGATGATCTGCATCTGTCCCTGTGCGAAAAACACGCCCTTCACACCGTCGATGTTCTCTACATATTCCTTATCCGCCTTGTCATTATCCGCAATGACCAGACGAAGCCTTGTTGCACAGTGCGCCGCGGAAATGATGTTTTCTTTCTTTCCTACATGATCATAGATTTCCTGTGCTGTCTTTCTGTAATCCATGTCCTTCCTCCTTTTCTGCTACTGTTCCCGGACAGTCATCTCTTTCTGCTTTCCCTTTCTTCGGATCAGATCTGTCTGTTCTTTCTTCAGCTTTCCGGGATTTATTATCTCTGATCCATTGTTTTTCATTTATTTATGAGATTGATTTCACACATCCATTCATACAAGGAACGGTAATCTTTCCATTTTTTTAAGTTTTTTGATGATTTTAGCACTTTTCAATGGTTTGTTTTATGTCGTTGCTTGTGTTCTTATGTGGAATCGTTCTCATATCTTACTTGTATTATAACTACTGCATTATTATTTGTAAATCCGCAACATCGCACAAATTTCTTCGGTCAAAATTGTACATATTCCATAAGAACAGATGCAAAACAGACAAACCAGTCAAGGTATCGCAGAAAAAATCTGGCATTTTTCTGTGTTTGCTCAGCCATAACACAGCACCACACAAAAAAGAAGCAGGTCTTTTTCTCCCAAAAGATCTGCTCCTGTTCCACAATAACTTATAATTTCTTCCTCTGTCTGCGAGGATATTCTCTGTTACCTGTGAGATTCCCGTTCCACAAGCTCACATCCCATTTTTATTTCCTTGCTGATCCCGGTATCGTTCTCAATAAGATCAGCCAGCATGGCTGCTGCCTCCATTCCGCTGGTCTTATAATAAAAATGTACCGTTGTCAGCTTCGGTTCCACGATCTTACCCGGAACTCCATCCCCAATCCCTGCGATCTGAACATCCTCGGGAATGCGAAGCCCGATCTCCTTCAAATAAGTCATGGCTCCCACCGCCATAGTATCCGTAGCACACACAAGAGAATCTATGGAAGGCTCCTCCTCAAAAAGCTCCTTCGCCATCTCATACCCGGAATCCATGGTAAAGCTTCCGATCTTCATCCTCTCCGGCACGACCTCCAGCTTAGCTTTATGGATAGCATCCATAAAACCCTTTTTCCTGCAGGCACCAACTGCCTCGTCCTTATCTGTAACGCCGATATAGGCAAACTTTTTCCCCTTCTCCGCCAGCTTCTCCGTGACCTGAAAAGCTGCTTTATGATCATCCTGATAAATACATGGATATCCGTCCAGATGCTGTCCCAGGATCACGATCGGTACCTTATAATCCTTCAGCATCTGTTTATGCTTTCTGGTAAACATGGTAGCAATAAAAACCACTCCGTCCACCTGACGTTCTTTAAACAGAGAAAGGTATTTCAGCTCTTCTTCCACATCATTATTGGTATTGGCCAGAATAAGCTGATATCCTCTCCGTGTAAGAATATCACTGATCCCTGTCACCTCACGGCTTATGGTATCTGAATTGATCTTTGGAAGGATGACACCGATGAGACTGGTTTTTTTGGTCCGCAGTGTCTGTGCCTGGGAGGATGGCTGATATCCTGTCTCCTGGATCACCCTGCGGATGACTTCCTTTTTTTCACTGCTGACATATCCATTATTCAGATATCTGGATACCGTAGCTCTGGAAACTCCGGCAAGCCTGGCTATTTCATTAATGTTCATAACTTATGTACCTCTTCTTTTGTCCTGTTATATCTGTCCTTGTATGCATATTTATAATATAGATTATACACGGTTTCTTTCCGGTAAAAAAGATTCTTTTCCTATGTAAATGGAAATTTTTATTACTGCTCACTCCGTTCTCACTAATACGCTTCACAACGCAGAGGATACGGGATGCATATATCTCCCATCCCGTATCCTCCATACTCTGTTTCTAAAAATCTCCCCGGCATATCTGTTTTTCGGTTTTCCCTGTCATTCCAGATATTCAAACGGATCTACCGGCACGCCATCCTTTTTCATTGCAAAATAAAGATTCGGGCCTTCTACAGAATAATATTTGGTAGGTGCGCTGATATTTCCGATCACTTCGCCCTCCTTTACTGTGTCACCTTCTGCCACAGTAAGGTCCTTCAGCTGCCCATATACTGCCTGATAACCATTTCCCAGCTCCATAGTCACAGTCGTTCCCGTACAGGCATCCTGTACAACAGAAAGCACCTGACCATCTGCCGCCGCATACACCGGCGCATCCTCCACTGCCTGCAAAGCAATGGCAGAGCTCACACGATACTGATCCAAAGTCGGATAATATACGGTTTCATCCATATTGTAATCCACAAGAACCGTTCCTCTGACCGGCCATTCCATAATAGAATCCTCCGTAAAATCCAAAGCCTGTGCCGCAATTCCGACAGCTGAGGTCTCTGCGGTATCTGTGGAAGCTCCAGCTCCGTTATTCACCGCTCCCTCTGCCGATGTATTTCCGGCATTATCTGCTGTATTTCCAGTGCCATCTGTGCGGCTTCTGTCTGCACCTGCCGCCGCAGACACGCTCCTATCATCCGTACCACTTCCATTATCTGCATCTGCCGCTGCATTTTCGGCTGTACCACTTCCTGCAGTCTCACGGATGCTTCCTGTCACTCCATCTGCTCCGGCTTCTGAAGCTCCTGACAGACCTGCTTCATCTCCGGTTTCTCCATCAGAGATCTCATCCTGTGCTACATCCTGCCAGCCATCTCCGGCAGCTGCCGCATCCTCTGCGTTTTCCCCGTCCGAAAGCTCCTCTTCCAGCCCGGTCTCTTCTACCTGTACAGAATTTTCCTCCTGGGGATTTTCTGCGATGGGCTTTGTTCCAAGCTGATAAACAGTAATCCCAAGTGCCGCCACTGCTGCCAGAACACCTCCGTTGATAATACCTCTCACAATTTTACTTTTCATATTCTTTCCACCTCTGTCTGATATGTTCATTTTCAGTAACAGAAAAAGCAGTAAAGCTGCCGTTTCGGTCACCATTTCTATATCTATAGAGTGTCCAGAATATGGCTGTCTATTCATTTTTTGAATATTTTTTTATCAGACGTTGCTTCGGATGCCTGACTTTCTTTAATCCTCAGCTTTCAGCTCCATCTCCGGAAAATATTTTTCCAGGATTTCCTCCGCACTGCTTCCGTTTTTTGCCATCTCATTTCCACCAAACTGGGAAAATCCCACACCATGACCGCTGCCACGCACTCGCAGATAATAAATATCATCCTTTTTCTTCAAACTGAAATTCGCGGATTCCAGTCCCATTCCCGCTGCAAAGCTTTCTCCCTCCAGGAGTGTTTCCCCAATCGTAAGCTCTGTCACATAACCGGCACTGTCCCGTTTTTTGATCTTCAGCTCCCCGGAAAGCTGCCCCGCAGGAATTTCCACGATTTTTATACGATCCGGAGATTTTTTGTCCGCACTGCTATCTGCCGATTTCAGATATGTATACGCCTCATCATGAAAAGCTTCTTCCCCGCTGCGGGTTTTCCCTGCGCTTCTCTTATGCCAGGGAGTCAGCCTCACTTTTCCTTCATATGTAAGTACCTGTCCATCCGTCTCTTTTACTGCCTGCTCATAGATCTGCCTTTTTTCTGCAAAAAAATATCTCCAGACTTCCTCTGTACTTCCGTTTTCCCTCAGGATCTCTGCCAGATTTTTCCCCTCGCCCAGCCACCTTTGAATATTCGACCGTGCGATCACAGTCTGCGCTTTTATGGTTTCTTTTTTCATATCCGGGGAAATCTGCGAAAAAACAATGACCGGGAGATATTCTTCCATATCCGGCACCCTCTCTGCCAGAACCCTCTCCGGTCCATTAATGGTTGCCGCCGAAAAATAAGGAAGAACAATTGCTAAAAACACCAGACAATATCGAAGAAGCGCATATTTTTTCATAAAAAGCACCATAAGCGTTCTTTTTCCTAATATATGTTCTTTTGCCAAAAATTATTATTTGCTGTATACTATAGCAGTTCTATGAATCAATGCATCAAAAAAAGTTATTCCGAACATGCTGCAGTAATTTATGGAAATGCTATGTATCAATCCAAAAAGTATCTGCAGCGATCAGTCCTGCTCACCGCTTATTGCTTGCCACGAATGGAGGTATCACACACCATGCTTGCCATCTTTCTCGCACCATTATATATTCTCATTAATATTTATATCGTCCGTTGGATGATTTTGTGGATGGGTGCCTGCACTCATTTTTTCCAGACCTTTGCGTTCCGGGCATGCTTTGCAGGTGTTTATATTTTTCTGTCCACTTCTCTTCTGACCTGTTTTCTCATCCGGAAGCCCCCTGCGCTCCATCGCTTCCTGAAAAATACGGCAAATTATTTTCAGGGAACATTTCTTTACATCCTGATCGTAATCGTAACTACAGATCTCTGCAGACTGATCCTGAAGCATACGCTTCATCCGGCCTGGATGTATTCCAGGAAAGCCTTCGTAGTCACAGGCGCTGTCTGCACCCTTCTGATCATTGGTGTCAGTCTCTATGGGATTTTTAATCAGTGGAATATTAAGACAAAAACTTATGATGTGAAAATAGACAAGCAGGTGAAGGGAATGGACTCCCTGAAGATTGTCCTGCTCGCAGACATTCATTTCGGTTACAGTATCGGAGAAAAACATGCCGGGCTTCTTGTAAAAAAGATCAACGCCGAAGATCCGGATCTGATCTGTATTGCCGGCGATATTTTTGATAACGAATATGAAGGGATCAAAAACCCGAAAAAAACAGCGGCCATTCTCCGTTCGCTGAAATCCAGATACGGCGTTTATGCCTGTTGGGGCAACCATGATCTCAGCGAACCGATTCTGGCCGGTTTTACCTTCCGCAATGCAAAAAAAGATTATGATGATCCCAGAATGCGGAATTTTCTGGAATCTGCCAACATCCGGCTTCTCGATGACGAAACCGTCCTCATAGATAAACGATTTTATCTGACAGGCCGTAAGGATCCTTCACGCTGCCGAAAAATGTCCGACACCCGTAAGGATCCTGACCAGCTTACAGCCTACCTTGACAAAACACTCCCGATTATTTTTATGGATCATCAGCCCGGTCAGCTGGATGAAGTGGCAGCCGCAGGCGCAGACCTTGATCTCTGCGGCCATACTCATGACGGCCAGCTGTTCCCTCTGAACATCATCACCGGCCTGATCTGGGAAAATTCCTGCGGCTACCTGAAAAAGGGGACTATGCACAACATCGTTACCTCCGGTGCCGGCATATGGGGCCCGAATATGCGTACTGCCACAAACAGCGAGATCTGTTCGATCACAGTACATTTTTATCCTGCCAGACCTAACTCCTCTGATTCCTCATAAATATCTTCCACCGGCAGCTCCTCCGCACTCTCACTATCCTCTTCTGTTATTTCTGTTCCGTCATTTTCTTCTTCCGTTTCAGAGTCCTTCGGAAACTCAATTACTTCAGCCGTATCACCACTTTCTGATATCTCCGGCTCTTCACTGGAATCATCAAATATCTCTTCCTCAGTATTATCGTCCGTCTTTCCTTCTTCAGAACTCATATTGAGTTCCTCGCTGCTCTCTTCTTCAGCTTTCTTTTCACTGTTTCGGATGATCTCAAGGGCTTCTGTTTCTGAAATAATGCCTGAACTATCTTCCATTGCATTTGCTTCCGGCACTTCATAATCATATACAAAGGTATTGACTGGCATAAGCTTGTTTGACTGCACATCATAGTCAAATACATGCCACAGGTATCCTTCCCTGTTAACCGGTACATTTGCCTGGTAGATCTGTTTTCCACCCCGGTAAACGGTTACTTTGGCTGACGAAGCAGATAATTCTGTACTCGCATCATCTTCACCGTTTGTATAATCGTATACATAAAAGCTATATTTTCTTCCGGTGAAGCCTTTGTATATGGTTGTTGTTTCCGGTCCATAGCTGCTTGTATCATCCAGATCCAGATTTGCTATTACATCTCCATCCTCTGAATATGCATTTTTATCCCTATAGTATACATGGAAGTAGTCATCTCCGTTTTCATCAGCAGGTCCCAGCAGATGAGAATCCAGGTCTCGCGGAGTTTCTCCCCATGTAAGCACGATCTGAAGAAGTCCCTCATCTCCTGCACTGATATTGGTCGGTGACATTGTTACATCACGTTCACTGCATGCATTTGCCTGAACTACAACATTGATATGGGCAGAAACAAAATCTTCATTGCTTGCATTCAGCGTATAGTTTCCGGCTGGCACGGTCAACGTATAGGTTCCATCTGCTGATACGCCTTCTTTCACAGTCTCTCCGATCACATTATCCCAGCCCTTACGTAATTCATAAGTTACATTTTCTATATTTCCACCGGTCATGGAATGAATAAATCTTCCACTCAGCTCACCATCTCCGGCTTCTGCTCTGGATACCATCAGGAAAGATTCTGCGTATGTGATCTGGTTCGCTGATACTCCCATGGAACTGCTTTCATATTTCTGGTAACCGGTTGCTGTGACAACAATTTTGTAGATTCCTTCATCAAGATCATTAAATGAATAAGTTCCATCTTCTTTCGTGAAAGTTTTTTCAACCTTGACTGTTCCGGAATATGCTTCCACGCTGGCATTTTTTACAGGAGCTTTACTGTTTGAATCCAAAACGCTTCCCTCAATGCTTCCGGCTCCGACTGTACATTTATCTACCAGTGTTCCATTTTCAAAATGAACCTTCAATTTTAGTGGATTATCGTCATCATCAGACAGAAAATCCTTGGACAACGTATAATGCCATACCGTTTTCAGGAACTTTCCGACCACCGTATCCGGATTCAACTCACCCGCTGCGTAAATATAGGTTCTTACATCAGAACAAAGCACATTTCCGGCATCACGAACTGTATAGGATACGCTTGCCTTTGCCGTAGGTCCTACCTTAATATCAATTCCTGCCAGATCCCATGTCTCCAATGCAGTCAGATTTAATCCAAACTGAAGACCGCATTTCGCAGATCCTTCTATTGTGACCGGTGTCAAAGTCTGACTGAAATCATGGATAAATCTTCCATTTCCATCTTTGAATTCATATCCGCCGGTTGCTTCAACGGAATATTTCACAACAAACTGCCCGGACACATCATAAAACAGAGAAACCACCAGATCTGCAGAAAGACCAGTTGTACCAAGCTTTATAGGAACTCGTCCCAGTTCAAGTACATCGCTGACTGTTTCCATAGTTCCACTTGCATGTTTGATCTGCTGCTCTGAATTCACGCCACTTATATAAAGTCCGCCTTCGAAATCAGCTTTTCCTGTAACTGACGCAATAAAATGCCTTACCTCTATCTTTCCCCAGCTAAATCCGGCATCCAGCTTACAGCTTACATCCGGAATCGTAACAGCAACAGAACCGGACAGCTTCACCTTATCATTAAATTTATGATTAAGATCAAATTTCAATTTACCTGGAACCGGAATACTTCCGCCGAGAGTAAGTCCTCCTGCCGGCACCTCACTTGAATTTTCCGGAATATACTCATATTGAACGCCCTCTGCAGTTACCTGCATATTTTCCGGATCTGCAATTCCTGCACCTTCAAAATCAATTGATTTGTAAACCTCTGAAATATCATCCGGTTTGCCGGCCTTAATGATCAGACGGCCCTGTCCGTCCTTTGTGATATTCTGGACTTTTAATGCAATATCTGTATCTGTTCCCATTTCCTTTGCAGAAAACAGTACAACCTTTCCGGTTTCCAGATTTTTATAAGCATTTCCATCTTTTACTGTGATCGTATAAGTTCCGTCACTGTTCTGGACAACATTGTATATATTTTTGGAAGTATCTTTGACTTCAACTACATTTGTTGCATAGGTAACCTTGCTGTCATAATTCTCATCGATTACTGAGTCCTCAGTGATCTGGTCGATAGCTTTTAAGATCTGAGCTGCATCATTTCCGTTAATTGCCTTCTCCGGTTCAAAGGTATCTCCATTCAGAGACAGCATATTCTTTTTCAGTGCAATAGCTACAACATTTTTATACCTGATCTGAGCCGCATCTGCACATGTCGGTTCTTCATCCGTAGTTTCATATCCCATAAGCATTACTGCTGTATATGCGGCAAACTCTCTTGTTGCATATTCGTCAGGATAAAAATATGGAACATCCTGCTCATCGGTTTCATCGGGAATGATTCCCATAGTTTTTGCAATTTCTGCTGCGATTCCATTTTCATTTTCTCTGGTATCAGCATAATAATAATTTTTGCTGTCAAACTGCTCTTCATACTTGCAGCCAACTTTACCCAGAAGAAGTTTTACCCATTCACCTCTGGTGTATTCATGTCCGGAATCCTGCACGTATTTTTTCGTAACAAAAATCCTTGCAAAGATTTTTATTCCTTTTACTTTGGCAACGATCGATGTATTTCCCTCTCCGACTGCCTGGACAACACCTGTTTTTGTTACTGTTGCAATTTTCTGATCAGCAGATGACCAGCTTACTTTAACACCCTTTTCCTTAAAACCAAGCTGGATACTTTCCCCTTCTTCCAGAGTAGCTTTTTGATTTTTCAGTGTTGGTTTCACAACTGTTATCTTACATCGATATGTTCTCTTCTTGGAATCTTTAAAGGTTACTGTACATGTTCCTGTTCCTGTTACAGAAACCGTACCATCTTTTTTTACCTTGGCAACCTTTGTATTTGAACTTGAGGCAGTTTTGATCACATCACCCTTTATCGAAAGTTTCCTGGATGTATTCGCTGTTCCCCATACAAATTTTAAGCTCTTTGCAGACAGATAAGGATTTTTTACAGTAACCTTACAGGTATACACTTTTTTTCCTATTTTAGCTTTAACCACGGTTGTTCCGGTTTTTACTGCTGTTATTTTTCCCTTAGAGCTGACTTTAACAATTTTTTTATTGGCAGAACTCCATACCGTCTTTCCCGAAACACCGTTTACTTTTAACTGCAGACTTTTTCCCTTTACATACAATACGGCTTTTTTCACTGACATTCCCGGGCTTTTTACTGTAACCTTACAGGTTAATGTCTTTTTGGCAATTCTGGCCTTTACTGTTGCGGTTCCGGTCTTCACAGCCGTTATCTTTCCCTTTGACGAAACCTTTACAACTTTATTATTGGAAGAAGACCATTTCACGGCTTTCTTCCAGTTTACAACCTTTAACTGTGATGTTTTTCCCACGTACAAAACCTTTTTTGTACTGTTCAGTCTGGGATTTACAGCTGCATTTGCTGGCATACTGATTCCTAAGATCAACATCAGGATCAGCATCAGCGGCAGCAATTTTTTTGACGCACTTTTTCTCTTCATAAGCACTTTTCCCTTCTGCTGTACTATGCTATAATGTTCATCAATTATAAATTTTCGAGATCATTCGAAATCATTTATAATTAATCCCCCGTAAATTATCAGACTATCAACCAAGAAAGGAGAAAAATCATGAATGTCACCGTAAATCCAAAAGCCCGACAAATTTTACCGGTTATTCTGGGCTGCTGCGTAATTGGAACTGTTTTTTTTCTGGCAATAACTATCTGTTCCGCCATAAAATATCATGATTACGTACCTGTAGATGCTGTTATATCATCTGTCAGCCGCTCAAATAATCCTAACAAGCCTCATAGTTCCAATTATCATAACTATGTAAAGTACTCTTACACCTACAAGGAACAAGACTACACAGCTGACCGAATCGAGTTTTTACGCCTCGGCAAAGCCCCCGGAAAGCATGTTCAGATTAAATGTGATCCGCAGAATCCAAACCAGATCCAGAATATCTATTCTATGACCATCTGTATTGTCTTCCTGGTAATCCTGATCATAACAGATTTCCTGCTCATTCTTATGATAAAGTCTTAATACTGTACAGCTATGCTCTAATTATATAACATTTTTATCTCTTGAACTTTGTCAAATTTGTCGCAAAGTGAACATTTTTTGTCGAAAATGTCCATAATATTTTTTTATCGCATTGACATACTCCTACCATTGAAATCCTACTCGATGGCTCTGCTGATTCGTTCGTCAGTAAGTAATTTTCTATGATATAAAAAAGACGGTTACGCTGAATCACAACGTAACCGTCTTCCTTTATACTATACTCGCACAGATATAAAACAAAATTCCCACCTACTGCCTTGAGCAATAAATGGGAATTTATCTGATCCACTTAAAAAGTGAGGCATCGGGGATTCGAACCCGATCACTCACCTGAAAAGCCTTAAAAGAAAGGAGTTTTCCGTGTCGCTTATATAAGTGTAACAAAAAGTGTAACACATAAAATCAGCACGAAAAAATACAATCCTATTTGCAAGAAATATTTTACAGGAAATTTCATAATATTACAAGCACAATGAAAAAATTTTTTATTAAATCCAGAAACACTCTGTTGTTTATATTTATGTTTGATTTTGGTTGACTACAAAAAACACAATGTCCCCCGGCAGTCAAGCCCGAAGCCGCCCAGCGGTGCGAAGCAGGTTTGACGGCTGGGGGATGTTGTGTATAATACTCAGGCCAAAATATAACATAAAAACTTCCCGACACCTTTAAACGATGCCGGGAATGAATTAATGGGTTATTCTGTTGCTTGCTTCGAAGGATCAGAAGAAGTATCGCCAAAATCAACATCCGTACTACCACCTTCTACTTCAGAAATTTCTAAATCACTCTGAACTGATTCAGGCTGATCAGATGAAAATTCCTCGGTTGAATCCGACATACTGTCAGAAAAGTCAACTACCGGACTATCACTGAAATCGTTAGGTACTAAAGACTGAGTAGCAGTAGAAGTTCCCTTAGGATGGTAGAACCATGAAGCATATTTATTTAATCTTTCCTTTGTATTAACAAAATCATCAGAACGTGCTATTATAGTATCGTCAATAAAATCATCTGTACAAGAATTTGCTTTTTCAACAGTACCTCTTGATAAAGTTACTTTTACAGATGTATAATCATATACCCTATCAGTCACTGGGTAATTGTACCCTCCTATAAAATAAGCACAAGCAATAGTATTCAATTTTTTATCAAGAATATTAGCATTATGAAGAGAAGAATTCTTCCAAGCATCCACAACATGCTTAGCATCATAACAAGGTCCAGTGCTTCCCCAACCAATCTGACAACTACCATGAGATGCAAGAGTCTCTACAACATGAGTACAATCAGACCTACAAGCCTGTAAAATAGAACAACCAGCATTAACATCAGCCTGTTTTAAACATAACCGTTCTTCATACTGTAAAGCGTTTAAGCCTTTCGATACACGGTACTCGTTGATAAGACGAATTACCTCATCAGCAAGGTCAGAACGGTCTACAATAGCCTTAGCAACGTCCTCCTCCGGTACAGTATCCCAATCGGCATCTAACCCTACAATCTCAATATAGCAAGATTTAGAATAACTACCCATGGAGAACATAACCTTAACTTTCTTTCCAACATTTCCACTATCAGCCCTAGCCACGTCCATCCATAAAACAGAATCATTATCAGCAGGTGGGTATACCTCTACGAGAGAAAGATCAGCAGACTCTACATAGCAATATCCACCTTTCTTAGCAAGTGACTTATCGGATGTGAATTTGAATGAAGAAGCACTGCACATATCCTTACTTACATAAGTATATGGTAACTTGTAATCCCTACTACACATAGCATCAATCTCAGCCTTCTGAGCATCACTAGGTTCTACAACTGGAATCGGTGTAGGTGTTGCAGTCGGAGTAGCTGTTGGTTTCGGCGTTGCAGTCGGCATTGGTGTAGCTGTCGGCTTCGGAGCAGTCGTTGGCTTTGGCGTTGCAGTCGGCATTGGTGTAGCTGTCGGCTTCGGAGCAGTCGTTGGCTTTGGCGTTGCGGTCGGTTTTGCTGTCGGCTTCGGAGTAGCCGTTGGTTTCACAACCGGAGTACTTGCCTGTTTTATGACTTTTACAACAACCGTTTTGGTTGTTTTTTTGTATACACTGGATTCTTTGGCTGTAATATAGATCTTAGCCGTTCCCACTTTCTTTCCTAAAATGTAGCCTTTTGAATTGACACTTACAACATTGCTGTTGGAAGATTTGTAAGTCAACCCTGTCTTTGCCTTTGCTCCAAGAGAACGTCCCTTTTTGTAATAAACAGACACATTCGAAGCTGTGATTTTTTGATTTTGTTTTACTACTTTTACGGTAATAACTTTTTTGACAGATTTGCGTTTTGCTTTTGAAGCGGTCACAGTGATTTTTGCTGTCCCGGCTTTTCTGCCTTTGATGTTACCTTTACTGTCTACGGTAACGATTTTTTTATTGGATGTCTTGTAAGACAGTTTTGCCCCCTTTGTAGCTTTAACATTCAGCTTTGCAGATGCACCAACATAAATATTTTTATTGGACACATTCAATGTCAGTGTGTTCGTTGCCGCTTCTACAGTGGAAACCATGCTCACAGGCTCAACAATTCCAGCCTGACTGGGAGCAACAATTCCCACGGCTAATATAAAAGCCAAAATCTTTTTCACTCTTTTCTTCATAAAAGAAATCCCTCCTTTTCCCTTCTATTTTACTTTCTTCATAGCTTGTGTCAATCCATAAGCAAAAAAAATCGTTATGAATAACAGCAAGAAATAGCCATTTATGGCTAATATGATTATAAGCCGTTAACGGGTATCATGCAAGTAGGAGGAACAATCTTGTATGATAACTTACGACCCTTTCTGGAACACATTAAAATCAAAAGGCATCAGCCAGTATCAGCTGATACATAAATACGGCATCTCTGCTGGCCAACTGTCCCGGATGCGAAGCAATTCCAATATTTCCACACATACAATCAACGCACTTTGTGAAATACTCGACTGTGAAGTGCAGGACATCATTTTATATAAGAAGAAAGTATAATGCCCCTCTACCAGATTAACAATCTAGTAAAGGGGTACTTTTTATTTAACATTTTCCCACATATCAGATATATTTTCTTTTGCTTCTACATACTCATCATACAATGCTTTAATCGCATTATAATATTCTTTGACCTCTTTATAATTGTGAACGATTCCGTTCTGAATATAGGAACGGCTTTTATCTCTTTTCTTCGAAAATGTATAGGAATATGGACTGCCATCATATAAAGCTCTTGTAATAGGTGCTACATTAAAAAGAGTCTGCACGTCTCCGACAGCATCATCATTCAGCCAGCCATTCAACGAACACGCCAAAACGGATTGTGGTGACAGGCAGGTGATATTGACCCAAAAGGCTAAGGAGATCATCGAAACAGCCCGGTCAAGGCAGAAAGAAACCGGGGCAGACAGTACCGGATATATTTTCTCAATGGATGGGAAACCACTTCCCCAGTATGCCGTTGCATACCGTTTCCGCAAGTATCGTAAGGAATATGGCACAACAGTAAAAAGTTCTCATAAGGTAAGAAAAACTTACATATCAACCCTGTTGGATGCTCATGTTAATATCAATACAGTAAGGGAGCTGGTCGGACACTCAGATGAGCGGACACCCCTGAAAAACTACTGTTTTGACCGGAATACTGAGGCGGAAAAACGGAAAAAGGTAGAAAAAGCACTCGCCTAAGGGAGTGTAACACAAGTGTAACAGTAAATCGCCAAAAAAATTCACTTTTGAACACACTTATAAAAAAAATAAAAAAGCACAGAAACCCGCATAAAACAAGGCTTTTCCGGGCACGAAAAAAGCACTGTCGAACTGACAGTGCTCTTAAAAAGTAGTGAGGCATCGGGGATTCGAACCCCGGACAACTTGATTAAAAGTCAAGTGCTCTACCGACTGAGCTAATACCCCATATTAAATTATGTTTATTGTATCCATATGTTTTACATTAAAACATGCCCAGAGCCGGAATCGAACCAGCGACACGAGGATTTTCAGTCCTCTGCTCTACCAACTGAGCTATCTGGGCATAAGTAGCGGGGACAGGATTTGAACCTATGACCTTCGGGTTATGAGCCCGACGAGCTTCCAGACTGCTCCACCCCGCGTTATTAAATGTTAAAAGCCGATGATCGGACTCGAACCGATAACCTGCTGATTACAAATCAGCTGCTCTGCCAATTGAGCCACATCGGCATTTAAGTGGATGGAGAAGGATTCGAACCTTCGAAGGCGGTGCCAACAGATTTACAGTCTGCCCCCTTTGGCCACTCGGGAATCCATCCATAATCTATGGGACCTATAGGGCTCGAACCTATGACCCTCTGCTTGTAAGGCAGATGCTCTCCCAGCTGAGCTAAGATCCCATATTTAATTCATTACAGCTAAGCTGTAACGACCCAGAAGAGACTCGAACTCTCGACCTCCGCCGTGACAGGGCGGCGCTCTAACCAACTGAGCCACTGGGCCATTTTAAGGTTTGTACCTTAAAAACTACATACATGCTTGTTGATCGTTAATCAAACTCTTGAATCAATTCTTAACCTGCGTTTCTTGGTCAAGCCCTCACCCGATTAGTAACAGTCAGCTCCATGTGTTACCACACTTCCACCTCTGCCCTATCTACCTCGTCGTCTTCAAGGGGGTTTACTTCATAAGAATGGGATATCTCATCTTGAGGGGGGCTTCACGCTTAGATGCCTTCAGCGTTTATCCCTTCCGGACTTGGCTACCCGGCCATGGCTTTGGCAAGCCAACCGGTCCACCAGCGGTCCGTCCATCCCGGTCCTCTCGTACTAAGGACAGCTCCTCTCAGATATCCTACGCCCACGCCGGATAGGGACCGAACTGTCTCACGACGTTCTGAACCCAGCTCGCGTACCGCTTTAATGGGCGAACAGCCCAACCCTTGGGACCTACTACAGCCCCAGGATGCGATGAGCCGACATCGAGGTGCCAAACCACTCCGTCGATGTGAACTCTTGGGAGTGATAAGCCTGTTATCCCCAGGGTAGCTTTTATCCGTTGAGCGATGGCATTCCCACTTAATACCACCGGATCACTAAGCCCTACTTTCGTACCTGCTCCACCCGTCGGTGTCGCAGTCAAGCTCCCTTCTGCCTTTGCACTCTTCGAATGGTTTCCGTCCATTCTGAGGGAACCTTTGGGCGCCTCCGATACCCTTTCGGAGGCGACCGCCCCAGTCAAACTCCCCGCCTGGCATTGTCCCACCGCCGGATTACGGCGGCTGGTTAGAAGCCCAATATCACAAGGGTGGTATCCCAACAGCGGCTCCGCGGCAACTGACGTTACCGTTTCTCAGCCTCCCACCTATCCTGTACATGCAACACCGGACCCCAGTGCCAAACTGGAGTAAAGCTCCATGGGGTCTTTCCGTCCTGGCGCGGGTAGCCAGCATCTTCACTGGCACTTCAATTTCACCGGATGTATTGCCGAGACAGCGCTCAAATCATTACGCCTTTCGTGCGGGTCGGAACTTACCCGACAAGGAATTTCGCTACCTTAGGACCGTTATAGTTACGGCCGCCGTTTACTGGGGCTTAAATTCAAAGCTTCGACTTACGTCTAACCTCTCCTCTTAACCTTCCAGCACCGGGCAGGCGTCAGCCCATATACCTCACCTTTCGGTTTCGCATAGACCTGTGTTTTTGCTAAACAGTTGCTTGAGCCTATTCTCTGCGGCCTGCTCTCGCAGGCACCCCTTCTCCCTAAGTTACGGGGCCATTTTGCCGAGTTCCTTGGCA
>NZ_CP102266.1:0-90000 GCF_025147905.1 Blautia sp. KLE_1732_HM_1032 | reverse complement strand
GATAATCATCATTACTGCGAATCTCCAGGGCAAAACCTCTCTCATCCACAACAGGAAGCCCCATAAACACATACTCATCCAGCGGAATAATATCCTGCACCCTCTTATCACGGATCAGAACAGCCGCGCTATCCTCCAGAGAAACAATATCAAAATAGCCCGGATACGCAAAGCTGTCACCCTCAACAGGCACCACATCCCCTACATGATAAGTCTTAACCTCTTTATCCGCCTTGGAAAGCAGCGCATTCTCAAGGTTAAAATAAAACTCCTCAAAAACATAACCGCCAACCTTCACATCATCCTTCTGGAAATAAGGCTTCTCCCCCTCAGTATCAACCGATTCCACAACACCACATGCAGAAGTCATATGACTCACACGGTCGATCAGGATCAGCTCACCAAGAGTCTTATTCCTCTTAAACTCATCCAGCACAACCTTATCAGAAAGACCGATTTTGCAAAGAGCGATCTCATTCTTCTCGATTGTATCCGCATGCAGATGCTCCCCGGTATTTACATCCGTCTTAAACTCAATACTCTTAACCACACCTGCGATCTTCTTGGTACCAAGCTTCACAAGATACTCCTTGCCCACTTCAAGCCTGGAATCATCCATCCATAGAAGCGTAGCCTCAAAGCCCTTTGCAACAGGAATCTCATTATTATTGGTAAGAACACATCCACGGCTTACATCCACCTCTTTATCCAGCTGGATCGTAACAGCCTGGCCGGCAACAGCCTCTTCACGATCGTCACTGCCCACCAGGATCGTCTTAACAGCCGCTGTCTCGTTGCTTGGGAGCGTTGTGATAATATCGCCTACATGAACCCGACCACTCTCGATCTGGCCCTGGAAACCGCGAAATTCATGATTTGGACGAGAAACACGCTGAACAGGCAGATAAAACTCGCTGACATTCTCAGCCTCTGAAACATCCACAGTCTCAAGATGCTCCAGAAGAGCTTTCCCCGTATACCAAGGCATATTCGGAGACTTCTTCGTTACGTTATCACCCTCTGTAGCACTGACAGGAATGATCACAACATCCTGAAGCCCCAAAGTCTCAGAAAGCTCATTGATATCCTTTACGATCTCATTAAAACGGCTCTCACTGTAATCAACAAGATCCATTTTGTTAACAGCAAATACAAAATGATGGATACCCATCAGAGCGCAGATACGCGCATGACGCCTTGTCTGCACCAGAACCCCCTGCTTCGCATCCACAAGAATAATGGAAAGCTGAGCAAAGGAAGCTCCAACCGCCATGTTCCTTGTATACTCCTCATGTCCGGGAGTATCCGCAACGATAAAGCTTCTTTTATCGGTTGTAAAATAACGATACGCAACATCAATGGTGATTCCCTGCTCACGTTCTGCCATTAGGCCATCCAGAAGAAGAGAATAATCAATGGCACCACCTCTGGAACCTACCTTGCTGTCCAGAAGAAGGGCTTTTTCCTGATCCGCATATAAAAGCTTGGAATCATAAAGAATATGACCGATCAGTGTAGATTTTCCATCATCTACACTTCCGCAAGTGATAAATTTCAGTAATCCGCTCATCCTAGAAGTACCCCTCTCTCTTTCTTTTTTCCATACTTGCAGCTCCGCCGTCGGAATCAATAACACGTGTGGTTCTCTCAGATTCCACAGAGCTTAAGGTCTCATCAATGATCTCGTCCAGTGTCTCCGCGTCAGACTCGATACCACCTGTCAGAGGATAGCATCCGAGAGTACGGAAACGGACCTTTTTCATCTGCGGCTCCTCCCCCGGGTTCAGGCGCATTCTGTCATCATCCACCATGATAATATTGCCGTCTCTGTATACAACCGGACGCTCTTTTGCAAAATAAAGAGGAACGATCGGGATATTTTCTCTCTTAATATACTGCCAGATATCCGTCTCAGTCCAGTTGGAAATCGGAAAAACACGGATGCTTTCGCCTTTATTGATCTCCGTATTATAAAGCTTCCACATCTCCGGACGCTGGTTCTTCGGATCCCAGGCCTGCTCTGCATTACGGAAGGAGAAGATACGCTCTTTTGCACGGCTTTTCTCCTCGTCACGACGACCGCCGCCAAAAGCAGCTGTGAAACCATATTTCTTAAGAGCCTGCTTCAGTGCTTGCGTTTTCATGATATCTGTATATGCGGAGCCGCTGTCAAAAGGATTGATACCCTGCTTCACACCATCCTGATTAATGTACTCAAGCATTTCGATTCCCAGATTCTTCGCGGTTTTGTCACGAAACTCGATCATCTCTTTAAATTTCCATGTTGTATTTACGTGAAGAAACGGAAATGGCGGTTTCTCCGGATAAAAAGCCTTCATTGCAAGATGAAGCATTACAGAACTGTCTTTTCCTATAGAATAAAGCATTACCGGCTTCTCGCACTCTGCTGCAACTTCACGGATGATATAAATTGCCTCTGCTTCCAGCTCATCCAAATGTGATAATCCACTCATATCTGATCTCATCCTCCTGTTCCGGCCGCCAGAACCGGCAGCACTTATCTTCTGGTCTAATATTTATTCGAATTCCGTCGATCCACATCGATCACGGAGGTAGAACCGTCCGTTTTTGTAATGATCCAGTGAAGGATATCCCCTTCGCTTTTTACATTCATGATACTTCCGTTCCCGCCGATATCCGCACCAAGGAAAAAGTCGATGGCACCGGCTTTACATTCCTTTACACAGGAAACGCAGCCCCAGCAGTTTTTCGGATATTTCATCACGGCTTTTTTGTCTTCCATGACGATCAGGGTTCCCGGACATACTTCACTGCATTTTCTGCAGCCAACACATTTTTTCTGATCAATTCGTATGCTCATATGTGTCCTCCTTTACAATGTCGCGAAAAATCATCCTGATCTCGCCGTTTTCCAGTTTCGAATTTACATATTTATAAAATTTCTCATCTGTTTCCGGATGATCCAGATTTTCGTTAAAAGAATGCCATCTGGTCTCTTTGCGGTTTTTCAGATGAGCGATCAGTGAACGGCACACAATGAGACGCTCACGAAGTTCGTATGCAAACATCAGCTCATGCATATCCGCTGCCGCTGTTTTTTCGGCAAGAGCCTGAAGCTGAAGAATTTTTTCATCTGCAAGAGCAAGCTGCTTCTCATTAAACTGATAATTAGAAGCAATTCCTCCCGCATATTCATCCATGACTTTCTGCATGGCTTCTTCCAGCTCTTCCACGGAAAATGCCGGTGCGTCTTCATTTCGGAACTTTTCGTACTGAGAAAGAATTTCCTCTTCCTGAACCTTAATCTCTGTCTCAGTCTGAACATCTGCTTCCTTCAGAGTTCCGGCCTTAAACTGTTTCACCATATCCAATGCTGCAAGCTTTCCTTCTGCAAGAGCTCCTGTTACATATTTCTGCGGACATCCGCCTGCAACATCACCAGCTGCATAAAGACCTTTCACCGTAGTCTCACGGCCTGTATTTACCCAGTAGCCGCTGGCTGTATGACCGCCTACGATATACGGCTCTGTTCCCTGGATCTCCACATCCTGCTCGCTGGGGCTCTTTCCGCTTTCGATCCATTTCAGAGTCTGGCTCGGTGCCATGTTGAGATAAGCCTTCAAAAGCTCTTCATCCTGTTCCTTCGTGATCCCTGTAGTCTTCAGGTAACACGGGCCGTGGCCAAGCTGATTTTCCCGAACTGTTCCGTAAACTCTCTCGCTTGTGGTCAGTCCGTATTTTGTCTCATAGATCTCGCCAGCTGCATTGATCTGTTTTGCGCCGACACCCTGTGCGATGGTTCCCGTAGGAGCAATGGTATCCTTGCAGCGAAGTGCGATAAAACGCATCTCAAAGGACGTCATCTCCGCACCTGCCAGGATTCCCATTGCATATCCGGCACCTGTGTTAAACGGCGGATACCACATCTTATGTCTGGAAAATCCCGGATTGTTCGGCTTATAAAGTCCGGCCGCTCCGCCTGTTGCAGCAAGAACTGCCTTTGCCCGGATAATGTATGCGGTTTCTTCCATAATAGAGAAACCAACCGCTCCGTAAACCTGTCCGTCTTTTACAAGAAGGTCTGTGATATTTACATAATTCAGAACGTCTACGTTCTCAGCTTTATGAACTGCATCAGCAAGAAGTGGTTTAAAATTTTCACCGTTGATCTTGATGTTACGGTTTCCTCTGGCTACATAATCACCATTTTCATCCTTCAGGATCACAAGCCCAAGCTTTTCCATCTTTGCAGTAACTTCGTTGAAATTCTCCGCTGCTGTAAGAAGAAGGTCCTGCCTTACGATCCCGGCGGCATCCTTTGTTGCATAATCTACATAATCCTGCGGCTTGCGGCCTTTTACAATGTAGGCATTGATTGCATTAACACCTGCTGCCAGACAGCCGCTTCGTCTGATATTTGCTTTTTCTGCGATCAGTACCCTGCCGGCTTTCTGTTCTGAGAGAACCAGCGCCGCATAGCAGCCTGCGGTACCTCCGCCTATGATCAGCACATCTGTTGTAATTTCCTTTGTGTTTAATCTGTTTTTCATACTCATCACTCTGTTATCTGAAGCTCATGTACAGTTACATTTTTCTCTTTATCTACGCCAAAGGCCTTCAACACCGGATTTTCTGCATCCATAAGAGAGAGAATCAGATATTCGATGTTCGGGTCAAATGCAAGTCGTTTATCTTCTTCGGAAGGCCTTGACGGAGACTCCGGATGAGAATGAAAGTTTCCGATCATCTGATATCCGTTCTGACGGATATCCTTGATCGCGCTCAGCTGTTCCTTCGGGTCCATGGAAAAGTGTTCGTTGCTTTCATCGATATTTGTCAGCAGATACACTTTCTCGATGGTTTTTACATCGCCCTCAATGGTCCCGCCCAGAAGGCCGCAGGACTCATTGGGAAGTCCCTTTCTGCAATGGTCTAATATTTTTTCGTAATCTTCTTTTTTTAATTTCAGCATTATCTTCGCAGCCTCCAATGGGTTTCTATACTTATTTATACTGCCTGCGCCAGCAGACACTTTTGACTTCTATATGATCAGTGTTTCAGCTCGCACACAGCCTGCTCATAATCGATCAGTTCTGTGATCGTCGGATCATCGCCGCATACCGGGCAATGATGATTCTTCGGAAGCTTCACGGTACGGAAGGTCATCTTCAGTGCATCGTAGGTGAGAAGTCTTCCTGTAAGAAGATCACCCTGTCCGATGATGTACTTGATGGCTTCCATTGCCTGAAGGCTTCCGATCACGCCGCCCATGGCTCCGATCACGCCAGCTTGCTTACAGGTCGGTACGGCATCCTTTGGCGGCGGGCTCTGGAACGCACATCTGTAGCATGGGCCCTGTCCCGGAACGTAAGTCATCAGCTGTCCCTGGAAACGGATGATCCCTGCATGTGAAAACGGTTTCTCAGCCATTACACAGGCATCGTTGATCAGGAATTTTGCAGGAAAGTTGTCTGTTCCGTCAAGAATGAAATCGTAATCTTTGATCAGATCCATGATGTTGCTGGAATCTACAAAGGTATGATATGTATTTACAGTAACGTCCGGGTTGATTGCTTTCATGGTCTCAGCCGCAGACTCTACCTTCAGTTTGCCGACATCTGCAGTTGTGTGGATGACCTGTCGCTGAAGATTGGAAAGATCTACCTCATCTGCATCCGCGATCCCGATGGTTCCCACACCTGCTGCTGCAAGGTAAAGGGCTGCCGGTGCTCCAAGTCCGCCGGCTCCGATGATCAGAACCTTGGCATTCAGAAGCTTTTTCTGACCTTTTACTCCAACCTCTTTCAGGATGATATGGCGGGAGTACCGCTCAAGCTGCTCATTTGTAAAAGCCATTATCTTGCGCCTCCTCCCATGTAGTACAGGAACTCAACAACGTCGCCGTCCTTTACCTCTGTTTCCGGAACGTCTGCCTTGCTGATGAATTCATCGTTGATAGTTACGGTTACATACTCAGGACTTTCAATATCCTCTTTCTCAATAAGCTCTGTAAGCTTCAGTCCGTCTTCGTACTCTTTTTTATTTCCTGCAACTGTGATTGTCATTTCTCTGTTCTCCTATTCTTCAACTTTTCTTACGATCAGTGTATAAGTTCCGTCTTCGTTGTCCTCGAGCTTCAGAATCTGATGTCCTTCTTCCTTCACGCTTCTCGGCACATTCTGTACCGGCTCGCCATCGTTCATTTTGATCGCCAGGATCTGTCCGTCATCCAGCTCCTCAAGTGCTACCTTTGCTTTTACAAAGGTTACCGGGCAGACCACATCGGTAATATCTACGGTATCATCAATCTTAATATCAGCCATTGTATGCTCCTTTCAAAACTTCCTGAAGTTTTTCAGCGCCTACCCGGTCGATGGTAAATTTAAAACGCTCTCCCGGATTTGCATGATCATCAAAGAACTGGATCGCTGCATCGGTCACTCTGAAAAGCTGCTCCTCAGAGGTGATCAGCGGAAGGAATTCCTGTCCCTTGCTGATGTGATTTCCAAACGTTCCGCCAAAGGAAACGATATATGCTTCGTTTACATCCCATGCATCCACCGGACAGGATTTTGCACATCTGCCGCAGTAGTTGCATTTCTCTGTGTCGATCACCAGCTTGTCATCCTCAAAGGAGATAGCGTTTTCTCTGCAGGCCTTTTCGCAGACACCACAGTGGATACATGCGTCCTCTTTCCAGCTGACCTCAGCTGCTCCCTTGATCCCTACATCATTCTCCTCTGCCTTCAGACAGTTGTTCTGGCATCCGGTAACACCGAATTTGAATTTATGAGGAAGCTCTCTTCCGAAATATCTCTCATTTAATTTCACCGCAATGTCATAGCTGTTGATATTTCCGCTTGGACAGACAGCGTTGCCCTGGCAGGCTGTAACTGTACGGACTCTCGGTCCGCAGACACCAGGCTTGCATCCGCCTTTTGCAAGATCATCCTTTACATCATCAATATCATCTAATTTAATGAACGGGATCTCAACTCCCTGTCTGGAAGTAAGATGTACATATCCGTCACCGTATTTCTCAGCTACCTCTGCGATCTTCTTAAGGTTTTCTGCGGTAAGTGTACCGCCTACACAGGCAAGACGAAGAGAAAAATTATTTTTCTGCTTCTGTCTCATGAAACCACCTTTTTTTAATGTAGCGTAATCTACTTTTGCCATAACGAACTCTCCATTTCTCTGCTGGTGCAGCTCTTAGATTTTATCGGTTATTTTCTATCGCTTGTTTGAAATCTTCTTTTAAATCTTCAATATCTTCAATTCCCACACTGATACGGATCAGATCCTCGAATACTCCGGACTGCAGCTTCTCTTCGTCGGAGATGTGTGCCGCGATGGTGGATTCCGGATGGATCACCAGTGTCTTCGTATCTCCGATATTGGAGATGATCAGCGGGATCTTCAATGAATTAATAATGGAAAAAGCCTTCTCCTTGCTTCCGGTTCTTACAGTTACGATAGCTCCGTAGCCATTCCTGAACTGCTTTTCCGCAATTTCGTGATAAGGGCTTTCTTCCAGTCCCGGATAATTTACTTCAATGTCACCACCCAGGCCCTGTAAAAATCTCGCAAGCTCCAATGCATTGTCACACTGTCTCTGCATTCGAAGTCCCAGGGTTTCCAGTCCCAGGTTATTAAGGAAAGCATTCTGCGGAGCAAGACACGCGCCAGTGTTCCGGAAAAGTCCGTTTCTAAGCTTGGCGATGTATGCAAATGGTCCGAATTTCCGGTATGGAGCAAGTCCCGGATATCGGTCAGGGTCCCATTTCAGACCCTTACCACAGACAAGAATACCGCTGATGGCATCGCTGCTTCCATTGATATATTTGGAAGAGGAATGAACCACAATGTCAGCTCCAAGCTTCAGTGGCTGGATCAGATACGGGGTTGCCACCGTGTTGTCTACGATCAGCGGTACGTCATGCTTATGTGCCACTTCCGCAACTGCCTGGATATCGGTAACATCCAGCTTGGGGTTGCCAATGGTCTCCGCAAAAACAAGTCGCGTCTTCTCTGTGATCTCTGCCTCAAAAGCTTCCGGCTTATTCTCTTTCACATATTTTACAGAAATCCCGAAAGGCTTCAGATCATCGAACAATTCCACAGTTCCGCCATACAGTCCGCAGGCTGCCACAATCTCGTCTCCCGCCTGAAGAATGTTCAGAAACGCATTGGTCAGCGCTGCCATTCCGGAAGCACAGGCCACACTGCCGATCCCATCCTCCAGCATGGTCACTCTCTTCTCAAAGGACTCTACCGTAGGATTGTTGATCCTTGTATAGGAGAAGCCCATTTTTTTATTGTCAAAAATTTTCTCCAGGTCTTCCGCGCTGTCATGTCGGAATGCGCTGCTCTGATAGATTGGAACCTGTGTTGCACCCTGTGGATATTTCTCGTTGGTGCCGTGGAGCAGCCCTGTATTAAAGCCGTATTCGTTCATAGCCTCTTCCCTTTCTTTTGTTGACACTTATATTAACCTACTATTCATAGTATGTCAATAGGAAAACGGGATTAAATGTATTTTTTTGTGTACACAACTATACGACAGCATGATACAATTATAGCAGTTACGATAATCACAGCACCAAAAGAAAGATGCTCGCAGACATACAACAAACCCACATTAAGAACAGGAGGTGATCCTTATCAATATAAACCCAAAGCTCCGAAATATTTTTCACTCTTTATTCAGTCCCATCCTTGATTTCCGCGTTCGGCTGTTCAACATCCTCGCCTTGGGAGGTACTGTGATCAGCCTGATCATGGCCTTTCTCAGCCTCGGGACCGGTTCCTGGGGAAATGTACTGATCAATTTTGCGCTGGTTGCAATCTCCGGAGGGCTTTTTCTTTATTCCTATTACAGTGGAAAATATCAGCGCTGCTACCTGATCACCATTGTCGTGATTTTTCTGATCGTTTTTCCGGTGATGTTTTTTACCAGCGGCGGTTATCGTGGCGGCATGCCGGCATTCTTTGTGTTTGCTATTATTTTTACCGTGCTGATGCTGGAAAAAAGACGCGCTCTGATCGTTTCCCTGCTGGAGATTCTACTTTATATGGGACTGTGTCTGGTTGCATACCATTTCCCGAACACTGTAACTCCTTTTGCCACGGAAGCAGACCGGCTGGCAGATATCCTTCTGGCGTTTGTCTCTGTAAGTATTGTCTGCGGCAGTGTTCTCTATTTTCATCTGAAGGAATATAACCAGCAGCAGCTCCTTCTGGAGGAACAGAATCTGCGACTGCGCTCCCTTGATAATGCCAAGTCCACCTTCCTGACCACCGTTGCCCATGAGATTAAAAATCCTCTGAGTTCCATTTCCCTCCACGCGCGGGACACCTCCGAGCTCCTTGAGGAAGAGCCTCTGGATTTCTCTCTTATGCAGGAAAATCTCCGCACCATTGAACAGTCGGTAATGCGGATTGACCGGATCGTGCTGGATCTGATGGATACGGTTTCCATTGAGCAGGGACGGCTTGCCCTTTCCCTTGTCCCATCAGATCTGTCCGGTCTTTTGTATTCTGCAAAAAAAGACTACTGCAGTCATCCAAGCTCAAAGAACAATCAGCTGGTCCTTACGACACAATCCGGACTCCCGGAAATCTCTGCTGATCCGGAACGGCTGATCCAGGTTGTCACCAATCTGATCTCCAATGCAGAGCGTCACACCCAAAACGGAACCATCACCATTTCTCTTACCGGCGAACCGGGCTGGCAGACCATCTGCGTCTCCGACACCGGAACCGGCATGTCAGAAGAAATGCGAAAAAACGCACTCAAGGGTTATGTTTCCGCTGATAAGGATTACTGGCGGCACGGCATAGGCCTCTATGTCTGTCATCAGATCATCACTGCCCATGGCGGCAAAATATGGCTGAAAAGTAAAGAAGGCGAGGGAACTCAGGTGTTCTTCTCACTTCCGGAGGAGGAATCATAAATGAATGAAAAGAAATCACTTATCCTTATGGTCGAGGATGAAGAACAGGTGCTGAATACCAACTGCCGGATGCTGCGGCGCCGTGGCTACGATGTCCGCACTGCACAGACAGCCGCCGAAGCCTATCATCAGCTTGAAGAACAGCTGCCGGATCTTCTTATCCTGGACATTATGCTTCCGGACGGAAACGGTCTGGATATCTGCCGCCGCTTCCGCGAAAAGACCATGAATCCGGTTCTTTTTCTCACCGGAAAAAGTGATATCCGGGATCGGGTAGAAGGACTTCAGCAGGGAGGCGACTATTATCTCACCAAACCTTATAATTTCGATGAATTTCTGGCCGTGATCCAGATGCTTCTGGAACGCCAGAAACGAATGGAAGAAAAAATAAAAGAAAAATTTCAGTCCTCCCGTCAGATCACCATCGGCAGCCTGCGGCTGGATCTTTCGGATGGCCATGCATATCTCAATAATGCCGACACAGGCCTTACCCGGACCGAATTCTCTCTGCTGCGTCTCCTTGCAGAAAACCAGGAGAAGATTTTTTCTGCAAAAGAGCTCTACGAAGCGGTATGGGGCAGCTGTGCAGGAACAGATACCAGCACGGTACGGCGGCATATCTTTAACCTCCGGACCAAGATCGGTGCCGAAGATACCGATGAGTATGACATTGTCTCGGTTTATGGGAAGGGATATCTTTTTACCTGCCGATAAGCCGGCCTTTTCACGATCGGATAACATATTTCCAGACCTGTACGCAGCTTTCCGTAAATGTCTCTTTTTCTTCACATTTCCGGATATCGGGATCTGTCTGTTACAATGTACTTAACAGACAGATCTTTTTTATTTGTAAAAATTTATGATCAAAGAATAGTAAGCAGCTAACTGCTGCGCAATTTATCAGGAGGTGCCTATGCATAAAAAAATCTTAGTTCTTTTAACAGGCGCGATCGCTCTTTCCATATCTGCAGTCCCGGTCCTCGCTTCTGACCCTCCAACCGATGACGGTCAGTACATCTGGCAGGATGAAAACGGAGATTACTGGTACCGCAATGGTTCCGAGGATGAATATATCGGGGAAGGTAATTATGCCCCTGACCCGGATT
Source organism: Blautia sp. KLE_1732_HM_1032 (assembly GCF_025147905.1). Lineage (NCBI taxonomy): Bacteria > Bacillati > Bacillota > Clostridia > Lachnospirales > Lachnospiraceae > Blautia > Blautia sp. KLE_1732_HM_1032. Next base: position 78,956 of record NZ_CP102266.1, on the reverse strand, counting down.
CCGGTGAACTGATGGAAGGCAACGATGCCGGCTGGACCGAACAGGACGGTTATTTTGAGCCTCATTATTATTATGAGGACGGCAGTGTGTGGCTGGAAGATGCCACCGGAACCACATATATTGGCTCCAGAGATAAATATTATATTGATGACTACGGTAATCTTCAGGAATATTCCGATTCTGAAACTGATTCCTCCTCCGGAGATTCTTCAGAAGAATCCTCCGATACCAGTGGAAACTCCTCCTCGCAGGATTCCGATTCTTCATACCCAAATTCCTCTTCCGATACAAACACGGAAGATTCCTCTGAATCGGAAAAGCGCGGCGAGCTTCATATGCGGGTTGGATTCCCTGCCGATGATACGATCAGAGAATCCATGCCCGAAAAAGAAGGTTATTTCGAGCAGCGTTCCGTAAATGGCGGAAAAAGCACTGCCTTTGTTTTAAAAGTACCGAATTCCTCTCTGGAGGATTCTTCCCTGAAGGGTTTTCTGGCAGAATACTATCCGGTAAAGGGTGAGATCATCACCAAAAAAGATCTTACCTTTGAATCTTATCCTGCCACGAAATATCAATACTTAACCGAAGTCAACGAAGAAGAAAAAAATGTAGATGCTCTTGTATGCCAGACTGACGATTATACATTCGGACTTTTTGTCCTGACTCCGTCAGACACCTATGATAAGGCCGCCGAAAAGGAAGCCACAGAGCTGATCAAATCCATAGATTTCGTTTACGCAGAGCGTGTGGATATGGCCATGACGGATTACTTCCAGGTCCTCACTCCGGAGCGTTGGAAATATCTCTGCCATTATGAAACAACCGAAACCGAAAATGGTGGATATAAACTGACTTATTACAATGAGGATGTTCCTGTACTGACTCTGGAAGCCAGATATTACGATGGCGAAGACCAGCCTCTGGACAGTGTATGGCAGGGCTATCTCGGCCGTATCGAAACCGTCGACGGCAAAAAATACGATCTTCTGTCCACCATCAGCCAGTACTCCAAGGACGCCTCTGATGAATGGAAGGAAATGTATGACACTTATCTGGATGTCATAAACGGGATCCGTATAATGGACGGCTGTTCCCTGACCGAAGGAAGCCATGCCTGATCCCTTGTGATTCACAATATTTACATAAAAGAAGCTGCAGACTCTGTTTTTTCACTGTTCTGCAGCTTCTTTGTGTTATTGTGTCCAACTATATCTTCTGCTGTCTATCCTTCGTAAATCTGATCAAAAATCCCTCCATCTGAGAAATGTGTTTCCTGTGCCTTTTTCCATCCGCCGAAATCATCAATGGTGACAAGATTGATGTCCAGGTCAAACACATCGGAGTATTCCTTCAGAATATCCTGGTTTGACGGACGGTAATAATTATCACCGGCGATCCGCTGTGCTTCATCGGAATAGAGATAATTCAGATATTCCTCTGCCACATCTCTGGTGCCTCTTTTGTCTACGACTTTATCGACTACTGCTACAGATGGCTGTGCAAGGATGCTGATGCTTGGTGTTACGATCTCGTAGTCGTCCGGATAATCCTTTACGGAAAGATAGGCTTCATTTTCCCAGGCGATCAGTACATCACCCTGTCCGTTTTCCACGAAGGAGGTCGTTGCGCCTCTGGCTCCGGTGTCCAGGACAAGTACGTTTTTGTAAAGATCTCCGATGAATTCTTTAATTTTGTCCTCGTCTCCGTTATATTTATCTTTTGCATAGGCCCAGGCTGCCAGATAGTTCCATCTTGCTCCGCCGGAGGTTTTCGGGTTTGGTGTGATCACACCTACGTCTTTCTTTACCAGATCGTCCCAGTCTTTGATGTTCTTCGGATTTCCTTTTCTCACAAGAAATACAATCGTCGAAGTATAGGGAGCGCTGTCCTCCGGAAATTCGTCCACCCATCCGTCATCGATGAGTCCTGCATCCTGGATCGCATCCACATCATACTCCAGTGCCAGTGTTACCACATCTGCTTCCAGTCCGTTGGCAACCTCAAGTGCCTGCTTGCCGGAACCACCATGGGACTGTGTGATCTCCACATCCTGGCCTGTTTTTTCCTTCCAGTGTTCCTGGAAGCTCTTGTTGTACTGCTCGTAAAGCTCTCTGGTCGGATCATAAGATACATTGGTGATGCTGACACTGTCCACCGCATAGGTGGTTACGCCTGTAAGGCTTCCAATTGTTGCTATTGCTGCAAGAGCTGCTACTGCTGATTTCCATCTTCTTTTCATAATACTTACCTCCTGTGTTTTGCCTCATGTTTTGTTGTTGGGGCTATTATAAACATGAGTAAGTACATATGAAAACTATTAGATTGGAAACCGTTTTCAGGAGTTTTCGGAATCAGGGATATTTTTGCGGATTTTACAGGTTTTTATGTCTGCTTTTTAGCTGTTATTCATAGATTTCGCACTCTTTTTTGCATATTCTTCATCACCGTTGAAAGATTTTGTGAAAACGCAATCAACCTTGTGAAGTCAGCTCTTCCAGGAGTTTTTTGCGGTAAGCTTCATCTTTGACAGCACGTTTGAGATCTTCTTTGGTCAGTTCTTCTCCATGCAGCTGCTTTTCTTTCATTCTGACAAAAACCTCATCTGCATTTTTCTCTTTAAGATAAACCGGGTTATATCCATTTTATCAGACCCGGACTGAAAAATCACTCTTGTTCTGACGACAAATTCTTCCAGCACTGTCCTCTGTTTGCTAAAAATCTTTCTGCATTCATTCTTCCGAAACAGTTATCCACACTCACCCTGAAAAATCGATCTTTCGGGCGAATGGTTTTCCACATATTCTACAGAAGTTATCCTCGGTAGTCTGCGTGATCCTCTTTCGCCGCCTTCATCTCACAGATAAATATAATCATTCATCACCGGCTGCAGGCCGTGGTCTTTCAGGGCGTTGAAAACTTCGTCCACAGACCTTCCGTCGGAAATCTCAAACTGATCATCACCTTTATCCTCAATATCATCCACATGGCTTCCGATTCCGGTGCTGACACCTGCAGAGATCTTGGTTGCTGCGATATTCACCAGATTGTCACGGACACGCTCACACTCTCTGGTGGATACAGTAATACTTGCAAACGGCATAAACAGACGATATGCACAAACTACCTGCAAAAGCTGCGGTTCGTGTACATCCTTCGGGTTGATCCTGTCGTTGTTGATGATCGGACGAAGTCTCGGGCAGGAAAAAGCGATCTCTGCGTGTGGATATTTTCTCTGCAGAAGATATGCATGATATCCCGTTGCAAAAGCATCCTTGCGGAAATCATCCAGTCCCAGAAGTGCCGCAAAACCAACACCTCGCATGCCGCCTTTTAACGCACGCTCCTGTGTATTTAACCTGTATGGAAAAATCCTCTTGTGGCCTGCCAGATGCAGAGTTTCGTATTTATCAGAATTATAAGTCTCCTGGAAAACTGTCACATAATCTGCGCCGCATTTGTGAAGATATGCGTACTCATCAGAATTCATCGGATACACCTCAAGACCGACTACCTTGAAATATTTCCGGGCGATCTCACAAGCCTTTCCGATATATTCCACATTAGATTTCGTTTTGCTCTCTCCGGTAAGAATCAAGATCTCCTGGAGTCCGGTTTCTGCAATGGCTGCCATCTCTTTCTCGATCTCATCTGCATTCAGCTGTGCGCGGCGGATCTTGTTGTGGCAATTAAATCCACAGTAAATACAGTAGTTCTCACAGTAGTTTGCAATGTAGATCGGTGTAAACATGCAGATACTGTTTCCAAAATGTTTCCTTGTTTCGATCCGTGCAGCCTGTGCGATTTCTTCCAGAAGAGGCAGCGCTGCCGGTGAAAGCAGTGCTTTAAAATCCTCCGGTGTACGGTTGTCATGAACAAGCGCTCTCCGTACATCCGCTTCTGTGTACTTATCATAATCATATGCGTTCATTGCGGAAATAACCTGATCCATCACATCAGACTCTTCCAGCTGTTCCATATCCGGAAGGTACTTCATGTGGTCGATACGATTCTTTTTCATGTCTTCCAGAATTTCTTCATTTACGATACTTTCATTAAAATGGCCGTCCTGCTGACTGGCCTGTACTGTCTCTGCCATTACTCTTATGTCGCTCCTCTCATATATTGCAGCAATACTCTGGTCCTCACTGCTGCATATCTGTAAACTCAATTTCGATTGAAACCAGACAATACCTGTGTTTCACTACACAGGCAGCTCCTGTCCCCCGCTTAGTGTTCTGCGTTCAATCATTCATTTATCAATTTTACTCATGAAGAAATCCGGTCAGCGGTGAGGATGCACTTGCACCTCTCTCCAGAGTTCTTCCCATACCGGAAAGATATGCACTTCTTCCTGCCTCAATAGCTTTCTTAAAGGCTTCCGCCATAACACGGACGTCTCCTGCAGTTGCAATGGCTGTATTTGCCATAACTGCTGCAGCACCCATTTCCATAGCCTCACATGCCTGTGACGGGCGGCCGATTCCTGCGTCCACGATGATCGGAAGGTCGATCTCGTCGATAAGGATCTGGATGAATTCTTTTGTACAGATTCCTTTGTTGGAACCGATTGGAGAGCCAAGTGGCATTACACAGGCAGCTCCTGCATTCACCAGATCTCTGGCTGCATTCAGATCCGGATACATGTATGGCATAACTACAAAGCCCTCTTTTGCAAGGATCTCTGTTGCCTTGATGGTCTCGTAGTTATCCGGAAGAAGATATTTGGAATCATGGATAACTTCGATCTTTACAAAATCTCCGCATCCAAGCTCGCGGGAAAGTCTTGCGATACGAACTGCCTCTTCTGCATTTCTGGCTCCTGATGTATTCGGAAGAAGAGTAACATTCTTCGGAATATAGTCCAGAATGTTCGCAAGTCCACCCTCATTTGCACGACGCAGGGCAAGTGTTACGATCTGAGTTCCTGCTTTTTCAATACATGCTTTTACAAGCTCCAGGGAAAATTTCCCGGAACCAAGGATAAAACGGGAAGTAAACTCATGGCCTCCCAGGATCAGTTTGTCTTCATTTGTGTTTGCTGTTGTCATTTTTTATGTCCACCTTTCTTTATGTCTGTTTGCAGAAAATATTTCCACCGATTTATAACCAGCACCTTCTTCTGCCAGATCATTCTTCATCTGCATTTTTTCAGTAACTTATCTGTCAGTTACTGCCGTGGTATATATACCTAATTTTATCTCTATAGCGACATCAGCAGCTTCCGCCGCCCATAAACTGCAGAATCTCCACAACATCGCCATCTTTCAGTACTGTTGTATCGTAAGTATCTCTCTTAATGATTTCTTCATTCAGCTCTACTACAACCTGCACCGGAACATAGTTACATGCTTCCAGATATTCTGTTACTGTCACCGGCTTTTCCAATGTTCTGCTTTCACCATTTACTGTGATCATGATCTCTCCTTTCCGGAAACTTCAAAAGCTATTCGTCAATAAAAAAGAGTTCACAAAGAAATACACCCGCGGTGGTGCACCCCTTCATGAACTCAGTTCACTCTCAAATTTCCCAATATTCAATTGTCGATACCGGGGTTAAAAGCGTTCGCTCTTGATCCCTTCCCTGTAAATCCTGATCTTACGTATTCAATCGGATAAAAACATCCGCATCCAATAAAAAAGGAGATACACCAAAGTATCTCCCGTAAATTCATCTTATACGTTCCTACGTTGGCATTATCCAAATCAGGTATAAGGGTCGAAGTTGAAGACTTCCTCTCAGCCTGCCATCACAAGCTCCCCTGTTATTTACATGAGTTAGTATAAGACGAATTATGATCAATGTCAAGAGTATTAAATTTTCTCACAATAGTTCCAATTTGTTCTAAACTATAGTACACTGTTAATGCTGCCAACCCTCCAGCAGAAAGGAGGTGAAGTCCAGTGTGCGAATTAATCATCACATTTTTTGTTTCTGTTACGGCGGATATAGTTAGCTACTATATTCGCAAATGGCTGGACAGAAACGACAGGCAGTAACAGCCTGAAAGGCTTAAGCCCCCTTACATAACGGCATAGAAAACCCCGGAAGTGTGCGAGACTTCCGGGGTTTTCGTTTTTGCCAATGTTTGAATTTCATCACATTTCTTAGCTACTATCATCTTATGCTTTCTATACTAATTTGTCAACCGAATTTTATTAACGGCATCATCATAGGATGTTACTGTTATTTATAAGCAGTGAATCCCAGATCTTTCATTGTCAGATTTAAATTCTTTTTCAGATAATCATTTGCTACTTTCATTGTCGCTTTCATCATAATATTGGAAGAATCCTGCAGATCTGTCATCGCTTTTTTTCCGTTTGTATACAAGAAAGTCAGATTCTGACCTTTATAAGCAGATGCTTTTGTAGAAGAAGTCACCAGCAGAAAGACTTCATTTGTAGACAGGGCGGACTTCACACTGACCGTATCAGATTTCACACAGTTTCCGATAATATCCAGTCCGGCAAGGATTCCATCTGAAGGCATAGAGAGCATCATCCCAATATCTATCTTATCTTCTTTCTTCAGATAACCGATCATCAGAGTACTTTCTTTATCTACTTTGACATTTATAAACTGATTTCCGTCTTCAGTATATTTGCCTTTCTGACTGATGTATTTTTTCAATTTGCTATAATTCTGCGTCAATCTGGTATTAGCCGAGGTCGGATTCTTTACAGTAACCTTGCAGGTGAATTTTCTGCCACCAAGAGTCGCTGTGATAACCGCTGTTCCTGTTTTTACCGCGGTGATCTTTCCGACAGAAGTTATCTTGACAACATTTGTGTTGCTGCTCTTCCATGACGGTTTCAGACTGGTGCCTTTGATCTTCAGTGTATAAGTTTTTTTCGATGCCAGTGTCAGGCTGGTCTTATTCAGGGTGAGATAATTCAGACCTGCGATTGCTGTCAGACCTTTTTCATTATATCTACTCCAGATCGTATTTTTTCCGGATTTCCGGTAAGCTCTCACTGTGTAAGTATAGCTTACTCCGGTACTTACTTTTGTATCGGTAAACGTAACATTTTTGCTTCCTGTGAGGGTTTTTACTGCTTTCCATCCGCTGTTTCCGGTCTTGCGGTATACCCGGTATCCGGCAACTCCTTTTACCTGTTTCCAGCTGAAAATAATCTTATTCCTGCCGGAGATCTTAATAGAAGACATAGCCGGCGTTGCTACGTTTATCGCCGCCTGTACTTCTGTCGCACTGATCAACTCCGGAACCGCAGCTGGTGCCGCCGTTGCAAGCATAAAACCTGTCAAAATGCCACATAAAGCTTTTTTCCAATTTCTTCTCATACGCTTTTTTCCTTTCTGCTTTGTGGTATATCTGGATTCCCTAACAAATATAGTATACATTATAAAAATTATTCCTGCTATGATATTTTTCGCCGAATCAGGGCTTTTGGTGAAATTCGGCAGTTTCTACAATGGCTTGACACTCCCCTCAACTAAAGCAGGGGGATTCTTGCTTCTCCCACTACTGCATTGGCAAACACCTTACGGTACTGCAATGTCTTACACAGTGTCCACAAGCTATATTTATACTGTTCCCGTATGCCCTACGGTACAGTTTTTATCTTTATGCAGACTGCATCTGCAGTCCTTTTTTCAGAATATTGATACTTGCATTCGTATCCCGGTCATGAACCGCATGGCATTTGGGACACTCCCAGATACGAATGCCCAGATTTTTTATCCGTGGATCTCTGTAGCCACAACAGCTGCAGGTCTGACTGCTCGGATACATCGTTGGTACTCTGTGAATTTCATTTCCATACCAGCCAGCTTTATATTCCAGCATTTCAAAAAATTTTGCCCAGGAAACACTCGCTATCGATTTTGACAGTTTATGATTCCGGATCATCCCCTTAACATTCAGATCTTCAATACAGATGGTTTGGTTTTCACGCACCAGCATCGTTGACTGTTTCTGCAGGAAATCATTCCGCTGATTGGTTACTTTCTCATACACTCTTGCCACCCTGATCCGCTGCTTCTCGCGGTTATGGGAATCTTTTTGTTTTCGGGAAAGCCTGCGCTGTTCTCTTATGAGTTTTCGCATTGAGCGTTCCAGATATCTGGGATTTGATACCGTATTTCCATTACTGTCGGAGTAGAACGCTTTGATTCCGACATCAATCCCTATCGTTCCGCCAGCATTTGAGCGTGGTTCCGGTTCAAAATCAACATTTAAAACCGCAAAATATTTTCCAGCCGGTGTGTGCTCAATTATCACGTGATTAATCTTTTCCACTTCCATCGACTGCCGTATTTTAACAAATCCAAGTTTCGGAAGTTTGATATATCTTCCCACAATACGAATATTATCTTTTTGATTTACCGTTCTGTATGACTGGAACCGGTTATGTTTACTTTTGAAGGTTGGATAGGAAGCCCGTTTCTGAAAGAAATTCACAAATCCCCGGTCGAGATCCCGCAAAGACTGCTGTAATGCAATGGAATCTGCTGCTTTCAGAAAGGCAAACTCCTCTTGCTTTTTCAGTTCAGTCAGCATGGCGGAAGTCTGGGAATAGCCGATCTTTTCCCCATTTTCATAGCCTTCCTTACGCATGGCAAGTCCCCGGTTGTAGATGAACCGGCAACATCCCAGGGTCTGATGGATGAAGTTTTTCTGTTCTCTGTTCGGGTAGATCCTGAATTTAATTCCTTTTTGCATTATCCCATCTTATCCTTTTGTCTCTGCGATGTTTTCTGGTTTTCAATATACTGTTTTACTGTTTCCAGCGGAGCACCGCCCACCGTCGATACAAAATAGCTGTTTGTCCAGAGAGTCGGCATTTTCGTTTTAAGATAGGGAAATTCCTGTCTTAAAATTCTGGACGTATAGCCTTTAAATGACTTTACAGCTTTGTGGATGCCAAACTGAGGATCTACTTCCAAAAACATATGAACATGGTCTGGCATGATCTCCATTTCCAGGATGTCTACAGAAAGATTTGCAGCATACTCTGTGAGCAGCTCCTCCAGCCGGACGTCCACACCATTAATTAATACTTTTCGTCTATACTTTGGACAACATACTACATAGTATTTACAGGAATAGACGACATTGTTGTTTGATTTATATGTTGTGTTCATATTTGTATTATACTATAGTTTATTAGTTAATACAATTACTATTTTGTCCATATTCCATTACTTGCATAAATTCGATGGACGCGTCTTATATCCCCATAGTTGAAGCAGGGGGTTTTACGACGCATTGGATAAAATACTATATTCCAAAACGACACAAAAAAATCGCCGAACCCCAGTAAAATCAAAAGGTACAGCGATTTTTTTGTTTAGCAACTGTCAAAGACAGGAGTATAAAACGGTTTCTGACCAATGTCAAGCCAGAAAGATTTAAGCCCTCTTACATTGTCTGATTTGCCAGACAGAATTCTTATAATTCCGGAACCACTGTCGTCCATAGATGATTTCCTATTTTCTGGAAATCCCCCTCCAGTGACATCACAGTTACTACTACATCTTTATCCGGAAATGCTAGGCAGAACTGACCATAATTTCCATCGGATCGATAGGAACCGGCTTCCGGATTCATTACAAACTGATATCCATATCCAAAACCGGAATAAAGATTTCCCGGACTTCCTGCCGCTGAATTGTCTACCAGATTGGACGTTGCCATCTTCATGTACGACTCTGGCACCAGCTGTTTTCCATTATAATTTCCCTTGTGAAGAATCATCTGCCCATACCGGGTAAACTCATCAATATTCACATAAAGTCCATTAGCCGCATGCACATGCCCTTTCGGACACAAAGTCCAGTCTGGATTTCCAATTCCAAGCGGCTCAAAAAAGCGATTTCTCAAATATTCCAGAAGATTAACTCCCGCACGTTTTTCAATCGCACAGCTGATCATATAAGTATTAAAATTGCTGTACAGCCATTCTGTTCCCGGTTTTTTTATCACTTTCGCATTCTCGAAGAAATATCGGATCCAGTCCGGAGTTGTGTAACGCTCCGGCCAGTCACAGAAAAACAGAGAGCTTTCCAAACCTGTAGTCATTGTCAGCATATTTTCCAGCGTTACATCCCCCAGATATCCTTCCGGATTCTCCGGTGCATACTCTGGAAAAATATCCACAATCTTCTCATCAAGTCGAATCAGCCCTTCATCAAGTGCGATTCCTGCCGCGCAGGACACAACACCCTTGCAGGCAGACCAGGTGTTAAGGCGTGTCTTGACCGGCATTCTTTTATATTCTGCCGTTAACTGTCCTTCACGCCATATCTGCGCATACATAACATTGAGATTTTCTTTTAAAGTTTTGATAGCAAATTCATTGATCAGGTTCTGGTCTTTATTCATAAACATTAATCCTCCCACACACTTGTTTCCATCTTTACATCAGGACTTACACTTCTAAACCATCCGTAAGCCATGCATACTACAATGGCTATCAGACTGATGATTACTACCGGAAGTTTCAGGCTTCTGCAAGAATTGATAAAAATGCAGATATATGCAAACAGGCTCAAACAGCAGAGGAAATAATATTTTCCGTTAGAAATATGCATTGGTGATTTTTCCCATGCTTCTGCATGTTTTTTCGGAAGCTGGAAATAAGCATAAATCTGCAGAAATGCCAGTGCTGATGCCAGAAGCATAATATTATTTACAACATCACTGATAGAAAAGTCCAGTAACACAGGTAATATTCCCATAAGATAAGTAAATGTCATCAGTTTCCAGTAAGCCCCTCTTCTGTTCTGAGCTGCCCATGATTTCGGAAGCCATCCATCTTTACAGGACTGTGCAACCGGAATACAGTTATTGGAAATTGTTGAATTAATGGATGAAGACAGTGCAAGTACCGGACCACCAATCATAAATACTGTGAAAAGTGCCGGATTTAAAATATTTTTTGCAACCAGGGTAAGCGGCTGTCCGGCTACCTGATCCAGCGGAAGCACACCACTTGCTACAATTGCAACACCGCCATATACAACCATCAGTGTCGGAATACAGTACAGAAGTGCCTTTGGAATATCTTTATGCGCTTCTTTTGCCTGTTTACCATAATTCATAATGCAGGAATATCCGTTTGTTGAATATACATACAGCATGATTGCGGAAAAGAATCCGGATGGACCATTGGAGAAAAAGTCTGGTGCTGTAAACTCAAACACCGGATTTTTCAGCTGGAGGCATCCCAGAACAATAAACAGACCAAGTGCAACAAACAGCAGGATAACCAGAATTTTCTGTACCTTCGCCATTACATCCACACCACACAGATTGATGGCAAAGAACACACTCAGGGCTGCAATTCCAAACCATTTCGCATTAATCTGCGGCCACAGGGAATTTGCATACATACCAATTGCCACACCATAAGTCGCCAGATTGATCGTCTGTGGCAAAAATCCTACTGCATACATACCGGCAACTCGTTTGCCGGCCATATCTCCTACCAGAGAATAAAATCCTCCTCCAAGTTTCAGTGTAGATGTGATCCATGGAATTGGTGCAATCATCATAAATCCCCAGATACATGCAGCTACATATGCCAACCATGCTGACTGACCAGTCAAAAGAATTGCCGGTCCGATCAGTGTCAGAACACCCGATCCAATCGCCTGTCCTACACCGATTGTATAAAGATCACTTCGTTTCAGGTAACCTGTTTTTTCTTTTATTTCCTTTACTGTTGACGACATAAAAGCCCCCCTTTTTTATTGACTTTAATATTAATAGTGTAATTAATTCTTTTTCTGACGTCATGTGAATTATTTAATGCTATATTAGCATCTAGGTTTCAAGATTTCTATTGACAATATTATTAAAAATACACACTTTAATTTGTGCATTATTTACATCTCTTTTTATATTAAGAAGAATTTTTTACTCCATTATATTGTAATCAAACTTTACACCTGTTATAATTTATTATACTAATCGTACAGTACAGGAGGTTTTCATGAAAATAGAACAGTTGATCCGTGAAAAAGTATCTTTCCTTTCTGCCGGTCAGAAGAAAGTCGCCGAATATATATTACAACACCTTGATTCATTCAGTTATTCCACCCTTGCGAAACTCAGCAAGGAAATTTCCGTAAGCGAAACCACTATCATACGCCTTGCCTATTCCCTGGGATTTGAAAGTTTTTCTGAAATGCAGCGTACTGTACAGAATGATATTCTTTCCGTTCCTACGGTTATAAAAGACGATTCACTACTGGATAGCGGAAATTTTTATCAAAACATCATTGCCAACGAACTCCATTCCATGGAAAGCTGGGCATCTCATCTGAATCAGGAAGATATGGATCAGATTGTTACCCATCTGAGCAATGCCAAAAAACGCCTCATTGTTGGTGCACGCTCTTCCTACAGTGCCGCTCTCTGGATGGGAACTCTGTTGAATCAGCTTCTTGGAAATACCAAGGTGGTTCACGAATTTTACGATTCCAATTTCGAATATCTCACAGAAGCATCCGAGGATACAGTTGTTCTTCTGATCTCTTTTGCCCGCTATACCAAATGGTCTCTGAAATATGCACAGATTGCCAAAAATCATGGTGCAAAGATACTCGCCATCACAGACAGCATTTCATCACCGGCATGGGCGCTAGCAGACCACGCTATCATTACAGAGATCAATCTCAATGAAATGGGATTTAACTCCTTCTCATGCCTCTATTGTCTGTTTGACAGTATTGTTGCAAAAATCCGCAAAACCAGGTGCAAATCCATCAGTACACGACTTCATGACCTGGAAGAACTTTATTCAGACTTTGATCTTTTTTACGAATAATAATTTCAGGGGGGGATTATCATGCAGGAAATTTTAGATATTTTTCTTGAGAAATCAAAGCAACATCATTCCAATATCATCTACGCACAGATATATAAAAATGATCTTCTAAAAGAAGAATTCAGACTTTTTCCGGTCAAAACCCGTTTAAATATATGGTCTATCAGCAAGCCTTTTGTTGCAATGGCCACAGGTATCGCAGAACGTGAAGGACTGATCACTCTTGATGAATACATTTATCCCTGGTTTGAAAAATATTTCCCTTCCGACCCTTCTGAAAATCTGTACAAGATAAAGATCCGTGATCTTCTTACCATGTCATCCGGTCAGAAAGATCCGCTCTTTTTCTGCGATGGACCAGAGCGATACAGAGAAAAGGACTGGGTGAGATATTTCTTTCAGAATGATTCTTTTCCATATACACCCGGTACTCATTTTGTGTACAGCAATTTTTGTTCCTATATTTTATCTGTTCTTCTGGAAGAGAAATCCGGAACGGGTCTGCTGAATTATCTGCGATATCGTTTCTTTGAACCGGTTGGCATTCCGAATCCGGACTGGACCCTCTGCCCTCAGGGACATTGTATGGCAGCTAACGGACTGTATCTGACGATTGATGAATTGGCTCGTTTTGGACATCTGCTTCTGCATGAGGGTTCCCTGAACGGAAAACAGATCGTCCCAAAAAAATTCGTGATTGATGCCTGTCAGAAACATATCGATTCTTACAATCCACTGACAGAGCATCCGGATTACCAGAGCTATGGTTATGGATATTTCATATATATGGGACCTATGGAAGATACACTGATCCTGTCCGGCAATTACGGCCAATACTGCGTCGTTGATAAAAAACGTCAGATGGTATCCTGTGTCATGTCCCTGGATGGCAATGACCACAAAAAAATCCGTGATGACCTGGTGGATTCTCTTGCAGAATATTACGGTGTGAAAATTTCACATATATAAAAAAATGCCGCTCCCGCGGCCATATCATATGATATTCGCAATCCGCTCCGCTACTTGCTCATAAAAAAATGCCGCTCCCGCGGCCATATCATATGATATTCGCAATCCGCTCCGCTACTTGCTCATAAAAAAATGCCGCTCCCGCGGCATTTTTTTATATCACTAACCAATCCTCAACCATAGCTGTATTATGCAGCAGTACTGCCTCATTTCCCTTCGTTACAAAAATCCTCTGCACAAACACATCCACAACTTCACCTTCCCGGACGGGTTCTTCGTCAAGGCTTCTTCTGGCGCTGAGTGTAGTGTTTCCTACACGGACTTTCAGTTCCAGGCTGCTGCCGCGGAATGCGACTCGTTCTACGATGCCCTCTGTTGCGGAGCTTTTATATTTCTGTTCCTCGTTCTTCTTAGTCACTTTTACAAACTCCGGACGGACAATGGCTTTTTCGCCTCCTGGAACTTCCTCGAAGTGATTGAACACCTGGTAATCATCAATCACTGAAGTCTGCCCGAAAAATCCCGCCGTAAACGCAGTATCCGGATTCTGATAAACCTCCAGTGGAGTTCCCTTCTGCTCGATCCGTCCACGGTTAGTAATAATAATTTCATCCGCCACCTCAATAGCCTCATCCTGGTCATGGGTAACAAAAATACTGGTGATCCCTAGCTTCTCGATCATATCCTTCAGCCAGCTTCGAAGCTCCGTACGGATCTTTGCATCGATCGCCGCAAAAGGCTCATCCAGAAGGAGAAGCTGCGGATTCGGAGCCAGAGCCCGGGCAAAAGCAACTCGCTGTCTCTGACCACCGGACAGCTGACTCGGATATCTTTTCTCCAGGCCCTTCAGCCCGATCAGCTCTACCAGTTCCATAACCCTCTGCTTAATATACTTCTTATCCGCCTTCTGCACCTTCAGGCCAAATGCAATATTATCATACACCGTCATATACCGGAAAAGAGCATAATTCTGGAACACAAATCCAATGCCTCGCTCGCTGGCAGGCACATCATTGACCACTCTTCCGTCGATGATAATCTCACCGCTGTCCGGCTGCTCCAGACCGGCGATCATACGGAGAATCGTAGTTTTTCCGCTTCCGCTGGGCCCCAGAAGACCGATCAGCTTCCCCTTTTCGATACCAAAGCTTACGTTATCAGATGCCTTGTAATCCCCATATGTTTTATTGATATTTTTTAACTCAACGTACATCGCCTTTTTCCCCCTTTCCTTTATGCTCCAGAACATTTCTTGCGATCAGAAGGATCACCGCCAGGATCACAAGGATCGAAGAAACCGCAAATGCCGGAACATACTGGAATTCGTTATAAAGAATTTCCACATGAAGCGGAAGTGTATTTGTTTTTCCACGGAGATGTCCGGACAGTACGGACACAGCTCCAAACTCTCCCATGGCTCTGGCTGTACACAGCACAACACCATAGAGAAATGCCCACTTGATATGCGGAAATGTCACCTTGGTAAAAATCGTCCAGCCTTTTGCTCCCATCAGTGCTGCCGCCTCTTCCTCATCGGACCCTATGGATTCCAGAACCGGTATGATCTCTCTGGACACAAATGGAAATGTGACAAAGATCGTTGCCAGGACAATTCCAGGAACTGCAAACACGATCTGTATCCCTGCACTTTCAAGAACAGAATAAAGAGGACTCTGCTTTCCAAAAACCAGGATATAGATAAGACCTGCGATAACCGGTGATACCGTAACCGGAACATCAATCAAAGTGGTAAGGAGCTTTTTTCCCCGAAAATGAAATCTGGTCATTGCCCATGCCGCACACAGACCAAAGATCGTGTTGCATACAACAGCCGCAGCCGTCGCCCCAATGGTCAGCTTCAGCGCTTTCAGCGTGTACTCATCTGTCACCGCCTGCACGTAGCACTGCCAGCCCTTGCTCAGCGCCTGGGTTACAACAACCACCAGAGGCAGTACCAGCATCACAAAAAGAAAGATCACGGAAATCCCGATAAGAATCCATTTCACCGGCCCGGAAGCCTGCTTCTTTTTTTCATCCATTATGCATCCCTCCCTCTGATACGTTTCGTATTTCTTGCCTGCACCAGATTCACACCAAACAGGATCAGGAATGATACTGCCAGTGTAACCAGTGCGATAGCTGTTGCGCTTTCATAGTCAAACTCCTGAAGCTTTGACATGATGATCAGTGGCGTGATCTCTGTATAGTAAGGTTTGTTTCCTGCGATAAAAACAACACTTCCGTATTCTCCCAGGCAGCGTCCGAAGGCAAGTCCCGCCCCGGAAAGCATTGCCGGCAGAAGCTCAGGAAGAATAACTCTGCAAAAAACGGTGAATGGCTTTGCACCCATGACACGAGCCGCCTCCTCATAAGAACCGTCCAGCTTCTCCAGAACCGGCTGAATGGCCCTGACTACAAAAGGGATTCCCACAAAGATCAATGCCACCGTGATACCGATCCTGGTATATGCGATCTTAATACCGAAATTTGCAAAAAAGCTTCCCACCAGACCTTTATCGGATGTCAGGGATGTCAGTGAGATACCGGCAACCGCAGTCGGCAGTGCGAAAGGCAGCTCGATCATTCCATCCATGATCCTTTTTCCCGGAAAATCATATCTTACCAGCACCCACGCAAGGACCAGTCCCATAATGGCATTGATCACTGTGGCCGCAAATGCGGTAATAAAGCTTACATAGAATCCGGACAAAACCCTCGGCCGTGTGATCACCTCAATAAATTCCCGAAAACCCAGCCGCGCCGAGTATACTGCCAAAGACGCAAGAGGGATCAGAACTACGATACTCAGCATCGCCAAAGTCACTCCCATTGTCAGTCCAAAGCCTGGTATCACACGTTTACTCTGTTGTTTCTTCATTTCTGTCTCCCCGCTTTTCTATTCTAAGTTTCTGGTCTGTTACAAATTCCCGGTCTGCTGCAAATCTCTGACTCTTCTACAATTCTCTAATCTGTTGCAAATCTCTGACTCTTCTACAACTCTCTGATCTGTTACAAAATCTCAGGCTCTTCTACTCTTCATAGATCTCATCAAACACTCCGCCGTCTGCGAAATGCTTTTTCTGAACTGCATCCCAGCCGCCGAAATCTTTGATCGTTGTCAGCTTCACCTTCAGATCAAAAGTATCTGCATGCTTTTTCAGGATCGTCTGATCAACCGGCCTATAGTAATTCTCCGCGATCAGCTCCTGAGCTTCATCGGAATACAGATATTTCAGATATGCTTTCGCAGCTTCTGCATTATCATGCTTTTTCACATTTTCATCTACAACAGCAACGGATGGCTGTGCCAGGATACTGATGCCCGGCGTTACGATCTCGTAATCATCCGGATTATCCCTTACAGAAAGAAACGCTTCATTTTCCCAGGCGATCAGCACATCCCCCTGCCCGTTTTCCACGAAAGAGGTTGTGGCACCTCTTGCTCCGGAATCCAGAACCAGGACATTTTTGTAAAGCTTCTTGATAAAGGCTTTCATCTCTGTCTCGTTGCCGTTATATTTCTCATTGGCATAAGCCCAGGCTGCCATGTAATTCCAGCGGGCACCACCGGAGGTTTTCGGATTGGGGGTGATCACCCCCACACCATCCTTTGTCAGATCATCCCAGTCGTGGATATTCTTCGGATTTCCCTTCCGAACAAGAAATACAATGGTGGAAGTATAAGGAGCACTGTCATCCGGATATTCATCGATCCAGCCCTTGTCGATCAGACCGGCATTCCGGATCGCATCGATATCATATTCCAGTGCAAGTGTCGCCACATCTGCAGGAAGTCCGTTGGAAATCTCAAGGGCTTGCTTTCCGGAACCGCCATGAGACTGAATCACATCCACACTCTGACCTGTTTCCTCTTTCCAATATTTTGAAAAAATCTTATTATATGCTTCATAAAATTCTCTGGTCGGATCATAGGACACATTGATGATCTCCACATGATTTTTATCCTTTGTATTGTTTCCCGATACTGCAAAAGTTCCTGCCAGTACCACTGCTGCCAGTGTGATACAGACACCTGCAATGCGTTTTCTTTTCATGATCTGTGTACTCCTTTACAACCACATTTTTATTTAGAAATCTTTTTCCCAACAATGTAAATGCTTCATTTCGCTGTCAAATCATACCTGTTCTTTCCGTTTACTGTGGTTCTGCAATTTTTTTTGAATTGAATACATTAAACCATATTATTCCCATTAATTAAATAGGAATATCTGAAAACGTTTTCACGAAATACTCTGGTCATAGCGCAACTGCATCCTGTCTGTCACTATATCTGCGCATCCGCAATCCTCAGATACAATAATCGCTCCACATACTGTCCTCCTCACTGCTGCAGCTGTTCCGTATCATCAGTCTGCCTTCCAGCTCCATTCGCACAATACCGGAATGTCCGCCCTTTAGTCGGTCCAGCAGCAGGTATAATGCAAATTTTCCCATATCCTCCTTGGGCAGGCTCACCGTTGTCAGCATCGGTCTGGTAAACTGTGCCTCCTGTATATCATCGCTGGATATGATCGAAGGCATATAATACCGGTTCCGAAATTTATTCAGGCACTTCAGCATTCCGATCGCCGAAATATCATTGGCACAGTAGATTCCGGTTGGCATGTCGTCCGACTGAAAGAACTTTTCCATAGCCTCGTAGCCCTCGGCCTCAGTCTGCTTTGTTTCGATAACATACTCCGGTATCACATCCAGATCATGCTTCTTCAGTGTTTCCAGATATCCGTTATACCGGTCTTCGCTATGGCACTGGCCAATATATCCGATATTTTTGTGACCCAGGGAGATCAGATATTCCACTGCCGCTGCTGCGATCTTTTTCCCATCGCAAAGGACCTCATCCACTTCATAATTGGTAGAATTCCGGTTCACCGATACCACACTCTTATACTTCTTATTCAGCTTCTTCAAAGCCTCTTTATTACATCTGCCGATGATGATCAGTCCGTCCCTTTTCCCTTCCACCTCATCATACATTCCGTCGATCAGCCGGTCCAGATTCTCCCTTCGGCACTTCCGGTCATCGGAAAACACAGACATATACCATACTTTGGAAAGAATACAGTTTTTATCATGGATCTCACTTTCGATCACCCGAAGGAGCTCCGCAAAAAACGGATCCGTTGTGGAAGAATCGGTTCTTGTCATCAGGATATTGATGTACCAGGTTTTCTCCTGCTTTGCGGAAACGCCTTTTTTCAGATTCCGGGCCGCCTCGTTGGGCACATAATTCATCTCGATAGCTGTTTTCCATATCTTGTCCCTGAGTCCGGAAACAGAACATTTATAATTGGGATTGTTTAAAACTCTGGAAACCGTCGCCGGTGAAACCCCTGCCTTTTCTGCGATCTTCTTGATGGACATGTACCCGTCCCCTCCCTCTGAAAAAAGTCTACCCGCTACCAGTCCTGTAAGCTGCTCAACGTCATCTATGTAACTCAGCATCATCAGTGTAACAAAACTTTTTATCATTCCTTATTTCATAGTAATTAAATATGTTTTATATGATAATAAGAGTTTTGAAAAAAGTCAATCTTATTTTGTGAAAACGTGTTCTTTTTTTTTGCTGCATCTTCCAGTATACCACCCAGATTCTGCGCCTTGCCCATCTCATTTAGCATTACATTACCAAGCAAGGCACACTACAAAAAAATACCTTACACAGAGTTACTGTGGAAGGTATTTTTTGCGATCATCACTTATTATTGTCCTTTAATTTTCTTTTGATATATTCTTCTATCAATTCCAATAATTGTTTACCCGTTTCTATCTGTTCTTCTGCTTCTTCTCTTGTTGCAATATAAAAATCATCATAATCGCTGGCATGTCTGATTTCTTCTGCTTCTACGATTTTTCGTCCAAGTTTTCTGGGAAAAATCTCTGTTTTAATATAATTCTTATTGAAATTTGCTAATGCATCTTTATGACGTTTATATGCATTTCCATCTAGTGCATGTATTGCTGAAATTGCATGATAAATACCATAATATGCCCGATTATTAGCACCTCGAAATTCTTTTGCATTCAAAAGAATTTCCGCAGCTTTAATATCACTTTGGGCAGTTTCAATCCGATAAAAAATAAGATCTTTCTGCGTTCCTTTTTCATCAGGCTGCATCAAATAATTTTACCCCCTCTTTCTTTACATTTGCATAAAATGGATAAACATCAACCCAATTCAGAAAATGTTTTTCACTTTTTGCAATTGGCTTAATATCAAGATCATGATCCATATTAAAATCAAAAGTTTCTCCTGCCAATTCATGACGATACTGCTTAATATCTATATCAGACAGATCAAGGAGAATCATAATATCGATATCAGAATCTTCTCTATAATCTCCTCTGGCATATGAGCCGTATAAAATAACACTTTTCAAATGTTTCCCATATATTTTCTGTAATATTTTTGTGTATTGTTCCAACAATGTCTTCATCGATACCGGCATAATCCCGCCCCCTTCTATCTGATAAAACATCTTTATTCGATAACCACTATTTCTTCCATTTAATTATACGCTTTTATATCATTATTCCGCAATGAAATTTTTTCGACATAATTCTCCAGACATACAAAAACAGACTGAGAACCTGATATATATTCTTATCAAGCTCCAGTCTGTTTTGCGTGCTCAAATATATAAGATATAACTATGCGCAAATAACAAATGCGGATTGCTAATATCCCTTGAATTATTTAACCGTTACCTTACAGGTCAGTTTTTTAGAACCACTCTGAACGGTGATGGTTGCAGTCCCTTTTCGGATGCCTTTTACAACACCTTTGGATGTGACAGTTGCGATTTTTTTGTCGGATGATCTGTAAGTGACCTTCTCATCAGTATTTCTTGGTGTTGCAACGGCTTTGATGGTGAAGGTTTTTCCTCTGTTCACGGTCTTTGTTTTTGGTACACCGGTGAGTTTTGTTGTTTTGATCTTTGTGACCTTAACAGTGACAATAACTTTTTTACTTCCGGCTTTTACTGTGATCTTTGCAGTGCCGACTTTCTTTCCTGTGATAACACCCTTGGAATTTACTGCTGCGATCTTACTGTTGGAGGAACTGTATGTAATCTTATCCTTGCTTGTAACCGGCTTCAGAACAGGTTTCAGAGTTACTTTTTTTCCTTTGACTACACTGACTGTGGACTTCATGTTTGTAATCGCCTGTGTAGTGACTCTGACTGTAACCAGTATATTGGTCTTCACGCCACTATTCAATGTGATCGTCACCCATGTTGAACCGTTTTTATTTTTTGCGGTAAGTTTAAATGTGCCGTTCTTATTCACATTGGAAACGGTTACAAGGCCGGTGTCCTTCGGTGTTACACTCTTCAGATAATCGCCGTTGGCAAAATCAGATACCCGGATAGCTGTAGTAGACTGTCCATTTTTTAATGTAACCTGATCCGTATTTACACTCATATTGTAGGTCCGAGTTTCTCCCCAGTCCTGAAAACCACACCGTTCACATTTAAAATGCTGCTGGTAATCCGCTGTAAAAAATATCGGAGTTGGATTTCCTTTGCTGACAGTGTGTTTGCCTGAACCATGATTTACCCATTGCTCGTCCGTAAATTTATGTCCCAGTTCCGGAATGAGCACATCGCTGTCCTGCTGTATTTCTTCTTTTCCATCTTTATCCAAAAAATGTTTCCCGCAGGATGTACAACGATAGGTATCCTTCATTCCCGGATTCAGACACTCCGCCGGATATCCCTTTTCTAATTCCAGAATGTGCTCATTCGTCATCGGTATTATCAGCTCACTATCTTCCGTAACCTTCTCGGTTCCCTTTTCATCAAAGAACATCTGCTGACAGTAATCACAAATATAGTAACTTTTTCTTCCCTCATTTGTACAGGTTGCTTCATATCCCTCAATATATCTCATTGTATGATTCTGAGGTTCTGTCGGAATCATCAAATCTGCTTCTTCTACTATCTGAGTTCCTTCCTGATCAAGGAAATATTGATAACAATTATTGCAGTAATAATAAGCTTCCATACCTCCATGTATACAATTCGGCTCATTTTTCTCATGGTATTCCATCTGATGCCCCAATGCCGGAATCATGATATCCTTCTCTGAAATCTCCGTTTCACCATTCCAGTCAGAAAAATTTTTGCCGCAGGTTTCACAATGATAATATGACTGATTGCCTGACTGTGTACAGGTTGCGCTTTTTCCTGCATAATAGGTCAGATTATGACCCAGTTTACTGATAGTCAGACCGCCCCATACTACACTTGAACCTTCTGCATTACAAAAATCCCTGCCACATACTTCGCAGTGCCAATATTGATAGTTTCCATCACTTGTACAGGTTGGCTTAGATTCTTTATGAAAGGTAAGTGGATACTTTATGTTATGGAACGAAAAACTGTTTTCCGTAGCATATGTTTCCGCCGTAGAACCTTTATGTCCCATAATAAGAATATTCTGCTTTGTACCATCTGCATTATAACCAAATGCCTTTTTTTCTATCACTGTGGATGCATTCGCAATGTAAACACTTCTCAGATATGTACAATTAAAAAATGCATTGGTATCAACATGTGTTATATTGTCCGAAAGAATGATCTCTGTCAGACTGGTACAGTTGGAAAATGCTCCATATGGAATTTCTGTAAGATTCTTTGAAAATTTGATTCGATTTAAACCACAATTCTCAAACGCAGACTCTTCAATCGTTGTTACGCTGTCTGGTAAAGTTACTTCTCCCAAAATCGTGTCAGTGAATGCATTCTTTCCAATCTTTGTCACCCCATCTGGAAGTATGATATTTTGTAAGGAGCTACATTCCCAAAATGTACCCTTTTTTATCTCAGTTATATTCTTTGGAATATTTATTGATTGAAGATTAAAATTCCAGTTAAATGCACTTTCTCCGATATCTGTTACTGTATCTGGAAGTTCAATACTTCTAAATTTACAATAAGAAAAAGCCGCATTTCCTATCGTTTTCAGACCTTCTGGAAAATAGATCTTTAATATTTCACTATTAAAAAATGCACTGTTTCCTATACTCGTTATATCTTTTGGTAACTTAATTTCTGTTAAACCACATTGCCAAAATGCCCTATTGCCAATCTCTGTAATGCTATCCGGCAAAACAATATTCTCTAATCGTCCACATCCAAAAAACATCTCTTCGCCTATACGTTTCATGTTTTCAGGTAATTTCACACTTCTTAAATCCCAACATCCATAAAATAACCCATCACCCACATCTATTACTGTTTCTGGTAATACAAAATTTTTTAATGCACAGCCACTAAACGCATAGTTACCTATTTCCGTTATATTGTCTGATAATTTAATACTACTATCCTTTAAACTACTACATCCTCTAAATGCATTTTCTTTTATACTTGTCACGTTATCCGGAATATTAATATTTTCCAAACTACTACATCCACTAAAAACATTACTTTCTATAGTTGTTATTCCCTGAGGAATATTAATACTCTTCAAGCTACTACACTCTTCAAATGCACCATATCCTAGATTAACAATTCCATCCGGCAAAGTAATTTCTTTTAAATTACTGCATCCTGAAAATGTATAGTTTCCCAAACTTGTTAAACTTTTTGGCAATGTTACACTGGTTAAATTCTTACAACCTGCAAATACACCATTCCATGACCTATATTCAAGTAATGTAATTCCCTCTCCAATTTCTACTCTTTTAACCCTTTGATCACTAATGAATCGATCCGAAGATAGCTCTCCACTCCCCTCAATCACAAGTCGTCCATCCTCATAAAGTTCATAAGTAGCATTATTTCCATTTCCAAAACTTCCACAACTAACAACTTCCGAACTTTCGCCCGCACCGACAACTGCTGCTTCTCCGTCTGAAAAGTCGTCTTTCACATCTGCCTGTAATTCTTCTGTATCAGAATTATCTGCTTCCGCGTCCTTCTCCAGTTCTTCGGTGCTGTCCTCAAATAGTTCAAGGTTACTGGTGTCATTATCCTGCGAATCCTCTGAAGCTATTTCCGTTCCTTCTGCTTCATCTGTCTCCGCCTGGAATTCCTCAGCCGCATACACAGACACCGTCTCCACCGGGGCCGACGCTGTTGTCAGGATCATAGCCGCAGACAGCAGCCATGCAATATTCTTTTTCTTCATAGATTTCCCCCATTTTCAAATTCACATTTATAATAAAATTATAAATTTCCCATCACATTTAATCAAGCTTTGTTTAGAATATTTTTGTCATATTTTGTCTGTTTACAGACATTTTTTAACATTTTTTCTACTATAAAAAACCCGGCAGCTGCACATGTGATAACTCTCCATGTTTCATCTGCCGGGCTTCTGTTTTTATTTTCTTTTGTATTCTTTCACTGTTATGGCGATTTTACGTACGCCTGCTTCATCGTTACTTCACCGTTATCTTACAGTTCAGTTTTTTCGCTCCGCTCTGCACGGTGATCACGGCCGTCCCTTTTCGGATTCCCTTTACAACACCTTTGGAATTTACCGTAGCGATCCTGCGATCCGAGGAACGGAAAAGAATCTTTTCGTCGCTGTAATACGGCACGGTCACTGCCTGGATCGTATATGTTTTTCCACGAAGTATGGTTTTTGTTTTGGGCACGCCGGTCATCTTTGCGGTCCTTACTGCGGCAGTATTGTTCAAAAAACGGAACCCATTTTTCTTTGCGTAAGTCTGAGCAGTAGAACCCTTTTTTCCGGCAATGACAAAAGTTTTATTTTTTCCACTATTGAAATTATAGCCGATCGCTTCTTTTTCTATCACTGTTTTACTGTTGAGGATCGTAATCTTTTTCATTGCCAGGCAATCATAAAAAACATGGCTTCTGATCTTTTTCACACTGGCAGGTACTGTAATATTCCCCAGTTTTCGACAATTACTGAATACACCGTTCCCGATCTCTGTAAGCTTCTTCGGCAACGACACCTTTCTGAGATCTGGACAAAAAGAAAACGCACCTTCACCAATAACCGTAACACTGTCCGGAAAGCTTACTCCTGTCAAACCGCAATGCCGAAAGGCCGCTCTTTCTATCCTGGAAACGCCCTGTCCAAGCGCAACCTTTTTCAGTTTCATATCTGCCTCAAATAACGATTCCGGTAATATTTTCACACTTCCCGGAATGATGACAGATTCCAGACTGTTACAGTAACTGAAAGCATATTCATCAATTTTTGTTACAGTTTTCGGTACATCCAGGCTCATAAGCTTACTCTGGTAAAAAGCATATGCACCAATGCTTTTCAGTCCATCAGGAAGCTTGATCCTGGTGATCGCAGTATCTCCAAATGCTCTTACCCCAATACTCCGCAGAGTTCCCGGCAACGAAATCCTCTTCATATTTCTGCAGTCTGAAAAGGTTCTGTCACCGATTCCCGTGATCCCAGATGCAACGGTTACTGTTTTTATCATTGCTGATCTGTATGAAAAATCATCGGTAACCTTAACCTCCCCTTTTCCCTGTATCTGCAGGTTTCCATTGGAGTACAACCGGTAAACAGCTTTACTTCCACAGGAGCCCTTCGCAACAAGCTTTGCAGTGCTCTGCACACCTGCTGCCGATGCTTCCTGTGCATATTCAGCCGCATAACCAGTCTGTGCATGTACAGCCACAGAAGATACACAGGACCCTGTCAGGATCATTGCCGTTGATAACAGTATTGCGATTTTTTTCCCAAACATAAAAGCTCCCTCCCTGAGAATCAATCGGATATCCACGATCTTCTCCCATGTAGCAACAAAAGGACCGACATACATCCGGTCCTCATGTTCATTATTTAGAATCTGTTGGTTAATCCAACCACATACATATCTTCTTTATATTCCGGGATCTTCACAAGAAGTCCTTCTGCAGTATCTTCAGTTTCTACCTTCACTGCCGGATCAAATGGTCTCAGCGCCCCGTGATAGCCCTTGATCAGGAATTCATTGGCACCTTCCTTCAGATGATCTGCAAACACATTCAGATTTCCGTCTTTCTGTGTATAATGGAGCTCGATTCCACTCTCAAGCAGCTCAGATTCACGGTCACTGCAGCGTGTTCCGTAAATACCGTCATGGTTTACCTTCAGCCATGCACCCAGGATCTTCAGTCTTCTTACCTGCTCCTCCGGGATAGTTCCATCTGCCTTCGGGCCGATGTTCAGGAGAAGATTTCCGTTATTTGCCACTGTTCCGACAAGAAGTGAGATCAGATCCGGAACAGAGATCAGCTTGTCATCGCCTTCGTTGGCATTATAACCGAAGGATAAGCCCATTCCACGGCACATCTCCCATTTCTCATTTCTGTTTACAGAACCGGATTTATATTCCTTAGTAAGGAAATCGTGATAACGTCCGTTGAAACGGTCATTTACCACACCCTCCGGAACCTTATTGTAATAATGTGCAAAGAAATACGGCATCATCTCTTCACTCTGTGTCGGCCATCCGATATCATTCCAGAACACACTCGGTGCATAATCATCTACAAGCTCTTTCATCTGATTATAGGAATAATCTGCATATGCAAATGTCGGGCTGGCTGTTCCAAACAGATCATCATCCTCAAAAATAGGATCGTTTGCATACTGCCAGTCGATCAGTCCGGAATAATACAGGCCCATGCGGATTCCTTCGTCACGGACAGCTTCTGTCAGCTCACCGGTGATATTTCTCTTCGGTCCCATTTCTACGGAATTGAAATGTGTATATTTACTTGGGAACAGGCAGAATCCGTCATGATGCTTGGTTGTCAGAACAACATACTCCGCACCTGCTTCTTTAAAAATCTCTGCCCACTGCTTCGGATCCCAGTTTTCAGCTTTCCACATAGGAATAAAATCTTCGTATTTGAAATCTTTTCCGTATTTTTCTATATGATGCTTATATGTAGGGCCTTTTCCAATGTTCAGAGAATTGTAATACCATTCTGCATACGGATTATCCGCAAACCATTCCTTAGAATCAACCTCTCCCAGCTCCCATGTATGCGGTGCAAATGCCGGCACGGAATAAATTCCCCAATGGATAAAAATTCCAAATTTACAATCCTCATACCATTTTGGAACTGTGTGTGCATTTACAGAGTTCCAGTTTCCTGTGAATCTTACATCTCCCATAATTAAAATACCTTATCCTTTCTGTCCTTTCAAAAAGACATTATAATTTACTTGCTTCCCCCAACAGCTATTCTACTGTGATCTTCAATACCACCGGCATATCTCCCGCCTCAATAACCCCTCTTCCGCAGGAAATATCCAGTTCTTTATTTCTCGCAAATGCCGGATGCAGATCTGTTCCGAGGATCTCAATATCCCGGATCGTGGATTTCAAAAGCTTCATATCATTGCCAAGAGCTTTAATATGGATCTCTCCATCCTCCGGCCAGTGCAGAACAGTCGCATAAATATGATTGCTCTTACTTGTAAAACGGATATCCTCAGAAGTAAAGTGCTTATCATAGGTATCCGTGAAATGTCCCTCCGGAACCACCGTCGGTCCCTCTCCGAATGTCTTCCAATATCTGGTTCCGTATATCGCCTCTCCGTTTACCTTCAGCCATTTTCCCATTTCTCTCAGGATATGTGCATCCTCTTCCGGAATTGTTCCATCCGGCTTCGGTCCGATATTAAGAAGAAGTGCACCATTTTTGCTGACTACATCGATCAGATCCAGCACTACATCGGAAGGCTTCTTATAATCATTTCCAATTGTATAGCCCCAGGAGTTCTTAGCTACAGACGTATCATTCTGCCACAGATCCGGCGTGATATGGTCTAACTGACCTCTTTCCAGATCATTGACTGCGCTGCCGTAAACATATGCGTCAAATTTGGCATCAATAGCTGTTTCTTTTCCCCACTGTGCAGAACGGTTGTAATAATATGCTGCAAATTTACGAAGATACGGTTTCCATGCATACTGCTGGATCCACCAGTCAAAATACACGATAGATGGCTGATATTTATCCACGATCTCGCAGGTGCGGACAAGCCAGTCCTGCATATGCTCCTCTGTCGGAGGATTGTCATAAATATCACTCATATCTCTGGTGATTCCTGCTGCCGGCCCATAAAGATCCGCATATTCCGGATCATTGACATCAGCCTCCGGGATCTGACGACCTCCGTTAAAGAACCAGTAATGCTCTGCTCTGTGAGAAGAAGCACCGAGAACCATTCCCTCTTTCTCAACCTCTGTCTTCAGCTCTCCGAGAATATCTCTTTTCGGTCCCATCTCAGCAGCGTTCCAGCGACAAAGGTCACTGGCATACATCTGAAATCCATCGTGATGCTCCGCTACCGGAACTACGAATTTCGCCCCCGCCTCTTTAAATAAGGCCGCCCATTCCTTCGGATCAAACTTCTCAGCCTTAAACTGAGGAATAAAATCCTTGTAACCGAATTTATCCAGAGTTCCGTATTTCTCTGTATGATGCAGGTTCTCCTTAGAGCCTTTCACATACATATTTCTGGGATACCATTCATTTCCGAAAGCCGGAACACTGTAAACACCCCAGTGGATAAAAATTCCGAATTTATCTCTTGCATACCACTTCGGCGTAGGATGCTCACAGAGAGAATCCCAGGTATCCGTGTATGGTCCCTGTGCGATCACCTCATCGATCAGAGAAAGGTATTCTTCTTTTTTCATCTGTTCGTCCTCTTTACATCTTTTATTTATATTGTATGGATGCCTCTATGTTATCATCAAACCTTTTGGTTGTATATGCCCAACAATTCACAAATAAAACGTTTCGTTTTTATATAAAACATACAACAAAAAAAAGACCTTGATGATGTTTTTATTCCAACTTCATCAAAGTCTTTTCTTTTTTACATAATATTCTCTTCGATCACCTTTTCGATCCGTCTCTTCACTTCTTCTGCGAGCTCTGTGGTATGCATATCTTTGTATTCCTCATAATACATCGGAGGAAGGATATGCACCTGTACGGTGATCCTCTCTGTAGAACCGGTATCAAAAGCCTTAAAGGAATCGATCAGTGCAACCGGAACGATCGGGCATTTCGTCTTGGTGGCAGTCTTGAAGCTGCCGCCCTTGAACGGCCCCGGATGATTTCCGTTTTTACTTCTGGTTCCCTCCGGAAAGATCAGATAATTACGACCAGCCTTCACTTCCCGTATTACATTGACGATGACCTGCATGGACTGCTTCAGGTCTTCCCTGTCAATGATAAAGGCCTTCATACAGGCAAAAACCTGCTTCAGAAAAGGAATCTCTCCAACTTCCTTCTTGGCAACTACCGAAAAAGGAACCGGGCATGCCCGGATGATCGCCAGCACATCAAACAGTCCCTGGTGATTCGGAAAAAACATAAATCCCTTTTCTTTTGGGATATTTTCAGCTCCATGCACATCAATATGGATATTTCCGCCTTCGATGGCATGCTCATCTACCAGTCTCAGGAATGCGTATTTCTTCTCTTCCGGATAATCATCTGTATGCGCTGCATACCAGCAAAGCTTGATCCACCAGTAAGGAACAAAGACTATATTTCTGAGCACCATCAGCAAAATCCGCTTCATTCTTACATCCTCCCGCCTCTGCTTTATCCGTTCAGTTTCCCTGCGATCTTATCCTCGTATCCCGGATTCTTTTTCAGAAAAACCTCATAAGCCTTTGTATAATCTGTATAGGTTTTCGTAGTCATAAATTTCTGATAATCCTTAGCAGCCTGCTGGCTGATCTTATCTGAAATCTCAGAAGGCGCATACAGATAATACTTTTTGTCCTGGACCTTTACAAGATAGGTACTGATACATGGATATTCCTGCTCGTTCTCCAGAACAAGATTATAGCGGATATAAACATAAGAATAATTTTTGTTTTCAGAAATGGAGCCACAGCTGTCGATATTTACATCCTTTACTCCATGGGCCTGAAAATATTTTATCGTGGAGGAAATCTCTGTTTTCGCCTCATCCGATAACTTATCCGCACTGTAACAGCTCTGCATCTTTTTATTCTTGCCTGCTGCTGCCGCTTTGATGTAGCCTTCCACAACCCCCTCCGGAGTTCTGTGGCTGATCTTTCCGCAGCCTCTGGCCGCCAGAACGATCACCAGCAGGATCAGAATGATCCCCGCCAGTGTCGCAATGTGGACAAAATTCAGTTTTTTATTAGAGTATTTCAGCTTCTTTACTGATTTTTTTCTGCGTTTTTTCTTTGTCGTCGTCATGACTTATCCTCGACCTTATTCCTCTTCACTGCCTGTGACAGCTTCCTCTGCAGAGCCTTCTTCGTTATCGCCGGTTTCTCCGTCAGCTTTTTCGGCATTTGTATCTGCTTCCGGATCTTTATCTCTTACCTTGGCGATACTTGCAACGGTTACACCCTCTGTAAGATTGATCATCTTCACACCGGAGGTGATCCTTCCAAGAACAGAGATATCCGCACACTGCAGACGGATAATGATACCCTCTGTAGTGATCATCATGATCTCGTTCTCTTCGTTGACAGCCTTGGCGCCGACAACATTTCCGGTCTTCTCGGTGA
This sequence comes from Blautia sp. KLE_1732_HM_1032, assembly GCF_025147905.1. Lineage (NCBI taxonomy): Bacteria > Bacillati > Bacillota > Clostridia > Lachnospirales > Lachnospiraceae > Blautia > Blautia sp. KLE_1732_HM_1032. The sequence continues at coordinate 48,664 of NZ_CP102266.1, read as the reverse complement.
TCTTGTAGCACTTCACACCCTTACCGCCACGGTTCTGGACAACGAACTCACTCATAGCTGTACGTTTGCCCATTCCGTTCTCGGAAACTACAAGCAGATAATCTCCCTGAGTGTTCAGCTGCATGGCAACAACTTCATCACCGTCAGTAAGATTCATACCTCTTACTCCCATGGACGCACGGCCTGTGCTGCGGACATCCGTTTCCTTAAAGCGGATACACTGTCCGTCCCTGGTCACAAGAATAATATCTTTGTTATTATCAGTAGCCTTAACCTCGATCAGCTCGTCATCATCACGGAGAACGATTGCTGTAAGACCTGTCTTACGGACATTCTCGTAATCCTTGATCGGAGTTTTCTTCACAAGGCCTTTCTTGGTGGCCATCATCAGATAATGCCCCTCTTCATATTTACGAAGCGGGATCACAGCTGTGATCTTTTCTCCCGGTGCAAGCTGCAGAAGATTGATGATCGCAGTTCCTCTGGCTGTACGACCGGCCTCCGGGATCTCATATGCCTTCAGTCTGTATACACGTCCTGTATTAGTAAAGAACATGAGATAATGGTGCGTTGTCGTCATCAGAAGCTCTTCGATATAGTCATCCTCAATCGTCTGCATACCCTTGATTCCTCTGCCGCCACGGTTCTGGCTGCGGAAGTTGTCAACGGTCATACGCTTGATATAACCAAGCTTTGTCATTGCGATCACTGTATTTTCTCTCGGGATCAGATCCTCTGTAGAGATATCATATACATCGTATCCGATGGAAGTCTTTCTGTCATCGCCGTATTTCTCTGCAATGGCAAGGATCTCCTCACGGATCACCCGGAGAAGGAGCTTGCGGTCAGCAAGGATTGCCTGGAACTTGCGGATCTTCTCCATAAGCTCTGCATACTCAGCCTCCAGCTTCTCTCTTTCCAGACCTGTCAGTGCACGGAGACGCATATCCACGATCGCCTGTGCCTGCACATCTGTCAGCTCAAAACGTTCGATCAGCTCCTGCTTGGCGATCTGTACGTTGCGGGAACCACGGATGATGCGGATCACTTCGTCAATATTATCAAGTGCTTTCAGAAGACCCTCTAAAATATGGGCTCTCTCCTGTGCCTTATTAAGATCATACTGTGTTCTTCTGCGAACTACATTCTCCTGATGCTCCAGATAGTACTCCAGCATCTCTTTCAGATTCAGAACCTTCGGTTCCATACTTCCATGATTTGGAACAAGCGAAAGCATGATCACACCAAAAGTATCCTGCAGCTGTGTATGCTTGTAAAGCAGATTCAGGATCACGTTGGCATTGGCATCCTTACGAAGATCAATACAGATTCGCATACCCTCACGGCTGGAATGGTCGTTCAGGTCTGTGATCCCGTCGATCTTTTTGTCACGGACAAGCTCTGCGATCTTCTCGATCAGACGTGCCTTGTTTACAAGGTACGGGAGCTCGGTAACCACGATACGGGATTTACCGTTTGGCAAAGTCTCGATATTCGTCACCGCACGGACACGGATCTTGCCACGTCCGGTACGGTAAGCTTCCTCGATCCCTCTCGTTCCGAGGATGGTCGCTCCTGTAGGGAAGTCCGGTCCCTTTACGATCTCAAGAAGCTCCTCCATAGCTGTTTCTCTGTCTTCTTCTACAATGTTGTCAATGATCTTAACAACTGCATTGATAGTTTCACGAAGGTTATGCGGCGGAATATTGGTTGCCATACCTACCGCAATACCTGTAGTACCGTTTACCAAAAGGTTCGGAAAACGTGCCGGAAGCACAACCGGCTCACGCTCTGTTTCATCAAAGTTCGGCTGAAAATCAACCGTATCCTTGTTGATGTCAGCAAGCATCTCCATGGATATCTTGCTGAGACGTGCCTCTGTATATCGCATGGCAGCCGCACCGTCACCATCCACAGAGCCAAAGTTTCCATGTCCGTCAACCAGCGGATATCTTGTGGACCATTCCTGAGCCATATTGACCAGCGCACCATAGATGGAGCTGTCACCGTGCGGATGATATTTACCCATGGTATCACCGACAATACGCGCACATTTTCTGTGTGGCTTGTCAGGACCATTATTCAGCTCGATCATAGAGTACAGAACTCGGCGCTGTACCGGCTTCAGACCGTCTCTTACATCAGGCAAAGCTCGTGAGGCGATAACACTCATGGCATAGTCGATGTAAGATTCCTTCATCGTTTTTTCCAGATCCACTTCGTGGACTTTGTCAAAAATATTATCTTCCATTCTTCTTTATTCTCCTAGATATCAAGATTCTTAACGAATCTTGCATTTTCTTCGATAAATTCACGTCTTGGCTCTACCTTGTCTCCCATAAGAGTGGTAAATGTCAGATCGATCTCAGATGTGGCAGCTTCGTCCATGGTCACACGGAGAAGGATTCTCTTCTCAGGGTCCATAGTAGTCTCCCAGAGCTGCTCGGCATCCATCTCACCCAGACCTTTATAACGCTGGATCTTATTGTTTCCGTCACGTCCGATCTCGGTAAGGATATTGTTCAGCTCATCATCGTCATATGCATACCATACCCTTTTGTTCTTCTCCACTTTATAGAGAGGAGGCTGCGCCAGGTATACATATCCCTGCTTGATCAGCTCCGGCATGAAACGATACAGGAATGTCAGAAGCAGTGTTGCAATATGTGCACCGTCAACATCGGCATCGGTCATAATAATGATCTTGTGATAACGAAGCTTGGAAATATCAAAATCCTCATGGATTCCGGTTCCGAAGGCAGTGATCATTGCCTTGATCTCTTTGTTTCCGTAAATCTTATCCAGACGTGCCTTCTCAACATTCAGGATCTTACCACGCAGCGGAAGGATCGCCTGTGTGGCACGGTTTCTCGCTGTCTTGGCAGAACCGCCCGCGGAATCTCCCTCTACGATATAGATCTCACAGTTCTCCGGATTCTTGTCAGAACAGTCTGCAAGCTTTCCCGGAAGCGACATGCTGTCCAGTGCGGATTTTCTTCTTGTAAGGTCACGTGCCTTTCTGGCTGCCTCTCTGGCTCTCTGTGCAAGAACAGATTTCTCAACGGTAGCCTTGGCAACTGCAGGATTCTGCTCCAGGAAAATCTCCAGCTGTTTACTTACAACACTGTCTACCGCACCTCTGGCCTCACTGTTTCCAAGCTTCTGCTTGGTCTGACCCTCAAACTGCGGATTCTCGATCTTAACACTGACGATCGCAGTCAGGCCCTCACGGATATCATCACCGCTTAAGTTCGGCTCACTGTCCTTGAGAAGCTTGTTCTTACGTGCATAATCATTAAATGTATTGGTGATCGCATTACGGAAACCGGTAATGTGTGTACCGCCCTCCGGTGTATTGATATTGTTTACAAAGCCATAGGTGTTCTCTGTATAGGAATCATTATGCTGCAGCGCAACCTCTACAGACACGCCGTCCTTCTCACCCTCACAGTAAATGATCTCCGGGTAAAGAGCCTCCTTGCTTCTGTTCAGGTAGCTTACAAACTCACGGATACCACCCTCATAGTGGAATACCTTCTCGCGCTCCTGTCCCTCTCTCTTATCCTCCAGAACGATACGAAGACCCTTAGTCAGGAAAGCCATCTCACGAAGTCTCTGTTTCAGGATATCATAATCATAAACAGTCTCCTCAAAGATCTCCTTGTCCGGAAGGAAATAAACCTTCGTTCCTGAAAGCCCCGGATCACAGTCACCTACCACCTTCAGCGGGTACATAGTCTTGCCACGCTCATATCTCTGTTTGTATTCCTTACCCTCTCGGTAGATGGTAACCTCCAGCCATTCAGAAAGTGCATTTACAACAGATGCACCAACACCGTGAAGACCACCGGAAACCTTATATCCTCCACCGCCGAACTTACCGCCTGCGTGAAGAATGGTAAATACAACCTCAACTGCCGGAATACCAGCCTTATGATTGATACCAACCGGAATACCACGACCATTATCTGTAACTGTAATGGAATTATCCGGATTGATATCTACATGGATCTCCGTACAAAAACCAGCCAGTGCTTCATCGACTGCGTTATCCACGATCTCATATACGAGATGATGAAGTCCACGGCTGGAGGTACTTCCGATATACATTCCAGGCCTCTTACGTACGGCTTCCAGTCCTTCCAGGATCTGGATCTGATCCGCGCCGTATTCTGTATTCTCTGCGCCCATGTCATTCCTCCTGTTCTTGTCGTCCGGACGTGTTTGAAAATTCATTTCTGCAGAACCATAGCAGCTTCAGAAATCATTACATCAAATCCTGAGCAAGATAAACTGATCTGTTAATTTCAGGAAATACTGTATTTTCATTTTGCAGAAAGCAATTCTCAAACCCGCTCCGGAAGTGTCATTTATACCTGTAAAATAAATATTTTTTACATACGAATACAGAGTTTATTATAGCACAAAAAAGCCTGTATTTCCACGCAAAATCATAGGAAATACAGGCAAAAAAGTATCTTATTAAATGCAATCCCAAAACACAGCACAATATGCTCTTAAAACATATGAAATATTCAGCTACTCCGGCAAAATCCCAAATTCCTTTAACAATTTCTTCTGGTATTCCGGATCTGATGCCGATCTTATGATATCAGACGTCCTCCCCAGCTCAGCAAGGCAGAGGATCAAACTGTTAATACTATGTTCTCCCTGCTGCATTCCCTGCTGCATTCCCCGCTGCATTCCCTGCTGCATCCCATCCTTTATTCCATCCTGCATTCCAATTCCATAACCTTCATCATAGCCAGCCTGTAAACTTTTTCTTATCTTTTCCTCGATCTGATCCTGTATGATCCGATTTAATGCTTCACACATACAATCCGCCTCCCTGAATTTTTCTTCATTAGCCCTTACGATCATCTGCATGACTGATTCGTACAAAGGATTTTTCTGCTTTTCTCTGTATTCATTGAGAAGTCGTTTCATATCTTCCTTATCTTTTATTCTATCAGTCAGACTTCTCAGCCACAGATTTTTCTTCTTCGACAACTGTTCCGTTACAATAACCTGAATTGGGATCTTAGATCCTGTTACGTAATAAATTCCTTCTTCCATCTTTTTTACCCGGCATTTCCAAAACTCCCTCAAATGGCGGAGCATCTTCCGGGGATATGCCCTGCTTACCAAAGAGATCGTAATCTCCTCAATTGGGATTTCATCCTCAGTTACCGTATCCGCTTTATAAAAAAATGCATATCCACACACCTTATAAAAATCATTGATGCTTATATAATCCGTCGGACTCTTATATTCAATGATATTATATTTCCGGAAGATCCTTCCGATGTTTTTATTAATGGGGATATCTGATTTCTTTTTGATCACAAGCGCATCGATCTCCATTGGTTTCGTCCCAAGCTGATGCTCATTCTCAAAAATCAGATTCTCCCTTTCTGCCTCCAGTTCTATCTGGATATCAGCAAAAAATGCAGGATGCCACTGCCGCAGGTTAGAGCTGTTTGTTCTGTTATTGTTTACGATCATACACGACTCCTCTGTTTTGATCTCAAGGAGCCTCATCTGAAAACTCCTGCTGAAAAATGGAAAAAAGCATGAATTTTCTGAGATGACAGGCAATCTGCCTGATATATGAAATGTAATAGAAAAATAAGATTATTTTTAGAAAATATGCTTTTACAGCATTTCCATAGAATCCCGGAACTGCTTTTTATTTTTGATAAGATCAGCTTACCACAATATGGTCTATACTGCAAGCAAATCATTTCGACAAAATCCGCACAGTACTTTTTATGTTACTGTTCACTGGCAATATTCCGCGAGGTGTTTTTTGTGAGCGAAGGTCACAGAAAACCCGAGACATACCGCGCGGATTTATGCGATTAGCATAAATTCTGTGCATCGCGAAGCGTGTTGCTGAGAACGGAGTGAACAGTAACCTTTTTATTACCACAATAAAAAAAGCCACATACGTTCCCAAAAATCCCTGGTCACAGTATGCAGCTTATTCAATCATCCACGATCACGTTACCTACGATCCGTACCACAATTACACCTGATCATTCAGCAGAACCTTCTCCATCCAGAAGCGCCTTATAAATATCCCGCTTGGAAACACCACGATCCTTGGCAGCAAGCTTCATGGCATCCTTCCTGGAATTCCCCTGCTGCTCATACATCGCCACATGCTCCGCAATGGAAATCTCCTCCCAAGAAGCACGCTTCTCCGCCTCCATCTCACTGCGGCTCCTGCCCTCGATCACAAGAACACACTCACCCAGCGGCTTCTCATCTTTATAAAAATCCATCAAATCATCGATCGTAGTCCGGAATGCCGTCTCATGCTTCTTGGTCAGCTCTCTGCAAAGAGTCATCCGGCGGTTGCCAAGCGCCTCTCTGAGCTCACCAAGAGTCCGTACAAGCCTGTGAGGTGCCTCATACAGGATAATAGTCCTGGTTTCACAGGAAAGCTCCTCCAGGATCGTTTTTCGTTCTTTCTTATCCGCCGGAAGAAAAGCCTCGAAAGCAAAACGCCTGGTATGCAGGCCTGACAAAGTCAGAGCAGTGATGCAGGCAGCAGGACCCGGAAGTGAAGTCACTTCAATTCCGGCTTCATAGCACATGGCGGCAAGCTCCTCCCCAGGATCTGAGATACCCGGAGTACCTGCATCTGTGATCAACGCAATGTTTGTACCCGCCAGCAGCTTTTCCACGAGGACATGGCCCTTATCGATCTTATTGTATTCGTGGTAGCTGGTCATGGGGGTTTTTATATCAAAATGATTCAGAAGTTTTATGCTGTTGCGGGTATCCTCCGCAGCGATTAAGTCCACTTCCCGAAGGGTTCTTAGTACTCGAAGGGTGATGTCTTCGAGATTTCCTATGGGGGTGGCGCATAAGTATAGTTTTCCGTTTTGTTTCATAATTTGCCTCTTTTCTCGCTTGACCGCGGGGAGTTGTTTTCCACTTGGCCGTGGGGGAGTTGTTTCGCTTGACCGCGGGGGTTTGTTTAAGTTTGGGAACTTTGAAAACCGCAAAGGGGCCGCAAAGCCGCGCCCCCTCTGCACACCCCTTGGGCTTTTTTTAAGTAGTGCAAGGGATTCGCTGTTCTTATTTGTTGACTTGTGTCTGTATGCTTCGGTACTCAGCGCACTACGCTGTGCCGATGTTGTTTTATTTCTTCACTTTCTCTGTGGTTCACTTCCGGCAAGGCGTCTGTATGCTTCGGTATTCAGCGCGCTACGCTGTGCCGATGTTGTTTTATTTCTTCACTTTCTCTGTGGTTCGCTTCCGGCAAGGTGCCCGTATGCTTCGATATTCAATGTGCTACGCTATGCCGATATTATTTCATTTCTTCACTTTCTCAGTGATTCACTTCTGGCAAGGTGTCTGTATTCTTCGATATTCAATGCGCTACGCGTTGCGATCTCTCGCTTTGAATCTCAGGCGAGGGGAGGCAGGCTGCTGGTGGTGACGTTAGCGGAGCCCCCGTCAGCGAGGTGAGGATAGCTGCTGCCACCGAGCGCACTGTTTGAGCGAAGCGAGTTTGCGCGAATGGCAGCAAACCGGCGCCGCAGCCGAGCAGGGGGCGCAGCGTGTCACCACCAGCAGCCTGCCTCCCCTCGCCGTCCCTTCACCAACCGAAGTACCACAGCCACCACTACCTCCCAGCCATCCAGCGCAGCGCCGATGGCCCAAAACCTCCCGAGCAGCCACCCCAATCTCTCACAACCGGGGCAGCCACCCTAAGCCACAACATCACAACATTCACACCATCCAATACAACTCCAAAACATCCTCCGTATAAACCCCAGGCCGCTCATAAACCACCAGCGGCCGCTCAACCCGGATCCTGGAATTCCCGCCCTTACAAGCCTCGATCAACACCATATTCGGCTCCTTATCAATAAAAGGATACACCAGCTGCATCCTCTTAGGCTCCAGCTTATACTTCGTCAAAGTCGCCATCAGCTCCACAAGCCGAAACGGCCTGTGCACCAGAAAAAACCGCCCCCGGTCCTTCAGGACCCGGGCAGCCTGACAAGCCACATCATCAAACGAACACAAAATCTCATGCCTCGCAATCGCCTTCGGAAGATGCGGATTCGTCAACCCATGCTGCCCGATCATATACGGCGGATTACACGTCACCACATCAAAAGAAGCCGCCCCAAAAATCCCGGCAGCCTCCCTGATATCACCCTCAACGATCCGAACCCTGTCCTCAAGACCATTATACCTCACACTACGGTCAGCCATCTCCGCACACTCATGCTGGATCTCCAGCCCCGTGAAATGCTCCCCATCCGTACGATCAGAAAGCAAGATCGGAATGATCCCCGTACCGGTCCCCATATCCAGCGCAACCTCACCCCTCTTCACCCGGGCAAAGCCAGACAACAGAACCGCATCCATCCCAAAGCAAAACTTCTTCGGATCCTGGATCACAAACAACCCATTCTGAAGATCATCCACACGCTCACCGCAATAAACCAGATCACTTCTCATTCGGCTTCGAATCTCCCTTTTTAACCTCTTTCTCCTCGTGGTCAGCAGAACCACCCTTACCCTTTTTTCTCTTAGGGCGGAACCTCAGATCACGGACCGGAAACTCCTGGATCTCCTTCTCGTCATTCACCTCAACCACGATCTTAACCATCTGCCGGAGAACATTCACACTCTGGACCGTACCCGAAACACCCTGCGGCGTCGTTACCATATCACCGATACCCGGAAGATTCCGGTTCAGCTCCTCATAAGTCTCCTGCTCATTCTTCAGACAGCACATCAGACGACCACAGACACCAGAAATCTTCGTCTGGTTCAGAGAAAGATTCTGCTCCTTCGCCATCTTGATGGAAACCGGCGCAAACTCCGAAAGATACGTATGACAGCAAAGCGTCCTTCCACAGATACCAATACCGCCAAGGATCTTCGTCTCATCACGGACACCGATCTGACGAAGCTCGATCCTGGTCTTAAACACAGACGCCAGATCCTTAACCAGCTGCCGGAAATCAATACGGCCATCCGCTGTAAAATAAAACAGCACCTTGTTATTATCAAAGGTATACTCCGCATCGATCAGCTTCATATCAAGCCCATGCTCACGGATCTTCTTCTTACAGATCTTAAAAGCCTCTTTCTCCTTCTGGCGGTTCTCAGCCTCATGATCCTCGTCCTCCTTCGTTGCAACACGGAGAACCTCCTTCAGCGGATGGACCACCTCGTCCTCCTTCACGCTGCGCGGCTCCAGGACAACACGGCCATACTCCACACCACGGGCAGTCTCCACGATCACATGATCGCCGACCTTCACCTTATAATTCTTAGGATTAAAATAATAAATCTTACCAACGTTACGAAATCTGACTCCAACTACCTTTTCCATTCTATTTCTCCCTAATTGTCAGGAACAGGAGCTCCAGGGCAAGTTCGAGATTAACATTGGCACGGAGACGCACCTTCGTCTTCTCCAGTGCCTCAAGGATTTTTTCGATATTCTCATAAGAACGCTCGCTGGCCTGCTCTCTGATAAAATTAATCTCCTGTTTAAAAACCAGGTTGTCAATTTCCCTTGTTGCCTTAAACATCAGAACATCGCGGAACCAGAACTGGAAAATATCCAGATAATCATTGATATTATTCTTATCAGCAGTCAAAGTCTTGATCGCCTCTGTCAGCTCATAAACCTCCATGGAATTGGCATATTTCAAAATCTTCAGGGCATTGGCAGTCATATCTGCAAACTCCTGAGAAGTCGCAGCCTCCTTCGCCTTGCCGATACTGCCCTGCGCATAAGACGCATCAATCTCAGCCTGATAATCCGGCACCTGAAGATGCTCCATCAGATATTCCTTCACAAGACTGTCATCCACCACCTTCAGATCCAGACGCACACATCTGGAACGGATCGTAGGAAGAAGACTGTCGATATTACTTGTCAGCAGCATGATCACCGCATATTCCGGCGGTTCCTCGATAGTTTTCAAAATGGCATTCTGCGCCTGCACCGTCATCATCTCCGCATCCGGAATGATATAGATCTTATACGGACTGCAGTACGGCTTGATATCCACATCACGCACAACCTGGTCACGCACCTCGTCAATGCTGATGCTTCCAGGCTTCTCATGAGTTACTGTAATGATATCCGGATGATTCTTGCCGATCACCTTCTTACAGGAATCACAAGTCATACACGGTTCAGACTCTCCCGATTCACACTGCAGCGCTGCCGCAAAAGTCCCCGCAAGAAGCTTCTTGCCGGATCCCGGTTCCCCTGTAAAAATATAAGAGTGGGATACCTTCCCTGTCTCTATCGCATTCTTCAAATGCCTGATTATATCGTCATGGCCGATGATGTCATGAAATCCTGCCATAAGAATCACCTCTTTCTGCCTTTTGTGCCCTCCGTTATACCCGGCGGACATCTTTCAACTAATTATAACATAATCTTCTGTATAAAAAAAACTATTTTTCCTTATTGTACAGATTTTATATAATTTACGATCTCCTTCACACATTCATCCAGATTATGATTCTCAAAACGCTTCCATATACCTGCTTTAAGAATATTTTCCTCGGAAAAATCATTCTGGTCTGCAAGAAAACGCCTGCACATCTCCTCGTACTTCGGCACCTCCTGGGTCTTCTCCCTGGCAAGCGCACGCTCCAGACGCTCTCCGTCTTCCACCTCTATATAAATAGGCCACATCACTTCATTGCCGTAATACTCCCGGAGCCTCACAAAAGACTCCAGTGTACCGATCCCCAGATAGCTGTCATTACCCACAGACACCTGCCCATCATCCGCAGTAAAATATGTCCACGGCCCGTAAACCGTCTGATAAGTACGCGCCTCGATCAGCTTCCCGTTTCTTCGGAACTCCTTCAGTTTATTCTCATCTGCAAAAAAATATTCTCTTCCGTTCTCCTCTCCATCCCGGATCGGACGGGTGGTATAGATCACAAGCCGCTTAAGCCCCAGCTCCTGATTCCCCTCCAGCTGTCTGTAAATACTGTCCTTACCGGAAGAGCTTTTTCCCATAATGTAAAAAATCTTTCCCATATGTCTCCTCTGCTACATCTCATTTCTCACAACACACACCGTCTCATTGGTCTGGTCGCTCAGGCCCTGGACCTCAAAGCCCTGTTCCAGGTATCTTCTCACATTTTTTACGAAATGTCCAGAAATCTGTTCCCCCGGAACGATCAGCGGGATCCCCGGCGGATAAAGATACGCAAACTCCCCGGACGTACGTCCGATACACTCATCCAGCGGACACCGCTCACTCTCCGCATCCATAGCCTGGGAGATCCGCATGATCTGCTTCATTTTTCCGTTTTTCAAAGGCTCCTTCTCCACAGCCTCTTCTCTATATTTTAACGATTCACGGCGGTCGATCTCTTCAATAGCATCACAAAGCCGCTCAAAGCCCTCCGCCGTATCACCCACAGCCGCCAGCGCCAGCACATAATTCTCCGCCTCCATCTCCATTTCCAGATGAAACTCCCTCCGGAGGATCTGATGCAGCTCCCGGCCGTTCAGCGAGCTGTCCACAGTAGAAAGCAATATCTTGGATCTGTCAAAATCAAAAACTCTCTGGCACTCACAGGCCTGCGGCGTTACCAGCCGGATATACTTACACTCGGAAAGACGCCTGCGTGCTTTTTCCAGATTCTCCGTAAACACACGGAACATCTCATCCCCCTCACGCTCCAGCTTATCCATGCACGCATCAATGCTGCTCATAAGAATATAAGAAGGACTGCTGCTCTGATAGATTCCCAGAAAACGCTTCAGTTTTTCCCGGCTCACACGATCACTGCACAGGTGGATCACCCCCGTCTGGGTCAGACAGGGCAGCGTCTTATGCACACTGTTGATCACCACATCCGCACCAAGCTGCGCCGCAGACACCGGAAAATAATCCGAAAACCGAAAATGCGCCCCGTGAGCCTCATCCACGATCAGCGGCACACCATAGCGATGCGCGATCTCCGCGATCCTAGCCACATCCGACACGATGCCGTCATAAGTCGGTGAAGTGATCAGCACCGCCTGGATCTCCGGATTTTCCGCCAGATACATTTCCACACGGCCGGGTGAAATCCCTCCGTTTATCCCCAATTTCGGATCTTCATGTGGATAAATATACGTGGCACTCAGCTCCCGCAGATAAATCGCATGGTAAACCGCCTTATGGCAGTTCCTTGCCACCAGGATCTGTCCCCCCTTATCCACAGCCGCAGACACCGCCGCCAGGATCGCCCCGGAGCTTCCATTAATACTGTAAAAACTCTCCGGCACACCATAAAGCCGTGCGACATCCTCCTGCGCCCTTTTCAAAATATCCTCAGCATGATGCAGGTTATCAAACCCGTCAATCTCCGTAATATCCCTCTCCACCGGAAAATCCCCCTCCACAGCCAGCGGATTCCTCTTATGCCCCGGCATATGAAACGGATAAAAATCACTCTTACCGTACGCTTCCAGTTTCTTGTATAATCTGTCTTCCATAGTTCGTCCTTTTCATCCTAAAAACAAGGAGGGGCTATCACCAGACGATATTCCCCTCCATTTTTATCACATCTCAGCAAAATCGATCCTCAGCTCCTCATAGATCCCCACCTTGATCGAATCCTGAAATGTATACTGCTCCGCATCCTCATTTTCAAAATCATACACCATTATCAGCTTCTTCACAGGATCCACGATCCAGTACTCTCTCACACCGGCAGTCCTGTATTTAAACAGCTTGGTATAGTAATCCATACGCCTGCTCGCCGGAGAAACGATCTCGATGATCCAGTCCGGAGCACCCTTGCATCCCCTGTCATCCAGCTTATCCGGATCACAGATAACAGAAACATCCGGTTCCACATAAGTATTCGTCTTCTCATCCAGATACACCGCAAACGGTGCGGCAAACACCTCACATTTCCCCTTATTAGACTCTATATAGTTACCTATCTTTCTGGACAAGATACTTGAAATCCTCTGATGCATCGTATTCGGCGGCGCCATATAATAAATATGTCCATCGATCAGTTCCGCTCTTTCACCCTCCGGCAAAGCATAAATATCCTCTATCGTATAAACCCTTTCCCTCAACAGCGGCATATCTCCACTCCTCTCAAAAGCACTCAGCAGATCATACACCAGCATTCCGATCTGCACTCATACCCGCCTGCAGCAGCTCCATCCGAAGCCTTCCCCACAGGCTCACACCTTAAACCGATACCCCACCCCCCAGATCGTCTCAATATACTGAGGCTTGGCCGTATTAAACTCGATCTTCTCACGGATCTTCTTGATATGCACCGTAACCGTAGCGATATCACCCACAGACTCCATATCCCAGATCTCTCGGAAAAGCTCCTCCTTTGTAAAAACCCTGTTCGGATTCTCAGCCAAAAAAGTCAAAAGATCAAACTCCTTGGTAGTAAACGTCGTCTCCTCACCATTGACCCACACACGCCTGGCCGTCTTATCGATCTTAATACCGCGGATCTCGATCACATCATTCTTATGCACATTAGAACCAACCAGCCGGTTATAACGCTCCATATGCGCCTTCACACGGGCAACCAGCTCACTTGGACTGAACGGCTTGGTCATATAATCATCCGCACCAAGACCCAGTCCCCGGATCTTATCGATATCATCCTTCTTGGCCGAAACCATAATGATCGGCGTATTCTTCTCCTCACGGACCTGCCGGCAGATATCAAAGCCATCCACCTCCGGAAGCATCAGATCCAGGATGATCAGATCAAACTCCTCCTTCATGGCACGAACAAGCCCCGTATCACCACGGTTCTCGATCTCCACCTCAAACCCCGAAAGCTCCAGATAATCCTTCTCCAGATCTGCGATCGCTTCCTCATCCTCTATAATCAAAATCCTACTCATTCATCGGTACCTGCCACTCAAAATATGTGTAAATATACTCACATCGAGATAACGTAGACTCTCACGAGTTCTACTTACTGCTTCACCGTGTATGTTTTTGATTGACCGAAATCATATCTACTCACAAGTTCTTGTACACTCCACAGTCGTAAATTCCCGAAAATAGCCTTCGGTACATACTTACGTTTGCGTTTTAGTTATGCAACTTCGTAAGTTATTGCATCTCTCAAATTAAGTGCAGCATTGAGATCTCTGTCTTCGACATAACCGCAACTGCATTTGAATATTCTATCTGAAAGCTTTAAATCTTTTTTGACAGCGCCACAGCAGTGACAGGTTTTAGATGATGGATACCATCTATCTACTACTCGAAGTTCGATCCCATTTTCATTGCATTTGATTTGAAGCTTTGTTCTAAATTCATAAAACTTTTGTGATGCAACTGCTTTTGAAAGATGTCGATTCTTCATCATACCATTTACATTTAAGTCCTCGATCGTTATATAAGATGGCTTGGTCTTCACTATCTCAGCGATTGTCTTGTTAATGTAATCAGTACGGATATTATCTATCTTATGATGAAGTTTCTGTACCTTAAGTTTTTGTTTTTGTATATTCGCCCTTTGAGTGACTTCTCCTTTCTTTAGATTTTCATACTTACGGGAGAGACATCTCTGTTCCCGAATAAGTTGTTTCTCAAGCTTTTTCAGTCTTGCTGACTTGTTGATGTTCTTATAAGTCTTACCATTAGAAACAATGGCAAGATCCTTTAATCCCAGGTCTATGCCAATTCCTGCATTGGAATTATCAGCAATCTTGTTATCAGAAATTTCTACAAGAACTGAAACATAGTATCTGTCAGCTTTCATTGAGACCGTGCCGCTTTTAATCACATATCCGTCTTTAGCTGTTGGAATATATCCTTTTTCTTTGATACGGACCCAACCAAGTGACGGAATATTGATTCTATGCCTTTCGCAACGACAATCCTTTGGATTATTCTTTACAAAATACATCTTTACATCAGATCTGCCTTTCTTTTTGAACTTAGGAAAAGCACTCTCGTGATTGAAAAATCTTGTAAAAGCAGTTTGTCCATTATTTACTGACTGTGTTACTGCTTTTGAATAAGCCTCCTTGATCCACAAATACTCCGGATGTTCAGAAAGATATTCATTGTTAAGCCAGACTCTAAACCTGTTACTGCTCATAAACTTTTCACCGTTGTCGTAAAGTTCTTTATTATGGGCAAGATAGAAATTATAAATGAATCTACAAGTTCCTATCGTCTTATGAATCTTGACTTTCTGTTCCTCTGACGGATTTATTTCCGTCTTGAAGCTCCTTAGCAATTTCCACATCCCTTTCTATTTGTTTTTTATACTTACGAAGTCCGTACAACCTGCAAGAGAACACATGGAGTATTGAAACAATATCCTGCACGAGTTTTTGATTTTTTGTTCCATCACTTCATCTAATAATTCGTTCCACTTTTTACGATTGTAATTAAGGCCACTTCCATAATCTTCAATACACTGGTCTACAATAATACCTTTGGCATTACAAAACTATCGTAAAAATACAACTTGGTTTTGTAAATCATCTTTTTGATTTCTTGTAGATACCCTAGTACAGCGAATATTAAGTAACCGCCATATTGACTTGTCTGATTTTTCATCTGCTGCGTCAATATAGCAGAAACTTAATTTTCGCTGTACTAGCATAAATAACTACCTGACGTTGGTCATCTTCAGTATTTATTCCTTTGAATTGCAGATATTGGTCATAAGTGTAATAACGTCTATCAGTTGGAATTCGGTTTGCCTTTAGAGTTCCTTCTCTATCCCAACGCTGTAATGTTTTTACAAATACACCTAACAGTTCAGCAAAATCTTTTAGCTTGTAATTTGTGATATTTGATGTGTTCATAATAATTTACTCTTTTGAGTAAATTCAAACACATTTAATCATATCAGTCAACAGTTTTGATCACTTAAGATATTCTCCTGATATTTTCTGAGAACAAAATACATGATCGTTCCAATCCCCAGCCGGCTTGTGGCCCAGACCTTTCCACCATGATCCTCCATGATCTTCTTTACGATGGAAAGTCCGATACCGCTTCCTCCCTTGGAAGAATTCCTGGAAACATCGGTACGGTAAAAACGGTCAAAAATATACGGCAGATCCTTGGCGGCAATACCCTTGCCGTTATCCTCGATCTCCACCTGGATAAAATCACCCACATCCTTCACCCGAAGCTGGATAATCCCCCTTGGCTTCTCCATATACTTAATGGCATTACTCACGATATTATGGATCACACGGCGGATCTGCTCACCATCCGCAATAACCTGCACACCCTTCTCCACATAATTGGCATACACAAGCTCGATCCCCCTGGTCTCCATCTCAAGCCCAAGCTCCTCCGCACAATCTGAAAAATAATCCTCCACATTCAGTTTGCTGAACGTATACGGAATACGGTTGGTATCGATCTTGGAATAAAAGGTCAGCTCATTGATCAGATGATCCATCTCATTGGTCTTATTATAAATGGTTCGCACATACCGGTCCATCTTCTCCGGCGTATCCGCCACACCATCCATGATCCCCTCCACATAACCCTTCACCGCAGTGATCGGCGTCTTCAGATCATGGGAAATATTGCTGATCAGCTCCTTATTCTCCTTATCCATCAGGATTTTCTCTTCCGTGGACTCCTTCAGACGCTTACGCATCTCCTCAAAATCCTGGCAAAGCTGGGAAAATTCATCATTCCCCTCAACCTCCAGCACAAAATCCAGATTCCCCTCCTTGATGTTCTTGGTAGCCTTCTTAAGCTTCACCAGCGGAACCGCAATACTCCTGTAGATCCACAGCCCCACGGACAATGCGGTAAAAACAAGGATGATCGTTGCGGTCAGGATCATATCCTTGGCCATCAGCTTCACCTGGCTGCTGGAAGACTGCGGCAGCGAAATATCATAGACCATCTGGCTGGAATCCGAAGCCTGGCTGCTGCTCTCCTGCACATGCTTCGCCTGCGTCTGGCTGAATCCGTACAGACTTGCGGAAAAAAGAAGCAGCGGCAGCAGGATGATCGCAACGAAGCCCACAATAATACGTGTTTTTAACTTCATCTGTATCTCCGTCCTTTATAAATTCACACATTCACATACACGTATTATAACATAAACTATATTCCCTATCTCTAAATTTTCTATAAAAAACCCCATCTCACCATGCAAGAAGCCCCCGGTACTGGCACTACCGGGGGCTTCACTCTTTATTCTTCTAAAACGATTATTCGTAGCTGTTGCAAAGATACTTCTTCAGAGTCTCAACCTTGTCCAGATGCTCCCATGGAAGATCAACATCTGTACGGCCGAAATGACCATAAGCAGCAGTCTGCTTGTAGATCGGACGGCGAAGGTCAAGCATCTTGATGATACCAGCCGGACGAAGATCAAAATTCTCACGAACGATCTCAACAAGCTTGGGCTCAGAAAGCTTACCTGTTCCGAAGGTATTCACACTGACAGAAGTCGGATGCGCAACACCGATCGCATAGGAAAGCTGGATCTCACACTTGTCAGCAAGACCGGCTGCAACAATGTTCTTTGCAACATAACGTGCAGCATAAGCAGCAGAACGGTCAACCTTTGTGCAATCCTTACCGGAAAAAGCACCGCCGCCGTGACGTCCTGTTCCGCCGTAGGTATCAACGATGATCTTACGACCTGTCAGACCACTGTCACCGTGAGGTCCGCCGATAACAAAACGACCTGTCGGATTGATGAAATACTTCGTATCCGCATCAACCATATCAGCCGGAATGATCGCATCAAAAACATACTTCTTAATATCCTCATGGATCTGCTCCTGAGTAACATCCGGATCATGCTGTGTAGAGCATACAACAGCATCGATTCTCTTCGGCTTGCCGGCCTCATCATACTCAACAGTAACCTGAGTCTTTCCATCCGGTCTTAAATATTTCAGAGTGCCGTCCTTACGAACCTTTGTCAGCTGCTGAGCAAGCTTGTGAGCCATGTTGATGGCATATGGCATATACTCCTCAGTCTCATTGGAGGCATAACCAAACTGAAGACCCTGGTCACCGGCACCGATGGAATCCAGCTCGTCCTCATTCATATCGTCCTCTTTCTGCTCAAGAGCCTTGTCAACACCCATAGCGATATCTGTGGACTGCTTGTCAAGTGATGTGATAACCGCACAGGTATCTGCGTCAAAGCCATAATCCGCATTGTCATATCCGATCTCACGGATAGTATCGCGAACGATCTTCTGGATATCAACATTAGCCTTGGTTGTGATCTCGCCCATAACAAGTACAAGACCTGTTGTAGTAGCAGTCTCACATGCAACACGGCTCATCGGATCCTGTGCCATCATAGCATCAAGGATCGCATCGGAAATAGAGTCGCAGACCTTGTCAGGATGACCCTCAGTTACAGATTCAGATGTAAATAAAATTTTCTCCATGATCTTCTCCTTTTGTAATAAAACAATGGTTATATACATAAAAAACAGCCCGTACAATCCGGACTGTTTAAATTCTGTAAACAATCCTCTTATTGTTCGATTGCTCGCTCAGGTTGGCACCTTCCTGGATTCTCCGGGGTTGCCGTGGCTTCACAGATCCTTTGTATCTCCACCACTCTGAATAAAAGGCTATCTTTTATGAAATTTACTGCAACACATACAATATACTTATCATACCAAAATGTCAAGAGCAATTTTCGATAAAAAATATCACCCGCTGCTTTTTCATCCCCAATACATAAATATTCCAAAAAAAGAACCGGGCATCCACATCGCCCGGTTCTTCCATCGATCATCCTTCAGAATGATCCGTTATTTATTTTTTCTTCTTTCTCTTAACTCCATAAGCTGCACCACCGCCAACAATGATCGCTGCTGCAAGGATTCCAACCCATACGCCGATCGGTGTATCATCGCCGGTCTTTACAGAACGTCTTGCTGTACCGCTGGTATCGTTCGGAGCAGTTCCGCCCGCTGTACCATTATTCGGGATCGGAGTGATCCGATCTTTTCCACCATGATTTGCTCCAGGTGTAGCAGTCGGAATCGGTGTCGGCTCGGAAGAAAGACTGTTAGTGATCTCCTTTGTTACAGTATATCGGTTATCATTATTCAGTGTAACCTCACCCTGACCGGTAACTGTATACTTAAAGGTATCATCATCAACCGGATTTCCATCCTTATCCGTCTCCAGAACAGTATACGTAACACTGTTGATCTCCTGATCCTTTGGAAGATCCAACATTACCTGAACACTATCATTCTGTTTCAGAGTCACTACCTTCTCAAGCGTCAGCTCACCGTTACTCTCAGTGGAGAACACACCTGCATAGAACGTATCATCCACAGTAGAAGCAACACCATCGATCATCACATTCTTCTTAATGTTGATAAATCCGTTACGGCTGAATATATCGGAAATCTTTGTATAATAGTTATTTACATAAGCCACTGCCTCAGCAGCACCACTATCTCCACCGATCACAACCTGATTGGACTTCTCTTCACTCTCACCATTCGGCTTCGTTACATTGTAATAGTAAAGATTCTCCTCATCCACCTCGATCTTCGTATTCTGCTGAAGAAGCTTTCCGTCCTCATCCAGCTCAAATACATAATAGGTACCATCCGGAACATCCGTCCATGTAGCTGTACCACTGGAAGCATTCTGGATATGGATATCCTTTAAATAATCATCACGGAACGGGATCGTACCTTCCTGATCCGAAAAAACACCAACCTTATAAGTTACATCCTCCTTCGTTTCCAGAGGAATCACATTGTCGTTCTCATCAACATTATAGATCCTCTTCGTAACCTGGATCTGTGTATGCTGTTTCGTTGAAGTCTTCGGATATGCCTGCACATCATACATCCAGCCCTGCTCCTGATCTGCAAAAGGAACGGAGATCAGCATCGGTGAAACCGCAACACTGCTGTTCGCATCTGTCTGCACCACCAGATACATGCCCTCAGACAGATCGGTAACAGTAATATTACCCTCTGCATCAGAGGTTCTGGACAGACCCCACACATCCACGCTTCCGCTGCTGATCATATCTGCCAGCTTCTCTGCTGCTTCATACCAGCCGTCAGCCGTCGTGATGGAATCAAAATCGATTGCAGCGGCAGCCAGTGCCTCATCCAGCACGAAACGCACATTACCATCAAAATTCACACTGCCAACCTTGTAGATCGTCAGCCCTACATCCGGCAGCGGAGTCTGGTTTCCCTCCTCATCCGCCTGCTGAACCGTCAACGTCAGATTACCCATTGTTCCAGCTACATAATCCCCGGCGAAAACCGGCTGCAAAACACTCGTGACCAGCATAGCCGTCAGCATCAGAACAGCCAGAAGGCTCCGGAATATTTTCCCTTGCTTTCTTCTATTTTTCATCGCTCTCTGCCTCCTCTTTCCTTTCTGAAAGCTGTTTCATTCTGCGTTTTTTATCCTTGCGGCGGACAATCAGGTAAATCAGCAGAATCAGAATAACAAGCGCTGCCGCACCGCCGGCAAGAACCCTCTTCGGATCCACAACCGCAAGCTTCTGCGGAATCGTTTCGTCATTCTTAGTAACTTCTTCCTCCACATACTTCGTCCGAACACCACGAACAAGAAGTCTGTGGGTATTCACCGCATAAGGCGTACACGTAACCAGTGTCACATGATCCTCGCCCTCAACAATATCCAGGTCACTGGTCTCATCCGGAAGCACCGTCTTGATCTGATCCACCTTGTAGGCCAGATGCTTGCCAAGAATGTGCAGGATAAAAATATCTCCCTTTTCCATCTGATCCAGATCTGTAAAAAGCTTCGCATTCGGAAGACCTCGATGCGCCGCCAGAACCGCATGGGTGCTCTTGCCTCCGATAGGAAGACTGGTGCCCTCCACGTGACCCACACCCTTTTCCAGCACGGTCTTGCTCAGTCCGTGATAGATAGCCAGCTTCGCTTTGATCTTCGGGATCTCGATACTCCCCATCAGACCATCACCGTTCGGATCCAGAACCCTGTCATAAGGATGACTCAGCTCATAAGTATCCTCTTCCTCAAAAGCATCTACAATGGCATTCACCGGATGCTCGGCATTATACTCCTTCGCCTCTTTCCACAGCCTGTCATAGTCGTTGTCCGAAAGCTCTGTTACCGATTCCTCGTACTTACTGACCAGCTGGGCATTTCGATACTGGTTCCACATATCACTGATCGTGGGATAAAGGAACACTCCCGCCCCCGCCAGAAACACCAGAACGATAATGATGTTCAGGACAACATTACTCTTTTTCTTTTTTTTCTTTTTAGCCATAAACTATTTCCTGCGTCGTTTTTTGTTCTGAGCAGAATTGATACCGGCAACCAGGATCACCGCGATCACAATTCCGATCACAACACAGAGAGCAAGCATCGGAAGCGTCGGATTGGTGATTCCGGTAACCTTCTTCTCTGTTTTCTGAACCGCCTTCGCAGCCTTCATCGGAACTCTGTGTCCCCTCACCAGAAGTCTGTGCGTATTCACCGCATAAGGCGTACACGTAACCAGCGTTACATAATCATCCCCATCCGTGATACCCAGAGACTCTGTCTGCTCCGGAAGAACGGTAAGAATCTGATCCACCTCGTAGGCAAGCGTCTTACCCAGCACATGCAGGTAAAAAACATCTCCCTCTTCCACAAGATTCAGATCTGTAAAAAGTTTCGCACTTGGAAGTCCTCTGTGTGCCGACAAAATACAATGGGTACTCTTGCCGCCAACCGGAAGACTGCTGCCGAACAAATGACCGGCACCCTTCTCCAGAGACTCATCTGTCGTGTAATGATAGATTGGAATGCTCACATCGATCACAGGAATCTCCACATACCCCATCATTCCGTCACCATTCAGGTTCAGAAGAGACTCATATGTACTGTCCGTCTGGCCATCCCTCACGGAAAAAGCATCCGGCACACTTTCCTGCTTGATCTGTTCGTTATACTCCTGTGCTGCCTTCCACATACTGTCAATCTTCTCCGAATTATCATCCGAAGAAACACTGCTGCTATAATTACTGATCAGCAGGCTGTCCCTGTACCGGTTCCAGGCATCACTGACCATTGGATACAGCAGTATGGACAACCCTATCAGAAACAGCAAACCAAGTCCAATATAATTTTTCTTCTTATTCTTTCTCATAGGTTTCTCCATACTGTTGTATTACCATCCGGCCCCCGAAGGAGCCGGGCGGTAATGATTTCTTCAACAGAATAATCAGAAACTATTCTGTTTTAATACTTGCTTTGTCGTTGCTTATAAATAATCTTTGAATTGAATCGATCCGGCAATCAAATGATTACTCCTCAGATCCTTTTCTGCGGCTGATGAAGAAAGCACCAGCAGCGCCAGCCATAACTACAACACCGATGATAGTGAAGAGGTATGTTCCCATGCCACCTGTGGATGGAAGAGCGCCGAGTTTGGTATCGGTTACAGAAAGAGTTACATTTTGAGTTGCAGTACTCTCTTTTGTAAGTGTTACATTCTTGATATTTTTATTAATACTATATCCTTTTGGTGCTTTTGTCTCTGTAATCACATAAGTTCCTGCGCCAAGACCTTTTACTAAAACAGTTCCTTCAGTTGCTTCTACATCTGTTACAGCAGTTTTGCCAGTCTTATCTGTGTCAGATGTATCCATTGTATAAATACCTGTATCCGTTTTTACAAACTGAATCGGATCATTCTCACCCTGTTTTTTAATCTGGAATGTTGCGCCTTTCAAAGACTTCTTCTCTTTTGAATCATCAGTCTTATTAATTGTGATAGAACCAGACTTTCCTTCTACATTAGAGTCTTTAGAAGCTTTATTTGTTTCAGCTTTATTAGTATAATTTGTATCATCTGTGATAACACCAGTTACTTCAACACGTACACTCTGTCCAGCATGCTTATTATCATCACCAATATAAGTACCTTTGAATTTTACAGTCACAGCTTCTGTTGTTGCTAATTTTTTATCTAATGTATATGCATCATCAACTCCTACTTCAACTCCATTTACCAGTACTTTAATTTCTGTAATTTTCATACCCATTGGAGTATCTTTGATCCAGAACTCTCTATTTTCTGCATCAAGCGCATAACTTGGGAATGTAGTATCAATATTGAATTTTACTTCTTCACCTTTTGCTACGAATATCTGATCACCATTAACTAATGTTTTGGTAAGCTGATAATCTGAAGATTTAGCATTGATTGTTTTTGCAGCTGGAACGATTAAATTGTTAGCATCATAACCATAAGGTGCCTCACCCATAACATTGTATATTGTATGGGTACCTGTCGCAATAATCATGTACGCACCAATTTCAAGTCCATCAATTGTAACTGTTGTCTGATTCTCTGAAACGTTGATTTCTTTTACAGGATTTGGAAGTGGGTTGACACTTTTCAATGCTTCCCAGTTAATATTAACTACATGATTAGTATTAGTCGCATAATTATTTGCCCAATCCTCAATAGTCCAGTCACTGATAT
This sequence comes from Blautia sp. KLE_1732_HM_1032, assembly GCF_025147905.1. Taxonomy (NCBI): domain Bacteria; kingdom Bacillati; phylum Bacillota; class Clostridia; order Lachnospirales; family Lachnospiraceae; genus Blautia; species Blautia sp. KLE_1732_HM_1032. The sequence continues at coordinate 25,186 of NZ_CP102266.1, read as the reverse complement.
TTTCATCAAAACCAACTACTTTATAAACCTTCAAAGTAGTATTATCATTTGCAGTTAAACCAGTTACGGTAATACTACCCGTTGCTGTTGTAGCTGATGTTTCATCAGCAAATACCGCTGTGCACATAGACAGTACCATAACCGCTGCCACTAATAATGCACCAATCTTTTTAAATAAATTTTTCATAAGGTTTGCTCCTTTCTTTCTCTGCATTTTTCTTTTTCGCCCTTCATCGGCCATTTACAATTAATGTGTTACGATCTCTTTGCTTCTTCCTCCCTTCGTTTATTATTTATAAACAACAGGAGTGCAGTTGCAAGAATCGCTACACCACTGATTGTAAATCCATAGGTTCCCGGACCACCGGCACTTGGTAAGGAATATAATTCTGTGTTAGTGATCGTCAATGTTGCATTGGATCCATCCCAATCGCAATTCCTCTTATCACTTCCATCAGATAAACCAGTTAAAACTCCATTCACAAACACTAACGACCACGTGGTTCCACTAATACAATAGCCACTCGGTGCTTTTGTCTCTGTTAATGTATAAGTACCATTTAGTTCTGCTGTAGGTTCATTCCAGCTAACCTCTCCGGTGTCGTTCGCGGACGTTCCTGTTGTAACTGTTTCATTGTTTGCATTTGTCAGTTTGAACTCCGCTCCACCAAGTTTAACTTCATTGCTTGACCCCGCCTTTACTACTTTCCATTTTAAAGTATTTGTAATAGAAGTAAAGTCATTATCCTTGCTATAACTTTCTGTATAATTACTTGGTACTTCCTGCTCAACTACACGGTACTCCTTACTAACATCAAGATTTTTAATCTCAGAACGCCAACAATTTGTATCTTGTTCAATTACATTGTTTTTATCTAATGTAACTGTAACATTACTGCCATCTTTTGTATAATCGCTCCATTCATCAGAATTACTATCTCTGTACTGTAACTTGAAGCTTACGCTAGTAGGTCTTGTATTATTTGCATTGTTTCCATCATTCCATATTTTCTCAACAACAAGAGTCCGCTTTACTTGTTTATTAACAAAGTAAATATTATTCCCTGCTTTATTAGAAGTTGTACATTCATAATAACCATCTGATGGAAGTTCTTCTTCCGCACTATAGCTATTTCCGTTTTTCAGTTTAGGAACAGTAAGTGTTGCACTCCACTTGTTAGCAGTATTTGATTCAGAACCAGCCTTTAAACATATTGTTCGCTGTGGTTCATTATTAACTTTTAAATTAATATTCAGACTAGATGGTCTGTTTTCATACTCATTATGGTTATCATCCCAATACTTACTAACAGTTACCTGCTCTGTCACAAGCTTATTGACAATGTAAAAGCTTTCATCAACATCTCCTGTATCTGACGTATTATTTACGTCTGTCTGTACAGCTTTTTCATCTCCACCAGAATCACTTGCAGACATAACAGCCGCATCATTGGATTCTACATTGTCCTGAGTACTCTGAGTTGTTTCACTGTTGCCTTCTGCCGTTGGAATATTTGCATTCTCCTCTGTCACCGTTTCAATTTTTGAATCAGCAATTACAGAAGTGTTCTCTTCTTGATAATTTGAACCATCGCCAACTCTTACTTCTGACTCTTGATATGCATAGGAGCTGTTTACCTCGCCCTCTTTAACAGACCAATCAATTAAATTATTGTCGTCATCATATATCGGAACCCCTTTCCAAATACACTTCCAGGCATTTGTGTTTCCAGAAGAAGCACTCTCGACCGTAACACCCTCTTTATTCTCTTTCGTAAGAACAGCACTCTCATTACTCAATGTCACAACATAGCTCTTTGCGACTTGATTTTTTACCTTTCCCTGTAATGTTATATTCAGATTCTCGGGCCTTGATCCATAATAGTTATTAAAATCATCCCATATCTTTGTAAAAGATATGTTCTTCTGATTATTGACATATGTGTTTGTAAACTTAAAGTTTGCTGCATTTCCACCTACAATCAGAGTACTTTTTCCATCCTGCTGAACAATACCACCGGTAATTGTTTCTGTTGTAGTACATTTATAACCTTTTATATCTGAATATGCCTCTTCCACTTTGAACAGATACTGTGCATTAGCGGACATTTCTTTATTCTCAAATAACTTGTAATAAGTACCGTCCGTTTCATTTTGAATCATATCTCTTAATTTAAAGGTATTTTCTCCTGGTAATACCTGCTCCGTAATTTCAACATTCGGATTATCCTTGCTATACACCTTGATAGTAAAAGTAAGTTTATCTTTAAGCTGCTCAATCTGCTCATCAGTTATATTATTAAATGCCTTCGTTATCTGAAGTGTATACCTATCCGGATCTGCTGCAACTAACCCCTGTGTAAACTGTACATTATCAAGGAAATTACCTACCGTAGCTTTTCCACTACTAGTCGTTCCTGCAACAAAGAAAAATCTTGTCAGTGTAGATTTTGCTGTATAAACTCTATTTTGGATAATTTTATTCCAGTCTTGATCGTCACTTGAAATTCTTGCTATATAAACACCTTCAGCATCATTACAACACGGTACAACTTCTTCGCGCCCAGCAATATTGGTTGTATAATTCATTCCAATTTTCTTTTGAATATACTGAACCAACTGATCCTGTGTTTTTAACTCTCTTCCGCTTGCAGCTGTTTTTGCTATTTTTGTCGGCATAATAACCACATACATGGTATCATACTCTTTTGTTGTTGAGCTGCTCTCTCCTCGTGCTCGATGAGATAACCCATAACTTAATTTCTCATCTGCGTAAGTCATTACATCCTGATATAATACACCCGATTCCTCACAATTTAATTCGGCAAACTGCCCTTTTCCCTTACCATCCGGTGATGAGTTTTTACCACTAGCATCCATTACTGTTCCATACCAACTATAGCCACTCAGATCGTTAGCAGCAGTTGTAACAATCTCTATATCCGCACCCTCAGGATCAGAATATTCTGATGCTGCATGTGTTCCTGTTGTCTGCCATACACCTCCAAGCTTCTTATAATTCTCATTAGAATACTGCCAGTTGCTTGTTTTTACATGTCCAGATGTAACAACATTAGGAGTTTCAAAATCACCATTTCGAAGTTCTCTGTAATATTCAACATTATATACTCCAGAAAGAATTTCTTTTGAATCGTCTATAGAAAGACCAACTTGATATTTTACAGATGTCTGAGTATTACTCAATTCTCCATGATCCAGCGCCACATTCATAGTACTTAATTTTGTAGTCGCATCTTCTTCGATATTATATTTATTTTTAGTGACTTTTACTCTCTTAACTTTTTCAAACTTACCATTATTAATGCTCTTATACCACGTGCATTTTACATTTTTACTATTGTTTATCTGTGTCTTCAATGCATCACTTATCTTTGGTATCAGAGTTCCTGAATCCATCAGATCATCCTTAATACTTAATGGTTCCTGATATAACAGATATATATCAACATTTGTAATTGTGGATGTTTGCCAGTTTCTGTTATCTGTTGAATACTGGATACTCCATGACCATGAATGCTTATTTTGATCGTACGTGGCTGTTGCTTTAATATACTTCAAGCTCTCACCATTATATTTATCAATTCTGGCGCCTACATAAGTATAGTTATTAATATTTTTTGCATAATCCTCTAATTTAACCGAATCTCCAGAACGCATACTTACTAGCGTCTTCTGATCGCCCAAAATATCATTGCCTTCAAAATCAACATAATGAACCGTTATACTTTTTGAAGTATCAGAATACCTATGCGTCCAAGTAATCGTAAACGTAGAAAAGCTCTCCGTCTCAAACTCAGCCTTCTGGACCTCGCCCTCTGCATTTGTTTCTACATTAGCGGTATCGTCCTTAGTCATATCCACAACGGACTCTACATTTCCGTTCTCATCTTCTACGAAGTGCATTACAGAAACAGAAAGATTCTGCTCTGCCGTCTCTGTATCATCCTGGCTGCTTTCGTCTGCAGAAGCCATTGCCATTGTTGCGGCATCTGCTTCCTTCACTTCATCCGGAGCAGTTGCATTCTTATATTCCATGGAAACTTTAACCTTTCCGTCTTCCGGATTGATCTTGTTTCCTTCACTGTCCTGGAAGTAGATATCGTAGGCAAGGAAACCGGCGATAGAATAATCTTCGTTCTCGGCTTTCTTTTCAAGTCTGTCAGCTACATCTGCATACTGGTCAGAACCTTTCTCGATCGGAGTCACAACAAACTGTGCACCTTCCGGAATAACGTCCTTCGCTGCTGTTGCAGTTACGACTACATCACCAACTTCCTGAGAATAAGAAACTTCTTCGCTTTCCAGAACATCCTCAACTTCTTCTGCCTCATCACTGCTGTCAACAACCTGTGCCATATCACTTCTTATGTAAGCCTCGGTTCCTTCCCAGGAAACCTTGTACCAGGTTGCTCCGTCCTCTGCTGTTACGGTATCCAGAAGTGTGAGCTGTGTTCCTGCGTTTACAGTTGCCAGAACCTCTGCCTCGGTAGATGGGCTGACACGAAGATTCGTATCGTCTCCCAGAACCTCGATCAGGCTTGTCTCACCATTCTCATCTGCTGCCGGAACCTCCTCCGGGCTCGCAATATCCTCTGCCGGTTCTTCCACCACATCCGGATTCTCAGCCGGCGCTTCGGTAGGTTCAGCATCCGGATTTTCCGCCGGAGCCTCTGTCGGCTCAACTGCCGGCTCCTCAGAAGGCTCTGCCTCAGGAGTTACCTCCGGATTCTCTGCTGCCGGTGTCTCAGCTGCATCCTGCTCAGGCTCGTCCGAAATATCCATTCCGTCCGTAGCTTCCTCTGATGCGATAGGCACCTCGTCCTCATTACCGGAAACAGCTTCTGCCTCGACATCTGCTGTCTCAGGAGAATCCCACATAACGGCAAAAACAGCTGCGTTGCCAGTCTCAACCTGAAGTGTCTGGATCTGTTTGCCCTCGTTGACATTCAGAACCTTCAGATCCTCGTTGGCCTGTAAGGTGTTAACATCAGTATCACCGGTACTGCTGTTATAATGAAGCTTCTCAACGGTTACACTCGTGCTGGCTGCATCGGTAAGCTCCGGTGCTGCCGGTGTCTTGTACTCAAAAGTTACTCTGACTCTGCCGTTCGGCTCGACTCTGTTTCCGTCGCCATCAGCAAAATACACATCATACGCAAAAAAACCTCTCAGGCTGCTGCCCTTGTCTGTAGCTGCTGCTGAAAGCTTCTGAGAAACTGTATCATAAGATACGGATGAATTCTCGTTTACGCCGTCAGCCTTCAATGCTGTATTCTGCGGAAGAGCTCCGTCCTCCAGTGCCTCTGCAGTTACTTTAACAGAATCATTCTCATATGTAAGCGTCGATTGCTGCGCCTGTTCCGTTTCCTCCTGGTCAGCGCTGCTTACATCCGGTGTCGATTCTTCGGCCGCTGGTTCAGATGTAAATTCGCCATCTGTAAATATATCCTCCGTTCCATCTCCGAACGCCTCACTCGCGGAGATCGTATATGCACTCGGCATACAGGATACCATCAACGCCAAAGCCACCATAAATGCCAGGAGTTTTCTGATCTTATTATTCCTTAATTTTTTCATACCTTTCCCGCTTTCCTATGTGTGCATTAACGTGTACTGTATTTCTTATTACTTTACTTCTGTTTATATTCCTTTCTCTTAAAAAAGCTTCATGTTTTTAGCCGGTGAGTAAACAGGTTACACCTTTTCAGTATTTTACCCTTATGTGATTGTAGTGTCAATATACCAGGCATTTTTGGTAAGGATATTGACATTATCAGATGCTATCGAAAATCAGTCTTCAACTCCTCCTTCTTAACTTACTCGTTTACTGGTTCTTTTCGCCTGATTTCTCCGATAAAATCTGACTATTCGTGATATTTATTATACAACACTACCAGTTGTTTTGTAAGGCCCGTTTTTTCAAAAAAAAGTGCCTCTGTCACTATTTTAACATGAATTTTTTCAGCTCATCCCGCTTCTTGACATTCAGCTTGCAAAAGATATCCGTAAGGTAATGCTTGACAGTATTAATGGAAATCCCCAGATGCTCTCCGATCTCCTTATTGGTCCATCCCCCACTTGCCAGCATGGCAATAGAAAACTCCATCGTCGACAGCTCCCCCGTAACCTTTCTCCGGTTTTCCGGATTATGAAGCGCCATCCAGCCCCTGCTGAAAGAAATCACACCCTCCGTGATCCGCTGATACGCCTCCGGATCCCGGTTCCGGATACAAGCCTCGATCAGCCCCCGCAAAAGCCCATGATGCTCAATAAAAGGCTCCAGAAACCCATCCATCTTCGCCAGCTCCCAGCTCCGGAGCATCTCCTCCTGCGCCTCCTGCTTATGCTTTCGGTTGATCGCACACACCGCCATCATACAATGGATATACGTCATACTGATCGGATACGGCCTCTCCGCCATAAACAAAGCAGCCTTACCCATCCCATAAGCACTCCATATCTCCCCGTTAAGATAAGTATGGTGAGCCATCACATACGTGGCAAAAAGCCTCAGCCCCTCAGGAAGCATCCTGCTGTACTCCCCAAAAGCAGGCATCCCATCCGTAGGCAGATGAAGCAAAACCGCCCCACATACCCCGCCAGAAGACAGGACGCATAAACATCCTTAGGAACCTTCTTCTTCATAGCAATCTTCACACAGGACTGGATCCCCTCCATCCCCCGCTTAGCCGCCGCCACATTCCCCAGAGTCAGATTAGAATACCCATACAAAATACACGCCGAAAGCTTCAGCTCAATAACCCTGCTGGACAAATACCCCCTCGTGATCTCACAACACTCCTCCGCCTGCCCCGTAAAATAAAAAAGCTCAGCCCGCGCAATATTCCTCAAATCCACATCCACAAACCCCTCAACAACCTCCCGAGCCCTCCCAGGCTCAAAAGACGAATTCAAAAGCGGCAAAACCACATAATTACACATACAACCCACTCTCCTCCAAAACCCAGGCAGCCCCCAAAAGACCACCCTCAAAACCAAACCAACAAACCTCCGAAGCCCTCACACAAGCCACATCAACACACATCCGAAGCCCATCACACACCCCTCATCAACATACATCCGAAGCTCATCTCTCAAACCACATCAGCATACATCCGAAGCTCTTCTCTCAAGTCCCATCAGCACACATCCGAAGCTCTTCTCTCAACCCTCATCAGCACACATCCGAAGCTCTTCTCTCAAGTCCCACATCAGCACACATCCGAAGCTCATCTCTCAACCCTCGTCAGCACACATCCGAAGCTCTTCTCTCAAGCCACATCAGCATACATCCGAAGCTCTTCTCTCAAGTCCCACAAAACAGTCACCAAAACTCCGGATATCAATCAACCAGTCAATCAGTCAACCAATCAGGCCAACCATCTTTTTCCATAATTATAATCCAAAATCCTCCAAAAATAAATTTAAATATTACACAAAAACACTACAATATATCCAAACCAGCCTCTATTCCCCAATCCCCTCACGACAAACCGCAAAAAAACTCACCCCACCCACATCCAGCGCAGCGCCGATGCCACACCATCTCCCGGCAGACCACAAAGAAACTCAGCCCCTGCAGCCATCCAGCGCAGCGCTGATGGCTCACCCTTTCCCGGCAAACCACCACACCTCACACCCCAAAAACCAGAACGGACAGACTGCCAGCGGGGCGGCTGCATGGTCGGGCCCCGGTGCGTCGGAGTAAGCCGCTGGTCATACTTGGCGCCTGAGGCTTCTGACGGGAAGGTACTCTGCGGCCACAAGCCGCAGAGTAAGCCCCATCTGTCTGAGCCAGGTTCGCATCAGCGTACATGGCGAGTTATGGGGTGCCCTGCACGGCAGAAGCCTCAGACGCCTAGTCTGACCCGGCGAAACGACCGCACCAGGCACGACCATGCAGCCGCCCCGCTGGCAGACTGTCCGTTCGTCCCTCCCTCCATTCATCCCACAAAAAAAGAGCCCCCAGGCCCAAACACCCAGGAACTCTCCCCAAAACCAAACAACATCATCTCCCCCTCCGCAGCTTCCTCAGTTCCCTCTCCAACCGATCCGCACGCGCCTTCTCCCTCAACGTATTCACCCTCTCTTCACTCCGCCCCTGTTCAATCCCTTGAGCGATTCCCTGGCTAATTCCCTGGCTGATTCCTTGGCTAATTCCCTGTTCAATCCCTTGGGCGATTCCTTGACTGATCCCCTGTTCAATCCCCTTATTAATCCACATCTGCTCAATTTCAAAACTCTTCATATATGCCACCGTAACCTTTCCATCATCTTTAACAACCCTGACCATCTCCAGCAACTCCCTCAAAACATCATTTACCGCATTCACCTCCCTGGTATCTTCCAAAAAATGAAGCAGCGCCACCAGCTCCTCAGGCACACCCGCACCATCTCCCTTCGTATTCAGAAAAACCGTCCTCAGCCCATCATCATACTCCATCTCCGGAATCTCCTCACACATATTCCGGATCGTATACACCATCCTACCCCGATCAAACGGATCATACGAACAGACAAAAATAACAAAAACCCTCTTAAGCTTCCCGAAACCCTCACCCTTCTTCAAACACCGGCTGTCAATGATCGCATGATAAAACCTCACCCGCTTCGGCAGATCCTTCAGACTCACAACATCACCATTATTATCCGGCTCAATATCAAAAACAGAAGGATCCGCCAAAACATCCATCAGCTCCTCCTCAGCCAGAACATCAAGCCGCGCCCCGCGAAAGCCCTCATCCCGGCCACCAAAAGCCCTCTGCGCAACAACCCGCAGCCTCCCGATCTCACGCCCCAGCACCACCTGCAGCAGCAACCTGCAAAACCTCTCACCAATACCAGGAAACGTCATCACCGCGTTAAACAAAAAATCATCCAGAAGATTCATATCCTCAAGCCGCTTCCTCTGCATAAGCTTCCTCCTTTCACTATGATGGCAAAAGAAAAAACCTCACACAACCAACCGGCTCCTCCCCGCCATATTTATACAACCAACCATATGGGGATCAGATAGCCGAACGGCCCAGAATGTTCCCAGATATGTATCTTCAGTATAACCACCCCACCAGCAAAAGTCAACAAAAACCCTTCGACAAAAACCGCCAAAACCTCATTCCACTGCATCCACCACAGCGCCGATGCCACACTCCCCCCACAACGCATCCACCACAGCGCCGATGCCCATCCCCTCCCGGCACACCACAAGGAAACTCAGCCCCTGCAACCATCCAACGCAGCGCTGATAGCCCACACCCTCCCAGCACACCACAAGGAAACTCAGCCCCTGCAGCCATCCAGCGCAGCGCTGATGGCCCACCACCTCCCGGCAAACCACCACACCTCACACCCCCAAAAACCAGAACGGACAGACTGCCAGCGGGACGGCTGCATGGTCGGGACCCGGTGCGTCGGAGTAAGCCGCTGGTCATACTTGGCGCCTGAGGCACCTGGCGGGAAGGTACTCTGCGGCCACAAGCCGCAGAGTAAGCCCCATCTGTCTGAGCCAGGTACGCATCAGCGTACATGGCGAGTTATGGGGTGCCCTGCACGACAGGCGCCTCAGACGCCTAGTATGACCCGGCGAAACGACCGCACCAGGCACGACCATGCAGCCGCCCCGCTGGCAGTCTGTCCGTTCGTCCCTCCCACCCACACAAAAAAAGAGCCCCCAGGCCAAAACACCCGGGAACTCTCCCCAAAACGCAAAACTCAAATTTCCAATTATCATCAATCGTTACCAGTTGTCACCAACCATCACCCAACGCGCAGCCGAAACTTCTGAATCTCCTTCTCACTGGAAACCCTCTCAATCTCAGCCCCAAGACTCCTGAGCTTCTCCTCAAAATTCTCATACCCACGCTGGATATAAACAATATCATCAACAACCGTAACACCCTCAGCAGCCAGACCCGCAATAACAAGCGCAGCCCCCGCACGAAGATCCGGCGCACTCACACGCGCCCCCGTAAGCTTCCTCACACCATCAATAATAGCAGAGTTCCCCTCCACCTTAATATTGGCACCCATCCGGGAAAGCTCATCCGCATACTTAAACCGGTTCTCAAAAATACTCTCAGTAACAATACTCGTACCCTCAGCCAAAGCCAAAGTAACCGCGATCTGCGGCTGCATATCCGTAGGATAACCAGGATAAGGCAACGTCTTCACATGCGTACGATGAAGCACATGCGGCGCACGGACACGAACCGCATCATCAAACTCCTCAACCTCACACCCGATCTCCTCAAGCTTAGCCGTAGTAGCCTCAAGATGCTTAGGAATAACATTACGAACAGTAACATCACCACGAGTAGCCGCAGCAGCAAACATAAACGTACCAGCCTCGATCTGGTCCGGAATGATCGAATACTCCGTACGATGAAGCGTCTCAACACCACGGATACGGATCACATCCGTACCGGCACCCTTGATATTCGCCCCCATACTGTTCAGGAAATTCGCCACATCAACAACATGCGGCTCCCTCGCAGCATTCTCAATGATCGTACGACCAGCCGCCATAGAAGCAGCCATCATAATATTAATAGTAGCACCAACAGAAACCACATCCAGGAAAATATGGCTGCCATGCAGATTCTCCGCCTTGGCAACAATAGCACCATGACAGATATCAACATCCGCACCAAGAGCACGGAAACCCTTCAAATGCTGGTCGATCGGCCTGCTGCCGATATTACATCCACCCGGAAGCGGAACCTCCGCATGCTTATACTTACCAAGCAAAGCACCCAGAAGATAATAAGAAGCACGGATCTTCTTGATAAACTCATAATCCACGCTGAGATTGCCGATAGTAGAACCGTTGATCTTTACAGTAGACTTATCAATACGCTCAACCTGAGCCCCGATCTCGGAGATCGCCTCAAGCAGAACATTGATGTCCCTAACATCTGGCAGATTCTCGATCAATATAGTTTCATCAGTCATAATGGCTGCTGACAATATCGCAAGCGCCGCATTCTTCGCACCCGCAATATCCACTTCTCCAACCAGAGGATTGCCGCCTTTAATCACATACTGTTCCATAACACACCTCTATTATTTACTCCTCTATGAGCAGAAACTTTCTCTGAATTTACTGCAGGAACAAACGTTCCGCAATACCGTTTTTTAGGTCAGTTGTATATTATAACACATATTTCAGATTTGTAAACAATTTATGACGAAAACCTGTCACAACCCATGACCCGAAACACTCCAGCAAACCGTTTCCACAAGCCAACAGTTACGCCTTATCTCCCCTGTTTTTCAGTGCCTCAAGCACAACCTGGAGACTCCCCTCCAGATCCTTATCCTCTTCATCCACCACAATGTCCGCATATTTCTCATACAAAGGAACACGCTCATCATAAAGACTCGCCAGCGTCTGCCCCTCCTTGAGCACAACACCACGCCCCTTAAGATTACCAAGACGCCTGGAAAGAAGCTCCAGCGAGATCTTAAGATACACCACAACACCCTCAGACTTCAGATGCTGCATAGCCTCGTCGCAATAAACCACACTTCCACCGGTAGCGATCACCGTATTCTCCACCTGGATCGAAGCATTCACACGATTCTCGATCGCCTTGAAGCCCTCCGTACCCTCATCCGCAATGATCTCACTCAAAGTCCTCTTCTCCGCCTTCTGGATCAGCAGATCAGAGTCAATAAACTGGTACCCAAGTACCTTCGCAAGAACGACACCGATGCTGCTCTTCCCCGCACCAGGCATTCCTATCAGTGTAATATTATTCATACTGTATCCTTTCATTTTAGCATAACAGCCACCAAATCTCAATAAACCTTACAGCTCCGCAGAACCTACCGTTTCTCTCTCCCTGCCTTCCCCGACGTCTTTAATTTCCCTGACATCCTTGGCTTTCCTGACATCTTCAACTTCCCTGACATCCCTGGCTTTCCTGACGTTTTCAACTTCCCTGACATCCCTGGCTTCCCCGACGTCTTCAACTTCCCCGCCATCTCTGCCATCTCTGATTCCCTGTCTGATTTCTTATCCAACTTCTTCTGCATCTGCTTCTTCTGCTGCTTCTTCTTTACGCTGTAGCCGAAGGTTCCCACCTTCCGACCACCCGCCAGATACTCCCCATGGGAATAAACCAGAAGACCCGCATCATTAAGACGAAACCTGTTGTTTTTATCCATATAAGCTTCATCCGCATGGACCGCAAGCACATCCGCAAGAAACATGTCATGAGACCCCAGCTCCTTCACCTCACGCACCCTGCACTCGATCGAAACCGGAGCCTCCCCGATCATCGGTGCAGAAACAAACTGCGCTTTCTCTTTCGTAAGGTTCAGCTTCTGGAACTTGTCCACATCACGTCCCGAACGGACCCCGCAGAAATCCGTTGCATACGCCAGCTTCTCCGTTGTCAGATTGATCACAAATTCACCCGTTTTCCGGATCATATCATAGGAATAACGGGAAGGTCGGACAGAAATATAAGCCATCGCCGGATTGGTACACACCGTACCCGTCCACGCAACCGTTATGATATTATCATGCCCCTCACCATCGGTAACACTCACCATTACAGCCGGCAGCGGATAGATCATGTTCCCCGGCTTCCATAACTGTTTCGCCATTTTCCGTCACCTCTTACGCATAATCGCTGTTCATCAGCTGAGCAGCCTCCATCATAGCCGGAATCAGCTGCTTCTTTCTGGAAACCACACCCGGCAGACTGAAGGTATCTCCATCCGGTTTCCGCTCAAAAGCGATCTCCGCCATCTGCTGGCTACCCTCCCCGTAAAACAGAAGCTCTGTAGACTCCTCCAGGATATTCGTCAGCATAAAATAAACTCTCGTGATATCATGACGGCCACACTCACTCACCATAAACGGCATCAGCTTCTCCTTGATCTCCTTAAGCTCCTCGCTGTCCATGGAACTGATCTGACCCACACCAAAGGAAACATTACCCTCACCGATAAACTTCTTGTAATCCTGATAAAAAATCTCCTCCGGAGACTTATCCTTCAGATTACTTCCCGCAGAAAACATCTCTCGGGCAAACTCCTCGATCTTGATCCCCGCGATCAGCGCAAGAGCACTGGCAGCGATCTTATCCGTCTGCGTACAGGTCGGTGAACGGAACATCAATGTATCCGAAATAATAGCCGCACAGAGAAGCCCCGCGATCTTTTCCGGGATCTCCAGTCTCTGCTCTCCGTAGATCTCATAAAGGATCGTACCCGTACATCCCACCGGCTCATTACGAAAAGCAACCGGCGTCATGGTCTGCAAGGTACCCAGCTTATGATGATCGATGATCTCAAGGATCTCCGCCTTCTCGATATTATCAACAGCCTGATCCACCTCATTATGATCCACAAGAACCACTTTCTTTTTATGCATATCCAGAAAATTACGTCTGGAGATCGTACCGATGCACTTACCATGAGGATTGATCACCGGAAACGCCCTGTGACGGTTTTTGATCATAACATCCTGGATATCATCCGTAAAATCCTCGGTATTAAACGTAACCATGTTATCCCGCTTCATAACAAAGCTGACCGGAATACTCTGATTGATCAGACGCGCAATATTAAACGTATCATACGGAGACCGGATGATCACGATATTCTTCTCATGAGCAAGCTTTATAACCTTCTCGGAAACCACGATATTCAGCCCCACGATGATACAGCTGACATTCTGGCTGATCGCCTGAAGATGATCCTCCTCACGGTCACCCATGATGATCATATCATCCTCCTCAACGTAGCCCTCCAGCATCTTCGGGTTGGCAGTACCGACAAGCACACGCCCCTTCACAAAATATCCGTGTCCGTTACCTTCCACCACTTCACCGCCAACAGTCTCGGCAATTCTCTGATACTGCGTCCTCGCATTGGAAAGAAGATAACTGTCTGTAGTATCCATATAGGTCTTTGCGATATCACCAATCGTCACAAGCCCCTCCAGACACCCATCCTTATCACGGATCGGAAGAGAAACGATCCCGTTCTCCTGCATCAGATCCCAGGTATTCTTCAGCGACATATTCTTATCCGCCTGCGGACTGGTCCGGATATCCATATCCTTGACCTGCGTACCGATATTTCCCAGATAAGCCGGCGGCTGTACGCCAAAACGGTTCAGCACATACCTGGTCTCCTCATTGATCTGCCCCGCTCTCTTCGGGATATATTTTTTATTCTGCGTAGTTCTGTTTTTAATATCCGCATAAGCAATAGCCGAACAGATGGAATCCGTATCCGGATTCTTATGTCCGATTACAAATATTCTCTCCGGTTTTTTCATACACATCCATCCTTTTTCATCCAAAATAATCATAATTTAATATTTGCAAACAAAGCACCCAGGGAAGTAGTAGCCTCCTCCCCCGACTCCGGAAGCTCAAAAGACTCCTCCTCAACCTCCTTAGCCATCAGATCCGATGCCTCTTTAATACTCAGGCTCAGCTTACCATCCTTGATTGCGATAACCTTCACCTTAACCTTATCCCCAACACTCAAAACCTCAGAAGGCTTCCGAATCCTCTTCTCACAGATCTGAGAAATATGCACCAGCCCGGAAACCCCGTTCCCAAGCTCCACAAAAGCACCATACGGCTGCAAACTCTCAATCGTACCCTCCGTCACAAAACCAACCTGGATATTGGAAATCTTATTCCGTTTCTCCACCTCAGCCCTCTCACGAAGAATCTCCCTCGCCGAAAGCACCAGCCTCTTCTTCGCCTTATCAACCTCGATCACCCGCACCTGGATCGGCTTATTCAGAAACACCTCAGTATCCTCAACAAACTCCAAAGCAAGCCTGGATGCCGGAATAAAACCACGGACACCCTCAACATAAGCAATGGCACCCCCGTTAACGATCCCCTTCACAACAACATCCAGCACCTCACCCGAATCCTGAAGCTCCTTCAGCCTGTCCCAGGCAAGCACATCCGCAGCATCCGCTCTGGAAAGAAGAATATTCCCCTGACCATCATCCCTGCGAAGAACCATCGCCTGAACCTCATCCCCCGGCTGAACAGCCTCTTTAATATTAAACCCCGGCACCCGGGAAAACTCCTCCACCGGAATAAAACCCTCAGCATAAAACTTAAGATCAAGAACAACCCCCGACTCATCCACACTCACAACAGTCCCTGAGATAATATCACCCTCATCGATCCTCTTAAAAGAAGCCTCCAGCTCCCTCTCAAAATCCTTCATAGACTCCGCCATATCCAGACCTCCCATTCAAACAAAAACCCAACCACCGCCGCCCCAAACCAGACGACAGCACTATAATCCTAATCATTATAGCATGCACACCCCACCCGCGCTATATTTTTTGCACTGGAAATTTCTTACCCCTTTATTTCTCTCCAACGCACAGAACGGACTTAGTACGATTCCAGAATTTCTTTGTAGTGCATCCTTTTTGTTTCTCTCCAACGCACAGGACGGACTGCCGGAGGGGCGGCTGCATGGTCGGGACCCGGTGCGTCGGAGTAAGCCGCTGGTCATACTTAGCGCCTGAGGCTTCTGACGGGAAGGTACTCTGCGGCCACAAGCCGCAGAGTAAGCCCCATCTGTCTGAGCCAGGTACGCATCAGCGTACATGGCGAGTTATGGGGCGCCCTGCACGGCAGAAGACTCAGACGCTTAGTATGACCCGGCGAAACGACCGCACCAGGCACGACCATGCAGCCGCCCCTCCGGCAGTCCGTCCGTCCCTCCCTCCATCCCCACCCACAAAAAAAGAGCCCAAAAAAGGCCCAAAAACGAGGAGTGCCCCGGTAGTGGCTTACCGGGGCGATTATTATGAAAAAAATTGTATGTGTAATGATACAGATACACACCATTACAGCGTCTTTCGTAACGTTCTTTCGAACTATCCATATACTACCAGACAAATATGAACAAACAATGAACATCTCGTAAACAATTAGCGCATTTGCACAATTTTTTCCAAAACACCCTCCCCCAATTTATAAAAACACCACATTCACAAACAAAACCAAAACCCTAAACATTGTACATATTGTACATCTCAACCAAACAAACCAACAACAACCCCAACAAAAGAGCCACAACCCTCACCCTCTAACTCAAACTCCATCTAAAACATCATCAAAAACACCAGCCATCACAAACCATCACCGCCGTGAAAGCATCCCCTTAATAAACTCAATCGCCTTCTCAAAAATATTCTTCACATCAGACTTCGTAACACCCATATCCTTCAAAGTACTATAAGCATCACTCACATACCCCTTGATCTGATCATCACTCATCTCGATCCCACGGAACTTACTGATAATATTAACCAGCGAACTCTTATCATCCTCATTAAGACTCACCCCAAAATGATCCGCAGCCTCATCGATCCCCTGAGAAATCTCATCATCCGTGATCTGGTTAGAATCAAAAAGCCCCTTCACATAAACAATGATATCCCCAACCTTATCCGGATCAGAAGCAAGAGACCCAACCTCATTATCCTTCAGGATCTCCTCCGCCTGACTCATAACAGAACCGGAATCAGACGCCATAACCATCATCGGAGATGTACATGAAATAACACCCGCAATAACCAAAGCTGTAACCTTGTTCAATCTTCTCATAATATTCAACCTCCATACGGGCACCAGCCCTTATCAAAAATTGCCTTTTACTATTTTTAACTATCTTTTACTGCCTTTTTATTACCTCATCATTACCTTTTCGACGCCCCTCAGTATACCACACACCCCCACCCCTCTGTAAACCTCAATTTTCCCCATTCCCACCCACACCATTCAGACTTTATGTATATTACCAAAAATATATTCACAATATTTTCATATTTTAAACAAACTTTCCTAACATCTCATCAGTAAAATAAAAAATGTAAATTTTTCATTACTTACTTATGTCTGACACCTCAGACATAACCTCCTTTCTATAACAAATATATAGGTCCGGACAGGAAACCTCTCCAACATTCCCGTCCGGAAACGCAAAAAGAACCCGGAACAGCTGCCCGGGCTCTTTTTGCGTTTATCATATATTAATTTTTCTCATCATAAATACAGTTGGCAAGCATCGCAAACTGCTCCAGTGTCAGCGCCTCACCCCTGATATTCAGCGGAAGATCACACCTGTTGAACACATCCTCGATCTCCTCCTTACTCAGGGAAAAATCTCCGGAATTTCTGATCCCGTTCACAAGCGTCTTTCTCCTCTGGTTAAAAGATGCACGGATCAGACGGAACATAAGCCCCTCATCCTTCACATCCACCGGCGGCTTCTCATAACGCGTCAGCTTGATCACCGCACTTCCAACCTTCGGCCGCGGCATAAAACAGTTCGGCGGTACATTCGCAACGATCTCCGGCTTCGCATAATACTGCACAGCCAGAGAAAGTGCACCGTAATCCTTGGTACCGGGACCAACCTGCATACGGTCTGCAACCTCCTTCTGCACCATGACAGTGATCGAATCCACAGGAACATTCTTCTCAAAAAGCCCCATGATGATCGGAGTCGTAATGTAATACGGCAGATTCGCAACCACCTTCACAGGCTTACCGCCGTTTTTCTCATCTGCGATCTTTTTGATATCCGTTTTCAGGATATCGTTATTGATCACGGAAACATTATCCCAGTCCTTCAACGTATCCTTAAGGATCGGGATCAGCGAACTGTCGATCTCCACAGCAGCCACCTCTCTGGCAGCCTCCGCAAGATACTGGGTCATAGTTCCGATACCCGGACCGATCTCCAGTATAAAATCATCCTTCGTGATACCCGAAGACTCAATGATCTTTTCCAGAACATGCTCGTCGATCAGAAAATTCTGACCAAACCTTTTCTGGAAAACAAAATGATACTTTTGAAGGACTTCAATGGTATATTTCGGGTTACCAAGATAAGGTCTGGCCATATTTTTTACCTCTGCTTTTTCTTATTTTCAGCTGAAATCCTTTTCAAAAAGTACCGTGTAGCCATCACGGTCCACACGCTTCTTGGAACGCTTGAACAATCCGCTCTGAGCTCTCTCCATAGCCTTATCCAGCATGGTCTTCACAGTACCGATGCACATCGGCTGATCCTCCTTCTGGTTGATCCCGATCAGATTATACAGAGCAAGCATGCCCATCTGGTCGATACGGAATCCATTCTCCATGGTATAGACCTTGGCGAAATTAACAAGTTCATCGTTTGTAAATACAGGAATGTTGATCATGGATGTAAACTTCTTCGCAAGCTTCGGATATCTTGCGATCAGCTTACGCATACCGATCTTTTCATCCTCCAGGATCACGATCATTCCCTTTGTGTTTCCGGTCATAGCTTCCTCAAGCTCATCTGCTGTTTCCTGGGAAAGCTGGTTTGCATCCTCGATAACAAGGAAACCGCCGGCAAGCTTGGATACGATCTCCGGAATATCCTTTCCGTTGAGATCATCCGCAAATATATAGGCAACCTTGGAAGCCTCGATATTCAGCTCTTTACAGATTGCCGGGATCAGACTTGAGATCAGTCTCGTCTTACCTGTTTCTCTGCCGCCCATAACGATCACATTTCCGGTCTGGGAGGTCTTATCTGCTGCGCCCATCTGCACATCACAGAGTACATCAAGCAACTGTTCCTTCATTCCGGGAACTGTAACAAAATAGGTGAAAAGCTGTTTCTCTTCATCTGTGAGCTCTTTCTTTCTGGAAACGATCTTTGTAGGATCCTTTTCCGGATGGATCGTAGCGATAAATTTCTCAAGCTGCTCTTCCTCGCTGAGCTCCTCTTCCTCATCGTCCTCTTCCATGGCTTCATCAGAATCATCACCGATGAGACTGCTGATAAAGTCATCGTCATCCTCTTCCTGGAATTCAAAGGCGTCATCACTGTATTCTTCTTCCTCATCAAGAAGATTTTCCTCTTCCACTGCAGCCACCGGTTCCTCATGATGAAGCTTCGCTGAAGGCTCTGCTGCCGCCTTCTGCACCTGCTCCTCAGATTCCAGTGAAGGAATCTCCGGAGGCACATCCTCTTCTTCCACCGGCTTCTGTACTCCTGACGGACCATTCAGAAACTCTGCTTCTGCAGCCTGAAGATCCTCCTCAGTAACCGGCTCCTCATCTTCATCAAATACGATATCCGGAAGTCTGGTATCGGAAGTCTCCGTTACCTCTTCCTCCTGCTGAGCGGAGATCTGCGCCATGATATCCTCGATATCTGCCGCATCCGGCTCCTCCGGAACAAATTCATCAGCCGCAATATCCAGATCCTCAATACCTGCTGGCTCTTCCGTTACGTCGGACTGCTGGACATCCGGAGATTTCTCTTCCTCCGGGATATCGATTCCCTGCTGTGTAGCTGCTGCCAGAATAGTATCCTCCAGGTTGAAGTCCTTATCTTTATCCTTCTCGGACCTGTCACCTACAGATGCCGCAATATCCTCGATATTTCCAAAAATTCCGGACGCATCCGGGATCTCCGCGGAACTGCTTGCATTCTCCGGGTCCACATTGATCATGGACTTCGGGATCTTCAGCTCCGGCATACGGATCGTTGCGGAAAAATCAGGCTTGCCTTCCTCATTGAGCGGAACCCCTGCAGGCTTCTCCTCACTTTCCTCATTTCCGGCAGCCTTCTCCTTCATGATCTCTGCAACACTCTGGGACAAAGACATCTCTGTAGCTTTCTCAGCCTCAGCTTCTTCCGCTTCCTGATAAGTCTCTTCTTCCTCTTTATCCTGCTGTTCCTGAGCCTGCAGCTTCATACTTCCGGATGACAGGTTCTCAACACCGGATGCCAGCGGGATCTCATCCGCTTCCTGTCCGGAAAACTCTTCCTGCTCTTCAGAAGGCTCATCCGAAGCTTCCTCACTTCCTTCTGCTGCTTCGATCTCCTCAGAATCTGTAAACTCCTCTGACGGTTCTGCTGCCGCAGCAGTCTCAGCCTCCGGCGCTTCCGCCTGTTCCGTTACATCCTCAGAGCCTGTGGAAACCTCATCCTGCTCTTCATCCTGCGCAGCTTCTTTTTCCTCCATATCCTCTTCCGCAGATTTCTTATGTCCGCCAAAGATATCACGGAATCCCTTGGAAAGCTTCTCCTGGAATGTCTCCGCACTGTTCAGATCCCGCTCATCATCTACCTGGATGGTATCTGTGACCGGTTTTGCCTCCTCATACTCGCCGGATGCTTCCTTACTCTCCCTGATCTCCTGCGCCTTTTCCGGCGGGATCAGCTTCGGGATAAAACGCTGTTCGTATTTCTCTTTCTCTTCGCCAGTGAGAACACCCATCCGCTGTTTCAGGTCAAGGGCCTTCATCACATAAGTTCCGTCATTGAACCAAAGGATCATCTCATTGCAGAGATCCAGGCACTTCTGCTTGTCTCCTGCCTTGTAATAGAGCTTGGCCAGCTCATAGGACCAGCGCTCCGTAAATTCCTTCTCCTTATATTCCTCAAGAATACGGATCTGTTCATTCAGAGATGCATTCTTCGCTCTGGCGATCTTATATTTCAGTATATACTGGCTGTTATCATTACCTGCCACTTCTCTGTATTCATCAAAGAATTCTGTGGCTTCACTGATCTGTCCCATTTTCAGGGAAACCTCGATCAGACGGTAAAGTATGTTCTTGCCGATCGGCGCTCTGTGGTAGGCAAGAAGAAAAATTTCCTTGCTCTCTTCATAGCGCTTGTTGGCCGCGTAGATCTCGCCCACTACACAAAGGGTACGGACGTTTTTCACACGACGCCAGTCAATGCTGTCCACAATCTGCATGGCGCCTTTGTAATCCTGGGTCTCGACCAGCTTATTGATCTGTCCCAGCTTAACGCGAAACTCCTCTTTATCCAAAATATTCACCAACTTTCCATAATCAGAATCAGTTTACCATATGCATACGGGCTTGTCAAAACCCTTTAGGCATATAAACATGCCCCTTTACCACCTGAAAAACCCTGTTGATCTTGAACTGATGGCTGACAAAATCATCCAGTCCTGTACAGGTGATCAGAGTCTGTATATCGTGGATGCTTTCCAGCAGATATGTCTGCCTGCTGCTATCCAGCTCCGAAAGAACATCATCCAGCAGAAGAACCGGTGTATCCCGGATCTTTTTCTTCACCAGATAGATCTCCGAAAGCTTCAGGGAAAGGGCCGCAGTCCTCTGCTGCCCCTGGGAACCATACCTCCGGATGTCGATCCCGTTGACCTTTACGCAGAAATCATCTCTGTGCGGTCCCACGGAGGTCAGCTTCATCCGAAGATCCCGCTCCCGGTTCCTGGAAAGCTTATCCTCAAACTCCGCGGCCGTCACACTTGGCTCGTACAGGATCTCCAGCTCCTCGATCCCGCCGGTAAGGCCTTTATGAAGCCCCCTTGCGATCTCGTTAAGCTCCTCCACAAAGGCTTCCCGCTTCCCGATGATCTTCTTTCCGTAATCGACCATCTGCATATCCCAGACATCCAGGGTACTTTTCAGCCCGGGGTTCATATAACAGTCTTTGAGAAGACGGTTTCTCTGGTTCACGATGTGATTGTAGCCGGCCAGCTCCGTGATATAAACACCATCCAGCTGACAAAGCTCCGAATCCAGAAAACGTCTTCTCTCTCCCGGTCCATTCTTGATAATATTAAGATCCTCCGGAGAAAAAAACACCAGATTCACCACCCCCAGCAGCTCCCTTGCCTTGCGGATCGGCAGCCCATTGATGGCAACTCCCTTTGCTTTGTTTTTCCGGAGGTGCATGTCTATTTTGTATGAAAGATCGCCCTTCTTCACCATCATTCGGATATGGGATTCCTCATTCTCAAAGCGGATCATCTCCCGGTCCTTGCTTCCCTTGTGGGATTTGCTGGTACCTGCCAGATAAACCGCCTCCAGGATATTGGTCTTTCCCTGGGCATTGTCGCCGTAGAGAATATTGGTGCCCTGATCAAAATTCATCTCCAGCGACTCATAATTCCTGAAATTATTCAGTCTGATGGATTCAATGTACATTCCTTCACCCGATCACATAAATATCTTTTCCATCGTAGGAAATGGTATCTCCAGGATGGATCTTGCGGCCACGGCGGTTCTCCACCTCGCCGTTCACCAGTACCAGACCATCATTGATGGCATATTTCGCCTCAACGCCGTCCTCCACAACACCGGCCAGCTTCAGCGCCTGACCAAGCTTGATAAATTCGTCTTTAATTCTGATCTCCAATTTTTTCTCCTCTTATCTCCGGGGTATTTTCTCCGTCAGATCGGTCTTTTCTGATCTTCTGGCGGTATTTAAAATCCCCCAAAATACAAATTTCACCGGAAGGTGGTAATTTAAATACCCCCTTCCAGCAGTTTACGCATGAAACAATTCTCAGAACACGATCGCATTCCCATGCACAATCGGTCAAAAACGGTCACATTACCCCAGGTCTTATCTGGCCTGATTCTGATTGATGTTTACAGGAAGAATCAGGTAAGTATAGTTCTCCTCATCATCACGGATAAAGCACGGGGCCTTCGGATTTACAAGATAGATCGTCACGGTTTCATCATCAATAACACGAAGCGCATCGATCAGGAATTTCGGGTTGAAGCCGATCATGATATCCTTACCCTCTTTTTCAATATCGATTTCTTCATTCATGGAACCCATTGCAGAATCAATGCGCAGCTCCATATCATCGTCTGTGATGTTGATGATGATCGGTTTTTTATCAACCTCACGTACCAGAAGTGTGGCACGGTCGATACAATCCAGGAACTCTTTTTTGTTGATCTTCAGTTTTGTCTCATAATCACTGGAAAGCATCTGGTCAATTCTGAAATATTCTCCCTCGATCAGTCTGGAAACTACCATAGTCTGATCAAATTCAAATAAAATATGGTTTTTTGTAAAGTAAATGCTGACCTGATCATCCACTTCTCCGGAAAGAATCTTGCTGACCTCGCTTAAAGTTTTGCCCGGAACTACCACCTTACGGTCAGAATAATCTTTCTTAAGGGACATTTTGCGGATAGAGATACGATGTCCGTCCAGAGAAACTACCTTCAGACAGTTATTTTTGATCTCAAAAAGTTCACCGGTCATAAGCTTATTGTTCTCATTTACAGCAATCGAAAAAATAGTCTGGCGGATCATTTCTTTCAGTGTGTACTGAGAGATCGTCAGCGGTTCATCCTTCTCGATCATCGGTAAATAAGCAAAATCTTCTCCTGATTTTCCAGGGATATTGAATTTTGCTTTTTCACAGGTAATGGTTGCTGCATATTTATCATCGGTCTTAATGGTAACATCATTATCCGGAAGTCGTCTGATGATTTCATAGAAGATTTTTGCATCAAGAGCAACTTTACCTTTTTCTTCAATAGTACCCTCAACGATGGTTTCAATTCCCAGTTCCATATCGTTGGTGGTAAATTTGATCTGGTTTGTGGTTGCATCCATGAGAATACATTCCAGGATTGGCATTGTGGTTTTTGATGGAACTGCTTTGAGTGCGATACTTACACTTTTTAACAGACTTGATTTGGAGCAGATGATTTTCATAGTGTGTATAACTCCCTTTCTGAACAATTTGTGGTTTTTATAAATATATTTATAGAAAAAATCCGCAGTAACCGCCGTAGGGGGCCAGATTTTGTGAAAAACTCCCGCAGGCCTGATGGTTTCAGGGGTTTTCCGTTGGGATAACTTTGTGTAAAAGTGGTATTTTCGCATGTGAATAACCCGGGGATAAAATTACCGCCGCGTTTTGGCAAAAAAGTTGTACACATCTCTCCACATACAATCAACACGTTATACACCAGTAATGTGGAAAACTTCCCTAACCTTGTGGATTAATCTTCTTTTTCAATATATCAATGGTATTTTTTAAGTTATCGTCGTTCTGCAATTCGTTTTCGATCTTTTCGATACCGTGCATAACGGTGGTATGGTCACGGTTTCCGAGCGCTTTTCCGATATTTTTCAAAGGTGTGGATATGATCTCACGGCAGAGATACATGGAAACCTGGCGGGGCATGACGATCTTGGAGTTTCGTTTGTTTCCGCTTAAGTCCGCAGGTGTGACTCCGTAATGCTCTGCAACAACGGAGATGATGTATTCCGGTGTGATTACTTTTTTCTCATCCGGAGAAATAATATCCTTCAGTGCCTGTTCTGCCAGCTCCAGAGTTACTTCCTTTTTCTCAAGCTTGGCTCCGGCCATGACCTTGTTGAAGGCACCTTCCAGCTCACGGATATTGGATTTGATATTGGTAGCGATATATTTGATAACATCTTCACTGATGTTGTAGCCGTTCATTTCTTCATTTTTATGAAGGATCGCCATTCGGGTTTCGTAATCAGGCAGCGTGATATCTGCGATCAGACCCCACTCGAACCGGGAACGGAAGCGCTCTTCCAGGATTTCCATATCCTTCGGTGGTTTATCAGAGGATATGATGATCTGCTTTTTGGCACTGTGAAGACTGTTAAATGTATGGAAAAATTCCTCCTGTGTGGATTCTTTTCCTATAATAAACTGAATATCATCGACAAGAAGAACGTCGATATTTCTGTATTTTTCACGGAATTTGCTCATTGCCGTGTTATTTCCGTTTCGGATGGTTTCGATCAGCTCGTTGGTAAATTCCTCACTGGTTACATACAAAACACGGCTGTTTTCGTCGTGTTCCAGAATGAAATGAGCGATGGAATGCATAAGATGCGTCTTACCAAGACCGGCTCCGCCATAGATAAACAGTGGATTGTAGGTATCTCCCGGTGATTCGGCAACTGCAAGAGCTGCGGCCTGGGCGAATTTGTTATTACTTCCTACAACGAAGGTGTCGAAGGTGTATTTTGGATTTAAATGCGCCTCTTCGTAACGTGTATCCTGAACCTGTTTATCATAAGAAGTGTTTTTTTCTGTTTTTTTGGGGAGATCTTTTTCCAGAACGAAGCGAACCTCGCATTCTTCCATGCCTGTCAGTACACAGATAGTAACCTGGAGGGGTATTTTGTAGCGTTTACTGATGTAATTGACTCCGATCGCTGCCTGTTCAGAGGGAACAACCACTGTTATCAGCTTTCCGTCAACCTCATAAACTTTCAGCGGCTTGAGCCAGGTATTAAAAGGGACATCAGTCACCTCATATTCAGATTTGACAGTTTGCAGGATCTCCTCCCATTTTTCAATAACAGCGTCCAT